>NZ_JAFFPR010000022.1 GCF_016918735.1 Leptospira abararensis
GAGAATTAACACAGGAAAAAAATCAATAATCTAAATTAAATTAGAGGATTGTGTAAGGCGAATACTGTATCTGTACACATCGTATTCCGAAATTACATTGATCGATACACATCCCCTTGTTTCCATAATAGAATCAATAGTAGTTCTTACTATCCGATCAATGATTGTTTCCTTATTTAGCATTTTCAAAAGAAAATCTTCAATCATTTTGATTCGCATTTCTGTATTTTTTGCATGAATTATTTCTTCTACCAAGTCTTTCGCAATATCCATTCCAAATAATTGATCCAGTGGCGTTTCCTTATTTGCCAAGCGCTCAATGGAATCATTTACAAAGTGAATGATTCCATAAGGATAAAATCGAACAGCAAAGGTTTTCACAAAACCTGTTGGTTCAATGTAAAATGGTTCGGTGATTTGTCCAATGAGAGAGGCGCGAGGCTGCAGAATAAAATCTTCTTCACTAGTGAAACGTTTGATATTGTCTCCCAAAATAAATGCCATTTCCATACAACCATCGGGAACGATGCGCTGCCTTGGATAAGAGGATGCCTTCGGGATTTCCAAAGTCCAATAACATTTCACAAAGGAACTCAAATCGGGATGTGGTGAAAAAGTTTGGTAGTCCATACAAATTTCTTCAAATATCTTTCACGATTCTAGCCACATATCGACAATCAATCATAACTTAAAATCGAATGCCTATATTTAAATCATACCGCAGGCTAAAACAACGCCATCCCACTGTGGCCGACAAAAATTTGTATTGTTATCATTAATCATCACACATATTTGATGAATTTTCCAAGCATTCGAACAATCTTTCGAATCTTTCCCTTTCTTTGATTCGCAGTTTATAATAAACGGAAATATAAATACAAAAAGAAACAAACTGAACCGATTATCTATAGAATTATGTTTCACTATATTTTCTCTTATTTTGACTTTCTATTTCCAAGGAATAAAAACTTAAATCATTGAACCTAGATTTTTCTATGTGTCAATCAATCTTATTTCAAATATTCCCGAATCAATTAATTGAGGAGGAGTTTTTTTCCGGCTATCAAGAGATTGGCAGTTTATCTATGGATCCAAGATGTAATCGCTTGCATGATTTTGAAAGGAAAAGCAAAAAGAGTAGTCTTAATATAAATTCAAAAACTATCAAAAGAGATGAAAAAATAATTCTAAGGCATCAATTACACGTATCTCACTCATCTAATACCTCCTCATACTTGATTTGTTTTATCTTATTACGATTAGGATCATTTCATCCAATTCCGAAGAGACCATTTTTTATCGAATCATTTAAGATCATACTGTTACTTTATAAAAATCTTATCTCCTACCTGACCTCTCCGATTAGGTTTCTAGGGATATGTTATGATTGCTCCCTATGGGTCGGCGAAGTGGATTGTTCTAGGAAATTCAGAGAATAGTAGATAATGATTGTTTAAGAGAGATTTCTTTTAGAATCCCTTTGGCGATTCGAAATAGATTTTATATTTAAACTAAGTTGCTCCTGGACTTGCCTCTTTCGCTGCAAACACTTCCGTGTGTTTGCTACGCTTCGAGGCACGGCTCCCTTCGTCGCATGCCATCCGAGCATGCTCTATGTTATGATTGCTCCCTATGGGTCGCAACCATAACAGGCTCAGGGAACTGTTCAAGTCCCTTAGGCTTTGTTGTCATTTGAATGTTTGGATTGTTTTAAGGAGAGTTGTTATGCGGGCGGAGGGACTTGAACCCCCATGCCTCTCGGCGCCAGAACCTAAATCTGGTGCGTCTGCCAATTTCGCCACGCCCGCATTGAGCATGTATAAGCAGGTTTTTGTACTAGGGAATTCTGTCTAGTGAGTTTTTGTGATTCACTTGCCTTTGTTTTGAATTTTTGTTCTCATGTAAGATACCAATAGGACAACTCCGATGAACATACTGGAATTTATGCAAAATATCTCTACGCAAGTGTATTTGCGAGGGGATGTGATTTTTCGCGAAGGAGATCCACATGATGGAAGTATGTATTGTATCATGAGCGGGATGTTTGCCGTCACCAAACGGACGCCAGATGGAACGCAAGAAGTCATTAAAGGTTTAGGGCCGGGCGAGTTTTTCGGCGAACTCTCACTTCTCACAAGGAGGCCCAGGGCTATGACCATCAGCGTGGTTTCTGCCAATGCACGAGTCGGAATCCTCAGAGAGGATCAGTTTGAAAAATTGGCTCGGATCAATACACATTTTTTATTCCAACTGACCAAAAGTACGGTCGAAAAACTCCACCGGGCAGAAGCCAGGCTCACCGAACTGGATCAACTGTTAGAAGAAATCAAAAAGGAAGAAGAGAAATGAACGTCGACCATTTGCGAAAGTACATCACCGAAGTGCGAATCGATCATTTTTCAGAAGGAACCAAAGTCTTTTCTGAAGGCGAAGATTGTAACGGGAAAATGTTTTTTGTTTTTGCAGGTAAACTCCAGGTTTTCAAAAGAAAAGCCAATGGTGAAGATCATTATGTTCGAGATATCAACCCAGGAGAGTTTTTTGGAGAAATGGCACTGGTATTTCCATCACCGAGAGCTGCCACGGTGGTTGCTTCAGCAGAAGATACAAAGGTCGGAGTCATCACAAAAGAGATTTTTTTCTCTATGGGAAAAGAGAGTCCAGGATTTCTTTCTGTGATTCTTCATAGCATTATAAATCGCCTAACCTCCGTAGAAGATACCATCTCCGAAAGACAACAAGAATTGCATATTCTTATCAACGGAATGCCTTCCTTACAAATCGCTCCCGTTACCACAGAATCCGTCACATCCAATGAGGACAAAACACAAGATTTGCAAGAACCAGAGGAGAAAGACTAGGATGGAACTTCTGTTTCCCGAACCCTTTAGCTTTAAAAATAAGTTGACTAAATCCCTAAAATCGAGTTTGATTTGCGGGTGACTTTGCGGTTCTTTAACTATCCCATCCCCGTTCTACTGGTGACCCTAGGTTTTCTTGCGGTTCCCTTTTTAAATGTCTATATTACGGCTTCCTTATATGATCTTGATTTAGATCATTTTGGAATGATTCTTTCTAGAATCCAGCCATTACAATATGTACTCTCTGGTCTCAGTGCCATCATCGCCTATGGCCTTGTTACCAAAAAGAAATTTGGATACTACCTCTTCCTTTGTTTTACCTTTCTTATCCTTACTTATAATGTTTGGATGGTTTTGTCTGTCACTCTCGGAAAGAAGATCTTTCTTGCCGGTATCCGCATTCATACGGCTGACATCGTTTGGAATATGGTCACCACCACACTACTTCTTGGGACTGTATTTTATTTCCTACGGCGAGAAATTGCCGCACCTTACTTAAGTGGAATCCGTCGCGGTTGGAGAACTAAATACAGAGAAACACACCCTGTCCCCTTCCATTGGACCAATGCCGATGGCGAACGTGACGGAGATGGGCAAACTATCAATATCTCGCGTAACGGTATCCTCATCCCTATCCCCGCACATCACTTTCTAAAGGTCGGAGACCCCATCAATCTCCTCTTAAAATTAGAAAAGGAAAATAGAGAACCAGTATCTATTTCTGTACAAGCAAAAATCGTAAGGATCGACGAAGAGAGTGATGGATCCGAAATTGCCGGTGTCCAACTCTTCTTCCAAATCAACCAAAGAGAAGAAAAACAAATCTATGAAGCTTTTTTAGCTAGAGTGTTTGCACCGAGGTATCCTGTTTCCAATCCAGTAAACTTCTCAAGCAAAGATAACAAAATCTGCCAAGGTACACTTCTGAATGTTTCCCTAGAAGGATTGTATATTGAAACAAGTTCGGTTCTAGACCAAGATCAAATTTGTAACGTAAAAATCCAGACCCGATCGGGAGATATATCTGTAGGTGGTGTGGTTCGTTGGTCCAACCCACAAGGGAAGTATGGAAAACCTAGCGGGTTTGGAATTCAAATTGATACGATAGAAAACAAAAACCTATTTCGCATTTGGATTTGGAAACAACGTTTTAAGTTATTCCACGGGAGGTAGTTCTTCCCAAAACAAAGAGTCAGCAAGTTCTGCATCGCCGGGACTTGTGACTTTGATGTTATGGTAGTCGGTTTCCACAATTCCTACCCTTCTTTTTCCCATCCAAGTGCAAAGGTCCGTCGGATGTTTTTTTTGATCCGTTGGAAGTTCCACAAGCAAAAGTTCCTGAATCATAAACCCAGCAATGGATTGCGGAGTTTTGACAGAATACACTTCTTCTCTTTTTAATGGTTCTTCGGTATAGTTTTGGTGCAGACGCACTCGCACCAAACTTTCTGTAGATTTTCCTACAAGGGTAGCCCCACCGAAAATTTTGGTTTGTTCGATTAATTGATAAAGTTCATTTTGTTTGAAGTTAGGGCGTGCCACGTCATGGATAAAAATGATATCTTTAGAATCATAAGAAATGGATTCCAGTCCACATAACGTAGACAGATGGCGACTCTCCCCCCCAGGAACAATCCGGTCGTTCCCTTCCAATAGATCATCCAATTCTTTTTCAGTTTCTAAAATCCAATCGGGATGAGAGACAACAGTGATGGATTTGGTAAGTCCAAAACTTCGGAATCGTTTGACCGAATGCCGAAGGAGGGACTCCCCCCTAACTTTCAAAAATTGTTTGGGAACCTCCGTCCCCATCCTGGAACCTGTCCCACCTGCAAGTAGGACCACATACAATTGGTTCATTCGGTCATTCTACAACGAGGATTTCGTTTCGAAAGATCTCAAGCACTGGTTCTTTTTTGCGGATGAGTTTTCCTTCGCCGTTTTTACGAAGTAACACTTCTGCAGTTTCTGGAAAACTATTGTAGTTCTTGGTCGACATACTGGCACAGTAGGCACCAACCGCATCCATTACCACATAGTCACCGACTTCTGCTTCTCCCATAAGACGAGTGATGGGCTCTCCCCCCTCTTTTTGAGTGAACACATCTCCTGATTCACAACAGTGGCCCACAACCACATACTCTGTGTTTGATTTTGGGACTCCGCCTTCTTTTTTGACTGTGATGAGAGGGTGCTTTGCACCGTATAACGAAGGTCTGGTGTTTGCATCCATCCCTGTATCGAGTTTTAAAAATCGAAATCCTTTCGGGCCAGTATCCACCAAATCATCCACAGTGGTAAGGAGGGCCCCGCAAAGTGCAATGAGGTAGGTTCCGGGTTCAATTTCTAAAATGAGTTTTCTACCGTGTTTACTTGCAAATTCTTCGAATTGTGGTTTTACAGGAGCACCAATCTTTTGTAAGTCGGTCGAAGTTTCCTCAGCCATCCGCCCTACTTTGTAACCACCACCGAGGCTCACAACAGTCACTGTGGGAAAAGCTTCGGCATATTCTAAAGTATACTTAGCAACTGCCTTCCAGACTTCCGGGTCACTTCCTGATCCAATATGGGTATGTACTTTTTCTACTATGATTTTGTATTTTTCAACAATGGCTTTCACTTCCGGCAATTTTTCATGCCAGATTCCAAAGGAAGAAGTGACTCCACCCACATCCGTTTTTTTGGTATGTCCCGAACCCAGGCCCGGATTGAAACGAATAGAAACTGACTTTCCAGGGAAGGTTTTTCCAAAGGCTTCGAGTTGGCGAAGAGAACATGCGTTGAATTTTACGCCTTTGCCAATGAGTTCCGCGAATGCTTTCGGTAATTCTTGGGAAGTGAGCATGATGGATTCGGGTTTGAATCCAAAGTGAAGGGCTCGCACCACTTCATGTTCCGAAGAAGCATCGATGAGAATGCCCTTCTTTTTCATAATCTGAAGGATATTCGAATTGGGATTTGCCTTCATGGCGTAACGGACTTGTAACCCAAAGGCGTTCGGAAACGCGAGGGCTTCGTCACATTTTTGTTCAATTTCTTTCTCGGAATAGACAAAGAGCGGGGTTCCAAATTCTTTTGCCAAAGCTCGCACTTGGTCTTCTTTCAAAAACTTTAGTTTTTCGATTGATGTCATAGGATTTAAGATAAACCTTTCAATAGGTTCCATTCCATAAAGTCAAAAAAGTAGAAAATGGCAGGAAAGATTACACATATTGAAGCTCTCTCCCAAGTGAAAAAACATTTGGAACATGGAAATGCGACCCAACGTCGGATTGCCGCATTACTCTCAAGACCAGACGTTGCATCTTACGCAAACCTCGGTGCCGTGGCACCTGATATCTTTTACTTCTATCACGTGTTACAACCCAAACGCACAAAAAAGGCCGCTTTCTTTGGTGACCTGGCCCACCATGACCGAGTTGCCGAACTCATCCTTAGTTTTCTAGACCAAGTCTATGATACAGAGATGGGACTGTACCGGGACCGGTTCCTTGCTTTCACTTTAGGATACATCTGCCACTGCGTAGTCGACATCCAAACCCATCCTTATATTTTTTATATTTCGGGCGATTACTATAACAACGATAAGAAGATCTCTTACCAAGCACAAGTGAACCATATGAAGGTGGAGTTTGGACTGGATACCCTTCTTATCAACCACCGCTGGGGAATGAGTGCCAAAGAGTATGACTTCCCACAATACATTGACATCCGCCACAGAACCGTTGGAATCAAAAACAAAATGGATCCTGTACTTTGGAACTTTTGGTTGCAGTCCATCAAAGAAACCTACCCCGATGAATTTGCCTCTGCCTATTTAGGATCTGAAAAAAAGATCATCCCCGGGGATATTTTAAATGAATCCTATCTTGGATTTTACCGGTTTACCTCCACTTTGGATTCGAGAAGTGCTTTTATGCGTGGGCTTGTGAGTGTAGTGGATACTTTGACTTTTCATAAATACAATGCGAGTGTGCTCATGCTTCCGGCAATGGATGAAATCAATCCCAAGATTATGAACGATGAAAAGAGGGAATGGTTCTATCCTGCCGACCCCAAAAGAAAGTTTAACGACTCCTTTATCGAACTTTTGAACCAAGCAAGCCAAGCTAGCAAAGAAATTTTAACGAGAGCCTATGAATATAGTTTTTCTCCGGAAAGCAGATCGAAAATTCTGGATTCTCTTGGTGGTTATAATTTAGATACTGGTCTGCGTTACCACGGAATTGACCATATGAAGGAATTTTCTCCCCTCGTTTGATGGGGATTAAAAGTTAAGGGAATTTTATGAAACAAGAACCCGTTGGGCTCTTTGAAAAGTATTTTATCATTTGGTTTCGGATTGTCACAGAAAGGATTTGGACCGGAGACAAAAAATTAAGAAACACTGCCATAGCCATTTTCGCCTTTGGTGCATTGAATGTTTTTTTACTTACCGGTTCTATCAAAGACTTCTTTCGACTAGGAGAAGCTGCGGTCTATGACATCCCTTCCACCTTGTATGGATTAAATGACAAGGGGCAATACGAACCCATTGCCGAGTATTATAAATTTTCTCGAATCCCCGTTCGTTTGGAACAACTAAAACCAGACGAAACCACTCTCTCTCCAGATAACAGACACAAGGTGATCCAATGTTTTTTATCTACAGAAGATAATTCTTTTTATTCCCATAATGGAATTGATTTAAAAGGAATTGCTCGTGCCTTTGTGGTAAACTTGATGGCGGGGCGAGTGAAAGAAGGTGCCTCCACCATCACCCAACAAGTAGCACGGCTAAAATTTTTATCCATCGAAAGGTCCATCGCAAGGAAGGCTCGGGAAGCATGGCTTGCCTTTTTACTAGAGCTTGCTTATCCAAAAGATAAAATTCTAGAAGTATATTTAAATGAAATTCCTCTGGGACATGGAACCATTGGGGTCGGAGCAGCTTCTCGGTTTTACTTTCGTAAAGAAGTGCAAGATGTAAGTTGGGGAGAGGCGGCCATTCTTGCAAGCCTTACCACAAGACCCACCCAATTCAGTCCTATCGTCAATCCTGTTTCCAGCATGAACAAGGTGCGAGTCGTCTTTCGTAAGTTAGTCGAAAATGGAAGGATGTCTGTTGCCGATGCCGAAAAAGAATATGCCGCTCTCGAAGAATACTATACCAATCTCAATCGTTCCCCCAATGATTCCGCTTTTTCTGACAGATTAAACCGCTTTCCTTATGTTACCGAATACATCCGAAAGAACTTAATTCGTTCCATTGGTTCGGGCCGTTTGTACAATGGGGGCCTAAAAATTTATTCCACCATCCAGATCCGCCACCAAGAAGAAGCAGAAAAAGCCCTACTTCCGGCCCTTCAAAGACAAACTTTAGAATCCAACCAAAGAGCCTTTCGCAATATTGATGCCTTTGATGATTTGTATGGAAGCGGGTATTCTCTCATTGCTGATCTCTATGATCTGCCTGATTTTAAATTTCATATTTCTCGGACAGAACGTACGTTTTCTTCTGCCTACCAAGAAGACCTGCGAGATGAATTCTTTGCATTGAATTTATTAACTGGGGATGATTTCCTTGGGGACTTAATTGACAAAAATTATACGTCGCAAACCACAAAAGACCATTTACTTCCTGTAGAAGGTTCTCTTATCGCCATCCGTCCCGAAACCGGATACATCACAGCCATGGTGGGAGGTTCGGGGTTTCGTTCCGACAACCAACAAATCCGTCCTTTCCAAGCCTTCCGCCAACCGGGATCTGCTTTCAAACCCATTCTATATGCAGCGGCCATGGACCATTCAGGTAAAAACCCAGACCCCGAAAAAAATGTGACACCCGCAACTCTATTTGCGGACTCTCCCCTCCAATACTTAATGGAAGACGGAGACGAATGGGCCCCCGAAAACTATAGTAGCGAATACTCTGGATTTATTTTATTACGGAAAGCCTTGGAACAATCCAAAAATTCCGTGGCCGTTCGCGTTTTGGAACAAGTGGGACTTTCCAACCTAATGGAAAGTTTACGAGGACTATTACAACTTCCCGGTCGAGACATTCCTTATAACTTTAGTGTATCCCTTGGTTCCTTTGAACTCACTCCTTATGAATTGACAAGGGCCTATGCGGCTTTGGCTTCGGGTGGCAAAACGGTAAATCCAATCTCTGTTTTGTATGTGGAAGACAATGCGGGAAATGTCATCAAAGACTTTCGTAAAGAGTTCGATGAAGATGATCGCAAACAAATCATCTCCAAGGAAGCAGCCTTCCTCATCACTTCCATGATGAAAGATGTTGTAGAAGAAGGGACCGGACGCGGGGTTTTGTCGTATGGACTAAACCGCAAAGCCTACGGAAAAACAGGAACCACAAACAACTTTCGAGATGCATGGTTTGTGGGTTACACCCCAGAACTTGTGACTTCTGTTTGGTTTGGGTATGATGTGGGAACCATTTCCCTGGGACGAGGGATGACAGGTGGAAAATTGGCAGCTCCTGTTTGGGGAAGGTTTATGGCCCGCGCTCTCGACCGCGAACCGCATATCGATTTTCCTTGGCTTTCCGAGGTCAAAGTCACCAAAAAGACGGTCTGTCGGATGTCAGGCAAACTTCCGAGTAACCAATGCCACGACCTATTTGAAGAGTATTTTATTCCACAAACAGCCCCAAAAGAGATCTGTAATGACCACGGATCTTCCTGGAACGTAGTGGAAACAAAATCGAACACACCCGCAACAACAGTGGTGCATTCAGAAAAGAAAAAACAGGAAAAAGTAGAAAAACTCACCCCCACAGCCAAACCACCAAAACGAAAAAAGTCGGTGTTTAGTGGAGATGAGGAAATCGACTACTAAAAAGGCTTGTCAAGAAGACCTAAAATTTTGATTCTCACAGAAGGGGAAAAGGAGCAGGAATGGCAATAGGTAAGGATTCCATCAATAGCGTTATCGGACCAGGGTCGATATTTGAAGGTAAGTTTTATATCGCAGGTTCACTCAGAATCGATGGAAAATTCGAAGGTGATATCAAAACTGAGGATGCACTCGTTATCGGTGAAACCGGTAAAGTAAAAACCAACATCAGCGCAAGAGAAGTCATTGTATCAGGTACCCTCATCGGAAACATCAAAGCCGAAAACGAAGTCAAACTCGAAGGTACAGGACGTATGTTAGGTGATATTACTGCTCCCTACTTAGAACTACAAAAAGGTGTAGTAGCAAAAGGAAATATCACAATCACTGGCGGCCAAAAAAAGGACGTTCGTAAGATTGTGGAAGAATCCTTTGGTGGGATTAAGTCTTTAGATACCAAGGATTAACACACCCCTATTAACACATGCTACTTCGATCACCAGAAAAGTCTACGATCGGTAAGCATGTGTTACGTTGGGGAAACGTAAATGTAATCCAAGTTTCCCCCGGTAAGTATTTTTATAATCTCCAATCACAATCCAGTGTCCTTCATGGAACGATTGATCTCAACCGCAAACGGTATCGGATCCTTCCCCTACTCACTTCTTCCTTTATCTTAGCATTTTTTATCTCCATCATCGTAGACAAACAAACCTACGAAGAAAGTTTGATGGAAAAAGAATTCCTCAGTATGTCGACCGAGGTAGAAGAAAACGACGTAAAGGACAAAGAAGCAAAACTTGCCGATGCCAAATACCTCCAAGAAACAGAAGATAAAAAAATGGCCATCTTACGTTCCGCTGATTTGGATGCTCTGGCTGAAAACAAAAACAAAAAACTAAAAGTCACTCAGTACAAAGTCAAAAAAAATGAAACCCTATCTGACATTGCACGCCGGTTCAAAGTTTCTGCGGAATCCATTGCAGGAAGTTCTGGAATTAACCCAGAAGTATCTATCCTTCCTGGACAAATCTTAAACATCCCCAACAAACAAGGTTTAGTGTATAAACTAAAAAAAGGTGATACACTTGCCAAAGTTGCCGACTACTACAAAGTCAAAATCGATGATATTTATTCAGAAAACCAATTGGATGATTACGACCTATTCAAATCAGGGCAAAAAGTATTCCTTCCTGGTGCCGTGATTCCAGACACAGGGCCTGTGTGGAGAATCCCCGTGGTATCCAAAGTCATCACTTCGGGTTGGGGAACTCGTTCCTACCCACAATACAAATTTCATATGGCCCTCGACTTACGTGCCAATTACGAATCGGTTTATGCCGCAAGAAAAGGAAAAGTCACCTATTCCGGCTGGATGGGTGGGTATGGAAACGCCATCATCCTCACTCATGATGACAGTTACCAAACTTTATATGCTCATAATTCCAAACTCTTTGTGAAAGAGGGGGATTATGTGAGTGCCGGTAAAGTCATCTCGCGTTCCGGTTGTACAGGTTATTGTTTTGGCCCCCACCTACACTTCGAAGTCATCAAAGATGGAAAAAACGTAAACCCAACCAAAATCATCAAAGGATTTTCTTACAAATAAACTGGATACTTTCAATATGAACTACAACACTTATCACAAAAAACATTCAATTTTCCTAATATTCCTCATTTTGTTTTCCCATTTTATATTTTCCTGTAGTCCCAAAATTGGAGAACAAATCAACAAACGGATTGTAGATCCCTTCGATGAAACCAAAATTCTAAATGTTCACTTTGTCACTTCACGCAGGGAAATGTCAGTCAAAGACAATTGTGATCCGCAAAGTTTTGGATTCATCACCGACATCAATCCGCATTATGGAATCTGTTTGGTCAATATCCCGTCCAAACATATCATTGGTGATATCTCACAGGACAATGCCCAAGACAAAAACCAATTCTTTCAATTCAAAGGTCGCATCAACACTGACGATAAAGAATTTTTAACCAAAATCAAATCTTCTGCTTCGGATGAAGTGTTGGTTTTTGTACATGGATTCAATGTTAATTTTGATGAAGCAGTGCTTCGTGCAGGACAAATCAAATACGATCTAAAATTTCCCGGAGAAGTGGTAGTGTATTCTTGGCCTGCCGGAGCCGATCCGGGAATCCTTTCCCAAGTCATGGTGAAGTCCACTTACGAACTAAACTACACAGAGGCTAAAATCAACCGGGAACCATTCGCTAAATTTTTAACTGATATCACAGGGCTTGGAAAAAAAGTCCACTTAGTCGTCCACAGTATGGGTCACCAAGTGGTGCTACCATCGGTGGCAGCTCTCGCCAAACAAGGCAAAAAGAAATTTCTATCGGAACTTATCTTAAATGCACCAGACTTTGATAAAAATGAATTTGAACTGATCTTAAGTGACCTAACCAATTCCTCCGAACGAATCACTCTCTACTGTTCTCCTGGGGACAACGCCCTTGTTGCTTCTCAAAAAGTGAACGGAGCCCCTCGTGCGGGAATGTGTTTTAAGTATTCTGGAGTCGATGTGATCAATGTCAACGAAGTAGATGATCCTGTATTTGGTGTGGGTGGACTTGGGCATGGATACTATTCTTCAAGACCCATCCTCACAGACATCTACCAAGTGTTACTGGGCGTGTCTGTGGAAAGAAGACTTTTTATTCGGAAGTCCGGACCCAAAAACGGAGAAAATTTTGTCCTGAGAAAATAACTAAGGCACAAGTAGATCTTCTCCTTTGGTTAGGGAACGGTTTGTTTTGATGATCGCTCCCTCTTCTTTCTCCTCCCCTTCTTTTCCCTCATCGACTTTAGCTATTACTAATTTGAATTTAATTTTCTTGGCCAAACTCAAACTTTCTTTCGACAACTGAACAAGCCTGTCTCCACCCGCGATTTTGGGATGAGTGGGATTGGAAAGTCCTGCAAAGATAACATGCCTTGCATGGGTCACTCCAGGTTTGGATTTTGGGGGAGCCAGCGGTTCCATAGGAATCCATCCAAGTCCTTCTACCCAAACTTCCACAAACTTATGATTAAAAGTAATTTCCTTGGAAGATTCAGTAGGTAGATAGTTCCAAACCAAACGGGATGGAATACCGATACCACGTAACAAGGCCATGGTGACGTAAGAATGTTCCGTACATCCTCCATTGTTTTTTTCAATCACTTGGGGTGCAGGTTCGAAACTCCCTGACTTGTAAGGAATGGATGCCACATACTCTTGGGTTTTGGTAAGTACATCCTTTAGATTAAAACTCTCTTGAAAAAGAGCATTTCTTTTTTCCAAGACCAAGGGAGAATTCATTTTTAAAAACCAATCATCTTGCAGGTAACTTTTAAATCCTTTTTTACTTTGACTTTGATTCAGCGCTATACTCAGCTTTGGATCCAAATTCCATTGGATTTTATAGCGAGTGAGTAACGCTCGATATACGGTAATATCCTTTGTATCACCGGCCTTCATTGTTTGTATGGTCAGACTGAGAGAACGGTTTCCGCCGCTATCTATCTCGGACCTAGTCTCAGCGGGAAAATAGAATTCCCAAGTATTTTCCATTCCCCATAGGTTTTCGTTAAGGGATCAAAAATAAGAAACTGATCCTCACCTAAAACGGCCAATTTGAATAAGGCTCTGTGCGAAACAGGAAACTTGAACTCACTAATAGCCATTTGTTTTTTTGGAGAATATGTTTGGATGGTATTTCCCCAAAAAGAAGAAATAAGAAATATTTCCGTTTCGCTTCTCTTGATAATTCGTTGCACCGAAGGAAAAGGAAGAGGAATTTGGGAAACCAGTTCTCCCGTATTTACGTTGTAAACTTCCAATTGGTTTTTATCCAATCGGTAAATTTGATTTTCCAAACAAACAATGTCTTTCCAAGACTTTCCCTTATCCGGCCACGGAATTTTTTTTTGCACAACCAATGTCTGTGGATGGATCTCCCAAAGTGTATTTGCCGTTTGAAAGAAAAGGTTCCCACGACACTCCGTCCAACCAGTGACCTTTCCACCCTCCCAAGGAAGTCTCTTCGCTTCCCCAGATCCTAAATTCCAAACAACAATCGATATTTGTTTTGTGACATCTCTTGTTTGAAAAAATAGCCTACCTTCTGAATACAAAGTCGATTCAAAAAGATCCACAGATTCTGATTCAGGAAATTTAGGGGGTAGTTTCCAATTGTACTTCGCTTGCAGATCTGTCCAAGAGATTGGTTCTTCTGGGAATATTTCTGCCAAAAGAGAAGAAAGGAGAACTTGCAAAAGTAAAACCCAAACTATTTTTTTCATTCGATAATCCTTGCCTTTTTCAGAATGGCCTTTAGAGTTTTTCTAATTTATGGATTCTAAAAGAAAAGGAAGTCTTTTTTATTTTGGAGAGCGTATTCTCCTAGGAACGGATGGGATTGTCACCGAACCCCATTCTCATTATGCAGTTTCTATCTTAGTATCTCTCCGTGGATCCTTTCATTTGTATACCAAATCGAACACTGTAATTGAATCCAATGGTATCATCATCCCTCCCAATTATTACCATAGATTGGACGGCTCAAAGTCCGAGATGGTCATCATCCAATTAGATCCAAAATCAGAGGAATACAAACGGATTGAAATGGATCAGTCTCCTAAAACAATAGACAAAGAAACAAGATTGAAAATTCAAAAAATCGCCAACCCATTGTTTGGTGAATCACTAACCTGTGAATCTGCAAGGTCCCTCTACAACCAAATCCTTTCTCTCCTTGGTTCGGAAACTGTTTCAAAAAAATATGATAAACGAATCGAAATGGCAATTCAGAAAATCAAAGAACAAATTCCAAATCCAGTGACTCTCGCGGAACTTTCAGAAATTTCAGGAATTTCTACTGACAGGTTTATGCATTTGTTTAAAGATAATATGGGAATTCCTCTCCGGCAGTATCTGTTATGGCAACGCCTTCATATTGCCGCAAAATTGTTGCAAGGTGGCGAGAATCTCACAACAGCTTCGCATGCGGCCGGTTTTAGCGACCAGGCACATCTCTCTCGTACTTTTAAAAAAATGTTTGGAGTGAAACCCTCCCTATTTTTAGGAAGCCAATCACTGAATAAGGTATGTTTTTGTGAGAATTGAAATCTAAGTCCAAACAGAAACCAAACCAACTATAGGAAGTGGCCTCTGTTTGATCATATAAAATGAGTCAGAAGGATCGTAAACCAAGGTTATCTGAAGAAATCAAATCCCTAGAGTCCATTTGACAAGCCTTACAAAATTGATTTAGGCAGGTTTGTGAGAGAAGTCTTTCCAAACTCCACGAGCTTTTAGTTCGTTATCCACTGCCGCTTTTAAGTCCAATCGATATCCCAACTCAAAGAAAACATCTGCCACCACAAAGAGCGGTGCCGAAACTAAAGCTTGGAATAGATTGTCAAAGAGAGCAGGTCTACTTTTTTCGAAAATAAAATGTCCATAAAACTGCGCTCCCCATCCAATCACTTGGCCGAGACCAAAAATGGTCCAAGCAGTGGTCGCTGGCAATTGTGTTGTGATCCACTCGGAGGTCAAATAGAGTCCCCCGAAAACGAGAGTCGCCACAAAAGCAAATAAAACATCCAAAGTATAATAGTAACCAAGCACTGCTAAAGTGAATACAAGGGATGCAGACACGTGAAAGCCATTATATTCAAAAAGACTAAAACGGCTGAGGACAACAAACAAAGTGAAGGTGATTGTCGGAACACCAAGCACATGGATCAGTACATTACGTTTTTCCTGATGGTAAGCGGAATAAAACGCCATTTCTTTTGCAAATCTCAAAGGAGACCTCCGGGTGTAAAGATCCATACTACCAGAAACTGAGTTGTCTGACTTGAACGAACCTGTCATAGAGCTAAAAATTTAAGAATTTCTTTCGGACTCGAAAATGAGCTTTCTAAGGGTAAAGTTACGCTGAAAATCGGAAGCAAAGTCTTCAATGAGCATGGGAAACCGGTAAGTCCAATTGGAGTGGTCCGGGGTTCCCGGTAGGTTGATTCGATGTTTTTCGGGATTTTTTAAAACATCCGAAACTCCGAGAGCCAAATCCTGGAAAAGTTGGATGGAAAAAAGACTACTTGTTTGGAATACAAAACGAAGAAGCCCGACAAGTGCCTCTTCTTCCGATTCGGGTCTCGGTTTTCCGACTCGATCAAAGAAAAATTGAAGTTTAGATTCCAGATCTCCTTCGTTTTTCCACCAATCCATCGCCAAACTTGTATCATGTGTAGATAAAACAGAAATTGCGTTTTCTCGATACAATTCTTCAGGAATGAACTCACCCGTAGTGAAAGATCTTGTCCAACGAACTACATCGATTCCAATCATCTGGCGTTCAAATAAAGAATCTCGAATAAAACCAGGAACGGAACCTAAATCTTCTGCACAAGGAACCATTGAGGAAAAGGATTCAAAGATCTCTAAAATTTTTTCCCCAGCCTCTTTCCAATGTTTTTCCTCTTCTTGGATATGAAGTTCTGATAAAGGAAATAGTTTTGCCTTGGTCTCTTCTTCCAAATTTTGGTAGGAACCTTCTTTCCAAAAGTCCCAATAGAAAATATAATGATCGGGGATAAATTCGTGAATGAGACCTAATGATTCAAATTTTTTAGGATCTAATCCTTCTTTGATAAATTCCTCTTTGGCTATTCCAAATTGAGGATGAAACCAACCATGGAGAGCCGTTGTATCATCCTTTGGGATAGACCAAATTCTATACATTCCAATCACATGGTCAATCCGATAGAGATGAAAAAAATGTTCTAAATAAGACAAACGATCTTTCCACCAAGAGTAGTTTGTTTTTTCCAAGGCTTCCCAATTCAAAACAGGGAATCCCCAAGTTTGTCCGGTTTTAGAAAAGTCATCGGGTGGAGCACCTGCTTGCAGATCCATAATAAAAAACTCAGGATGTTCCCAAACATCACAAGAATTTCTAGAGGTGAGGATGGGCATATCCCCTTTTAGATAAAGGCCCGCATCTTCAAAGTGAACTTTTACTTCAGATAACTGATCATAGGCGATCTTTTGCAAATATACCCAAAAGAGAGCTTCTTCTCTTCGATTGGAGAATATATATTCCTTGGCATGGTTTGGATCCTGGAATTCCTTAGGCCATTCCCACCAAGATTTTCCTTCGAACTCTTCATACAAGAGCCGAAAGGCAGCATAGGAATAACACCAAGGATGTTCTTCTAAAAAGTATGTAGTCTTCCGTATCGCTTCTTTTTGGTTTTCCGTATAGAATTTACGGAGAATCTCTAATTTCAGATTACGAATGCGGAGGGGATGGTTTTCTAAAAATCGAATCTCACGTTTGCGAGATTTAATATTGAGATTTAATTTATGTAAGGATATATAAAGCGGATCAATGGCAAAGGCAGAGATGGCACTATAAGGAGAGTATCCAAAGCCTGTATCGTTTAAGGGTAATAATTGAATGATGCTAAAACCTACATCCTTTGCCCAATCGCAAAGAGGATATAAACTGTAAATGTCTCCACATTCAAAAGAATGTTCAGAAACAATAGAGGGCAGAGATACAAGTACCCCTGCCCTTCTTTGTTTTACATTTCGATAGGATCCCAAGTCTTTTAAGCGACTGTGATTTCTTTCGATAGGTATACGTCTTGGATGGCGTTGAGTAGAGCAACCCCTTCCTTCATTGGTTTTTGGAAAGCTTTTCTTCCAGAGATAAGACCCATTCCACCAGCCCGTTTGTTGATCACGGCTGTTTTTAAAGCGTCCTGTAAATCGTTTTCTCCAGAAGCTCCACCGGAATTGATAAGTCCCGCTCTTCCCATATAACAATTGGCTACTTGGTAACGAGTGAGATCAATTGGGTGGTCAGATGTGAGGTCGGAATAGATACGTTTGTCTGTTTTACCATAAGAAGATTCTTGGTTTAAAACATTGTATCCACCGTTGTTCTCAGGTAACTTTTGTTTGATGATGTCCGCTTGGATGGTAACACCTAAGTGGTTTGCTTGTCCTGTTAAGTCAGCAGAAACATGATAGTCTTTGTCTTTTTTGAACGCATTGTTTCTTACATAACACCAAAGAATCGTTGCCATTCCGAGTTCATGTGCCATTTGAAAGATTTTAGAAATCTCTACAATCTCACGTCCTGAATCAGCAGAACCAAAATAAATGGTCGCACCCACGGCCACACAACCTTGGTCATAAGCTTGTTTTACAGTCGCAAACAAAATTTGTTCACTTTTGTTTGGGTAGGTGAGAAGTTCATTATGATTGATTTTCAAAATGAAAGGAATTTTGTGAGCATACTTTCGAGCTACCGATCCAAGAACACCGAGAGTGGTAGCAACACCGTTACAACCGCCTTCGATAGCCAATTTGATGATATTTTCGCCATCAAAATAAATGGGGTTTTTTGCAAATGAGGCACCAGCAGAGTGTTCAATTCCTTGGTCCACCGGGAGAATGGAAACATAACCAGTTCCACCAAGGCGGCCACTTCCGAGAAGGGTTTGGATGCTACGAAGAACAGGTACAGACCTGTCTGTGGGAGCAAAAATTCGATCAACCCAGTCAGAGCCGGGTACGTGGATTAGTTCTTTAGCGATTTTTGGCGATTTGAATCCAAGAAGGGATTCCGCATCGTTTCCAAGATGTTTCGAGATTTCGTCGAAGTTCAAAGTTGTTCTCCTAAAAAATAAATTCTCGGGTTCTTCCAATGTGACAACATCTTTTTTTGCTCGTCGTCCATCCGCATGGCCTTAACTTGAATTGAGAGGCAAATTTGAGAGGATCCGCACAATTTCGAATGTTTTTTTCCCTAGCTTGGCTTTTCCTCACTCTCTCTTTAGGAGTGTGGTGGTGGATTTTAGGCTTTCGCCAAGCAAAAACTATATCGGAAATTTCTATCAGTGCCGCTCGCCAAGAGGAGCTAAACCGAGTCAATCGGATGCTTCAATTGGAAGGATCTTTTTTCCTTTCCCTATTGACCTTCGGTGGAGTGACTCTAGCTGTTTTATCTTATAGAGACCACAAACGTTCTAAACTTATATCTGACTTTTTTTCCACTGTCACTCATGAAATGAAAACACCTATCGCCAGCTTACAACTGCAAGTTGAAGTTCTCCTAGAAAACACTAAGGAACCAGAACTCAAAAGAAAATTAGGAAAGATTTGGAAAGAAAATCAGAGAATTGAATCCCAAATGGGGAATGCATTTTATCTTGCAAGTCTCATGCAAGGGGAATCCTTGTATATGGAACCACTCACCATTTCTGATTTATGTGAATCCTATTCCCACCATGAACCCGATTTGATTTGTAATGTTTCCGTTCCGAAAGAAACAAAAGTCTACGTTGATAAAAAAGCTTTTTTTGCAATGCTTAAGAATTTAAGCGAAAATGCAAAGCGCCATGGAAAAGCGAAGACCATTAAACTTACAATTACAAAAGAAAACAAAGACATTTGTTTTCTTTTAGAGGATGATGGTACCGGATTTGTTGGAAACAAAAAAAATCTTACGCTACCTTTCCTTCGCCATTCCAAAACAAGTGGAAGTGGAATTGGTTTATACATCGTCAAAAAATTAATCGAAAAAATGAAAGGTTCCTTGGAATTTCCGAACAGTTTGTACGGGTTCCAGGTAAAACTTAGTTTAAAAGAGGTTCCATGAAACCAAGGATCTTACTTGTCGAAGACGACGAAGGACTCGGTGAAACTTTAAAAGAAAGACTGGAGCAGGACCGCTACCGTGTCCAGTGGGCCAAAACAGTAGCAGAGGCGGAAACTCTTTTTTCTCCCGACCAATTTGATTTGGTGGTTCTCGATTTACGACTCCCCGATGGAAATGGATTCCAACTTGCCGAACTCTTTCTATCCAAAGAAAAGGACATCCCCTTTTTATTTCTCACTGCCCAAGCCGGTGCCCAAGAAAGACTTCGTGGGTTTGAACTGGGAGCCGCCGAATTTATTCCCAAACCTTTCCATCTCAAAGAATTTCTTATCCGTTTAGAACGGGTAGTGGCTCAAACCCGTCCCCATTTTGGTCAAAAATGGAAGATGGAGGAGAAAGAAATCCACCTAGATTCTTTCCTGGTGAAAAAAGAAGACGGAACTTCTGTATTACTCTCGAAACGGGACTGTGCCTTACTTGCCCTCCTCCTCTCCGATGCGAGAAAAGTCTTTAGCCGTTCCGAAATTCTAGACTACCTTGTGGGAGAGGAGAGTTTTCCAACAGAAAGGACTATCGATAACGCCATCGTTCGGCTTCGGGATGCCCTCGGAGAAGAATCTATCCGGAACGTCCGGGGGGTCGGTTACCAATGGGTAGCGGAGGTCTTCCCTCTAAAATAAGAATCCTTGGGTTGGGGAATCGGAAACTTCCGCCGATACTTTGAGTAATGAAACAAGGATTTTTACTTTCCCTCGTATTTGCCTTATCCTTGTTCTCAAATTCCCTCGGTGCCTGGGAAACCGACATCGATTACAACTATGAATACGAAAAAAATGGACCCTATACTAAGTTTTCTGATTGGGTTCCCTACAAACTCCACAAATGGGAACCAAAGTATCTAGAAGACTTTTATGAGTTGTACAACCTCAAACAACATTACAACGATAATGAAATCAGAAAAAATATTTATTGGCTGAAAATTGCCTTGGGGAAACGTTTCCGCCACCCCAAACACTCATTATGTGAGACTAAAACAGAAAAAGAATACTACAAATATCGTAATTTGATGTTTATGCACATCAACATTCAAATCATGCGTTCCTACATGAGACTTGCTTCCAAATTTGACAAACGCCATGTATATTTTTATAATTTAGATTTTGCACATGAACTGAAAGAAAGTTTCGGTGTGGCAGAAGCCTTTTACAAAGAAGCGCTTCCTTATTGGGAAAAGGCAAAAGAATATGCCGACAAAGCGAATGAAGTGCCGGTGGATTTGGATTTAGGGACCATCGAAACAGAACGGTATGAAATTGTTTCCGGCAAATTAGATTTCGGCCATATCATTGAAAACCATTTAGATCGACTTGATGGGAAAAAGAAAATTGTATCCGAGTATTTGGCAAAGTATCCCGAAGCTGATGCAAAAGTCTTGGACCTTGCCGATAGAGAAAATTAAAATTCCAAAAACAATACAGCAATATCATCATGAATGATTCGATCTTTATCAACGAGGCAATTGGCGATCATCTTTTGGATTAAGGTATCAGTATTATCGGAAAAAGAAATCATCTCCGAAAGCTCTTGTAGAAAAACATCGAGCCCAATATAACCACCACCCTCTTCCTCTAATTCATAAATCCCATCCGAATAGAGTAACAACCTGTCCCCTGGCTCAAAAGTTTTAGAAATGGTTTTTCCTTCCCATGTATCTAACAATAAAATCGGATACATTTCGTCCTTCACCAGTTTCATCACCCGTTCGTTCTGTTTCCAAAATACAACAGGAGGATGACCTGCAAAACTAAACTCAACCCTTCTTTCCTTGGGAAAAAGACGAAGTACACAAGCAGATATATGATGTTTAAAAATGATTGTTTTTAAGTCCAAATGCATGGCTGCCAAAATACCAGCAGGGGTTGCCTCTAATTTGGAATGTTTTTTAAAAGAAACCGCAGCAATTCCCGAAACAAGGGCAGAGGAAATCCCATGACCGGAAATATCTCCAAAGAAAATATCAATACAATCTTTGGTTGGTTTTTCGTAAAGAATTAGGTCACCCCCAATTTCATCGTAAGGCAAAAACCGAGATTGAATCTTTACGTTTGGAATTTCGCCGAAGTCTTTGGCGACCCAGGCTTCTTGGGTGAGTTTTGCTAAAGCCAAATCTTCTTTGACATCGGAATAAAATCTTTGCAGGACTTTTTCTTTTTTCATCAATTTGATTTCGTTTTTAGCTCGAACTAATCCTTGCGAAACAAAACCAGCAATCAAACCTAACAATTGCTTGGTTTCTTCCGACCAATTACCTATCCGTTCATATGTAGTGATTCCCAGAATCCCAATCACATTCCCCTCGTCTCTTAACCCCACCACTAAAATGGAGCGAACTTCTGCTCGTTTGAAAAGATCTAGATGCCAAGGTTCATCTGCCATCAAAGATGTGTCTGCAATATGAATCACACCATCCGATGCGAGGATTCCCAATCGTTCAGGATTCATCTTGGCGATCGGCAGTTTGGTTCCGGCTTCAAATAAAGACGGAATTCCATCTAACACCCATTCATGGGTCACAGAAAGAAATTGTTTGTCCGAAGAAATTTCTGCGGCAAAAACACGGTCGGCCCTTGAGTATTTTCCCAATTCTTCTAAGGCAAACTGAATGGCATCGGACACAAATTCTGCTTTGGAATGGACAAAGGTTTTGGATACTTCTGTTACAATCTGAGAAAACCGTAATAGGCCAGAAAGTTTGACTTCTGATTCTCGAATGGATGAAATCTCAATTTGTTGGCCCCAAATACGAACAAGAAATCCATCCTCCACTTGTCCGTGGGAATTCATTAAAAAGACACGTTGGTGTCCGTCCGACAAATCCACAATGTACTCGTAATTTTCTAATTGGTAGGTGTTCGCAATGAATTTGCGAAGTAAAAATACACTCTTTAAAGTAACGAGGTCTTTCAAATACTTACCATGGATGTCTTGGACAGACAAGTATCCATAGAATTGGGCCATGGCCAAATTACATTCCCGAATGATGCTATGGTTCCAGATGAATTCCATCTGTTCGTCCTGGGAAAGAGAGATTGGCATCGGGATGTCTAACTCGTAACACCAAATGGCGTCTTTGGACAGGTGGATAAAGCTCTCTAAATGTTGGTAACGCCCAAAATCGGCTTTTCGAGAACTCATCTAGATTCTAACCTCTAGGAATCTTCGGCCACTGCCACAAAAAAAACATACATAGTAGAGATTTCAAAAAATTTCCAAATTCTCTTCGGAAATGCTCCGATTCCGTTGACCAAATCACCCCTTTTGTAGATAGTAATTCGAAATGGCGGAGGCTTAAATAGTGCATTTTTGCACAATATTTGAGCATAAAGTATCCACTGGATGCAATTTGTGTAGATTCTGGGCGTGATTTTAAAATCATTTTGCTTAGAAACTCCACGAAACCCTTATATTTAGGTCGAAATGCCTTGGTATAAATCTTGCATCTCAATGGACATCAGATTACAACAATCAGACCGACCTCTGAAAGAAGGAGAACCAAATGCAGTTCGCAACCCCAAAATTTACTTCCGGAAAGGAAGTGGTTGAGTATGCCAAAAAAAATGGAGTCATTTTCTACGACTTCCGCTTCACGGATATCAAAGGAATGTGGCACCACGTTTCCTATTATGTGAATTCAGTTGATGAAGAAACATTCAAAGGGATTCCTTTTGATGGATCTTCCATTGCTCGTTGGCAGCCAATCAATGCTTCTGACATGCAACTACACCCAGAAATTTCTACGGCTTTTTTAGATCCGTTTACTGCTGACAAAACACTCGTTATGTTTTGTGACGTATGGGATATCTACAAAAAACAATACTATGAAAAATGCCCACGTTCCATTGCAAAAAAAGCATTAGAGTTCATGAACAAATCCGGAATTGCAGATACTGCATACTTCGGCCCGGAAAATGAATTTTTCGTATTTGATAGTTTGAAAGTACGTGATGAAATCAACTGCCAATACTACGAATTGGATTCAAACGAAGGGATCTGGAACACTCACTCGGAAATCCCTGGGTCCAATAACACAGGTAAAATCAACTTTAACTCCGGACACCGTCCTGGTACTAAAGGTGGATACTTCCCAGTGGCTCCGATTGACTCTCAAGTGGACCTTCGTGCTGAATTTGTAAAAACTCTGGAAGCCATCGGAATGGAAACATTCGTTGTGCACCATGAAGTGGCACAAGCACAAGGGGAAATTGGTGTTAAGTTTGGAACTTTGATTGAAGCTGCAGACAATGTGCAAAAGCTAAAATACATCGTTAAGATGGTGGCTCATAAACACGGAAAAACTGCTACTTTTATGCCAAAACCTCTTTTTGGTGATAACGGTAACGGTATGCATGTTCATATCTCTCTTTGGAAAGGTGGAAAAAACCTTTTCGCTGGAGACAAATACCAAGGTCTTTCTGACTTCGCATTCAACTATGTTGGTGGAGTTTTGAAATACGCTAGAGCTTGTGCAGCATTTACAAATGCATCTACTAACTCTTACAAACGACTCATTCCAGGATTCGAAGCTCCATCCATTCTAGCATACTCTGCTCAGAACCGTTCCGCTTCTTGCCGTATCCCTTTTGTTAGCGGCGAAAAAGCAAAACGTGTGGAATTCCGATTCCCAGACTCAACAGCTAACCCATATTTGGCGTTTGCATCCCTACTTATGGCAGGTATGGCTGGAGTAACAGAAAAAATTGATCCAGGTCCTGCACGTGAAGAAGATCTTTTCGAACTTTCTTTGGACGAAATCCGTGAAAAAGGAATTCGTCAAATGCCTCACACACTTCGTGAAGCAATGGAAGAAATGCTCGCTCAAAGAGAAATTTTCAAACAAGGTGATGTGTTTACAGAAAACTTTCTACAAACATACCAACACTACAAGTTTGAAACAGAAATTTGGCCATGGGAAGGTCGCCCTCACCCATACGAATTCCTCACTACTTACTCTTGTTAAGAGTAAAAGCCCCGGCAACCGTCGGGGCTTTTTTTTGTTTACCATTCTTTATCTCTTCAAAAAATGACAAAAGAACTAAAGATTTAGTTCTACCAAACGATCTAAGGTGATAGGGCGAGGTAGCTCAGATGGTTAGAGCACAGGATTCATAACCCTGAGGTCACGGGTTCGACTCCCGTCTTCGCTACCAAAGATCGAGAGGACAAGGTATGAAAAAAACAAACCGTTTCTTTTCAATTCTGGCTCTGGTACTATTTACCGGATCCGTGCAAGCAGCTGACTTTCCAAAATGTAAAGAGGCTTGTGATAAATTCTACACTTGCTCAGTTCAAGTAAACCCGAATGCCACAGAAGAGCAAAAAGCAACACTCAAACGTGGTTGTGAGTTCAACTGCAGCCGCCCTAAATATTACAATAAAATTGCAGGCTGCCTTACTGGCGGAGATTCTTGCAAAGCTTTCTCTACTTGCATTATGAAAGAAATGCAAGCCAACAAATAATAAAAGATCTCTAAGGTAAAAACGAACCAAGGTGAGGCTGTGTGATACAGCACTTACCTTTTCTTGCATCCAAGTCGGAACCGACTAGTTGTCGGTTCCTGTTTTTTGTGTGATCTGTTTGGAAAGGGATTTGGCTTCGTCTAGTCGAAGTGATAGGATTTTGGAAATTCCTGGTTCTTCGTTGGTGACTCCAAAAATGGCATTAGCTCTGGAAATTGTAGACTGAGCATGGGAAACAACAATGAACTGTGTTTTATCCTTGAACCGATCTAAAATTTGACAAAACCGAAGTTTGTTGGCCTCATCCAAGGCCGCATCAATCTCATCTAAGAAACAGAACGGGCTTGGTTTCACCATATAAATCGCAAAAAGAAGGGCAATCGCTGTGAGTGATTTTTCCCCACCAGATAACAGGCGTAAATTCTGAACATGTTTGCCAGGAGGTTCTGCCATAATTTCCACACCGGAATTGAGAGAATCTTCTTTTTCAGTCAGTTCTAGTGTAGCCCTTCCCCCATTAAATAGTGTTGAGAAGGTTTCTTGGAAATTCTGTTTGATCTTTTCAAATGTTTCCTGGAAAAGTTTTTCCGACTCTTCATTGATTCGTTTCAAAACTTCTTCAATATCTTTTTTAGAACTTTCAATATCCAACTTTTGTTTTAGATTGTGTTCGTAGATTTCTTTGATATTACGATACTCTTCAATCGCAAGTGGGTTAATGGAACCAAGAAGTTGGATTTCCGATTTTGCCGATCGTAATCTTCTTTCCTCGGCCTTTTGGTCGAGTTCAAGTCCCCCTCGCTCCGTTTCCAATTCTGAATCAGTTAGGGAGTAGTCATTGTATAACTCTTCCACAAGAGAATCAATTTGCACTTTGAGTGCAGAACTGGTTCTTTCCTTCTCCGAAAGTAAAGGCAAAAGATTTTGGAAGACTTCTTGGTTTTTGGAAATATTAGATTTAATTCCAGAAATTTCTTCCACAAGCGACTGTAAGGTTTCTTTTTCTGATTCCAAAATTCGACTCATAGACAAAAATTCTTGGTAAGACTCTGCAATTTCTTTTTCTAAAACTTCGACTTCCTTCTCTAAACCATCCTTCTTTTCACGAATGACGGATTCTTGTTCTTTTGCACCCAAAATTCGTTTTTGGATTTCACCAATTCGTTCATCAAGGACTGCAATTTCCTTTTGTTGGTTTTCTAATCGAGAATTGGATTCGAGAAGTTTTTTCTCGAGTTCCACGATATGGGTTCTTGTTTCTTCCCAATGATTTCGGTGTAAAATGATATTACTTTGGTTATCTCGAATTCCCCGTGTTAGGTTTTCGTTTTCTAAAATTAAATCTTCGATCGCTTGGTCTATGGTTTCTTTTTTGGAAAGGATCCCATCTTTATCAAAAAGTAAGTTTCTAAAATCATCTTCCCGTTTCAAAAACCCTGTGAGGTTTTCCTTATAACGATCGAGTTGGATTTCGCGAAGTTCCGCAATACCATTCGGAACCTTAGAAGACTCTAAATTTGTAATAGCAGATTTTAATTTGTTGGTAAAACTTTCTAAATCGGAAAGAAGAGCGACTTTATCGGCATTTCGAATCGCCTCTCCTTCGCTCGATTCTTTCTTTTTGTTTTCTAACTCTTGGATGAGCTCAAGGATTACCGTTTTTTGTTTGTCCCGAAGAGTGATATGGCGTTTTTCATTTTCTTTGATGCGACCTTCTTTTTCCTCAATAGACTTTTCTTCCTCTTTGATGGAAAGCTCCAATGAAACTCGGGTAGTTTCCAAACTTTGGATCTCTTCCTGGAGAGTGGTTTGAATTTCTCTTTGGCGTTCGTTTTCGAGTTCAATCGCTCGTTTTTCCACTTCCAGTTTGATGGTGGCTTGGTTTTCCGTTTCTAAAGCAGATAGAATTTCTCCAATCCGAAGCTCATACTCCAAAATAAAGGTTTTGTTTTTGGCAATTTTCTCTTTTTGGATTTGGCTTTTAGAAAGATGATCAAATAATTTTTTATCAATTTCAGCGATCTCTCTTTCTTTCACTTCTTTGGTAGTTTCTTTTTCAGAAATTAAATTGGTTTCGTTTTGGATGAGAGATAAAATCGATTTATTTTTTTCGCGAATTTCAAGTAAGTCTTCATCAGATTTTTTCATTCGACGTTTGAAATCACGTAGTTTGAGAAACCTTAAGTTTTTATCCGATTCATCCAAATCCGATTTGAGTTTGAAGTATTGCTCTGCTTTTTCAGATTGTTTTTCTTTCACTTCCAGGTCTTTGACCATGGAGTTCATAATGTCTTGGATGCGAAGTAAGTTCTGGTTGGTATCATCCAACTTTTTTGTGGCTTCTTTACGATCGAGTTTGAAACGAGAAACTCCAGCGGCTTCTTCAAAGATGGCCCTTCTTTCTTCTGGTTTGGAATTGAGAATTTGGTCTACTCGACCTTGTTCCAAAATGCTATAACTAGACTTACCAATTCCTGTATCGAGGAGAGTTTTTTCGATATCCTTTCTTGTGGTTCTGATATCATTCAGATAGTATTCGTTTTCCCCGTCTGGATACAAACGGCGAGTGATTTTGACGGATGGATAATCAATGTTGAAAAACCGGTCATCATTATCAAAAAGGATCGAAACTTCAGCGAAACCTGCAGCTCGCCTACTCTCTGTTCCGTGGAAGATGACATCATCCATCTTCTCGCCGCGAAGTCCTTTGGCACTTTTTTCTCCAAAGACCCATTTTACGGAATCCACGATATTTGATTTCCCCGAACCATTCGGTCCGACGACAGCAGTAAATCCAGGATCAAAATTGATCTCTGTTTCATCCGCAAATGTTTTGAATCCAACAATACTCAGGCTCTTTAAATGCATATATGTTTCGCCGTTCGATTTCCCTGTTTCCCGGTTGACACAACTTGGGAGACATAAGAAAAAACCTTAGATAGTATTATGTCCCAAATTATCGATCCCATTTCCAGTGAAATTTTTGAAAGGAAGCCGTACTTACAAAATTATTTCAGAAACTTCCAAACTGGAAATCTCTGGGAACTGGGTTCTGCCAAGAAGACGGGGGAATATTATGTCTCATTAAATGGCGCTCCCCTCTCTTCTTCCTTCTCTCCACTCACGCAAGCCCTTCGCCTTTTAGATACCTATTCTTTAAAACCCACTGACATAGTCATTTTATTTGGGCTTGGAAATCCCCACCTCATTCAAAAAATTAGCGAAACCTTAGCGCCCGGTCAAATTCTCATTCTCATTGGAGACGATGAAACCCTAATCCCCGTTATTTGGGACAAAATTTTAAAATCAGTAATGACAGTTCCAGGCCGCCATTTATTCTCAGGCGAACTTTTTTTCCCTTTGTTTTTTAACTACTTAGATTCTCTACCAATCGAACGTGTGAGTGGACTGAAAATCATTCGTAATCCTACAGACACAAATCGTAATCCCGTCTATCGTGAGTTAGAAGAAAAAACCCAAACTGTTTTTTCAGCCAAAATGAGTGACCTACTCACTAAGTTTGAATTTGAAAGGTTATGGATCAAAAACTCCATTTGGAACTTGGTCCATGTAGGAAAAGAGTCTCCCGTTCGTTTTCCCATCTCTTCTTTGAAAGATAAATTCCAAGGACTTACCGCTGTACTCGTGTCAGCGGGCCCTAGTTTACGAAAAAACCTTCCTTGGTTACAATCTGTTCGGGAAAAAGTATTTGTTTTCTCTTGTGATACTTCACTCAAAGTTCTTTTTAAAGCAGGGATTTTGGCGGATGGGGTAGTCACACTGGACGCCCAAACCAATTCCTTTTTCCATTTTATGGGCGAGACTCTCCACCAAATTCCCCTCTTTGCCGATTTGGTAAGCTCCCCCACACTTTTACGAGAACCTCTGTTTCAATCGGTAGTTCATTCGGTCACTGCAAAATACCAAGTCGATGCGGAAGGATCTCTTGTCCGAGAAGTCACTGCCGGCGGGGAACTCGCCGAACAGGTGTTTACTGAAGTGGGCGATATCCAATCAGGGGGATCTGTTGCCACTACTGCCTTTGATATGTTACGTTTTATGGGATTTACTTCCGTGTATTTTCTCGGCCAAGACTTGGCTTATTCCGGCAGAGAGATCCATTCCACAGGAACTCATCACAATGAAAAATGGCTGACCCTCCTAAACCGGAAAAACAGTTTAGAAAGAATCAATGAAGTGATCATTCGAAAAAGAGAAACCAGGTTTGTTCCCAGGGCCGATGGAAAAGGTTCTGTTCTGACCGATTATGTTCTGGATTTATATCGTCACTGGTTTGAAGAATCAGCAACCACTGTGAGTGGGATGCGACTTTTCAATGTGAATGAGGACGGGGCACTCATTGCAGGCATCGAATCGGTAAGCCCGGAAAAAGCAAAAAAGACCTTGGACGGTACTCCCGCCCACAGCTACCCTTGGCGAGATCTTCCCATTTGGAAATCGAACCATGCCGATGGAGATTCTTCCAGTGGCACTGTTTCCTCGCTGGACAAAAAAATTCAAAAAAAAGAATCCCAGCGGAATCAAAAAGGCAAACCACCCCACTACTTACATCACCAAGGTTCCGAATTACTATTCCGGCGAATCCAAAAGGACATTCAATTTATGGAAGATGGACTCGGACGATTTGAAAGAGAAACACCGAAAGAGTCGTTTCAGGATTCCGATATTTGGATTTGGATGAGAGAAGAGTCGTATTTAAGGAGAATGGTGCGTAAAACCGAAATTTATATTTTGCGTCATAAAGATTTGGAGTCGGAGAGAAAAAACCAACTTTTGATCCAATCGATTAAAAAAGAAATTCGTTACTTAAAACGAAGCCTTTATCCAATGATGGATTCATTTCCTGAAAAAGGATGAAAAACAGAATTGTCTTCAAACTCAGGAAAATAGTCAAAAAATAGTTTTTGAGAGACCACTCGATAAGCAAAAGGATTTTTTTTCACATAACCATCAGTATATGGTAATGCGGGCAATTGGTGGAAGTTAATTCTTTCTTCAAAATTGATAAAGTCGCGACGAGTGAGTTCTGGTCGTAATTCCAAAGCGGTTTCTTTCATCAAATTCCAATCCAATTTGAAACTCATCCTTGCCCCACGAAAGGCAGGAGACCTTTCCAGTAAATTGACGAGGCGTTTCACCGGACAATCCATATGGTAGTATTTGGTTACATAAACTTTGACAAAGCGTGCAGCAAGTCCCATCGGTTCCCAAATCAGTTCTGACTCAGTATTTTCTGATTCTTCTTTTTTGATTTCGCTAAGTACAACATGTAACTCTGGAATGGATAACCTTCCCGTCATAATGAGAGAAGATTCTTCCATTCCAAATTCACCGTAATACAACCATTTGTAGAAGTCTTGGATATCCGCTTCCGGATGGTCTTCTACAAATTTAGTAAGAAGGAATAATTTTTCCTTTTGTGTGAGTGTTGATTCTCTTTCGGTTTGCATTCCTAAGTTGCTCGTAGTTCTTTACCTAACACCAAACGTTTGATGTTTTCTCTATGAGAATAGGAAATGAGAAAAAAAGTAGCAACTAACACAAAAAAGATGATTGGTTGGTATTCAGAATCAGGAATGAACTTTGTTGTTCCAAAATACCAAATAGGCATGGATAATGTCGCAAGGATGGACCCGAGTGAGACAAATCCCGAAATCTTATATACGATAAAAAAGATCAGAACGGCACAAACAGTGACAATGGGAACCAGAGTCATGTACACACCGAGAGCGGTGGCGACACCTTTCCCCCCTTTGAAGTGGAGGAAGGGAGTGAACGTATGCCCAAGGATGGCAACAGAACCAAGTAGGATTTCTGTCGTGGTGAGAGAATAAGGCGATTCAATATAAGAGGCTAGAACGACCGGGATGGCACCTTTCAATGCATCTAAAAAGAGAGCAATGATTCCATACTTCCAACCGATGACCCGACCAACATTGGTCGCACCAATATTTCGGCTGCCGTGTTCACGGATGTCAATCCCACGCACTTGTTTGGCCAGGAGAAACCCAACCGGAATGCCACCCAAAAGGTAGCTAAATAGGACCATGGCAAGTATCATTCCTTGCCCTCCTTACCCTCGTTTCTGTTGCGGAGTTCGATCTCAACGGCTAGGCCATCTAACCCAAACTCTGTTACTATACTCTTTCGGTAAAAACTCAGTATATTTGACGGAAAGAGTTTCGTATCATTAACAAAGAATAAAATTTTAAAAGGAATCTGGGAAACTTGCGTGGCGTAATACACCTTCGGAGGTCTGTTCGATGCCTTCTGCACCTTATTTTTGCCCCCCCACTTGCTTAACCAGTCATTTAAGGCACGAGTGGTCAGCTTTTTCTGAGACTTTTCGTAGAGGGCTACGACTGATTCTAGGAGTTTGTGGGTTCGGAGTTTCTCTTTGGCCGAGAGGGAAAGAAGTGGTCGTTCCTTCAAAATCGAAAGTTTTGCTTCCATCCGGTCTTTGAAATGTTTCCAAGAATTGGATTCTTTTTCGGGAACGAGGTCCCACTTGTTGACCGCTACAATCATGGGTTTTCCGAGTTCTTGGATTTCCCCAAAGATCTTTTTATCAAATTCACCGAGTCCCTTCATGGCATCGATAAGTAGGACCACAACATCAGCCTCCCCCAAACTATGAAGGGTTCGTTTGTAAGAATAGAATTCTAAACTTTCGCCGGTTTTGGATTTTCTTCGAATCCCGGCTGTGTCTATAATTTCTAATTTATGGTTTTGAAAATAGAACTGATCAGATACAGAATCTCTGGTGGTTCCTGGCACATCACTTACCACTGCCCTCTTGTAACCAAGGAAGGTATTCAGAAGTGAGGACTTACCAGAGTTAGGTTTTCCGATAATGGCAATTTTGCAATAGGGGTCTTCCGGCATTTTGATTTTGTCGGGAAGGAAAAAATTGATCTTTTGGTAAAGTAGATCGAAGTTTCGACGCCCCAATGCCGAGATCGGAAGGAGTTCGTTTAACCCCAGTTTGTAAAACGGTTCCAAGTCATATTCATCTTGTTCTGTATCAACTTTATTGATGAGAGTCAAAACCATTTTATCTTTCAGAACTTCATCTTTTTTCAAAAGTTCGATGAGTTTGTAATCATACTTACGTAGGTCTTTATGATCGATCACATGTAGGATTAAATCCGAATTTCGTAAATGTTCGAAAGCTATTTCAATGATCTCACCTGAGATTTCGTCGATATTTTCGATATCTAAACCGGGTGTGTCAGACAATGTGAAAGGAATTTTAAACTCTGCCCTTTCGACTGTCTTTTGTAATACGTCTCTTGTCACACCAGCTGTATTTTCTGTGATGGCACTTTGTGCTCGGAGAATGGCGTTGAATAATGTGGACTTACCCACATTTTGACGGCCAACGATGGTGACCACTGGAAGTCCTTTCATTTGCGTAGGTGTTCCTTCATGGCTCTTTCCATATCGATTTTGGCTTCCTTTTTTTGAATGTCGTCACGTTTGTCGTAAAGTTTTTTTGGTTTGGCTAGAGCAACATCTATCTTTACCAAACGATTGTTTTTAAAGAAACAGCGAGTGGCAACGAGTACAAGACCTTTTTCTTTAATAGATCGATCTATTTTTTCAATTTCTTTTGCCTTAAGTAATAGTTTGCGAGGTCGAATTTCTGGATGGTTCGCATAACCTCCGTTTTTGTAAGGAGGGATTTGAAAGTTTTCTAAAAACACTTCCCCATTTCGCACTTTAGCAAAACAATCCGTCAGGTTTCCTTTTTTTTCTCTAAGGGCTTTCACCTCAGAACCTGTGAGTACAACACCGGCCTCGAACGAATCCAATAGTTCGAAATTGAACTTTGCCTTTTTATTGATTAAAGGATCGGTTCCGCGTGGTTTGTCGTCTTTTTTGGTTTTGCCCATATTGATTACGAACGAAGGGAATGGTGGGTTTGCACCAGTCTTGCAATTTCTGCTCCAATGAGATTTGGCATGGAATAAAAGTTATCAGCCGTAATCTGCAGGGAGTCATGGAACACATGTTCCGCAATGTAGCGAGACCCAAGTCCCACCCCTAAAAATACATAATTTTTCTCCTGGTTTTTCAGTACAGCTTCTTTCAGTTTTCTGGTGTCAAAAGATGCCAGTTCGTCCTCTATATAGGTCTTGGCTCTTTGGCCGCGGAAGTCCGATAAAATCACTATGATTTTGGTTTGGGCATCGGGGGAAAAATACCGTTCCGAATTGGTAAGGACTTGGTATTCTGGAATGCTGTCCCCATGCCAATTTTTGCAGAGTGCGCTAAAGACTTCCTCTTCTTTTTCGGCAGTATAGTCTTCCTCGGCAGATTTTAGATTATAAATGTCAACAGTGTCTTTGGAGTTTTTGATATCACAAAAAGTGTGGACACTGGTTTTGATATCATGTTCGTTTAAGATATGTAAGCTGACAAGAAGTGCCGAAAGCATGGCAATCGAATACTCGAAGTTAAAGATCCTTCGGCATTTTGACACGAGGAATGTCACTTCCACACCTTTTAGTTTTTCATCGTTTTTTTCGATTGTGGTTTTATCGAAGATTTTTGTATCTCCCCTGCCACTTTTGTAGGAAATGTATTTCCTGGCATCAACCCTAGATCCTTCATTTTTGTACATCCGGTTGATGTCAATTTCTGGATCAAAGAGTTGTTCTAAATTGAGTTCTACCTCTTCCAATTCTTTTCCAAACACAGACTTAAACTCTTCTAGACCGACCATAATGGAATAGTCCCAAAGAAGACGGCGTTTTTTTAAGAATTGTTTGTAGAGTTCTTCCGTTCGGTAACCCCAAGCCCCACCGCCACCTTGTGGTTCTCCCTGTCCTTGGTTTCCTTGGGTGTCTTGTCCATACCATGCATCCGGTCCTTCTTTGGTACCACCCCCGGTTTCTGGCGTATTGATCTCAATTCCTCGTTTGGTCTCTGCACCTGAATTCAGTTTTTTTGCAATACCTGTTAGTGGGTCACGTTTATGAAGTTCCGGATCCCACCAATTCTTTCGATTTAGTCCTGATTCAACGGTAAACGTTTTTTTTTTCTCTTCGATTTCCTCGAAGAGTGTTGAGACCACTTCCACACCCGAAAGAAATCCTTCGAGGAGTCTTTCGAGTTCCTTTCTTTCTTTGGGATCAGCAATTTGGTTTGTGTAATAGATCTTTCCCCCACGGATCGCGATATCTTTCACATCGGTTTGGTTGTAACGATAGATATGATTTTTCCATTTGAGAAGATTGGAGATTCCAAATCGATAGGGCATTAGGTTTGCCGAACCAATCGTACGTTTTTCTGCGAGTTCCTTTGCTTTGAGATGGAAGCGTGCCAAACTGCGAGGAAGGACACCTTCCGGAAGGTAAAATTCTAAAATTTCTTCTAGGACTTTCACATCTTCGAGTTCTGGAAAAAGAATAGGAGTAAAACGGTTACGAAATGCTCGAGAGATCGTGGTCACCGATTTGGAAGCTCGGAACGATTTCATCCCAAAAACAACAGAAGTCTCTGTGAGTTGGATCGGAAGATACTCACCCGACTCCGGTGGCAAAGTGAGAGACCTGGCATCATCGGTGAGCATATTCATCTTTTCGACAAGTTCCGCTCCAGCAGATTCGAGTCCAGAGATAAGGATGATATGACCCTTTCGGATAGAGCGTGTTAGGGGGCCGTCCACCCAAGCGACACTTTCGATATTTCCTTCTTCTGTCGGTTTCAAAGCACCAACTACATCAGAGGTATGCATTCCTTTGGATAACATCACGGACTCAAGTTCAATACCTGTGAGTTCGGTAAATAAAGGTAAGAATTCTTGTGGGTCTTGGTCTTCTCTGTATTCAACGAGAATGTTTTCTTTGGCTTGGATGGCAGTGAATACTTGGTCTAAGAAATGTAATACTGGTTCTGGTGTGGGGTAAGTGGAAAGGAGAGAGATGGTTTTTTTCTCATCCCAAGTTTTGATTTCTTTGTCGTTCCAAAAAATCGTAGAACCTTGCACATAACCTTTAGTAGGAACTACTTTGATTCCTCCACCAAACTCGGATTCAATGAGTTCTCTTTGTTTGGCTCTATCTTCTTTTTTACGGAATGGTTCTTCGAATAAATACAAAGCCTCTCTGGCAGCAACTGCTTTGTCTTTCGCACCGAATAGAACTAGACGATTACAATACTTTTGGAGAGTTCTTAAATTAAAGTGGTATTTTTCTAAATCACCCTTTCCAATTTCTCCAGACTTGATCCGAGCTTCTGATTCCAAACTAATTTTGATGATTTGTTTCAGAACATCTTCTGCAAGCATGGGATAGAGTTTTTTTAAGATATAAAACATCTCGTCCGGTGAGTAAGGATCTACATAGACAACGGCAAAATGTTTGGTAATATCAAAGGGAAGTGGTTTTCTACCTTCAAACCCTTCGCTTGGGTTTTGCGTTCCAATAAACCAAAACCCTGTTTTTCCATTCACTCTTTCCCCACTCCCTTCCAAAAGATCTAAGTAGGTGGATTCATAAACGGAAGAAAATCGTTTGATGATATTGGGTGCACAAAGGTTCATCTCATCGGCAACAAAACTAAGCCCTTCCGAAAGAGCATTGGTGAGTGGCCCATTCGACCAAGTAAATCCTTTCCCATCTAGGAGAATTCGGTAGGATCCGATCAGGTCTTCGGGAAGTGTGTCTTCATTGAAACTGAACCGAAGTGTAGGTTGTTTGCGAAGTGAGTTGATATAATAGACAAGAGCGTTTTTTCCTACACCAGCATCCCCTACGAGTAGGACAGGAATTCCCTCGAGCATAGGGTATAGAATTTTTTGTAAGGTTTGTTTGACCGAGTCGGTTTCGACCAGGCTAGAAGGAAAAATAGGAAACTTATTGGAGTGCGGGAGAACCGGCACTTTCACATCGGCAATGGTTACAAAATCCATATCCTTCAGATTTCTACTCAATTCCTAGGTGTAAACCAAATTCTATTGACCGGTACCTCCACCAAAAACCATGATGATTCCATGGATTTCGCAAATAGAATGAATGGGCTTGACTCTTCCCCCATCCGAAAGGCCTTTGAGCTAGCACGGAGTATCGAAAACCCGATCAATTTGAGTATTGGCCAACCTCACTTCCCGTGCCCACCTAACATCATTGAGGTTTTGACAAAAGCAGCACAGGATGGGAAAACTTCCTACACCTTAACCGGTGGGATTCCTGAACTAAAATCTGCGATGGCAGAAAAATACCGAACCCAAAACCAAATTTCTTATGCTCATGAAGATCGAATCCTTGTGACTTCAGGAATCTCTTCCGCTTTATTTCTTCTTTTTAATGCCCTTGTCAATGAAGGTGACGAATGTTTGGTGATCTCTCCTTACTTTCTAATGTATCCTGCGATGTTAAAATTCTATGGTGGAAAAGTAGTTCCCCTCGAGGAAAGTTTCAATCCCACTGATTTAGAATCACTCAAATCTCGGAAGTTCAAACTCATCATTTTTTCCAATCCATCCAATCCTACAGGAAAAGTTTTATCCAAAGAACAACTGCGTGCTCTTGCTAATCTAGCAGAACACACTGGAGCTTATCTCATCAGCGATGAAATTTACGAACTCTTTGATTATGATAAACAGTTTTTTTCCATTGGTTCCGAGTATGAAAAAACCATAACACTCACTGGTTTTTCCAAAACCTACAATATGACGGGCCTTAGGCTTGCGACCATCCTTGCCGAAGACAAGGTTATCAAAGCTCTCACCACCTTACAGCAGTATACCGTAGTTTGTGCTCCTTCCATCACCCAATGGGCAGGAATTGAAGCCCTTAAAACGGATATGAGTGCTTACATCCAAGATTACAAAGAAAAAAGGGATTTTGTCTACGAATCCTTAAAGGATTACTACCCCATCCAAAAATCAGGTGGGGCCTTTTATTCCTTCTTTCCCGTTCCAGGGACAGATGAAGCGTTCATCCAAAAGGCAGTGAAAAAGGATCTGATTCTTGTTCCAGGATTTATCTTCTGCGACAAAAAGAATTTTGTAAGGCTTTCCTTTGCCACGGAATGGGATACACTCAAACGAGGTATGAAAGCACTTCAGGAACTTTCCAAAGAAAGTGAATAGGTTTCATTCCAATTAAGATAAGGAAATAGAAGATTTTATGGATGAATCGAACTGGTTATTCCTTTGGAGCCTATCGACGTCCGTAATTCTATTTTTCTTTGGAGCAAGTCTCGCCAGTTTTTATACAACTCTTGGGGAACGAATCCTTACTTTTTGTTATGGCAAAAAGAGGAAGGATTTTCATGGCTTAAATCGATGGAAAGTTATTTTTACAAAACCAAGTCATTGCCCGACTTGCGGACATTTGGTGACTAAAACCCATCTCACACCGATCTTTGGTTGGTTTTTGACAAAAGGAAAGTGTTTTCAGTGTAAAACTGACCTTCCCAAACTTTACCCACTGACAGAATTTCTTTTTGGCCTTGTAGCAGTGTTTGTTTTTTTTGTTTCGGAAGACATTCCCGGCACAATCGCCCTTCTCTTTTTATTTGGCCATCTACTGATTTCTATGATGACAGATGTGGCAAAGTTTTCTCTCGACTATGAAAATCTACCTTTCCTGATTGGATTTGGTTTTTTGTCCAATTACCTTTTGTTTGGTGAGAGTATCAATTTAGAAACACTTTGGGTTTATTTAGGATTTTTAGTTTTTTATCTTTTCATTTACTTACTCTTTCGCGGAGGGACGGGACTCGGTGATGTCCTCTTTTCCCCAGTGTTTGCCGCGATCGCAGGGAATCCTTTTTGGATTTTGTATTTCAACTCGTCGTATCTACTCGCAGTAGGATTTAGTTTTCTCCTACGAAAAAAAGGGGAACCCTTAAAGGGAAAAAAAATTCCGATGGGTCTTTACTTTTCACTTGGATTGTTTTTAACTTACTTTTCCAAATTACTTGTCCATTACTACAACTGGGAGGGATTCTCTATTTATGGAAACATCGAATGAGCTACAAAATATGCGAAGACTTTACACTCGCTCCGTTCTTTCGGAAGAAACGGCCGGATCAAATCCATTAGAACTTTTTAATCTTTGGTTTTCGGAGGCACAAGCAGAAGGAGAACAAGAACCCAATGCTATGTCTTTGGCTACGGTTGACAAAACAGGACAACCTTCCGCAAGGATTGTTCTACTGAAAGGACTAATCCGGGAAGAATTCCAATTCTTTACCAATTACAATTCCGATAAAGGAAAAGATATTGCAGATAACAATAAGGTAGCTTTGAATTTCTTTTGGCCGAAACTCGAAAGACAAATTCGTATCGAAGGATTAGCGAGTCGCATAGCTCGGGAAGAATCAGAAACTTACTTTCAAGTAAGACCAAGGGAATCCCAAATAGGAGCACTCACATCAAATCAAAGTTCGGTGGTGCCTTCGAGAGAGTTTTTGGAAGAAAAGTTTGCCTCACTTACCAAACAATGGGAAGGGAAAGAAGTGCCGATGCCGGAAAACTGGGGTGGGTATTCGGTTTTCCCCACCAAAATTGAGTTTTGGCAAGGAAGGGTAGGAAGACTCCACGATAGGATTCAATTTGAAAGAAAAGAATCGGGATGGGACCGTTCCAGGTTATCTCCATAGTATAGGGAATCACTTCTGTTTTGATCCAGTGTTAGGTGGTTCCTCTCAGAGTATCAGTTTAAAACCAAAAAAACTCTAGAGGATATGAATTGAACTTATAAATTAACCGTGTAAGTTTAACAAATGTCCTAACTTTGTTTTTTTCGTATGTAAGTAACGAGAGTTTTCTTCTATAGGATCAATCTCAATCGGAACTCTTTCTGTTACATGTAAATTGTAACCTTCCAGTCCCACAATCTTACGAGGATTATTGGTGATGAGTTTCATTTGTTTCACACCGATATCCCGTAAAATCTGTGCCCCAATTCCGTATTCGCGGAGGTCAGGAGCAAAACCCAATTTTTCATTGGCTTCGACTGTATCGAGTCCCCCTTCTTGCAAAGAATAGGCTTTGAGTTTATTGATGATTCCAATCCCGCGTCCTTCTTGGCGCATATAGAGTAACACCCCATTCCCTTCTTTTTCAATCATTCGTAAGGCATTGTGGAGTTGAGGTCCACAATCACAACGTTGGGAAGAAAATATATCACCTGTCAGACATTCACTATGCACTCGCACAAGCACTGGTTTATCGGGATTGATCTCTCCCTTAACGAGAGCCATATGGATTTTATCATCAATTTGTGTGGAGTAAGCTTTTATTTTGAAGTCACCAAACTCTGTGGGAAGATTCGCTTCTACCTCTAGATGGATTAACTTCTCTTTGTGTCTTCTATAACGAATTAAATCTTCAATAGTATAAATATTCAGTCCATGGGTTTTTGCAAATTTTTCCAAATCAGGAATTCGAGCCATAGACCCGTCGTCATTCATAATTTCACAAATCACACCACTAGGGTAAAGACCAGCTAACTTGGATAAATCGACTGCTGCTTCCGTATGCCCTGCTCTTCTTAAAACTCCACCAGTCACTGCTTGGAGTGGGAACAAATGCCCTGGACGAACTAAATCTTCGGATTTGGTATTTGGATCGAGAAGGACTTCTACGGTTTTGGCTCTGTCATGAGCAGAGATCCCTGTGGAGGTTCCATGTTTGGCATCTACAGATACGGTAAAGGCAGTCCCGTGTTTGTCTCCCAAACTTAAATCATCCACCATTTTCCCAAGACCCAAAGTTTGAAGCCGATCCCTTTCCATCGGAACACAGATGAGTCCACGGCCATGGGTTGCCATAAAGTTAATTTTGTCTTTGTCCGCGAATTGGGAGGCGCAGACCAAATCACCTTCATTTTCTCTGTCTTCAGAGTCGACGAGAATGATCATTTTGCCTTGGCGGATTTCTTCGATTGCTTCTTCGATCGGACGTATCATAGGGGAAGGCCTCTATATACTAAAACTCTGAAAGCCGTTCCGAATTAAAGAAGATTCCCAAAGAAATTCATTGATTTTTCCCCTTTCTTTTGTCTAAATAATCCGGATCGGAGGCCTTGTGGAACTGAAACTGAACGCAACAGGAAAGATCAAAACCATTGAAATTGCAGGGAAATTTGATATTGAATCCACAGAGGAATTTGAATCGATCTTTGCCAAACTCATCGAACCAAATCCAAGTATTGTATCCATTGATATGAGCCGTCTTGACTATATCGATTCTTCGGGAATTGGCTCTCTTATCAAAAGTCTCAATTCTCTAAAAAACAAAAAGGGGAAACTCATTCTTGTCGGTATGAAACCTATGATTCAAAATGTATTCAAATTAGCGAAACTGGATATGTTTTTCGAAATCATGAATGCTAATGATTTCCAATCAAAGTATGTATCGAATGACTCCGATTCTGATATCGATGATTTATTGAAACGAAACTAAGTTCCTGACCTTTGACTCAAATAGTTTTCAATGTACTTGGCAAGTACATCCACTTCTACATTCAAACGTTGGTCTTTTTTCCAGGTACCAGCGTTTGTTTTTTCCATGGTTTCAGGAATTAAGATCAGTTGGATATTTCCATCCTTAACATCCACCACAGTCAGGCTAATTCCATCTAAAGTGACCGATCCTTTTTTCACAAAATAACGCCGAAGTTCTTCTGGAATTTCCACCCAAAATTCTTCTACTTCGGCTTCAATTTGTTTTCGACTAATGACCTTGGCCATTCCGTCCACATGACCCTGCACCATATGACCACCAAAACGTTGTCCAAGAGCCATCGCCCTTTCTAAATTGACAGTAAACCCTTCTCCTAACCTAGATAAGTTGGTAAGTTCCAAAGATTTAAAAGATGCGTAAAATTTGAATAAATTCCCTAAGTCAGAAAACTCAGTGACTGTCATACAAGCCCCATTGATGGCGATGGAGTCTCCTATTTTTAGATCAGGATTTTCCCATTCTGTTTCGATTGTGAATTGGATCCCCGAATCAATGGGTTTAATTTCGACTACTTTTCCGATTGTTTCCACAAGACCAGTAAACATAGACTTAAGTGCTCCTTGGCGGTTTTCTAATCAAAATACGGTTCGTTCCGACTTGGTATTCCGAAATCAAAAATTCGTTCTGATAAACAAATGGAATTCCTTCGGGTAAGGATTTTTCTTCATTTCGAATCTCGATGATTCGATCTGATTCGGTGAGTTCTTCATTTAAAAATGAGGGGAAAAAATTGCCGGATTCGCATAACAGAGTATTGATCCCAAGCCCACCCAAAATCTCTAAAAATTTACCACCGTCACTGGGAAGAAGGCCCACTCCTTCAAAACGAGATAGGGATTGGATTCGATTTTCCAATTCTATAGGGAGAGGTTTTGTATCATCCTCCGAGATTATAAAAAAAATACATTTTTTGTCACCTATCCGTTCTGTAAGTTCAATCTGTTTTGTAAAGAACAGATCCGAAGGAAGGTGCTTCGGATCTAAAACAAAGACACGATATGGTTGGTAAAGATTTTCTTCTAACCGATGGATTTCTGCCGTTTCCTTTGCGTATTGTAATAAAAAAGAGATAAGACCAGAGCCTGCTTCAAAAAAAGGTTCTAATTCTGTGATTCGTTTTCCCGGCTTTTGCGAAAGAAACATTTCTTCGGTGATCCGAAAGTGAAGGGAGGGAGAATCAGAAACCACTGTTCCTGGGCCTACAGCAACCGCATCCACCTTGGCACGTAAGAGCTGTAAGGTGAGATCCATTTCTTCCGAACTTACCCTTTCTCTTTTTTTATCCTTAGAAGCAAAATTTCCTTCCTTCGATGTTGCTGACTTAATCCAAACCCAAGGGCGTCCCGTTTGGATTCTGGTTAAAAATCCTTGTAAGTAAGGGAGAGAAACTTTGGCAAGCATGGGGTCGAGGGTCACTGAAATTCCGATCTTGGTATACTTTTCCCAGTCTCCTGATTGAATCAAAGGATTGGGATCTTTCCAGCCGAGTTTGATCTCCTTTGGTTTTCTTTCGATCACCAAATCACGGCAAGGTGGAGTTTTTCCAAAATGAGTACAAGGTTCTAAACTGACAGAAAGAATTTCATCGGTAGAAGGAACCTCATTGCTATAGCGAGAATAAAGTTCCCTTTCTGCATGGTTTCCCCCATAAACTTGGGTATGGGCACTTGCCAAGACAGAGCCCTCGGGATCGGTTAATACGGCGGAGACGGGTGGATTGGGCCCGGTTTTTCCCATTGCCAAAAACCCAAGAAGGGAATGCAGAGAATAAGTTTCCTTTCGTTTCTCTGCATTCATAAACTTTTTGTTATGCGAATCTTTTTTTCCTGAGTTGGTCGTAAATCTCAGAAATCGGAGCCGCAATGTAAATCGAAGAATAAGTTCCTACAATCACTCCAAAAAGAAGGACAAAAGCAAAATCATACAATTCCACTGCCCCACCCACAATGATGGCCACAACGGAAATCATTGTCGTAAAGGAAGTATTGATGGTCCTACCTAAGGTTTGAGTAATGGAAACATTGATAATATTGGAAAGTGCTAAGTTATCTTTTCCATGAGCATTCTCCCTGATTCGGTCAAACACCACAATCTTATCGTTAATGGAATAACCAAGGAGAGTGAGAAGGGCCGCAATGATCGGAACACTTGGTTTGATTTGTAAAAACCCAATCAGAGCCAGTGTCATCAGAATATCATGGACAAGGGCAATGGAAGATGCCAAAGCAAACTTAAACTGAGAACGAATACTCAAATACAAAAGAATGATGGCAAGCGTTGTTAACAGAAGTGTAATCCCCACTTCAGTTAACTCACCACCAACTACCGCACCCACTTGGTCTGCAGAGAGAACTTTTTCTTTCGGAAGTTTGTATTCGTATCTTACGAGTTGCACGAAGCGATCAATCGCAGAAGTAGAAGATTCTCTACTTTCTTCTGGAATTTCTTTATACAAAGATTCGATGGTATCTAACGATCCAAGTCCGATATCCAATTGGTAAATATTCTTTTCTTTTTCTAAAAGGATAACGACGGCTTCAATTTTTTTAGTTTGGAAGTATCCTTCTAAATCATTTCGAGTTTTGTCTGCCGGAAGTTCTAAGACAGTTCGAAGTCCGCCGTTAAAATCCAGTGAGTGTGCAAACCCACCATACTTTGCGAAGGTGACAACAAATCCGAAAACAATCGCAAACAATGAAAAACTAAGAGTAAAGTATTTATACTTTGTAAAATTAATATTATGCATTTTTAGTCTCCTTTTTCCCAAAGAAGAAAGGTCTTAAATTCAAGTGATGGACACCCAATCGGTTGACTGTCAGTTCCATAAATAATCGTGAAAGGAAAAGCGATGTAAAGAGAGTGGTAACAATACCCCAACAAAGTGTGATCGCAAAACCTTTGATTGGTCCATTTCCAAGACGAATCATTAGAATTCCCGCAATGAGTGTGGTGACGTTTGCATCCATAATGGTCCAGAATGCATTTTCAAAACCGCGAGTGACAGCTATTGAAAGTGCTCTGCCCTCTTCGATTTCTTCCCTAATCCTTTCATAGATAATTACGTTTGCATCCACCGCCATACCCGCAGTCAAAATGATCCCTGCAATTCCCGGAAGTGTTAAAGTAAAGTCCATAAGTGTCAGAAGTGCTGCCAGGATGATTAAATTGATAAGCAGGGAAAGGTCGGCAATGAATCCACCTAACCTGTAATAGAATATCATATAAACCATCACCAAAAAGAATCCAATCGCAACAGCTTTGACTCCCACTTCGATTGATTCAATTCCCAATGTCGGTCCAATGAATCGCATTTCCAAAACAGATAAAGGAATAGGAAGTGCACCTTCCGAAATTACGTTAGCTAATCGAATGGCTTCTTGTTCGGAGAAACTTCCCGAAATTTCAGCCCGACCACCAGCAATGGGATCATTGATGACTGGATTGGAGATCACCTTATCCCCCCAAACAATCGCTAGGTTACGTCCGCGATTCTCTGAAGTGAGATCAAAAAATTTCTCTGCACCATTAGGAGTGAGAGTAAAACTTACCATCCATCCATACGAATTGGAATTATAAGATGGTTGCGCATTGGTCATATCATTCCCAGAAAGGGCAATTTTACGTTCCAAAACCACAAAACTACGAGGGAGGAGTGCCGACTTAGCAGAATTTCCCCGAGCCCACATCGCATACACTTTAAAGTCTTTAGGGATATTATATTTTTTTTCCAAACCTTCTAAAAACGCATCTTGCGCTTTTTTCCCAGCCTTGTTTTTCACAAGTTCTTGGAAAAGATAAATGTCAGTGTTTTCTCGTTTGCCTAAATCCATCATCCGGCGTTCACTATCTGCGATTTGGCCTTTAAAAACAAAAGGAGTTGGTTCTTCTAAACGATACTCAACAGTTTCTGTGTTTTGTAAAATTTCCAAGATGGCTGCAGAATTCGAAACACCAGGAAGTGATACTTCAATGGCATCTTGTTCTTTTTGGATACGAACTTGTGGTTCCGTTAGGTTTTGCGTGGTAAGACGATTGTCAATAATCATCTTCGCTTTTTCTAATTCTACAATTTTACGCATGGGAGAAAGATCAAAACTAGATTCAATTTCTGAGAGTCTAGACTTTGCTTTTTCTTTGTCTTCTGGTTTTGTCGCAGGATTATTTAAGGTTACGTTTAGCTCAGATAATTCTTTTGCATATATATCTTTAAGTTTAGAAGTGTAATCATCAAAGTCTCCTTTGAGAACCACACGCATCCCACCTTGTAAATCGAGACCCAATTTAATGGATAAAGACTTACCACCTCGAATTGTTTCTTCAATCCATGTGGGTTCTAATTTGTTTTTAGATTCGCTTACTAAAGACTGATTCTCTTGAGAGATCTGATTGATCTTTGCTGACGTGATGAATCTTCCTTTCACAGTATAAAAGGGATTTTCTTTTGGTGGGAGTGTTCCTTGTGGTTCAATGGTCCAACCGGAAGCTTTACCGTAGTCTTTCGCCCAACGCTCAAAGAGCGCGTTTATCAATATTTTTTGATCGGCTTCAGGAAGTGCATATACATCTTCTCTCACAACGATCTTTAAAGTGCGATCGGCAAAGTTCGGATACAGGATTGTAAAGGAAACTGCCAGAATCAAAAAAGGAAGAATCAATAGTCGATACGATTGCAAGTTAGTTTGCTCCTAAAATTATTATCTTCTATAAGAACGACTGCTAGATCCCGGGCGAGCGGATCTAAGTCTGTAAAAAGCAAAGAGTATGATGATCCCAAGGATCATCATCGCTTTTTTATATTTAGCAAAAAAATCAGAGAAATTAAAGAGTGATTTTCCTGTTTCTTTGTTTGAGGAAAGATTCGGTGCTTGGTTGGAACCTTCTGTTTTTCCGACTTTCAAATCAGCAGAAAATCCAGGAAGACCTGATGGTTCCACAGAAACACTAGAATCCATCCACAAACCGTTATTTACCACTTCCTCTTCTTCTAGAACGACAGGTTGTTTTTCCAAACCAGGAAAGGATTTATCCGTTACCGTAGTGTTTGAGTTCGGGTTCACAGCCAAATTGGTGTTTTGCGGAAGGGTCTCCGTAGTTGTTGCCAGTTGGTTTTGTTTGGATTTCTTTCTGGATCTCTTCTTTTTTCCCGTAGTCGGTGAGGTTGTAGTCACAACACTGGTTTGTTTTTTAGTTGTGGTTACGTTCGTTTCTTCTTTCGGTTTGGTGGTTGTCGATTTCGGTTTATCATTGACCTTATCTAAAAAATCCAATCCCTCTTGTGCAAAGAGGGGGGCCGAAAAACAGAATACTAGGGAAACTAAGAAGAGACGTTTCATCTTAGGCTTTCTTCTTCAGAATAGCGCTAGTTTCAAATGTGATGTTAGTGTTCGCAGCAACACTCAAAACAACCGTTTCGTTATTGTCTTTAAACTCTACAATCTTTCCATGAAGACCGCTGTTTGTCACAACGTTATCCCCTTTTTGGAGATTGGTGATCATCTCTTTCCGTTTCTTCTCTTCTTTTTTGTTCGGAAGGATCACAAGAAAGTACATAGCAACTAACATGATCGGAATGATGATGAGTGACTGTAGGGACGACTTTGCACCCTCTTCTTGGGCAAGGATTAGGATATCTGGTGTTAAAAAATTAAAATTGAGCATAGCTATTTATCCAATGTTTATAGGCCTTATGTTAAATTCAATGTTTCACGAACGAATCGGAGAACTTTTTTCTCAAGGAGAGCCGCTTTGGCAGTTTCGTACCCTGTTCGTATATCACTTACGGCACCGAGTAAAAACATGGCTACCCCCGCGTTCAGGGCGACCATCGCCGTTCCCCCAGTCGATGCACTTGGGTCGAGAACTGCCCGAAATAAGGATTCCGCCCCTTCCTTCGAAGAGGAGAACACTGTATTTCTGTCCAATTCCTTAGAATTTAGGTCCAATTCCTTAGGATCAAAGGTCAATTCTCTGGTCTCTTTTCCATCAAAATAGGCATAATCGGTTCCTTCAAAGATAGAAAACTCATCGAGCCCGTCCTGTGAATGGCAGACAATAGCACGTTTGGAACCAAGCCTTCCGAGAATTTCCGCCATCGGTAAACAGAGAGACTTATCATAGACACCCACAATTTGGTGGGAAGGGGAAAAGGGATTGGAAAGAGGTCCAATCAAATTGAAAAAAGTGCGAAATCCGAGGGCAGTACGAACGGGTCCAGCATACTTCATCGCTGGATGCCAAGCGGGAGCAAATAAAAACACAAAGCCAGTGCGCAGGAATTCCGCTTCCGAATCTGCTGTGGACTGATCGAGTTTGTAACCAAGGCCAGAAAGAATATCGGAACTTCCCGAAAGAGAAGATACGGAACGGTTTCCATGTTTGGCAACTTTAAAGCCGAGACTTGCCAAAGTGAGGGCCGAAAGTGTGGATACGTTTAAAGTACCTTTGCCGTCCCCTCCTGTCCCACAAGTGTCTAAAAAATCAAAATCAAATTTTTTAGAGGGTTTGATTGCATGACTACGCATCGCACGAACAAATCCGTACAATTCGTCCGTGGTTTCCCCTTTCATTTTCATGGCTGTGAGAAAAGAAGCAAGGACTGGCTCAGGAACATCCCCATCCATTACTTTGCTTAAAAAATGTTCGGCGTGAGTGTCCACAAGGTGGTGGCCGGACACAACTTGCCCGAGGATTTCCTTAATTGTGGGAACGGTCATAAAAAATCCTTTTTAGGTTAGTGAAAGTTAACAACTGATAATTGGTCACAATATAACGAAGTCCTGAAATCACAGTGATGAAAGTTGTGAATAACATCCCGAAATAAGGAACAAAGGACGCTATGGAATCAAAAAAGTCTTTAAAACTTAAAACTTCGGTAGTTTTGACAAGCGTATAAAACTCATTCGCATGTTGGGAGGCTACTTCGAAAGTAGAGTAACCTGCTAGTTTTCCCATAGCATAGGTTTCATTGATCAAGGCTCGTCTTTTGCCAGAGATCAGCATAAACACAACAAGGATCATAAGGATGGCCCCCATCTGGAAGGCAGTTTTGACCTTTCCCATCATGGTGGTGCGAAGGCTTTTTCCAGAGCGGACAGCAATATAACGAAGGAAGGTTATGAGCATATCGCGCCCAATGATAAGAACGACCATCCATACTTCGATAGGTTCGTGGATGAATAAAAAGGTAACAAAACAACCGATGACTAAAAATTTATCAGCCAAAGGATCTAGGAACTTTCCAAATTCTGTTTGTTGGTTCCACTTCCGTGCCAGATATCCATCCACAAGATCAGTGAGGGAAGCAAGGGCAAAGAGAACAAAAGCAAAAATTTGGTATTCCCATTCCTTTTGAAAGAGGGCAAAAATAAAAAATGGAAGTGCAAGAACCCGCAGAACAGTGAGTAGGTTCGGAATATTGGCAATGGTTTTCCAGTCTTCCAACTCAAACCACCCAAGTCCCTGCCATATCTAATTCAAAAAAAGAGTCCACACGAACCTGACCGAACTGGCCGAGTTTCAAACCCATATCTTCTACATAGACAACTTCATCAATCTCAGGAGCATCTTGAAACCTGCGAACCATGGCTCCTTTTTCCAAAACCTCATCCACAACAGCAGGATAAATTTTTCCAATTCGATTTTGGTGGATGGATTTCAAAGTTTCGAGATAAGCCTCACGCACCAAGTTCACACGGCGTGCAATTTCTTTGTCTTTGATTTGTCCATCCATGGTCGCACCTTTCGTTCCCTCTTGTGGAGAATAAGGAAAAAGATTTACCTTTTCCGGTTTCACATCTTCGACAAAGCGAATGATCTCTTCCACATCTTCCATTGTCTCCCCAGGGAAACCGAGGATAAAGGATGTACGAATTTCCAATTCAGGCCGAAGGTCCCTTGCTTTTTGGAATAACGATTTGAAGTAAGAGTATTCGCCAGTACGATTCATGGATTTTAAAACAGACTTGGAAACATGTTGTAAAGGGCTTTCCAAATACGGGGCAATTTTTGGAATTTCTTTATAAAGATCGAGTAACTTTTCTGTTTTTTTGTCTGGGTAAAGATAGAGAAGTCTCAAGAGTTCTAATCCTTCTACATCCGCAACCGAGCGCACCAAATCCAAAAGTTTGTCCGTGTCTTTTCCATAAAACACAGTGTCTTGTGAAACAAGACAAATCTCTTTGGAACCTGCTCTCACGGCACGTTTGGTTTGTTCTAAAACATCAGAACTTTCAGTATCTCGATACTTTCCTCGTAGATTAGGAATGATACAGAAGTGACAACCTCTGTTGCAACCATCAGAAATTTTTACATAAGAGTATGGTTTGGAATAGTTTTCAATTCCCTTACTTGTAACAAGCCTTTCCAAAAGATCGGCATTGAATTCAGTTAGGTCTTTGAATTCTAGAGGAAAGTTTTTGCGTAAAATCTCCCCTGCTTTATCATATTTACCGGTTCCAAAGTGAAGGTCCACTTCCGGAAGGTCGTCGGAAATTTCCTTTCCGGCACGTTCCGCAAAACAGCCCACAACCACTAACTTTTGTTTGTTCTGCTTTTTGATATCGATGGAATCCAAAATGGTTTGGATGGTTTCTTTGGTGGCGTCTTGGATAAAAGTACAGGTATTGACTAAGTGGAAATCGCTGGCTTCAGGACCGGCCGCAGGAAGGAGGCCTTCCTTCAGTAACGACTGATGCATGGCCATCGAATCAACGGTATTTTTAGGACAACCGAGAGTCGTGATAAAAAACGACTTCGGTGTCTCTTCGGTTTTTTCCTTAACCTTGGGCATTATTCGCCTAACTCTCCAATGATGGACTGAGTAGAATCATAAGGATTTGGTTTGCGGATAAAGATTTTTTTGACAAGTTTTCCTGGTTTTCCAAGAACCGAACGTTCTTTCCCATTTTGAACCATTTCCACGGCCCCACCGTCACCGACTTTGATCTCCAATCTATCCCGAGCTTCTAAGTGTTTGACTTCGCCGGCAGATACCAGTCCTCGTTCTCCCATCTGACCATCTAACACAAATTCAACATAACTTGGTTTGGAGAAAAAGAGGGTAACTTGGATCGGAACATCTCCTACAGGAGATTTTACGGCAGCCCCTTCTCTTTCTTCTTTTAATGTCACAAGGACTTTGGCTGATTTTTCAGTAACGGCTTGTGTCACCACTCGGATGTCTCGGCGAAGAGAGGTTAGTTCCTCAATGCGATAAGAAAGGATGGTTTCTTCGCCTTCTGCTGCCTGGAAAAAGTATACATTTTTCTCAGGGAAGATATTGAATCCAAGGTTTGCTTTTCCATTGGAAACACCTTTGATGAACATCTTACACTGTTGGTTGTTTACACTAAAACTCACACCACGGTCTTCGGTTAAAATAAATGGAACACTGGCGTTTTCTGGAACACTTTGGGAAACAAAGTTAATCCCAGAAGGAATGTCTGAACTGGCAACGGCTTCTACAGTAGATCCCACTTCTGTAGTTTCCTCATCGATAGATCCAGATCCTGAGTCTTCAAAACTAATGTAGATGATGTAAGCTGAGATTACAAAAAGAAAAATGGAAACAAGACTTATGATTTTATTGCGATCTAAACTAAAAGCAGTGGTGGTCGGACGAGTGAGCTCTTCGAGGGGAGCTTGTGATTCCTCAATTTGTTCCCCACGGTAAAGATTGAGAAGCATTGCTGTGTCTAGTTTTAAGTAACTTGCATAATTTTTTAGAAAACCAAGGGCAAAGGTTTCTGCAGGGAACTGAGAATAGTCTTCTGTTTCTAAAGCAATGATGTACTTAGCTGCGATATTTGTTTCTTTGGCTACATCTTTGACGGAAAGTTTTTTATCTTCCCTAGCTTCTCTTATGATTTGACCGACTCGTTTTGTATTCAAAATGATATCCTCTTTGCTTAGTTCTCGGATACAAGTGGGTTGTTTACAATTTTGGCGTTCCCGCTCATGTGGAAATTGAAAACTCCATCTTGGATTTCTTCAGAAAAATTAATATTGGAAAATGAAATGGTGGTTACTTTCCCACGACCATCGGTAGCCACTGCTTTTTTGATTAAGTAAGATTCGGAATCCACAAAAAGTTTCATTTTTTCAAATCCACCAATCTTTTCTCTTTGGTCGAGATCCAAAACAAAGTATTTGGCAGCGTCCCCCATAGAACGAGGTTGTTCGATGGTATCAAATTTATAATGGTATTTACGAAAAAGGCGGTTCAGGCCATCGGGACTGTTTGTGGTAAAAATGGGACCAGAAGTATTTTTACGATCGAGTGTTAAATCCTGTTTTCCCACAGCGCCTAACCTCTTAATAAAGATATGAAGGGTTTTTCCATCAGAAACAATTTCGTCCCCTTCCGGTTCTGCGAAGTTGTATCTAATTTTGCCGGGACGTTTGTAGAAACATTTCCCGCGCATCTGTTTTTCCTTTTTGTTGTCTTCTGTTTTGATGAGAAAATCAGCAGAATAGGAATTGATATCGCTAAAGTTTTTCTTTATCTTTTTGACCACTTCCGAAGGTGAGTGCCAATTGTGAGCCGGACTTGTTTGGGCGCCGAGAGCCACCCCAAATACAAGTAAAAAAGATCCGATCCATACTTTCATAGTTTCCCAGTTTTTCAGACAAAGTTCTCTTGTCGATGATTTACGCTGAACGCAGGATTTCCCGAGGTTTCGCCCCGATTTGTGGGGAAACATAACCCCGCATTTCCATAAGTTCCATAAGCCTTGCGGCTTTGTTGTAACCGATTCTCATCCGGCGTTGGAGGTAACTGGCACTGGCTTTTTTTTCGGTGACTACGATATTCCAAGCCTCGTCAAAAAGTTCTTCATCTTCATCGGAAGCCATTTCAATGCTGGTCTCATCGTCCCAATTCATTTCCACATACGCAGGAGCCCCTTGTTTTTTGGCCTCTTCCACAATGGACTCAATTTCTTTCTCTTCGATAAAGGGAGCTTGGATTCTTTGGAGGTCACTCGATGTCGGAGACCTGTACAAAAAGTCTCCTTTTCCAAGAAGGGTTTCGGCCCCGCTTGTATCCAGAATGGTTCTAGAATCCGTTTTTTGTGCCACTTGGAAGGCCACCCTTGCCGGGCAGTTCGCTTTGATGACACCGGTGATCACATCCACCGACGGCCTCTGGGTTGCCATCACCAGATGGATTCCGACCGCTCTTGCTTTTTGAGAAATCCTTTGGATTTGTTCCTCGAGATCCTTTCCCGAAACCATCATAAGATCCGCAAGCTCATCAATAAAGATCACAATGTACGGAAGTTTCTGAAAACCTTTGGCATGGGCATACTCATCCACTTTTTCATTAAAACTTTTGAAGTCCCTACTTTTCAATTGGGAGATCATTTGGTAACGACTTTCCATTTCTTGGATGGCCCAAGAAAGTGCCTTCGTTGCTTTTTTTGGATCAGTAATCACCGGCATAAGAAGGTGAGGAATTCCTTCATACAGAGTCATCTCCACCATCTTCGGGTCGATCATGATGAAGCGCACTTCTTCTGGGGAACGAGTGCAGATGAGACTTGTGATCATCGCATTGATACTCACTGACTTTCCAGAACCAGTCGTTCCTGCCACAAGTAAGTGAGGAAGTTTGGCGATATCAATCATTACCAGTTTTCCCGATATGTCTTTTCCAATACAGATCGATAAGTCTTTGGCTTTGTGTTGGAGGATGGTATCTTTTAGAATTTCCGACAAAAACACATCTTCTCTGATTCGGTTCGGAACCTCAATCCCGATGGAAGCCTTTCCCGGAATCGGTGCCACAATCCGAATGTTTTTTACCTCAAGGTAGGCTCTAATTTCATCAGAAAGAGATACGATTCGGTTGAGTTTGATTCCGTTCGGAATGGTGATCTCATAACGCGTGATAATTGGTCCTCTTTCTTTTGTGACCACCTTCGACTCAATTCCAAAATGTCCAGTCGACTCTTCAATTTTACGAGAGATAAGATCTAGTTCGGAATCATTTTTTAGGATATTGGCCACAGGCACTTGGTGAGAAACAAGAAGCCTTGGAGAGATATAATACTTTCCTTTCTTTAATTTAGGTTTCGGAACCATGGAGCCAAACATCAGCTCTTGTTGTTCTACCTTTGGTTCTAGTTTTTTCTTACCGAAATTTCCAGAACTTAGATTGGAACGAACGAGGGGTGAGGCCTCTTCCACGGCCAAAGTTTCGAGAGTTTCTTCTTCAAACTCTTCGGAACTAGAATCCACTTCTTCTTCTGCCTCTTCGTGATCACTCCTGCCACTTTTTTCACTCACATCCCAACCAGTTTCTTCCACAAGGGAAAGACGCACCGATTCGGGAATCTGGATGGCTTCTGTTTTCGAGAGAACTTCCTCCTCCTCTTCTGAAGAAGTCAGTTGGTCCGATGATGATTCCAAAGCTTCCGAAAAATCCTCTTCCGATTCATAGTCCTCCGTTTTCTCTTCATAAAAATCAACGGGTGAAGACAAGCCGGAAGTTTTGAAAACTGGGTTTTGTCCACCAAACGGAAGTTTGATAGGGTCTAGTTTGGGAAGTTCTAGTTCATTTAAGTCTGCAACTCTGTCTACTTTCGGTTTCCATTTGGCTTCTGGAAATTGAAATAGAATTTTGGATTCTCGGACAGTTTCCCGTTCTTCCAATTCTTCCGGAAATCGCCTATTATCAGTTAGTTTAAGTCTAGAAATTAAAACTTCATTTTTTTCTATTTCTGCAAACAAATCCAACTTTGATTCTGATTTTTGAAAACGAAATACCTTTCCTGACTCATCAAAAAAACCTTCAAATTTTGCTGCATTGCGGTAACGAACCGATTGTGTTTTGGGATTGGAAACTTTCGAAATAGAAAAATCTTCTCTTTCATTCGATTGTTTTTCTTCGTTTCTAAAACGATCCAAATCCATTCCGGCCCTTTGTGTTTTCCGCCCCAATTTTTCATCGGCAACCACATTCCAGAAGTGATTGGCAATGTCTTCTTTGGATTCTTCTTCCGTTTGGACAGAAAACCATTGTTTGCTTCGAATTTCATCCACTGGGGCACGGCGAGTGGAAACAACAGAATCCAAAAAACTAGGAAGCCGGAGATGTGGGAGTTCTCTTTGTCCTCCCATCAATCGATAAATTCCATTGGAATATTTATGAATCGCATCAAAAGTAAAAGACCAAGCCCCGTCCTCAAGCCAGATCACTGCAAAGTATAAGTATAAAAAGAAAACGACAAGGATACGCCCAGTCTCTCCAAAAAGATAAGAAAAAACCCAAGAGAAAAATTGACCGAGAATCCCACCACTGTCCCCTATGTGACCAAGGGGGGTTTCGAGTAGATTCAAACTCACAGTAGTTGCCACAAGGAACAATGGAAAAAAGAGAGCTTTGCCAAGCCTATCAAAGTCCGGATTTCGTAGTGAAAGAACACCTAACATCAAAACAAAGCCGGCAAATAAAAAGGAAGATTTCCCAAAAAGATAAAGGAGGGTGAAGGCGATGTAATGCCCGAGCCTTCCAAACCAATTGAAAAGCGACCCATCCTCTCCTTCCTGAAAAGAAAAGAGAGAGAGAAGTAAAAACACACCGGAAAATACTAATAGATAGGGAAGGAAGTCTTTACGTGGCAAAGTCCATTCCCATACGGATTTTTTAGGGTCCATACGGGAAATATCGGCCGGTTTTGAGACATAGATAGAAAAAAAATGGAAGCCGAAATACCGAACTTTAAGGCGGAATTTTATCCCTTAAAGTTCGTAAAATTGGCGTCAAAATTGAAATTTGCGTTCCGAATGGCTGCCATTACCTCTTGCAAATCATCCTTTTTTTTGCCCACAACCCGAACTGATTCCCCCTGGATGGTGGCCTGGACTTTCAATTTTTGGTCTTTGATGAGGGTTGTGATTTGTCTCGTTTGTTCTTTGTCCAAACCGTTTTGAATCTTTACCTTTTGGCGGACCGTCTGTCCTGTAGCGGATTCAATTTTGGACTCAAAATCAAAGGCTTTGAGGCTAATTCCCCTTTTGGCCATTTTGGTCGTTAGGACATCGATCACTTGTTTGAGTTTGATCTCATTTTCCGAGGTCAAAACCAAGGTATCTTCGGTGAGTTTGATCTCGGAATTGGAACCTTTAAAATCAAACCTGGTTTGGATTTCGGTCATGGCTTGGGCCACAGCATTTTGTAATTCCGGTCTTTCGATTTTTGATACAATGTCAAATGATGGATCTTGTGCCATACATTCCTCCTAACTCTTTCCTATTATCCTAAACTCTTTTTGGCAAGTCCCAATGCAAATTCCAAAGCGGACTTTAGGTTTTCTGGTTTTTTACCACCACCTTGCGCCATATCTGGTCTCCCACCACCTTTCCCATCTAACAAAACTAAGGTTTCTTTTAAAAGATCTCCACAATGGATTCCTCTTTCATTGAGTATCTTATTGCACATAAAGACAAGAGAGCTCGTATCTCCCTCAATAGATCCAAATAGACAAAGGATTTCTGGTTCTTTGGCTTTGAGGCTATCGGCCAAATCCTTTAAGGACTTCGCATCTACAGAAGTAAAGACCTCCGTTACCACTTTTCCTTTGGGCAAAGAAACTGCCTTTTTCAATAGTCCATCCACAAGCTCTGGATTCATTTGGAAACTGAGTTGTTCCTTCTTCTTTTTGGCTTTAAACAGGGCACTGGATTTTTCTTCGAGTTCCGTCTCCAAATTTTCGCGTAATTTACGCAAAAATTCCACCGCAGCATTCCCTTTTTTGGAGAATAAACTCTGAAGATCTTCGGGGGCAGGAACTACAGTCGTGATTCCAAATTCTTTAAGATCACCAAACGTTTCTTTTGCGTTTAAGTTATGTGTTTCCACTTTTGAAGCTAGAGTTTGAAACTGAGATAAAAAGTATTCCACAACAGAATCTCCACAGATGGCTTCTACCCTTCTATTTCCCGCACCGGGACTTCCTTCTTTGATGATGGCAAAGTATCCAATTTCTTTTGTGTTGGAAACGTGAGTTCCTCCGCAGAATTCTTTGGATTTATCGCCCATAGAAATCACACGAACCAAATTTCCATACTTTTCATCAAACATGGACAAAGCACCAGACTGTTTTGCCTTTTCAATGTCCAATACTTCTGTATTCACTGGAATTTTTGCATTCACGGCTTCGTTTACATCTTTTTCGATTGATATAATCTCTTCCCGAGAGAGAGCCTTAGGATGGGAAAAATCAAAACGTAGATAATCAGAAGAAACAATCGAACCTTTTTGAGCCACATGGTTCCCTAGAACGCGGCGGAGTGCCCCATTTAACAAGTGTGTACCGGAATGGTGGTTGGCTAGATTTTGACGTCGCTCTGTATCAATCTCAGCTTCAAGGAGTTCTCCGACAGAAATTTTTCCTTTTAGAATCAGACCCAAATGGAGGAAGGTTTCATTTTCTTTTTGTGTGTCCTGGACTTGGAACTGGAAACCTTCTTTTTTAAGATAACCCCAGTCTCCAATCTGACCACCACCCTCTGCATAAAACGGGGTTTGATCCAAGACCACAACCGCTTCCTCTCCTTGTTTTGCTGAAGTCACAGACTTACCGTCTACAAAGAGATAGATTACTTTTGCCGAGGTTTTTGCGGCAGTGTATCCCAAAAATTCGGTTTTGAGTTCGGGACTTGCGGAAATACCTGTGAGGTATTGGACTTTTTTTCCTTTCCAACTAGCACGGGAAAGGTCACGGTCTTTTTCTAGTTCTTCTTCAAATCCTTTGTCATCAAAACCAAAACCCCGATCCTCTACAAGTTCCTTGGTCATCTCACGAGGAAACCCATAAGTGGAATACAATCGAAAACCTTCTTTTCCGGTAACAACCGTTTGGTTGTTTGATTTTAAGTGGTCTAGAAGGGATTCTAATTCTTCGAGTCCTACTTCTAAGGTATGAAGGAAGAGTTCCTCTTCTTTTTTTAAGATGGATTCAATGTCTTTGGCTTTGTCTTTCAGTTCTGGATAACGAATCGAATACAAATCCTTTAATGTCGGAATGAGTTTGTATAAAAAAGGTTCGTGGATTCCTAGTTTTCTTGCAAATAAAGACGCTCTTCTTATAAGCCGACGAATCACATACCCTCGTCCCGTGCGGTCAGGATAGATTCCGTCACCTAACGAAAAGAATACGGAACGCGAATGATCAGTAATCACTCGAAACGATTGTTTTGTGGATGCGTCATAGGTTTTGCCAGAGAGTTCTTCAATTTTACGAATGATTGATTTTAATTCATCGGTGTCATAGACCGAATCCACTTCTTGTAATAACATGGCCACTCGTTCGAGTCCAGAGCCTGTATCAATTCCGGTTTGTTTTAGAGGAAGGAGTTCCCCGGAAACCGTTTGGTTGAATTGGTTAAATACTAAATTCCAATATTCTAAATAACGATCACAATCACATCCGGGTTTACAATTTGGATTGTTTCCACAATTCGGACCACCTTTTTCGGGACCACGGTCCAAATACAATTCCGAACATGGACCACAAGCCCCGCTATCTCCCGCAGGTCCCCAAAAATTATCTTTTTTTCCGAGCCGAACAATCCGTTCTTCTGGAATGCCCGCATCCATCCAAATCTTTTTGGCTTCATCATCATCTAAGTAAATCGTCACCCAAATTTTATCTTTGGGAATATGTAAGTGGTTCAGTGAAAAATCTAATGCGTATTCGATGGCCTCTTTTTTGAAATAATCTCCAAAGGAAAAATTACCAAGCATCTCAAAGAAGGTACAATGCCTTTCGGTTTTACCCACAACTTCCAAATCTGTGGTGCGAACACATTTTTGCACAGAAGCCGCTCTTGTGTAAGGTAGCTCGACTGCTCCCGTAAACAGAGGTTTGAACTGAACCATACCGGCGGTTGTAAATAAAAGAGTGGGATCTCCCTTCGGGATGAGGCTAGAAGAAGGCACGATGGTATGGCCTTTTTCTTTAAAGTAATTGGTATACAACTCAGCAATTTCGCGGACAGTTTTCGACATCATACACTTACAGCGAAATCGGTTTCACCTCCTAGGGCAAGGAAATTAGAAGTTAACTCTCCCGTAATTCCTTGTATTGGAGAAAAGAAAAAAGAGCAAAACAGAGAAATACCCCACCCAAAATTCCAAAGGTGAGCTGCATACCAATGGTGTCAGCAAGCAGGGCAGAAAAAAATCCAGACACTGCGGGTGTGAATTGGAAACAAACTGTATAAAGGGAAAGGATTCTTCCTCGGATTCCATCTTCGGCCCGTTTTTGTAAAATGGCGGGAAGTAGACTCGAAACCACGCCCCCCGAAACTCCAAAACAAAACAAAAAGAAAGAGGTAGCAGAGGCTTTTCCAAAAGGAACAAAACCCAAAAAGAAAATAGAGGAGAGGGTAAACACAATCAGTAAAACAAGGCCCTTTCTTTCCAGGTGGTGGAAAAGGATGGTAAGAACCCCTCCGAGAAATAACCCCGGCCCTAAAAACACAAGGACGGTCCCCCGAGCCAGTTCCCCAAGTCCTAACTCATTGCGAACATACTTAGGAAGAATGACTTGGATGGGACCAAGAGCAAGCATACTAAGAACTGCCATGTACATCACTTGCCTGGAAACCGAATCTACTTTTAGGAATTCCAAAACTGTTTTGAGATTTGCAGATAAAGAAGGAATCTTGTCAAGTTTTGACCCTTTCGGATCAATATTTACATTCTGACTTTTACCATCATATCGTAACAAAGTAAAGGCGATCATTGAAAGTAAATGAAAGGATGCCAAAACCAAAAACAATTTGGGGTAGTCATTTCCTTCCCGAAACCAACCCACAGCGAGTGGGCTCATTCCAAAAGCAAAGATGAGAAGTAAATTTCCGGCTATGGTATGAAAGACCAAGCGGTGCGACTCCATCACCTCTCGTAAAATCGCCATTCGTCCCGGAAGGACTGTCGTCATTCCAATCCCATTCACAAATGCCAAAGGCAATAAAAATAGTGGATGGTTATGAAAAAACTCGGTGCATGCACCTAACAGAAAAGAGGAGATAAATAGGAAAAATTGAAAACTCACCACCACCCATTTTTTGGAGTAGTGATCGAGCAAGTAACCCGTGTATAAGAAAAAAATAGGAAAGGGCAAAAATAGAAAAAAGAAAACGATCCCTGAGAATCCTTTCACAGCATCTAGGGTTTGGCAAAAAATTACAATCGAATACAAAAAACAACTACTGGCAAAGGTACCAATTGCGAAGGCAAAATAAAATACGAGTTGGTTCAACAAAGGGTACCTACCTAAAAAAAAAGCCTCCCGTAGGAGGCTTTGGTTCGGAAAAAAAAGAGGATTTCCGATTAACGTTTTGAGAACTGAGTTCCTCGACGAGCTTTGTGTAGACCGTATTTTTTACGTTCCACCATACGACTATCGCGAGTAAGAAAACCTTCTTTTTTCAAAGCTGGTTTGAAAGCCTCATTAAAAGCTACGAGTGCCCGAGCTACAGCATGTCGGATCGCTCCTACTTGGCCTACCACTCCACCACCAGATACATTCAGAGCAATGTCGTATTTATCACGAGCTTCTAAAATGAACAGAGGCTCGAGAGCACGGCGAACCAAATGATCTCCATTTTTGATGTAATCATTTACTTCTTTGTGATTTACTGTGATTTTACCAGTTCCAGATGCGATTTTCGCACGTGCAACGGATGTTTTGCGTCGGCCAACTGCCCAAACTGCTTTTTGCGCCATATTATTTCAACTCCAGTTTTAGGGGCTTTTGAGCTCCTAGGTTGTGGTCATTGCCAGCGAACACGCGGCAATTTCTCAGCATTTGATCACCTAACTTAGATTTAGGTAACATTCCTTTCACTGCTTCCATGATCACTCTTTCCGGATTTTCTTGAATGAGTTTATGGAATGCAATGGCAGTCATACCACCTGGGTAACGTGAGTGATGATAGTAAATTTTTTGTTCTCTTTTGCGGCCAGTGACTGCCACTTTAGAAGCATTAACGATAATGATATTATCTCCACAATCCTGGTTAGGAGTGAAGGTAGATTTGTGTTTTCCGCGAAGTCGGGAAGCTACTTGACTTGCCAATCTTCCGAGAGTCTTATCAGTTGCGTCCACAACAAACCACTGTTTTTGTACGGCTTCTTTTGCGATAGAAGGGGTCTTGTGGGCTTTAGACAATAGTTCCATAAGTACGAGATTTTCCTCTTTTATGTCAGGATTTTCGGTTTTCACACCGGGTCAAACAAATTTATTGGATGTAAGCCTTGAAAGAATCCGAAATTATACGAACCTTGTTTGGAACCACTCCTCCCCCTGAGGATGATTGTTATTTTTTGGCCCCGAACCGACTCGTGACAACGGATTCCCTTTCGGAAGGCACCCATTTCCTTCATGAGTGGTCTTCTGCCCCCATTTTAGCAAGAAAACTTGTCGAAGTCAATGTCTCCGACATCACAGCCTCTGGTGGGAGACCGAAAGAATGTTTTCTAAATCTGGGACTATCTCCCCTCTCCCGTAAAAAGGAATGGATTCGCGCCTTTTCCAAAGAACTTCGTAAATCTTTAGACCAATATGGAATGAAACTAGCCGGGGGCGACACCTTTTCTGCTTCCAAAACCCAGCTCACACTCACGGTTGTGGGCACAGTGGAAAAACCCTGGCTTCGTTCTGGAGGAAAACCGGGAGACTATCTTTATATCACGGGATCTCTCGGTAAAAGCCAACTCGGCTTTCAGGCTTTGAAAAAAAAATCCAAGGGCAAACAATACCAAGAGGCAATCGCCCAGCACCTATCTCCTAAATCTCGTTATATGATACTTAATTCTCTCCAAAAATTCCAGGTTCATGCCTGTATGGACATTACTGACGGTCTCATCCAAGATGCGGAACGCTTGGCGATAACCTCGAGGGGAAAACTAAAAATCCAAGTGGAATCGGTTCCATTGGATCCTTTGGCCCTGAAGGAACTTGGCCTGGATTTATGTTTGGGTTCAGGGGAAGAATTGGAACTTTTGTTTTTATCTCCCGAAATTTTGCCGACAGAACTTGCCGGAATTCCTGTGACAATGGTGGGAAAATTAGATAAAGGAAAACCGGGAGTTCAATTTTTGAAGACGGGAAAACGTTATATCCCCCAATCGATTGGTTATCTTCACTTCACAGAAGAAGAATAAGGTAAAAAAATCCTAAACTCAATCTTAGGCTCTTTGGCGCTATTCATATGATCAAAAATGTTAAAGGCGGAAATGGTCCCACCGAATTTTTGTATCGTTTGCCGAACAAAGCTCAGTCCAATCCCGAAGTCTAGAGAGCCATGTTTTTCATAAATGTTTTTATGTAGTCGAAAAAAAGGTTCAAATATTAGCTCTAAATACTCATTCGGAATTCCGTCTCTCATCTGAAAGTCTTCACTCAGTGAATTCACGATGGAAATTACAAAGCCATCTTTATTGGATTGGAACAAAGAGTAGATTTTACTAGAAGTTGCAGAGAACCTCATTGCATTTAACAATAATTCATAAAAAACATTATGAAAATACTTTTGGTTCCAAACGATGGGATTACTTTCGAAGTTTTTTGAATCAATTTCGCCCATAACAAAAGATTGATTTTTGAGTAAAAAAATAGAACTCATTTCAGATTTCACGTTCATTAATTCTTTTAAAACTTGGACAGGTGTTGTTGGTTCGGCTGGAATTCGATCAAAGATTACCTCTTCAATTTCGGTGAATCGATTTAGTACCTTTTTTGCATAAACTGCATTTTCTTCCAAAAGATCGAGAACTTCGCTATCCAAAATATAATTCCCATTCTCTGCTTTGGGCATAATTTTTATGATATCAATGATTTGTGTTAGAATTCCAAACCCTGCACCTTGCGCCAAACTTGTTCTAAGTCCATAAAACAAGTTTTTGTGCATATCTTGCGTATTGAATTCACCTTTTTTCAGGCTATGGTTCTTATAACTATACCAATCTAATAGTTTCTCAAGAGAAATGATTTTCTGTTTTTCATATTCCGAATATTGATATTCTTTTTCTTTATTAGAAAGTTGGTATTTGATTCGAGAGAGAAGTTCAGCAGGGATGACTGGCTTGATGATATATTCTTGGACGTGTTCTTTCATTACCTTAATGATCGATTTTGGATCTTCTGTTGAAGTGATTACGATGATAGGAATGGACTTGTTTATCTTTCGGACCTCCCTAACAAATTCCAAACCATTACCATCAGGTAATTGTAAATCTGTCAAAATCACACTTTCTGATAAAAAAGGATTGGCTTCGATATACTCCAAAGCCGTTTTTATTTCTGCAAAACTAGTTACTTCCATTCCCTGCTTTTGAAGTAATCCGCTATAGAGAAGCGAAATGGTAGGATCGTCTTCAAGAAGTAATACTTTTGTTAGAGTTTGGAGTTTTTCCATCGGTACATCCGACGAAAGAATAGATTAAAAGGTAAGGATTTCTCTCCTTACCTTTTAATTAGTTAGCTAGTTATCTTCTGATTCAGAATCAGAATTCAGTGGTTCCGCATTGGAGCGAGGTTGGTCCGTTTTGTCTACTTGGTTGCCTTCTTGAACCGAGTTCTGATTTTGGGAACCACCACCCCTTCTGTCCCTATGTTTCTTTCTAGGTGGGCGCTTTTTGTTTGGTTCTTTTTTACGATTCTGTTGTCCGAACTGATGGCTATCAGGTTTCGGTCTTTGTCGTAAAGAAATTTCCCAAAAGAAAGCGGTTTGTACTGCCGATTCGTTACCTTCTGAAATCGCAACGATCTTGTAGACCATAAACGCATCATAGAAGTAGTCCTTCTTTTTGAAAAAGGAGTTTTGTCTTTCTTTTTCATCATCAGTGACTTGGAAACGTGGTTGGCTAATAAAAATTTTTACCAAATTGTCTTGTTCACGTTTAGGAATTCCCATTCGTTCAAAAACAGGCTGGAGACTTTCTTTAATGTTATGCGCTAGGTGGCCACGGTCATTTTCATAAAGATCTTTGACGATATCATAGAAAATTAACGAATAAAAGATTGCCGGTGTCATCTCTTCTCTTGCGGAGAGGAGTTTGTCTGTGACTGCGAGTCTTTTACCCAGTGGTGTTTCCATAAAATGTTCACGCCACTCGGGATCAGTTTTCTTTAGTTTATCAGCAGGTTCTTTGAAAAGTACATCAAGCAAATGGTTCTCGGCAAGACCTTCGAAAATAATCGAAGTCTTCCAAGTTCTAAACATCTTGTTGTATTCTTCTAAAAGTCTAGCAGTGGACGACTTATCCAGTTCCAAACGGTTCTTTTTGATTGCCAGTTTGGTTTTTTTCTCGATGTCAAGTCCGAGTAAAACAGAAAACTTAACCGCTCGTAACATACGAACCGGATCTTCTTTGAAGGAAATATCTGGATCCCCAATGACCCGAACGATTTTCTTTTGAATGTCCTCGAACCCACCAACGTAATCCAAAATGGAATCGTTTTTAGGATCGTAAAACAAGGAGTTGATGGTAAAGTCGCGTCTTGCCGCGTCTTCCTTTGCTGTACCGAAGGAATTGTCCCGTTTGATGAGATAATCGTTATCTGCTTTGTGTTTTTCCAAACGATGTTCCGGTAGTGATCGGAACGTAGATACTTCAATAATTTTACCTTTAAAAATGATATGTACAATTTTAAATCGTTTACCGATGATTCGGCAGTTATTGAAGACCCTTTTGATTTGGTTGGGAGTCGCACTTGTGACTATATCAAAGTCTTTTGGGCGTTTGCCCATAAGCAGATCTCGGACCCCTCCACCGACTAAATAGGCCTTGTAACGAAACTTGTTCAATCGATTGATGATTTTGATGGCATCTTCATCGATATTGGCCCTGCGGATAGAATGGGATTCTCGATAGTATCTCTTTCCCTCGGGGTACATCAAAAAGGAATCGACAGAGTCGGCTTTCTTTCTGAAAAGAGAAGTGAGAAATTTAAACATATTGGATTCATCCACTTTCCCCTGAAAAATGGCATGGGCAAGGAAAAAATTGGCGGAATAACGAACATTGGCAGAAACTTACGTCACAACCGCCTACGAAAGGCTCCAAATTGCACACTTACGTTGGCGAAAGCGCGCCCAGAAGTGGATTTCCCGCAGTCGGGAGAAAGTGAGCTTTGTCCTCATCCCCAATGACGAAAAACCTTTGGCTCAAATTGAAATTTCTGTCGGGATGCTTGGGTTTTTATTCGGACTTTCTCTCTCACTTGTCCTACTTTCCTTTGGGCTTCTCCTTTACTTTTCCTTTATTTTTGACCGCAATCTTTCCTTAGAGAAAAAAACAGAAACCCAACTTGTCTCCTTTTTGTTCTACGACCTACTCTCCCAGGATTTAAGAGACTCCGTAGAGGAATTGGAGTCCACTGCTGAATCTTTAAACCTTCTTGCTTGGGAAGAAATTCCGGAAAAAGAGATGATCACCCAAGATTATTTACTGAAAGAAGAATTTCGCAAAGATGCAAGTGAACTTGATTCTAATCTGTTGTTATTCCAACAAGTGGTTACCACCTACACTCAGTTTGGTGTTAGGCTAGGAAATCTTGTTCCCAATTTTCAAAATGCTATTGATTATCTTTCCATGAGAGAAAGTATTTTTTATTCCATGCCGAGGGGCCGCCCTCTAAAACCTGGTGTGGGAGTTGTGACTTCTACTTTCGGTTACAGGAGTGATCCTTTTGGAATTTTACCTGTGGGCGAGTACCACTCCGGGATTGACTTTGCAGCGGGAGAAGGAACTCCGATTTATGCCACAGGCCCCGGAATTATTGCTGTTGATACTGCAGTGGGAGGGCTTGGAAAATCGGTTCGGATCAACCATGAAAATGGATTTTTTACTCTCTATGGCCACTGTTCTCTCATTTTAGTAAATCCGGGAGACCGCGTCAAACGGGGGGATAAAATTGCCCTAGTCGGACAAACAGGAAAAGCTACGGGAGCCCACGTTCACTACGAAGTGCGGATCGGACTCGATGCACCTCTCGATCCAGAAGAATACATTAACTTAGATTAAATCTGCTTATATGAAGTGGAAAACTATCCTGAAATATTTGAATTGGTAAAGCAGTGAAAATGATTGGGATTGGTTCGAAACCTTGTTGTTGTTTACCAACAGGAACAAAGTTCGAACCAGTTCGAATGTAAATTCTTTTGTTTAGAATTTTCCTATTAAATTAAAATCAATAGAATACACACCAGCTCCGCCAACCACTAGGGCAATGAGTAGTCCTGTCGCAAGGATATGAAATTCATAACCTTCCCCTTTTTGGTTTCCGTTCCAATTGATAAAAAATCCGTTTTGTCTATGAGCGAGAACTGCCGCACCGATCATAATTATGGCAATGGAAGCCGCAGCAAACTTGGTAAGGAACCCCACAAGGATGAGGGCTGATCCGAAAGATTCTCCAAGAATGATGAGAACCGCCAAGATCCCAGGAAACTTCATCGTTCCTGTGAAAAATCCGTAGGTTCCTTTGAATCCGTATCCACCAAACCAACCGAGTAGTTTCTGGGCACCGTGTGGGAAAATCACAACAAAAGCAGTGATTCTTAAGATGAGTGGGATGATATCCCCGGAAGTAGAAAATAGATAATCGAACATATGGTTCTCCTTAAATCAATAATAGATAGTTTAATATTAAACTATCTATGGTCAAGCTAATTTTACTGAAATTTCCAGGTTTCTACGATTTGAAATTCTCCTTTCCCCTTTGGGGGTAAATTTTACCCTTTCCCCTATGTTAGATCGAATTCCGATTCCGAATCCCTTTGGCTGGGAAGGTTTGTCCACTTTCAGCCTTCTTATGATGTTAGCCTTTCTTGTTGGTTCTTACCTCCTCCCCAAAGAGCTGGAGAGAAGGAAGTTGGATCCAAACCATTCCGATTGGTTGATTTTTCTTGGGATTTTGGGTACCTTAATAGGAGCCAAAATTTTCTTTATCTTCGAAATTTGGGACCAAGTCTTTATCGATGTTCCAGGATACGATGGGCAGTATACCTACCCCCTCACACACTGGAATGGATTTCCAGGACATCCGGGTCTCTGGTCTTCTTTATTTAGCGGAGGAGGCCTCGTATTTTTTGGGGGCCTTATCTTCGGCTGGCTTTTTATCACTCTTTACTTTCGTCACCACAAACTAGACATCGGGGCCTATTACGATGCAGTGATACCTGCACTTAGTATGGGTTATGCGATCGGAAGACTTGGATGTTTTGTGAGTGGGGATGGTTGTTATGGTTTTGCAACGGATGTTAGAATTCCGTTTTTCGTATTTGATTTCCATGGCGCCCATCCTTCCGGTGTTCCTGTTTGGAATACACCTGTTATGGAATCCCTTATGGCATTCGGATATTTTGCCTACTTTCAATTTTGGGCCAGATACCAAAACTTCCGTAAATGGAGTATTGGAGCGCAGTTTCTCATCATCCATGGATTTGCAAGACTCATCATCGAGTTTTTACGTGTGAACAAAGCGGTGATTCCGTTTATTGATCCGCCAACTCTTGTGAACATTCCTGATGCCAATGGAAACCCAACCTTTCTTACAGGTTACTACTGGCATGGATTTTCGCAGTCACAGTATATTTCTATAGCCCTCATTCTATTCGGAATTTACCTAATGATTTCCAAAAAACTTTGGTTAAAGGAGAAAACAGCAGTATGAACCCTTCTCCCTTTTTTGAAATTGAAAAAAGAAAAAACGTAGCCATCCTTTGGTTGAATCGTCCTGAAAAAAGAAATGCTATGAATTGGCCTTTTTGGCGAGACCTTCCCGATATGGTGGATGAGATCAATGCCGATCCGCAGATTCATTGTTTTGTGATCGCAGCTAAGGGGAAATCTTTCTCGACTGGACTTGATTTAGAAGAATTCTTCCAGGAATTCAAATCAGTTTTCCAAGGGGAATTTGCAGATGGTCGGGAAAAACTCTACCAACTCATCCTTACGATGCAAAAAGGAATCAATGCCATCTACAATTCTAAAAAACCATCCATTGCCTTAGTACAAAAACACTGCATTGGTGGTGGGCTTGACTTGGTATCAGCATGTGACATTCGTTATGCGTCCAAAGATGCCAGTTTTTCACTTAGGGAATCCAAAGTCGCCATTGTTGCTGATATGGGATCGTTACAAAGACTACCCCATCTCATCGGAAATGCCCATACAAGGGAACTTGCTCTAACCGGAAAAGACATCACTGCTGAGGAAGCGCTTTCCATGGGGCTTGTGACAAAAGTCACAGAAGACTTCGATACTCTACTCCAAGCGGGACTTAACACGGCAACAGAAATTGCAGAGAACCCGACCATCGTGATCCGTGGGGTCAAACAAGTGCTAAACCATGGAATCGGCAAAACCATAGAAGATGGATTGGACTATGTAGCGGTTTGGAATGCGAGTATGCTTGATTCCAAAGATTTCCGTTCCGCTATTGGTGGGTTTATGGAAAGAAAACGACCGGTCTTCAATCCAGAAACCCGGGTAGACTAAATTAACAGTAGATGTCGAGTAACCGTTCGCTTTTTGCCTGTGGACCTACTTTTTCTTCCACAGCCAACTTCATGAGTTTTTCTGAGAGTTGGTTTTGGGCCTGGAAAATTTCCTTTGGCAAATTGACGACCGAGTTAATAGGTGTAGATGGAACCATAATAGGACCTCCTTTTACAATCTTTACTCCCTGTTCTACCCATCGACGAATCCCGTATTTTCTGAAGTAAAAAACCTCAAATGAATTCTTTTTTTTCCCTAATCCGCGAAGCCAAACTCCTGGAAGAGGAAAAGGAATTCACTCGAGCCTTTAACGTTTATGCCGAAAGTGAGTCGCATACAACCGACGAATCCTCTCTCATCAAAATCAAAGCGAAAAAAGCCTGGTGTTTGTATGCAGTGGGAAATCCGAAAGAAACAGAATCTCTCTTCCAAGACATCATCAAAAACTATCCTTCTCACCCATTGAGTATCACCGTATACTCACGTTATCTGATCAAATTAAAGAAATTTAAATCAGCGAAAGTTTTACTCCAAAAAAGTATTACCTATTTTCCATCTTATTTAGAAAACTACCTACTCCTAGCTTCCCTCCTAAAAGATATGGAACGTTCGGAAGAAGCCATCAAAGTTTTAAAAAAAGCTCTATCGCAAGAGCACCTAAGTAATGGCCGAGGGATTGATCGTAAAGACATTTGGGCGGAACTTGGGTCTTTGTATTTTTCCCGTGGGGATTTTAACTCAGCCCTTGCCTCTTTAAAAAAATCTCTCAAAATGGTGGAACCAGAAGAGTTCTTTTATTATGATCTTCTGGCACTTTGTTATTTGGAAGCGGAAGATCCAGAAAATGCACTGTCCTCTATCAGAACGCATATCCAATACTGTAAAGAAATTGATCCAGAAACTCTCATCATCTTAGCACGAGCCCATTGCCGGTTGGGTAAGTTGGAAGAGGCTGCAAACAACCTCATCCAGGCCTATTCCATTGAAGATTCCCTATATTTAAAAGCAGCCGATTTTATCGACTTTGCTCCCCTACTGAGAAACGGTTTTTTTACAACCTTGGAGAACATTGAATGGGAAGAACCATAAAACAAGAGTTTGGTTCATTAGAAGAAGAAATTCTATCTGTAAAAAAAGTTCTATCAAAAGAAAGGGAATACGAACGTTCTTTATTTTTAGAAAAAGGTTCGGATGCAAAGTCCATTAAATCAGCCGCACTAGAAGACTTACGATTTGTTGTCGGAAATACTTGGAGAGCCGATTTCAACATCTCTCCTTCCAACCAAGCCAGAGAATGGTTAAAACCAGGAACCCCAGTTCTTCTAAAGAGCGAGACAGAATCTATATTTGGAAATATCTACAGGGCCAGTGATTCCAAACTCACCGTCCAGGTTCGGGGCGATTACGAATGGGAAGACCAAGAATTTCAAATCTCCAAATGGTTCCCAGAATCTACTTATGATTTGTATAATGAAATCATTTCCAAAGTTTTAGAAGATAAAGAAAGTTTATCGCACAAAAAACTCAAATGGATTTTAGGATTTGGATCGGGGGACAAACCCACTCCTCCGAAAGAAGGCTTAAACAAACCACCGTTAGATCGAATTTTCCAAATTGCCGACTATGGAGTTGTTTTTGGCCCCCCAGGAACCGGAAAGACCACCTTACTTTTGCAAGCTGTGGAAGAGATTAAATCGAGAAAGGAATCGGTATTAACCCTTTGCCCTACAAACTTTGCTTGTGATTATATTGTGGAACTCGCATTAAAAAAAGGGATTCGTGTGATTCGGTTGGGTAACTCCACCAAAATTAAAGAAGAAGTTCTACCCCACCATATTGATCATCTCATCCAAACACATCCTGACCAAAAACAAATCCACAACTGGCAGACCGAATTAAAAGCCCTTCAGAAAAAAGCCAACTCTTGGAAACGTAATTTTGGAAAAGAAGAGCGAGAAGAACGAAAACAGGTTCGTAAAGAAGCTAAGTTTTTACTTTCTACCATTAGAGAAGCAGAATCGAATATTCGCACCAAGTTACTTGACAATGCAGAACTGATCGTATCCACCTTTTCGGGTTTCGGGAATGAATTCAAAAAAGGGAGGGTATTTGATTTTGTATTTGTAGATGAATCCACACAAAGTTTAGATCCCGGCTGTTATATGGCACTCTATGCGGGAAAAAAAACCTTCTTTTTTGGTGATCCCAAACAACTCGGTGCCAGCTACTCCCATCCTGACCAACAAAACATTGTTAGCTTTTTAGAAAAGGCTGTAACCTTTGACTCCGGGGAACGAATTCTATTTTTAGAAAAACAATTTAGGATGAAACCAGAAATCCTTGGGTTTCCGAACCATACCTATTACGAAAGTAAAATTCTCACTCATCCTGAAGCAGAATGGAGTACATCTTTCGACATCACCCCAGTTTTAGGATCGAATCCCCCGATTATTTGGATTGATACGGCAGGGAGTGATTCGGAGGAAGAAACCGAAGGCGAAGAACCAAGTTTTTTCAATCATACAGAAATTCATTTGATCGAACGATTGTTTCAATTAGGACTCCCAAAAGACCTAACCACCATTATCTCACCCTACCGAGGACAAGTAGAAAAATTAGTATTTGCCTCTCAAGGGAAATGGTTTACCCAAACCATTGACTCCTTCCAAGGAAGAGAATCTGAAATAGTCATCCTTAGTCTCGTTCGTTCGAACTTAGACGGAGAAATAGGCTTTTTACTCAACCCGAAACGGATGAACGTTGCTTTAACCAGAGCCAGGTCCCATTTGCTCCTGATCGGAGATTCTGGAACCCTTTGCCAAAATAAAGAATTCCAAGATCTTTATTCCTATATTGAATCAAACGGTGAAATCCGTTCGATTTATGAATTTATGGAATGATATCAAAAACAGATCCAAAACAAAAACAATAACTAAGGTCTTTTTCTGTTCTCGATAAAAATTCCGCTGATCGTTTAAAGCAACGGATCTAGTTACAAAACAACCCACTTGGGCTCATCCAAGGTATAAACCAAACGGTAAGCCCCATCCGAACCAGGAGGAATTTCGGCGATCCCTTCAAAATCAAAATCCGTTGTATCATCTGCATTTTCTTTCACGGCACTAGTCACTAAAATTTCCCAGGCCTTGGCCGTATCTTCACCTAACTTGGATGCTGCGTTTACTTCAGATCCAAATACATCCGTATCTCCAATCTTTAAAATTTTCCCATACCCAAGTCCCACACAGAGTAATATTTGTTCCTCGGCAATTCGATCCACATTGTAGCGTTTACATGCTTTTTGCATTTGGATCGCACATTGGATGGCTTTGTTTGTGTTTCGGAATAGCACCATAAGACTATCTCCTTCATCTTTCATAAGGATTCCATCGAACTCGTCGAGCACAGGAATCAATATCCTTTGTGATTCATATATCGTTTGTAAAAAATGTATGATCCCAAATTTGGCAACACCACGAGAAAATCCGGATAGATCCGTAAACATCACGCACCATGTTTCGCCGAAAAGATCCCAAATTCGTTTGTCGATAAACTCTTGGTTAGATCCAGGGATCAGTCTTTCTTCAAGAAGTTTTTCTAATCGTTCTTCGGAGGCGGATGTGGCAATGGCTCGTTTTTGTCCCATGGATGCGAGTATAATGACAAACAAAAGAAAGTCAAGGTATGAAAGGAACAAAAGATAATGAAAAACGGTTTTATCAGTTGTAATCTATCTAACAAGCGATTGGATTCAGTTTAGTTTCAAATTTTCATTGATCATTTATCATTCAAAATGTTTTTCTAGTTAAATCTATAAATAGGAAAAAAGGAGATTATATGAACGATACAAAAAGTTCGCGCACATTACTTTGGGTAGGAAGGGTTCTCAGTGGCCTAGTAATCGCATTTTTGCTTTTTGATGCTTGGGGAAAACTTTCTGAACTCGAAATCGTAATTAAGACTATGGATGAATTAGGCATTCCAGGATCTCTTTCTATGACGATTGGAACCATCCTTCTTGTGATCACTGTTTTATATGCCATCCCGCAAACTTCAGCTTTCGGTGCCCTTCTACTCACAGGCTATTTAGGTGGCGCTGTTGCAGTTCATGTTCGCATAGGAAATCCACTTTGGAGTCATACACTATTTCCGGTTTATGTGGGTCTATTACTTTGGATTGGACTAACATTACGAAACCAAAAAGTAAAAGATCTTTTCTGGGGCTTTTAATCGGAACTGGATTCTTTAAATACGGAAACATAATTCTTTTTTCAAAATAGTATTTTAGATTATCTTGATGTTTATGTTTCCGATTAACCAATGGCGAATTCTTTGCATTTCTAAAATTATGATCAAATTCTAAAACAATTCAAAACTAAACAATAGACCAAATCGCAAGTTCTATCCATTCATTTTTAAGATTTGTATCACAAGGGGAATCATACAGAATGAAATCCCAAGATAAATACCGACACGGAAATAATTTAAAAAAACCCATTTCTTAATTTCACTTCGTACATTATCAGAGAAATGCGAGTTATTGGTTTCTGCTAAAGTTTGAAATCGAATGATTTTTTGTGCAAAATAAACAACTGTCCAAACTCTTACCAAAAAATGTATCAAAAACAAAATCAGTAAAAAAAGACCTATTCCCTCTATTTGATAACAGAACAAAACAGAAACTAAAAAAATCACTTCATGTAGGGAATGAAATACAATCCAAAAGTATTTTAGATTAGCAGACTTACTCTCTATATTTAGAAGCTGGAGGTTTTGAAGGTTCCCAGTAGCCCAACGCGGAACAAAAATCAGGGTTTCGAAAATTTGAGCCCCATTCATTAAAAAATAAATAAGTAAGTTCAGTAATAAAGAATATGTTGCGATCGATAAGGAATGATCGGACACATAAGATACCAGTTCCTGAATATAAAATGTGGAAGCTAAGATAAAAGACTTTGTCGTAAAAACACTCTTCATTAGGATTTCCCTTCTAAATTCTCTGACATTTTTTCCATAATCCCAATGGCCGATTCGAAATAACGATGCACTACTTCCAACTCCCGATTCGTGAAACTGGAAATCAAAAGATCAGTATCTGTTTGCAATTTTTTAAAAATTGGGCCAAACAATCCATTTGCCCTTTCCAGGTTTGGAACAATCAGCACCTTTCGTCTATCGGTTGGCAAAAATTTTCGTTTTACTAATCTACTTTTCTCCAGCCGATCAATTACACCTGTAATGGCGCCAGTGGTAAGACCTGATAACTTAGCCAGCTCTCCCGCAGTCATTTCCCCATGCTCTATTAGATATCCTAAATACTTATGGTCTGTTCCCGAAAGCCCTGCTTTTTTAGCTATGGCTTCGTGCATTATCAGAGCTGTTTCAAAGTATTTACGTGTGGTCTTTTTAAAAATGGAATTTTCCATTGGTGGCAATTTCCCTTATAGACTATATATCTTAGTTACAAAGATAATAAAAATATAACAAACTTTTTTTTCTGAATTTATTTTTTATTGGGGATAATTGTTATCTTTTAGAGATTTTTAATTCAATGGAATCCCAATGAGAGAAAACAATTTCAATTGGGACAGATCGTTAAAAAAACGAATTTAAATAAAAAAAAGACCCTCAGTTTCCCTTGGGTCTTTTTCTTTAACAACGGAAGAACTCGAGATTTTTTCTCGGCTCCAGAATCAAAACAAAAATCTTAATTTTGTTTTAATATGTTTTTGTTGGTGTAAGGAACTTCTTCCAAACCTTTGGTTAGGTCAGAAAGTGGGATCTTTTCTTTCGGAAGATCTTTTAAGCTACCATACTCATACCCACGAGGATAGTGCTCTTTGTCCGTTGGGCTATAGAAAGGGTTGTATTCCTTCACGAGTCCTTTGGAATATCTCCAAACACTTACTTCCGGGTCTTGGTTGACAACAAAACAACGTGGGCTCATATAACCTTCGTTTTTTGCCGTTTGGACTTTGATAAAATATTTTGGAGCCCATACGTTATGGTTACGGGATTCAAATACTTTCACAACGGTTCCAGCCGGAACAAATTCTACCACTTTTGAGTTAGAATCTGCTTCAGAATACAAAGGAACCGTAAAATCCAAACTTGCTTTGTTGGTTTTGGCATCACAATTTTTATGCCAAACCACTTCAGCGTTTTTGGAACAAGCTGTGACACTTGCTCCGAGAATCATGAGTAATACAATTTTGTTTTTCAATTCCATTCTCCTATTGGTGATGGTGGAGGCACTCGTCTAAACGAGGATCTCCGACCGGAACTAAGCTGTGTTTTTCCAACTTTTTGAAGACGAACAAACCGAAAATTCCCACCACACCTACAGTTCCACCAAAGGCAAGAACGAAGTGAAGGATGGAAAACTTCTCGAAGTTTGCAGGGAATACCAACCAGAAAAGTTCAAAGAACTGAACTGCTAAAATCCATACAGCCAACTTCCAAAGGAAATCGATATTTCTTTTGTTCGGACGATTGAGTAAAAGTAGGAAAGGAATCACAAACTTCACAAATGGAAGTGCAAGAGTTGTGTAACCCCATCCGCCAGTCATACGCATTTCATAGAAAAAAGTTTCTTCTGGGATGTTAGCATACCAAATGAGCATAAATTGTGAGAAACCCACATAAGCCCAGAAAGTAGTCATACCCAAAAGGAATTTGGCAATATCATGGTAGTGGTTTTCGTTTACTGCTTCACCAAGGTATCCATTTTTCTTCAAAATGGCGATGACAATGAGGTATGAAGCAAGCGAAGTTTGGAAAGCTCCTGCAAACGCATAAACACCAAACATAGTAGAAAACCAGTGTGGGGAAAGCGACATGAGAAGGTCAAACGACATGAAACACCAAGAAAGTGCAAAGAAAAGGATGAATCCACCAGAGATTTTTGCCAAAGTTTTGGTTGTATCTACCACCTTGTCTTTATCTTGACCGACAGATTTTCCGTGAAAGATGTAAGCAAAGATCGTCCAGACGCCAATGAAAAGCACACAGCGAATGATGAATGCTGTTGGATTTAAATAACCCGACTTGTGGTGGATGAGGTGGTCGTTTTCACGAACAGATGCATCTGCCCATTCATAAAGATCGTGCATTCCAAAAACCACACCCACAAGCAGAAGTCCTGCAATAGGAGTGAAGAGTCCATAGGTTTCAAAAAGTCTTCGCACTGTGACAGACCAATGAGATCCCGTTAAGTGTTGGATTGCGGTAAAGAAAATTCCTGTGATGGCAAGACCGATCACAAAGTAAGTTCCAATGAGTAGAACATGGTAACCTAAGTTTGTGTGGTGGAAATGACCTGCTTCGTCCATGTGACGAGATGTTTCATGCCCGAACCCGAGGAAAGCGATGAGAAAACTCACCACTCCCACTCCGATCATGGCAATGAGGGCATTACGAAGGGTTGCCGGCAGTTGGAACTGCAGTAATTTTTCGTCTAGTTTCGCTGCTTTTGTAGAGCTCATAATTTCCCCTAGTTCGCCTTTTTATTTTGAACTTCATATTCTTGAAGTTTTCTTATGTAAGCAATGAGCTTCCATCTGTCTTCTGGTTCGATTTGGTAAGCATAACTTCCCATAAGTCCCCGACCCATAGTGATGATATGATACACTTGTCCATCGGACCAACCTCTGATTTTATCAGAAACAACAGAAGGTGGTGATTGTTGGAACCTAGGTGCAGGACCCACAACAGTTCCATTTCCAAGGCCTCTTACCCCATGGCAAGGTGTGCAGTATGTTTGGTAACGTTTTTCACCAATCATCAGATCACCTAAGTTTGCTTTGGCGATAGGATTTTTAAGTCCTTTGTCAGCTCCAGGCAGTGTATCAGGAGTTGCTTCTGCTGCATACGGATAAGGAAAGTATCCCACGGGAATCGCACCTTTAGGAGGAATCCGAGACGCAGAACCGTTCGTTGCAAAAGAATCATCTTCTTGCGACTCACGTGCAGGAGAATCATACATACTAGGAAAGTATTCATAAACGGGAGTTTTGTAATCGCAATTCACAAGAATAAGAAGTCCCGCAATTGCTAAAACTCGAAAGATGTTTTGTTTCATTTTTGGTTCTCCGGTTTCACCACGGTTACTTCCGATCCACCAAGGCCTTTTACGAAAGAAAGAACTTCTGATTCGTTATAACCCTTTGCAGATTTAGGAATCCAAAGACCGAACCTGTGTGATGTCAAATCCGGGTGAAGGATTCGACGGGTTGCTTTGGGAATGCCGCTTAAGAAACATAGGGCAGCTACAGTGTAAATCCCTGCAGAAAATACAGTTAATTCAAAGATGATCGGCACATAGGCAAACCATGCATTGAGAGATTTTCCAGAGATATTGAGAGGCCAGTCATGGGCATGAGTGAGATACTGAAATAGAATCCCGATCGTACATCCAAAGATACCTGCAAAGAAAGTGACCCATGGAAGTCCCGATCTGGGAGTTCCCATAGCTTCATCAATCCCGTGAACAGGATAAGGAAGGATACAATCAAAACCGATATAGTCCTTTTCTTTGGTTTTTTCAGCCGCATGTATGATGGCTTCGGGAGTCTCGAAAAGACCGAGAACTCCTTCATTCATTTCTTTGTATTTGTGAAACTGTTCTAATTTTGGCAGATACATACTAGTGGTGTGCTCCTTCTTTCTGTGGCATCACTGTTTTTACTTCTGCAATCGCAATCACCGGCATAATTCGGCACCAGAGAAGGAAGAGAGTAAAGAAGATACCAAAAGTTCCGATTAACATAGCGTAGTCGAAAAGTGTCGGTGTATACATCGCCCAACTGGACGGTAGAAAGTCACGGTTCAGAGTCATCATGATCACAAATCGTTCAAACCACATACCAACGTTTACCACAAGAGATGCGATAAACATCACAGGGATATTGTAACGAAGTTTGCGAAACCAGAATACTTGTGGTGACAATACGTTACAAGAAATCATGATAAAGTAAGCCCAACCGTAAGGACCAAAAGCTCTGTTCCAGAACGCAAACACTTCGTATTCGTTTCCGGAATACCAAGCGATAAAGAATTCTGTTCCGTAAGCAAGACCTACGATAAGACCTGTTACCATCATAATCTTGTTCATGTTGTCCAAGTGTTTCATGGTGATGTAGTTCTTAAGATTGAACACTTCACGAGCAATGACCATAAGCGTTACCACCATTGCAAATCCGGAGAAAATCGCACCGGCAACAAAGTATGGAGGGAAGATAGTCGTGTGCCAACCGGGAAGGATGGAAACCGCGAAGTCGAAGGATACAATTGTGTGCACCGAAAGGACCAGTGGTGTGGAAAGAGCTGCCAAAATCATGGAGACAATTTCTAAATGAGACCAAGATCTTGCCGATCCCACCCAACCAAAAGCAAGAACGTTGTATAAGTTCTTTCTCCAAGTTTCCGTGGCACGGTCCCGAAGAGTCGCTAAGTCAGGAATGAGTCCTAAATACCAGAACACCATAGAGATGGAAAGGTAAGTCGAAACCGCAAACGTATCCCAAATGAGTGGAGACCGGAAGTTTACCCAAAGTGGGCCTCTTTCGTTTGGATAAGGGAAGAGCCAAAACCCAAGCCAAGGACGACCTACGTGAAGGATGAGGTTCGATGCAGCAACAAGTACGGCAAAGATGGTCATCGCTTCTGCGGCACGGTTAATCCCTGTTCTCCAACCTTGACGGAAGAGGAAAAGAACCGCAGAAATCAATGTTCCTGCGTGACCGATACCAATCCAGAATACGAAGTTTACGACGAAAAATCCCCAACCTACCGGGTTATTAATCCCAAGGAGGTAAAGACCTTCATAAAACAAATAACCGATAATGGCTACGTCGATCAGGGTGATCGTAAGAACCAAAAGAAAAGTATTCCACCAAAGTTTGGTAGGAAAATCTTCGTTTGGTTTTGCGATATCAACGGTTACATCTTTAAGCGACTTCCCGCCTGTTACCAGGTCGGGGATGTCTAATTTATCTCGAACTGCTTGTGCTAATGACATTCCCTTTGTGTTCTCCCTGTTAAACTTCGTTTCGAACGCGAGTCATATAACTGACAGCAGGTCCGATGTTTAGGTATTCCAGAAGTTTGTAAGACCTAGGGTCTTTCAAGAGCTTCGCTACTTTAGATTCAGGATCATTTACGTTACCGAACACAATGGAATTGGAAGAACATGTTTGTTCACATGCAGCCTTCACTTCTCCATCTCGCAATGTTCTTCCTTCGTTTTTCGCTGCGATTTTTTTCTCAGCAACTCGAGAAGCACAGAAGTTACATTTTTCCATAACCCCACGAGAACGAACGGTTACATCTGGGTTCAGACCCAAGTTTCTTGGAGGGCGAGCCTTAAACGTAGGGGTTGCTTCTCCGAGTAAATTGTGTTCGTTCCAATGTTCTAACCAGTTAAAACGACGCACTTTGTAAGGGCAGTTGTTCGAGCAGTAACGAGTTCCTACACAACGGTTGTAAACCATATCGTTGGTTCCTTCCGAACTGTGAACAGTCGCAGCTACTGGACAAACTGTCTCACAAGGAGCATTGTCGCAATGTTGGCACATGAGTGGTTGGTGTGCGATTTCGAGCGATTCTGGTTTTTCAGGATCCCCAATATAGTAACGGTCGATCCGTAGCCAATGCATCTCACGACCCATTCTTACTTCGTCACGTCCGACCATTGGCACGTTGTTTTCAATATTACATGCAACAACACAAGCACCACAACCAGAACAAGAAGTAAGGTCCACTGCCATTCCCCATTTGTATCCTGGGTAGGCAAATTGGCTTCCTGGTTGGTCAGAAGGAGCATTCGCCCCTTGTGCTCTTTGTAATTTTCCATCGATTAGGATTTTTGGAATCTCTGGTTCTGGAATTCCCGCCCCTGGATTTTTTGCATAATCTTGGAGTTTTGCGGAAATGATGAGAGGTCTTTCTTTCCACTCAACCCCCATCATCACACCAGGACTCATCATATGGTGATCTTGTGTGGTAGCGAGTTTGTATTTCTTTCCAGTCGGTGAGAGAGTGATAGAAAGGCCTGAGTATACGAAAGATCCGTTTACTTCTTTTGCAAGAATGGATGCATTTTTACCCACTCCATTCCCAATCTCACCCACGTTCGTTCTTCCGTAACCAAGAGCAATTCCTACTGCTTCTGGATGGAGGCCCGGTTGGATGAGGGCCGGAAGTTCAAATGATTTTCCGCCCACAGTGACTGTGACAACGTCATTCAACTTGATTCCCGACGAACGAGAGTATTGCGGGCTAATCGCAACATAGTTATCCCAAGTGACTTTCGATACAGGATCGGGAAGTTCTTGGAGTTGGGAGTTGTTTGCTCTTTCTCCAGAACCGAGAGCGGTGCTTTCGTAAAGAGAAACAGTGAGTCCCGATTTTGAAGCTGCGAGTGGTGCGATAGTTCCACGGAAAGATCGTCCTGACTTGTCAGCTTTTGGATTTCCAGAAACAAGAACCCCTTTTCGGAGTAAGTCTTCCCAATTGGTCTTTTTCGAGTATTTTGATTTCAGGTAATCATAAAGAGAACTCGCACCAAGAAGTGATCCGCCCGCCCAAGTGATGAGCATGTCCTCGAAAGCTTTCGATTGGAAGAGTGGTCGGATGGTTGGTTGTTGGATGGAAACAATCCCAGATACCGATTCGTTATCTCCCCACGACTCTAGGAAATGAGAAACAGGTGCCAACCAATTGGAAGCAAGAGCTGTTTCATCTGCACGGTCAGACACTTGTACTACTTGTGCTGCTTCGTGAAGGAGTTTTTTCCACTCATCTCCGTTAGGCGCCTCGTAAACAGGATTCGTACCAAAAAGAATGACCACACCGGCCTTTCTTTCTTTTAAATCTTTTGCGAGAGTTTTTAAATTGGCAGCATAGTTAGAAAGTCCTTCTTTCAAAGGATTTCCAGGATCGATTGTTTTTCCATCGTTACCAAGCATGCTGTTCAGCATATTGACTGCGATTTGAAGATCAACGGCATCCTCAGTGAGAGTATTGGACCCGCCAGCCACTACAAGGGATTCTCCCTTAGCAGAAGCAAGAGCTTTGGCTGTGCGTAAAACCACTTCTTTGGAAATTCCAAGCTCCGATGCAGATGTTTCTACATTGATTCCGGAAACACCAGTAGCGCCACCCACTCCCAAATCAGAAAGGGCTTTTGCAATCACAAGAGCAAACTTTCTTTGGTCACCAGGTTTGATGGGAACTCTTTGGTCAGCATTGGAACCCGTCATAGACGGATGTGTTTCTGCCGCAATGAATGCGTTGAAGGATTTTACATTCTTACCTTGTAAGTCTCTTCTTTTGGAAAAGTCATTATGGTAGTTTGTATTGTTTAAGAAATCACTGTCGATGGATAGGATGACTTTTGCTTTGTCGAAATGGTAGTTAGGAAGCACTGCCTTTCCGTAAGATTTCTCTTGAGCAATAGTGATCGCATCATCAGAAGAAGAAAATGCCACTTCGATGTGTTTTCCACCACCTACTGATTTTAAAAATTCAGAAATGAATTCTTGTGTAGCAGGAGAAGTAAGAGGTTTTGTGACAACAATGGTTTTTCCTTTGTTGGCGTTTAGTTTCTCTTTTACATCTTTATCTAAAACGAACCAGTCGCTAGATTTTGCCACACCGTTTACCACTTGTTGTGGTTCTTTGGCACGATCTGCATCGTACAAATCAAAAATAGAGGCTTGTCCAGAAGCACAAAGAGCACCTTCCGAAATCGGATGGCTTGGATTTCCTTCGAGTTTCAAAGGTCGTCCGTCTTTTGCTTTTACTAAGACACCACAACCAACAGAACATCCACCGCATACTGATGCGTAGTGGTAAGAATGTCCATGTTTTACGAAGTCATACTGTTCTACTTCATTATTGTCTGGGTTCTTGATAGTGAGGTTCACATAAGGAACAATTTTTTCGGCAGGTTTTTGGATACAACCCACAGTAGTCATAACTACAGAGGCACCCATAAACTTAAGGAAAGTTTTGCGATCGAAATCACCCTTTTTGATTTTTGCAATCAGGGGATCCGGGGATTTATAGAATTCTTGCTTTTGCAATTCACGTTCGCGAGAAGTACCGCGAAGTTCATAAGACTGCCAAAGCGATTTTTTTTCTTTTTGGAAACTATCGTCTTTCATCATAAATTATTACTTGTCTCCCGATTATCTGTGACACGTAGAACAATCGTTAGGAGCATTGTTCTCTCTATGGCAATCGACACAAAATCCCATATTGAGGGACTTGGACTGTTTAACCTTTACCATCTCTGCCATGTTACCGTGGCATGTGGAACAATCGACACCGCGTTGTACGTGTCTTGAATGGTTGAAGTATACGAAGTCTGGTTGGTCATGGACCTTCACCCAGGGAACTGGAGTGTTACTGTCGTACTGTTCTTTAAGCCACTTAACATGTTCTTGGTTACCCGCTACGTTACCTGCTCCATGACAGTTCATACAAGTGGAACTTGGAGGAATTGTGGCATGGGCCGAATTTTCAACACCGGTATGGCAATACTTACAGTCGATTTTGTTATCGCCCGCATGTATCTTGTGGTTGAAGGGGATGGGCTGGTCGGGTGAATAGCCCACATAACGGCTAGGTGAAAAAATCAAATATGCAAGCGCTGCAATCGCAACGATAGGCACAGAGATCTTGAGTATTTTTATATTCATTCGCAGATTTCCTGAATCCGTTTACACTGTCTTCTGACAAGGAAAGGTAAAATAAGAAAAAAAGCAAGTATGTAAGGGTTTTGGTTGCGAAAAAACATGAAAAGAGACATAATTCCAAATTTTTTCGAAACTTTCTTTGTTGAAACCCAGTCTCAACTAGTTGCCTCAATCCCACCAAACGAGCGTTATTTTTCCTCTAAAAATTTAGAATGGGTTAGAATCGGCCTAAGATTTGCATAAAGAACTACTCGCACCCATTCCTTTAGATTCGCGTAATTGTAAACCGCTTCGTAATAGAACGCAAAGTCTCTGCTGCATGAGATAAACTTTTAGAAGAAGAAGCAACTAGGTCAGAGCCTGTGGCAATGTGCATAGTTTCATTATTGATACCAACGACAGACTGGGAAATCTGTTCGATAGCCCGCTTTTGTTCATCAATGGCCCCACGAATGGACTCCGATTCACGACCTACTTCAGCGGAGCGTTCATCCACTTCCTGGTTGTAATTCAGTTGGGATTTGGTAGCTTCCGAGAGACGTTTCATCACACTTTCCACTTCGGCAATGTCTCGGATGATGAGATTCAGGAGGTCCACGGAAGAACGAATGCCTTTGGCTCCCTCCTCCAATTCCTTGCTGTTCTTTCCAATCATATCCTCAATGGCTTGGATGGAATGGGCGGTTTTGTCGGAAAGTTTGGAGATCTCTTCGGCAACAATGGCAAACCCGCGCCCTGCCTCCCCTGCTCTTGCTGCTTCAATGGCAGCATTGAGGGCAAGTAAACTGGTTTGGTCCGAGATTTCATCGATGATCCCAATGACCTCTTTCATTTCAGACGAAGATTCCAAGATAACACCAATCACGTCCTTCATTTGGTTTAAGGACTCACCACCGAGTTTGGCTTGTTTGGTAATGTTTTCTGTATTGGCAAGGGCTGCCTTAGTATCCTTTTCGATTTGGATGGCCCCTTTGGAGAGTTCTAAAATCTTTTGATTAAATTCAAGGATGTTGTCGTGTTGTTTGACAGTGGAGGTCGCCGTGGTTTCCATACTGGCCGCCACTTCTTCTGTGGTGGCTGAGATCTCCTCTGCCGAGGCAGCCGTTCCTTGTGCCATATCCGAAAAACTAGCAGAAGACTCACGGAGTCCCTCCGCCGATGATGCTATCTCTTCTGCTACAGACTGAATTTCTCCAAGAGAATTACGAATGCTTTTCACAAAACCATCCAGTGCCAAATTCATTTGTCCAATTTCATCATGATTGGTGAGAGTGAAAGATTCCGTTAAATCTCCAGCGGCCATCTTATCTAAAATCGCAACCGATGTTTCTAAAGGGAGTAGACGTTTTTTAAGAAATCGAAAGATTCCAAAAACAACAAGAGCTGTAATTAAAAACACAACCACAAGAGCCGTGATTGCCACTTGTATGAATCCAGAATTCATATCAGACTTAGGAAGCACCACGCCAATAATAGTATTCCACTCTTCTAGGCGTTTGATAAGAAAGGCAAAGTCTTTTCCATTTTCCGTATATTCAAAGTAAGCTCCATCTTTTGCTTCTAAGATGGGACGACCTTCTGGAATTTTACTTAAATCTAATTTTAGAATTTTGGATTTGTCGGGGCCTGCAAAGACAACTCCCTTGGTCGTGATGGCAGTTACATACCCATTGGCTCCCACATGGATTCCTTCTCCCATTCTTTTGGAAACTTGTTCCAAATTCAAAGCGATCCATAAAATTCCTACAAGCCGGCCATTATCTTCAATGGGAAAAGAAACCAAACTCACAGGCAAACCGGTGATAGGTGATTCTTGGACAGATCCTATTAAAAATTTCTTCTTTAGTGCAACAACAACATGGTCCCCTGTTTTTGATTCTTCCAACTGGTATCCTATGGAACGCGGGATTCCTGCAGCAAAGATTTTGGCATTTTGAATGGGCTCTGATAAAAAGATATTTTCGTATTCCCCATTCGCATCTTGCATCATACCAACGAGAAGATCGGTGGCAAATTTTGCCTTTCCGGATTGAAAGGATTCTACTATCTCTCTTTGTTTAGAAAGAAGTCCTGCAATTCGAAGTTGTGACTTATAATAATTGGAAAGTTCAGCACCGGCACTTTTGCCTGCGTTTTCCATTTCTCCTCGATAGACTTTAACAAGAAGCCCCCAATTTAAGTACAAAATGAGAGTCGATACTACCACAGATAAAATGAGGATGGAAAGAAAGGTATAGAGGCCGAGGATGTATTTTAAACTTTTCATATAGCACCGTATGTGACGTGTCATTACATACGGTTTTTTAGAAATGGAAAGGATTTCTTGGAAAAATATTTCCAAAATTTAAGGTTAATTGGGAATTAAGAATGGAGATCAGGTGTAAAAATTTAGTACAAGTCTCTATAAGTTCAAAACGGACTGTTCGCTAGGGCAAAAAAAAAGGCCCTGATTCTAACATCGAAGGGCCCTAAAAACCAGACTTACACAATTTAGCCTAGTTATACTTTCGAATTTTTTGAAGATTTCCCCTGAATTTTTTTTAGCCAAACCAAAGAAATTTTCTTTGTGACTAGGCCCCTCGTCTCTTTTTTCAAGAAACCGACGGTCGGTGTGGCCACTTTGAAGGATTCACGCTCCAAAACGGGTTCAATACTGTATCCGGGCCCTGCCAGCTCTTGTAATTGGCCGAGTTTTTCGGATGGTAGGATGAGAAGTCTCTCTGGTTTTTCTGTCCAAAGTTTCTCTAATTTATCCCGATCGTATACGTTTCTAAAGTTTCTTTCTGCATAAAAACCATAGGACCTTTTGGAATTGGACAACCAAAAGGTGTACACTACTGGTTCGTTTGGTTCTAGCTCCTTAATTTTTGCACCAAACTCTTTGGCTGGTTGGTAACTGGTGAGGAGAGGATAAAATCGAAGGCTAATGGCACTGAAAAACAAGGCAGCTCCCACAAGAGTGACAAGGACTTCCAATGGAATGAGTTGGGCCGACAACATGATAAAAAGAATTCCAATGGCACCAAATACATAGTAGAGAATTCCTACATCAGCAACAAAAACAGGAATGAGAAAGTATCCGACTAAATACACAAGACCTGCAATTAAGAAAGAGGGTCGAAGGCGCTCCACACTGGAACGAAACAAACTTTCTTCCATGATCTTTCCAAAGTACAAGGCAGCTCCTGGCAACACCCAATAGGTATATTGAGGGAGGGGAAACCTGGAAAAAGAAATTAAGAATAAAAATAGAAAAACCCAAAACGGAATCACAAAATCGATTTCTTTGTATTCGTTAGCGCGGATTTTACGAAGGATTTCTTTCCAACCTAGAGACTTGATATAGTTGTAAGTGCGAAATGCGATGTAGATAATCATCGGCACAACTCCACTAAAGAAAGCCCAAGAAAAGGATTTATAAAAGTAGAACGGATCAAACTTCACATCATACATTTCTTTGTAAAAACGACCGAAAGATTGGATCCACAAAAAGAAAGAGGGGCCATAAGAGTTAAAACTTTTATAAAGTAAAACACACCAAAAGGCAGGAAGAGAAGCGAGGACAAAAATCCCTGTGGGAACTCTCATCGATAATAACAACTTCCAATCCCTGCGAAAAAGAATGTCTCCCCCAATGGACAAAGCGGGAATCACAACAGAGATAGGACCTTTGGTGATAAATCCCATAGACATCATCAGATACATTAAGTAAAAGAAGTTTGGATTTTTCTTTCTTCCTAAGTAGTAAAAATGATAAGTAAAAACCAAATAAGCAGTTAGATACACATCAATTTTTGGATCCACAATCATGGCATAAAAACCAGGAGCTAGTAGATAAGCAAAAGATGCCAAATAACCTTGCCTTTCCTTTCCCCCTGTTAAAATGGTGATGCGGTAGATTGAGAAAACAGAAAGTAAACTAAGTAAAATCGCAGGAATTCTAAACGCAATATTACTAATTCCAAATAGAGAAAAGGATGTGGCGATTGTCCAAAAAGTAAGGATGGGTTTGTCTAGGTAACGCCTGCCATTATCGAACAAAGTAAAGAAATCACCAGATAACACTAGTTCACGGCTGATACTCGCATACTGAGAGCTATCAATATCAATCACATCCAAAGGAAGTGTGAATAAAACCGGAAGGGATGCGATCAGTAATAGAATTCGATAAAAAATTCTTTCGGAGGGTTTCAATGTGTCTTTCATTCTAAAGCACCAATTTGTAGGAGGCATTGCCCAAATCCTTTACATGAATTGGGTTCTTGGTCATAACATTGGAGGATATCGCTATTGTGTGTAGTACATCCATCCATACATTGGATTCGGCCTGTGCGTTTGACATCCGGTGCCAGGGTGAGTTTTAGTTCTTCCTCAGTACAAGTGACAAATACTTCGCAAGCTGCTTGGCATTTTTTTTCTACGATATCTTGGCAATTCAGAAAAAAGACAGCTATCGCAAGAGTTAAGATCCATTTACCGTGTTTCACTTCGAATTCCTTTGAGTGCTAACATTCCGCAAGCACCGTTGATGTCCCGACCAGGACTTCTTCGGTTGAGAATGGGAGCTGTGGTTTTAGCTTTTAAATGCATAACAAAATCTTTGACTTCATCGTCTGTGGGTCTACGCCATCCGGTAAAATCGGTATTGAGTGGGATCACATTGATTTTACACTTATTGACACTACGTGCAATTTTTGCGAGTCGTTCCGCATTGTCACGACCCATGTTCACATCGGGGATCATGACATATTCAAAAGTAATGGCACGGTCTAGTTCTTTTGTGAATCGTTTCGCTGATTCCACTAGTTTATCTAACGGATGTTTGTCGTTTACATCCATAATCGAAGAACGGGAATTGGGATTAGGATGATTCAGAGAAATCGCAAAATTAAACGGTTCTTTGTTTTCGATAAATCGATTGATGCCTGTTGTCACACCAGCAGTAGAGATCGTGATTCGAAGGGCTCCAAGACCAAAACCTTCCTGGTCACGAAGTATATGAGCGGCCTTCATCACCGAAAAATAATTGTGCATGGGTTCGCCCATTCCCATAAAAACGATATTTGTGGCACGGTCTCCGACAAGGCGTTCCACTTGCAAAATTTGGTCGAGGATTTGCCAAGTATGCAGGTTGCCCTTATATTCCAAAAGCCCAGTGGCACAGAATTTACAATTGAGAGTACATCCAATTTGAGATGAAATACAAATGGTTTTACGGCCACCATCCCCCGAGGGAATCCAGACGGCTTCGATCTCTTTGTTTTCGCCTACGTAAAAAGTAAATTTGCGGGTTCCGTCTTCTTTGGATGCTAAGTCCCTTCCGAGTTCGATTTCAGGAAAAGATGTATGTTGTTTTAATTTTTCGCGGGCTTCTTTGGACAGGGTGGTGAACTGGTCTAAGTTCGTATAACGACTCTTATAAATCCCTGTATAAATTTGTGCCGCTCGGTATTTTTCCAGACCTAAGGAAACACATAACTCTTCTAGTTCTTTTTTGGTTTTCCCTTTGAGAACCGTTATTTCCTCTTTCATTTGTTTGGATTTTCCACCTTTAGCCAATCTTTTCTACGCCCCCCGTAGGGACAAGAATTTCCGGCAATTCTCTAATTCATACTCTAGAATCGGCTTCAGAACAAGTCTAAAATTGGAATCTGGTCCCCTTCTCAGTGAAATTACTGCAGCCAAATGGACATTGACTTACATACATTGATTCAAAAGCCTAGTATCTAGTGAGGAAAAATTACGAATGAATAGCGACGCCTTTATGGAATATGCCTTTATCGTCATGGTCGCGCTGATAGGAATCGAAATCTTCGTTTCCTACATCAAAGGAAAACAATATTACCGATTGAACGTTCTCATCGCCGATGTGAGTACAGGTGTGATTTTTGCATTGATTGGAGTGGTCATCCTCCTTGGTGCCTTGTATGTCTACGACCAAGTGGAAACAAACTTTTCACTCTCCGCTCTTGGATACAATTTCTTTCCATTGGAAAGCCCATTTCGTTTTTCGCCAAGTTTTTCTGTGAATTGGTATGCTCTCGGAGCTTGGGGTTTTGCAGTTGTCTTTGCTGATTTTATCTATTACTGGTTCCATAGACATTGCCATGAAATCAATTTGTTTTGGGCCACCCATGTCACCCACCACTCCACACAAGAAATGAATTTATCTGTTGCCTTTCGAGGGAATGGACTACAAAGAATATTCGAATATATTTATTTTCTTTCGATGGCCCTCCTCGGAATTCCTTGGCCGATGTTTTTACTCAGCCACAGAATTCTAAAAGTTTACCAATTTGTGGTCCACACTCGTTTTGTTGGGAAGTTAGGATTTTTAGAAGAGTTTATGGTGACTCCCTCCAACCACCGAGTCCACCATGGAATCCAACCAAAGTACATTGACCGCAACCACGGGGGAATCTTTATCATTTGGGATCGTATGTTTGGATCTTTTGAATGGGAAGAAGAAGAACCGATCTATGGTCTAACAAAACCCGTGAATTCTTTCAACCCGATCACGGTAAACCTACATGTATTCAAAGATATGTTCTTTCAAATTTTGAAATGTAAATCTTTGGGTGATGTTTTTAAAACCATCTTTGGACCTCCAGGATGGAAACCCAATTACCTAGTCACAAGTGCAGATGCAGCTCCCGAACCAGACAAAGTGGTTAAGTATGATCCAAAACCACCTATGGGTGTGATGATTTATGTTGCTCTCCAAGCGGCAGTACTTATGGCTGTGGGCCTTGTCATTTGGAAGGTAGCAAAAATCAATTTGGAAAAAGATATGCTAACTCTTGGAATTCTATCAATTGTGATCGTTTTTAGTTTGTTTTCCATAGATCGAACGATGGAGATGAAACGTTGGTCCAGAAGAACGGAAGTGGTTCGTAATGTTCTCTTTATCCTAGCTTTTGTGGCCGCTCTTGTTTACTCCAATATTCCGAATATTGAAATTTTTGCCATTCCACTGATTGGCCTCTCGTTTGTGTCCTTAGTATGGATTGTCATCAAACGAAAGACCTTTTTTGATTTGAGTAATATTTCTAATACTTGGTATTAGATTTAATTTGTTTTAGAACGGACTCCGAAGGGAACAAATGGTTCGACTTCAGGAGTTCGTCTCCTAAATTTAAAAAAGCTTTCGTTTTATCCCCATGTTTTTTGCATAAATTGATATCCTTATAACAAAGTCCAATATCCACAAACGGTGGTTTGATGGTCTTTGTTTCTCCTTGGCCCCCGGAAACCGACTGGTAATACAAAAAATCATCCTCAATCCATCCAAAGATATTCCCATACGCAAAATAAGCAGACTGTCCTTTTACTTTTCGTAAGTCCCGACCCATTACACTAAAATAAACTTCCCTTTCCATAAATCCAAGGATGGTCGGAATTAAATCGAGTTGAGAGGTGATGTCTTCGCGAAGTTCCGGTTTAATTTTCCCAGGTGCATAAATCAAGAGTGGAACACTACGGTCTTCGTAATAGTTGAGAAACCGGTGGTGGCTATGGTCAGAAACAAAAAAGAAAATGGTGTCCTTAAAATAAGGGGATTTTTTTGCTTTTTCCATATATTCATTCAATGCAAAGTCCGCATAGTGAAGGACATTTAAGTATTCGCTGTCTTGCGTGGTCGATTCAAACAAACGATACTTTTCATCGGGAACTTTATAAGGATAGTGAGTGGTTCCTGTATGGATGACAGAGACAATCGGTTTTTCTGGTTTCACTAGAAGGAGTTTTTTATGCATCGCATCGAGTGAGGCTTCGTCCAAATAACTCCATGGACCCGTTTTGTATTCAGGAACTTTTTCTAATTCGCTCTTGCCGACAAGAGTATCAAAACCCCAATGGTACATGATACTTCCCTTATTGTTAAAACTGAGATCGGTTCCCGTTACAAAAAGAGTTTCATAACCAATGGTTTTTGCAATATTACCAAGGCCTGAAAAACGATTCAGGATTTGTGGTGTGCGAACCGCCGTTAGCCCTGGCCTATCGGGAATTCCTCCCATAAGGGCCATAAGACCGTTGGTCGTTCGTCCCCCACTGGCAAAAAAATTCTTAAAGAACATCCCTTGGCGGATGAGTTGGTTGAAATAAGGTGTGACAACTTTTCCATCTACCTTACCCGTTCCAATGATATCGATGAACTTCCCCGTCCAACCCTCTAACACAATCACAACGATATGTGGCAAAGGTTTACTAGTTGCGACTGTGGTTTTTCGAAGTAAAGGATACTCTTCGCTAACAAAGTTGGATCCCGAATAGGCCACTTCCTTTTGGACAATCACGCTAGCATCGGCAAGTTTCATATAATGACGATCGTCGACTTTCGTCATCTTTAAGTCAGTGATCACTGTAAATCCGGGATTTAAAACCAAGTCATTGATGATGGTTTCTTTGGTAATGATGGCGTCACTTGTCCGAAGCGGACTTGTTTGGATGCCTCCACGGATCCCAAGAACTAAAAGGGCCAAAACCACAAGGAACTGTAAGCCAGCCCATTTGTAGTGTAAATTGACATGGGAATAAGGAAACTTAGATTGGATTTTATATATTCCAAAACTAATTCCTCCGATGACAAAAAGTCCTAACAAAAACAAAATAGGATTTTGGGAAAAGGCAGAACCCACAAGGGGTAACATCTCAAAACCAAGGTAAGCAAAAGCCTCATACCCTAAATGTTTGTTTCCATTCTCATAATAAATCAAATCGGCAATGAGAAGGAAAAGTAGCAGGATAATCAAAATGACGGGAAAGGTTCTCCACACTGCCCTGTAAATTCGGTTGCGATTGAGAAAGTGTAAAGAAGAATACAATAAACTCACACCAAGTAACACGCATAAGACGGAAATATCAAACCTAGCACCTTTTAAAAATGCCTTTAAAATGATCCAAGTTGATTTGTCATGGATTCGATAAGAATACATGGCAAAAAAGCAGGCCCGGTAGATGGTAAGAAATACAATCCCAAGGCCAGCGAGTAGTAAGTGAAACCGAATGTAAAACGGCAATTTAGAAAATAGTTTTTTCATAAATAAAAATTAAGTAACTTCCGTAAGACTAAAAAAGTGATCAACTGATCTTTGACTGTTCCAATGATTATGGTTTTACCATTTTGTAAATGGTTCCCGATTGGTAGTCTGCTACAAAGATTTCCCCATCATTGTCCTGTCCAAAGGTCGGGATGAGAAGGTTCCATTTCCCAAGAGCAAAGGTTTCTGTAATCCTTGTATTTTCTCCCGGCTTGGGAACAGGAATGGCCCAAATTTTTCCTTGGATAAAATCTCCAAAAACATACATTCCTTTCAAACTAGGAATGGCAGTTCCTGTATATACATACCCACCAGTGATGGATTGGCCTTCTTCTCTTCCATATTCATAAAAAGGAGGTTGGTAAAGCGCCGTATTACAACCGTCAGTAAAACAATGGAATCCTTCTGTTTGGTTCCAACCGTAGTTTTTTCCTGAAAGGATGATATCTACTTCTTCATAGGCATCTTGGCCTACGTCCGCCACAAGCAAACGTCCGTCAGGTGAAAAACTCATCCTCCAAGGATTCCGAATTCCATAAGCAAAAGTTTCTGGGGCGAAACCGGCTTTTCCCACAAAGGGATTATCCGTAGGAATGGAATATGGTTTTTTCGACTGGGTGTCTGGGGATACAGAGATTCTTAAAATGGAACCAAGTAAGGTATTTGGATTTTGTCCGTTGTTCTTTGGATCCGCTCTCCAACCACCATCTCCAAGTCCAATGTATAAATGTCCATCTAGACCAAATGCCAACTGTCCTCCATTGTGGTTGGGATAAGGCTGCTCCACTTGCAATAACACGCGTTCGCTTACGAGTTTCATGGTATCGTAACTGGTCGGGTTTTCTACAACCCATTCAGAAACAATGGTGATGTCTTTACTGGCAATGGACTTTACATAATTGGTATAGAGTTTCGGTTGTTTGGGAAATTGCGGATGGAAGCTTAGACCAAGAAGACCTTCTTCGCTATCGGTAATGACGGGAAATTTGGCAAGCACTCGACTTGTCTTTTTTTCTCTATCAAAAAGGATGAGGTTTCCTGCTTTTTCCAGGGCAAAAAGAAAGGGTGTGTCCCCCGGTGGAAATTGGATGTCTGTAGGTTCTTTTACTTTCACCACTTCTTGTAAAGAGATGGCGATTTGTTTGCGGTTAGCATCCACTCCGATAAACAAAGGTTTGGATCCGAGGACTTGGCCATCGGTTTCATACTTCTTATTGAAGTTTTTTAAAACAGTTCTGCCTAAATCGTCACAAGAAACAGAGACTGACAAAAGGGAAAATAAGACAAAGATTTGGATTTTCATAATACTTAAGGTTCCAGTCATAAGATAAATGGCTTGGATTTGTGTCCGCAATCAAAAAACTTTGGTGAGACCGATGAAACTTTTTCGAATTCTTTGTATCCCGATCTTCCTTTACTTTGCTTATTTGCAATTGAATGACCCAGACCCTTACCTCTGGTTCCCCATTTATGCTTTTGTGGCTGCCATTGCCCTAGCAGGATTTTACCGTAAGGTACCCAAGTTCGTTGGGTGGATTCTGATTCCCATTTATTTAGGTTTAGCGGGATATTATTATACCCAAGCTCCCTACTTTGGGATGGAAGTGGAAGAAGTCAGAGAATATTTAGGACTATTCATTGCGAGTGGTGCAGTGGCAGTTCTTGTTTTTAAAAAGTAGAAACTCAATCGATTTCAGTCATCGATAAAGAGTCTTTAGAAACTAATTTGACTAAAAAAAGAATTCAAAGTAAAAGAAATCTGAGAAGAGAATGAGTTTGCCGATTATTTTTCGGCAATCACCTTCCCATCTTCCAAAATCATTTTGATGAGTTTTGTCATCTCTACTGAATATTCCACATCCAAATGTTTGGTGACACCTTCACAAAATCCATTGATGATAAGTAACTTCGCATCGTCTTCCGACATTCCGCGCGATTGCAGATAAAACAATTGGTCATCATCTATTTTCGAAACTGTGGCTTCGTAGTTGAGAGTTCCTTCTTCCCCTGACACATCGTTGTAAGGATACGCATGGGACTGAGAACGGTTGTCCATCATAAGCCCATCACATTTGATATGGCTGTAAGAACCTTTGCTGGATGGTTCAAATTTCACAAGACCACGGTAAGAATTGATTCCCCCGTCAAGGGCAACCCCTTTGGCAAGGATATTGGAACGAGTGTTCTTTCCGACATGAATGATCCGAGCCCCCGTATCTTGCACCTGTCCACTTCCCGCAAACGCTAGGGAAAGCACATCTCCAGTAGAATGATCACCCTTTAAGATGATCCCAGGGTATTTGATGGTATTGGCTCCAATATTACAATCGGTCCAAGTGATGTGGGCGGCTTCTTCGCATATCCCCCGTTTCACGGTCCAATTGTACATATTCTTTTTCCAATTTTGGATTGTGGTATAAAAGATCTTAGAATTTTTTTTAGCCACAAGTTCAACTACGGCTGTGTGGAAATTGGTTCCTTTGTCTTGGACAGAAGTACAACCTTCGCTGTATTCTAAATGAGCCCCTTCGTCTGCAATGAGGAGGGTCCGTTCATATTGTCCGGAACTTGCTGCAGTGACTTTAAAATAAGCCTGGAGAGGCATCGGAGTTTTGACACCTTTAGGAATGTAAGCAAAAGATCCACCGCTAAATACTGCTGAGTTCAGAGCTGAGAATTTATTATCACCAATCGTTACCACAGTTCCCAAATACTCACGAACGAGTTCTGGATACTCTTTGATCGCAGTATCAATGTCGCAAAAAATAATTCCAAGGTCGGTGAGTTCTTTTTTGACATTGGCATAGATGGTTTCGGAATCGTTCATAGTTTCGATTCCGGCAAGGTATTTCCTTTCGTGTTCAGGAATTCCTAACTTTTCAAAACTACGTAGGATCTCAGGATCAACCTCGTCCCAAGATTTTTTTTTCTTTTGGTTGGAACCTACGTAATGTACATAGTCGTCGATATTAATATGAAATTGAGGAATGAACCCCCAAGTGGGCATCGGTTTTTGTTCGTAGACTTCAAAGGCCTTCAAACGAAATTCAGACAACCAACTTGGTTCGTTTTTGATATGAGAGATGGATTCTACAACCTTACGAGTGAGTCCCTTTGGAAAATTATCAGGTTTGTAAAATTCAAAAGGTGCCTTGTCTAGGCTGGCTGTAGTTTCCATGTCGTCTCCAATCTCTATCTTAGAGAATCTCTAATTAATTTACAGAAGCAAAGTAAGCTTTGGATCCAGTAGGATCTGCTTTCATCGTTTTCTTTCCTTCGTCCCAATTCGCAGGACATACTTCACCGTGTTTTTCCACAAATTGGAAAGCTTTGATGAGGCGTACTGCTTCTTCAATGTTACGTCCTACAGGAAGATCGTTAACAGTTGCTTGGCGAATGATACCAGCAGGGTCAATGATGAAAGTTCCACGAAGGGCAACTCCAGCATCAGGACCTGACTCAATCAGAACTCCAAAAGACTTTGCGATCTCTTTTGTTTTGTCAGCTATGAGTGGGTATTTGATCTCTCCAATACCACCTTCTTTTCGGGCAGTTTTTTTCCAAGCTAAGTGCGAAAATTCGCTATCAACGGAAACACCCAAAACTTCTGCTCCGATCTTTTTAAAATCTTCGAGTTTCGCATCGTATTCAATAATTTCTGTCGGACAAACAAATGTAAAATCGAGAGGATAGAAAAATAGAACCACCCATTTTCCTTTGTAATCAGACAATTTGATTTCTTTGAAACTGTCCCCGATCACAGCGGTTGCTTTAAAATCAGGGGCATGTGATGTCACTTGTGGCATAGAGTCACTCCTTAGAATTATTCTAAGTACAATCCTTAGATTCTGTCTAGATGTTTTTGGGTCACGGACAGGTTTTCCAAAGACCACTCTTCTTCAGTGATGGATTCCAGAAATCGCCTATCGTGGCTTACTACTACCAAAGCAGATCCAAGACAGGTTAAAGAGCTCTCGAGTGCCTCTAAAGATTTTATATCCAAATGGTTCGTTGGTTCGTCTAAGAGAAGAATTTCTGGACTGGATTCCAGATGGAGAGATAAAAATATTTTTTTGATTTCTCCAGGACTAAAAACGGCTGATTCAAAAACACGTTTCGGATCACTCCCGAGTCTATACACTCCAGAAAGAACCTTGGCTTTCTCATCAGCCTGTAGGTTTTCAAATTCCCGTAACAAATGTTGGACTTCTTCTTTGGAAAACTCTTGCGGCAAATACAAATAGGGAATTTGTTTTTCTTCAAATTGTTTTACTAAAAACTTAAGGAGTGTGGATTTACCGGTACCGTTGTTTCCTGTGATCGCAATTTTTGACTCGGGAAGGATTTGTAAATGTGCATCCAATTGTAATTTCATAAAACCAAAATCGATACTCTCCTCAACACATAAGAATAAATGTTTTCTTCTAGAGGTTTCTGTTTTCCAAACAATTCCTAAATTTTCTTTTTCAGGAAGTTTGGCAAAGATATCCTTTTCTTTTTGCTGCGAGTGTTCAGCTCTTTTATCTAACTGATTTTTGATTCGTCCTGCTTGGCCATCTTTTCCACTCACTCGTGCTAAGTTCTTTCGAGAACGACCATCATGGTCACGAAGATCCAAACCCTTTTTTGATCTAAGTTTATGTGAAAGACTTGCTTCTTCCCTTCTTCGTTTCAGTTCTGCTTCTAGTTTTTTTCTATCCTGGCGTGCGACTTCCCAATTGCGGATCCTTTCCTCGGCTTCCCTTTCCATTTCCCTTTTGCCTTGGGAATAATTTCCTGGCCTTTCCACAGAAAAGTTTTTTTCAAGAAATACACAATGGGTGGCCAACTCATCTAACAAAGATCTGTCGTGACTGATTAAAATTCCAATGCCTTGATAATAGGAAAGCGTATTTCGAATGATCTGAATGCTTTCGAAATCTAAATGGTTTGTGGGTTCATCCAAAATCAATGCCGATGGAGATTTTGCAAGAGCCATCGCCAAAATCATTCTACGTTTCTCCCCAAAACTTAGCAAATCATAGTCTTCCGGAGATTTGATTCGAATCTTCAAAAGATTTTTAAACCGACCTGATTCTTTGGAATCATCGTATAAAAAATCCTCCAGACTTTCCCGAGGAATGGATGTATCTTGAGAAACGTAAGTGACAAATTCATTGCCTTGGATGATTCCGCTATAGGGGAAAAGTGCCCCCGCGATGAGTTTTGCCAAAGTGGATTTTCCACTTCCATTTTTTCCGACAATTCCTGTCCAACCTGGACCAAAATGGAGGTTGAGATCTTGGAATAAAAATTCGGATTGGGATTCGTAAAGAAAGTTTAAGTTATGAATGGTAATATGTTCGTACATGCGACAAGCTCCTGTGGTTTCCAAATGGGAAATAGGCAAACAAGTCTTGTCCTAAAGAATTAGGAGGAAGATGGATTTAGTATTTTTGTTTTTGTTTGCCTAGTTTTGGCTTCGCAATCTCATCGGTTTATACCTCTCTTATGAATGTTAGACTGTAAAAGTTAAAAAATATTGTCAAGAGATTAGTTCCCCTTGGCCATAAGGAATTTTTCCATAAACTCGGTGATGTCCCTGATGTTTCGGTTGATCATCTTACGAAGTTCTGGCGGGATATTTTGTGATTTGATCACTCGGTAATAGTTCAAAGCATTTTTTAACATCTTACGACGTGCAAACTCTTGGGCCTTCATAAGCATAGGTTTGTATTTATAATAAGAATATTCCATAATCGAATAGTTCTTCGACAAACGAAACGCATGCGGAATTTTTCCAAAGTCATAAGTGAGCGTTAAAAAGGGAGCGTCGTCTGCTTCGGGGGGTTTGAGTTCCAAAACCCCATGGATGATTTTTTCCGGTTCGTCTTCCGTGGCTTTTTCAGCCATCTCATCCAATGGAATGGGAGATTCTTCCTCAGCGATCTCTCCTAGATTTCCATCGACAATCTCAATCTCGGGGGCTTCTGCATCCTCGAGGGCTGGCCCTTCTCCCGAACCAGTCCCACCCGCCTCTTCTTTGAGTTTACGATCCCGAAAGACTTCATCTGCATCGGGAAGGCCAATCCGCAGGTCTTCACTGGTTAACGGCCGATTGGTGAGCTCTACTTGGATCGGTAGATCTGTCTCGATGATGGTTTCTGATTTCTGTTGGCTTGGATCCTTTGCCGCAGGCAAGTCTGCCTTTGGTGAAATTAACTTTTCTGTTTGCGGATCGATAGGATCTGGGAGTTCTAGTTCTTTGCGAAGAGCATCCGTTGTGGAATCAAACCAATTCGGTTCTTCGCCCGTCCGACCTTGTTCTTGTGGGTGGAGAGGAGGTTCCTTTTCGTCCCTACGCAGATCATTCGGATCTGGGAGATTAATAGGTTCAAGGCCCCAATCCTCAGGTAGTTTTAAGTTTGGTTGGTCGGGGAAATATGGTTTTAGTAAATCATTGAGAGAGGCTTCCTCCCCTTTGGCTTCAAGTTCCCTAGCTTTCTTTTCAATCTTCTTTAAAGCTTGGTTTTTTAAAAAGTCTTCCCGCTCTTGGAACCGATCTTTTTTTCTTCTATCCTCTCCTGACCTTCGGTCTTTTCTTCCTGCTAGGTTGGTTCTCCGATCGGCATTTTTTCTACGTTCCTCACCAGACCTTCGGTCTACGAGAGGAAGGTCTTTGAACTGTTTCCAATCATTGGAAAAAAAAGTGTCTTCTGGAAGATCAAGTTCAGATACATCCTTTTTGGCGATCTGATCAGCAAGCGTCTGTAAGTCGATAGGTTGGCGTGGACCACCAGGTGCGTTAGGACTTCCCAAACTAGCTGGCATACCCGGTCCACCAGGCATTTCTGGGGGAACATAAAAAGGACCAACAATTCCCGATCCCGGTGGTGCCATAGGAGCACCTGGAAATCCAGAAGCCAATCCCCCTGTCGTCAAACCTTGGTTTAGTGATTGTAAGAGTTGGTCTTGGTTTTGTGTGACCTTGGGATCAAATCCTGGTGTTTGCGGTGATGATTGTAAAAACTGGTATACGATTGGGTGGACCAATTGGTTTCCACCGGAAACGTTTTGGTTGATCTGAGGGCCAGAGATGGGGCTTGGGCCTTGCGCAGGTGAAGGTTGGATTGGTTTTCCTGCGGGTGTTGCCGTCTCAACAGCGTTTGGTGGAAGCGGTGGAGGTGGTAACGAAGAACCCTGCTGCGGTATAGATCCTGCACCTTGGGGAAAGGGTTGGGGTGATTGCGGAAAGTTAGGTGGCGGTGAACTTTGTGCAAATTGAATGGCACGCGCAATGGATTCTGCAAATAGCTCAGATACTTCTTTTAAGGCACCTACGAGGTCGGTGAGATCTTTTTCGGGTTTTGTCCCAACACCAGGTTTTGGATCTTTTTTCTTGGGTTTCTCTTTTCCTAACGGATCTTGTTTGGATTTGTCGTCTTTTCCTGGTTCGCCTGGTTTTCCAGAAGGAGGATTGTCTTCTAAAAACTCTTCTAAGTCCTGGATGTTTTTCTTTATTTTTTCTTTGATCTCTTGGTCAGGAATTCGGTTCCCCGTCCTTTCAAAGATCTCAATGGCTTCTTCTACTTGTTCGGCTTCAACAAGGGCCTCTGCATTGAGGAGGGGCCTTCTATGAAAGGAATACTTCGAATTTTTGGAAATGATATCGTCTGCAGAAAAACTAATATCAGGAGTTTCGCGCCTTGGTCGGTCTCCAGAAGAAGACTCCGAGCCTTCTTCACCGAAATCACCTAACGGAAGATCGCTGAGAGACTTAGGTTGTTTTTGTTTCTCCCGTCTACCACCTCTACCGGACTTTGGTTCTTTTCCAGAATTCTCACCACTAGTTTCTCCCGAGTCCTCTTCATCCTCATCAAAATCAGAAAGTCTTTCCGACAGAGGTTTTGGTTTGGATTTTGGTTCTTTAGGATCTGTTTGGAAATTCAATTCCTGGCCACGACCACCGGAAGAAGACTTTTCTTTCTTTTGTGATTTAGATCGCGGCTGCGGCTGTTCAACCTCTTCGGATTGTCTTTGTTTTTGTCTCCGCTTTTGGCGCGGACTTAAGTCAGCTGAGGACCTAGCTCCCCCCTCGCTCCCAGCGATCTCATTAAGGTCGGCACCAGCGCCGGAAAGACCGAGTAACATCATGAGGGTGGTTAACATATAAGGGTTCTACTCTTTATTTTCGAGGTTTACTATACAGTAACTTAAGGTCGAATCAAAGAATATTCGATTTCCTAGCATTTTACGGGGGTTTTGGGGCCAAAATGACCGCAAGTTCTTTTTCTGCTTGACACAAGAGAAATTCTTGCGTTCCATGGTGGCATGAAATCCGTTGCGAAAAAAAATCTCAGCTTTGCCTCCTCACCGGACAATGCAGACGGGTTGCAGTTGAAAATCACATTTGACGAAGACACAAAAACTGCCTTTGGTGATTATACCTGCCCCGAAAAATACCAGGGTTTACCGGATCAAATCCACCCAGGAATTATATCCACCATCCTAGATGAAATCATGGTTAAGATCAATGAAGCGATGAATTTTGAAACCACTACAGGTGAATTAACCATTCGTTTCCTTCAACCTGCGAAAGTGAATGAACCATTACACTTACGTGGTTGGTTTGTGAAAAAGAACAAAAAAATCATAGAAAACCGTGCTGAAATAGAAAATGAGATCGGCAAAATAGTGGCCCGCGGAAAAGGTAAATATATCGAAGCTGAAGACTGATTTATGCCGGTGTGGTGGAATTGGTAGACGCAGTGGATTCAAAATCCACCGATGGTAACATCATGCCGGTTCGATTCCGGCCATCGGTACCAACAGTAATTTAGTTCGAAGCTCGTGCGCAAGCCTTTTGATAAAAATCCTCTTCGATGGTATCAATGGCTTGTAAGACAAGGTTTATCTCTTCTTCTTTCATCTCATCAAAGATTCCTCTCCCCACTTTTAGAATTGTAACTCCCAAACGAATTCCCTTTTTATCAACTTCTGTATAAACTGTACCCTTCGATTCCATCTTAACGAGTATATCTTCCATAATCAAAATGATTTTACGAACCAGTTCTGCATCGGAAAACACTTTGAATAAAGCACCAATGTCTTTTCGAAAAGCATCGGCTTTCTTTTTTTCGACTTTAGCAATGAGTGAATCCATTGCAAATTCTGATTCCAACAGACTAACTTTATTTTCTCTTCTATCAAGTTCCATCACCAGCTCTTCTTCAAACTGATGGGCGGTCACATAGGAATGGAGCGCTGCAAGGCCCGCTTTTAAGGCCATGGGAAAATGTTTTCCAAAACGAAAGATAGACATGGTCAAGTTTCCAAGGATTCCCCAAATTTTTGTAGGATGGTTTACAAATCCAGATAACGCATCAAAGGCGGAGTCCAATTCCTTTCGTTGGGAATATTCAGGATAGAGATACTCTAAAAAAAAATGCAACAACTGGTTTATTTTAGAGCGAGGGATAGAAATAAACTCAGGATATAACATCAAATTCTCTTCAGAATATCTTTTGATAAGAGATTTTTGATACATTCGGATCAACTCTTGAAAAAGTGGATGGTCGAGTACTTTTGAAGATTCTTTTTTTGGTTTCATAGCTACTATTCTCTGGAATCTACATTACATCATCAAAATAGGTTTCATACCTTTCCCAATTGACTTTTTTTCCTTTGGGATTGTAGGGAAGGTTATTATTTTTTTTCACATCCATCCCAACAAACAAAGAGTAAATGCCCACTGCGAGTGAGATGGCGGTTTCTTTTTTATTTTGTGTAAGGTATTTCATATCGCGACTACGGTTGACATAACCAATTTCGATAAAAGCACAAAGGGCATTGGTATAAGTCGGAAGGCTGTATGTAGAGATATAAGGTTTTTGGATGGGACCAAGCTCTGGATAAGGAGAGTTTTTTTCTTTTAATTGGATGGGGAGTCCATATTGGACAAAACGCATCAGTTCCTTAGTTACATAATGGTTGTCACCACCGAATCCTTCTTTTCCCCCTTCCCTTCTCCATTCCTCTTTTTTTCCTTTTTCCCTTTCCCAAAACTTTCCTGTTTCCGAAAAGTCTTCGTGGGTTGTGGCATAGGGGCCAGGTTTTCCGATTTGTTTTTCCCAATTGGGATCATCGGCATAACGCCAACTAATCATGTTTTGGCGGTACCCTTCAAACTTGGAAACATCAGCATCTTTCCCATTTTTCTTAGTCCAATACCCATGTAGGTAAATCCAAGTGTCTGCCATAGCATTTTCCAACTTGGACCATCCTGATTGAAAAATCAGCCAATCCGACCAAGGGCCGCTAAGAAATGAGTTCTGTGACTTTTTCTTTTCTGATATTTTTTTGATTTGGGAAAATGTTTTATAACCTGGGGTGAGGACTGCCCCCATTCCCCCTGTTTGACCTTTGCTGGCCGGATTCAAATGCAGTGACAAAACCAGATGAGGTTTTTGTTCATTGATTTTAGACAAACGTCCTTTTCGACGAACACCTGTTTTTGGATCAGGAAAATCATACAGCCGGTAGGCGGCATTAGGATCATCAGAAGTCGGATCATCATCAAAAGATGATTCACGAGTGAGTTTACTTTCCAAAGTCACACGAGGGAAATCTGTTTTTTTAGAAAACAGTTTGAGATATCCTTCGAATTCCTTCCAACCCGCCTCTGTTTCTGTTAATTTTAAAATCCGGTGCACTTCTTTTGCTAAGTCAAGGACTACTTTTCTTTCAGTGATGTTTCCGTGTTCTGTGCCTTGTTTGTAAGTTTCCAAGTAAGTTTGTGTGACACTATCGTATTTGTCTCCGTGTTGTGCCTTGGGATCTTTGGCAACTCCCCCGTGGCCTGGATCCACAACAATCCGAAAGACCGGTACCGCTTCCAAGGAAATGGAGAAGAAACCAAACACGAGTAATAAGAAAGATATACGGACAAAGAAAAAAGGTAAAAAATGCACGATGGGTCATTCTCCGCACCCAGGGGGGCGGAGAAAAGAAAAAGTTTAGAGTTCTATTTTGTCGGCTGGCTAAAGATTTGGTTTCTGTTGTCGCTTAAGTCTTTGCTGTATTTATCAGCGATTGCTTTTTTGTCGGCTTCTGCCTCTTTGAAATCTGATAAAATTCTGATTCCATAATCTTTGGCAATTCGGTAATGTACGATGGCATCGTAGAACCTGTCATCCCGAGACATATCTGTTGCCAAACCCATTTGTCCATAAGCAATGCGAAGTTTTTGTTGGCCTTCCGCAATCTCACGGTAAGGAACCACTACTTTCGATCCTTCTTGTGAAGATTCAACCAGTTGGGATTGTTCTTGGCCTGTAATTAAATCAGCACATTCAGCAAGTAAGTTCTGTGTTTTGGTATCGTAGTTTTTAGAAAACTTACCAAGAAGTGTAGAAATATCTTTTTCCAAAGTTACCATCGCTTTTCCTGAAGCAATGTAAGCACGGCGGTAGTAATAACGTAAGACCACTTGGTAATCTTTTTTAATTTTGTCTAGGGCAGTTTTGGAATCGGGAACTTCATCACCAAAGTTAGCCGTAACAATCGTTAATAGTTTGATTGCGTTGATAACACGGTCTTTGCTATTTTCAGAAATATTTTTATATTGTTTGCGTTCTAAGTTGTTCCCTTGGTCTAGTTTGTCGAGTTCCTCAAAGGACTCTTTCCCTTTTTCAGGAGCCCCAGACTCTTGTGCAGACAGAGACAAACAAAAGAAACAAAACGAAAGGATGATGAAACTATTTTTTAACACGAAACTTGCTCTCCTTAAACCAAGGAGCAGAATAGCCGAGATTACAGGGGTTTGACTACTATTTTTTATCCTTTTGAAAAAAGAGTAATCCATCGCCGACTGGATACAAAGTATAACGATAAACTTGGGATTTTACCTCATCCCAAAGAGAGATGACGGCCAAATCCGATGGTTTTTTTGGATCGGGATGGAGGACTCTGCCGTGCCACAACATATTATCGAATAAAAAACTGGATCCAGGTTTAGCATCTTTCCATAAGATACGAAAAATATCAGGATAGGTAATTTTATCACAATCTACAAAAAAGAGATCCGAATTTATCCATTCCTCTCGGTTCTCATTTAAGTAGTCCAAAACGGAAGCAGTGACCCGCTTAACATGGATTTGGTCCCAGGTCCCCATTTTTTTGGCATAATCATCCAAAAGTGCTGCTTGTGCTTCATGGCGGTCCACGGTCACAAACCGGGTATGAGGAGAGCCTGTGGCCATCCAGAGAGTCGAATACCCAAGTCCCGTCCCTAATTCCAAAACCTGATTCGGTTTCAATAGAGAAAGCAAATGAGACAACACGGCTCCCGTGGCAGCAGTCACAATAGGAATATTCTTTTCTTTGGCATAAGTTTCCATTTCCGAAAATATGGGATTTGGTTTGTACACCAAATTAAAATCTATATAAGATTCTAATTCTGGAATATAAATACTTGGCCTTGGTTTCATTTTTTGGGAGGTAAAAAAAGAGAAAGTCGGTCTTTAAGAATTGGGGGAACTTTTTTTCGGACCAGATCATTTAACTCGCGATAACTATAACGTTTCGAAGGATGGATGAGAACAATGGCTTCGTTTTCAAATGCGGATGCATGTGCAATGATTTCATCAAAATGGGTATGACCCCATTCCCGAGCGCGGCTCACATCTCTTTTATCGCAGAAGTATGTACATTCCATAAAAAGAATTTTACTTTTACGAACATCTTCGTTTTCTAATACATATTCAATTTTTGTATCTCCAGAAAAGGAAACAAAGGGAACTGAAATTTCTTCTGTAGGATCTTCGCCTAAATCTTTTTTATTTCGAATTTCTTCGGAACTGAGGCTCGTCCATTCCTTCTTCAACTTCCGTTTGGTTTCATAGACCGTATAACCTTGCGAAGGAACTCTATGAAAACTTTCCAAAGGCCTAAAAAAATAACCCGGCTTTAAATCCACCCTGTCCCCAAACTCGAGACCAACAAGTTCGCAATCATAATCAAAATCTTCAATTTCGGAATACAGTTTTAAAATTTGTGACATCTTGGGTTCTAAAGATTTGGGAAGGTAAATTTTCGGAACCGGAAGTTTACGAAGACTTCTTTGAGACACATAGTAAGGGATTCCACAAGAATGATCCAGATGGGCGTGCGATAATAGAATTTTTCCGATATGGATTTTATCAGGATTGATAAACCCAAAATCAAACATAAAGTCAAGAGAAGGACAAATGATAGAAGTCCGAATTCCCCCTTCAGACAAACCTTCAAATTTGGTTCCTTTGTATTCGAAACTAGCAGTTAACATCAATCTTCCGGATTTATTACTTTTACTGATCCCCGAAAGGAAGATTCCAAAGTTTTGGGTCCCACAACGGTAACAATCAACTTGTCAGTTTGGAAGTAAAGTTTACCCACTTTTTTTAAATCTGAGAGAGTCAATCGATCAATTTCTTTCCTAAAGTTTTGTAAGTATCCTTCTGGCATTTTATGGTCACGCCTTCTCACTTCGCTTGCGAGAGTTCGTTTATCATCTTCAAATTGAAATACAAACTGATTGATGATAGCGTTTTTAGCACGAACCAGTTCTTCTTCTGTTAAAGAGTCAATGAGTTTTGGTTGGATGAGTTCTCGCATAAGAGAGAGAACTTCTTTTGCAGATTCCGTTTTTGTCATCGCAAAGAATTGAATGGTCCCATAGTTTTCTTGGAACTCGGTATTACTTCCAGCTGAATAGGCAAGACCTCGGTTGTTTCGAATCTCTCTCATATAATAAGAGTTAAAACCACCAGCCCCAATGATATAATTCAAAACTTGAATGGCATAAAAATCGGGATGGTTATGCTCGGGGAGGACACCAGTCATAGAAATAAATGTTTGGTTTACATCTTTGACCACCAAACGGATATCCTTTCCTTCTTTTTTTACGTTCTCAGACAAGATAGATGGAGTAATGAGTTCAAAGTCCTGTGTTTTTAATCCTTCTGCCAACTTCGGAAAGAATTTCTCCCAGGACTTCAGATCAAAATCACCAGTCACAAGGAACCTTCTTTTGGGTTCTTGTAAGATTTCTTTTTGGAATTGGACAAGATCAGCGAGTTTCAGGGATTCCAAAGAAGAAAGCTGCATAGAAGTTCCTGCAATGGTTCCACGAAACAAAGCTTCCTTTGCTTTTCTCGATCCAAGTGCCGTAGGGTTATCATTTCTACGTTTAATTTCTTCACCTAATTTTCCTTTGGTGGTTGCCATCAAAGACTCATCTAAATTCGGTTCCCTAAAGAAAGACTCCAAAACAGGAAGGACTTCCTTCTCTGTGGATTTCAGGTAAGCAATGCTAAATATTGTTTTTTCATAATCGATAGAAACGGAAAAAGACGCTCCATAGAACTCGAGTGTTTCTAAAAACTTCTCTTTCGGAAATGTGGCCGATCCGGACAGTTCCCAACTATCTTCTAATAATCTGGCAATTTCGACAGACCGATTCCTCAAATGTTTTTTTCCATGATAAACATAGATATCCGCATACACAATCGGGAACTCTGCATTTTTTAAAGAGAATACTTCCACACCTGATGGTTGTTCTACTGAAGTGATTTTCGGGACTTCAAACTCCAATGGTTTGAATTTTAAATCCCGAACAAACTCCCCCATCTCCCGAGCCGAGAGATTAGAAACAACAGCTAAAAAAATATATAAATAAATACGTTTCATTCTGATTTTTTCCTTACATCTTCCAATACACCCACTACGACTTTATCTTTAGAAAGATAAGTGGGAATCAGTGTTTGGATATCATTTGATGTGGTCTTCATAATGGAAGAATATTGGCGAAAAAGCCCGGTCCAATCCCCATATAACAACTGATAATAACTCAGAAGATCAGCAATGCTTCCATTTTCATCCAAGGTTTTAATAAAATCGGAAACCATTTGGTTTTTTACTTTATCTAACTCCTCTTTTGGAATTCCAGTTTCTTTAATTTTATTCAGTTCTTCCCAAATGATTTTTTCGATCACTTCTGGTTTGGCATCCTCTTTGGGTTTAATAAAGAATACAAAATAATTTTGGTATCGTTCTCCTGGATATCCGTTGGCGGCTCCCACACTCACTGCCAGTTTTTCTTCCAATACAAGACGTTTGTACAACCTTGAACCTGTACCTGAGGTCAGTATCGTTGACAATACATCAAAGGAAGAATTATCCTTATGGGGATAGGGTGGTTTTAGCCAACCCACCATCATCTGACTTCCCGAAGGGTGATAGACTTTGAATCTTTTTTCCCCAGGAAAAGATTTTTCTTCCACTTTATAAGTAGGTCTCGGTTTACCAGGTTTTAGATCAGAGAAATACTTACGAATGATTGATTCGGTTTCTTCAAAATCAATTTGTCCCACAATGGAGATCACCATTCGATCTGGTGTGTAGTGTTTTTGAAAAAATGCTTTGGTATCCTCTATTTTTAAAAAGGGAAGGCCTGTGGAATATCCAATTACCGGTTTTCTATACGGATGGCTTTCAAAAGCCAAAGAGAAAAATTTTTCCCGCAAAACACCTGCTCCACTATCGTCAGTGCGCATCCTACGTTCTTCAATCACAACATCTCTTTCTGTATAATATTCTCTTAAGATAGGATTTTTTAATCTGTCGGATTCAATCTTTGCCCAAACTTCGATTCGGTTATTGGGAAGTTGGATTTGGTAATTCGTGACATCTTGTGAAGTATAAGCATTGAACCCAACTTCTCCATTTTGTTCATAAATATAAGAATCTTCGTTTTTAACAATAAATGCGTCTTGGAGTTGGATGAGATTTTTTAACCTTCGATTTAAGGTTTCGACCTGTTTTTGTAAAGATGGTGGGATGGTTTCTCCCCGTGTGGTGAGGTCTCGAATTTTAAGTTTGAGATCATCTAGCTCTGTTCCCCAAACTTCGATTTGTTTTTGGTATTTTTCTTCTTTATCAAAATCAGTGGTTCCCACATTCTTTGTTCCCTTAAAGAGCATATGTTCCAAAAGGTGGGCCGTCCCGGCTTCTTCTGGCGTTTCATCTACGGCTCCCACAAGGAATTTGATGTACAAAGCCACGGTGGGCGATGTTCCCCGATTCATCAGCACAACAGTGAGGCCATTTTCTAAATGAATGGTTTTTATCTTTTCACGAAATTGAGATTCGGAGGTTCCAAAAAATTGGTCCTGGGAAAAAAGAGGTAAAAATTGTAGTAAGAAACAAAGGAAAAAGATTCGTAATTTCGACATCATCTACTAGTCTTGAAGGTGGAAATGGTTCGTAAACTTCTAATTTTAAGCCTCTTTTGTTCCTGCCGCCTCTTTACGATTGCAGACCCAAGTTACGTGGAACGCGCCCTGCAAAATGAAACTGATGTTGGTTTTATCTCTCGAGAATTTTTTCAAATCAAAGTGGAAATCCCTGTTACTTTCAAAGAAGTTTCGGGGGTAGCTCGCAGAAAAGACTGCAAACAGAGAGCCTTTATCGAAAGAGAGTCTTTAAGTTTACCTTACCTTCTCCAAGTCCAAAGACAAAAACATAAGTTCGGAGAGGGTATAGAAGAATATTCAAAATCTCTTGAAGGAAAAGACAGGCAAACTAGGCTCATAACCAACGCCCCACAAATTACAACAGCCACCACTAGTGCCACAGCGTCCACACCCGCATCACCCACCACTGCCCAACAAAGTCCCCAATCCACCCAAGGCCAAACCGCTACAAATTCATCGCAAACTCAGGGTATCGGACAGAGCCTAGACGAAGTTAGGGGGAATCCCCAAGCGAAAAAAGACAACCCTGTTGAAAACTTACACAACTTTGCTTGGTTCTTTGATGGTCTTACCCTATACAAAGAAGATTACTCAGATCGTACAAAATGTGCTTTCCTATTCCGCAACATCCAACCTAAATTAATGGAACGTGTGGAGAAAACTCCCATTTCAGAACCTAGGAAATTGTAAATGAACAAAACTTTAACAAGGATTATCCTTTCTTTCGCTATTGTTACCCTCGTTTGGAATTGTAAATCCAAAGAAACCAAAGAAGTTGTGCCACAGGCCAAAGATACAGAAAACGAAGTCATTCTCGAGTTTACAAAAGCAAAGGAAGGATTTATTTCTGAGACTTTGTTCCAAGTAGCAGTATCGAGTGTTTTGGATACAGAATCAGCACGAGCGGAAGAAGCAAAGACCATTGCTGAACAAAAGTCTCTCAACTTATTGAAAACATATACCATCCCCAATCTTTCTGATAAGGGAAGAAAAGAACTTCGTGAAATTTCTAAAGAAGGAAAAATTGTCGATAAAAACGTTTCTGTTGGAGGAAGGTATTTTTTCTTATACCAAATTCAAAAATCCAACCTGAAACGCCTTGTGACTAAAGACTTAGAATGATCTAAAACTTAAATAGAAAACGATTTGTTAACTTTAGCTGGTATACAAATGTTTTTCACAAAGTTACAATAAAACAACTTTGCATCTAATTGTAACTTCCCCTTACCTTCCACTTGGAAGGTTAAGGGTTTTAAGTATTCAAAATATTCTGGTTTTTTTGGGTGAACCGGCCCCTTTAGTTTTAAATCTGCATTCAAAACCTTAAGTCCCTCTGTACCAGATAGGAAAATTCTATGGGGTGCTTCCATTTGGAACCCAAAGTCTTTTGGTAAAAACAATTCTAAATCATACTTTCCCGGTGATTTTTGTTTAATAGAAATTTCAATGGGGTGCGAATCCAAAGGATCCGCTGACAACCCACTTACAAAACCACTGCCATTCACAAATCCCAAAGAAAACAAAAAAGAGAATAAGGCAAAAACTTGAATTTGTTTCATACAAAGATTAGACTTATAAAACTTTCCTTAAAACCACGCAACGATTAGAATTTGTGCCTTTTTCGTTATTGGAAACTTGCCAACAGTTCGAAAGTTTTGTGAAACTTTGCGTATGAACAAAGGTTTTATTCCAACTAAGCCCAGTCCCCTCTGCCATCCTCACCACATCTTCATCCAAATAGAGTATGGAATTTCCTTTTTTCACTTCGCCTACTTCCATAACCATGTAGGCACCTTTTTTTAGAACCCTTGCTGATTCTTTTAAAGTAGAACGAATAAACTCATTCCAATCGTTCAAATTACTAAAGATACTAAGTTTTCTATCTTTTGATTTTTGAATGTCTAAAAACCAATGTCGCAACCAATTGTCACCTTCATAGTCCACCTTATCAAGAAAAGGTGGAGAAGTTACAATCAAGTCCACAGATTCCGATTCTAAGTTGGGAACAGAATTAGCAGAATTCAGTGAATACAAATTGTTTTTTGAAAATTCATGATAAAACGGTGGAATGGGAAGTGCCAAATCACGTTTCATCTTTTGATAGATTCTTGGTTTGATTGGCCGATAGTCTGGAATTTGGCCACGTTTGATATTATTTTTTGCCTGAGCTTCTGGAGGTATCGAAACTTGCGGAAAAGTATACACAGAAAAAAATCCAGTGCTATGCCCATGTAACCTAGACAAGGCGATAAGAGCAATGAATTTCATTTCCACAGACGGATCTTCTGCCATACATTTCTTTAAGTTTTTAATTTCCTTTAGAGTTTTGGGATGAAAAAAAGGAAGGAGATTCACATCAAAAGGATCATCCTCCACTTCTGCATCTAAATCCAAGGAATTTAACTTCTTTTCTAAATCCTCAAGCCTTGGCACATACTGCCTCGCACTTGCAAGAAAAATAGATAAAGGATGGATGTCATTATGAACTGCCACATGCCCTTCAATATTGGCTTGAATGGCAGTAGTACCTCGACCACCAAACGGATCATATACGACCCTGTTTTTCTTTTTTAAAAATTCCTTCATAAAGAAAGAAGGAAGTTCCGGCTTAAATGATGCTCTATAACTTACGGTATGATGAATCGGATGTCCTTGGCGTTGTTTTGCAGTCCAAAACTCACCAAATACAATCTTATCGGAATCCTTTAATAGTCTGCCTGCTCCTGCCATCCTTTGCAAAAGCCTCCTCTCTCTTTATAGAAAGATCGGAGGAAAGGCGTTCTTTAAGTTGGATTTTTATTAAAACCTATGGGACATAGTCTTTATAATTCGGGAAGAAGGATTCTATCTCTGCAAGTGGATTTGCTTTGATGCGAACTTCTTCACCAACCCGATCGTCCAGATAACTAATGCTATGTGCATGTAAAAGTTGGCGTTCAAAGCCAAGTTCCGCAAGTAAGGAATTAGTAAGTCCCGTTTGCACAAAATCTAAAAACATTGTCTCTCTTGGGCCATACAATTTATCCCCAAGGATTGGAAATCCTAGATAAAGAAAACTCGCTCGAATTTGATGGATCCTTCCGGTAATGGGTCGCACAAGCACCAAACTAATATTTTGTGACTCATTGAAATTTAAGGGGATAAAACTTGTTGAGACTGACTTGGCATCTGCAAATTCGGATGATGAAAATTTCATTTTTTTACGAATCGCAGAATCCAAATCCTTTCCCATAAAACCCTCAAGGGTAACTTCCTTTTGAAAATAACCTCGAACCACAGCCAGGTATTCTTTCTTCACAACTCTTGATTCAAATTTCTTTTGGAGCCAGGTGCGGCCCTCTTCTGTTTTGGCAAAGATCACAATACCTGAAGTTTCCCGATCGAGCCTATGCACTGGAATCGCTATGGAGTAAGTTTTCTCCAAAAGATTGAGCAGTGTCCTTGTGCGGTATCTGCCGGCCGGATGCATTGGCAAGTTTCCCGGTTTGTCCACAAAGAGAAAGTCCTCTGTTTCCTTGAGGATGGTATAATTTGTATCAACTTCGGGTTCTTCGATCCGGCCTGGGATAGGTTCATAGGTTAAGGTATCTCCTTCCTTTAGAACCAAATGGGGAGTGGCTACGATGCCTTGGACTTTGACTCGACCTGCTTCCAGTAAGAAGATCCATTCTTCTGGTTCATGGTAAGGAAACTTAGTGGTTAGGAAAAAATAGACCGTCTTACCCGTATAGGGATAACGAATCAATGACTTGTAGACAGTCATTCCTTAGGATTCGGTGATGGGCTCATCCGAAGAAAAATCATCATCCATCGCTCCACCAAAAGGATCCCCAGGTTCATCCGGAGTCCCCACAACGGTGGGCTCATCACCTGCCTCTGATTCCGATGATTCGATCGGCGGCTCCTCCGACGAGTTCGATTCACTAAGAGGAGTAATCTCTTCTTCCGGTTTTCCAGCATCCAGATAAGCCCCGAGAATTTCTAAATCTTTCTCTGTTAGGTTGTAGAACTGGCAACCAACTCGGAAGTTCGTTTCTTGGTTACGGATATTTTTTATGATTCCTCGGATCGTAACTCGTTTTCCCTCTTCTAGACTTAAATCAAATAAAATCGTTCCATTCAAAGTCACTGATCTAGAAAAGGATCGAGAAGGTGCATGGATAAAACTGATACCGCCCATACTTAAGTCCATCACTTGACAGACATCACGTGATTCTTGGAAAACACCAGTACTAATAATATCACGACTGACCGCATTGGAGAAAGTTTGGATTTGTTTATAAATTTCGAAATCGAGAGGTTTTTCTGCTAAAACCTGCACATAACCAAGATGTACATAACCTTTATACTTAATGGGAACACAGATTTCTGAAGTGTAGGTGTCTGGAATCTTAGAACTATCGAAAATTCTTAAATACTCATCAAATGGAAAAAAATCTGCGGAAGCTGATGATTTTTCCTTACGATCTATGATAAAAATATCTTTATCATAGTGGTGCATGAGTCGCAGGCGGTTGTCCATACGGCCGGCAAAAAAAATAGAAGATAAAGGGAAAGCTTTGGTGAGTTTGGCTCTGTAGGCAAGAAGGATGGTATCCACTTTTTTATCATCAAATCCAATGGCTTTGGAAACATCATTTACGTTGATGATATTAGAAACAACCATTCCTGTTTGGATTTGACTTGCTTCCACCCTGGCTCCTTGTCTTGATGCAGCGGTAATTTTGATTTTAACAGGTGTTAAAATCTCGATTCCGTTTCCATCGCCACCAGCCACAATAAAATGTGCTAAAAACTTACTACCATTATGGACAACAGATAAGATTCGATCTCTAGTTGGAAATTTTAGATTAGTATTAATGATGAGGGCTTTATTTTTTAAGGCAATGATCTTTACTGGATATTCTTTGTCCAAATTGAAAATGTATGCCGGAAGTTTACCGAACAGTGCGGTGATTACCTTTAAAATACCTTCGGGGTCTTTGATTTCCTTATCCATAGTCAACCGTGAAGTTTATGAAGCAACATAGATCGCTTGATGTCCACCAAAGTTTTGGCTCCGGTAACACTCATTGATTGTTTTAGTTCTTCCGAATATTTTTGTAAAAGAAAACGAATTCCCGCATCTTCCCCACCAACTAGGGAAATGGCTACGGGTCGTCCCAAAAGAACCGCATCAGCACCAAGAGCTAACATTTTAAAAACATCCATTCCCGAACGAATGCCACCATCCACAAGAAGTGGAATTTTTCCTTTCACAATCTCAGCAATTTTCGGAAGTACACGGGCTGTTCCCGGCATTCCATCTAAAACCCTTCCGCCATGATTGGAAACCACGATGGCGGAAAACCCACCTTCTAGGGCCAGTTTCGCATCCTCTGGATTCATAATCCCTTTCAGAATAAAAGGTAACTTGGTTTTTTCTTTCAGCCGAACCAAACGTTCTAAAGGTCTAGTAATACTGGATAAATTCTTTTGTACCATGGTTTTGAAATTCACAGCATCAATATCCATTCCAAGAGCGAACACTCCGTCCGCTTCTGCCTCTGAAAAACGATCCATCAACATCGATTCATCTTCCCTAGGTTTACAAATTAAAATTCCTTTTCCAGATGACTTCTTTAATGCCTCTAACATGATTTTGTATTTTTCAGGAGAAGCACCATCTCCAAGCCAAGCAAGGCTTCCATTTTGAACAAAGGAACGAACTACCAGATTTGCATAATCCGCATCCGTCATCACAAAGTTCATATTGGTTCCCACCCCGGTCATAGGAGCAGCCATAATTGGAGTTTTTAAATCAAAACCTAGAAACTTAGTTTGGATCTCAGGTACGACATGCTCTCGGATATAACCTGGCAAAATCGAATATTCGGCAAGAGCCTCGCTATTGTCCTGGAAGGTCTCCATTCGACCCACCCCACCCATTCCGGGGATTCCTGAGGCACAATTGGTCCCATCACATTGTTTACAAACCCAACAAATATCTTTACCAAACCGAATTCTTGCTTGGTCACCTATTTCTTTTTCAGTAATGGAAAACTGTTCATCTACCTCAAATCGAATGGTATCTTTTACCTTTTCAAAAACAAGTTCTGCATCTTTTAAATTGTCTGCAACAATGATGACATGACCCGACTTATCAATGTTATTTGTAGGTTCTTTGATTATATCGCCCGGTTTGGATTGGATAAAAACTTCAGAAACTCCATCGATTTTTTTTGTCTCTTCCACTCCAGCAATCGATAGCAACTTCCCCGATCTGGAAAGTAACGAACGTTCGATGGATACTCGGTTAAAAACAGGATCTAAATTATCAGGGGTTTCTCCGAGAGAAATAAGAAGGGCAGCACGGTTTAAATTCACACCTGTGGACAAAGGATAAGTGAAGGCAGACATAAATCCACCAGAGAGTCTTGCGGCAATTTCACCTATTTTTACGCCATCTTTCGTAACTTTGATATCGCCCTTACCAGCACCTAAATGAATTCCGAGAGCCCGCATTCCCCCAGCCATCACTCGTTCCACCTCCCCCAAAACTTCTTTGGACATCGCAGAAGGCATGTTATGCCCAACTTCAATAAAATAGGGTTCCCTTTCGATGATTCGGTCGGCAATTCCCGTCATGCGGATCTGACCTTGGAAAGCCAAAGCATCAACGGAAAGTTCAGGGCCTTCCATGTATTCTTCCAAAATCAACTCCCCAGTCGGACAAAACCGTTTGGCATGACGAAATGCAGTGGGAAGGTCATCTTTGTTTGTGACTTTGATCACACCCCGTGCTCCCATATTATCTGCAGGTTTCATCACAAGGGGAAAAGTCAAAGAATCAAGTGCATCTTTCGCATCTTGCAAAGACCAAACTGCGGCAAACCGAGGAATGGGCATTCCAAATTCCTTTAGTCTTTGGCGCATCTTTACTTTGTTAGATGCTGCTTCCGCATCCACAAAACGAATTCCAGGAAGTTGTAAGGCAGAAGCCACTGCAGCCACTGTCATACTCGCATCTGTGCCGGCAGTAATCACTCCGTGTATTTGAGAATTTTGTGCAAACTTTTTTGACTCCCGAACCATCCCCTCTACATCCTTTGTGGACATAAGGATGGCTTCGTCAGCAATTTGAAATCCGATAGAAGACGGATTCATATCGGCAACCACAGTATGTAGTCGCATGGTTTTTGCGGTTTGAATGATGGGAACTTGCAACAACCCCCCACCAATGATGAGGATTGTTTTACCTTCTACCGATTTCAAATGGTAAGACTCTCCACCTCTAACAAAACCTCACTCTTTTTTACCTTTCTTGTGATGGATCCTTTTTGGATGATTCCGCCAGCATATAGATAATCCCCATTCGTTGGATAGAATGTCGCCGATTGTCCCGGAGTGACACTTTTTACATCTTCTAAAAATTCGACCTTCCAAGTATTTCCAAGGGAAGTCACCAAACAATGAACAGGCGCACTGCGGTAGCGGATTTGCACTTTCATTTCTTTTGTTTCACCCACTTCCATCGGGGTAAGTGCTTGATAGGTGATTTCTTCTAAAACGAAAGATTCAGATACAGTTTCTTCTTCTTCTCCAAGGACCACAGTTCCATCATCTTCAATGGATAAAACATAAAGAGGATTTTTCCAAGCAATTCCAAGGCCTTTCCTTTGGCCAATGGTGAATCCTTCTTTTCCTTGGTGTTTGCCAATGATTTGACCGGAAGCCAATTTAAAAAATCCAGGAGTGAACTCCATCCCCTTTTTTTTAAGGAAAGACCTATAATCATTTTCAGGAATAAAACAAATTTCTTGAGACTCTGGTTTTTCGGCAACGGGTAGGCCCATACGTTTTGCTATTTCACGCACCTCAGCCTTATCCATCTCACCCAAAGGGAAAACCGTATTTTTTATATTTTCTTGGGACAATCCGTACAAATAGTACGTTTGGTTTTTTTTCATATCCACAGCATTGCGAATGGCGAAACGACCATCCACTTCGATGACACGAGCGTAATGACCCGTTGCAATCTTTTCTATACCTAAAGTTTTTGCTTGTTCAAAAAGAGCACCAAACTTGACAAAGGTGTTACATTCCACACAAGGATTCGGTGTCCTACCATCTTTATAATCATTAATAAAACGATCGATCACTCGCTCTCCAAACACCTTTTCCATTTTAATTACGTAAAATGGAATATTCAAAGAAAGACCTACGTCTCTTGCATCACGAATGTCTTCAGGAGAACAACAAGATTTTTTAGTGGTATCGCAGGCAGGAGCTTCATATTCCCAAGTACGTAGGTTCACACCGATCACATCGTAACCGGCTTCCATCAGAAGTCCTGCGGCCACAGCGCTATCAACCCCACCACTCATCGCCACTATGATTTTTTCTTTTTCTTTCACCTTAGTTTTTGGTGCGAACGATTCCCACACGGCCACGGACGAAGTCCCAAAACAAAGGACGTGTCCGAAGTATGTCGAGACCGATCACCCAAACCTCTTCCCTATCCTTGTCCCCTGGCAAATGGAAATTCTCAAGTGAAATTCCGGTGAGGAACTGGACTTGTTTGTATTCTTCTCTAATCCCGGACTTAGCCACTAAATACAAAACTGATGCCGATTCCCTCTGGATTGCCGTTTTGATCTTATTGCCAGCAAGAAATACCTTCTTTTCTCCAAGAAACCGGTCATTTGGGCCACTCGGCAGAAGGTTTAAGGAAGACCCGGTGTCAATAAGCCCAAAAGAGGAATGACCCTCGGGATACTCGAATTGTACATAGTAGTGATCCCCTTTCTTTTTCGTATGCAGAAGTTTCAGATCGGTAGATAGGTAAGCATCCGGGTGTTCACAAAAAGGAGAATCCCCAGAAAAAAGTTTTAATTCTTCTCCAAACCAAAAGATACAACTGTCTCGGAAAAAATCAAGGCCCAGGAGGCCAGGAATGGATTGCGGTAAAATTCCTTTTTTATTTTTCAAAGTAAACTGCGGACCACCACCCAATCGGAATTCCGATTTTTCTTCCGATGTTGGTGATTCATAAAAACTCAAATCGGATCCAGTATCCCATAAAAAAGAAAAACTTTTCCCCTGGGACTCAGCTCCCAAAAGCAGAAGATGGCTTCCCTCATCGATGACAGTTATGGTTGTATGGGGTGGTAAAGTTTTGGTTGTTGGGAACTTATAAGGAACAGGAGTTTGGTGGGAGCGCACAGGGCCTGGGATACAAGCCCAAAAATAGAAAAAAACAAGAACTACACTAGTTTTTTGATACAGCGAGAATTGGGGCATCTGGTGTAATCTACAATACAATCACGATATTCAATCCCCGTGATTGTATCCTTAGTCTTGTATTCGATAAAACAAGAGTAAGGTTGGAAATCATACGAAGAAAGACCCAGGGCGCGATTACGAATGGATTCATATACATCGGAAGGAACCGATGGTGAGAGGTCGTTGAGTAGGTATGCCGGCTCTGCCATACTCTACCCATCGGCAAATTTCCTAATCTTTATAACAAATTGTGCGGTTTCTACCAGAATGTTTTGCCTGATATAGGGCTTTGTCGGCCCTTTCAATTAGATCTTTATTGTTTCTATCGGTGGTTCGAAAGCTGGATACTCCCACAGACAAAGTCACCTTAAGGTCAGTTCCATCATTGGGATTTTTGACAACCATGGATTCGACAGCCTTTCGGATCTCTTCCCCTTTCACCATTGCCTCTTCTTCCGTAGCTCCCGGCATCACAAGGCAAAACTCTTCTCCACCGTATCTTGCAGGAATGTGATGGCGCTGGGCCGCATTGATCACTTGTTTTGCGACTTCAATCAGAACCACGTCCCCTGCTTGGTGGCCATAGGTATCATTAAAACTTTTGAAATGATCCACGTCAGTAAAAAGCAAACAAAGTTTGGTTCCTTTTTTACGACAACGATCCATTTCTTCTTTGAGTTTGGTTTGGAAGTAGTGATGGATCTTAAGCCCTGTCATCATATCCACTGTGGCCAACTCATACAAACGAGCGTTATCCACAGCAATCCCTGCAAGGTTCGCAAGGGTGGTCATAAATTCTTTTTCATCTTCCAAAAACTCTTCGGAAGTCATTTTGTCACCGAGGACAAGGAGACCATTCACTTTACCTTTAGCATTCAGTGGGACAAGGATCTCTGCCCCCATCTTACGAAGATAAGTAATATCAGAAATAGACTTCAAAGAATCCATCTGCAGGATTTGATCCATGGTGATGGCTTTGGGTTTTTCTTCAAAATAATGAATGAGGGGACTATCGATTTTGATTTCGTAGTTCTGTTCCTCCGAACTTAACTCAAATCCTTTGATGGACTGGGGTTCTAATTTGAACAACCCTAAGTCGATCTCTGGTTCTAAGTACATAGCTGCGTGGAGAGTCTGCAACTGCGCCAAACAAATATTTAGAATGGCATCAATTAAATATTTATAGTCTAGCGTGGAATTCAGGGCACGAGAGATTTCCAGTAGTTGTTTTTGGTCGTAAATTTTTTTTTCGTAATGCTCAAAAACGATATCAGTGTTTTCTTTAAAAGACAAAACGCACCGCCAGAATTCTGTATAAGATAGGAATCATTCGTCTTTTTTGACTACTGTAAAGTAAGATTTTGGCGGAAATCGATAAATTTCCATTCAGGAGAAAATAGAGAAGTTTTCATAATGTTTACGTTGACAATTTACCAATCTTTAAAACAATGGTTTTATACCGCGCGGTGGAGCAGCTGGTAGCTCGTTGGGCTCATAACCCAAAGGCCACAGGTTCGAATCCTGTCCGCGCAACCGTTATTATCCTTTCCCTAATTCCTTACTTCTCTCCGTCGCTCTTTTGATTGCATCTCTGACGGCGGTTGAGAATCCTCCCCTTTCCAAAGCATCCAGTCCATGAATGGTAGTTCCTCCAGGAGAAGTTACCCAATTTCTCACTTCCATAGGATGCAGGTTATTATCTTCCTTTCTTAGCGTTTTAAAATACACTAAAGTTCCTTCGATGGTCTCCATTGCTAAGGATAAAGATTCTTCATAACTCAAACCTTCTTGCAGTCCCCCTTCCGCCAGTGCCTGTAAAAAAGTTAAAACATAAGCCGGCCCGGACCCGGAAAGCCCAGTCACTGCATCCATTAACGATTCTTTTGCCACTCGAATGGTGGTGCCCATTCCATAAAACAATCGTTCTACGCTCAGTGCTGCCCCATCTTCACAAAAGTACGCGAGGGCCCCTCGTTCAGAAACCAGTGGTAGGTTTGGCATCACTCGAACAACTTGAGATCCCTGGGGAACGGCTACCGAAATTTGCGAAAAAGAAATTCCGGCCGCAATCGAAACAAAGGTAGATGGTTTTGAAAATTCTTTTAGAACGGAAACAACAAGATTTGGTTTTACCGCAATCACGATCACTTCCGCTTCTTTACTAAGGACCTCGAGTGTATTCACAATTGTAACCCCACCAACAGGAGACTCCTTTAGGTTCGGATCAAATCCCACCACCTTGGTTCCTTTTTTTACAAGAGCTGCCGCAATCGCCGCTCCCATCTTTCCCAGTCCCACAATTCCTACAGTTTCAAATGGATTCCTTTGCATAATTCCTTTCTCCAAAAATCTTTGATCCGATCCGCAAATAGTCGGATCCTAACTCGGCTGCGAGTTCATAATCACCACTCATTCCCATAGAAAGTTTTTTATCGGGAAAGTAAGTATCTCGTAATTCTGCGAGGAGTGAAAACACTTCTCTTGTTTGGGCCCAATCGCCCGTAGAGGGACCCATACCCATAAACCCTTCCCAAATACAAAATTCATTTTGGTAACTTTGCAAAGTTTCTTTCATGGAACGTAGGGTTTCAAATCCCATCCCATGTTTTGTGTTTTCTTCAGTGAGATTGGTTTGAATCAAATAACGAATGATTGTTTTTTCTTTTTCGGCACGTTTGAGAAGTTCCTTTAAGGTAGAGATACTACCCACGCCATGTGTATGAGAAAAAATGCCGAATAACTTCCGCAAGGTTCCTGATTGGACAGGACCAATATGGTGAACATGGACCGTACTTGCCGATTCGGGAAACTCTTCCTTTAGTTTTGTGAATTTAGTGATAGCTTCGGGGATATAATTTTCACCGAACTCACGGATACCTTGTAAATAGGCCTCCCGCACCACTTCATAGGGTTTGGTTTTGGAAACAGCAATGACTTGGGGAGATCTCTTCGGATACAAATCCTTTAGAGAGTTTTGGATGGAGAAATACAAAGAACCGTAATCGGACACGATTACTTGGCTAACGCTTTTTCTAAAGACTCAATGCGACGTTCGATCTCAACAAATCGTTTTTCATTTCGATCGTTTTGCGTAGAAAGTTTTTGTTCCACGGTGCGCATCCGAACTTCCATGGTGGAAGATCCTGTTTCCTCATAATGGTTCTTTTGCGACTTTTGGGAATAAGATGATTTTTTTGATTTGGTTCCTTGTCTCTTTTCGGTTGCAGAACTGTATTTTTTTGTACGATTTTGTTGTGATAAAGCCTTAGAAGGTTTAGAAACTTTAGAGTCTACTTTTTTAGAAAGTTTTACAGAATCTTGTGTATCGACTTTTGGTTGTTTGGTGGAAGAAGTGGATTCCGTTCCTTCAGGAATCTGTTCTTCTTTTGGAGAAGATTTCTTTGTTTTTTTAGTTTCTTCTGTGGGAGAAAATGACTCTTCCACTTGGTCTAACTTTTCCTGCAAACGTGAGGATGGATCTGTTTTGTCTTTTGATTTGGTAGATGCTGCTACGGAAACAGAACGAGGACGTTCCGTTTCCGGTTCCATATCATCTAAACTAGGCAATTCGGGAAGTTTAGAACGATCCCCGACTGAATCTTTGCCATCATTTTTGACTAAGTCTTCTTTAGGTGCAGGGATTCCTGTTGGTTCTCTTTCAATTTCCCGATCCACCATCTCCGCATCTCTGTTTTTTCCGATGGTTTGGAGCTTTTGGTAAATTTCGTTTCTATAGATAAATGCAAAAATGAACGATGAAAGAAGTAGGACCACTAGAATGGCAGTTGTGAGTATTTTCAAATTGTCGCGGCGGCCCATGACGTGCGGATTCCTTTCCTTTGATAAGAATAGAGTACACGTTTTTGGTCTTTCGAAAAGTGAGAAATCATGAAAACTACAAAAAAAATCACATTCTCTTTGGGTTTCCTCCTCATGATTTCCGGTCTTTTGTCTCTTCCGAGGCCCCATGACCCGGATGAAGCCGGCCGAGTCCAAATTTTAAAATCTGCACTTACCATTGATTCGAGTTACCTTCTCTTCCTTGTGGAAGACTTTGAAGGAGAAAGGCCCTGGGATTTTTACCGAGTGGATTCTTTTTTGGCCGTCACTCAATTTGCCGCCTCCGTCCCTAAATCCGAAGCATTTTTACAAGAGGCAACGATTCTCAAAGAAGCGGGTTATACAAACCTGCAAAACCAGACGAGTTTTCTTTTGCAAAGTTACGTGGAAAATCCAAGACTTGACCATTGGGAAGTGAGACCCAAAGAACCCATCCTTCTCCCACTGGGAATGCCCATCCAGGGAATCCTTTGGGTGTATTCAGAAGGCCACCACATCAATTTGAGTATGGGGCTTTCTCAAAAAAAATCCAAGGATTTGTATTTTGATTTGGGAACTTTGAATTTTGTGGGATGGAGGCGACTGGAATTTAAAATCAACTTACCAAAAGAAAACACAAGGCTCATCCAATCCATGTCTTTCCCGATTTCTTTTGCTTGCTTTCGATTGAAAAGCCTAACTTCACAAAAGAAAGGAGAGTTCCATTTATACTTTGACAATTTGAGTTTTGTCATAGATAAAAGATCTTTCATCTACCCTGGATCGGAAGTAAACGACACATGGGGTAACAAACGCTAAATGGTATATTTTTTTTACAACATCCTAGTCCATACTCTTTATTTAGTTTTAAAACTTCTTTCCTTATTCTTAAAACCAGTCCGCATAGAATTAGAAAAAAGAGACCATTCTCTTAACCAAATTTTTTCGAAAACGCCTGCGGATAAATTTGTAGTTTGGCTTCATGCAGCAAGTGTCGGAGAACTGGACCAAGCACGCGCGCTAACGGAAACCATTCGCAAAAAACATAAAAATGTTTATATCATCCAATCTGTTTTTTCCTCTTCCGTAAAAGAGACTTCCTTTAGCGATCCGCTGGCAGATTTATATTTTTATCTTCCTCTTGATCGCTCCCATGTTTACGACCGAATCTTTACTCATTTTAAGCCCCAAGTTCTCCTAGTGATGGCTTGGGATACTTGGCCCAATCTCCTCAAAACGGCCTCTCAGATGGGAACCAAGTCTTATCTTTGTTGTGCGAGTTTGTCCTCTCAGTCTTCTAGAAAAAATCCACTTGTCAGATCTTTAACCAAGGCATCCTTTCGTTTCCTTTCAGGAATTTATCCGAGCCACGAACTGATGGCAAAGGAATTCGAAGGTCTTATCGCAGAAAACACCGACTTTCAAGTATTAGGAGATACTAGGTTTGAATCCGTTCTTGGAAAGTTAGAAACAAAATCCCCAAACCCAGTGTTTACTCAGTTTGTTTCTGACCAACAAGAATTCTTAAACAAAAACAAACCCATCATCCTCGGTTCGACTTATGGGGTTTGTGAAGAACGATTTACTGGATATTTGAAAACAAATACCGATGATGCTTATTATTGGATTTTCCCGCATAAATGGGATACAAATCGTATGGGGGCCTGGATTCCTACTTTAAAACAATATGGAACCGTGGGAGTATTTTCCAAACTAACCAAAGGGGAAGTTTTGCCCAAATTCTTACTGTTTGATCTGATGGGAATCCTTGCCTTTGCTTACCAATATGGGAGTTTTGCTTATGTGGGAGGGGCATTTACGCACCGTGTCCACAATACCATTGAACCGGCTGCCTTAGGCCTTCCTGTAATCACCGGACCTAAAATTTCGAATGCACCGGAAGCCATCGTTATGCAAGAATTAGGTGGACTGTTGGAAGCAGATACAGAGGCAGATTTTATCCAAAAATTTAAGCTTTTAGTCAATGACAAAATACTTAGAGAAAAGATGGGAAAAGGAAATCGAAACTTTGTTGTAGAAAACAGAGGTGCGTCGGATAAGATTTATAACCGAGTTTTCTCTAATGCCAAAAATTAAAATTGCCGCCGTTACACTGAATACAACTCCCCTAGACTTTCTTGGGAACTATGAATCAATCTCTAAGGCAATTGGCAGCCCAGAAGCAAAAAATGCTGACTGTATCGTCTTTCCTGAACTTTCTATTTCTGGGTATGGATGTGAAGACAGCTTTTACAATCCCTTCGTTTGGACTCGTTCCGAAGAAATCATCGAACAACTAAAAACACGCGCACCCAACCAGATTGTTATGGTTGGCCTCCCTGTTTTTGTAGATTCGTTTTTATACAATTGTATGGCGGTGCTTTACGGTGGTAAGGTGGTTGCCCTTGTTCCTAAATTAAACTTAGCAAACACAGGCGTACACTATGAACGACGATGGTTTCATTCTGAGTCAGAATTCCTAAACAAAACCATAACTTTTGGTGGCAAACAAGTTCCCTTTGGACACTTTATTTTCCAAACTCAAAATTGGAATTTTGGAGTGGAAATTTGTGAAGACAGTTGGTCTGTAAATAAGCCAGCCACCTCTTATAGCCTTTATGGAATCGATGTTTTATTTTCTCCAGGGGCATCTCATTTTGCGATGGGAAAACAAAAGACCCGAAAGCAGATTTTTACAGAATCGAGCAGAAACCAGTGCAACCTACAAGTCTTTACTAATCTTACGGGAAATGAATCAGGTAGAGTTATCTTTGAGGGAGGAGCCATTTTTGCCTCCCTTGGTAACTTAGTCAAAGAAGGGCCACGACTTGCCTTCTCCCCCTTCCAAGTGACCACCTACTCTTTCGATCCCATGGAGATTCGTGCAGCGAAAGCTCGCTCGTTTCGAGATCCGAAACCAAAAATTTCCATGGAGGAAATTGCAAAAATCCAGATCGATACTGTTATAAATACAAATGGAAAAGAAACCTTCGGATTTTCTGTCCTAGACAAACGAACAGAAAAAGAAGAGAGTTCCGAGTCTCTCCCCCTTTCACTCTATGAAGAATTTACAAGGGCCGTATGCCTCGGACTCTTTGATTATTTACGGAAATCCAAAACAAAAGGATTTACCCTCTCCCTTTCAGGAGGTGCGGATAGTGCCACTTGTGCCCTTCTAGTCACGGCCATGAAAGAAATTGCCAAAAGAGAAAATGGGGATTCCATTTTTTCTTCGCTAGGAATTGAGGAAAAAAACCTACTCGTTACCATTTACCAAAAAACAAAGAACAATTCCTCTTTAACGGAAGAGATTGCGAAGGCCTTGGCCGACGAACTGGGTTGTCAATTTTATTCTATTGCCATCGACCGTGCTGTGGAAACCTCTGTGGAACTAATCGAATCGGTTCTAGGTAAAACACTGAACTGGAAAGAACACGATTTGCCTTTACAAAATATCCAAGCAAGAGTTCGTTCTCCCCTCGTTTGGTTACTGGCCAATCTAAATGAACATTTACTTTTATCTACGGGGAACCGGAGTGAGGCCGCTGTGGGTTATACGACCATGGACGGAGATTCGTCAGGATCGATTGCTCCACTAGCAGGCGTTAGCAAGGAATTTTTACTGGACTGGCTGGATGATATCCAAAATGGAAATAACCTTTTCATTACACCAAAAGATTCCATTCGGACTTTACGAAATACCAAACCCACAGCGGAATTAAAACCTTTGTCCGAACACCAAGAAGATGAAAAAGACCTTATGCCTTATCCGATCTTACAAGCCATCGAGAGGAAACTTGTGTTTTTAGCACAAACTGAGGAAGATTGTTTGGAAAGTTTAAAACAAGAATTTCCTTGGGAAACCGGGGACAGTCTTTTCAGATACATAAAGAAATTTAAGAAATTATTTATGACCGCGCAATGGAAACGAGAGAGGCTTCCCCCCTCGTTCCATTTGGACGAGTATGGCCTGGATCCAAAATCCAGTTACCGATATCCCATCCTATCCAAAGAAACTTAATTGGGTGGAGGTAGCCCCGCTTTTGTAAAGGCATTAGCAGCTTCCTTTTCCACTTGTTCGTTTTGGTATTGGATATTTTTTAAAATCTCTTGGAACTTTTTATCCATCTCCGGATCGTCTCCCCCTTGGGATTCAATCAAGTAGTTGATAATCTCCAATCGGTCTTTTCCTTGTTTACGCACATGGTTATAGTACAAGGAAATATCTGTTGCATTAGGCGATCCACCAAACACAGAGTTTGTGGCTCTAGATAATTTTTGGTTGAACTCCGATTGTTTCTTTTTGTCTTCGGGAGTCAAACGCTTCGGAATCAAATCGTTATCTGGAAATTGTTCCCTAAGTTCATCAAAGGCCTGCATGGCTTCCGGAGGATAGGGTTTTCCTGTTTGTGGATTGATAGGCATCTCACCTGCCTCGGAACCGGCGAGATTGCCATCTTCTTCATAACGCATCCCACCCGCGTTGTAATAGTCGGAATCGAAGATGGAGCCTGCATCTTCGCCGCGGACTCCTAACCGATTGGTTCCTTTGGGATTGTTCGATCCTCCCCCAAATAGGGCAAGAGCCTGCGAACTTCTTTCTTTTTTGCGACGAGCTTCTTCCTCATCTTCCCCACCCATAACGAGTAAGATCAGAAAAAAAAGCCCAATGAGTGAAATGGAGACAAAGAGTAATTTTTTTTGGATTCCCATAGATTGAATTCCTGAAAACTTGGAAGGGAAACGAGAAATAGAATGCGTTTTCCCTCTTTACATCCACTTTACTTTGTCTGCATATCTTTTCTCTCTTTTTTTAGGTGCGGAATCAATACAGATACGCCTGTAGCTCCTTTTGTGTTTCTGGTTCCCCCGAGTGTGCCTCAGATCCTTTCGGTCGTGGCTGTGAATAGCAATATCACGAACGATTTTCAAACGGATGTTTTCAATTACAATCTAGACCCAAGGCCTGAGTTTATCCTTCGGTATTTTGTCACCAACAGAGAACCGCAATTTTTGGGTTATAATCTTTATGTGACCACCGCCTTTCCTGGAATCATCCAAACCATCCAAGGGGAATGGCTGGAAGATGGGGTCCAACCGAGTTTTCCTCATCTTCCTTACGAGGCCTCCACTTCTTCTTCCCAGGTGGTGACAAAAAGGATTCGTTTTGCCGTTCCTCCTCCAGGGGCCGAATTCTTTCAAAAATGCCAAATCTATAATTTTACCTTGCGCTCGATGCTGACGGGAGGACTGATATCCAACCCATCCACACCCACGAGCACCTGCGCCATTCCCAATAAAGTAAACGATATTCAAACTCTCTGTGCGAGCGGGGTAGGCTGTAATACTACTTTTTGCGCGAATGCCGCGTGTGGAACGCCCAGCTCCTGTGCCCTAGGCACGGCTTGTAATCCTTGCACCAAAGGAAATAATGACCTGGGCTGTACTTGTCCTGCAGGCCAATCTCCCCCAGGATGCCAATACGTTGGCCCATAGACGCGAACCTGGCTCCCTTTATGTTGTGGCCACTCCCATTGGAAATTTGGGAGACATCACCCTCCGCGCACTCGAAATCTTTAAGGAAGTGGATTTAATTCTATGTGAGTCCGCCAAAGAAACTCGTTCTCTTTTATCTCGATTAGAAATCGTAACCCCCGTTCTTGCACTTTACAAAGACAGTTCGGAATCTCCTTACTCCAATGTCCTCGAACAGCTCTTCAATGGAAAATCGATGGCCTTAGTTTCCGATGCCGGGACGCCGGGTGTTTCCGATCCAGGAAGCCAGATGGTTCGCCACGCACGAGAAAAAGGAATTCGAATTGTTCCGGTTCCCGGTGCTTCAGCCCTAACTGCCCTCCTCTCTGTTTCTGGTTTTCAGGTCAATCCCACGTATTTTTTGGGGTTCCTCTCTGAAAAACCGAGTAAAAAACGCCGAGAATTAGAAAGGGCCTCCGAAATTGATGGGCTCGTGGTTTTCTACGAATCAGTCCACAAACTCCCAAGGCTTTATCCTATGCTTGTCGAGCTCTTTCCAGAAACGGAAGTGCTTGTGGGAAGGGAGTTGACAAAGTCCTTTGAAGAGGTAGTTTACTACGCAAATCCTAGGGATCTGCTAGCAAAACCGCCCAACGCCAAAGGCGAGTTTGTTTTTCTCTTAAATCATCGAAAAAAAACACTTAAGGGAAATTCAGATTCCACCGATATGTGATGTAGGAAGAGGACTAAATATATGAACGTCGACAAAGTAGGACGAGTTGGTGGTTACGGATACGAGCCGAAAAAACCACAAGGGCCAAGGGAAACGGAAGCACAAGCTCCGGTAGATACTATTTCCATCTCTGATGCTGCCAAAAAAATTGCATCGGAAGCGAAGCTTCAAGCGGAAGTAAAACAAATCGCAAAACAAATTGTACAAGCTCCTCCAGAAGAAGATCGTACAGAAAAAATCAAAGCGATCAAAGAAAGATTGAAAAACGGCGACTATGACAACCTCTCCACAGAGATGTTGGATAAAATCTCCGACCAAATCGCGTCAACTTTCCTCGGACAACAGTAAAAAGGACGGGTGGTGAGGGATCCTTTTTTATTGTCCTCTCCGAGGATTTCTCTTACTCCGTTTATTCATAATTAGGGGATCGTATGCCAGTCCTCCCCGAATGGATTAATTTTCAATTTCCTCCTAAAATTCACTTCGAAATCGATTGTGGATACAAACTCGGATCTTTTGTAAAAAACATTGGGTCTAGAGTGGTTCTTATCACCACACAGAAAGAACTAGAAAACGCAGAAGAACTTTCCATCATCAAAACCAGTCTCGAAAAACACGCTGAAGGTGTGATCATCTATGATGATATTGTAGACCGAGTTCACTTTAAAGATTTAGATTCCTGTGCCCACTTCCTTAGAATTTCCAATGCCGATTGTGTTGTAGCTTATGGTTCCTTTGAATCAGTAAATGCAGGTAAGGCGGCTTCCTTACTCGCAACCAATGATTTGTTTGCAGAGGAATTACTCATTGGGAAAAAACAACCCAAAAGAAAAGGCCTTCCTTTAATTGTTGTTCCCACAAAACCCTTACTCGGTAACGAATGTTCTCCTTTCTTTTCGATTGTGGATGATAAAGATAAAAACAGAAAGTATTTTGCACATGAATGGGCATTCCCTGAACTCATTGTTTCTGATCCCAAAATTGGAGCAGGTATGTCTAGCTCCGAAACAGCAAAAACGGGAATTTCGATTTTATCTGCAGCTGTTGACAGCATCCTTTCCAAATATGCTAATGAAATCACATCTTCCACAGCACTTCGAGCCATTGAACTCATTTCCAAAAACATTGTACCTGCCATTCGGGAACCAAGAAACTTAGGACCGAAAAACTCCATTTATGCGGCAAGTTTACTTGCAGGAATTGCCCAATCCACAAGTAGCCTTGGACTTTGTTATGCTTTGTCACTAGCAGTAACGACTGTTACAAATCTTGATATCTTTCAAAGTATGTCGATCCTACTTCCCCACGTAATGGAATACAATCTCACCTCCTCTGCTGGTAAGTATGTAATGATTGCAAGAGCCCTAGATGAAGATGTAACCAATATTTCCGTCATTGAAGCTGCGATCAAAGCGGTGGAAGGAATTCGTAAAATCTATTTAGAACTAAGAATTCCACAAAGGTTGTCCGAATACGAAGTGAAAAAAATCGACCTCCCTGGGATCGCAACACTTGCGGCAACCTACTCGTTTCTTGATTGTCTTCCTAGAGAACTTCCCAAAAATGAAATCGAAACCATCCTTGTGGCTGCGTTTTAGGTTCCCTTGATCCAACTGACGGAATTCGAAAAAAAACTATTAGAAACATTCACTTTAAGTGACCGCGATGCCAGACGATTACAAAGAGTGATCCAAGACCTATCGATTGTTGTGGGGATGGAACACGAAGAGATCTATGACTTCATGCGATTTGGTGTCGAAAATGAGTTGGAAATTTTAAAATCTGATTATAATTGGGAACACTTTAGAATCAGAATTCAGAAAAAACTGAAAAAATCTCCCCCCCTTTGATATACAGACAAGGAAACAATTATCATTTTTTCTTAAGCACTGCGGACTCCGTTGCCAGATTCCAAACCTCCATTCAACCCTTTTATCCGATTGCAAAAAGTAGAATCCTTGAACTTCCTTCAGTCACCACAGACCCCATCCTCATTCCTCAGTTTCTTTATTCTTTACAGTACAATAGACAATCGTTTGAAACAAAACCTGCCATAACGCCAACTTACCTAGGTAGTACGAAGTCTCCAAAAGATTCGGAAACGAGACCAAAGCCGGGATTTGGAACCTTCACCACTGAAATTGGTGGAATGAAAAATTTCCCCTCTCCACTTTTTCGTTCCAAACGAGACAAGTTTCAATCGGCAAAATACCTTTCCCTTAGAGACATTATCAATCCTGATCTTTCAGAAATCTTAGTTCGTGAAAAAATTGAAAGTCTATACTTCGATGCCAAAAGTAAGACCTATCTCTTTCGATTGGTATCCATTCTTTTTTCTGGAACTCCTCGGGAAGAAGAAACCATTGTTTCTAATTTATTTCGTTATGAACCAGAATTTGCTAAATTCTTAAACAAACAGATGTTTACTGTGGAAATGATTCCTTTAATTCACGGCCCTTTTTTACAAGAAATCTTACGAAACCACGACGAAAGGTACATCAAATCTATTTTACCAAAACTTTCCAAACCAGTAATGAATGTGATTCGGTCTTCTATCTCCAAAAACAAAATGAAACATATTTTAGAAGGCCCCTCAAAAAAACCACCGGAAGGTGAGGATTTGGTTACAGTGATTGAAACGGAAACGTTTAAGCGGTTTGCAAGAAATATTTACTATGAAGAGGGTTCGATCTTTACCTATAGAGAAAAAGGGGAATTGGAATTTAAAGAAGAGATCCCTTTTACGAACTCAGAGAAAATCAATTTTTTTGCTTATGGTAGTTCACTTAGTTTTTACGGGAAAACAGCTACGAAGTTATTTTTTAAAACCAATGATTGGATCGATGTCCTACGATTTGATTTCTTTTTATCCAGAAAAGAAATCGAAACTTCTGAGTTTCATAGACTTCCTCCCGATTTACTCATTGAGATCCCTTATTATGCAACCGGGATCTTCCTTGTTGGTGCTGGAATCACAAAAGAAAGGAAGCCTTTAGAATTTTCCCTTCTTTGGTTTGATTACTAAAGATGGTTTCAAAAAAATCCTTTTTTCACTAGACTTAGCTTTCATTTTCCTTAATCTATAAACATGGAAAAAACAAAAAGTAAGAACTCTCTTGGAAAGGGATTTCCGTTTTTAATCTCTAGTTTGTTATTTGCCACTTACTTTGTGCTTTTGTATTTAGTTTCATCTCCCCCAAATGACACTGCTCATTTACATACTTGGATTACAGAATGGAAAACTTATATACAAATTGCTGATGAGATTTTAATTTTTGCCACTCTCTCTTTACTTCCCTCTATTTATACTTTGGCAAATGTGAATCAAAAAAACGAATCTCCCGCTACTTTATTTGCCTCTGGTTTATTTTTTTTACTCGTTATTCCGATGTTTGTTCTTGTGGATTTGCTTTGGGGTCGACTCGTTTATCCTGTGAATGTTTATCCTCTCGCAGTCGATACGGTTGTATTTATCTTAAGTTTGATCGCAGGAACCATGCATATGATCTCTCTTGTTTTGGCCTTAGCGATTCTATTATTTAGTATCTCTTTTAGGAAAAAAACTTGGGGAGGTTTGATTTTAGTATCTGGAATCCTAGGGTTTGGATTCCAGATCATCGCAAGTTATCCCTGGCTACTTACGCCAGGGATCCTACTTTTTTGCCAATTGAGTTTTCCGATTTGGTTACTCTTTTGGGGATTTTATCATATAAAAATCGAAAACATAATTCCCAAAAAGAACCAAACCGAACTCAGCTAACAGTCACTAAACTAATTTGTTTGTTTAGTTTCCTGTTTTGACTCGAGTGATGGCCCAGTTCCATTTATCAATTTCTTCTTTTCTCTCACTTTCTTTCATCTTAGGAACAAACTGAGTGGTTTTCGTTTCTTCTTTTCTAAGACTTGCTACCGATTTAAAAAATCCTCGCTCAAGACCTGCAAGGTAAGCCGCACCAAGAACCGTAGTGTCTACATTTTGTGGACGGATCACTTTTGTCCCGAGAATGTCTGCTTGGAATTGCATAAGCCAAGCATTGGAAGTGGCTCCTCCATCGACTCGTAAGAATTTTAAAGGTTTTCCGGTTTCCTTTTCCATCGCATTGGCAAGTTCATAAGATTGTAAAGCGATGGCTTTGAGAGCCGCTCTTGTGATTTGGGCAGCTGTTGTGTCACGAGAAAGTCCAAAGATAGCACCTCGCGCTTCTTGGTCCCAATGAGGGGCTCCAAGGCCCGCAAAAGCAGGAACAAAAACCAAATCATCTTTTGTTTTGATGGCTTTGACTAATTTTTCAGAATCTTTAGAGTATTTAAAAAATTCTAAATTATCCCGGAGGAACTGAACGACTGCTCCCCCAATAAAAACGGATCCTTCTAAACAATAGACTGTTTTGCCTTCGGGACCGAGGGCTAGTGTTGTGATGAGTCCTTGGTTTGAAATTCTGAATTCATCTCCCACATTAAAAAGTAAAAAACAACCTGTTCCATAGGTGTTTTTTGCTTCGCCGGGTTCTGTACAAAGTTGACCAAAAAGAGCTCCTTGTTGGTCTCCCACAAGAGAGGAAATCGGAATTCCATCGGGAAGTGATTTTACACTAGAAGTAAATCCAAAGAGATTTTTGGAATTGTATGCCTTGGGTAACATTGACATAGGCACTCGTAAAATATCACAAAGTTCTTCATCCCATTCTTTGGTTTGGATATTAAATAGAAGAGTTCTTGAAGCATTGGTATGGTCTGTTTTGTGTTCTTTGTGACCGGTGAGTTTGTACAAAAGCCAAGTGTCTATGGTCCCAAATAACAATTCGCCCTTCTCCGCTTTGGCCCTTGCCCCTTTGACGTTGTCCAAAATCCATTGGATTTTGGTTCCTGAAAAATAGGCATCCAAAACAAGGCCTGTTTTGTTTCGGAAATTAGAATCTAAGCTTTGTTTTTTTAATTCCTTACAAATATCAGAAGTTCTTCGGCATTGCCATACAATAGCGTTGTACACTGGTTTGCCGGTCTTTTTATCCCAAACAACGGAGGTTTCCCTTTGGTTTGTAATCCCAATTGCAACCGCATCTTTAGGATTTAGTTTTCCATTTTTTATAGCGGCGACAATTAGTTTCTGTGTTTTTTCCCAAATCTCTTCTGGGTCATGTTCTACCCAACCAGGTTTGGGATAGTATTGTTTGAATTCTTGGTAAGCAGAAGAAATTACTTTTCCTTTGTCATTAAAACAAAAGGTTCGAATTCCTGTAGTACCTGCATCAATCCCAATGATATAACCTTTTTTTGCCATCTTAAACCTCTATTTCCAAACCTTCATAAGCCATAATAATTTCTAATTTTCCATGGGGATCAAACATCTCTTTGTATTTAAGAGCACGTAAATATACCAAATCCAACTTTTCATCATCGTAGGATGGGTCGTGATGAAACATCACAAGTTTTTTTACTTTAGCACGAAGTGCAATGTCTGTGGCAATGGATGCAGAACTATGACCCCAATCAATTTTTTGCAAAGAATCTTCGAACGTGTATTGTGTATCAAAAACAAGTACATCGGCTTCCCGGAAATAATCGATATAGGTATCAATATTTTCCATCTCTTCTAAATTGAATTCCGCATCAGATGCAAAGATGATAGCCTTACCTTCTTCCATAAACCGATAAGAAAAACTTCCTCCCGGATGACGCACCGATTTACTAAAAGCCTGGATATGAGGTCCGAGTGAGATGGTCTCCCCTTCTTCTAAGTACTGGAAGGTTTTTTTTGCAGCATAATGATCAAAGGAAACCGGAAAATGTGTGAATACAAATTGGTGTTCCAATCTTTTTTCTGCATCGTTCATACAAGAAATAAATTCGAAATGATTGCCTGGCAAAAAAAGAGGAACAAAAAACGGAATTCCTTGGATATGATCCCAATGTGTATGAGTCAAAATCCAATAAGCATGGCCAGCTCCCTTTCCAAAATCGGAGGCCATCATTTGGTTGCCGAGTTCTCGAAGGCCTGTTCCACCATCGATAATGATTAGGTTTTCGTCTTTGTCACGAATTTCCACACAGGTCGTATTACCACCGTAAGTTGATGAAGAGGAAAAACTCAAAGAATCTAGAAAACTATGAATACTCTGCTCGTTTTGAATGTCTGTAGGACTTGCCAAAGAAAGAATTTTTTCGATTTTATGTTTAACACTTTCAGGCCGAATGGGTGAACCTATGGAACCGCGGACACCCCAAAACTTGATTTTCATTGCTCTTTTTCTAGAGTCCTTTTTTGAAAAATCAAACGTTTTTTGATTGTATTTGACTCTTTCAGATGTTGTCTTAACTGAAGTTATGTTTCAGTATGAAATTAAACGAGAAAATGAAAAGGCCATTGTCCTTTTGAATGGATCCTTGTCCCTTCGGGACAGTCCCCAATTTCGCACGGACTTAAAGGCACTGATAGAAACTCCAGAAATCCAAGAACTGGTCTTAGACTTTAAAAATTTAAGTTATTTAGATTCTTCTGGAATCGGAATCTTACTGCATTCGTATAGTTGGACAAAGGAAAAAAAGAAAGAGGTTCGCATCATCCATCTCTCTGCAGAAGTACGAACCATATTTACCGTAGCTAATTTACTGGATATTTTCCAATTGAAAAAAGAAACCTAAACTCTATAGTCCTGAATGGTTTGTATGAGAAAGGAAACAATCCCAGAAAAAACATAAAAACCCACAGCACCATACATTACATAAGGCCAACGATAAAATCCAATCGCAAGTAACAAAAGACCAAGACCTACAATACTAATCCCTAATTTTTTCCAAGAGAAAAGTCCTCGGATGGCTACTTGGGGTTTGCTGTATCTTAAAGTAGAAACCATAAGAAGGGCAGTGATCACAAAAAACAAAACTGCCGTCCAAACTGGAACCTGAGATACAGAAAATACCAAAGGAAAAATTCCAATCACAACTCCAGCCACAGGCGAAGGAAGTCCGTTAAAGGACTTTGGGTCATGGGCTACATTAAACCGAGCAAGCCTATAAGCGGCACAGATCGGATACAAAGCGGCAATAAACATCCCTAAGGGAAAGTAGTCCGGCTTGTCAAAGATATCTAATTTGATATCGTAAAAGAACATTTTGTAGGACAAAAATCCAGGGGCAATTCCAAAGGTTGTCAGGTCGGCTAAACTGTCTAAGTCAGCCCCTAGTTCGCTTGTACAGTTGAGTGCCCGAGCCGCCATTCCATCGAATCCATCGAATAACGCAGCTAAGATGATGAATACACCTGCTAGTGTATAAAGTTCATGCGAATTTGTATGGGATGGGTTCGTTTCTGCCACAAGGAGCATGGAGACAAACCCTAAGGTTAAGTTTCCCAGTGTGAGGGTGTTTGGAATCCAGGTAAGTTTTAGTTTCATAATGTTTGTTCAAAGTTTCGCTTGGGGCTAACCTTAAAGTCGAGCCCCACAAAAGATTTTTGTTTCCAAAGTTGGTATCCAAGACATGCCACCATCGCTCCGTTATCTGTGCAGTAAATTTTTTTTTGCGGATAAAATAGGTTAAACTTAGACCTTTGTTTTTCGGTTTCCAAACTCTCCCTAAGGGTCTCGTTGGCGAGCACCCCACCCGCAGCGACCACTGTGCGAATTCCGGTTTTGGTGATGGCTTTGCGGATATTGCGAGTGACGAGTTCAAAAGCAGTCTTTTGAAAGAAGTAGGAAATTTTTTCCACTGGAGGGGTCTCGGAGTTTGCCCTCAAGTAGTAAAGAACTGCCGTCTTAAGCCCACTATAAGAAAATCGAATTTTCTCTTCCCCGTCTTCTTTTAAAAGTTTCGGGAAAGGGTTCCCTTCCCCCTTTTTCATTTGGTAAGCCTTGGCCTTTGCTTCCAAGTAGGGGCCACCGGGATAAGGAAGATTTAGAACTGCACTCACTTTATCGAAAGCTTCCCCAAGCGAATCGTCCTGTGTGTCTGCAAGGATTTCCAAATCACCGAATCCTTTGTACATATAGATGGAAGAATTTCCACCAGAAAGTAGGACTCCAAGCCAAGGAAATGCTGGAAATTCCCTTTCCAAACCAATCACAGCTAAATGAGCTTCTAGATGGTTCACCGCTACAATCGGGATTCCATACACAAGAGAAATACAACGAGCCAATTGTGCCCCAATCATAAGAGAACCAACTAACCCGGGATAACTGGTAACTGCCACATAATCTAAATCAGAATAGTTGATTCCTGCCTCTTCCATGGAAACGGCAAGAAGAGAGTTGATTTTTTCTAAATGGGCACGGGAGGCAATCTCAGGCACCACACCACGATAGGGGGAATGGGAATCAATTTGGCTATAGACTTTTAGGGAAAGTAGATCCTTGCCATCGCGAACAATGGCAACGGATGTTTCATCGCAACTGGATTCGATTCCTAACCCGTAGGCCATCACTTCAAAACACGAATAGCTTCAGTGAGTTGGGTATCTAAATCCAAACGAGGTTTTGCACTGGAAGAACCGGCTCTCATTTCGTTAAATAAAAAGATACGGGTCACTGATTCCGAAATCGTTAGATTTTCTTTTTTGAGTAGAGCTGAAAAATCTGCTAGAGCCAGGTCGTTGTATTCTGCGTGAGTTTCTAAAAAGGGACGGATCAAATTCTTTTTAAAGAGTTTTTCTAAGGCATACTTTTCATCTTCACTGGCAGCAATCGGGTTTACTATAAAATCAGGTGTGATTCCTTTTCCATGAATGGAAACGCCAGACGGTGTGTAGTATTTTTGAATGGTGATGGCAACACCAGTTCCTCCCGAAAGAGGAAAAATAGACTGCACACTACCCTTTCCAAAACTTTGGGTACCGACCACGACAGCACGTTTGTTATCTTTTAAAGCACCAGCCAAAATCTCAGATGCACTCGCAGATCCCCCGTTCACTAAAATGGCAATAGGAATGTCTAAAAACTTTTTCTCTTTTTTATCCGCTTTATAACTTTTCACAAGAACCCCACCCCGTCCTTTTACTGAAACAATCTCTGCCTCTGGTGGTAAAAATAAATCGGCAAGGTCAATGGCTAAATCCAAAAGTCCACCAGGATTCATCCGTAAATCAATCACTAGTTTTTTGGCACCCGCTACTTTCATGGCAGCCACAGCGCTCGCAAATTCTTTGGTAGTGGTTTCTTTTCCCATAAACTGAACTAGTTTGATATAACCTGTTTCTGTTTCTGGAAGGTAATGCGATCTTACATAACGAATTTGAATGAGTTCCCGAACTAAATTAACCACAAAAGGATCTTTGATTCCTTTTCTTTCTATCTTCATAGAAATGGAAGATCCCACATCACCACGCATCATTCCAATGGATTCAGATAACGAAACTGATTTTGTACTTTTGCCGTTGATTTCAGTGATTTTGTCTTGGGGTTGCAGACCCGCCTTCCAAGCAGGAGTTCCTTCAATAGGAGCCACAATGATAAAGGCATTTTCTTGGAAGCTGATCTCGACTCCGATCCCACCAAAACTTCCTTTGGTTTCATTTTGTAATTCACCAAATTCATCCGTGTCTAAAAATCGAGTATGCGGGTCACCTAAGCTCTGCAATGCTCCAAGAATGGCACCAGTATAGATTTTTTTTTCCTCTTGTGGGTCTACATAATCGTTTTCAATATAAGAAACCACTTCGTGTAGAATCTGTAGATACTTTTCCCCGTCAGCGGAGATTGCCTTCACTTTCTCCGTGTTACCAATAAAAACAACTAACACCAAACAGAAGGTAATGCTTCCCCAAATCAGACGTTCCGATATTTTGATTTTATTCATTTCCATAAATTGACTCGTATAGGGCTTTGTTTTCTTTTTTTAACATTTCTTTGGCTTCAGGGATGGACAACCTGTAGACTTCACATGCTTCTTCAAAAAGAGCAATGTCAGTTGGTGTGGGTCTTTTGGTATCTGCCATAAGACCAGTTTGTATCCGATTTTGTGCGAACCGTTCCAAAACACGTTTTAAGTCATAGGCGTCGATTTCTTGTTTTTTAGGAGCGCAAGAGAGGAGAAGGGAAAGGATAAGAAATGTTGGGAAAGAGAAGAGATGTTTCGACATCCCTTCTAAACTCAACCCCAACCAAGGTTTGGTCAATCAGTAAATGCGATATAACCCGATTAGTTTCCCAATTATCGTAGCCTTTTTGGTACGAATGGGTTTTAGTTTCACGTTTCTTGGTTCTAAACGAATCATGTCCGGTTCTTTATAAAAGACTTTTAAGGTAGCTTCGTTTTCGATCATAGCGACAACAATTTCCCCATTCCTTGCTGTGTCTTTTTTTTGGATGATCGCAATGTCACCGTCACTAATCCCAGCATCCACCATGGAATCTCCCTTCACTCGTAAGGCGAAGGTTCCAGGTTTTGTAGCCAAGTCTTCTGGGACAGCAATGTACTCTTCGATGTTTTCTTCGGCAAGGATGGGGGAACCCGCTGCCACTTGGCCAAGGAGAGGAATCCCAGACGCTCGAACGAGAAGTGCCTCGTCCCCATTTCCTTTCAAAAGCTCGATGGCCCGGCTTTGGTTTTTGGAAGTCCGAATATAACCTTTTTTTTCAATCGCCTTTAAGTGGTCGTAAGCCCCTTTGGCGGTGATTCCGAACTGGTCCCCAATCTCACGGATAGTGGGGGGAAAACCTTTCTCGCGGACCGTGTCCGAAATGTATTGTAGGACAAATTCTTGTTTTTCCGTGAGGTCTTTCATACTAAACAGATAACTAGGAAATGGGCGTTATGTCAACAAAAAACTAGGAGTTATAACTTTAAATACTCACTTTTCAAAACAAAACTTCCTTCTTCTACAATGGCTTCCCCTGATTCCACACCACTTGTGATCTCTACCCAATTGTCATAGATTTTGCCCACTCCAATTTTTTTAGCAGAAAAAGATCCGTCGGTGTTTCGAACAAAGATATAATTTTCCCCTTCAATTTTATGAATACAATCGGACGGGATCACCTTTGCTTTGTTTACCGAAGATTCTACCATAGCACCGACAACTGTTGCGGTGACACTTTGTCCTGGACGAAGTCTTCCTTTCGAATTTCTCACTTCCAAACGAATCTCCGCCGTTTTTTTGATTGGATCAATCACATCCCCCACATGGGACACCACGGCTTTTAAGGATTCATCTTTCGAGCCAATGGGAATGACTTTCGCTTCGTTACCCATACGGATGGAGGCCAAATCTTTTTCATATACTTCTAAATTAATCCAAAGTACACTCAAATCGGCAACGGTAAATAAATTATCACGAGCATTCACCGCCTGACCAATGATAGCTTCCCTTACCGTTACAGTTCCAGAAATGGGAGTTCGGATGTATAAGTTTTTAGAATTATATTTTCCACCTTCCAGATTTGTAATTTCTGCATCATTTAGGCCTAAATTTTCCAAAGCATTCCTGGATGTTTCCATTTCTGCTTTTACCGATTTGTAATCCATTAAAGACATTTCATATTCTTTGGCAGAGGTCACTTTCCTTTCATACAAATCTTTGGCTCTGTCGGCTTGGACTTTTAAGGCCTCAAGTCTTGCTCTCGCTTTTAAATAATTGGCTTCGGTTGTCCCAAGTTCTACTGATTGGATGGAAGCAAGAGCTGTACTTTTTTTTACATGTTCCCCTTCCTTTACAAATACCTGTACAATTCGTCCGCTGACACGCGAACCGACTTTGGCCACACTATTCATATCATAAGAAACAGTTCCCGGAAGTTGGAGTTCCTCTTCAAGAGCTTTTTCTGCCAAATAAACCACCGAAAACGGATGGTTTTTTTGGATTTCTTGAGAGATCATGAACTTCGATTTGTCATCAGTCAGTGCTTCTGTTTTTTTACCTGCACCAAAAAACTTGGTATATCCGAAGTATGCTAAACTTCCTACAAGCACTAGTATACTCAAAGACCTAATATTCTTAAAATTGAATTCTGTTTTCATATAAATTTAAAACTCCGAGCTATCCATCTTTCCGATAGAAGCTTTGTATCCTTCCAAAGCATTGTAATAGAGGTAAATAATCTCATAATAACTCCTTAGGACACTGAGATAGTTTTTCTCAGCCTCCAAAAAGGTTACTAAGTTAGATGCACCTCGAATGTAAGCAAGTCTTGACTTTTCCTGCACTTCTTTGTTTTTTTCGAGAAGTCCCATCTTTTGGTAATCGAGTAATTGAGATTCCCTTGCTTGTAATTCTTTGATCGCGGCAGAAATTTCCGAAACGATTTCATTTCGTTTGGCATCGACATCGAATCCTAGTTTTTTATAAGACTCTTCTGACTTTAAAATTTCCCCTTGTTTTCGATCAAACAAAGGTAGAGGAGTTGCTGCATACACACCAGTCACATTTTCGTTTCCTTTGTTTAAAAACTCGATACCAAGAGTGAGCGGAGGAATGATTTCTCGTTTTTTTAGTTCGATATTCATTCGCTCCTTTTGTTGGCGAATTTTTAAGGCAACTAAGTCCGGCCTTTCCTCAATATCAAAATCATTTAAATCGATACCGAATTCACGCGTGGAGATAAATTCAAGCCTTCCTTTGATACTCAAAGGAGAATTCATATCCGAAATTCCAATAAGGATTCTCAAGTTTTTAACCACTTGTGCCCTCAAAATCCGTGCGTTCCGGTATTCCCGTTCAATTTGTACGCGCTCCAATGCCAAACGATCATATTCCAAAAAGGAAATATCGCCCTTCTCTGCCCTAAGTTTCGTTAAATCCAAAAGGTCTTGGTAGTTTTCCAAAAATTCTTTTTGGTAATTGATCTGCTCAGTTACATAAAGATAAGTCCAAAAATTTTGTCTCAGACGTAAACGAAACAAACGATCAAAGTCACGAAAACTAGCAATAGTTCCCAAAAACTCTTGTTTGGCGACTTTTTCCCTTTGAGGAATCACCCCACTCATATCAAAGGGTTGGTTATAAATAAAGGAAGTTTCTGGTCTTCCTGTTGCTGCGTTTGCCGAGGCTCCCATAAACTGCTGTTGCATGTTCATTATAGGGTTATAATACAAACTAGCGGTAATGATATCCCCCCGAGCCATACCAATGTTTTGTTTTTCGCGAAGGTAGAGAGGATTACTTGTCACAGCAAAATTCTCTAATTCATCTAAGTTCCATTTTTCTTTTGAATCTTGGGCTCTAGAATCTTCACCAAGGAAAAACAATTCATCTTTAGAGTGGAGTTCATACACTGCTTTTTCTTTTGGGAAAACAGCAATGGAATGAATTCCCAGAAGGGATAGGATCAAAAACTTCCTGATTTGTTTCATACAGTTACAAATTTCTTTATATAATCTTCGATTCCAAACTGGATGACTTTGATTGCTTCTTGCCTATCATAAACTTCAGTAATTTCTACAGTACCGGTAGAAGGAGAATTAGGATCCAATTTATAAGTTAAAAAGTAATGGTGGAGTTTGTTGATTAATGCTTTCGGAACCTCAGAAATATCCTTGATTTGACCGAACACTTCGTCCCCTTTGAGTACAGCCACAATTTTGTCGTCGGCCTCTCCTTTATCAATCATTCTTAGCCCGCCAATAGGAATCACAGTTAGGATCATGTTACCATGAGTGATTGGATTCACACTAAGGACACATATGTCGATAGGATCTCCATCCCCAATGATGTCTGGTCTTCCCACTACATCCGAACAATGTTTTCCAGAAGCCTCTCCTGAAAATGTTCTTGGAATAAAACCATAGAGAGTCGGAGAACGATTACTATACTTTTGAGGTCTGTCCACACGAATGAAGCCGGATGCTTTATCAATCTCATATTTTACTGTGTCTTGTGGTGTGAGTTCGATAAATACATCTAATTCATCAGGGGCTTTTGGCCCAAGTTCCAATCCATGCCAAGGGTGTGCTACGTAATAATTCGGTTTCATTTAAGTCCTCTTTCTTTTAGATTTCTGATTTTGTTTGTTTGTTTTGGAATCATCTTCGTTTTGCGACGAATATTCCTCCACTTCCCTGTAATGATGAGAATGTCCGTGTGTTTCGTGGAGTTCTGTTGCTTTGTATTTTTTCATCTCTTCTACAAAGTAATCATTCATCTTTCGTTCCCTTTCCATTTGCCTGATTTCTTGTCTTTGTGCTAGTTTCACTAAAAACTCAAAAGCAATCGGAAGAAGGAAACGAGATAGGATGGTCGCCACAAGTACCCCACCCATGACCACCGTTGCTAGTGGTCTTTGCACCTCGGCACCGGCACTGGAAGCGATGGCCATTGGTAAAAATCCAATGATGGCCACAAGTTCTGTGGTGGCAACTGCTCGTAATGTATACACCGCAGCTTCCACTACTGCAATGGAAGGATCTCTTGTGACTTTGAGTTGGTCTTTTAAAGCGGAGGCATAGACAACCCCATTTAACACCGATATACCGGCTGCAGCGATAAACCCAACCCCAGCTGGGATCGAAAATGGTAGACCCCGAAGGACTAACGATAAAATTCCCCCCGAAAGGGACAAGGGCACTAGGATAAAAACTCCCAAGGCATAATAAACACTTCCAAAAGCAATAAAGAGCATCGCAAAAATAATGGCTCCGGCAATGGGGATTACAATGGCCAATCGGTTTTTTGCACGTGTAAAGTTCTCAAACTGTCCACCCCAATCCACATAATACCCCTGGGGAAGTCCGGATTCGATGGATTGTGTGGCAGCTTGCACATCATTTACAAATCCAATCATATCTCGGCCTCGAACGTTTACCTCAACAAGAATCCTACGTTTGAGACCTTCGTGATAAAGAGCAGCCGGCCCTTCTGTCATCATAATGTCCGTTACTTGTCCAAGTGGGACTGTCCCACCTAATTCTGTCATGACGGGAACGTTTTCAATGACTTCAATATCGGTGACATCGGCATCCAAACGAACGATTAGATCAAATCGTTTGTATCCTTCGTAAACTTTTCCTGCATTAGCACCTACACGAAGTGTTTCAATAGTAGTAAGTACTTCTTCCGCACGAACCCCATACCGAGCCATATTTCCACGGTTCATTTTAATTTCCAACAAAGGAAGACCAAGAAGTTTTTGAACCCGTAAATCGGCAGCCCCTTGAATCTTTTTGATTTTGGAAGCATAATTGTCTGCAATGGACTTTAACGTTTTTAAATCATCGCCATAAATCTTAATAACAATATCTGCCTTCGAACCAGATAACAAGGCATTGACTCGGTTTTCAATAGGTTGCGACAAACTGATGTAAGACGAAGGAACATTTTTGTTCACAGAGTTTTTCATAAGCTCCATAAGCTCTTCTCGGTCGTGTGCAGAAACCCATTCTTTGCGGGGTTTGAGTTTGACCATCATCTCACCTTCTTCCGAACCAATCGGTTCTGCGGCAGACTCACCACGTCCTTGCCTCGACACAACGCTGACAGCCTCAGGAAACTTTAGGATGACCTTCTCCATTTCCAAGTTCAAATCACGTGAATGATTGATGGCAGTAGAAGGAAGGCGTTTGATATCAATCGCGATCTCCCCTTCATCAATTCTTGGTAAAAATTCTGATCCCAGAGTGGACGCCAAAGCAAAAGACAAAAATACAACCCCAATTCCGGCATAAGTAAACTGGCGTTTGAACTTCATCCCATAAGTGAGGACTTCTGCATATTTCAACTGGAACTTATGCCAAAACGCTGACTCATGTAAGATCGGTTTTTTATAAATATACGACATGAGTGCCGGAAATGTGGTAATCGAATACAAAAGTGCAGCACCTAACGCAAATGCGACGGTAATTGCCATCGGTCGGAACATCCGCCCTTCCACACCTTCCAGAGTCATCAGGGGTAAATACACGAGTAAAATAATTCCCACGCTAAAAGCAGAAGCCCGCACCACTTTGATACAAGACTCCATGATCACTTCTTCCATCCCATCTTCCATGTCCTGGGCGGATGTCTTCGATAGGAGAAAACTTTTACGAAGTAAAAATCCATGGAGTGTAGACTCTAACATCACAATGGAACCATCCACAAGAAGACCGAAGTCAAGAGCTCCGAGTGACATCAAGTTTCCCACAATACCAAAAGCATTCATAAGAATGGTGGCAATCATCATGGAAACCGGAATTGCGAGTGCCACCGCAAAGGCTCCTTTCACTGTTCCTAATGTTAAAATAAGGCAAACGAGTACAATGATTGCCGCTTCGACCAAATTTGTAAATACGGTAGTAAGAGTTCGGCCAATGAATTCAGATCGATCGTAATACACTTGAATTTTCATCCCTTGCGGAAGACGGGATTCAATTTCTTTCATTTTTTCTTTTACTCGGCTTACGACTTGGAGTGAATTACTACCGAGTAACATCATCGCAGTACCACCCACGACTTCTCGTTTGCCGTTCATAGTGCTAAGGCCAAAACGAAGGGCAGGGCCTGTTTCTACACGTGCAATTTGTCCAAGAGTAAGTGGAATTCCATCTCTTGACGTTCGCACAGAAAGTCTTGAGATATCATCGATGGATTTAAATTGGCTTTCACCCCGAATGACAAACTGCTCTTCCCCTTTTTGAATGTATCCACCACCCAGATTGACGTTGGCCCCTTCCAGTGCTTCCGTGATATGAGAGAGTGTTAAGTTATGAGATAACAAACGTTTGGGGTCAATTTTGATTTGAAACTGTTTGGCATCTCCCCCTACTACGTTTACATCAATGATTCCTTTGACGGAACGAAGTTGTCTTGCGACTTCCCATTCCATTACGGTTCGGAGTTCTTCAGGAGTATGGCTTTCGGAAACTAAAGCAAATTCATAAATATCACCAAGGCCAGTCGCAATCGGAGAAAGTTCCGGCCTTCCGTAAGATTTTGGAATAAAGTTCTCTGCTTGTTTTAACCTTTCGTTTACAAGTTGCCTTGCAAAATAGATATCGGTTCCATCTTCAAAGATAACGGTAACAGAACTCACACCCGTTCTTGAGATCGAACGAATTTCCGTAACTTTAGGCATCCCGTTAAACTCAAGTTCTATGGGATATGTAATAAATTGTTCCACTTCAAGTGGAGAAAGACCGGGAACAGAAGTGACGGCTGACACCTGGACGTTGGTTACATCGGGAATGGCATCAATGGAAAGATTGAGTGCATTATAAAAGCCAACGATGGTGAGTGTGGCTGTCAAAACGAGAACTGTGGCTCGTTTGTGAATGGAAAACTGAATGATTTTTTCTAACATAATTCCTATTTGAAATTGAATACATTGCAGAGGCCAAACTTGGACTCTACTACTAGACTAATCTACATGCAACGATTAAGCCAAAAATGGCGGGGGAAGGTAAAGAAAGTGAAATAAGATGGGAATTTGAGTAAAAAAGACAGGTTCTGTGGAAATAGTGGACCAACGAAGGACAGAAACCTTCACGGGAGACTCTTCCCTACGAGAAGGGACCAATTTCAAAACTTGGTTGGATTCTTTCGATGAGGTAAGAACACGAGTCGTTTCTTCCAACTCGTAGGATTGGTATTGAAAATCCAAATCTTCGAGAGGAGAAACAAACCGGTCATCGACCAGATTCAGATTGATGAAAACCGCTAAAAGTAGGATGAACCCTGACTTCCAGAAGCGCCTAATTTTCACTATTTTTTCAACTCTTGAGACCCAGGTTCAAGAATTGAAGTGGAGACACAAGAGAAAACCCTTGAAATATGAACTTTTTTCCATTTCCTTTTGGTTACAAATGCGATAGTGTTGCCAAAACTTCAGGATCACCGAAGACTATCCCTACCGATGAAAGACGAATCTATAGACACCATCATTAGCGACGACATCACGTTTCGCGGAACCCTTTCCTTCAACCAAACATTAAAAATCAAAGGACAATTCAAAGGCACCATCACTTCCCAAGGAAAACTCATCATTGATGAAACTGGGGATGTAGAAGCCGATGTCGAAGTGGGAAGCCTTGTGGTTCACGGAAACCTAAAAGGAAACGTGGACGCAAAAGAAAAAGTGGAACTTAAAAAAAATGGTAAGGTCGTGGGTGATATCAAAACACCGGGACTCGAAGTAGAATTCGGTTCCAAAATTATTGGCAATTGCATCATGTAACCAAGGTTCACTTCGGACCACTGCTGTCTGAAGTTCGAACCAAAGTTGATTCCAAAAGGCCCCTTTTACGTTACTTAGTCGATAAAAGAGAGGGCCTTCGTAACATCCATCCCAAGGAACTTCTGAGTTCCGACTTTTCTTGTTTGCACTCTCCATTTTCACTTCCCGATCTTTTAGATGCCGTCGAACTCTTGGTTCGTTTTGCCAAAGAGGGGAAAAAAATCCTTTTGTATGGAGATCGTGATTCGGATGGAGTGAGCTCCACTTGTCTTCTTGCCTTCTTTTTAAAATCCCATCCAGAGTTTTCTGGCATCAACCTAGAAGTGATGGTATCTTCTGAAAGTGATCCCTATGGCCTTTGTAAAGAAGCCCTGGTCAAAATCAAAAAAGTAAAACCAGATCTCCTTGTCACACTCGACTTTGGTTCCAGCCAAGCGGATGAAATTGAAGAACTTACAAAAACAGGGATTCAAGTCATTGTTCTCGACCATCACGAAGTTCCTGTGCGAATTCCCACACACTGTGCTTTGGTGAATCCAAGAAGGACCGACTCTGAGTATCCAGAAAAAAAAATCTGCACAGCAGTATTATCCTTTAAACTTGTATCTGCAATTCTATTTCGATTGAGTGATGAATTTGGTAAAATCTATGTAAAAACGGAAGAGATCACAAGTTCTGATAAGAAAGAATTTTTCTACTTCCAAAATGGAGTCAAACTGAAAGAAAACATCCTTTCTACTTTAAATTTAAGTGAGTCAAACACCTGGCCTTACCCAGAAGATTTTTCCACTTCGGTTCCAGTGGATGAAGAAAGAAAATTATTCTTTTACCAGTGTTCTCGTATTCCTGATTTTTTTTCAGGACTCGAAGAAGAAACGGATCTGGCAGGAATTGGAACCATCACAGATATGATGCCTCTGACGGGTGAAAACAGGCATTTTGTTAAGTTAGCCCTCGATTCTCTCACCAAACTCTATGTAGGTGATAAAAAAAGAAAAGGCCTGTCTGAACTTCTAAAGGAACTAAAACTCAATCCCCACGGAATCACCACTAAAGATTTAGGTTGGTCGATTGGCCCTGTTCTCAATTCCGCAGGACGGATGGGAAAAACAGAAGAAGCAGTATCCCTTCTTTTATCCGAAACTACCTCAGACGCTAAAACAAAAGCCAAACAATTATTATCCATCAATGAGGAACGAAAAGAAAGAACCAAACGGAATATGGATCGTGTGGAAAGGTATTTTGCACGCAAACCAGAAAGGACAAGTAATGAAATTGTTTTTTGTTACGAACCGGATATGGAACCCGGTGTCAGTGGGATCGTGGCCACTAGAATGGTGGATACCTATAAAAAACCTGCAATCTTTTTGGCACCTGACAATGGTGATGCGAGAGGAAGCATTCGTTCCTATGGACAAGAAAATGTTCTGGAACTTTTAGAATCTCTATCCAGTCATTTTTTGCATTTTGGGGGTCATCCAGAAGCAGGTGGATTTTCCATCCAACTAGACAAAATCCCCGCTTTTGAATCTGCTTTGTATACCACTGCCAAAGATTGGTTATCTAAAGATAAAGAAAGGTCCACCGTTCACTCGATTGAAACTGACTTTACCGTTCTCACAGAAGAGATGGGAGAAAGACTTATTAAAGAATGGAAGGACCTAGAACCCTTTGGACAAGGGAATCCCGATATCAAACTGGCCATCCGGAATGCCAAAGCCATTCACCTAACACCTCTCAGTGCCGGAAAACACGTTCGATTTCATTTGATCGGTAGTGGATCTTTAAAGTATATGATTTGGAATAAGGGGGAAGAGTTCCAAAAATTTATGTCGGAACATGGAAGTTTTGATCTTGTAGGAAGTTTGGAAGAAAACTTCTACCAGGGAAGAACCACCCTCCAATTCATTGTAGAGTGGTTTGGAATTGCGGCGGACTAAGCGTTAATCAACACTTTCGATTCATCCACATACACAGGAGTCCATCCAGAATTGTCTTTGAAGTATCGAACTGCTTTGATTCTTAAATTTTTGTCGAGGGTAAACCAGTGGTTGGTATTGGCTGGGATGGAAAGGAAATCTCCCTTACTGACATGGACTTCAAATCTTTCTCCATCAATGATGAATCCAAAGATACCACTTCCGTCGATGATATAACGGACTTCTTCATCCGTATGGATATGAAGTTTATCAAATTTAGCTAACATATCTTGGATTCCAGGAACTTCATCATGAAGGACCACAAGATCGTTCGCCTTATAACCATGCTCTTTTTTTAGTTGGTCAAACCGGTATTCCAATCCAGAAAGAACTTCTGCTTTTTCAGCATCAGTTAAGCCCTTTTGGTCAAGGATCAAATCCAGAGATTCTGGTGTTTTAAAGAATTCATATACAAGTCCCTTGGAAACAAGGAACGCCTTGATCGCATCTGCATCTTGGAGAGTTGCTGTCTTTCTTTGAATGGTTGCCATACGGAATTACCTACTTATGGACTACCCTCTAGATCCCAGGTTAGGGATCAATTCGTTTTTCGCTATCCTGGAACTATTTCTGCTATAACAGATTCAGAGTAAAGCCCCTGGTTGGAAAAAGAGCCATCCCGCTGTAAAAAACAAACTGAGTAAAAATACGAGAAACCCCAAAGTCGGCATCGCAGGAAGGTCTCGAACTCCTGCCACCGCACCCGTTTCTTGTTTCATATAGGATTGGATAGTGATCTTCATGTAGTAGTAAAATGCCACACAGGAGTTTGCCACCGCACCAAAAAGAAGGATTCTGTTGAATAACAAATCCGATTCTGCAATCTTTTGCAAAAGAAAAAGTTTAGTCCAAAATCCAATGAGAGGTGGGAAACCAGCAAAGGATAAAAAGATAATAGAAAGTGAAAGTGCCGTTAACGGGTGTTCTCCGCTTAAATGAGAAATCCCATTGACAGTGACTTCATGTTTTCCTTGTTCTAAATAGGAGATGATAGCAAAAGCTGCTAAATTCAAAAGGGAATAGGAAAAAAGATAATACAAAGCCTCGAGTCCTGCCCCGCAAACAATTCCAGCAACAATATATCCTGCATGAGAAATTGACGAATAGGCTAACATTCGTTTGAGATTCTCTTGTTTGAGAGCTACAATGTTCCCCCAAGTCATGGAAACAAGAGCAACCACTCCCATCAGGTATTTCCAAGAATTCCCAATCTCACCCACAGGGATATGATTGAATAATACGATAAAAAGTCCAAGTGCCGATGCTTTTCCTGCGCTAGCCATAAAACCAGTGATCGGTGTTTGAGCCCCTTCATAAACATCTGGTGTCCAGGAGTGAAAAGGAACAAGAGCAGCCTTAAAAGAAACTCCCACTAAAAAGAGTCCAAATCCTAATTTAGAAAAATTGGATTCATACCCTTTTAAAAAAAGACCCCTTAAGGCACCGTCTAAGTTAGTCGTTCCAGATCCACCATACAAAAAGGCAATACCAAGTAACATAAACCCCGAACTAAAGGTTCCGAGTAAAAAATACTTCATCGCACTTTCTAAGGATGAAACAGAAGTTCTAGCCATCCCAATCATCACATAAAGAGAAAGAGATAAGATTTCTAAACCGACAAAGATCACAATAAAATCATAACCTGAGGTTAAAAACATCATTCCTGACAAACAAAAAAGTATCAGAGGAAAAAACTCAGGGAACAAAGTTTTGTGCTCAGATAAAAAAGGAGGGGCGATGAGGAGAGTGATAAGCCCCGCAATCAAATAAATTGCACTGAGCCAAACAGTTAAAGGACTAATGGAAATTTGAGATCCAAAGAATTTGCCATAACCCGGAGAACTAGTGGTATGATACAAAGCATACATGGCTCCAAGAATTCCCAAAATAGAAAGAACCCACAAAGGTTTGGAGTCTTCTTCTTTAGGGATGAGAAACTGAACGACTAGCGAAAGTAAGGCCACCCCACAAAGAATGAGCATGGGTGAGATAGCGATTAGGTCATTGGAAGAAGGAGTATATGACATGGGTTAGTTTCCTATTCTCTCTTTCGGTGTTGGTTCCAATTCAAAATCAGACTCAATGGATTTTTCCAAATTGTCTAAGTTTTCATTCAAATTTGGTGGGTTTGTTTTTAAGGAAACAAATGTAGGAAGTGCATACTTCGATTGAAAAGATCCCAACCTTTCTTCAAACGAAAGTGGTTCTTTTCCCAAACTGGAATAATCAGGAAATTGCCGGCTTGCCGTTCCACCAAGAAAATCTTTTTGGATGTCTTTTCTTTCTGCAATGGACTGAATCGAGGCCGAATTCAAATAGACATTTGATGAAGATTGTAAAATTTCTAAAAAAGGTTTTGGGTAGATTCCAATCCAAAAAATAAAGACTACGAGTGGAGAAAGAATTCCCACCTCCCGAAAACTAAGGTCTTTATATGGTTTTGCTTGAATGGTTTTACTCACGCCGAAAAGGAATCGTTTCACAAACCAAAGAAGATAAAGGGCACCAAGCACCACACCTGTAGCGGCAATCCCACCGAGCCAAACATTAGATTTGATGGCTCCCATAAGAATGAGAAACTCACCCACAAATCCATTCGTTCCCGGAAGACCCACAGAAGATAAAACTGCGATCAGAAAGAAAGTGGAAAACACCGGCATTTGTTTGGCAAGTCCACCAAACTCAGCAATGTTTCTGGTATGAGCTCTTTCATAGACCATACCAATCATAAGAAAGATCATCCCCGTGGAAACACCGTGGGATACCATCTGCAACATTCCACCCACAACCCCTTCGTTTGTGAAAGAGAAGAGTCCCAAAATACAAAAACCTAAATGTGATAAAGAACTATAAGCAATGATTCGTTTGATATCGGTTTGGACTAGGGCTGCCATAGAACCATAAACAATACCAATCACGGCAAGGATCTGAATCCAATTTTGTGATAACAAACTTGGTTCTGGGAAAAAAGGAATACAAAAGCGAATGAAACCGTAAGCCCCAATCTTTAGTAATACTCCCGCCAAGTCCACCGAACCCACAGTAGGTGCTTGGGTGTGGACATCTGGCATCCAAGTGTGAAATGGAAAAAGTGGAATTTTGATCGCAAAAGCCAGAAAAAAGCTAAAAAACAAAAACCATTGCAGAGGTTCCGAATACATTCCAAGGCTTGCTGTCGCCAAAGATTCAATAGATGTTTTTCCTGTTTTGAAGTAAAGGGTAAGAATTCCACCTAACATAAACAAGGATCCGGCCATAGAGAATAAAAAGTATTTGAGAGCGGCTTTGGTTCTCTCTTCCCCACCCCAAATTCCAATCATAAGAACCATTGGTAAAACCATAAGTTCCCAAAATACATAGTAGAGGACAAGGTTGCCGGAAGCAAAAACACCAAGGACTGCTGTTTCTAAAACGAGTAGGCAAATATGGAACTCTTTGATTTTTTTAGGAATATTGGACCAAGAGGCAAGGCTCGAAAGAAAAAACATAAAAGCAGTGAGTGCAAAAAGTAAAAGAGAAATACCATCGAGACCTACATGGTAATCTACACTGAGTTTCCCAGATAAGATCCAATCCGGAATCCAATGGACAAATTGTAACCCCGACAAAGAAGGATCAAAAAAGAAAAACAGTCCCACGGAAAGAATGGTTGTGAATGCAGAAGAGAGAGCAGAAATCAAAACCACATTCCCTACTCGTTTTTGAAATACAATGAGTAAAGAAGAAACGATTGGTAAAAAGATTATGATGGAAAGAATTTGTTCCGGCACCTTACACCCCCCTCGTTAATAAATACACTAAAATACAAAATGTACCAATGACTACATACAAAGCATAATCTCCAATAAAACCCGATTGGAGCCGACGAAGGCCATTGGCAATGATACCGAAACTTCCTCCGATACCTAAAAAGAAACGATCGAGAATCTTGATATCCACAAAAAAAGCCACTCCCCGAGAAAGGAAAAGAAAGGGACGAACAAAAACAAAGTCATAGACTTCATCGATATAGTATTTATGAAATAAAATCTTTCGAAATCCTGTATGTTCTTCTGAAACTTGTGTTCCTTTTTTTTGGTAAAGAAAGTAAGCAAGGATGAGTCCCACAGTTCCAATCGCCACTGAAAAACCAGCAAGAGAAAGTTCTACCTCGTGGACGAGTGATTTGTGATCGGCAAGGCTACCTTGCAGCGATGCCAACTCATATCCTTTGTTTAAGACAGGTGCAAAGAATCTTTCCAAAGTATCAATATGTAAAAAGAAATGTGGAGTTTGTAAAAACCCTGCAAACACCGCACCAATTGCTAAAACAACCAGAGGTAAGGTCATAGTCCAAGGAGATTCGTGTGGTTTATGATGCGGGTCTGTATTATCTTTACCAAAGAAAACAACGAAAACCAGGCGGAACATATAAAATGAAGTAAAAAAGGCCGCAACAATTCCCATAGTCCAGAGGATAGAACCGTAAGCTCCATAAGTGTAAGCTTTTTCTAAGATCAAATCTTTGGAGAAAAATCCAGAGAAGGGAAAAAACCCGGCAATGGCCAAGGTTCCCAATAAAAAGGTAAAGGAAGTGATTTTAATTTTACCAAAGAGCCCTCCCATATGTTTGATATTTTGTTCATGATGGAGAGCGTGAATCACAGAACCAGCACCAAGAAATAACAAAGCTTTAAAGAAGGCATGTGTCATTAAATGAAATAAACCCGCTACATAACTCATACTTCCCATAGCAAGAAACATAAAACCAAGTTGGGAAACTGTAGAGTATGCGAGGATTTTTTTGATATCATTTTGTAAGGTACCAATCGTTGCCGCAAAAAGAGCAGTGACGGCACCAATACAAGCAATAAAGAGTGAAGTTTCTGGTGCGAGTAAAAATACAAAATTGAGTCTTGCAATAAGGAAAATTCCCGCAGTCACCATGGTTGCCGCATGGATGAGAGCTGATACAGGAGTCGGACCTGCCATGGCATCAGGAAGCCATACATAAAGTGGAATCTGAGCCGATTTTCCCATAGCAGCAATAAAGAAAAACAAAGCTATGATATTGGCATAATTTGCAAACTCACTCATCTCACTTAAGTTAGTTTGTAGTTGTAAGTATTGTAAACTGCCCCCAATCCAAAAGAGAAATCCAGTTCCTAAAATAAAACCCACATCCCCAATTCGGTTCAGAATGAAAGCTTTCATCCCAGCCTCTGCCGCCGAACTTTTGTCATAGTCAAAGCCGATCAGCAAATAGGAAGAAAGACCCACTCCTTCCCAACCAAGAAAGGTAAGCACTAAGTTGTCACTGAGTACTAGGTTTAACATACAAAAAATAAATAAATTCAAATAAGCAAAGAATCGGTTGTATCCCAAATTCCCTTTCATATATCCCATTGAATACAAGTGGATGAGAGACCCAATTCCTGTAATGATGAGAGTCATATAAAGGGAAAGTTGATCGATTTGGTATCCAAAGGAAGATTTGAAATTTCCAACCACAATCCAATCAAATACAGGAACCAAATGAGGGGCAGTTCGTTCCATCGGTCGAAACTCGTTAAACGCCCCTAAGGTGATGAGAAATGGAATGAATACTGCTAAGGTCCCAATCGCACCGGCAAACCGATGAGGAATTCGATCTTTTAATAGACCATTATGTAAAAAACCAAGGAGAGGAAGAAGAACAACTAACGGAAATAAATCTAACATAGGATTACCATCTCATCGATTGGAGTTCATCCACATTGGTGGATTTTTTATGCCGGAAAATGGCAATGACAAGTGCAAGTCCCACCGCAGCTTCTGCCGCAGCGATAGCCATCACAAAGAAAACAATGGTTTCACCAGAAATATGGGAAAGAGCTTTTGAAAATGTAACAAAAACTAAATTCACGGAATTTAGAATTAGCTCCACAGACATAAAAATGATCACAATGTTTCTGCGAATGAGGACACCGAGAACTCCAATGGAAAACAAAATTCCAGCAAGTCCGAGAATGTAGGAAATGGGGATGCCGTTTACAAATTGGTTCATAGGACTGTATCCTTGGTTTGTTCTACTTCCGTTAATCTTTTTTTGGCGAGGATGACTGCACCAAGCACTGCCACAAGTAGAAGGATTGATATCATTTCAAAAGGGAGTATATAATCTAAATAAGTGGAAGCACCGACGGTTGCCACATTCCCTTTCACATTGACTGTACCCGTTCCTTGGATGGGATAAGAATATTCAGTGAGGGCATACCCTTTTCCCATTTGGTCTGAATGAGGGACACCCGTAGTAAGAGCAGAATATAATAAAAAGAAAAAACCAAAGGCAAATATAGAAAGTAAAACCAATCGGATTGGGTGTTTTCTATAACGAGACAAGGTTTCTGCTCTTTGCGAAAGTAACATCAAAACAAAAACGATGAGCACCATAATGGCACCAGCATACACTAACACCTGCATGGTGGCAATAAAAAGGGCTCCCATAATCCCATAAATCCCAGCGAGGGCAAAAAAGGTAAAAACAAGGGATACTGCGGATACCACTGGATTTTTTTGAAAGATAACACTAAGAGCTGTAATCACAGTGATCGTTCCAAAAAAGATAAATAGTAAAAAGGAAGGAGAAGATTCAAAGTTCATATAAATAATTTCATCCATCCTTCTTTCCAATATACTGTGTAAATTGCTGCAAACATAACAGCAAATAAACCCCAAGGAATCATCTTCTTCCAACCAAGTTTCATAAGTTGGTCATAACGAAAACGAGGAAGAGTCCAACGAACCCAAATAAACAAAAAGGCAAAAAAGAGAACTTTCAAAATAAAAAACCCAAGCCCAATGAATGCTTGGTAAGGAGACCCTGCACCCAACTGGAACGGAACATTGTATCCACCAAAAAAAAGTAAGGTGGTAAGACATGACATAGTAATCATATTCATATACTCAGCCAAAAAGAAGAGAGCAAATTTAAAGGCACCATATTCGGTATGAAAACCTACGACAAGTTCCGACTCGGCTTCCGCTAAATCAAAAGGAAGGCGATTGGTTTCGGCAAACATAGCAGTCACATAAATAAAAAAAGCTACAAAACCGGGTGGAGACAAAATGTTCCACATATCTTTTTGAGAATCACTAATGTCCGTTAACTTTAAAGATCCAGTCATAATGACAATTACAACAATGGAAAGTCCCATAGGAAGTTCGTAACTAATCATCTGGGCCGTAGACCGAACACCACCTAACAGGGAATATTTGTTATTACTAGACCAACCAGCAATCATAATCCCATACACGGCCAATGAGGAAATGGCCAATAGATACAAAACCCCAGAATCAGGATTGGCAATTTGTAAGTCGATTGTAGTCACACCAGTGAGTGTCGCCAACCATTCTGGTGCGGGAATTGTTCCCCCAAAAGGAATCACGGCCCAAGCCATAATGGCACAAGTCATGGAGATTGTGGGAGCCAAAAGATACATTCCTTTGGATACATTTTTGGGGAAAATTTCTTCTTTGGCGATGAATTTGATTCCATCGGCCAGCGGTTGGAAAAGACCAAAAATCCCGGCCCGGTTTGGACCAGGTCGATCCTGAATGAATCCAGCAAACTTCCGTTCGGCGAGTGTATAATAAGCTACACCGGTTAGGATTATAAAAAATAATGAGAGGATTTTAATTCCCCAAGCAAGTAGTAGTGCCCAGTCCATAATGTTTCGGTGACCTTTAGTGAGAGACGCTCACTTCCTTTTTCAATCGAGCCGAGAACTCTCCTTTAAACTTTGTCATGGTAGGACGAACTGCCATTACACATGCATCCGCTAACGGACAGATGGTGGTTCCACCCTCCATATTTCTGGACAAAGAAAAAATGAGTTCTACATCTTTTTCTGTTCCCTCTCCTATCTTTATTTTATGGAGAAGGTCTTTTACCCAATGGGTTCCTTCACGGCAAGGTGTACATTGCCCGCAAGATTCATGCGAATAAAATTCTGCCAATCGGTAGGTTGTTTCCACAAGGTCAGCAACCTCAGAAAGAATGATGACAGCTCCGGAACCTAACATCGATTTAAGAGAGGCAATCGACTCATAATCCATAGTAGCAGTCATTGCTTCTTCGGCAGTGAGAATGGGAGAAGAACTTCCCCCAGGAATCACCGCTTTTAGAGTTTTATCGTTTTTGATTCCACCACAAATATCGTAAATGAGTTCCTTCATAGGAGTTCCCATTTCTACTTCATAAATTCCTGGTTTTTTCACATGACCACTGACGGCAAATAACCTGGTTCCAGGAGATTTTTCTGTTCCGATTTTTTTGTATTCTTCGCCCGTCATACGGATGATATGTGGAACGTTACAAAATGTTTCTACGTTGTTTACAACCGTAGGGCAAGCATAAAGACCAGAGACTGCCGGGAATGGGGGTTTGAGTCGAGGGTGGCCCCTCCTTCCCTCAAGGGAATTAATCAGTGCTGATTCTTCTCCGCAAATGTAGGCACCGGCACCGGAGTACACCGCCAAATCAAAGTCATACCCAAGGCCCATTATATTTTTACCAAGAAGGCCTGCTTTGTAGGCTTCTTCTACGGCTTCTTCCACCACACGAATCCCTTTATGAAATTCACCACGAATATAAATATAACCTTGGTGGGAATCAATGGCTTTGGCGGCAATGACCATTCCTTCGATGAGCATATGAGGAAGTTTTTCGATGAGAAGTCGGTCTTTGAAGGTTCCCGGTTCTCCTTCATCCCCATTACAAATTAAATACTTTGGTTTGTCTGTTTTGGGAATAAATCCCCATTTGTTTCCCGTGGGAAAACCAGCACCACCACGGCCTCGAAGCCCTGAATTCTTAACATCGTTTACGATTTGTTCTGCGGTCATCTCAGCGAGAGCTTTTTTTTGACTTTCATACCCTCCAACCGACTGGTAATGGTTTAAGGTATGGGAATCTGCGGCACCAATATGAGTTGTGAGTAGGTTCTTTAGTCCCATTTTATACCTGCTTATCCAATTCAGAGAGGATGTTTTCTATGATTTCTGGGGTTAGGTTTTCGTAATATTTATCATTGATTTGAGCGACTGGACCAAATCCACAGGCACCAAGACACTGCACTTCATCTACCGTGAATTTTTTGTCAGTTGTGGTTTCTCCGGATTCAATTCCTAATTTAGAACATACATGTTCTGTGATGGAATCCGATCCCGCAAGGTAACAAGAGATATTTCCACAAATTTGGATATGGAACTTCCCTACTGGTTTTTTATTGTACATTGTGTAAAAGGTAGCCACCCCATGCACTTGTGCGAGAGAAACGGGAGCCCCAATTCGTTCTGCAATGTAGGACATTCCTTCCTGATCCACAAAACCTTTGTCAGCTTGTAATAAAAAAAGACATGGCAAAATTAACGAACGTTTACTCGGGAACTGCGGGATCAACCTTTGGAATCTTTTTTCGGAATCTTGTGAAAATTGATAAGCCATTAACAATCTAACTCCCCTGCAATGACGTTGAGTGAAGACATGGTGGCAATTGTATCTGCAAGCAGTCCACCTTTGACAAGTTCAGGAAACGCTTGGTAATACCAAAAACAAGGACGTCTTACATGCACTCGCCAAGGAGATTTTTCTCCTTCCGATACCACATAAAATCCAAGTTCTCCATTGGCGGCTTCCGTCGACATATAGTATTCCCCTGGAGGAACCTTAACACCATGCATAATGATTTTAAAATGATAAATGAGTTCTTCCATATTATTGTAGACCTTGTCTTTAGGAGGAAGAAAGGTATGCGGAACATCGGCGTGGTATGGACCTTCTGGAATTCCGTCTATCAGTTGTTCAATGATTCGCATGGATTGGCGCATCTCTTCCATACGAACAAGAGTTCTATCTAAAGCAGATCCGTCCCCACCTACAGGAATATCAAAATCCACTTTGTCATAGAACATATAAGGATCATCTTTTCGAACGTCCCAAGGAACTCCTGCCGCCCGAAGGTTCGGACCTGAAAATCCGTAGGCAATGGCTCTTTCCGCGGAGATTCCACCGATCCCTGCGGTTCTTTCGTTAAAAATTTTATTGCGAATGAGAAGTTGTTCAAACTCATCCAAGGCAGGTTTTAGTCCTTTGATGATGGTTTTGATTTCCGATTGGAATTCAGGATAAATATCCCTTTCCATTCCACCCACTCGGCAAAAAGTTGTGGTCAACCGAGCGCCTGTTAGTTTCTCCAGAATTTGATAAATGTTTTCTCTATGATGGAATAAATGCAAAAGACCAGAAAAGGCACCCAGATCCACACCCATAATCCCGTTACAAATGATATGGTCCATGATCCTAGAGAGTTCGGAAATGATCATACGAACGTATGTCACTCGATCAGGAACTTGGATTTGCATCATTTTTTCTACGGTAAGGATCCAACCAATGTTGTTGAGTGGAGTGGATACATAGTTCATACGATCCGTACAAACTAAGAACTGGTTGTAATCGTATCGTTCGCCTAATTTTTCAAAACAACGATGGACATAACCGATGACAGATTCTGTGTCGACTACACGTTCCCCATCAATTTGAATTACGTTTTGTAAAATTCCGTGGGTGGCAGGATGGCTTGGCCCGAGATTGACAAGAAGATGGCCTTCGGGTAGGTCTTTGAATTTTTTGCCAAAGTGTTCGGCTGTTTTTTCGTACATTACCATAATGATTCCCTACCGCCTAACCGGTAATATCCTCGCTCACATGAATGGTGAGTAAGTCTTCAATGAGATAATCTTGGCCCGGACCCTCTAATGGATAGTCCTTACGAAGAGGATGACCCACAAAGTTATCAGGCATAATGAGACGTTCCATCTGCGGATGACTAGAGAAAGGAATTCCCATTAAGTCGTATACTTCCCTCTCAGGCCAATTGGCAGCAGGAAAAATACCAGCAAGACTCGGAACCTCTTCTCCTTCGCCCACAGGAACTCGAAGTTGCAAACGGAAGTGTTTGTTTTTGGGAGAACGAAGTAGATAAACTACTTCGAATCTTGGTTCTCTTTTTCCGAGCCAATCGATCGAGGTGAGATCATTCAAATAGGTGAAAGCAAACTCAGGATGATCCTTTAACGTTTGTACAACGGTAGGAAGGGCTTCCTTTTGTATGCTAAAGTAGAGTAAATTGGTGTTTATGTCCCTTTGCGGGAGTAATACATCAGAAAACTTTGAGTTTATGTATTCAGTAATTATTTCTTTCATGCGACTACGAGAGGTTTGTTGCGTTCGTTGATTTCTTCGATTTTTCTCATCACTTCTTGTCGTCTCGCTTCGAGTCCCTGGCCTTGTACTTTCTTTTGGAGTTTGACAAGGGCATCGAGAAGTGCTTCTGGTCTTGGTGGGCAACCAGGAACATAAACATCCACAGGAAGGATTCGGTCTACACCCTGCAACACACCGTAGGTGTGAAACATTCCGCCGGATGAGGCACAAGCCCCCACAGAGATAACAAATTTTGGTTCCGCGAGTTGATCGTATATCTGGCGTAATACGGGAGCCATTTTATAACTAATGGTTCCGAGCACCAAAATCATATCTGCTTGGCGTGGAGAAAAAGAAGGACGTTCTGCTCCGAAACGAGCGATATCATAATCAGCACAAGCAGTGCTCATGTATTCGATTCCGCAACATGCTGTTGCAAAAGGATACGGCCATAAAGAAAAACTTTGTCCCCATTGGACTACGTTGTCGAGTGTGGCGACTTGGAACATATCGCCAAACATCTCACCCGGTTTGGATAGTGTTTCAGTTAATCCCATTCCAGTGCTCCCTTTTTCCATATATAGTATAGACCGACAACGAGTATGAGTAAAAAGAAAAACATCTCTACAAGGAAGAAGGTGCCAAGACCTGCTTCTTTGAAGCTGATTAAATTCACTGCCCAAGGATACAAAAAGACTGCTTCAATATCGAAGAGAATGAAAAGGACTGCAACAAGATAGAACTTGATGTTGAAGAGCCCTCTGGCATCACCATAATACGTCACCCCACATTCAAATGTATCTTGAGGTTTCGATTTTTTCTTCGGATTGAGAAGGAAGGCAAGAGATAAGATCAGAGCGGAAAAACCGACTCCGAGCAAAAGTTGTAAGAGGATTGGCGCAAAACTATCTGGTGCAGAACCCATTCCTTGAATGATCTCATCCTTATTTTGAATTGTCAAGGCGAGATTCTTTTCGGATCATTTTTCTCATTCAATCGTGTGAAAACAATTGATTTGAGAATGACTCTCAGTGATAAACCAGTTACCTAGGTGGCTTTCACCTCCACTTCCTTCCCCAAGATAAGTCCACAAGAAAGGAAGAGTTTGAGGAAATGGGAACTGGGAAAAAGGGAAACCAGTGGAATCGAGTCACTTGCCCTCGATTCGTATTACAGATATTTCCCACCCCCGCCCTTTGTTTTTCATTAGAACCTTCGCCATTTACTCAGCCAAATATATGCTAAAGCGAATCATCCATCTGTAATAACGAAATCAATTTTGCCTCCGAAACCGCCAACTACTTCCGATTCAAAAAGGAGGGAGGCTTTGTTTACGGAAAGGAAACCGAGGGACAAACCATCAACTGTTAGGAATGACCTTAGGTTTTATTTTTTATCGCCCCAAAGTTTTCGCAATTGGTCTTTTAGATTCTTTTCCATTCCTTGGTTTGTTGGCTCATAAAACTCTGGGGTATTTGGATAGAAGGAATCAGGGAAGTATTTTTCCCGAATGAAATGATCAGGAAAATCATGGGGATACTGGTAGTCTTTGCCAGCACCTTCTTTTTTATGAGTGGCGGTAGGTGCATTACGCAAATGGTTTGGAATTTGGAATTCCCTTTTTCTTTCCCGAACAAGTTGTAAAGCCTTGTCAATAGCCAAATAACTAGCATTAGACTTTGGAGCCGAAGCAAGGAAGGTTGTACATTGCCCCAAAGGAATCCGTCCTTCCGGCATCCCTACTCGCTCCACAGCCTGCCAAGTGGCAATCGCAAGTGGAAGGGCATGGACACTGGCGTTACCCACATCTTCACTCGCAAAAATCACAAGTCTTCTTGCAATAAATAGGGGGTCTTCACCACCTTCGATCATTAGTGCCAAATAAAAAAGTGCAGCATCGGGATCACTGCCCCTAAGGGATTTGATAAAAGCAGAGATAATATCATAATGGCTTTCGCTATTTTTATCATAAAAAATAACGTTCTCACCCAAAATTTCAGCTAACTTAGATTCGGTGATTTTGTCAGTTTCCTCTGTGGCATTTAGGATTCTCTCCAAATAACCGAGAAGTTTTCTTGCATCTCCAGAACTTCTTCGAAAGAGTTCTTTTTTTAAATCTTCTGGGAAAGTTCGCTTGTGATTTAATTTGCTTAGACAAGATTCAAAAATAAAGTTTTCATCTGCTTCAGATAAAGAGGTGAGTCGGTAAACAAGCATTCTAGAAAGGAGAGCTTTATTCACACGGAAACTCGGATTTTCTGTGGTGGCAGCAATCAAAATAATTTCCCCTTCTTCCACAGCAGAAAGAAGAGCATCTTGTTGTGAGGAAGAAAAACGATGGATCTCATCTAAAAACAAAACAATGGTTCCGCGCCTTTTTGCTTCGTCCAAAACCTCTCTCACTTCTTTTAGGCCACTGGTAACACAACTCAAATAACGTTTTTCCAAACTCCAAGTTTGTGTGAGAAGGTGTGCCAAAGTGGTTTTGCCGGAACCCGGGGGACCGTAGAACAGAATGGAGGTGGGTTTAGGAATGGATTTGAGAGATTGGACTACTTGGGTTTGGCCCACAAACTCAGACCAATTTTTGGGTCGCACTGCATGAGCCAAGGGAACCTGTTTATTTTGAGAAAAGAGGGAATCCAATTTAGCTATTTTCCAATTCTTTTTTTACTGCCATATAACAATTGTATATGGTTTCATTACAAACATCGCAACCGGAATTACAACAAATAAGAGACCTTTCCGATACCTTGCCATCTACCAAATTTTTCACGAAAGCAGCCGTACGATCGGGTAAAAAGAAAAATCTTACCTTCTCTAAGATGACTTCATCGACAGATTTGGGAAACAAACGTTCTTCTGACATCTAGCCCCCCGTAATCCATCCTAGATACATAGCATAAAAATAAACAGTAACACGAACAAACCGAAACAGGGAACCAAGTAGAAAAAGCGAATAACGCATCTTAAATGTTCCCACCGTATAAGCCATCCATGAATAGGGAATGGGTGTGAGAGCACTGAGCACCACGGCACCAAAACCGTATTTGCGTAGATAAGGAAGGAGTTTGTCTTCGTAGTGTAAAACCATCTGCCTTCCCAAATGAAATTTTGGAATGAGATACAATCCGATAAAATAAGCAATTGATCCACCAAGGATACTTCCAAAAGACATAGAAAGGATGGTCAAAAGTGGATCCATCTCACCCGTAATAGCTAACATCAGAAAAGCATCAGGTGGAACAAAGGCAGGAAGGCTATCAGAAAGGATCATACCAAAAAATAGTCCCCAATAACCAAAAATTCGGACAAAGTGTTCGCTAAAACCAAGAAGTTCTTTGCGAAAAAAAAATGCCAATCCAAAGACAATTACAAGAACAAGGACAATAGAAAGAATGGTTTGGAAGATAAGATTACGAAGATTGATGGTAGTTTCTTTTTCTTTTGCCATAAAATGTGATTCTAATGTCCGTTAGCTTTTTCGGACTGAAAAATAATAAACCCTAAACCCCATTCTCTTTTCGAATAAGATTACGGTTGGTTCGGATCCAATCTTCCGTTTTGGCAATGGATTCTTTGATGAGTGTATCTAAACTACTACGTTCTTCTGAATTAAAATTCTGTAATACAAAGTCAGCCACTTCCATTCCCCCTTTTTCCGGTTTTCCCACCCCAAATCGCAACCGATGAAAATCCTGTGATCCCAATTTAGCGACTATATCCTTTAGTCCATTATGGCCGGCAGTTCCGCCCCCAATTTTATTTTTTATTTTTCCAAAAGGTAGATCTACTTCGTCTTGGATCACAAGAATTTGGGAAGGTGGGATTTTATATAAGTTGGCAAGGGTTTGTGTGGATTTTCCAGAAAGATTCATAAACTCTAAAGGTTTCAGAAGATGTATTTTGTCCCCTTCCCAGGTAAAAGTCGTTTCCATATACTTTTTAGAATCTTTAAACGAAACACCAAAACTCGAGGCCAGTGCATCTAAGATCATAAAACCAATGTTATGGCGAGTATTTTTGTATTTGTCCCCTGGATTTCCAAGGCCTACAATGAGAAAATGAATCATACGTTTCCGAGTAAAATATGTAACAATCGTTCTGTGGCTTTTACGGCCGCCACTTGTTGGTCAGAATCAATTCCAATCGTGCGGATGGGATGTGTTTCTCCCTCCCCTTTCCAAGTAATCACAGTTTCCACAAGGGCATTCGTATTCCCACCAGGAGGAATCCTTACCTCATAGTCATAGAGCTTTGGAATTTGGATATTTAATTCTTTTAGAATTTTTCCAAGAGCATTCATAAATGCGTCATAACCGCCGTCACCTTCCCCATTCGCTTCAAAATACTTTCCCTGGTAATTGACTTTTACTTCCGCTTTGGGTTTCACACCAATCCCACTAGTCACAGTACAAGTTTCGATTCGAAAACTAGCTTCTAAATTTTCGCCAGTGATATCGGAGATAATATAAGGAAGATCTTCTTTCGTGACAGTTTTGTTTTGGTCCCCGAGCTCAATCACTCGCTCTAAAACCTTTTTTTCGATTTCAGGAGAAAGAACCATTCCCAACTGTTTTAAGTTTTCGGTAATGCTTGCTTTACCAGCTAACTTACCTAAGGCGTAGACTCTGGTTCGCCCAAACCTTTCTGGTAAAATAGGATTGGCATACAAATTTCCTTTTTTATCGCCATCGGCGTGCACCCCAGCCGTTTGTGTGAAAACATCTTCTCCCACAATCGGACGATTATCAGAAATTCGTTTCCCTGAAAATATTTCCACAAGCCTAGATGCATTTGTGATTTCTCTTTCCACAACCGAAGTTCTGAATTTTGTTTTGTCATGTATGGCAGTAACCACAGCTTCCAGAGGTGAATTACCCGCCCTTTCTCCCAATCCATTCACAGCCACATGAAGTCCTCGAACCCCGGCCTCTACTGCTTCCAAACAGTTCGCAACAGCCAAATCATAATCATTGTGACCATGAAACTCAAACCATAATTTCGGAAATTCTTTCACAAGATCTGTAATGGCAGTTCGCACTTCCATTGGCGACAATACACCAAGTGTATCCGCTAAGTAAAACTTACTTACAGGGAAATTGGAAACCACACTTAAATATTCTAAAACATAATCACGAGAATGTAAATATCCATTGGACCAATCTTCCAAATAAACATTGACGGTAATGCCAGAAGCACTTGCATTCTCTACTGTCTTTTGGATGTCTAAAAAATGTTCGGCTGGAGTCTTTCGTAGTTGATTTGTTAGGTGGTTAAGTGAACCTTTCGTCAAAAGGTTAAGGACTCGAACTCCCGTTCCTTTCATCCATTCCACCGTTTTATCAATATCTACAAATCCTAAAATCTCAATGCGGTCTTGAAGGCCTTCCGATTTAGACCATTCCACTATTTTTTTAACTGCTTCAAATTCGCCTGGGGAAACACGAGCACTGGCAATTTCCACTCTGTCAGCCTTCAGGTCTTTTAACAGATGTTTGGTAATATTTAATTTTTGCTGCCAAGAAAAAGAGACACCATTGGTTTGTTCCCCGTCACGTAACGTGACGTCTAGGATTTCGATTCTCGAGTTAGATTCAGTCATGATTTCAATCGGTTGATGTATTCTTTGGACGGAGCGAGAATTTCCACAATCGTTGCGCCCGGATTGGACCGAAACATCGGGTCGGTCTCCACTAATTTCAGGAAATCGCAAGTGGCTACGTAGTCAATCGCCATTCGCCGAAGAATTCCTTCACCGATCCCATGTAAAATCTCCACATAGGTTTCTCCATCCATGTAAGCATCATGGATTTCTCGTTCTAGTTTGATGCGAGCTTCCTCGAATCGGAGTTTGCGGATGTAGATGGTACGCACCTTACGTCCAGAAAATGGGACTTAGGTCAAATTGCAACAGAAACGAACAGCATCTAGAAGTTCTCTGGTATTCCAAGGTTTGGAAAAAATGGCGTAGGTTTTTGCTTCTTCCTTCACACGGTTGATAGCCTCACGATCCGCATGACCAGAAATGAGAATGGATTTAATATGAGGGTATTTTTGGTGGACTTGGATGAGAAATTCATCTCCTCTCATTCCAGGCATCAGCCAGTCGGAAAGGATGAGAATGACTTCCACTCCCGATTGGCAAAGATCATCGATGACTTCCATGGCTTCTTCTGGATTTTGAGCCGTTTCGTAGGTAAAACTACCGCCAATCTCCCGTTTCAGTTCTTGTACGAGGGAAAGAAGAAGGATCGGTTCATCATCCACACATAGGATTGCATTTTTTTCCTGTTGTACTTGCGTAATGTTCAATCTCTTTCCCCTTCTACTACTTTTGGCAAATACACTCTAAATTCGGTCCCATGATCATCTGACGAAAATTCGATTGTACCTTTCATTTTTTCCACGATTTGTTTACAAATGTCAAGCCCAAGCCCGATCCCTTCGCCATGTTTTTTTGTAGTAAAAAAAGGTAAAAAAATCTTATCCCGAATCTCTGGTGCAATTCCTTTTCCTGTATCTTGAATGGCTGTGATGACTGTATCTACGTTCGAAGTGATAGAGATTTTTATTTTTCCACGGTAATCCATTGCTTGCAAAGCATTGTTAATGAGATTGATCCATACTTGGTTGAGTTTGTCCCGCTCCGCCAAACAATAATCAGATGTAGAATACAATTTCACGATTTCAACATCGTTTTTTATTTTCGACTTGTACAATGTGAGAATGGAATCCATTTCGGTAGGGATATGAACGTTTTCAAATTTTGTTTCTGTTTCTAATCGATCCGTATGCAAATAATGTTTTAAAGCATTCACTACATGGGATGCTTTTTCCGTTGCCGTTTGCACTACATAAACCAAACGATACAAACTGCCAAGGATCAAAACGTTTTGTAAAATAATTCCAGACTTTGGTTTTTTTAGAATCAATAGTAGCGGTTCATCCAATTGTAGAATTCCTAATGAAGTTAAATCTTCGATGATCTCTTCCGGGTTTTCAATTTTATGTGAATTCAAAATTCCCAATCGTTCTTTTTTTTCTGCACGATTGAGCAGGCCCGAATTACGAGAACCAAACGATAAACCTAAATGTAACAAATACCGAAAGTCTTCCCTTTCCGAAACACTCAAAGATTCTAAAAACGTAGGTAAGTCCGTGATATCATTTTTTAGGATTTCAGACATAGCGCGAACACTGGAAGTAATAGCACCAAGCGGTGTATTGAGTTCATGGGTGATCCCTGCCGCAAATTGACCTAGGGCAGCCAATTTTTCACTCATCAAAAGTTGCGTTTGTGTTTTGTGCAAATCGATAAGGATTTTTTCCTTTGTCTCGATCATCTCCACAAGACTGCGATTACTTTCAATTAAAGCTTCCGTCCTTTGTCCAATTTTTTCTTCTAAATTTGAATTGGTCTCCATCACCAAACGTTGGCTTTCTTCCACACGTTCAAAACTTTGTTTGAGCTCCGAAGACATAAAACGGAAGGCTTCAGATAGATCTTTCAGCTCGGCAATCATACTTTCATTGACTGGGATGTCCCAATCGCCTTTGGCAAGAGATTTGGATGCTTTGGCAAAGGATAGAACGGGTCTTGTCACAAACTCAGCGAGAACGGCAGCTAAGATCAAACTGAGTAGGATGGCCCAAGCAAAAACCATCGCAGATTCACTATTACCCGTAATGACTCCACTCAAATAAAAAGAATAGGGAAACAAAGTGATGAGATAGGTTTTTTCTTTTAAGTTAGGATGAGTGTAGATGGTAACCATCGCATTCCAGTTTTCACGGGAGAGTGGTTTTTTTGTCACAATGGCGAAACTAAATCTTTTTTCTGACGTATTAATTTCGTTACCTAATTTTTTTAGTTCCACTCGAACTGTTTCAATTAACCTCGATTTTCCAAGTTCACTAGAAAGGGAGGCCAGTGGATTTAAACCTTCATCGAGTAAAAACACTTTGCCCTGGTCATTCACTTTAGAAAGATCTAGAACTTTCCCCATACCAATTGTTCCATCATTTGCATTGTTAGTTGCAGGACCCGAAGTTAAATACCGATCTAAACTTAGGCTGATGTTTTTTGACCATTGCCTGTGCAAAACTTCCACCATTTGAAAAGCTGAGTTTTCTGCATTTTTAAGAGTTACATAAGCGGTGATTCCCACAAGAAACAAAACCAAACAAACAAAAGGTGTTACTATAAATAATTGTAAGGAAATACCGGTCCTTGGCTCTAACTCGGAATCAGAGTTTTCCCGTTCTTTTAAACCAGACTTCCAGATGGTTTGAGGGTCCGATAAAGTGACTTCTTTGACTTGGCCCGGAACCTCCGCCCAAAACAATCCAAACCTTCTCACCAGGGGAAAGGTAAGAAACATAGCAAACGGTGCTAAAATCCAAGTAATTCCGGTAGTGAATACAAGCGCGGAGCTCACAGTATGATAGGAAATTTCAGCACCAAATTGTTCCGAACATAAATAACCCCATAAAAATGGTTCGAGAAGTAAAAAGAGTAGAACAAATAAAAAGTAATACACCCAAATCCGCAACTTACGAAAGTCAGGTGACTTACCTATCATTTGGTAAGAAAGCCAAAATAAACTGGGATTGATAAAATAACCGGGCAACCAGTCCCACAAAAATTCTGGTGGCACACCCTCAATCAAATCAGAAAGTCCATAGGCAAAAGGGACTGCAAGTAAAGCAGGGTATCCAAAAAAATTCAAACAGAGAAATACAGAAAGATCCTTTAGACTTTCTAAAGTTTGTGCACCAGGAATGAGGACGATAGAACTTCCTAAATATCCAGTGAGAAAGATGGCAACGAAGGTAATAAGAAACCAATAGAAACTAGTGAGATTCCAATTCCATACTTCTCTTGAGATTCGAAAAGATTTTCCATTCCTAAATGTAAATCCAGTAAAAGCGAATATAGAAATAATAGAACCGAGTAAAAAAGAGAACCGTCCCCAGACCTCTAAGATAGGCAATGGGATGTTGGAAATCACAAGTTCAATCCAAACAATGATTTCGGCCATAGGCCGTGAATGATAGCGGACTAGGATTCGAAGTAAAGCAAAATCTTTTTTACCTTAGAAGCAAGAGAGGATGGAAATTCTGTATCTAAACTATCAAGACTCACCCACTTACTCTCTACACCAAATTTCTTTGCTAATGTTTCCACTTCCTTTTCCTCATCAAGCCTCTGAGTGAAAACAGAAAAACTCATCTTATGATGGGTGATCGTATGTTTGAATTGGCCAATAGATTTGAGATCCTGGTTCGTGAATCTTTCCTTTAAGGATAAAAAGAAAGCTGTGGTTTCGTAAGCTTTTTCAGGAATGTCCCCAACAAACCCATAGGGCAAATGAAACATCGATTTCAAAAATCTCATTTTTGGTTCTTGAACTAGTAGGAGGGAGTCCTTGTAAAAAAGAACCAGAATCTCTGCGGTGAGTTGGATTTGTTTTTTAGCCTTTTCTCTAAGGGGGATCTCTCCGGTCTTCCTATGGATCCTTGCAAAACAAGAATCCATAAGAGGGCATAACAGGCATTTCGGTGACTCTGGAAGGCAAATGGTAGCCCCAAGCTCCATCATGGCCTGGTTGTGGTCTCCAGGCTGGTCTAAGTTCAGAAATCCATCGGCTTTCGTTTGTAAGTTGCTATCTGCTTTTGCACTTAGAATATTTTCTGTATACCCATAATAACGAGACAATACTCGTTTTACATTTCCATCCAAAACAGCGAGGGGTAGGTCATAAGCAATGGAGAGGACAGCCCTTGCTGTGTAGTTTCCAATGCCTGGAAGTTTCAAAACGGACTCTAAATCTTTCGGAAAGGATCCGTTAAAATTTTGAACTAAAAAAATAGCTGCCTTTCTTAGATTGCGAGCTCGACTGTAGTATCCAAGCCCTTTCCAATGGGCAAGAACCTCTTCCTCTTCTGCGGAAGCTAAAGACCCTGGAGTAGGAAATCGTTTGATAAAGGCTTCATACAAAGGAAGCATCGCATTAACTCGCGTTTGCTGAAGCATCACTTCAGAAACCCAGATTGGATATGCTTGTTTTTTCTTTCGAAAGGGGAGATCCCTTTTATGGACCAAATACCATTCGTGTAGTTTTTTTTGCGGGCTCAAGTTTCCGAGTCTTGAATGCTGTAACGAAGGAAGGTATTACAACTCCCCTCTTCTGTATAACGAACCAGGTCGTAGTCTAAACGTGTGGAACGGAAGAATTTGGAATGTGCTAATCTTTCGCGAATCTCTTGGCGGATATGATCCCTAGCTTCCTGGCGTTTGTCATAATGGGCTGGAGAGAGGATTTCGCTCTTATAAGATAAACTTCCCTCGCGGTAAATCGCCACCGTGACTTGTACCCGGTATTTTCGCTGTAATCCTTGTTTTACTTCCGTATTCATCGTATCAAAAACTCGAGGTATTCTTCCTAAATAGATTTTCGGTCCCTGGGGGATGGAAATTGAAACCAACGGATTTTTTTCATACTGCTTGCCCAAAATTTCGAATTTAATTTTCTAGATAATGAGAACATAAGATTCAAATGAGCACCAAATATAACGAATCGCCATTTTACTATAAAAGACGCCCAACACGCGAAGTGATGGTGGGTGGTGTCGGAATTGGAGGAAAAAACCCAATTCGTATCCAGTCTATGATCACATCTAACACAAGAGATACGGATGCGAGTATCCAACAAATTTCCGATTTAGAAAAAGCGGGTTCCGAAATTGTTCGCCTAACAGTACCAAGCCAAGCGGATGCAGACAATTTACCAAACATTCGCAAACGAATGAAAGAACTGGGACTTACCGTCCCTTTAGTCGCAGACATTCATTTCACTCCGCAAGTAGCACTGAAGTGCGTAGAATGGGTGGAAAAGGTGCGAATCAATCCAGGCAATTTTGCAGACAAAAAGAAATTTGAAATCATCGAATATACAGATAAAGATTATAACGAAGAATTAGAAAGAATCGAAGAAGTATTTACCCCATTAGTTTTACGCTCCAAAGAACTGGGTGTTGCCATGCGGATTGGAACCAACCACGGAAGCCTATCTGATCGCATTATGAACCGGTTTGGTGACACACCACTCGGGATGGTAGAATCGGCTTTAGAATTCATTCGTATTGCGGAAAGAAATTCCTACAAAGACATTGTTGTTTCTATGAAGGCATCCAACCCTCAAGTAATGATCCAAGCCTATCGTATGTTAGTTTCCAGATTTTATGATTTGGGAATGGACTATCCTTTGCATTTAGGAGTCACCGAGGCTGGGGATGGAAAAGATGGAAGGATCAAATCTGCCATTGGAATAGGAAGTTTACTCGAAGATGGACTCGGGGATACCATCCGAGTCTCCCTTACAGAAGATGCCGTCTATGAAATCCCAGTAGCAAAGGAACTCGTTCGTAAATACAACGAGAGTTTTTTAAAGCAACTGGAAACTTCACCAGATGCGTTTACCACCGCTCCGCAAACAAATCCTGCACAAAATCAAGAAACCATCTATACAGAATTTCGTGATCCTTTCCAATACTCTAGATTTTATTCTAAAGAACTAAACCTGGGTGATACAAAACTCGGAGACACATCTCCCGTTCGTATCGAAATCTGTTTTCCTTTTTTTGGATCTGAATCTGCAGAGGAAGTTTTAAATCTCATCCAAAGAGAAACCAAATCAGGTCGTATTCCAGAAATGTTGCACTTTGCGATTAGTTCCGAAATGGATTTGTTATCTCTTGGCACCATGGTTCGGCGTGGTTCTTTCCCACTCCCAGTCTCGGTAGAATTATCCAAAGAACTAACTTACCAATATGATAGTTTGGCAGAAGACCTATACCGAGTGCATAAGTGGGTCATAAATCCCAATCTGTTTTTCCAAGAATCAGAAGAATCCTGGGATGACCTTTTGGATTTTGTGACTCGTTATGCCAAAGACAAACGTTGTGTGGAATGGAGTATCGATGCAAAAGATATCCACCTAACAGAAAAAATTGTTAAGGAATCCAGAAAACGAAAGATAGAAAACCTACTCTTTTCAGTTAAAAATGGAGATCTACTTACAGTTCGAAAACTTGCCTATCACTTAAGGGAATCAGACTATCCCATCGCCCTTGTCACTCACTCATACGATAAAGAACAACTCCTTTACGAATCTTCCATCAAAGTGGGAGGAAGTCTCTTGGATGGAATCGGCGATCTGATTCGTTTGTCTTACGGGGATGGGGAACCAGAAGAATCTCTTGTTTTGAGCTTTGATATTTTACAAGCAACGAGACTTCGCCTAACAAAAACAGAATATATATCCTGTCCCTCTTGTGGTCGAACCATGTTTGATTTACAATCCACCACCGCCATGATCAAAAAAAGGACAGGGCATCTAAAAGGTGTAAAGATTGCGGTTATGGGTTGTATTGTGAATGGTCCTGGTGAGATGGCAGATGCCGATTTTGGGTATGTCGGTGCGGGAATTGGTAAGGTTCACCTCTACAAAGGGAAAGAAATTGTAAAAAAAGGTGTTTCAGAAGAGGAAGCTGCAGACCAACTCATTGATCTCATTCGTGAAAATGGAATGTGGAACGATCCAGAATAAAAAGTAGTTCCCCTCTGTCCACGGATGTGAACCATTTCCACCGTGGAAGAAAAAGAAACTAAAGAAATCCTCTCAAGGATTCAATCGATGGAGAGGGAACTCTCTTTTTTAAAAGAAAGAGTTTTGTCTCTCGTAAGTCCCGAAACTCCGAAACAGCCAACTCCCTCTGTTTCCAAACCACTCCCTACAGAAATCCACCAAACAGAAGTTCTATTAAATGATGGACCCAATTGGTTTGTACAATGGATCGGTGAAAACTTATTTGTAAAACTCGGAGTGTTTTCCCTTCTACTTGCATCCATTTGGTTTTTCTATTTAGCCATTGAAGAGTATTGGATCAATGAATCTGTTCGCATTTGGATTGGACTTGTTTCGGCGATTCCCATTCTACTCTATGGATACCGTGTCAGAAATACAAGGCCTTACCTTTCCCCAAGTCTTATGGGACTCGGGATAGCTGTCCTTTTTTCTGCCTATTATTCTGGGTATTTGTGGTATGATTTGTATTCTACAGAAACCTGTTTTGTTGGCCTACTCATCCTTAGTTTGACTGCTGTGGCCATTGCCCATGCAGAGAAAAGTGAAGTGTTATTTGGATTTGCCGCCCTTGGTGCCTTTTCTGTCCCGCTCCTACTTTCTACTGGTCAGAACTCATATCCATTTCTCTTCACATATTTACTTTTATGGAATGTTCTGTTCTTTTGGGTAAGAAAGGACACTGGTTGGAAAGTAATCCCGCTACTCCTCCTTGCGGCAAACCACCTAATATTTGTTGGTTGGGCCAATGATAATTTAGTAGATGCAAAACCTTTTTTCCCAATTGTTTTTCAAATGGGCGTTTTTGTTTTATTTTTGCTGAGAGAGTTTCAGACCTTAGAAACAACTAAATCTAAGGAACCAATTTTAACTCTAATAACCATTGGTTTTACCTTGGGTCTCGGATTTGTTCAATCCTTTTGGTCCTTCTCTGTATTTTACCCGATCGCAAAACCATTTTTACTCACGATGTTACTCATTCTTTTTTATGGATTGTATGAACGTTCTCTCAGACGAACCAAACTAAGTTTAGAGAAAAAAAGAATCTATGATTTGATTGGTTTATTCGGCCTTCCCTTTATCGTCAGTTTGATTGTGATTGGAACCACAGGAAAACTTTTGGCCTTTAGCCTTATCAGTTTTGCCTTCCTTGTCACCATTGCCTCCACCTATTCCAAACAACTTTATATGTACTGGGCGGCCTTCCCTGTTTGGTTTTTTGCCCTGTTTTATATCTTTGCATTTACCTATCGTTCTCAAAACGAAATCCCATTTCTCAATGGAAGGTTTTTAGTGTTTGCGACAGGGTCCGTGTATTTGGTTCTTTCTTATCTCTATAGCAGAAAGTTCTCTGAGTTCTCAAAAATCTTTTTGTATGCAGCTTATCCGTATTGGTTACTCGGAACCTTTGTAGAAATTTATCTTGGATTTCCGGAAGAGAAGAAGTTATTCCTCTACACACTCAGTTTGATTCTATATGGACTTGTGGCTCTCTCCGTCGGATTTGGAAAAAAGATCCAATCTTTACGCTATGTAGGGTTCGGATCTCTTGCTCTTGTCATCATCAAATTCTATCTTTATGATTTTTGGAATTTGAGTTTAGGATATCGAATTTTGGCAGGTTTATTCTTAGGTGTGACTCTTATCGTCACAGGAACATTATACAATCATTTCAAAAAGGAAACAAAATGAAGCTTAAATACTTACTCCCCATACTATTTTTTATTTCGATCACAACACAAGTATCAAGTCGTCCCCTTGCCGTTCAAAACTTTAAATACAAAAAAGATTTGAAGATTACAGGCAATCTTTCTCCGAACGGAGTTGTAAAGCTCATGTTAGATGAAGATATTTACAAACATTCTTTTTATGGAGACCTCCGCATCACACACAATGGAGAGATTGTTCCGTACCATATCCAGAATGCTGAAGAGATTTCCAAAAACACAGAAAAAGTAAAACCAGAACTTCTGTTTTCTAAAAAAGACGATTTAGAAATCTATGTATTGGAACTTCCGAAACTGCCGGAAGGAATGAACTACACAAAACTTTCGGTCTCCAGTGCCTATGACTATGAAACCTCCATCACTCTAAAGTTAGGTGACAACCCTGATAATTTTATCGATTCAAAAACAGTTTTTCTTTATAAATACGGAAGCCAATCATCGGGAGAAATTGATCTGGGAGGAACTAAACACCGGTTTCTTCGCTTGGAAGCAGAGCCAGGTTCTGATTTAAAATTCCCTACTGCACTTCGTGCTAAACAAAACAAAAACCTATACTATGAAAAATCTCATACTGTAACAAATCCCGTCCTTGCTGAAGACCATTGTCAATTTTTGTTTTCCAATGAATCACAATCAGCATTCCAAATTCTAAAACTACAATTCGAAGAAGGAAATTGGGAACGAAGGGTCACTGTGCGCGGAAAAATTGACAAAAAGGAATGGGATACTGTATTTGAAGGAACAGTCAGCCATAACAAATCGGAAGGTGTTTATACAGAAGTTCCTCTCTCAAGAACCATTAGTTCGGAATTCGAAATCCAAATTTACGATGGGGAAAATGAAACACTTCACCTAACTAACGTAATCACAGTGCAGCCACTAGAAGAACTCTACTTTTTTGCAAACGCGGACGGGGAAAAAGACGGATATTCACTCTATTATGGAAACCCTTACCAATGGCCCGCAAGTTTTGATTCTTACTCTTATCCTTCTGGTGATGAACTCAAAAATAGTGAGGTAAAATTAGGAACTCTACTTCCCGAATCAGAAAATCCCGATTTTAGTTTTAGTATCCTTTACCCACCCATTTCTGGTTATCTGGCGTCTGGATTCTTTTACTTAGGTGTTGCCGCTTTGTTATTTCTACTTTTTTCGATTCTAAGAACTAAACGTTCTGTTCTTTTAGAATCAGAATCTAAATAAACACACTTCCTACAGCTCACGAAGAATGTATTTCTTCGTGAGACTAAAAGAGGCGTTAGATTAGATACCCTCGTTTTTAAAGATACTAACTACCGAACGGATAATCACTTTGTGGATTGTTTCTTTTCCCAAGATTCCAAAATGGGATTCATCATCGAAAACCATAGAGGAGGAAAAAGGGCGATGAGAATCATCACTTCATAACCAAAGGGCAATTGAGGCGCTTCATCAAAATGACGAAGGGCTTGGTAACGTCTCCCTGCATTGGCGTGATGGTCGGAATGCCTTTGTAATTGAAACAGAAGAGCATTGGATACAAAGTAATTTTGATTCCAAGAATGGATGGGTAATACCTTTTCAAACTTACCACTTGAAACTTCGTTTCGTTTCAAACCATAGTGTTCGATATAATTTGTTAGTTCCAAAAGGGAAAAGGCAACAAAGGATTGTAAAAGTAAAAATCCGAGAATATCCAAACGAATTCCTCGCGAACCACTAAAATAACTTCCGAGTAGAACAAGGCTCGTTAGAAAAACAATCGTAACGACCGTATACCAAATCATTTCATTGCGATAATGCCAAGGTTTTAGTTCCAGTTTAGACAAACGTTTTTTTTCCAATTCCCAAGCAGATTTGTAAGCACCAAACACCGTCTGAGGATAAAATCGATAAAAAGATTGGTTCTTTTGGGAGGAGGCAGGATCGTTCGGTGTCGAAACATTTGTATGGTGGCCCCGGTTATGTTCTATATAAAAATGCATATAACAAACAGTCATATAAATCACTTTCGAAAGGAATTGTTCATAACGAGTATTTTTATGCCCCAGTTCATGGCCAACAGTGATTCCAATCCCACCTGTTACGATTCCCACAGCGAATGCAAATAATAGAAACTCTGTAGTGGTGTGAGGGAATAAAGCGATTCGATATACAGACCAAATTACAAACGTTAGCTGAACAAAAGCCCAGGTTTTTGTCAGATATCGAAAATAAGAATCATTTTGTAATTCTAAAAAATTGGTATCGGTTGGATTGGAAGTATCTCTCCCAAGAAATAAATCAAGGACTGGCAAAATGAGAAAGACTGTGATAGGGACAATCAAATAAGAAAGTCCCCCCATTCCTTCCGCAAAAACTGCCAAAATCGGCAAAAGATAACAAAGTAAAAAGCTAAGTCGTTTGGTGAGAGTCATAAACTCACCTCCTTATTATTCTTTGCTTTGAAACAATACCTTCAAGTTCTCCAAACCTTCAAAAAGGGCAGGCCAACCTGTTTCTTCCGTTGCTTTGTTTTTCAAAAACAAAGCTCCCAGAAAAAAAGATAAAAAAGCCTTTCCACTCATAACGCTGGCATCTGCAGGAAAAAATCGGTCCAAAGCCGTTCGGTATGAAGTAAAGGAATCCTCAACGAGTTGTGTCAGTTCTGTAGAGTCACTGAGTTGTCTTTTCACATCCACTGCGAGTAACATCAGGTTCATAAAATGGACCTCTCGTGAAGCAACAAAGTTCATAATGTCCGCTAACCCTGAATGATTTTCGGAAAGCTCAGTAATCTCTTTTGCGTCAGTCGCAACCACTTGCCTTACCATAGAGGCAAAGAGAATCTCTTTCGTTGGAAAGTAATGATAAAGAGTACCCGTTGAAACTCCGAGCTCTTTAGACAACTCACGCATCGAAACGGAAGACACTCCTTTAGCTACAAAAATAGGCATACACTTTGTCAAAAGCTCCGCCCGATAAAGATCGTGATCGACTATCTTTGGCATCTGAGGAAATCTCGCTTTATATCGAACGATTGTTTTAAATAAATACTTTTACCACAGTTTGTCCATCTTTTTTTCCTAGCTGCAATAGATTCCCATTTTTTCCGATTAATTTCCATAAAATCCTGGTCCTTCCCCTAGCCCATCCCCCCAATTCCAATCGGATTAGGGGGAATAGGCACAAGTACGAAGCGCGGATGGGAAAATTCAAGCGAGAAAAGGGGCCAAAAACCCCGAGACCCACTAAAGCGGAGATGTAAAAGGGAAAGCTGTTCGATTTTTGACATAGAGGCTCACCGGAACCGTCGAATAGATTGAAACTAAAAAGATAGGTATCCAATGAATCCTAAAATCCATACCCTCCTCGGAACAACACTCCTCGCGTTGTTTTTCAACTGTACGGGAACCAGGCCAGACTCTCTAGGAATCAAATCAGAGAGATTGGCCGAATGTCCAGAGACACCGAACTGCGTCAGCAGTTTTGCCAGTCCAACCGATAAAGAACATTATCGTAGCCCAGTGCCTTATAAAAAACCTTTAAAGGATGCCTATTTGGTTTTGAAGGGAAAGTTAGAAGTTTCTCCTCGAACAAAGATCATAGAGGAAAATCCGAATTACATTTATGCAGAGTTTACGTCTAGACTGATGAGGTACGTGGATGATGTGGAATTCTATTTCGATGAGAAAAATAAACTCCTTCACTTCCGATCAGCCTCGCGGTTGGGGAAATCGGATTTTGGAGTGAACAGAAATCGAATCGAATCGATTCTTAAGGATTTAGAAATCTAACAATCATCTGTTAAACTTTCTAAATCCTCGTTTCTTTAGTTAAACCTTTTTGTGATTTGCGTGAATTTCCTGCAGGGAATTCACAGAAAATCCTTTGTCCTTCATTTCCACCAAACCATGAATTAACGCCTTAGCCGCTTGTGCGGTAGTCAAACAAGGAACCTTATATTTAATGGCTGCTTGACGAATCGTAAATGCATTTTCACGAGTGACTCTTGACAAAGGAGTATTGATGATCAAATGGATTTTTTTCTCTTTGATATAATCAATCACGTTAGGGAAGTATCCATCGTAAATTTTGTTAATTTTACTAGATAGAATTCCGTTATCAGAAAGAAACTTATGGGTTCCTTCTGTTGCGATAATATTATAACCTAAGTTAGATAACGAACGAACCGATTCGAGTAATTCTTTCTTTGTTTTATCATTGATCGTTACAAAAACCGTTCCGTGTTTCGGTGGTTCTTCTCCCGCCATGATCTGTGCTTTGACAAAGGCTTCCCCTTTTGTCAGAGCAACACCCATCACTTCCCCAGTGGATCTCATTTCAGGGCCGAGGATTGTATCCACACCTGGGAATTTACTAAAAGGCAATACAGCTTCTTTCACCGTAATCATTGGTGCGGAAAAACGTTTTCCAAGTTTAAAGGATGCCAATGGTTCCCCTAACATCAATCGAACGGCAATTTTCACCACAGGAATTCCAATGGATTTTGCAACGAAAGGAACCGTTCTTGAAGCGCGTGGGTTTACTTCTAAGACGTATAGTGTTTCTTCTTTGATTGCATACTGAACGTTGATTAAACCCTTCACATCTAACTCTAAAGCCAAACGATAAGTTGCTTCTTCAATTTCTTGTAACATACGTTGCGAAATGTTCTGTGGCGGCAACACACAAGCAGAATCACCTGAGTGAATCCCTGCTTCTTCAATGTGTTCCATAATTCCAGCAATAAATACATCTTTTCCATCACAAAGTGCATCGACATCCACTTCCACAGCGTCTTGCAAAAAGGAATCCACAAGAAGAGGCCGATCTTCCGACACCTCTTCCGCTTCTTCCATGTATTTATCAAGTTCAGACTCTTCGTTGACTATAAGCATCGCCCTTCCTCCCAACACGTAGGAAGGTCTTACAAGAACTGGGTATCCGATTTTTCTCGCGATTTCTCGTGCTTTGTCTTTGGAGGCAGCAATTCCGTTGTCAGGTGATTTTAAATTGAGTTTTTCTAAAACTTCAGCAAACCGTTTTCTGTCTTCAGCACGGTCAATCGAATCAGGGCTTGTTCCCATAATGGGAACTCCTCTTTTTTCAAGTGCTTTTGCAAGTTTCAGAGGGGTTTGTCCACCTAACTGGACAATGACACCATCTGGTTTTTCTTTTTTGAAAATTGCCATTACATCTTCAAGGCTTAATGGTTCAAAATACAATCTATCCGAAGTATCATAATCGGTAGATACTGTTTCTGGATTGGAATTGACCATAATGGATTCCACTCCCGCTTCCTGTAAGGAAAAGGAGGCGTGACAACAACAATAATCAAACTCAATCCCTTGACCGATACGGTTGGGCCCACCACCAAGAATCATCACTTTCTTTTTGGATGTTACATCAGATTCATCTTCCTCATCATAAGAGGAATACATATAAGGAGTAAAGGCTTCAAATTCACCAGCACAAGTATCAATCCGTTTGTATACGGGGCGAATGTTCTTTTCTTCTAAGTATTTTTCAATAGACTCTTCTTCTTCACGAATAGTTTTTTCTACCTTGGCTTTGGTAATTTCAATGGCCGCACCACTGCGAACTTGCGCAAGAATTTGTTCTTCTTTGGTAAGGAAAGCAAGTTGGCGATTGGAAAAACCTGCCTTTTTCATTTCTTCAATGATGGCTTTTCCCTCTTTGCGAAACCTGTTTTCTAACTGGTATAATTCTTCAAACTGATAGAGAAACCAAGGATCAATTTTACAAATCTCAAAAATTTCCTCCACACTCATCCCAAAATCAAAAGCCATCTTTACATAAAAAATTCGTTTGTCAGTGGGACGTTTTACTTTCGCAGTAAGCCAAGTTTTTCTTTCTTCTTTTGGAATAGCTTCCCATTCTAAAAGTTCTTTTAGATATCCATCACTTCCAAAACCAAATCTGTCAGTTTCCAAAGAACGAAGTGCTTTTTGAAAACTTTCCTTGAAGTTACGACCAATAGCCATCGCTTCTCCCACAGCTTTCATCTGGACTCCCAAGGTAGGATCAGAGCCCGGAAATTTTTCAAATGCGAACCTTGGAATTTTGGTCACAACATAATCGATAGATGGTTCAAAACTTGCTGGAGTCACTCGAGTGATATCATTTTTAATCTCATCTAAAGTGTATCCGATGGATAAAAGAGCCGCAATTTTTGCAATTGGGAATCCTGTTGCCTTCGATGCCAATGCAGAAGATCTAGAAACACGTGGGTTCATTTCAATAACGATGACATCACCATTTTCAGGATTCACTGCAAACTGGATGTTCGAACCACCGGTTTCCACCCCGATTTCTCGAATGATATCAATGGACATATCACGAAGGCGTTGGTATTCTTTGTCGCTTAAAGTCTGTTGTGGAGCAACAGTAATGGAATCTCCCGTATGAACACCCATAGGATCTAAATTTTCAATAGAACAAATGATGACTACGTTATCTGCAAGATCTCTCATCACTTCCAACTCAAACTCTTTCCAACCCATCACAGATTCTTCAACTAATACCTGTGATATGGGAGATGCGGAAAGACCTTTTTGAGCAATTTCTTCAAACTCCGATTCTTCATAACAAGTGCCACCACCTGTTCCGCCCAAAGTAAAGGCAGGACGGATAATGATAGGAAATCCAATTTCATCTTTAGCTTTCCTGGCTGCGTCCATATCGGAGACCATAAAGGACTTTGCCACACGGATTCCAAGTTTTTCCATCGCTTGTTTGAACAGTTCCCTATCTTCCGCTTTACGAATGGCTTCTACTTTCGCTCCAATCAGCTCTACATTGTATTTTTCTAAAACACCTTCCTTATGAAGAGCTAAGGCTAAATTTAAAGCAGTTTGTCCACCTACTGTTGGTAAGATGGCATCTGGTTTTTCTTTTTTGATAATTTTTTCTAAAACAGGAACGGTGAGTGGTTCGATATAAGTAGCATCGGCAAGATCAGGATCCGTCATAATCGTTGCGGGATTTGAATTTACGAGGATGACTCGTATTCCTTTCTCCCGTAGAGCTTTGGTGGCCTGGGTTCCGGAGTAGTCAAATTCACATGCCTGCCCGATGACAATAGGTCCGGATCCGATGATCAAAATTGATTTTAAGTCGTTACGTTGCGGCATAGTTTCCTCTTTTTTCCTTATTTAATTTTCGTTAATCTCTGATATAGAACTTGGTATTAAATACTCTCCTGCAAGAGTTGCATCTTCCCACTGAATCACCGTTTTGTACAGAAGATCTTTCAATTTTGCTGCTTCGGGGTGATGGGGGAAAAGATTTCTCCTATTGAGCGGATCTTTTTTTCGATCATACAACTCAAAGACCACACCTTGACGTGTGGGAATATAAATTAATTTATAATTAGAATTTTGAATCGATCTATGTTTTGAAAAAGCGATGGTTTCCCTGTAAATAGGATCTGTGATCATAATCTGGTAGTCCTCTTCAGGAACCACTTGGTGGAGAGTTAAGATATTGGGATAAGGAATTCTTTGTTTTTGAAAGAAATGGTCACCCGTATCAGAAAACCAAATTCCCGTTTCCGCATAAACAGACCTCTCCTCTTCCCAATCGGTTTTTCCAAGGATCGGCAGTAGCGACTTCCCAGGAAACTTTGATTTGGTGGATATTCCAAAATATTCCATCAGGGTGGGATAGATATCTACACTGGATGTGATTCCAAAAAAATCGTGTTCTGTTTTTGTTTCTATGCCTGACTTGGGAAATTTAATCAGCAAAGGTACATGTGTTACTGCTTCCCCTCGAAGGTGTTCCCCATGCCCTTGTCCATGGACATCTTCATACAAAGCCTCGCCATGGTCTGCAGTGAGAATGATGATGGCTTCGTCATAAATCCCTCGAATCTTTAGTTCCGAAATAATTTCGCCAAATTCTGCATCGAATGCGTATACGGCACTAGCAAAGAGTCCACGAATTTGTTTAGTTTCCTCTGGATTGGGAACGGCCGAGTTTGTAGGATCTACAAACTTTAAATACTTATACTTCCCATAGTAGTCTGGATCTGTAAATGATTTGTAGTAAGGATAGGCCGGTGTGTATGGGAAATGAATGACACTAGAAAAGTAAGTTACCGAATAAGGTGAATCCCCTTCTCTTCTGACAATTGAACGAAAACGGTCAAGGATCCGACTACCATCTCCCCAAGTGGACAGTCCGTCCATTTCTTCTAAATACATTCCCCCGGAAAACCAAGAACCCGTTAGAAAAGGCAAAAGGAATAACTGTGATTCGGCTGTCCTTTGGACCGTCATAATCCGTGCATTAAAGTTCGGTGCGAGGACTTCATCAAATCCGAAGTTCGCGCGGGGAAAAATATCTGCGGCAAAACTGCCGACCGCATAACTTCTGTATCCTAAACCATGTAACATCTGTTGGATGGTAGGAAAAGAAGTCGATCCAATCCTTTGTTTTTCTTCTGGGGAGGGAAACATATCGCGGACCTTATGACTCATGGAATATTGTCCGGTCAATAGATCCGCCCAACTAGGGAAGGTGCGCGGAATGGTGGTATGGTGGTCGTGAAATACAAAACTATCATTGGAAAAGGAATCAATATTTGGTGTGATACTTTCACCACTAATTTTGAATCCGATCTTATCATAACGAAGAGAGTCAGCCGATAGAATAAAAATAGGAGGTTTGCCTTTTTCTTTCGAATGAGTGAGTGCCTCAATTTGATTCCAAATACTAGGTACTAAATAAATAAATACGAGTAGGAAAAGAATCAGTCCATAAGACTTGGTATGAATCCTTTGGTATTGTTTCCCTTGCCAAAAAAGAATCGCGAAGTAAAAAATTCCCACGAGATAATACCCAGAGGAATGAACAAGACCAAGGACAAACACATGAACAAGTGCAAAAAAACTTTCTTTGGATTTGTGAAGATAAATTTTCCAAAGGAGCAGTAATAAAAATCCGAATAGGAGAGAACCTAAAACCAAACTAAAGTAACCAGGACTTGTATGGTCGGTTAAAAAATACAAAAAGGAGGCAAAAGAAGGATACCGAAAGAAAAAGAACTCACCATAAATTTGTGGGAAACTAACCATCGAATGGCAAAGGGCCAAACATTCTATGACGAGAACTGAAAGTGATAAAACATACCAAGAAACTTCTCTTCGGTTTAGAAAATGATAAACCAAGTAAACGAGAGAAAAGAGCGCGAGGTGCAAAAAGAGAGAAACCGAAAAAACTTTGAAGGTAGTAGAGAGATAAACCCCAAAAAAGGCACCTAAGTATTGTTTAAGGAAGTCACCTACATCGACTCCCATAATGGTAAAACTTGTATTAAAGATTAAAAAAAATAGATAAAAAAAAACCGTAAACCAAAGGGAGATTTTTAGGATTCGGATTGGGAAAAGAGGGGCTTGGTTCGGACCCATTAGAGTCATCATTCCAGAACCCCCGATTCCGTAAACTTTTCCTAGTCCCCGTTCCCCGAAATCCTAACAGTTTCATTCGGCCATTCTGCATGCGTTTCGGGAGAATACATGGCCTCGACCCGAGTGGCTGGCATTTGGAAATTCCCTGAATGGTTCAACCGAAAGCTATGCTCCAAAGTATGCGTCCCCTTAGGCAAATATTCAAAATACGCTCTGTACTGGGAGAGGGTCTTTTCTTCAAAACTCAAATAATAAGAGGTATCACCCACCTTTCCCTCCTGCGTGATGATTGACTCCCGACCAAAACCCCTTCCCAGAGGGAGGGATCCCGGCGGAATCGGATCTTCTACCACCACCCAAGTTTTATCTGAGTCCGCTTGGATCTCGATAGTCACTCGAACCGTATCACCTTTCGAAAGGATTCCTGGTTTTGCCACTTGGATCGGCTCAAAAGTTCGTTTCAACCGGTATCCACTAGAGATGGGAGCCTTTAAAGGAAGGATCGAATTCACAGACCACTCCACCCAAGGTTTTCCTTTTCCCTCGTAACTAACAGAGACAGATTCCGGCGTGGTTCCAATGGTCTGTGTTACCGTTTGTTTTCCGTTAGGTTCTAAACTTAACGTTTCTTTTGCCGATTGGATTTTTAATTTGCCACCTGTGACTTTTTCTGATTCTAAAAGTTTACTCACTCGGTCAAAAACCAAAATAGAATACGCATTGCCGAGGGTGGTATCATAACTTCCCCGTTTTTGCATTTTGACAAACCCTTTGATGAGGCGTGGCATATCTTTTTTATAACTTGGTTCTGCAAATGCCCAAAGTAAAAGTTTCGCCATGGTATAATCACGGCTTCCCAAAATCCACCAAGGGTTGGTAAATCCTGAATCAGCAACTACAAGTTCAGAACCTTGGATATTGAGTCTTGAGCGCAGAGAGCTTGTCAGGCGAGATTTCACAGAATTATCTCCCCCATTCACTCTCCCCCAAATCTCCGCAAGGTCAATGAGAGATGCTGTCGGTAAAAATTCAATTCCGTCAAAAATAGGACGCACCTGTTCCCACTCATAAGTTTGGTACCTAGTCAATGCTTCCCAAACAATGATCTTTCGAACTACAGTGTCCGCCCCAAATTTATAACGCTCCCCACTCACACGACCTTCCAAATACCCTTGGAGTCCTGCCATCATTCGTACCAAAGAATCCTCGGGAATTTTTTGGTTTGTGAGACTTGCCGATGCCAACACATAAGCGGTCAAAATTTCACTTCCATGTTCCATACGAGCGAAGTATTTCACAAGCCCATCATAATCCAAAAAGGAATTTAAGTCGCTGAATACATCACTCCACATGGCTTCCGATTTGAGACCTATGGCTTTGGAAACACGTTGTTCCATACAATAGTAAGGATAGTTTTGAAAGTAGGTTTGGATTCCGCTAAGGCTTGTAAGAATGGTAGGAGAGGCTTTCCAAACCATCTTACCAGAGTTTGGTTTAGATCCCTCTGGCACTTGCACCGATTCTTTGATGGGAGATTCATACAAAAAGAGTCCCGCTTGGTAGACCCTTTCTGAATCGACAGGTAAAACTTTTTGTTCTACTGACATTTGATCTAGAACGGTTCCGTTGGGTGCAGATACTTCTAGATAAAACTTCCGTTTGGTGGTGTTTTCAGGAACCGTTAAATCCCAAAAAACAACTTTGGTTTCCCCTGAACCCAAAATAGCTGATTTTGTTTCTAACTCTTCTTTTACATCCGTTCCATTCTTTAAATCCGTCACAGAAAGACGCAAACGAAGTTGTTCCTTTGTTTCGCCGGCATTCCTTAGGGTCACTTCATGGCGAAGAGTATCACCTAACCGAACCACAGGCGGAATTCCAGAAAAGGATTGGATTTTCTGTGTCGTTTGGATTTTGGCAAACCCGGTTCCAAATTCTTTGGCTCCCGAAGTGGCAACGGCTACAATTCGAAAACTGGTAAGGGAATCATTCAAAGGAAAACTAAATTTTAATTTTCCATCCTTTCCCACGATGGCTTTTCCTTTCCAATAGAGTAAGGTATCAAAGAGAGAACGAGTGGATTGTTTTCCGCCCCCGCCCCCTTCTGGTTTTGCCTTTAGGCCAAAATGTCTTTTTCCAATGATTTGTGACTGAGCTGTGGAGGTTCCGACCAAATGAGGCCTTGTTCCCATCATCACATCAAGTAGGTTCCAGGTAGGGTTCGGTGAAAGTTCGAGGAGTGCTTCGTCCACAACAGCGAGTGTGACCTCCGTGGATTCTATTGGAAGTTTTCCATCGGAGGTTTTGATCTCTAGTTCTACGTTGGCAGTTTCTCTTACTTGGTAAAGTTTTTTCTCTGGGCTCACTGCAACGGACAGAGTGTACGGTTTAGAACCGACCTTTAACATGGTTAGGCCAAATCGGTATCCCGGTTTTGCTAAATCCACAAGCCCCGTGGGTTTTGGTTCTCCCACCCGACCGCGCACAAGAAATACCGATACATATACGTTAGGTGCATAATCCTTTTTGATAGGAATGGAGATCACAGGATCTTTTCCTGAGACTGGTGTCACAAAATAATCCAAAACCCCTTCCCGTTCTAAACTCACAAGAGCTGTCGCTTCCCGAAATGGTGAGCGAATTTGTACTTTGATTGTCTCTCCTACTTCAACAGAACGTTTTTCCGGAAGGATGTCCATACGGTTGTGATCACTTACATCAAACCAAGCTTCTTGTTTGGAACTCACCCAAACACTGTATCCAGAACTTGTAAGATTTCCTTCTGAATCTTTGGTTTCTGCAAGAAATACAATATCACCCACACCAGGTGATTTTCCTTCGCAAATCAAAATCCCTTTAGAATCTGTTTTTCCTTCACAGAATTCTCCAAGTTTTGTGACTTCTTCATAATGTTCGTAGGCATAAAATCCACCCACAAGACGTTTGCGGTTGGAATAAAATTCTCTTTTGTAGGCTGTGACTTTTATTTTTTGCGAACCAAGTGCTTTGTCCTTCGAATCCAGAGCCACTAACTGAAGTTTGACGTTTTCTTCTGTAAACAACCAACCATCCGGTAAAATTCCCAAATGCACTTCCGCGGGAGAAACAGGAAAACTTCTAGATACGGTTTGAATTTCTCCGGAAGGATCGGAATATTCCATTTCCACTTGGAAACTTCCATAACCTGAAACGGGTTTTAATCCACTAAACGTATATTGTAAAAAACCCTTATCATCCGTTTTTAAAGCTGTCGAAAGAATTGCCGGTTTTGTTTCCTCTGCTTCTTCTTCCTCATACCCACTGGCCTTCCACTTTCCTTCTCTCATTATTTCTGGAGAGAAAGAAAAAGCGGAGTATTCTTCTTTCGGAGTGTAATGGCTTGCCACCACTTGGGAACGAATTTTGACGGGAAAACTTCCGGCACCTCCCCCGGATAGGTATTCGAGGCCAAATAAAACTTTAGATTCTTTCGGAGAGACTAACTCTTGTTTACTGCCTACAAGTTGGATATTTCCTTTCACTACGGGAAGACGGAATTCTTCCACTCGAAACTGTGCGACCGTTTCCCCATAACTCGAGTCATCATTTGAATAAGGATAATATACGATATACACCCCATGTTTAGCGGTTTTGGGAATTTTAAATTCTGATTCAGAATGTCCAGGAAACGACCAAACCAAAGGCAATGGATAGGCCTCGCCCGAACCTTCGTGTTTGATGATGACTTGCGATGGATAGTCTTTGGGTTCTGCGGGCATAAGGCCTTTATTTCCGAAACCACGCCGAACATGTTTTAGGTGGACTGTTTCCCCTTTTTTAAATAAGGTTCTGTCAAGAACGATGGATTTTATCTCTTTAGAAGAACCGAGAGTTGTATTTGGTAATTGGTAACGCCAACTTTCGATCCCTTTGTCCCAGGTGCTTGAGGTAAAACTGATATCATCATTTTTTTGAACAAAGATGGTAAGTCCAGAACCTAACTCATGATAACCACAGTAGGGAACCTCTTGGAAACTTAAATTTCCAAAGAGCATACTCCCGTCTTTACCCGTGATCCCCGCTCCTCGTAGATTTCCCTTACAATCCAAAATTTTAATTTGGACTCCTGCTTCGGGTAGTCCTTGGTCAAGGTTTGTCACCCAAACAAGACTTGTATCTTTACCCCATTTGAAATGGGCGGAGAGGTTTGTAACAAGAGCTGCACTCGAAACATACATCTTACCCTTTTTTTCAAGAAGGCTGTTCCCTAAAATTTCACTAGCAAGTTCTACCACATAAAACCCAGGAGTTTCGAGAGGTATCCCTACTACTTCCATTGGTTTTTTCCCATTAGGTTTCGGAAGAGAAAAAGAGGTGATACTCGTGTTTGCTGGTGGATTTTGAAATACAGATTGTTCGCGTTCTCTTGACGAAAGGATTTGGAACCATTTTTGGATCTCCAAAATATCCATAGTCTTTTGGCTTTTACCACCTACCCCGAGAGAAATCGATTTCATGGGAAGATTGGCTTCTAAATTACGAACTGTGACTGGTAACGCTGGTTTAACTTTCGATTCTAAAATTCCAAATTTGGCTCCGAACTTAGCAAGGGGTGGGAACTCATCCGTTTTAAATTTTAAAGGGAAGGACGCTTGGTTCGACAAACTTCTGTTTGTATCATCTTCTAACTCTGGAATCCGAATTTCAAATTCGCTGTTTTCGGGAAAGGGTCCAGGAAAACTCACCCATTCATAAAATTCGTTTCCCTTTTCCGCCATTGGAGACTGTGGGTATTCCTTTCCGTCTTTAGAGACTAATTTGATTTTTTGTAATAAGGAACGAGAGACCGCCGAACTAAAAGAAAGCGAAACAGGGAGGATAGGAATACAATCTGCTTTTGCATTTACACGCTCACAAGTAAACCGGACAGAAAATACAGGTCGCACCGTAAAAGACAAAACTTCATCCTCTCGGATCTCCCCACCCCAAATGGATTTTGTTCCCTTACCGAGTACCAATTGGATTTGCCTTTCCGGTAAAAAAGTTTGTTTGGATTTGATAAGAACTGTTTCTTCCCTATCAGTATCTCCTGTCGACTTTAAGATCGCTTTTCTTTCCGACCCAGTGACAAGGACAATGGGGATCCGGTTGCCTAATTCTTCCGAACGAAAGTAAGTGTATTTCTGAAAAGATGCGAGATCCGGTTTTGCATCTAAGTGCAAAACAAAAATTTGATCTTCGGTGATGGAAGATCCTTGGTAAGGAGAAGAATATTGGACAGAAGGCCCACCGGTATGGAAAGAAAAGTTTCGTTCCCCTTGGACCTGCTCCCCACTCAAAGTTTTGGTTCCCTCTTTCAATTGGAAGGAACAGTCCACCCCACCTGGAAGTTCTTTTTCAAATTCATAAACCCAGGTCGTTGAATCAAGAAACCGGCTTGTTCCTGGCAAGGGACACTTAATTTGAAAAATATCGACTTTGGGTCGGATGTCCCCGAGAGAAACTATGGGTTTTGTGAACCGAACGGTCACTTGTTTGGGTTGTTTGACAAATCCACTCGGAGTGAAAAATTCTATTGTCGCAGGAAGGGATTGGGAGTCATCTGAACGAACCAAAAATAAGGAAAGGAAGAGGAATAGAAAAAGCCAGCGCTTTGCAAACATGAAGAGAATTTAGAAACAGGAAGTGGCTTGGAAAGAAAAAAAAGAAAATCAGGGATATTGACCCCTCCCTGCGGGTATCATAAGGAGAAACATCTATGAACAGAAATTAGACCCAAGATAGGGGGAAAAGGTTTCCCTTTTTCAACTGCTACCCAAGGCCAAATTTCCAATTTTCCTGGACTTAAAACTTCATTGAAAATGCTACAAGGAAGAAATCTTCTTTTTTTGAGGTTTGACTGTCTCTATAAGCAAACACAGAATCGGCGGATCTTCGATAGACGTATTCGAATCGAATTAACCCTGGATCAAATGTTAAGATATCAAAGGTAGCTGTATACCCATTGCTCATAAATCCGTTTCTTGTTCCCGTATTCACCATCACTTGTAATGGGTCATAAAACCGTTCTATGCGAAAACTGAAGCGGTATTCCGGGGTGATTTTGTAACTAACCCAAATCGTTCCGTGATACCACTGGCGATAGGCATGGGATTCTGTTTCCCGATACTCCCCAAGACTTGGGTCGTAAACACCTAACCAAGGTTCATAAATAAAACTTTGTTTTGCTTTTTGTGCCCCTACATCGAACTGACCCACTAAACTAAATCGATCAGACAATATCCATTCCAAAATCGTATTCTGATACAAACGCATTTGTTTCCTTTCATTATTTGGAGCTTCGTTTCCGACAAATTGATTGAGTGTTAAAATGAGATTTTGACTAAATAGATACTTAATCTGGCTTCCAAAAGATTTATCTTTATTGTTATCAGTTATATTTTGCCATCCATTCAATACTTGCAATTGCCCACTTAATTTATCACTGAACTTGTGACTCAATCGGACTCCCGAAGAATAGTAAGGTACATAATCTAAAGCAAAGGCTCTTGTATAATTTACGTTGTTTTGGGAAATCCAAGATTCGTGTCCGATATTTCCAAAAAATATTCCAGCATCGATCCAAGTATCCTTACCGATTTTAAATCCGGTATATGCTTCTTGGATATTTTTTACCGAGTTTTGATTGGAATATTTTTCCGCTGTAATCTCAGCCGCATAATTAGCGTTTACTGAAGTTCCCCATTGAAACGCCAACCTACCTCGATAATTTTTCTCTTCTACTTTTGCCTCTACATAAGCTAAATTTACATTGAACTCTCCATTCCTTACGGCTTGGGTAGTAAAATTTCTTTCCGTATCCTTGGGAAGATTCCTATTATACAAATAATAAGAATCAATAAACCCGCCAAATTGAATAGAATTTGGTAAAACGATGGCTTTAGAAATAGAATCTGCAGTTCGAACATTTTCCTTAGATGGAGTTTCTTCTGCCACCATGGAGGAAAAAGTTGAAGAGAAAACCAAGACAACTATGTAGAGAGAAAATTTTACCAGATCTCTGCATTTAACTTTCACAAAAGGCAATACACTCATTTGATTCAACATGATAGTATCAAATTAACATAATTCGATACTACTTACAATGTTTGAGAGATTATGGTTTCCCGTTTTACCTTAAGAATTGATTAAGAAGATATTCTGGTTTTCTTAATTCAGGAAGAATATTCTTTAGTTAGATATTTTTTATTTTTAGTTACCAACCCAACGGTAACCGATTCCTGGTTCTGTAATAAGAAATTGCGGACTACCGGGGGAATCTTCAATTTTTTTTCGGAGTTGTGTGATATGAACACGCAGCGAATTCATTTCATTGAGTGCTTGGTCTCCCCATATTTTTTTAATCAATACATCATGAGTAATCACTTTACCAGAATTTTTAATGAGAAAGGTAAGGATTTGGAATTCCGTCGGTGTTAGTCGGACCTGAATATTATTTTTGATGACCTGGTAGTTTACAAAATCGACTACAAGGTTTTCTTTTTCCCAGTTCGATGGGGCCTCTTCCATAGGAAGTCTACGCAAAGCAGTGCGAATCCTTGCTAACAATTCCCCCATACTAAAAGGTTTGGTAATGTAATCGTCTGCTCCTGAATCAAGTAAGGCAATTTTATCTTCTTCTGAACTCATTACTGATAATACAATAAAAGGAATTTCAGAAAAGGTTCGGACTTCTTTAATCACATCCAACCCACTCCCATCAGGAAGTTGTAGGTCTAGTAAAACTAATTTGGGTGAATTTAAGGCAACAGATTCTATCGCTTCTTTTTTAGAGATTGCTTCTATGGTTTGATAACCTTTCGCTTCCAGAGCAATGCGCAGCATTTTCCGAATGGCACTATCATCATCCACAAGTAGTATCAAATCCTTAAGCATAAAAAATCTATACTATGTAGAATACGGAATGTCAACGAGAAAGCAGGCACCTCCTTCCTTCCGATTCATCGCTTCAATAGTTCCGCCATGTAATTCGATGATCGACTTAGAAATAGCAAGACCAAGTCCTGTTCCAATTTTTCCAGAGGATTCCCCTCTGTAAAATTTCTGAAAGATCCGAGAGGAATCTACCGGTAAACCATTTCCATTATCCTCCACAGTCCAATGAACAGTATCTCCAGATTTTTGTAATGTTATCCAAATAGTCGTACCAGGTGGTGTATATAAACACGCGTTATATAAAAGATTAAAAATCGCATGAGAAAATAGAACCCGGTCAAGTTCAATGGGAAAATCATAATCATTCAAATTGACTTTGATGGAATGGTTTGTTTTATTTTTTCCTAAAAAGGAAATCGCATCTTGAATGATATCCGAAGGATAAACTTTTTCCTTCTTTAATGTTAAATATCCAGATTCGATCCGGCTGATATCCAATAGATTTCCCAGAAGTAAATTCAAAACAAGAGAACTCTCCTGAATTTCCTCCAATAAACTCTTTCTTGCAATAGGATCTGCATCAATCTCTGGATCTAGTAAAGCAGAGGCAGATCCACGTATCGAAGTTAATGGAGTTTTTAATTCATGCGACAAAGAATTAAAAATTAGATTATATAATTTCTCTGATTCTTTTAACAAAAAATTCTTTCTAGAGTCTTCCGACAAAGTATCACGATCTAGTGCCAAGGCCACTTGGTTAGCAACTGTATTTAATAATATTTCCTGCTCCAAACTTGGTTCCTCAGAGGACTTAACATTGATCACACCTGTAATTCCTCCAGGAGAAACAAGCGGATAAAAAGTAGCATTCGATAAAGAAAGAGTTTCGGTATACCTACCAGCGGGTTTTCCGTTTTTAATGGTCCATGAGGCCACAGCCAAATCTTTCGAATCCTCTATACTCGGAGTAAATTCACCCCCTTGGTAGAAATGTAGGTTCACTGGGAATGGAAAGATTCGTTTAAAGAATGAATCTCCTGTTTTAATAATATCTGATGCCGAGGAAGTTTTTGACAAATTCTGAGTGAGTTCATAAAGAATCGAAAGTTTTTCCTCTCTCGATCTAAGTTTCGATTCATTTTTTTTAAGTCTTGCTGTAAGACCCCCATTAATGAGTGCAATCAACATAAAGATCACAAACATCAATGCATCTTCCAACTTAGAAATATAAAATGTGTAAAGAGGTGGTATAAATAAAAAGTTCCAAAAAGAAGCTGAAAGTATCGCGGCAAGTAAAACTGGTCCCCGACTAAAAAACATCCCGAGTACGGCCACATAAAACAAATATAAAATTGAAATGGTCCAATACCCTATGTAAGATAATAGAAATTGATTAAATAAAGTAACGAGGGATGTCAGAGCAAAGATAGCTGCGTATTGCCTAATTCCAGAAGAAGGAATTAATTTTTTATAAAAGTCAAATTGATAGGACCTGTCATCCTGAAATGGAACGATGATGATCTCAACATCCCGAAGATGTTTGATGATCTTTGCTGAAATATTTTTTTGTAATAGGCCCGAAAAAAAACTTCTTTTCGATCCTCCAATCACCAAACGATGGATACGTTTATCCTGAACCGCTGCAACAATTCCCACAACAGGATCGGATTCAAAAGAATGCACTACTTCTGCACCTAGTTCTTTTGCAAAACGAATATGCGATCGAATTGAATTGGCAGAATCCAAATTTCGATCCTCTTCGTTTTCTGAAAAAACTGCATACAGCTCAGAATTTCTTTCTAGGGCCAATCTTTTAGCATTTCGAAGGAGTGTTTTCGAATGGGGACTTGCAGAGATGGCGACCATAATCCTTTCTCTTCCTTGAGGCATCCTTTTTTCTACATACTTTGCCGTATAAGAAAGGGACAATTCCCGAAGGTAAGTTAGATTTTCTTTGCGAAAGAAATTTTCCTTAGCAGAAATAACTTTTTCGGGAATATACACTTTCCCTTCAGACAATCTTTTTAATAATTCATCTGGAATAATATCAATTAACACTAGTTCATCGGCACGTTCCAAAATAATGTCGGGGATAGTTTCTTTTACAGGACTTTGGATGATTTTTTCTACAGAATCCACCTGACTCTCTAAATGTTGGACATTCACAGTCGAAAGCACATGAATGCCAGCATCGAGTAATGAAAAAATATCTTGGTATCTTTTTTTATTCACTGAGCCTGGAATATTAGTATGAGCCAATTCATCAACTAACACATAACCTGGTTTCTCTTTTAGAATACTTTCGACATCCATTTCTTCCCATACTTTTCCCCGATATTCAATTTTTTTCAGAGGAATCCAAGGTAGACCATCCACCAAGGCCTTGGTTTCTTCTCGCCCGTGACTTTCCACTACACCAATCCTTACATCCTCTCCTTCTTCTTTTAAGTGATGAGCTTCCGTCAACATCGCATAGGTTTTACCAACCCCAGGAGACATTCCAAAATAAACTTTCAGAATCCCTTTTTTCTTAGGCTCTTCTTGGTTGGCTATCGAGAGAAAGTCTTCTGGGCGTTTTCCTTCATTCATGGGTAATCTCTTTCCAATCTCGATTTAGCTTGTTTACGTTGACTCTTTCGCGACCCATAAAACCAAAAAGTGGATGTTCTATATGTTTTAGAATCAATTCATTTATTTGATCTAAGGGAATCTTTCTTTCCTTTTGGAGAAATTTTGCCTGTTCATATGCACATGGCACTGATATATGTGGATCTAACCCAGAAGCAGAAGTATAAACTAATTCCAAACATTCTTCTATACTTATCCCAAGAGTTTCCAATTCAAGTTTCCTCTCTTCCACTAAATTCTTTAATTCCAAACTGGAAGGACCTAGATTGGAAGCTCCACTCGGTATCGTGGCATAACTCACAGCACTCGGCCGGTAGCGAAAGATAGATTTCGATACGGTCCCTTGAGCCAAAAGTTCTGAACCAACCACTTTCCCTTCAGATAGAAACAAACTTCCATTAGCTTTCAATGGGAAAAAAGTGAACGCTAAGCCGGTAATCGCCAAAGGATAGAGAAAACCTAAAACGAGTAAGGATAAAAAAGTAAATCGGATCACAATTTCCCATTGGTTTGCTGTTTCGTTCGATTTCATAAAAATCCTCCAGATAAGATTAAGTCGATGAGTTTGATTCCGAAAAAAGGAAAAACCATTCCACCACCTCCATAAATAATAAAATTTCTAAGTAATGCCTCGTCCGGAGATTTCGGCACATACTTCACTCCCCGTAATGACAATGGAATGAGAGCCGGAATCACAAGGGCATTGAAGATCACGGCAGAGAGAATCGCATTATCAGGATTTGATAACTGCATGATATTTAAAGGAGCTAAAGGTAAAAACAAAGCAGGAAGAATCGCAAAGTATTTAGCAATGTCATTGGCAATACTAAATGTGGTAAGTGCCCCCCTTGTCATCAGGAGTTGTTTCCCAATTTCCACAATTTCGATGAGTTTACTTGGATTACTATCCAAATCAATCATATTGCCTGCTTCTCTTGCCGTTTGTGTTCCTGTATTCATAGCCACACCCACATCAGACTGCGCTAAGGCCGGTGCATCATTGGTTCCGTCACCAATCATTGCAACCAAATAACCGTTAGCTTGTTCCTCTCGAATTCTTTTGAGCTTTGCTTCTGGAGTGGCTTCTGCAATAAAATCATCTACCCCTGCTTCCGCTGCAATGGCTGCAGCAGTGAGAGGGTTGTCACCCGTGATCATCACCGTTCGAATTCCCATCCTTCGTAAATAGGTAAATCGTTCTTTAAGCCCACCTTTCACAATATCTTTCAATTCAATGATACCCAATAAATGGTTTCCTTCGGAAACAAGAATGGGGGTGCTACCCTTTCTTGAAACTTCATCCGATGTCATTAACATGGACTCTGGGACAACTCCCCCTAAAGATTCAATATGTTTTCGTATCGCATCGATGGCACCCTTTCGGATGTTACGAATTTGTTTGCCATTTTCAGATATCTCGACTCCGCTCATCCGAGTCGATGCAGAAAATGGAATCCAGTTTACTTCCAAGGAGTTTAAATTTCTTTCACGAATCGCATACTTTTGTTTGGCGAGAACGACAATCGATCGTCCTTCTGGAGTTTCATCAGAAAGAGAGGAAAGTTGAGCGGCATCTGCCAACTCTTCTTCTGTAATGCCTTCGGAAGGATAGAATTTATGCGCTTCCCGATTTCCCAGTGTAATTGTACCGGTTTTATCCAATAACAAAACATGGATGTCGCCAGCCGCTTCCACTGCTTTTCCGCTTTTAGCAATGACATTGTATCGTATCAGCCGCTCCATTCCAGAAATTCCAATCGCACTAAGAAGGGCTGCAATCGTTGTTGGAATCAAACAGACAAATAAAGCAAGCCAAACCGAAAAATCAAAATTCCAATTTTGACCTATTTGATTTCCCACAAATTTGGCGATGGGAATCAAAGATAAAACTCCCAAAAAGAAAAGTATAGTTAAGGCAAAAAGAAGAATACCAAGAGCCACTTCATTCGGAGTTTTTTGTCTTGTGGCTCCTTCAATCATACTGATCATTTTATCAATAAAACTTTCCCCAGGTTTTGTTGTGATTTGAATATACAAATGATCAGAGATCACTCTGGTTCCACCAGTCACTGCTGACCTGTCACCACCACTTTCTCGAATCACAGGCGCTGACTCTCCGGTTACTGCAGATTCATCCACACTGGCAATTCCAGAAATCACTTCCCCATCACCAGGAATGGTAAATCCAGCTTCTACAAAAACAATATCGTTGATTTTTAATTCGTTCGAAGGAACCTCGATAAAGTTTTTATCTCCCACTGATTCTACTTTTTTTGACATCGTTGAAGATCTTGACTTTCGTAAACTATCAGCCCGTGCCTTACCTCTACCTTCGGCTACGCTCTCTGCGAAGTTTGCAAAGAACAATGTTAAGACTAACCAAAAGAAGATGGGAAGTTCATTACGAAATGGAATCCCAGATCCTAAATAGTAAAGAATTTGGAAAAAAAGAATCAAAGTTCCTATCCAAACCGTGGCCATAACGGGATTGGAAAATGCATTTTTGGGAGAAAACTTTTGCAAGGCATTCCAGAAAGAAACACTCAAAAGTTCTTTAGATATCATATTTTTAGAATTTACCATACATTCCTCTTAAAAGAAAATTCCCTTCCCAAGTTGTAACTGCTCCAAGATGGGACCTAGAGCTAAAACGGGAAAAAAAGATAGACCACAAACGATTAAAATCACGCTGAAAACCAATATTCCAAATAACACCGTATCTAATTTAAAGTTTCCCTCGCTAGACTTGGTTGTGACCTTTCCACCTAAACTGCCGGCAACCAAAACCACTGCATAAATCACGCTAAAACGACCGACTAACATAGAAAATCCGAGAGATAAATTTCCCCAGATGGTATCCGCAGAAAATCCAGCAAAGGCGGAGCCGTTATTGCCTGCAGCCGAACTATAAGCATACAAAATTTGAGATAAGGCATGGGGACCTTTTGCGTTATAACCCGATTCTAAAAATATTGAGATGGTTGTTCCGGCTAAAATACAAACGGTAGGTGAAAGGATTCCAAAAAGAGTCCATTTGATTTCATAACTTCCAATTTTTTTACCAAAATATTCGGGTGTGCGACCGGTCATGAGTCCCGATAAAAACACAGTGAGAATTAAAAATAGAAACATTCCGTACATTCCTGTTCCCACTCCGCCAAAGATAATCTCGCCTAACATCATCTGAAAAATGGCAATTCCTCCAGCCAGTGGGGAATAACTATCGTGCATAGAATTGACTGAACCGTTGGAGGCGGCCGTGGTTGCTGACAACCAAAGGGTGGATTCCGTTAGAGTAAATCTTGTTTCTTTACCTTCCCAAAAACCGGGGTGGTTCCATTCGGAATAAAAAACACAAGCAAAACCTAGTATAAAAAAAGCCAACATCACAAAGAAAATTACCCAAGCATGGCGAAATGAATTTGTGATTTTGCCGTATAAAAATACGCATGAAGCTGGCAAAAAGAGAATCGAAAACATCTGAATGAAATTGGATATAGGAGTTGGATTTTCAAATGGATGGGCGCTATTCACACCAAAAAAGCCACCCCCGTTGGTTCCGATTTGTTTGATCGCAATTTGGGAAGCAGCAGGTCCCAAAGGAATGGTCTGTGGTTGTCCATCGAGACCCAAAGCTTGTATTGGTTCTTGAAACGATTGAATGACACCTTGACCCACGAGGAGAATGGCAACAAAGAACGAAATAGGAAGAAGGATATAAAAGGTGGAACGAAATAAATCCTGCCAAAAATTCCCAAACTTAAGTGCTGAAGAAGATACAATGGACCGACTGACAAACGTTAAAATAGAAATTCCAACTCCAGCACTGAGAAAGTTTTGCGGGGTGAGTCCCACCATCTGTGAAAAAGTACTGAGTTGGCTTTCGCCAGAATAGGCTTGCCAATTGGTATTGGTAACAAAGGAAATTGTTGTATTGAGTGCTAAATCCCAATCCATTCCCGGAATACCGAGCGAATTCATTGGTAAAAAATTTTGGTATCTTAGGATTAAAAATAAAATCCCACCTCCTAGAAGATGAAACACTACCATACTGTTTAGATATTGTTTTGGAGTTTGAGAAGGAGGCTCGCCTGAATATAAAAACCGACGGAATGTTGATTCCAAGGGTAAAACTTTTGCATTTAATACAAAAGCCATATAGTAACCAACAAAGGGTGAAACTAGTATCAGTAGCCCAACGTAAAAAGGGAAATAGAGTAACTCAACCATAAGTAAATTCTCTCATGAATTTCTCTTAAGGTAAAGGGTGAGTGGCTTAAGGGATAAGATTAAGGCATTAAGAAATGATTAAGACAGTCTTAACCTTTCCCAGTCGGGAAATAGACAATAAGAGCCCAGAGCAAAATTAGAAAAATAAAAAACAGAAAAGAAAAAATCCCTTTGGTGAAAAATTCAGAATCCAAGGATCCTCGCCAAACAAGAAAGACCGAGTCTTTTGCTAAAGGTAATTCTTCCCCATCCCAAATCGGATCTTGTAAGACAACTCCACCCGAAAACAAACTAGAAAGATGACATTTACTGTCTTCTTTGGAGTAACAAATGGCATATAACGTAGGTTTTATGTCTTTTCCTGAGATTGAACGAATCCTTTTGTATTGGAACCGAATCACAGGCCCATAAACAGCTCCTCCTGACCTGCGCCGAACAAGGAGTGGGGATCGAAACTCTCCGGCATCAGCATCATCCAAATAAAAATCGCGAAGATACAAATAACGATAGTTAAGGTAATGGGAGACTTCTTCGGGAAGGACTTCCATTTTTGCAGTGATCCCTAAACTATAACCAATCGAATCCCCCAAGAATAAGACAGAATTTCCTCCTGCCAGTAGAGATAAAAAAACAGCCAACAAGATCTTTAGTCCTGTTCTTTTCGAAAGTATAATTCCTAAAAACAAAATAGGTAAAAATAAAACAAGGATGGCCCAAACAGAAATGGAAAGTGGGAAGTAGGCACCAAAGGGGAGTAAAAAGAATCCAAACCCCAAAATAAGAGAAAGTCCTGTCCAAAAGATAAAAAAAGAAGAGGCAGGATCTTCGTTGGGTTCTGGTTTTTTCCTATTTTGATTTTCAACGAAACCAACAAACATCCATTACTCCTTTACTTCAAATGAACTGCGAATGGTTTGCCAATAGAGGTTTGCTGTCTCCTTTTCCCTTTGGGGATAAGACAAGGAAAGAAAGTAACCACGAGGTGCGTTATAAAGATAATATTCCTTCATTTCCATTGCAACTGTATTTCCAATTTCATCTACCTCCGTCCACTCACTCAAATATTCCGATTTCGATTCAGTCCTTTTAAAACCCAGTTTCCGGATTTGGGTGGGTGTAAGAGAACGCATTGAGTCCCAAAAACGAAAGTAATTTTTACTATCACGAAGGGGCCTTGTTTTATCAAAACTAGAGCCTATGGAGAGAATAATTTTCGGTAAACTTTTCTTTTTTTTACCTGAGGTTTGTAGTTTTAAGGCTTCATCCCATTCAGTTTGGCCCTCTGGTAAATAATTAGAAAGAAACTGTACAAAACGTACCATCCTAAAAATAGAATCTCTATTTTCCCCATAAACCCCTAGACGATTTCCATATAGTCCCTCATAACGTAGGTTCGAGGAAAATCGAATTCGATATCGAAAAGATTCAGATTCCAAAACCAATTGGTCTTTTGGTTTGGAATTACTCACGTAACACCCATAAGGTTCGCTCACCAAATCTAAGGGAATGGTTTGGTCAGACCATTCGTTGGCGGCTCTATTTGTGATTTCATTGGAACGAACAAGCCATTGGGGGAAAAATCCAGGTTCTTTTTCTAATTTCAATCGGTAACAGAGATGAATTCCTTTCCCAAGAAATACAGCTTCCTTTTCTTTACGAACCGCGTATAATGCTTCTAATTCTTTGGCGGCAATGTCGGCCTCATCAGTCACCGGAAATTCTTTATAATATTCATCATCGATAAGAAAACGCATCTGGCCCGAAGGAGAGACCAAATAGTTGCGGCCATGAGCGTCTTTTTTTTTGACTGTGGATTGTTTGTTTTTGAATTCCGAAAGGAAACGGTGGAAACTACGACTTTCCTCTTCTTCTGCATCGGGAATCCAAGGTTTTTGTAATAATGGATCGACAATGATTTTTGAATTTGGTTCTGGCTTTAGAAAAGAAACAGGAAAAAAAAACAGAACCAGAGTGATTCCAATTTTTATATTTACTTTTACATTTATTTTCAGGAATTGAAGAGAGTGCTTCTCCCCTAACATTGATTATGCCTGAAATTTAGATTGGATGAAATTCAGCGCCATAGTAAAGATCTTAGAAAAATCCCTCTTATGGTTTTCGTCATTTACTCTAGATAAAATCCCTTTGAGGAGCGTTTGCACTTGGTTGTAGTTTGGAACTTCGAAAAATGCCTTTTGGATATGAGGCCATGCCATCTTTACCATTTGCATAAACTCAGGACTTCCTTTTTTAAATTCCTGAATCATCCGGTCTAACGTAAGTTTGACGACTTGAAAGTTTTTTAGTTTTTTAACAATACCAACTAAAACCTCGCGACTCAAATCAGATTTGGAACTCATCATTTGAAAGAGGGCATTCCAATCCACAGGTTCATTTTTTTGTTCTTTGAGAACTTGAGTGCGTAAAGAGACCACTGCCTTTTCAAATTCGGAAAGACCCCGTAACCAGTTTTGATATCCCACTTGGTCTGATTTGGATTGAAATCCTGTGATGGTCTGCACAAGGTCCATAAATTCTTTTACACTAAAAGTTTCCAGACGTGCGAGATTAGGATCGACTTTCGTGATTGGTTCTGGTTCTTCAAAATCTACATCGATGTCTTGGGAAAAGTCATCATCGTCTGTATTTGCATTGGATGTGTTTGATCCGCTTGCCGAGGAATCAGAATCATCAAATTCCAAATCTTCGATTTCATATTCTTCCGAAGCAGTGGAGGTACCGTTTTTGGAGGATGGTTCCGGGAGGGGATTGTCTTTAGGGTCTGGACCAATTCTTACTTCTAAGAGTTCGCCCGTGAGATTTTCGCCAAAAGTTTCTACAATTTCCAATAGGATGGATTTGTCTCGTTCGGGAATGAGGGATTGTTTTTTAGCAACGGGTGTAGGGGGAGCATTCGCCACGGCCAAGGCATCGGTCAGAGAAACGGGTTCTTTTTCCGATTCCGCAGTGGATGGCATAGCCAAAGCGGCTTTAGCAGATTCCGCCATTAGGCCTTTGGGTTCAATGATCTCTCCGGTAAGCGGATTTTCTAGTACCGTTAAAATTCCCTTTTGGACAAAAACAAAATCCTTGGGATGAGTGACTTGCAATCGTTCAATGATTTCTTCGGCTACAGACGAAAAACTAGGAGGAGGTGCATTGGTAATTTTGTCCAATTCCTGAGTTTTTAGTTTTTCTTGTACTTTGTTTAGTACTTCGATAAAATTGGAATTTAAATAAGTAGAAACTTCGTTTTGAGGAACACCTAACATCGTAGCAAATTGGGGTAGGTGTTCAAAGAACTGGTCTGTCTTTTTGATATTCCCAGTCATGTAGGATTTGATCTGTTTTGCGACCTCTTCCACTTTGGCCGGGTCCATTTTCCTTGCTTTCAGTAGTTTTTTGAAAATATCGATATGGGCGTGGAAATAGGATAAGAATTCCCCATAGGCGGTAAATTCAAACTCTCCGTGCGCTTTTTTTTCTAAAACCTTTTTAGAACCGTCTGACATAGTAGGATCTCATCCAATGCATAGGAAAAGTCACAAGGGTCAAGATTTTTACGAACCGATTGACGAAATGCAGGGAGAACGGAGTTTAGGAATATGAATCGTTTGTTTGTTTTGGTAGTATTGTGTTTTGTCATGATCTTCTCTACATCTTGTCAAAAGAGAGAAGACAAAACTGTGGAAAGAAGTCTATTTACTTTCCTGGTTACATGTACGGGGGGAAGTCTCACAGCCTGCAATGCTGATTGTGCTGCCAAATATCCCGACGTGACTGGAGATAATTACCCAGCGGCTTCCACTTGTTTTACTGCTTGTTCAACTAATTGTAACTTATCTACTACCTTACTTTTACTAACCAACAAATAGTAAGGGTTGTTTGTTTCTTTAAACTTTAAGTTCCATACACAAGGAAACTGGCAGCGACAATGCCTGCCGTTTCTGTACGGAGCACTCCACCGGGAAGAGTGATTCTTGGGATTTGGTTTGTTTCCATCCAATCTTCTTCGTCTGCATGGAATCCCCCCTCAGGCCCAATCACAGGAATTTTTCCTGATAAAAAACTAGGCAGAAACATCTCAGACTTATATGGATGGAAGACCACCAAACTCTCTTTATGTGCATCCATCCATTCACCTGCAGATTCAATGGAAAGAGTCAGAAGTTCTGTCTGTTTGGACTGAGCCGCCGCTTCCTTCACTATTTTTTCGGCACGCTCCAAATTGAATTCCTTACGAATGGAATGCCGAAAGACAAGAAACACTACCGCATCAAGACCAATCTCCGTGACCTTCTGTAAAAAAAAATCAAACCGGTTTCCTTTTGGGAGAGCAATGGCTACGGTTTTCCTTTCGATCTTTCTAGGAACCCGAGTTTCTTTTAAAAATTTGAGTTCTTTGGAATGAGGAGAAAATTGGTAATCATAAAGTCCACCGAAGCCGTCTCGGATTTGGATGATGGTTTCTTCCTTACTCAGTCGTAAGGCACGTAAGTGAGCCATCTCTTCTGGGGTGAGGGAAATTGAGGGTTTTTGGGAAAACCCAGTGCGAAAGAGGATAAGACCAGGTTCTAACAAAGGTTTAACGGCTTAGGTTATCCACCGCAAACAAAGAAGCATCCGGATTTACGGATTTATCCACTTCTTGGATTTCCCATACAGTGATACTACCTGTATTCAAATCTAACATCTCGAGCCGAGATGCTTTTTGAATTTCTTCTACCTTCCCAGAAAGTTCTTTTACTTTAACAGGCCCGTATTTTAAGTTCAAAGTTTTGAATAAAATTCCATCCCGATCATGAAAGTCTACGCGGTAAGGTTTTAGATCTTTTTTCCCAATGAGAAGAACTAACTTTTTATAAAAATAAGGAAGGATGGGTTTTAGAGAAACTCGGTAATACACTTCTCCACCAATTTCCAGATCGGCATTCACAAGCGGGTTGTAGTTGGCCTGATAGGAATACCCAGAAAGATCTACATAGAAAAAACCGGTCCCCATCAGAGCTTCATACTTTTCATCATCAGTTTTGCGAAAGAGTTTAGCACTTAAAACATTGAAGAAAAACACATTTTCCCCTTCGTCTTTGGTTAAGAGTTTGGATTCAAGTCCCCTACCCTTTCGATCAAAAAGAAGGAGTGCATCTTCCCCATTGAAAAACCGGTTGATCTTCCAAGTTTCTGAAGTTCCATTCCGACGGATGAGGACATAGGTTCCTTTCACAAGACCTTTTCCGAAATCCAGTTCTCGGTCAAGCCTTGCTAAAAGTTCCTGCGCCGATAAACTCGTATCAGGTGGTGCTTGTGCCTCTATCGAAACAAAACTAAAGAATAGTATCAGTATCCAAATCTTTCGCATGTATAATTGTTATTCCGCTCGCATGGATGGTTTAGTATAGGAATACAAGCCGTGAACACTACCTTGTGCTTGGGCTGATTCTGTCCTTCGTTCAAAACGAAGTTTTCCTTCCCTTAATGCTTTGTGAAGGTCAGGAATATTTTGAAATCCCATATCCTGAAAACTTTGCCTTAGTCCTTGTACCAAGTAGGGAATGAGATTTAAAACAGAACCTTTATCCACGACATATCCAGAAACACCTTGTGCTACCTTGATCTTTTGTGATTCAGAGAAATACCGTTTGTCCCCACCTTTACTCATTGCTTCTAAACTTGCCATTCCTCTGTATTTCTTTAGACGAATACCATTTTCATAAAAATACTCACCAGGAGCTTCTTTTGTACCAGCAAACATAGAACCCATCATACACATGGAAGCACCAATCGCCAGAGCATTGGCAATATCTCCAATATTGGAAATCCCTCCATCGGCAATCACAGGAACTCCATGTGCTTGGGCATACTCTGCTGTTTTGAATACAGCTGTAGCCTGGGCACGACCAACGGCCATTGTATCTTGTGTGATACAAATAGATCCAGGACCCATACCTATCCGAAGTCCATCCGCACCCGCTGCGATTAGGTTTGCCGCTTGTGCTTTGGTCACCACGTTTCCACCGATCACATCAATGTTGGGAAAATTGGATTTGATCCATTGAATCATTTCCATTTGGTAACTGGAATTTCCTTGTGCGGAATCAATGATGATGACATCAACCCCAACACCAGCTAAAGCCGCCATTCGATCACGTGACTCAGGTAAGGTGGAAAGAGCCGCTCCGACTCGAAGTCGTTTTTGGTCATCTTTTGAGGACTGAGGAAATTCTTTATTTTTTTTCAAGTCACTGCGACATATCAGTGCTACAAGTTTTCCTTGTTTGTCTACTAAAGGGAGTTTCCCCTTTTTACTAGTTCTTAAAATATCGTTTGCTTCTAATAAACTAATTCCAACATTTGCGGTGATTAGTTCCGTAGTCATCACCTTGCCTAGTTTGATATTACGATCTTTTTCAAAGTCAACATCTCTGTTAGTAACAATACCAACTAACTTTGTACTAGCGGTTCCGTCTTCTGTGATAGGAATTCCACTAAACCCGTATTTTTCTTTAACAGCATCCAAATCGGCAAGAGAATGTTCTGGAGAGAGTAAAATTGGATCTTTGATAAATCCATTTTCGTATCGTTTTACTTTGCGAACTAGATCTACTTGTTCATCGATACTGTTGTTATAATGTATAATTCCAATTCCACCCATAAGAGCTTGTGCGATCGCCATCTCAGACTCTGTGACTGTGTCCATCGGAGAACTCATCAGTGGTCTTTTGAGTGAAATATTTTTGGAAAGTTTGGTTTCAAGTTCCACATCACTGGGATTGAAGTCGATATAACCAGGTAATACTAAAAAATCCCGATACGTGAGTCCCATGTTGACCGAGAAGAGCTCTTGTCCACTGACTCCATCGAGAAGCTCTTGTCCTGGTAGGGGTTGATTTGACATAATTATCCTTCCTTTTTCTACTTTAGGCAAGAAAACTCTCCTTGCAAGAGAATTTCAGGAGAAATTCGTCCGATAATAGTAAGTAACACGACCTTTTATGGAAACCCTAGAAAGAAGTAAGCGATCGTTGGATGTTTTTTCCGACAAAGAAAAAAAACTCCATGTTTTGACCAAATTTTTATTAAACCAAGAATTGAGTCTAAAGGACAATATCCATTCTGGGGAAAGTTGTTTTTTAAAAAAAGTTTCTGCTGATGGAAACAAGGTCCTCATCAGCGTACGCCCTACCCTAACCCTCTCTGTGGGCCAAAAAATCACCCTTTATAAAATTCTCGGAAGATACCTTCACCTGGAGTGCACCGTCGAACAAGAAAAGGCGGAATCCCAATATGTCCTCCATTTAGACAAAATTGCCATTGCCAAAAAAGATCGGGAAAGTTCACGAATCCCTGTCCCCCCTGGTTCTGCATGGATTACCAACGTAGTTTCCAGTAAGGCAAAAATCGAAACGGATATGTTCCATGTCCCCACGGCAGTGAAGGTAAACTTTCAGGACTATGAAACCAAACTAAAAGATACAGTTGATTTTATCAAAATATCTACTTTTAACTCGAGTGAAGATTCTGAAATCATTCGCCAAATCAAAAAGACGAAAAAAGGCCTCCTTTTAGAAGATGCCACAGACCGAAAGTGTTACGAATCTTCTCCGAACGAAGACTTCTTGGTATTTTCTGAAGAAATCGAAGAAGATATAGATAAAGAAATCAATAACAAACGAAACCAAAAAATCAAATCGGAACTCATCCTTCCTATTCTCTACCTAACCGATGAAGAAGAATCCATCCCGATTGGTTATATCCAAATGCAAAGTAAATCAGAAACCTTTGATTTAATGAAAGCGATGGAGATGAAAACTGTTTGTTTCGAAATGGTCGACCGGATCCGTCATTCCAATATGATTAAATCAGATGGAAAGTTTCCGGTAATTGATATTTCCGAAGGCGGTTTAAAAGTAATCGTAGACCATCCCGATTTAATGTTAAGCCTTCCCAAACTTTCTGGATTCCAATTTGATATATTTTTTAAAATGCAATCTCCTTTGACAGCTTTTGGAACGATCAAAACCATTACTAAAAACGAAGAAGGCCACCTAACAGTAGGTCTTGCGATTGCCGGACACTCCTCTAGATCGGGTGAGAAAAAACGATTTTTAGAAAACGTAGAATTCTTTCGTAAACAAAATCACAAATCTTAAATTAAAGTTCCCCATACCCAAGAACTTCCATTGACCACCTCTCTTCTAATTTTCTCGAAGAAAAGGTAATGGCCTCTGGATCCATTTCTTCTTTTAGAAAGGCAAAGTCACTTAAATCCACTTTTTCTCCTTCGACCAAATAAAAGGCTTCTTTCGATGGATCCAAATTTTGAATTTTTGTGGTAGAAATTCTTTCGTAAATTAAGTAAGAAGTGGAATCCAATTCTGTATCTCGCCAGTTCTTTAACTCTAATTGGTTTCCATCAAAAACAAAAACCAAACGGTGTTGGAGATTCTCTCCTCTATGAGCCAATGTCCGCGCAAGATAAGAATTTCTTTGGGTTTCGAGAAGAGATACAAGCCTTTCTAACTCTTTGGGTTTAGGAAGAGAGACCAAGGGGATAACAAAATCAATCGTACAAAATGGCTCGGCTGTGATTCGTTCCTTCATCAAAATAAGGATACGAGAGAGGTCATTCGAAAGATCTTCTGTGTGAAACCAAACACTGTGATGGCGACTTCCCGATAGACTAGACCATTGGGTATCCAAAATTGGATTTGTCTCTGAAGAAGAAAGGGTTTTTGTACCCGATAAAATCAAATCAAACCGATCGTTTTTATTAGGTATGGCTGCACATAAAAATGGTCTTGGAAATTCATCCAATCGTCTCTCGAGTAAGTCCTCTGCAAAGTACAAGGACTCTGTCAAATCACGCTGGCTAAAAGTCGGGGTTTGGATGATCCGGTAAGGTGGAGTTGGCATAAAGGATAACCCTTCTTTTTCGGCATCCCTACGCATGGCAGTTCCTGGAAGGACAGACAAAGGAAAGGCCTGTACCCATTCGCCTAGTCCATGTTCCAAAAAGAAATGAATTCCCCGTTCGACATCATCCGGTTTGTCACCGGGAAGTCCAATGATAAGATCAAGAAGTAACTCCATCCCCTCACCCGCCAGCATCTTTGCCACTTCCGCAACTTTGTGAGGGCTACCGTAACGTTTGACACGTTTCAGGGTTTCTTCATTTACAGATTGAAGTCCAAGTTCCACACGAGTGAATCCCGCCTTACGAAGTTTAGTTGCTAATTTCGGAGTCACACCTTCCGAACGTAATTCAGCAAACATGGACATACTTCCATCCGAATTCACTTCTGCAATGGCATCCAAAAAATTTTCAAAGCCGGGTCTATGGTTGAAGGTGGGATCTAAAAATACAAGCTCCCGAGCGCCCTTTTCTTTTAAGTTCGAAATCAACTGAATCGTTTCTGGAATGTCCAGAGTGCGAAGGTTCTGCGAAGATTTTGGATAAAAACAATAAGTGCACTGCGACTTACATCCCCGCACAGTTTCTAAGTAAGTAGAACGTTTGGGATCCACTTGCAAATGTCCTGTTGTATAGGGAGAAGGAAAGTCAGTCAAAGGAAAGTCAGCTGCCGCTTGTTTTCCAAAGGATGTGAGTGTTCCATTTTCCTTGCGAAAGGCTACATTTTCCAATCCTTCCAAGGATGACTTAGAGAGTAAAGTGCGCATCAGATTACGAAAGCTATGTTCTGCTTCTCCCGATACAGCAATGTCATAACCCTCTTCTCCGAGAACATAAGGATTGTCTTCATTCACCTCAGGTCCACCGACGAGGATGGTTGTTTCTGGATTTCTTTTTTTAACTTCTTTTGCGATGTAAAGGCTACGTTCGGTATTCCATAAATAAAGAGAGAGCCCTAAAAAATCCGAACCTTCTTTCGTGATGCGATCAATGAGCTCCCGATCTCCTAAAGAATCAGTATCTTCAGGGGAAACTACATAGGGACTCAGTCCAAGGACCGGGTCTTCTTTGGATTCAAGGCAACTTGCCAAACTAGCAGCTGCTAAAGGAACATTTCCTGTGGCAGCATAGTAGGATGGAGGTGGTACAGGTAATTGCAAAAATTGGATTTTTGCCATAGATACTTGCCAGTATCCGACCAGAGACTGTTTTTCGCAAAACCTTTCAGGAGCGGGAAACCACCACATCGATAAATAAAATCAAATTTTCAGAAAGGTTTCTAGCAAATGTCCGTAACATCATCCGTTCCGAAATGTCGTGATACATTTGGGAAAGAGTCCAGGCATCCCTGCTGGTTTTGGATTTGTGAAGGTGCTCAAAAAAATAAGGACGAAACGACCAGTTTTTACCCAAAAAAGAATAGTCCGGTTCCATTTTGCCCGACTTGTCTCTTGAATAATTAGGAGAAACCTGAAAACCAAGGGGACTTGTGATGTACATCCGAAAGAAATCCCCATCTCCAAAGACACTCGTTTCGAACCCACCCTTCCATTCCCAAATTCCATTCTCTTCGGTAAAACCCATCATGATTTCTGAAAGTTTGTCCTTCCAGATGGTCTCCCATTCAATCTGACGGTTCATCTCTCCTTGTTTGCGAGCATGAAAGTATTGTAAGGAAGCCTGCATCTCGGTTCTGTATTCAAAGCGTTTGGCAAAATATGGTTCTGGTTTGGCAAAATAAAATCCTTGGATGTATCTGGCTCCATAGTTAAGAGCATTGTAGAGTTCATCCTCCGATTCAATACCTTCAAAGAGAAGACTACTTCCCAGAGATTCACCTAACTTTGACAAGTTGAGTAAAATTTCCTTAAAATTACGGGAGAAGGTAGATCTACGTAACATCTGTAAGTCGACTTTGATAATTTCAGGATGGAAAAGCCCAATTCGGTCGAGGTTACTTGCCTCCGATCCCGCATCGTCAACGGCGATAGAAAATCCTTCTTGCCTATACAGCTGCAGGACAGGTCGCAAAAGTTCTAGGTTATGGGGGAATCGTTCTTCTGTAATTTCAATGACAATCCTTTCCGGATCAAGACCCACTTCTCTGACCATCTGAATGGTTTGGGGAAGTTCTGTTTCCAATTGTAGCAGGGCATGGTACATGACATTCGGGGAGATATTTAAAAATAACTTGGTTTCTGGTGGCGCTTCTTTAGCGAACTTTCGTAAGGCGGCAAAACGAATCTCTTCATCGACTTGTTTTTTTAGGAAAAAAATTTCATCATAACCATAGGTTGGGGACAAAAAGAATTCTCCAAGACTCACAAGGCCCTCCGGTGTGGAAAGGCGCCCTAATAGTTCATAGCCGTAAATGCCAGTGGATTCGGACGAAAGGATGGGCTGGAATACGGGAACAAGAGTTCCTCCAGATAACCAATCTTTCCAATCGCTTAGGAATTTATGACTTTCTCTTTCTGTAATCATAGATGGATATACGTATTTTAATGCAAGATCGGTACCAGTAAGCATTGTAGGGAATTTTACTGCATTTTGCTCACGATATGGGCAATCAGGAACAAGGAAGGGAGAAAAAGTTTATTGGCGCTTAATTAGTAAGCAAAATGGTATAAAAAAACCACCCGAGTTTCCTAGGATGGCTTCCGCTTTGAGTAGTAATTACTTAATGTCTCTAGCTCTTGTTTTGAATGACTCATCCAATTTTGGCTTTTTAGAAGGTTTTGGTTCTTCCACAACTGGTGTTTGTTTAACTTCTTCAGAGGCACAGTTAATCATAAATACAGCCAAAAAAGCAATGATCAGCATAGACGAAATTTTTTTCATGTTTTTGCTCCTTAGACTAAATTGCCGAGTTTAGTAAATAAGTCGAGGAAAAAACGACCATTCTTATAATGGAGGGGATATGCCCCAAAATAATCAGTTCTTTGTATTTGAAGGGATCGATGGTTCCGGGAAAACCACCGTCTCTCGTTTGGTTTCCGAAGTACTTCTCACAAAATCAATCCCCAACCTCTGGCATAGAGAACCGACTGATAGTGTACACGGAAAAAAGATAAGAGAGTTCTTACTAGGAAAACTCAAACTCTCAAAAGAAGAACAAATTGAAACTTTTATTGCCGATCGTGAATGTTCGGTAAATGAAATCATCCTACCTACTCTCAAAAGTGGTAAATCAATTGTACAAGATCGCTATTATTTTTCCACCGCGGCTTACCAAGGCAGAGATGAAGAACATGCTGCTGACATATTATACAGAAATGAAGACAAAGGTTTTCCTGAACCGAACAGAGTGTATTTTTTAGACCTTTCACCAGAGGAAGCATTGGAACGCAGAACCAGTCGTGGAGGGGCCGAAGAAGTATTTGATGAAGATTCAGAACAGTCTCGTATCTACCAAAACTATTTGGCGATTTTACCTGAGTCTACGATCTTCGTTGATGCCACTGCAGAACTAGATGAAGTTGTTGCCTTCTGCGTTGAGGATATACTCAAGTCTCTCGAAGGTTAACTCACTTTTTTACCATATAGACCATCATGTCACCTAACTGAAACCACTTCACTAGACGGTCCATCACCCGTTTCCGGAGTTTGAAAAAAAATCGAGCTTCGGGACGAGTGGTCATTCCACTTCCATAGGTAAATGATACAGGTTGGTGATAACCCAAAGACAAAAGTAGTTTTTTTAAACCTAAATACGAATAATAATATAAATGTTCAGGAACATTCAAATACCGCCACCTAAGTCCTGCTAGTTTAGCCAGCAGGCCGTATCGACAAGTGGATAGGATAAGCACTCCCCCCGGTTTTAAATGCTTCTGAATCTTTTCCAAAGTTTCTTTTGGCTGGTGCAGGTGTTCAATGGTTGCCCAAAGGGTGATGAGATCAAACTGGTTTTGGAACGTTGTATCCCAAGTAAGAAAGTTCTCTTGGAAGATATTTAGGTTTAATGTTTCGCGGGCAAAACGAACGGGACCATCGGCGATCTCAATTCCATACGCGTCGTAACCACGATCCTTTTGATAAGCCACAAAGTATCCAGCAGCACATCCAATGTCCAAAGAAGTTAATTTGGTATCTTTTGGTAGCTCACCAATTCGTTTTTTTTCCCAAGAAAAAAAATCCAAATCATTTAGGTTGAGTTGGAAAACCCGAGAGATTTCCTTACGTAATTTGTCGGAATAATAATTGTCATACCCACGTTCCGTCCTTTGGGTAAAATAAGAATCATCATAGTATTTTTTTACATCTGCAAAAGTCGGTTGTGGGTTCACTTGCACAAGCCCACAAGATTCACAGGCAACAATTGAAAAAGATTCACCGAGTGGGCTTTCTTTGGTATAAATCGGACGAAAGCGGTTTTGTCCGCAGGTATTGCAGGGGATTAGTTCCACAGAATAACTATCGGACAGATTTGGAAAAAACGGAAGTAGTAAGAAAGCGAATGAGGTGGATAAAAAAAGCTAAAGCACAAAGCACAAGAATGATACTTGAGGATGTAGGAAAGTAAATCAGTTCGCCATTGCGTTCCATACCAACAAGGGAGATGAGAAAACCCGAAATCGTTGCAAATACAGAAAACAAAGCACAAACAATGGTAAGGAGTTTTAACGAACGAATGAGAGGGAGGAGTGCAAAAACTGGCAAAATCAAATGGGCAATGCTATAAAAAGTTCCAAGTAAGTTCACGGCTACGGTGAGAGAGGCCGCAAGGATGATATAAAACAAAAGGTCAAAGGGAAGAGGATTTCCCACTTGGATTTTGTATTCGTCCCGATCAAAACTGATAAAAAGAAACCTTCTAAAAAAACTCAAATACAGAATGAAAAAGAATACAGCGATATAAATTCCGAACGAATCAGCCCGCACCTGGGAAGTTAAAATGTCTCCAAAAAATGCCGCCATCAAATGATTTTGTACATTCCCACCAAGAGCCAACATAAACTGAGAGGCAGCAGAAAAAAATACAAAGAGAATGCCGAGGATGACCTCTTCTTTTATCCCACGCAGTTTTCTCACATACAAAAGGGGGAATACCAAAATAGAAGAAAATACAATGGGAAAAATTTCTCCAGGCCATTCCATAAACAAGGATAAGGCGACAGAAAAAGTCACTGCTTGGGAAAGAGTCACTCCAAAGAATGTCATCCCCCTTAGAACAATCAAAATTCCAAGAACTGATAGCAGAGCTCCTACAAGGCTACCAACGATCATTTGTGGTAAAAATAAAGTCCAACTAGAAAGGATATTAGTCATGGTGGTGGCAGTTCGGAGGCCTTTCTCCACTAGTGATATTGTAAAGTTTTCCTTCGTCTATTTCATAAATTTCATCAAACCCGAATCCCCAATCATGTTCCAAACTATGAGTGATAAAAAATAGAGACCGGTTCCCTTCTTTTAAATATTCGGATAAAACGGTTTGGAAGAGTTCTCTGGCATTATGATCCAAAGAATCCATGGGTTCATCCAAAAAAATCAAATTGGCTTTGGTGAGGAGTGAACGAAGGATAAGAACTTTTTGTAACTGTCCCCCACTACAAAGAGAAATTTGTTTTTTTAAAATCGAACTAACACCTGTTCTTTCAATCAGAGCCATATCTTCTTCAGAGAATTTTTTTTTGGGAAAAAAACTGAGGCCAATGTTTTTTGGCATCAGAAGTACATCTTGTACGCGAAGAGGAAATTCTAAAGACATTCGTTTGGCCTGGGGCACATAGGAGGTTGTGATTTCTTTAGAAAAGGAAATGAATCCAGAAAGTGCTGGAAGTAAGTCTGTTAAGGTTCGGAATAGTGTGGTTTTACCAGCTCCGTTTCCCCCAACAAGGGCATAGGTTTTGCCAGAGTGGATATGCAAATGAATGTCGGATACCACCGGAAATTCCTTTCTGTAACCGACGGACAAAGCTTCCGTATGGATGAAGGTATCAGTGCCTTCTAGTTTATTTGGTTTTGTCGCTTGCATCACGTATTTTTTGTAACATCAACCGAAGTGTGTCTTCGTAAGTGAGGGCATCAGGGTTACCACCGACAGAGATCGGCAATACAACAACCACAGAACCGGGCACTTTAGAAGACACATACTCAGCATACTTTGGATTGTGATAGGGCCCAATCAAGATAATTTTTATCTTTTCTGCTGTCATATAACTGATGACCTGGTCCATATAACGAACAGAAGGTGGAACACCTGGCCGTTCTTCAATGGTTAAGTTGGCATTGAATTTAAAGCGAGCAGCTAAATATACAAATTGGTCATGGAAAACCGCAACTTTTAATCCAAAATAAGGTTCCATTTTTTTCATTTCTTCTTTCGTCAATTGGATCAGACGTTTTTTGAAAGTATTAAAATTGGCTTCATAGTATTCCCCATTCAAGGGATCCACTCGAGTGAGAGCATTTTTAATATTTTGAGCCATTTGGATGGCATTGATGGGATCATTCCAATAGTGAGGATTTCCATAGATATGCATGTCACCCATCGAACGATCCATCATCACTGTAGGTTCGCCGAGGATTTTCACTCCAAAGGAAGTATCACAATACCCAGGTTGCCCTTTTTGGATTTTGATATTACGGGATTGTTGTTGGAGGTAAGGAATCCAACCAATTTCTAAATCAAGGCCTATCACACAAAGTACATCGGCTTCACTGAGTTTCACAAGAAAGTCAGGCCTAGTCATTACAAAGTGCGGGTCATCGGTTCCACGAATCATTCCAGAAACCTCTGCACGATCCCCCGCTACTTGTTCGGCAATGTATTTGATATCGGGAAGGCTTGTGACAAGGGATACCTTCGCCGCAAGATTCTGTGTAAAAAAAATCGAAAGAAAAAAACTGAAAATCAAAAGTTTAGAGAAGTGATTTTTCAATACTGTCTGTGACATGACGAACCTCTTTTGTCTTAATAACTATGCGCTGGGTGAGAGCCAAGTATCGCAACTGTTTGGATATAAAATCGATACTCTCTCACTTCTTCTTGTGATGCGCGAGAATAGTCTTGGATGTATCTACGTTCCACAGAACCTCGCACCTTTCCAAATTCAGAACTATGGAAGGTCATCTGGAGTGACTGTGCCTCAATGGCATTCTTTGCAGGATCTCCATTTTGGTCGACAAGGGACTTGTCAGTAAAGTAATCATACCGAAAACCAACAGACCACAACTGGTGGAATTTAAAATCTAAAAATGCGTATGCGCCCCACTGGTCTTTGGTGGGAGATTTGGTCTTCTGAAAGGTAACAGGATCAAGATTCGACGGAAACACTTCTTGTTGGTACCAACCCTCTCCCATAATCATAATTTCACTTAAATTAGATCGGTTCCATCGAAGCACTGCATCGGCCCCATAAAGTAATCGTTGGTTTTTCCTTTCCGTGGTGGGCTCAAACCTGATTCCTGAAAATCCAAACTGAGTTCCCCAATTATTCCCAAAATAATAAAAATGTTTTAAGTGAGCATACAAAAGTGGATTGTTTTTTTGTACACCGGCATCGTGAGAGTGACCCCATTTCCTTCCGTTTGTTGCACCGAGCACAAGTTCTTGAGTGATAATTTTCCAAGGAAAAAGAATACTAAATTCTGCCCCGGTGTCAATGGCCGATTCCCATCCAATAAATTTTTCATGAACAATGGGAGTCATAGTAAAGGCGCGGTCATGCGCGTGGATTTTATTCAACCGACCCACATCGATAAACATCTGCCCAGCTTTGAGTGAGGTATTAAATGGCAAAAAAGGAAACTGAACCCAGGCTTCATGGACTTCAAAAAAATACTTACCGTTTTCACCGTGTGCTGCCCCAACAAAATTGGCACGCATCCATTGGTCTACAGCTCCGTTAAACCCGAATTCAGCGGTGCGTATGTCGAGTTGGTTATCGATCCTTTCTCCAGTTCCCCGAGGTTTGTTCCGATCCCAAGCACCAACAATGTCAAGGGCAGCATAAGCATCCATCATGAGGTTTTGGGCTGATCTGTTGATCTGTTGGTTAGACTGGACTGGGGACGAGATCCCCCGACTGCCTTCGGTTCCCTTTTCACGTTTTTCTTGGTCTTGTAAATCTTTCTCTAAATCCGCTTCCCAATCAGAAGTGATTGTATTGGATTCAGATATAGATTTCGCATTCTTTTTGTTAGCCGATCTTGTATCATCAAGTTCTTTTTCCCATTCCGTAGCCTCGGCAAAAAGAAGGAAAGAAAACAAAAGGGAGAGGATCACTCCCCCGATTTTGACTTTTGAAAAACTATGGTTTGGTTTCACGATAAGTTTTAAATGATATTATTGAAAGGATCCGTTAGTCCCGATGACTGTCGAGTAAATGGTGATCGACTTAATGATCGCTTTGTTGATTTTTAAACCGATTCGGTCTCCAGTAAAGCCAGTAATGGCAGCATTTTCTTCTTCAAATTCATAGGAAGAACGATTTGCCAAATTACAAGGAATAGACCAACCAAAAATATGAGCATTCGAACTTTCTTTATGAACTTCTAAACATACGGTTTTTTCCACTCCCACAGAAGAAGCCCATGGGGTACTTGCTGTGGTGGCAAAAGGAGAAGGAGTGGAACCGTTCAGCCATTGTGCCACAGTCGGAGACAATTGTACGCCAGGACCTGCAAAACTAGTCGTTGATTGGATGAGTGCATCCAAACTGGAATCCGCTTGGTTCATCACATAAGTGATTTCGATTCCTGCTTTGGACTCATTTCCCGTTGCAGAGAGACTGGAAGCATTGGTTACAATTGTAGATGCTGCACTTGTTCCTTGTAACCCTCCACTAAAGGTAATTCCACTTGCAGTGAATCCAAAGGCTCTTAAAACTGAAGTCACATCCCCGGAACATCCTGTAAAAGTATAACGAGTTCCATTTCCGGCAGATCCAGAAACAGCTGTGGGCCCACAACCAGGTGCAGCAAATAAAGCAGCTAACAACGCATCAGCATTATCTTTCTTATCTTTGGACTGGAAGAGTTCTGCACAATTCATCACAGAGAAAAGGATGGTAGAAAATAGGAAAAGTTTGGCAAATTTCATAAATACCTCTGTGGGACAATCATTTGCAACACTGTTGCAAATGCAACCACGTTTCATTTAAAAAATAAGTTTTCTGCGTTCCGGTAGAGAATTTTTTGTTTGGCCAAGTCGCTAATCGGTAAATCCAAAAATCGGGTGATGGGGTGATTTAGATTGTAAGGGATATTAGGAAAGTCAGATCCAAAATAAATTTGGTCCTGGTAAGTTTCTAAATAAGAAACTGCGCCATCCACATCTTCGGCTTTTCCTGTCGCAAGAAAATCTACAAAGACCATTGTGGTATCCAGTCCCAAATTCGGATAAGTAACAAGTAACGAAGCGTAGGCGGAAATTTCATGAGCACCCATATGGGCAACGATGACCTTTAACTTAGGGTAGGTTTCCAAAAATGGTTTAAAGAATTGAATTCCCGTAAACTCACCTGGCAGAGGTGCTGTACCTGTGTGGATGAGAATGGGAATTTGTTTTTCTTGCAAATAGGCAAAAGTTTCGGTGAGCTCCGGTCGATTTAAGTTGAGTTTGGATACCTCACAGTGGAGTTTAAAACCTCGGAACCCGTAATCTTCGACAGCCTTCTTTACATAACCAAGGACACCCTCCTCTGGATAAAAAGTTCCAAAAGGAATGGCTCCCAACCATTTTTTATAATTGGCATAGGTCCAATCATTTAAAGAAGAAGCCATACCTACTTTGTGCGCATAGTTCAGAGTGGTAAAACGTTTGATACCATTCTGATGGAGGCGTTCCACTCGTTCCGCTTCTGGTAACCTATAGCCGATGGCCCAGTTCACATTGTCAAACCAACGCCAAATCAGCTTCATCACGGTCTCTGGAAAAAAATGAGTATGGATATCAAAAATATAAGGGATTCCTAAATCACGAATCCGATCCAAGTGGTCGGGAGTTTCTGAATCTAGAATGGCGGGATAAGAATCTCCTCTCCACAAAAAAGGAGAAGAGATCCGAGTGTCAGGTTGGTTAGAAGACTCTACACCTTCTTCCCCTTCTCCCATAAAACAAGCGTAACAGGGAAGAAGAGGATTTTTATCTACTGGTTTATGCAGTGACTGGTGTTTTTTTCTTTCCACGAATCTTTGTTAGGTTCGAAGCTAAGATTGCCGAACTATCAAGAATATAAGCATCAGCAATAGACTTACGATAGTTTCTTCTTTCTACCTTAGAGCGACCGATACTTCTTTCGAGTAACAAACTGTTGTGGAAACGTGCTGCAGACTCTACCACTTCAAAAGCCAACTCTTCACGAAGAGGAGTGGAATCAATTTCTGCAAACTCTGCCACAACCGATTCAAATTGTTTGAATAAGTCGTTTAGACCTTGGCTGGAAGCGAAAGTTGCCATTTCCGATTTTAAGTATTCACGGTAGATTCCCGTTTCTGTCATTCCAGAAACAATTCCACCGATACAAGCAACCGTTTGTAACTGAGTGGTTCCTTCGTAGATATTGGTGATTCTCACATCGCGGTAAAGTCGTGCTACATCATAATCTTCTGTGTATCCCGATCCGCCATGAATTTGCATAGAATCATAAGCTACAAGGTTTGCCATTTCTGTGATATAGTATTTAGAAAGTGGTGTGAAGAGTGAAGCTAGTTTTTCCCACTTCTTAAAAGTTTCATCTTTTTTGATTTCCTTCTCTGAAAGCCCTTTCATCTTTCCTCGTTCTTCTTTCCAACGATACTGATCCACAGCAAAACTTGCTTCATAAAGAATACAACGCATGGCAGCAACTTCTCGCTCCATCCTTTCCAACATTTTTTTCACCGCAGTGATATTGTTTATTGTTTTTCCAAATTGTACTCTTTCTTCTGCATACTTTTTACCTTCGAAGTAAGCAGCCGTGGCAATCCCCATCGCTTGAGCTGCAATGTTGAGTCGAGCTTGGTTCATCATGGCCATAGAGTATTTTACAAGGCCTTTCCCTTCTTCACCAATAAGAATTCCTGGACTATTTTCAAAAACCACTTCACAAGTTGGCGAACAATGGAGTCCCATTTTCTTTTCAATGGATGCTACAAATACATCCTTAGAGTGAACCAAAAAGAAAGAAAGTCCGCGAGCTCCACTTGTTGTGGTTCCTGTTCTTGCAAGTGTCAAAATGATAGAGGGTGCTGATCCAAACCCACAAGCATGAGTGATAAAACGTTTGGTTCCTGTTATCTTCCAAGTTCCATCTTCGCCTTTGATCGCTTTTGTTTGTAAGTTAGGGAGGTCAGATCCGTAGTTTGGTTCTGTGAGTGCCATAGCCCCACAAAGTTCACCAGCTGCCATCTTTGGAACAAATTCATGAATCATTTCTTCTGTTCCAAATCGTTCGACAGTCTCCGCTAAGTTCATACATCCCAGAGTGATTGCAAGCGATCCGTCCCCTCGAGAGACACATTCAGATAACATCGATTGTACGACTGAAGGAAGACCGAGTCCACCGTAATGTCTGTGGATTCCGTAAGGAAGAAGTCCGGCAGATTTGATTTTTTCTACCACATCCAACATGACTTTTGGAAATCCGACTTGCCCGTCTTTGTATTTCAGTCCTTCTTCGTCCATTTGTTTGGAAATTTGAGAAATATCGTTTCCTGCAATATCTCCTCCAGCTTCTAAAGTGGAACGGTAAAATTCAATGGCATCTTCATAGTTTCCGGGAGCAAAGGCGAGTTCTTCCTTTCCCGATTTTTGGTATTCTGCAAAGTCTTCGAAACCTTGTTCGTATTGGTCTACCACCTCGTTCCAAGGGGTAAGAGAATCAAAATGATCAATCAGGTCATCGTTATCGTTAAAATAGTTATTGGAAATCATACAGTCGCTCCTTAAGCAGGACTTTCACTCAAAGATCAAACTAGGGAGAAGAATTACAAATAATTTTCCCACCTTCCCTTCTGAACGAAACCGAACCCTGTTAAGTTAATGGTGTTAAACAAGGACTAACGGATCCGGTTGGCTAAGTCTTGAATGTCCTCAATATGTTCCGCAAGCACCCTTGTATTTTCGGCTACTACTTGGACTGCGTCTTCAATACTTTGTGCAGCACGAGCCACTTCCTGGTTCCCTACGGACTGTTCATTCGCAATGGATTCGAGTTGTGAGGAAAGCTCTTTGAGATCTTTTTGTGATTCTACTACCCTAGCATTTAATCTTTGCAAGTCGACAAACTTCTCATTAAAACTGATTACCTTATTTTGAATTTTGGACATTTCCGTTTCTTGGTTTTGTGCAAGTTCGTTCGCTTCTTTTGCCGAGGCATTTCCTTTCAATAAATCCGATTTTGATTTATGAATGGTTTTTGAAATGATACTGGCGTTGTTCGCAGAATTTTCAGCCAGTTTGGCAACCTCACTAGCCACAACGGCAAAACCACGACCATGTTCTCCGGCTCTAGCCGCCTCAATCGAAGCATTGAGAGCAAGTAAATTGGTTTGGTCTGCGATTTCTTTCATGATTTGGTTTACGTCTTCTACTTTCTGAAAGCTAGAACTTACTTCCCCTAAAATAGAATTTAAGTTTTGCATCGAGTTCGTCACCAAATTACTAAATTTGGAAGACTGGTTGATTTGATCCGAGATAATATCAATCTCCCCTCGCACAGATTTTACAATTCCTTCTAAGGTTTGGCTTTCCTCATTCAAAGTTTCGATTCGTTTGTATTGGTCCTTAACAAAGGAAACAGAGTTTTCAGTGGATTGCGAAATTTCAGTTAAGGAAGCAGAGATTTGTTCAATGGATGCTGCTTGGTTTTGTACAAGGCCATTTAAATCATCAGCAAAAACTTTGAGAGCTGCCACCGATTGGTTTAAACTCTCTCCCGTTTCCACCATTGCCTCTTTTTGTGTTTCCATTACTTTCGTATGTTCTTCTGAAGTTTTTTTACCCAAGATGGCTTCATCGCGGATGGAGGTAAGTAAGCCCACCATTTTGCCAATTGTGACTGTTGCCATTAACAGAAAAAAAACTTTTACAATTTCTACAGGTAAAGAAATCGAATAAGCCAACTTATGAGTATCATTCCGATCTACAAATTCCATTCCTACAAACCCTGCCAATACTAGAGAACCAATTTGAACTAATGTCAACAAGGCTCCAATTACATATGTTTGGCGGGATGAAAAAAGAAATCCCGAATATAATAAGATAAAAAAGGATATGATATAGTTCACTCCATCCTTTAAGGCAGAGGCAGCAATATCCAAATCCATAAAACTTTGTCCCAAAGTATTGGAACTAATCAAAAAGATATCAATAATTACAAACCAAAAGGCATGTGGGGCTTTCCCTTTTTTCAATAGGATAAATTGTGTGAATGCCACCATCCCATAAAAGAAAGTGGTGAAGAGCATCAGAATGAGTTGGTCTTTATGAAGAGAACCCAAACTGCCAAGAATTCCTAAAATAAAAATCACAAGGAGAGTGGAGCGGATAGAATTGATGGTCTTTGTGGCCTTCAGGTAGTACGAATCCAATTGCATATCCAAAGAATTTGAACTTGGTTCATAAAATGCAAGGATTTCCTCGTATTTTGAGGGCAAAGTCTGGCTTATCTCCAGAAAACAAATGCAACAAAATTGCATTTACTTATTGACAGAAATCCTCGCCCAAACCAAATGCAACTATATTGCACTAAGGAAACACCTATGAAACCAAAAATTCCAGTGACCGTCCTCTCTGGATTTCTCGGGGCGGGCAAAACCACCCTACTCAACCATATACTCTCCAACAGAGAGGGCTTACGTGTAGCTGTCATTGTAAACGATATGAGCGAAGTGAATATCGACGCAAGACTTGTTGCTTCCGGTGGCAGTTTAAGTCGTACCAATGAAAAATTAGTAGAGATGTCCAATGGTTGCATTTGTTGCACACTCCGAGAAGATCTACTCATTGAGATCACCAAACTTGCTAAAGACGGAAGATTTGATTCTATCCTTATCGAGTCCACGGGAATTTCAGAGCCACTCCCGATTGCGGAAACCTTTACCTTTGAAGATGAAAATGGAGTGAGTTTGTCCGATATTGTTAAACTTGATTCTATGATTACGGTTGTGGATGCCGTGAATTTTTTAAAAGACTTTCAGAGCCTAGATTCCTTACAAGAACGTAAATTAGGTGCTGGTGAGGAGGATGACAGAGATATTGTGGACTTACTTGTGGACCAAGTAGAGTTCAGTGATACCATCATCGTCAATAAAATCAGTTTGTTATCAGAAGAAAAAAAGAATAGACTCCTTACCATTTTAAGATCCCTAAATGCAGACGCAGAAATCATCACCACTGACTATAGTAAAGTTCCTTTGTCAAAAGTTCTAAATACAGGACGATTTGATTTTGATAAAGCAAGCCAGTCTCCTTTGTGGCTAAAGGAACTCCGCGGAGAACATACACCCGAAACCGAAGAATATGGAATCAAAAGTTTTGTTTATGGAAACAGACGCCCCTTTCATCCAGAACGTTTCCATAAATGGCTACATTCTGAAAAACCTGGAGTGGTACGTGCCAAAGGATTTGTATGGCTTGCTAGTAAAATGGACTGGGTTCTTCTCTATTCCCAAGCAGGAAACTTATCCTCTTATAAACCGGAAGGGTATTGGTGGGCCAGTATCCCTGATGAGGACATTCCAGATGATCCCGATGTATTAGAAAATTTGCAAGCGCATTGGTTAGAACCCTGGGGTGATAGACGCCAAGAGATTGTTCTTATCGGCAGGGATATGGACGAAAAGAAATTACGAGCATCTCTCGACAAATGCCTGCTAAGTGATAACGAATACAAAACGGGGCCGGAAGGTTGGACATCATTCGAAGATCCATTTCCTGATTGGGATGCCATGATTGCAGAATCAGAATCTACATCCGAAGAAAAAGAGGAAGAACCAAACCTATGAAGGTATATTTAGGAAATATGCTGGTAGAACTTACCGGCAAAAGGCCAAAAAAAGGATTTCAGTGGCAACATAACTTCCAATTTTTACCCGCACTGAATACAGAATCAAATTTCCCCAATCTAAAGAATAAAAAAGGACTGATTTTCATTTCCACTTTGCCCAATGTCCGAAGTTTTGCCTGTTCGACTCAAGTATTAGATTTGGAAGAAGAATTAAAAAAAAGAAAAATCCAGGCAAAGATCATTCACATAGCTTCCGATGGCAAAGACGCATGGTCGGAAATTAAAAAATTGCACCCGACTATAAAAGCGCACGGTTATAGTTTAAAAAACGGAAACCCAGATGATGTAAATACACTCAAGGAAATTTTAGGAATCGGAGTTGCCAGTTCCCATCGATTGGCACATGGCTTATTTGCAATTCAAGATGGGATCCTTATTTCAAGTTTAATTCCTAAACAACAATACGGGGTACCCAATATCAAAAAGTTTCTAAACCAACTGAAACAATCGTAAGAATAAACTCAGGTTATGAAGTCATTGAAAAACTTTTGTGTTTCAAACTATAAAGATGTGTTATTTATAATTAAGCAACTGCTGCCTTAAGGGCAGCAATATCAATTTTATGCATCTTAAGCATTGCCTGTTGGGCTCGTTCGGCCTTCACTGGATCCGGATGGGAAATCAGTTGCAAAAGAATCTTTGGTGTGACCTGCCACCACATACCAAATTTGTCCTGAAGCCAACCGCACATACTTTCTTTACCACCATCGGCAAGAAGACCATTCCAATAATGATCGACTTCCTTTTGTGTTTCCACGCTAATCATAAAGGAAACTCCCCAGCTGAACTGAAACCCAGGTCCTCCATTAAAAGCAAAAAACTTTTGGCCATTCAGAATGAATTCTGCCTGCGTAGGATTTACGATGAGAAACTTAGACTTTTTGAATATGGATTTATAGAATTTAGCAACTTCTTCGATGTTCGCGTTGAACATAAGAAAGGGAGTGATACTCTGCGTAGGTGAACCGATATATTCCACTTTTTTCAGTGCAGATTTTGGTTTTTTCAAATTACTTTTCTTTTTTGCAACTGCCATACTTTTCTCCCTTTTTCGAACTGATTTTATGGTAATCAACAAAGGGACTCAAGGAAAAAAATATGTTTTTTCTTAAACTAGTCTTTTGTAATGAAGTGCAATTACCTCGGTAGACATCTTATACCCTTTGTTACATAAAGATGCATCATAAGCATATTTTAGTTCGGTAGGTAGGGCCCACCTGTTTCCCCCCATCCCCATTTGGGCATAGGTTCGTTTGTATCCATGGGATTATCGACTAACTGTGAATTAATCACAGCAAGCCTTGTCCCCCATTCTATGTAACCAACAAATGCAGAACGAAACTCAGGATCACTTTTGAGACCAACTTCATCAGCTGTTTGTAAAAGTAAATGAACCCAACGTTGCCTCATCTCTTCTGTTAACATTTTGCCAATATGTTTTCCAATCATATGGGAATGGCTTCCACCGTCATTCGAAGTATAAAATTGGCCACCTCCAAAAACCTCTGAGACAAAATGAGATACATGTTGAACGTGTTCCGGTGACATATTTCCAAACACTTTTCCAAGTAGGTCATCTTTCAAAACTTTGCCATAAAACCGAGCAAACAAAGCATCAAAAGTTTTTATATCGCCTGCCCATTCGTATAACGTTGGTATTTTTTTCATAATTTCTCTTTCGCCCATTGGTTCCATTCTTTTGCTGTCCGAAATTTTTGCCCGGTAATAGACGTTAAAGCATAATAACTCAATTTGCGTTTTTCAGAATCATCACCATTGACAAAGGATAATAAAACTGGGACAGATTTTTTATCCTTACGTTTGGCAATTTCTTCCATGGCAGGCCGGTAAACTTCTGCCTCTTTAGATTTTGTTGCCTCTTCGATTAAGAGACGAGCTTCTTCTGTGGGAATCAAAGCCACTGTGGAAAGAATTTGCGGAGCCATTTTAGGTCTTTCGGAAAGTAGTTCTTTTAGTTTAGGTAAACTTGATGGATCGGCAATCGAACCCAAGGCTTCCAAAGCATAGACCATAAGTTTTGCATCTCCCATGTCCAGAGCCTTGATCAAATCAGGAACCGCCTCTTTAGAACCCAAAATTCCTAATGCCCAAGCAGAACCATAAGGTCCCTCTTTAGCTCCTGATAATAAAATCTTTCTGAGCACAGGAATGGAAGCTTTGTCACCAATCCAACCTAGGGCTTCAGCAAAACTATCCCGCTCTGGAGTGGATTCTTTTTCTAACAATTCTTCCAGACGTAACCTTCCTTCTTTAAACCTTTGGCGACCAACAATCTTTGCTGCACTTCCCCAGTTCTTTGTATCTTTTCCACCAAACAAACCGAAGGCTAACTGTGCCGCTTCTTTGGAAGGGATAGAACAGAGGACATCAGTTGCATAAAGTTTGGTTTCTGGATCATTTGCCTGTAAGGTTTGAAACACTTTTGGAACCACAGATGGATTTCCAATTTCAATAAGTGCCATCGACGCATTTTCTTTTCCTTTGCTATAAGGAAGACTCAATGCTTTCACTAGCACCTCATTTGCAGTTTTTGCTTTGATTCTTCCAAGAGCGAGGTAGGCTGCAGCAAGAGTGGGTGATTCATCTTGGGTTTGGGTGAGACGGAGTAAATAGGATTCAGAAGAAGCGATTTTTAATTTTCCCAGTGCCATCGCATAGGTTTTATCTTTTTCCCTGTCTTTGTTTCTTAAAGCCAAACTTAGGATTTGTGAGCCCACTGAATTGGCACCGATTTGTACCAAGGCATCCACTGTTTGCAAACGTAGTGTTGGGTTTTGATCATCTAACAAAGGATAGATCTTATTTCCGATCGATGGGTCTTTCATTCGAGTAAGGGCATCTAAATAAACATCTTTTGGATTTTCGGAATCCGACCATAATAGATTGGCAATCGCAGTAGAGGAGGATTTGTCTTTTAGGTCACCTAGGGCAATGGCAGCACCAGCACGGACTCCCGCTTCTTTATCAGATAAAAGTTTTTTTAACTTAGGTATGGCGGATCTTTCTTCTCTACTCCCCAATTGCACAGCTGCTTGGGAGCGAGTGAAAGGATCAGGGGAATTTAAGTTTTCCATCAGTTCTTTTGTGGTTTGTTCTTCTGACACTGTTTCCTCTAGGGAAGTCGGTTCGTCCTTGGGCGGGACGGGATCACAATTCAAAATGAGAGTGAGGGAGAAAAAAAAAGAAATCAAAAACCAATACTTTTGCATGCCAGACAAATTTATAAATTTAAAAATCTGTATACAAGTGTTAATTCGAAGGAAGGTGATGAATTTTTTAGATTCATTGATTCCTTCCTTTCTGTATTTCCGAACTACCCTTTTACAATGATAATAAAAATCGAATCATACTGGCTCTATCCGATACATTCAGTGCTAAAAAATATTTTTTACTTTTTTCTGCTTCCCCCCCATGCCAAAGAATGGCCTCATCCAAAGTTTTGGCCCGGCCATCATGTAAAAAACGCGCTCGCCCATTCACAGTTCCAAAAAGTCCGATTCCCCAAAGGGGGGCGGTTCTCCATTCGCTTTCCGAGGCTTCGCCGTCCGCCTTTCCATCACTCAGATCCTCTCCCATATCATGTAAAAGCAGATCGGTATAGGGACGTATGACTTGATTGGAAAGTTGTGGAAAAGAAGCATTCGATGAGGTAACCATAATTTCCGTATGACATTTGTTACAGCCAGCTAGAAAAAAATGTTTTTTACCTGTTAATATTGCCGCCGAATTTGCATTGCGACGAACAGGTACAGCTACCAGTTGCATGTATTTGGTAATCGCAGTTATTTTTTCTTCAGATACTTCTGGATTTCCACCACCAGTGGCATTGGAACAAGCAGTCTGTGTTGCACTACAGTTCTCTTGCGAGAACATAGGGCTTGAAATTCCTATGTCACCAGAAAAAGCCGCAGAGTTTTGGCGTTTGAGACTTGGCGCATTGGCCTTCCATCCAAACCGGCCCAAAGACTTTCCACTTCCAGTCAGGTCCCAAAGAAAATTAGGTCTTCCTGAAATTCCATCACCATCTAAATCCATAGGATCAGAACGAGAAAGGATGGTTTCTTCTGGAACGGCTTCTAAAAGCCCAAGACCTATCACTTGCTGTGTCAACCGAACAGATGTTTTGTGTCCAGAAGCAAAGGCCCCATACCCGAGTCCACTAAATACCAAATTAGGTTTTCTGAGTGAATACGAACTACCATCCTGATAATTTCCACTGATGGTATCATATTCCAAGTGAACTGTCCCTTCCTTTGTGACTCCGGCAACTGCATTAGGTTGGAACTGCGTCCCATACACTGGTTCCGGATCATTTCCCCTAGCACCGACACCTAACCTAACCAAGGTGAATACTAATGGATCTCCATCATCTTCTACTGCTCTACCATTACCCACATGACAACTTAAACACGAATTGGTATGAAAGAAAGGACCCAATCCATCTCGGTCCGGTAAAGTAGAAGAAAATCCTGGACTCCAAGGGACTTCAAAGACGGCTTGCCCCACTGTAAAATCGGAAATTGTAGTTAAGGGAGAATTTTTTCCAAATTGAAGGAAGGCTCGAGCGTCAGTTACAAAACTCGTCATTGCCTTTCCTCCCGAAAGTTCCTCTCCTTCTTCATATTCCCAAGGGAATTTTCCGAATTGGTGTAGTCCGAATAAGGCCAAACAAGTTCCATCCTCACAAAGATTCTCTTCTTTGGGACAACCTAAATCCGTAGTAAGATTACCAATATCAGAAAACCCAATCCCCGTAGAACATGCGTTTGTCTCAAAAAACACACATCCATAAAAAGAACTAATAATCAAACAAAATAGAAATATTCTCATCTCAAGTTTTAGAAACAAAATGAGAACTAGTTGGGAATGGTAAGAAAAATCGGTGTTGTAGCGGCCCAAGTCTCTTGTAAATCAGAGCGACCAATGGAACCTTTAAAATTCCAACCCCATCCATACAAGGAACCTGTTTTTAGGATCGCAAAATTATGCAAAGCCCCGCATCCAAAGTATTGAATATCTTTGACGCCGACAACAATGTCGCCAGGAGTATAGAGTTTTGCCGGTGTGGTAAGACCAGTTCCTAAATTTCCGCTCGAATTTGCTCCCCAACCCTTAACTGTCCCATCACCTAAGACGGCAAAACTTTGGGTTCCGTTGGCCCAAACAGACACTACTTGATATAGTCCAGTCACTAGTGTTGGAGTTGGAACTGGTGTTGGACTTCCACTTCCCCCAATGCCCAACTGACCGCTTGCGGCAAGACCCCACGCATATACGGTGCCATCATTCTTTAAAGCAAGGATATGGTCACGGCCATTGGCAATATGAACTATACCAGATAAGGAACTCACTTTTTTCGGAGTAGAATTGACTTCCGCTGCCGTTCCAAGAACTCCATCACCTAAATTTCCATATTGGTCTCGACCCCAAACATAAACTTCACCTGACTTTGTTAAGGCGGCAGTATGTTCAGATCCTGCAATGACTTGGATAATATCGTTAGGAAGCCCAGTGACAGTGACTGGATTTGCAGAATAAGTGCCAGCACCGCCTGTCCCATTTCCCAGTTGTCCTACTGAATTTGAGCCAAAGGTCACTACAGTCCCATCAGATTTCAAAACAACGGCATGGTCATAACCATAAGTTCCCATCACCGCATTGTTGATTCCAGGAACCTTACGTGGTGGATTTCTTTGACCGGCATCAGCGGGTGCAGCTTGTAGATCACCAGTATTACCCATACCCAATTGCCCACTACTATTGGCTCCCCAAGTCCAAACACTTCCATCCTCTGTTATGGCAAGTGAATTGTTTTGATTAAATCCAATAGATACGACATTGGAAATAGTTGATAACTTGGTAATGGTTGGGTTTGTAAGATCCCCCGTTGAGGTTCCTGATCCAAGTTGGCCATAATTGTTCCTACCCCAAGTATAGAGGTTTCCATTCACCACATAACCAGAATGAGATCCACCAGCCGTAATTCGATTCCCGAAGTATGTTAAGATAGTTTTTTTAGCAGACATTCCTGCCGAGTTTGTACAATGAATTTGAATTTTATTGGCACCTAACATAGGTTTAATTGAAATGGAAGAGGTTGTCTCCCCTTTCCCAACATTAAAATTTTCTTTTTCTGCATTATTTTGTAAAACATGGCAAGACAAGGTATCTGCTGTTTTTATGTTCAATGGTAAGTCATAAGTTTTCACAATACTTCCATCACGTGGCGAAAGAATTTCAAACCTCGAGCCCACATCACGATTACCGGAAAGGGAAACGAGAAAAATTGTATCAGTCAGATGGGAGATGTCTTCAATCGAAGGTTCCAGATTTTCTGAAGAAGAAATTTTAAAAGTTCCGAGTAATTTCCCATTTGCATCTTTCACATGAATTAAATAACTCCCACTTCCTAGGGAGAGTTGCCAAGATCCAGTTTCCGTTGTTGTTGCCAGAGATCGGGAAACTCCTGAGGTTTTTACACTTCCTTGCATTGCTAACTCTAAGCTGGCGTTAGGAATCGGACTTCCTGCCCCGTCCGTAAGACTGCCAGAAATTGTGGAAAGGTTAAGGCTAAAGCCAAGCAATGCCAAAGCCGATGGGTCCTCATTTTCTTTTGCTTTGCAGAAACTGACAGCAACAAGCAAGGCCAGTACCACCAATGATTTTCCGCGGTTTTTTCTATTTGGGTTCATGGAATCTGTTCTCCTAAGAGGATACGACTCCGTAATGATACCGAGTCTCAAATTCATCTATTTTTTGAACGCTGTTCCTGTCAAGCACAGATAGAAATTTCTCTTCAGAGAAGAATCGGGACGCGGGTGAAAGAAAAAAAAAGAGGACCAGTGGTCCTCTTTTTAGAACTGCGGAATTCCGGAATGGTTAAGAGTTGGGAACTTGGCTTCTCACTTCTTTTAAAGTGGCCAATTCTTTTTTCCAAAGTTTTAGATCTTTCTCAGCAGAAACTTTTACATCGCCTGCTGGTTGTTTGTTTTCCATCCAATACTCGACCATTTGGATTCTTGATTCCAATTCATTGATCTTAAAATCAAAATACGCTTTTTGTGTTTTGGCCGATGGTCTTTCATTAGCATTCGGCTCTTCTGCCGAAGGTTTGTCGGACCATTTTTCTTTAGATATCGACGCTGAAATACTAGCGTCCATCGCAGTAAAAGAATCTAACATTTGAAGTTGTTCCTTCTCTTCTGCTTCTGTCATCCGAGTTTTGATTTCGCGAGGGATGTAGAAATTTTTTGGATATTTCGCCGCAAAATCTCTCCACTCTTCTTTTACTTCTTCTTTACGATTTGGTTTTTTCTCCAAAGCAAACGGCCAAAGCACCTCAGCCTGTGCCAATTCCAATTCTTCTGGATTGGGAGCGTCGGAAAACTCTGGATCGTCAAACAACGAATTGGCGTGACTTTCTGACTTTCCGAAATCGGAATCGGTGACTTCTGTTTGTTTATTAGTTTTGTGTGAAGAAAACTTCCATACAACAAAAGAAAATAAAACCAATAGAAATCCACAAACCGAAATGATACCTATAAACCGCTTGCTCATTGTTTAACCCCTTATGTAAAGATAGAAATTACCCAAGAAATTGCCTGACCAAAGATGTTCTCTGTGAGGAATTTCTTTAAGTCCACTGGGTTTCTATTAAGTGAATCGTAATACCAAGCAGTATACTCGCTTACTTGCGGAATTGAGTATCCGTAACGAGAGTTAATTGCTTTGATTAGTTCATTTGCAAATAGAGAATGTCCATACATATTTGGGTGAACACCATCTAAACCAAAAACTCCCGGTTGGTTTGGCAGAGGCCAGTTTGCTCTTGCGTTTCCAGGAGACCAACCATCTGCACTACGGATCGGTCTTCCATTTTCTTTTAAATCATCAAAAATCACTCGTAAGTCAGCAACTGCAAAACGCATAGTAGCTGCCTGTGCTTTGATTTCGTTGTTCAACATATTTAAGAAAGTGGAAATGGATGCGATCTCATTTGCATCGAGAACTTGGTTTGGATCTGATACAGAATTTCGAAAAAATGCTTTGAGTCCTGTATAATTTGCACGCCCGTTTGGATCTTTGTAATTTTCGAGAAATGCAATGGCAGTTACGTTTGGAACGGTAAAGAGAACTCCACCTTGCAAACTTCCCATAACAGACATTCTACGGAAAAATTCACGAATATCTCTTTTGAATCTTGTTTCATCTAAACAATCTGTAGATGTATGAAGTGCAGTACATAGAACGTGGTTGGCACCAGCTGACCCAAATAGAAAAGTTGGTTTCACTTTTTCCATCACTTGGGTTTGTGTTCCGGCATCGCGGAGACCAAATCTATGAAACTTATCTGGTTCTTGGCAATCAGCCACAGTTACCCAGCGGTAAGTGTACCAATACCATTTTGCCCAGTACCATTCTTTCTCTTGTTTGGTGGCAGTAATGTCTTCACATTTACCGGAAGTTTTAAGTAGACTTGTATACTCAGCACCAGTGATTCCGGCATGTGTCGGCAGAGAAACTGTAGAAGCATTTCCACCGATGATACTTTCTGCAATACAGAAAACACCACAGTCCCATTTCAGCACATCTTCTAAGTTTACAAAGGGTCCCTTTAGGACGTTGTATGAAACAGAAGCACCTGCTTGTTTACTCACAAGGACAGGATAGGCCCAATCTTGTGTTTTTTTCTCTACGGTGACACCAAAGAAACCTTGGCTTAAGGAATCTCCTACGACACCCACTCTTTGGAACATCTGGCTTTGGGTTTGTGCAGAGAGAGACCCCGCCAAAACCAAGGACAACACCAGTCCTATTGCTACTTTTGCTTTCATATTTCCTCCCAATCGAAACATTTTTAACATAATTTATACAATTGCCATAGATTCATGGCTTTTTGAACCAGTGTCAAATAATTTATTTCCGAACCATTGAGATTTTTTGAACAAAGTTCAACGAATGATCAGAAACCAAAACCCTGATAAATATCAATCAGAGAATCAATAAAACCATTTGCCCTCCGGAGGCCTCACCGGAACGCTGTTTAATTAATAATGAGAATCTATCTCAATTAGGAGAGAACCCGATATGACGTTGATGCGAAATCTTACATTCGTACTTTCACTTGGCCTTGTGCTGAATTATTGTACTCCCGAAAAGGAAAACTCTGATGCAAACCTTCTGGCAGCCTTAGCCCTTGCCGGTAGCGCTCCAAGCCAATCTGCCTTTCTGGAAACCTATGCTCAAATCGCCTTTGAAAATTATAGCGATTCGTATGCGGATGTGGTTGTCTTAAGGCAAAAAGTAGCTACCTTTGCGGCCAAAGCCTCCCCTTCTCTTTCGGAACTCAATGAACTGAAGACTTACTGGAGAAGAGCCAGACGAAGTTATTTACAAACGGAGATCTTTCGATTTAGCCAAGGACCTATTGATAACCCAGCCCTTACAGGAGGAGTCGAATTAGAACCTTTAATGAATGCATGGCCTTTGGATGAGGGTTATATTGATACTGTGATCTTAGCAGGAACAATCACAAAACAAGGATTAATTGATGCAAACGGAGGCGATTGTTCCGGTGGAACCTGCCATGATGGTGACGCTGCTAAAAATATTTCAGTTGGTTGGCATGCTATTGAATACCTGTTATGGGGTGCTGATGCCCAAAATAACTTCACTCCGGGTAACTCCATTACACAAACGAATTTCACAACAGCCAATGGTTCCGGAAGTGCCGCAGCAAAACGTTCTGCTTATCTATTATATGCAACAGAAATTCTAGAAGCCCATCTTCTTCTTTTGAAAAATTCTTGGGATCCAACACTATCCACTTCCTATGTTTCTAAATTCAAATCAAGTGCCACTTCCTTTGAAAACATCCTACGAGGGATTGCTAGATTTTCTGGTGGGGAATGGGGAGGAGAAAGAATGACCGGAGTATTTGGTGGAGAACAAGAAGAAGAACATTCCTGTTTTTCGGACAATACAAAAGCAGATTTCTACTATGATGCCAAAGGATTAGATAATCTTTATAATGGTTCTTATACTGGCTCTAAAACTATAAATGGGTATGGATTAAAAAATCTTTTGGGCAATGAATCAAGTTATATCAAAGAACGAATTGCAACAGCAGAACTTTTTTGTCTGAATGAATTTACCGAAGATGTATCACTCAACCAAGCTTGTAATAACTCCATCATTTCTAGCCGATTTGATCGGATGATTGCTACTGTGAATGTATCTGGTTCTGTAACTGAAAACGCGGACTATAATATTTTCCGTTACCAAATCCAACCAGCAGTTCAAGAAATTGCAAAAGCATTACAAAGATCTGCCGCAAGTTATGGTGTCTCCATTGGAGATGACGGCTTAGTGCTCCAATAAATATAGAAATGAAAACAAAACACCTTATCCTACTGATAATTTTTTCTCTTCTTTTTTCTTGCAAAAAAAAAGAAAACGATGATGTTACTACTGCTCTTATCCTTGCTGCCATTATATCCTCTCCCCCATGTTCTTCGGGAGATTTTTTAAACGACCCTTGTGAACAATTTAGCGGTGGAGATACTACTACTTTCGATTCCACAGAGTCTGCTTTCGATTTAGAAGCAGCCAATGTAGTAGATGCAAAGAGGTCCATTGACTTCCAAGATGGGAATGCAAATTTCAACCGCACTTGGCTTCCTTCTGGAAATTCTTCAGTAGCGGGACTTGGTCCTGTTTTTAACAATCGCTCTTGCCAAGGTTGCCACGTCAAAGACGGAAGAGGACGACCTCCTGCCGATGGAACTAGTCTTGCCTCTATGCTTATCCGATTAAGTGTTACTGGATCCAATCCCACAACTGGTGGTCCCGTTGCTATGACCAATTTTGGAACACAATTAAATACAGAAGGTATTTTAGAATTTGGAACAGGCACACAAATTCCCAAAGAAGGAACTGTAACCATTACTTATACAGAAGAATCAGGAACATTTCCAGACGGTGAAATTTATTCCTTACGTAAACCAAGTTATGCGATTACATGGAATGTAGGTGGTGGTGCTACTCAAATCAATGTGACAAACCCAGGCCAACCCTACCATCCAACAAACAATGCTTCGGGAAGTTATTTTATTTCTCCAAGAACTGCACCAATGATGCCAGGACTTGGACTCCTCGAAGCAATCCCTGAGTCTACCATTCGTTCCTTTGCTGATGTAACAGACTCCAATGGAGATGGAGTTTCTGGAAAACCAAATCTTGTTTGGGATACAACACAAGCCAAAACCTTTCTCGGAAGGTTTGGTTGGAAAGCAAACCAACCCAATTTAAACCACCAAAATGCCAGTGCATTTTTAGGTGATATTGGACTAACAACAGCTATATTTCCTACGGAAAATTGTGCAACTGGACAATCCCTCTGTGCAGCAAGTCCCACCGGAAATGGAACAAACCCTGAAATTTCAAATGATCGTTTATCGCGCGTTACGTTCTACACTAGTTTAGTGAGTGTTCCTGGACGAAGGGGGTGGCGAACAGAGGATGTCAAAAAAGGAAAAGATTTATTTATCCAAATCGGATGTTCTTCTTGCCATATCCCAAGAATGAAAACGGGAGATCACCCCATTCCAGAAGTAGCAAACCAAGAGATACGACCCTATACAGATTTACTTTTACATGATATGGGTGATGGACTTAGCGATTTTCGCTCTGACTTTTTGGCAATGGGAAATGAATGGAGAACCACTCCACTTTGGGGCCTTGGCCTGATTGAAAGGGTCAATGGTCATGAACTTTTACTGCATGATGGAAGAGCCCGAGGTGTACAAGAAGCAATTCTTTGGCATGGAGGAGAAGCAGAACAAAGTAAAAACAATTACAAACAATTACCCAAAGAATCTAGAGCCAAGGTCATCAGTTTTCTTAAATCTTTATGAATCCAACTAGTCTTAAATCGAAAATCCTAATATACGGGTTCTATCTATTATTGTTTAATTGTGGAGTCCAATCAGATGGTGCATCCGAAAAAGCACAGATTTTAGGTTTGGTAGATACCTACCTAAGGACATATACAACATCCAGTTTGCTTGTTGATATTTCCAACAATCTAATCATCCCCAAGTATACAAATTTGGACCAAAAGGTATCTGCTCTGCAAACCGCAGCGGCTGCCTACACTGCCACACAAGATACGAACAACTTGAACCTTATTCGAAATGCTTGGATGGAAGCCGATTTAGCATATAAACAAATTGAATGGGCTTATTTTGGGCCAGCTAACATTCCTTATAATGTTTATCTTTTTTTAGATAGTTATTCTCGGGCATTTCCCATTGACCCAACCTCAATCGAATCAAAAATTACCTCGAATTTAGCGCCGAGTGGCCTTCGTGTAGATGGTTTGGACACTGTGGAATATCTTCTTTTTAAGGATAACATAGGCACCACAAACACTGCCTTTGCTGACACAAATCGTAGAACCTACCTAACAAAACTAATCCAAGATATTAAAACGCAAACAGGTCTCCTGATTTTCCATTGGGATAAATCGAGAACTTCTTCTTTTTATTATTCTTTTACAAATGCAGGAAAAGGAAGCAGAGAGTATCCCAACACCAAAGACGGACTCACTGAATTAACAAACCAAATGGTATTCTTTTGTAATACAATTGTAGATACCAAAATTGCTGAACCTTCTGGATTACGAGCTACCAATTTAGGTGTAAAAGACATCACAAAAGTAGAAACACCTTATGCCAACTTATCCCTTGACTCTCTTTTACAAAACCTCCAAGGTTTCTCTGATCTTGGAGAAGCCGGTCTCTATAAATTTTTAGCACTCCGAAGTGAAACAGTGGTTCCGAGACTTCAGGAACAAATCCGAATCAGTTCAACATCAGTGAGTTTCATAAAGTCGAAGTATGGAACCTTACAAAATGCAATCACAATAGGAAATAACGATGTGGAAGTAATGCTCAATGAATTTAAAAAACTAAGAGTTTTGATTAGTACAGAACTGATCAGTTCACTTGGAGGAACCATCGGAGTGAGTTCAAATGACGGTGATTAAATATTTATCTAATCCCGTATCTTCGCTTTCTTTACATTTCTTTCGCATTGGATATGGATTTGCGACAACGATTTTAATCTCCCGATATTTCTATTTTGGATGGATTCATTCTTACTTTATCAAACCAAGTTTTTTTTTCAAACACTTTGGTTGGGAATGGATCCACCCACTACCATCAGCATTTACTTATGTTTTGTTTGGGATTCTACTTATCACTTCGTTTGGAATTTTTCTCGGATATTTTTTACGATTCAACCTCTTTGTGTTTACCCTTGGGTTTACATGGTTTCACTTTTCAGATGCCACCATTTACCTGAATCATTATTACCTTATTTCCTTACTCGGCTTTTTACTTTGGTTATCGCCTGTTAGTAAAATCAAGATACCAACCTTTCGATGGAGAGATTGGTTAAACAATGCAAAACCAATTCCAAAACTTTGGCTGTATGCATTCCGGTTGCAAATGGGACTTGTCTATTTTTTTGGAGGGATCGCCAAACTTCAACCTGACTGGTTATTCGAAGCTCTCCCTTTGAAGCTATGGTTGTATCAATCGGAAGGAAAATTTCCACTCCTCGATCCCCTACTAGGCCTTCCCTTCACGGCATTTGTCTTCTCTTGGATTGGAGTCATTTTTGATTTGTCAGTTCCCTTTTTACTTTGTATAAAAAGGTTTCGATTTCTGGCATGGTTTGTTGTCCTTTTCTTTCATTCCTTCACAGCCTTTCTTTTTCCGATCGGTGTGTTCCCTATTGTAATGAGCCTTTCTTCATTGATTTTTTTTGCACCTGACTGGCCACGCACTCTTATTAACCGTGTTTTAAAAAATAAAATTCTGATTTCAGAAGGATCGAAATTTCCATCAGAAAATCACTGGAATGAGTTTGGAATTAAAGAATATGTTTTACTCGCCTATCTTCTATTACAGGTAACGATTCCTTTTCGGCATATACTTTATCCTGGGCAAGTAATTTGGACAGAGGAAGCGATCAAATTTTCCTGGCAAGTGATGGTAGCAGACAAAGTGGGTACAGCAGTATTTTTTTTACAAAATAAACAAATTGATCCGAAAGAAATTCTGACTGACTACCAATACCGGATGATGACCATCCAACCAGAACACATTTTACAATTTGCAAGATACTTACAAAAACAGGAATATAAACTAACTGGCATCAAAGATACCCCTGTCTATGTCCAATCCCATGTTTCGATTAATGGGAAACCGGCTCGTCCCTTGTTTTCACCTAACGAAGATCTAACTAAAATCAAAATAAATTTTTCCCCCTTACAAGGACTCATTCGATGAACTTTCGAAACCTAACCAATTCCCTTATTTTTCTCCTGATCTTTCTAGGAAATAAAGAAATCTTTTCTCAAGACAAGACTGAAGACCAAGGAACTAAACCCCAAAAGAATGAAGGGATTCATGTCATTGGAAACAAAAAGGAAGACTTAAAAAAAATTCCAGGGTCAGCTTACATCATCGACAAAAAATATTTAGAGGAAGCCTCTCCCACTGATCCTATGGAAGCTTTAAGGAGATCTCCAGGTGCCAGTGTACGTTTCCAAGACGGAGCAGGTCTTACACCAAACATTGGTTTTAGGGGTGTGAGCAATGAAGAATCCAGAAAAACACTGATTTTAGAAGATGGAATTTTAACTTCACTTTCTCCTTATGGCCAACCAGAAAGTTATTATTCTCCTTCCATTGAAAGAATGGAGAGAATTGAAATCATTAAAGGCTCAGGTTCAATTTTATTTGGACCAAATACCATTGGGGGAATTGTCAATTTTGTCACTAAACGTCCGCCAGTTGAATCCATTTTTTATACAAAGAATGTGGGAGGAGAAAATGGGTATTTATCCACTTACAATTCATATGGAAAAAGTTTTGGATCGAGCGCTTTTGAAGTTTCTTTACTGAGAAAACAGGGAAATGGATTTCGTAATCACCAAAGTTTCGACGTTACCGAAGGCAATGTTAAATGGATTCAAGATTGGAACGAAAACCATAGCACAACCATTAAGTTAGGGTATCATATGCAAAATGCCGAGTCCACTTATCTAGGTTTGTCACAAGGGCTTTTCCGAATGGATCCAAAAATCAATCCTGCAGAATATGATGAAAAACAATTAAACCGAAGCCAAACAATCATTTCTCATAATTGGAAATTATCTGATGACCATAACCTCATCATTCGAGGATATTTTTCGCAAGCAGAAAGAAATTGGGCGAGGCAAGATTTTTTATCTGGGAAATCGACAACAGGTGGATATCTGAATGCTCCCTTAGACACAATTCGTACATACTCACCCGGTATCATTGGCAATCGCCCCGGAGATACAATCTATATGCGAGATTCTTACATCAGTCGGGACCAATCCTTTATGGTGGGTGGAGTTGAGACAAAACTCGAATCAAAATTTTCTACCTTAGGACTCAAACATGAAACAGACATTGGCGTTCGGATTCATGGGGAAAATAATTTAACACAAACGAATGTGAAAAAAACTGATGATCCTTTAGGTTATCTTTCCAAGGCGATCATCCAAGAAGACTCTCTCGTAAATAATTTAATCCAACCATCACTTCCTAACTTTAATTTGAATCGGCAAGAACGAAAGATTGAATCTTTGGCCGCTTATTTCCAAGATAGAATTCAACTTTCTGAAAACTGGAAATTAATTCCCGGTGTTCGTTACGAAGAAGTAAGACAAAAAGCAATCACAACAAGAAGGCAAGCTACAGCAGAAGACTACCGACTTGGCGCCGTGCTACCAAATGATGTTTCGGTAAACCGAAGAAGCTCTAGTGAATCGAGAACTCATGTGATCCTTCCGGGCCTCGGCATCACCTATGATATAACAAAAAAATTCATTTGGTTTTCCGGAGCGCACAAAGGATTTTCACCACCAACCTTTGGTACTTCTTTCAGTCCTCAAGGGAATGATTACCGGCTAAAACCAGAAACATCTACAAATTATGAAACCGGAATACGAGGAGATATTACATCCTATTTATACACAGAACTTGTTGGTTACAAAATGTATTTTCGCGACCAAATTATCAATGTAAACGAGGTAGGCGGCGAAAATGGAATTAGACCGGCAAATACTGGTTACTCGACACATACTGGCGGTGAATCCGTATTTGTCTGGGATCCAGCAAAAATGCAAAAATCTGAATGGCGAATTCCTATTGAATTCATTTACTCACGAATTGAAGCAAAATCCAGAAGTTTTAACCCATTCCCAGTATCTCAAACCAGTGATGGAAGAGAAGTTATAGAATATTTGCCAGCATATACAGTGAACAATTACCAATACATACCAACAGACACAACAGGTAATTATTTACCTTATGTACCGAAAGAAACAATCACGACAGCGGTTAGTGTCTCCTCACCTCAAGGATATTACGGTCGGCTAGAATACCAATACATTGGAAAACAATACTCCGATTTATTAAACACAAAAGATGAATCAGAAGATGGTAATAAAGGAATCATCCCAAAAGTGGAATTATGGAATACAAGTTTTGGTTACAGGTCTCCAGATAAATGGTCTGTGTTTATCAATGCAAAAAACATTCAAGACAAACAGTATGTCTCAGGCCGGTTACCAACAGGCATCCAGCCAGGGCCTTTCCGCCAAATCAATGTTGGATTCACTCTGGAGTTGTAACTTCCATTCCATTTAATACTTTAGTTTGAGAATAATCAATCGGACAGAAAAGAATAGAGGAAAACTTGGATTCCAATTGGGAATTTGAATCAGAGATACCAACGAATTGGCGAATGATATCCAATTCTTGTTCGTCAACAATAACTACAAAAATACTCTACTAACTCATTAACCTCAAAAAGAATTTCTAGGTATTCATGAAGATTAGGGGCTGTTAAAAGAAATTCAAAAGATTCTCTAGCATGCTGAGGAGAACTCTTTTTCCAAAACTCATAAACCAAAACTTGCATTTTTGACCCTCAGCTATTATACAAGGGACAAAAGGAAAATCAGCGTTACAGAATCAGTATTTCGAATTAGAATAAAAAATAAGAAAAATCAGAGAAAATAGAAAGAAAGGACAGAGCAAAATACGACAAGAAATCTTAGAATTCTTGTAAATTTTTGAGTCTAGAAGTATTTACCCACACGATCAAAATTGCCTAGAGCAGAAATTATGGTGGTTTCTTCCCAAACATCCAATACGGCTCCATTTCCACGCATATACACCAATACATCTCCCCGATCTTGAGAGGGGATTTTTTTTAATTCTCGCAATACGAGTGATAAACGGTCAGGATCTCGTTTATTCGGTGATAGTTTTGCTTCAGATTTAAAATCAAATCGATCACTTAAACCCTGGCAAAAGGTTTCCCAAACATGAATCGAATCTAAAATAGATTCCAATCTGATTCGATTTTCCCTTTCCTTCGGTGTTTGTTCTGCCACTTTTTTCATTCCAGAGACCATCATCATACGCAAGTAATAATAGAGTGTATGGCTATTCAAAAGTATTTTACGAATTTCGTTTTCTCTGAGATTGGAAAAGATTCCAAGAAGTGCCTGCATTGTCATATTATTTTCTTCTAATATATCGAAGTAAGCTTCCCATGTTTGCGGATCTAAATTGGATAAGAGATGGATTTTCAGGGTAGGATCTCGGTCCATTTCCTCCGCCAGAGACAAAATTCGCAAACTTTGTGCAGAATTAAACAATGTCCTAACCTGTAAAAAGTAAGCATTGGAATCGAAGTTTCCAGATAAAAACTGTTTTCCATACCCAAAATAAATGAACTTCATAAGTAATTCTGGTGTTAGGTTGTCGTCATTCAAAAAACGTTTGGAACCCTCTTCAGAACGAAGAAGCCATAAATATTCGAATACTAAGTCACAAAACTCTTCTTCGGCTAACATGTGATCAGCTAATGATTTTAAGTCTGACCCTTGTTCGATGGATTGGAAAAAATCTAATAATTCATTAGGGGACGCATTTTTCCAAAATTCAGATGCCTTCCATCGCATACATATTTTATAAATGATTTAAAGGTCATGTCAATTGAATTTTAGAAAGATTCAAATTTGAATCTATTAATACATATTCCAGTAACTACTTCGTAATAAATTACCACAGATCTTTCCATTAGTACCGGGATCAATGACTAATACTTGATCGTTTGTATGCGGAATTGTATAAATCTTACCGTTAGGTGATAGAACGGCATCTCCCCATTTGTTCCCTCCTGCGATTCCCGAATTATAGGTCGCAGACACAAAGTTATCAGGATCAAACACGATAAATTCATTAATATCCGAAGGTATTGTGTATATCCTTCCATCGGCTCCCAAGAGCCCACCACGCCACTTCGCTCCTGCAACGACAGGGGAAAGCCATAAATTCAATGAGTCACGATCAGGATCTATGATTAAAAATTCAGTATCGTTTGAAGGAATACCATATAGCTTGCCGTTAGGTGCGACGACTCCATGCCTCCACTTTCCAAGTCCTGTTTTGGGAGTCGGGATCACATAACTTCTTTCAGAAAAAGGATCAAGGACAAAAACATAATCAATATCAACAGGAAAGGCATAGATCTTTCCATTAGGTGCAAGGACTCCTCCTTCCCACATATTGGAAAGTGAAAGTGGCGAGGGAATGGTTCTTACTTGGTCTGTTTGTGGGTCAATCACAAGAATTTTGTTAGAACTATTGGGAATCCCGTAAATCAAACCATTGGATGCAAGTACCCCTCCTCTCCACTTATTAGTGCCAGTTTCGGGCGAAGGAATCATATAACTTTGATTTGCTTGCGGGTTGATTACAAGAATTTGATCAGCATCTCTTGGTATGGAATAAATTTTACCATTTGGAGCAAACACAGCACCTTCCCATTGCGCAAGTCCGCTCGCTCCAGTAGTGAATCCCGATGCCGTGTGAGTGGATGGATCAATGACAAGAACGTCTGATTGGTTGTAAGGTATAGAATAAATTTTTTGATCGTCAGCAAGGATACCGCCTAACCATTTTGCTGTGCCCGTATAAGAAGTGGTAAAAGTAGAGAAACTGACTCCATTAGATCCGAGTAAGGCTTGTTTTCTTATTTCCGCTGAAACATATTTCCAACGCCGTGGTTGGATGATAGCTAGAGTATCCATTTCGCAAATAGATCGATTGGGAGCAACGGAGCCGCAATACTCTCGATCATCATCAAACAAAATCCTCGCAAGATAAAAGTCTTTGAAAGACTCAGATTTGGGGTCACAACCATTTTCTAAGTTTGGAAATTTGCAAGAGACAAATAGGCCACTAACTAAAAATAAAGGAACAAATAAAACTGTTGTTAGGTAGTGCTTCAATCCATTTCCACTCTTTTTTTTAGTAAAAATAAAGGTAGACTTAGATTTTGTCAAACGAAAGAAATTTCCTAAAGATTCCGAATAAGTCCGCAGGGAAGTTCGATTTTCTTCCCGATTTTTTCTTTTGAATAGAGTAAAGTTTGGTAAGAATTTAAAAAACTAGTTGCCGTTACCCAAAGAAAATCCAATTTTTTAGTAGAGGCTTTTTACAGAGAGTTGGTGTAAATGAAAATCCAGTCCTATTTTCCTTCCGTTCATTTGCGACCTTTCGTTCAAAAATACCTCATCATAGAATCAGAAAACGGAATCGAAAATCGCATCCTACCGAACCCTCACCTTGTTTTGTCTTTCCAACTGCGTGGAAATCTCCGTTCAATGGAAGCAAATGTCATTTATGATTTACCTCGAATCGGAATTGCTGGGTTTAGAAAGTCGGCAAAAAAAATCATCTATCCCAAAAAGTCCTCCGCCCTACTTGTCATCCTTACTGAAATTGGCGCGGCTGCTTTTTTTAGGGAACCGATCTCTGACTTCTACGAAAAAACAATTAACCTAGAAGATTTGATCTCAAAATCTGCGTATAGGGAAATAGAAGAACAATTGTTTTGTTCCCACTCAAATGAAAATTGTATCAATTTAATCGAGAATTTTTTACTTCAAAACAGGAAAGAAAGAAGGATCGATCCCATCCTTAGACAAACTCTTTTTAATATTCAGAAGGCAAATGGAAATATCAAAATCAAAGATCTAAAACAAGGATTACCGATTAGCATAGATTCCTTAGAAAAAAAATTCAAAGATTCGGTAGGTACCACACTCAAACATTACGCAAATCTTCTAAGAATTCGATCTGCCATAACATCTCATTCCAGGGAAACCACTTTAACCGATCTTGCATACAATGCAGGTTACTACGACCAATCTCATTTTAACAAAGAATTCAAACTCTATACCGGAGAATCACCTAAGGTTTTCTTCCAACACCCACAAAACTGGTAGCCAAATCTCTTTTTCTGATTTTTTACAATTTTGGATCCTAATTCCATTGTATTCTAATTTTAACCAAACAATCGAAGTTATAAAGTTGGAGAGGATACAATGAATCAAATTCTTATCGATCGATTCGAATTACCCAAGGAAGCAAAAGAAGAATTTTTAGAACGAGTCAAAATCAATCGCGACTTTATCAAAACCATACCTGGTTTTTTGGGCGATGCGGCTTACATTCAGGAAGGAAATGACAAAATCCGATTCGTCACGATAGCCACTTGGGAAGGCCAAACCAGTTTAGACAATGCCAAGACATTCGTCTTTGCAGAATACCAAAAACAGGGATTTGTAATGCAGGATTTTTTGAAAAACCACTCGATCCAAATAGAACGAGCGATCTACGAAAGAGTGTTATAAAAAATGTGATTGTTAAATCATGTAACTTTTATTTGTTACTTTATAATTCTTCTGAATGTAAGTAATGTTTTCCATATCTATAATCGATTGTATTTTTATCAAAAAGGACTAAAAAATCGGTGGTTCCAAAATCTTTATCCAAAGCGGGATAACCACAAATTTTTGCACCTAAACGAATATATCCTTTGATCAGAGGAGGTAACTGTTTCCGGATAGAATCGAAATTATTGATATGAAAATTGGAATCAAATCCGGGCAAGTGACGGTCCGGGCAGGGCTGAACTCTAAACTCTTTTTGCACCAGAGCTCCATTTTCACGTAAAAAAGCATAAGCCTGAGAAACAACAATAGGATCAATAGAATGAATGGAACCACACCCAAAAAGATAACGTATGTTATGTTTACTCATATATTGACCAAATCCTGACCAAAGAAGGGAGATTACCGACCCATCTCGATAATCTTTACGAACACAACTTCTTCCGACTTCAGCTATTTCTTCCTTTAAAAGATATAGATTACTCAAATCGAATTCTCTTTCAGAATAAAACCCAATATTTTTTTTGGCAACAGATCTTCTGAGAATTCTATAGGTTCCGACAATCGCATTATTATTATTTTGATCCTCAACTATTAAATGGTCGCAGAAATTATCATATTCATCTCGATCTTTCTGAGTATCTCTAGAGCCAGAAAGACCTTCTCCCAATTCTAAATTAAAAACATGATAACGCAGGGCCAAGGTATTTTCTATTTCACTTCGATTTTGTGCTAGCCTAACAACAAGATTACGACTTATTTCTTGTTTTGTATCAATATTGCAAATTCCCATAATTGACTCCTTTGTTTAGATACTCAGCAATTAGAAACAAAATGTTATTTTTAGTAACTTTTATAACGAAGAGTTTAACTCGCGGTTAAAGAAAAAACTACCAATCAAAATACCAAATAAACTCATAGCAAAAACTGGAAACAGATGTATCAGAATCAAGTGTGAAGCTGATTCGTTTGGACAAAGAAATGCCTCCGCTAGTGCACTCATTGTTGCACTAGCAGTAAGTATCCAAAAACCTATATTTTTTTGGGAAATAGGGTATCGTCTTCGTATAATGAAAATCAATCCCGCAGAAGCTGGTAAATTCATCAGAAGAAAATCCCGAATGCACGTATGATAATTGTATGTTGGTATTCCCGGAATTATTCCATTAAAAAATCTAAAAAACAAAAAACTCATCCATAATAACAAAAACAAAACGGGAGCAAAAGTTAAATATTGGATTTTCCTATTTCCTGGTATACTTGCATGAATTGCATTATAAGGAGATATTAACAAAATGAAGAAGGCGGGAATTAGTTCGTATATAAAAACGGGAACATGAACCCTTTGGAAAGAGTCAGAACGCCACCAAATATAGGGGACCAATATAATTAATGAACAACCTAGCCATAAACAATAAGCTACAAAAATCGACGACACTCGCCTAACTGGAACTAAATTTTCACTAAGCCTATCAATTAAGATTTCAGTTTTCATTTTCCATCCTCATCCTTATGGTTTGGTATCCTCTATGGGCTATGACCCTAACATTGGCCTCAGACAACCGAAGTTTCAAAGAAACGTCTTTCACAGAAAATCCCTGAATTTTCAACATTGAGACAATATCTCTCTGCTTTTTAGGTAAATTCTGAATCAAAAGCATAATCTTATCTGCCTTTTCTTTTTGATTCGATTGGATTTCATTATTGCTAACCAATTGGTTCATTTCTATCTCAACAAACCTGGAGTATTGTTGATTTACTTTCTTGTAATACTTATAAAGTATATTTTTTGCAATTGCATACATCCATGGATGAAATGGTTTTGATGGGAGGTAGGTATGTCTAGAATTGTGAATGGCAATAAGAATTTCCTGCAACACATCTTCCCTATCATCAACTAAATAAATTCTACGTGAAAGAAATTTGGAAAGAGTGATACTAATTTTACTCAACAAATTATGATATGAAACAGAACTGCCTGCCTGAGCCTCCACCATCAAGTGAGAGTATGTTTCCCTTTCCTGAGTCATAAGATGAATACTATTTATGGCTGTAGGGATATTCAAATAAAGTATAAAATTCATACGTCATCTGACTTCAAAAAGGTAATGTTTTCCAACTTAACAAAACATCCAAAACAAACGGATTTCATTGTTTTCCATTCCTCTTCCATATAAGCTTTACCCAAGGAACCCATTCGTCTTTTTTTAAATATAAAATCAAAATTGATGAAATAAGCACTACAAGGGCTAAAATGAATAGCAATCCAGAATCATCCATCACGACAATTCCGAGTTTCGTGACATGAAAACAAAGGGCCGCAGACATTATGACAAGGGAGAGTAAAGCTCCAACGACAGTGGTTTGTGACCAAACCAACAATAATACTGCAAATAGTTCGGCAACCCCTGACCCGATTCTCCCGTATGGCTCCATCCCAATCTTTGAAAATATATAAACCGATTCAGGGGCGGCGCTAAACTTAAAGAAGAGCGTCTGCAATAAAATCGAAGAGATGATGATTTTTAGAATAATAATCACTTTATTTATCATTTTTTTTCCAATAAAGATCCGCTTTGATGATGAATTCTTTTTTATTTTTGATCCATTCTTCATGAATTTCTTGATCGTAATTTAAATACAGTTTTCCCTCAGTTATATCCCAAGCATCTGGAGAAATATCATATTTCTCGCCCTTACTCATTGCAAATGCACAGTATCCTCCATATTGTGGGGCAAATTTCTCCGGAGTTAATTTAAATAAATTTAAATTCTCTTCGGTAGAAAATTTCCAAACTGCATTTTTCCATAGGAATTGATACTTTGAATTTCCTTTAACGGGTTTTTGTTCTTTAAAATAAGCAACAACATCATATCCATTTACAGCTAATTTCCCAATAAAAGAAGTATTTATTTCCTCAGCCATTAAAGGTGTAAAAAAACAAACAAAAAGAAATAACTTCAATATGATATTCATTTACTAGTGACCTTCCATAACGTTATATTTTGAGCAAACAAGATGCATTTTCTTCTTCAATTTTATTACCCAGTCGGATGATGTCTGAAAATAGTTTTTTAAGGTGAACTTCACTCAATTCTGGATGAACAATGATAAGGCGAAAAAAAGTCTCCCCCATTCTTGTTGCAATATTAATAAAAAAATCTCCCTCCTCTAACAATCGCTTTCGAATTTCTTTGTTTAGGTTATTTACATTACCTACAGACCGATAGCGAAAACAGACATTCAAAGAAGACGGTTCATACATTAGCATCAATTCACTAGACTCCAAAATCATTTCCTTAGCTTTTATAGCCATTGTAAATAAATTATCGATTTGATCCTTCACCCCAATGTCACCTAACGAACGCCATGTCAACCACACTTTTAAAGCATCATTTCTACGACCACATTGCAAAGAAGAAGGACCAAGATCCCATTCCGCAATTTCTGATTCGTGAAAAATATAATCACCTCCACCATGATTATGTGAGGAGCGAAGAATACCGGGATGTTTTGTTAGAAAAAAGGAACTCATAAGTCCAGTACCAATCATCTTATGAGTGTCCCAGGTCATACTATCTACATTTTCAATTCCATTTAAATGATGACGATGTTTGGAAGAAAGTAGAACGCTCCCTCCCCAAGCCCCATCCACGTGAAGCCATAAATTAAACTTTTTTGAAATCTCATAGATACGATCAATTGGATCGAAAGAACCAAGCACAGTGGTTCCCGAAGTTGCAGCCACATAAAAAGGATACTCTCCTTCTAAAAGACTGGCTTGAATCATTTCTTCCAAATGAACAGGCTCCATTTCCCCATTTGGACTTGTTTTGATTTTTCTTACTTGATCCAGTCCAATACCAAGCATATTTGCAGCTTTTTCAAAAGAATAATGAGCTTCTTCTGACACAAACAAAGTTAGCCTTTTATTGAATTGACCTTCTTTTTTGATCTCAGGAAATTTTTTGTTTCTTGCGACTAACAAAGAAATCATATTTGCATTGGATCCACCTGTTGCCATGATCCCATCCCCATTTTCCCATCCGATCAAACGATTCATATGTTCTATCATTTTTTTCTCGACCAAAGTTCCCATCGGAGAAACTTCAAATGTAGCCATCGTTGTGTTTGTAACGGATGTAAGCCAATCGCCCGCCAACGCATACTGGTTTAATCCTGAAAATAGCTGATTTTGGAAATTCGGTGTTAGTGTATTGGGAGTTAAACTAAGATACAACTGCATGTCCTTAAATAAATCCGCTGCATCCGCAGGATTTTTCTTTATATCAAAATCAAAGTTTTTTAAAATCTCATTTGGATTTTTTATTTTTCCAGTAGGAGAAGTTTTGGCCTTATCATAGTGCTCAAAACAAATACGAAAAACATCGGCTAAAATGGAAGGGTCACTTTTCATTTTACAAAAACTTCCTCAAATGAATGATTAACCAAATCTTGCAATCGCCATTCTTTAGAATTCTCATCAAATATGGTACATTTAGAAATTGAAGGTGAGTAAAGATGTAAACTCATCGCAACGGTAGGAAAAGGATTCACAATTTGGTGTGTCCCCTTACTATCATCTATATAAGTATCAGTTCCAACTCCTAAAAGTTTTTGCTTTTGATAAATGGGTTTTTGATCAAAACATAATTCCAGTAGATTCCCTTTTACCATTCGTATCCAACCTTTGCTTCCATTGTGGTTATGAATGGGTGTTTGGGAATTACTCCCCCAAACCATTAGTAAAATTTCCCAACCCGTCCCTTCTGCATATTTATACCGTTTCCGTTCTCCCTCTTGTATATTAAAACTTTGCTCTATTTTTATTTCCTTCAGAGTATTCAATGCTAGTGCCAGTTCATTCATCTATATCCATCCTTTCCATACTCTCGAAATCTTTTTCCTTCTCTGCGGTTTACGTAACCAACAGATGTTTATGAGGAATTGAAGCATTTCTCTTTGGAATTGCACTGGTTTCCTGAAATGTTACAAAAATGGGCTTTTTTTTTGATTTTTGATCGGATTTTTTAAGAAGAATGCCAAATCATAGGTATGTACTTTCTGCTTTTCGATTCCGGTTTTCTAGGTATTTCGAAGAATGAAGAAAAAACCGATTTGTTTATCCACGAACAAACCGGATATCCATTTCATTTATCTTTTGTTGGATTGAATGAATTCGAATGTCTCTTTGAGTCCTTTTTCAAAAGGAGTTTTGGGAATTGCTCCAATCTCTCTTTCATACTGAGCCCCACTCAAAACCAAAGGGTCTTTTGTTAAATACATCATTTCCACTACTTCTCTTAAAAAAGAATCAAAGATACCCGCAAGCACTAAGGTGATTTTTCCAACAGGAATCAAAAATGTTCTTTTGCCAGTGGTTTGTTTCGCGATCTTCACAATCTCCTTAGCTGAAATCACCTGTCCAGGTACGTTCCAATTTCTTCCATAGGAGGATTCTCGGGAGGCTAGATTCACAATCATCTTGGCAGCATCGGGAAGATAGATATATTCTCGTTTCACACTTGTATCCCCAATAAACAAAGCGGTTTTACCAAAAGCCAATCCCTCTAAGGTAGGATTCAAATATGCATTTTTACTAGAGGGACCATAGTAATCAGGCAATCTTACAATGAGTGGTTTACTCTGTTTCCATCGGTCGGAAAAAATTAGATTCTCCATCTCTATCCGAATTTTTCCTTTTTTGGAGTTAGGTTTTCTAGGATAAGATTCCTCAACCGCATAACCAGGATTTGGTCCATAAACGTAGATACCGTCAACAAATACGATCTTTTGGGAATTTGCTTCCGCTGCTTTCATAACCGATTCAGCCAGTAGTAATGATTTGGCTGCCATCTCCTGATAAGGAACGTTTGCTGCCTGAAAAATGATGTCTGCCGTTTTCGCTGCATCTCGAATTGATTCCCACTTGAAAACATCACCTAATGCCAGTTCTAGCTTTTTTGGATTTCCCAATTCCTTTGCCAATATTTCCAAGGCTCCCTGATTCCTTCCAAAAGCAATCGTCGCAATCCCTCTTGCCATTAACTCTTGAACGAGTGCTTTTCCCGTTCCCCCTGTCGCTCCCAGTACCAATACTTTTTCCATTTCCGTCTCCATATTTATTGATCAATCAATCACAAAATTCTTAAAAAAAAATCAAAACTTCATTTCCGGCAAATCCAAAACCAATGTAATATTACAGAATATTCCTTTGGAAAGGAAAACCTTGGCTGCGAACTCGGGCTCTGGGATTTCCGCCTTCTGGAATTTTCCCAAGACCAATTGGTATAATTTTGCAAAAGATTCTTTAGTTTTCTCTCGGATAGAAAGTTCTGAAATACCAAATGCCTGCATTTGGAGGTGAATTTCTTCAGGAAACTCCGCCATCAATTGTTCGTAGGCAGTGATCATTTTCCATTGCAAATCTGAGCCAGTCCCGACGATTTGAATTTTCTCAAATTCAGAATGAATCCTTCCGAAAGCTTCTTCCAAAGCCGCTAAATATAGCTCTTCCTTCGATTTAAAAAACTTAAAAATATATGGCTGAGAAATGGAAGCCGATTCCGCAATATCTGCCGTCGTTGCCTTATAAAAGCCCAAGGAAGAGAATACCCTTACTGCTGCAGCGAGAATCTCTGCCTTCCTAGTCTGTGTCGTGCTTGTCTCAGCCTCTTTTGATTTCATCATTAATTGATCAATCAATAACATGACTCTGTAATTCGTCAATAAAAAAATGGAAACTTTCCCTCCAAGGTTTGGATGAATTTAAGGGAATTCACTTCTATTTCCCACTTCCCGCAAAATTTCGAATCGAAGTGTGGTGAATTCTGTGTGAAAGTCTTTTTTATCCCTTTCCCTCATTGCTTCTTTGTGTTCCACTCCATCTGATTGGGGATCTTTTCCGCTGACCATATGGATCATTTCCGCCTCAGAATTCCAAACGCTAAAGGTCAAAAAATTTCTGAATGGGCGAAAGGCAGCGAGAGCAAATTTTTTTCCAGAATGATTCCGAACTTGTTTTTCGACAGGTCTCCCCCATTTCGTAAATCGAAACAAATGAGAGAGTTTTAATCGAGCAAGAGTAATCGCAACAGTTGTCGTATCCCTTTCTGATTTCCTAGGATACAATGATGCAAAGTCAAGTTCTCGAACACTCCCCCATCTTCGGTATAATTTCAATCGAAGATGCCATCCGGAGAGGATAGGATCCTTTTCGGAAATCTTTAAGAAATGATTAAAATCCTCTTCTGTTTGCCAAAATGCCAGGACGGAAACATTTTTGATGTGATATCTTTTTGTTGAAAACAAAGGTTCTCCCAATTGCATGGGAACAAATAGTTCGGAATGTTTCAGCCCCTTTAGTTTCTTTATCTTAGAATAAAAAAATAAATAAAATGGTAATTTGTAGATAGGAAGTTTAAAACAATGAAAACTAAAAACTTCTTGTGTGTGGACTTGTTTCTCTAACATATAAAATCTACTTTATGAATGAAAATTCGCTATTACTAATTGCCCTAAGTTTTGGGTATGCCATTGCACCTTTATTTAGTAATCGTTTCTTTTTGAAAAATTCAAAAGTATATTCCCGTTTTCACCTTATCTCCTTCCTTTTTATCATTCTAGCAATCTTTTTAAAAATACCTCAGTTATCCATTGTATGGCCAATTTTTTGTGGAGTTGGATCCGTTTTGTTCTGCAAAACACAAATGAAGAATTTGTTTCTAGGAAATACTTGGATGGGTTTACTGCCATTTGGATTTAGTTTTTTGTCTGCCATTTGGTTTTACTCTGGGCAAAACCAATACTACCTTCTTGGTTACAATGAAACCTGGAGTTACTATGCAGCCTTGCATGGTTGTTTCATCGGCTGGTTATTTTTATCAGGAATCATTTTCCTTTCCGAAAAAAATAATCAATCAAAGATTAATCCTATAATAAGCCTTAGTATAGTATTTCTATTTCTTTTGATTGCTTATGGAATTTACGGAAATCCAATTCTAAAAAAAATTGGTGTGATCGGCTACTCTTTCCTAATGCCTTTCTCCCTTTGGTATTTAGGAAAATTCATACAAAATCAAAACTTCATTTCACAATTACTTCGTAGGTCTAGTATCGTTTTCCTTTCTTTCACTTTGCTTTTGGCCCTACTCAACGAGTTTTACCAAGGATTTCCAAAATTTTTTTACGGATATCCGTTTATGATTATCTTACACGGATGTGTGAATGCGTTTATCGTGATTCCTTGTTTTTTAGGCTCGCTGCTATTCGAAGACGTAAAATGAAATCGAGTCATAGAGAGATTACAAATATATATCTTCAAATGCTTTTCGCTTCATGATCTTGCAAGATACAAAACATAACCAATAAAAAACACCTTTTGACAAATATTCATAGGCTAAAAACTTTATTTATCAAAATAGAACTAACCTGTTTATATTTTTCCTTTCCCCTAAAAAAAATACAAAGTGATATTACCAACAAATTCAGAAGATGAGACAAAAGTACCCAAGTGCCATAAGCTCAAATCGATTGATTACTTTTAAAGTATCTGAATAGTGTGTACGAATGGGATTTAAGCTTAATTCCACCTCTGTGGTAAATGGGAAAATAGTTGAGGCAATTTTTGAATTTCGATTGGTGAAAAAAAATCGATCCGAATCTTTTGCAAAACTGGATTCATGGAACAAAAGGAAGTGGGAAGACAAATTGATAAATTCCTGCCAATTGATAGTAGGGTATTCAGAGGTATAATACTTAATATCCCCTATTTTATAGGTCCTTAAATACAAATATTGATTCGATATAAAATCGGGAACATTTGTATTACTTGGATAAGTGGAAGGGTATTCTCCTACCAAATTCCAAGTATCACCCAAATCAATAGAAACAGATAACTGATTTTGATAAATTCTATAAGCTAAGTTTGTATTATAAAATCTGATAATACCTTTTCTCTCATTTTGTGGAACAATTTCCTGAAAACTATCCCCAAAATCCTGGCTTCGATAAAATGTTTGCCTATTTTCAGAAGTAGCCGAAACCGAATTATGATAAGAAACTATTATATCATTGTTAAATCTTTTTACAAAAATTACGCTGTTTGCGGCATAACTTCCTAAGTTAGGTAGCTGAATTTCTGTTATGTTTTTACTTACCAAATTGTATATTCGTAGAAATGGAAACTTGGGTGGGTCGATGCTGGAATACCCTACGGCTCTACTAAAAAATAAAACTTTCTCATTTGTTAAGTAAACTGCATTGACGAACTCATTTGAATTATGAGGTATTTTTTCATATGTCATTCCAGAATCTGCGGTAAAAAATGCAGACTCTCCCTCCATATCCGAGTAAACAAAACCTATACTTTCAGTGACAAAGTCCGTTGTTAGTTTGATCTGCGTTTTGTATCTTTTCTTAAATCCTTCACTCGTAGGAGGATCGAATTTTGTCCAATTCTTTCCTCCATCTATGGATTTCGCAAGGTATGTATAACCCTCCAGTTTATCTTTGTCCACGAGGTATTCAGGTTTTGTTATACCCGAAAGAAAAATTAAATTACTATTGATTACCTGGAACTGGGCATCTCCGGATATACTCGGAGTACTTTCCGTACACATATTCGATGGAACAATATTCATAGTATCTTCCTTAGAACAGTATAACATACTGATTGTAGCTAAGAATAGAATCGTATATTGAATATTTGATTTCAAAGGTTACCGATCGATGAATAGAATACTTTAACATCAGTAATACTACAATCGTTTTTTGTCTTAGAAAGTATCTTTTTTCTGGATTTAATGATTGACCTAGGTTTTTGAAAGGTGGATTGGTTCATTAAGATTTTCAGGGAATTACCTGTGACGGAATAAATCTGCGTATAGCAGATAACAAAAATCATACGATAAGAAAAATAGTTCTTTCCACTTCTCAATTAACAACCATAGCCGGTAGCGTTGGTTTACGCGGCAATTTAGATGGACCGGTTACCTCTACCACTTTTAATAATCGGCTTGGAATTCCTAGTGCTGGAGCCAGTCTTTATATCATTGATTCACTCAACCATAGAATTAGAAAAATCTAATAAACTCCTGTGCGATCAACTTCGAAGCCAAAACTGCCAAAGCACTTACCACGACCACATGAACTCTCTCTGGATCATATGGAAAACTGCAAAAAGGCGAAGATTTTGCTAATAAAATCTGCGGAATTGGGATGTTCGTTTTCAACTGTTTTGGGTTATGATATGGAGGAAATTCGCACCTGCCCACGAGCCACTCCCCTCCACCCTAACTCGGGTGGGGGTTTGTGGATTTGCAGCTGTAGGATTATGTCTCCTTATAGCTAAGAACGATTCGAGGCGAGCCCCAAAAAACTTAACCCTGTTTCGAAATTTATTTCTTAACCTATAGAACAAATGCCCAATACACTGGGGTCGGGCTATCCAGTGCTTCGGTCGCTTCCGCGACCGCGCCCTTACTATCCCTCAGGAAAAATCAGATTGATTCATTTATCTCGAATGATGCGGCGAAATCCGAATCCAAATTCGGGAAGATCCCACAATTTGGAAACTCACCTAGGCTTTTTATGGAATGAGTGCTATGAAAGTAAAATCGTTTTAGCAATTCATTTCTCTTTGGCAACGAAACTTTGTATCAGATGTTTCTTCTCAGCCGCGAGGATCGCATGAGCAACTTTCAAATTTTTTGTTGTGCGAGCCATAGTCATTGCGCCTACCATGCCGCTGTAAAGAACCATTGCCTTTTCATAGCAAGCTTCAGCGCTTTCCTTGGGGAATTGAAGCTGAATGCAGTCGGCGAAAAGTTGAAAGACTTTTTCCGTATACTTTTCATAACGTTCACGGTAGCTGGCCTGGCTCCTGTGCATATCACTGCCTAAGGCAGTATAAACACAACCGTCGCCGACCTCAACTAAACGTTCCTCCTCAAAGTAGATTTCGATCATCACTTTAAGCGCGTTCTTTTTTTCTTTCTTGAAAGTCTGAGAAAGCTGAAATTCGAGCTTCTCAAGTTCGCGGCAAATCGTTTCGCCAAAGAGTTCGTCCTTGGAGCTGAAATGACTATAGAGTGCCCCCGTAGTGAGACCGGCATGATTCATGATGCCTGAAATGCCAGAAGCACCACTTCCGTTTTCTTTAAAATAGCGGATAGCGCTATCAAGAATCGCCACGCGTAACTTATCCTTTTCGCCTTTTTTTGTCTTCATATGGACCTCTGCGACTTCCCGTGTCATCGAAAAACTGAAAATCCTCAACGGATGGATTTTTATGATATAGATCGATATTAAATAATTTACAGAAATCAACTAGTAATTAATGTAGATTTTGATATTGATCTATATTAAAAACTTGATTCAGGTGAATCAAACAACCAGGAGGGTATATGAATAACCCATACGAAGTGAGACCGAAAGAGTTTGAAGGTAAAAGAGTTTTAGTCACTGGAGGCACCGCTGGTGTCGGCCTTGCCACTGTTAAGCGTTTCGCACTAGCTGGAGCGAATGTTTTGACAACTGCGCGTGATACAACGGATCAGCTACCCCAAGGTGTGATATTCGTAAAATCAGATCTCGCTACCGCCGAAGGAACAAATCTCATCGCAAAAGAGGTGCTCTCGCAATTAGGCGGCATCGACATCATCGCGCATGTTGTCGGCGGCTCAAGTTCTCCGGCGGGTGGCTTCAGCAAATTATCTGATGAAGACTGGCAAAAATCCCTTAATCTCAATCTCTTCCCCGCGGTCCGTCTGAATCGATTGCTTGTGCCAGAAATGTTGAAGCAGGGCCACGGATCCATCGTTCACGTCAGCAGTATTCAAAGAATCCTTCCCTTATATGAATCAACAATTCCTTACGCTGCTGCGAAGGCTGCCCTTACAAATTACAGCAAAAGTTTGTCTAAGGAAATTAGTCCAAAAGGGATTCGCGTAAATGTAGTTTCTCCTGGTTGGATCGGAACCGATGCCTCAAATGTTTGGCTCGAGGAAATTGCGAACACAAACAAGATCACCGTCGAACAAGCAAAACAAAGTGTGATGGATGCTTTGGGCGGCATACCGATCGGACGACCCGCCAAACAAGAAGAAGTAGCTGAACTGATCGCATTTCTCTCGTCTGACAAAGCGGGATCCATAAATGGAGCCGAATACGTCATCGATGGCGGGACAGTCCCGACGGTTTAAAGAATTTATAAAAGGAGCATATATAAAATGAAAATTCCAAAAATAGCAGAGACTTTGATTCAGGCGTCTAACGAGAGGGATGTGGAAATGTATTTATCCTGCTTCACACAGAACGCCATCTATGCGGACATTGGTGAAAAAGAAACTGTCGTTGGGAAAAAAGCCATCGAAAAGAATTTCAGAGAGATGAAGTATGAGGTTCATACGGAGCCAACGCATATTGAGGAAACTTCAGACAAAATCACGATGAAAGTAAAAGCCACAGGGAATTTCAAAGGTAGTCCTTTGCATTTTGAATACCAAATCAAACTCCAGTCGGGTCTAATCCAAGATTTAAAAATAGATCTTATTTGATCTTTCCTGGTCGCTAGAAATTCAGATGTAGAACGTTGTATCAAAGCCTATTGATGAATTTCTAGCCCGTATGTTTTTTTCTTCCTATCAAACACACTTCGATAAACTCAGTGCGAGCGAAAAGTTAGTTCGCTATTATGGAATTTAGAGAAAAAAAAGTAAACTCTGTCGGATTTGTCCAATTTTCAAAGAGATTCTTAAGTTAGAATTGACTCTATCAATTTTTATCTTAGGAGCAGTTCATGAAAATAATCGTATTTGGAGCCACGGGAGGGATTGGGAAACTACTTCTCCCCTTACTTTCAAAGGGAGATCACCAGGTAACAAGGTTTAGCAGAAATCTAGATTCATTGCATCCAAACAATCATATCCAAAATAAACATGGAAATGTAACAAATTATTCAGATGTGAAGGAAGGAATTCAGAATCATGATTTAGTGATTTGTCTTTTAGGGGCACCCCTTCAGGATAAAAGCCTCATTCGAACAATCGGAACTAATAACATTGTCAAAGCCATGAAAGAAACAGGTGTAAAAAGAATTTTATGTTTATCTTCATTTGGTGTAGGATCTTCATTTCCATTTTTACCTTTTATATATCGATGGGTTCTTGGACCAATACTCCTACGTAATCTATTCAAAGACCACTTTGGCCAAGAAAAATTAATCACCGAAAGTGGACTCGATTTCACGATTATAAGACCTGGAAATTTTTTTGATGGTACATTGACGAATCAATACCTACATGGCCGAACGGAAGATATACCAAAACATAAATTAGCTTACAAAATTTCAAAAGCAGACCTAGTTGATTTCATACTAAAACAAATCAACTCGAACCAATACAATCGAGAAGTTACCTGGATATCAAATGCAAAGTAAAAACAAAATTCTAACTGGAGAGTTTTATGAGTAAATTTAATTTTTATAAATTATTAATAATAGTAATCGGAATCCTTCTCATTTCCATCGGAGGAACGATTTTGTTCATTCCAGAAACTTTGTTTGAAATGAATATGATTCAATTGAATAAAAATCCGAACCTGCTAAGTGAAATCAGAGCTCCCGGAGGAGTATTCATTCTTTCGGGAATTGCTCTATTTTTAAGTTTTTTCCTAACTAAAATCGTAAAGGCCTCTTTGACAAGTGCCGGAATTTTATTGGTAGGATATGGAATCTCTCGTTTCTTTAGCATCCTGTTAGATGGACTTCCTGCTTACTCGTTACAATTGGCAATGATCATTGAATTGGTATTAGGCGTATTTTGTCTCTACCTCACAAAAAAAGAGATTACGCTTTCTTCTAGTTGAGGCAATTCGGGTAGAGGATACCCGATTTTCTTATGTAGCGAAACTATAGCAAGGTTCTCTGAAGGTAAGTATCAGGCAACATCCAAAATGAGAACCATTTTGGAGTTAGCTTTTAAATTGCAAATATGCGAAATCTCACTCTTTGTTTGGTGGTTGGTTCTTGGAAAACTCTTATCATTTTCCAAGTAGTAAATTACAGAGTCCAAAATTTGACAACAGGCCTTCGGATATTAGATTAGGGTTCCATTTTCGAATCGATTTTTGTAACTCATTCCACTTAATCCTATAACGATTGGTTTCTAATCTCTATTTTTTTCAGGATCACCTAGTTTCGCACTACTCCTGATACCAGTTCCCGGAGAAAACTCATCCTAAATGATTCAATCAAAGTATGAACTGTATTAAGGTAATAAGGATTATCAGGAAATCGTTTCTGGATTTGGGGCTTGATCGTAGAACAACCCTTACAAAAATCCTCTTGGGATTGGTCTTATGCCAAATGGCATCGTAAATCTAGTTAGCGGCTCCTAAGCTTGTCGAAAGACCACATAAAAAAAACCACCAAATTCTGATGAGGTTCATACTCAAGGGTTCGCCCTGAGCTTGTCGAAGGGAACTTTTACAATATACAATGTAGAGTGACAACAATCTAAAACGAAAGGTAATTGATTTCCGCTATAAACGGAGGTGAACCAGTCTCACCTCCGATACTCTCCTGCAACTAGTATTCAAAAAACAGTTTCGATTTGATGTCGATAGGTTTGAATTTGAAAATTTTAAGAACCTGACAAAATTTTGAAAAATTGGTAACCAATTTAGTGATAGCAGGTAAAAAACTTGCTAGACCTGATAATAGTTATTGGATTTTTCTAACGTATGTTAGGAATTTTATTTAAGGGAAAAAAATTTGAGTAATTTGATGGGGAAAGGACCATTCGCAGTTCGTAGTTCCTTGGTCAGATGGACTGTAGGCTTATTATTTTTTTTAGCTTACGGAGGTTGCAAGCAATTAACATTGAATAACCCCTGTGATCAAAAATCAAAGAGTTATTTGGCAACCCTTTTATTATCCTCCCTTTCAGAAACTCCAACTCCCTTTTGCGGGTTCCGTGTCAGTAATGCACCAAAACTTTGGGAAGCCCAGGCCTATCTCAAAGCATCCAATGCAGAGGCAAATGATTTTTTTGGAAACGCAGTCGCCATCTCAAGAGATTCCATCGTGGTCGGAGCTCCTGGAGAAGCGAGTAACCAAACTACCATTTCTAATGGACCAACTGCAAGTGGAAATAACTCAGCACTCTGGTCAGGTGCAGTCTATGTATTCCAAAGATCTGGTGATTCATGGACACAAGAAGCATACCTGAAAGCTTCCAATGCAGAAGTTGACGATCGATTTGGGATTTCTGTTGCGATCGATGGAGACACGATTGCGGTCGGGGCAAATGAAGAAGATAGCAACCAAACAACGATCACAAATGGACTTCCCGCAAGTAACGACAATTCAGCTTCGAAATCTGGCGCCGTATATGTCTTTCAAAGGACGGGTTCCACTTGGGTAGAACAGGCTTACCTCAAACCTTCCAATGCGGGATTGGATGATCAGTTCGGAATTTCTGTCGCCATCTCTGGAGATACGATTGTTGTCGGGGCATCTCTCGAGGATAGCAACCAAACAACTATCACAAATGGTTCGTCTGCTACTATCGATAACTTAGCTCTCAATGCAGGGGCCGCTTATGTTTTTCAACGAACTGGCACAACTTGGGCAGAACAAGCCTATCTCAAAGCTCCAAATGCGCAAACAGAGGATCGATTTGGAATTTCTGTTGCCATCTCAGGAGATTCGATTGTAGTAGGTGCAAATTTAGAGGATAGCAACCAAACAACAATTACAAACGGAGGTGGTGCAAGTAGCGATAACTCTGCATCCATTTCGGGTGCCGCCTATGTATTCCAAAGGACGGGTTCGACTTGGGCAACGCAAGCTTACTTAAAAGCACCCAATGGAGAAGCAAACGATCAATTCGGTCAGCGTGTCGCCATTTCAAAGGATACGATTGTGGTCGGGTCATTTGCTGAATCAAGTAACCAAACAACGATTACAAATGGACAAACTGCAAATACGGATAACTCAGCTGCCCTATCTGGCGCTGCTTATGTTTTCCAAAGAATCGGTTCTACATGGACACACCAAGCCTACCTCAAGGCCCCCAATACAGGGTCAGATGATCGTTTTGGTATCTCACTTGCGATTGAGGGTGATACAATTTTGGTTGGAGCCATTTTTGAAGATAGTAACCAGACAACGGTTACGAATGGACAAACTGCAAGTGAAGATAACTCTATCACCAATGCAGGTGCTGTTTATGTTTTCCAACGATCTGGGTCCAACTGGTTCCACCGAGCCTACATCAAACCACCGAATCCAGGTCTAGACGATCAGTTTGGCTATGCTGTTGCCATTTCAGGTGATACCATGATTGTGTCAGCGAACCAAGAGGACAGCAATCAAAACACAATTACAAATGGACCTACTGCGAGTACAAATAACTTAGCTACTAATTCTGGTGCAGGCTATGTTTTTATTAGAAAATAAATGAAAGAACTAATTCCATACCAGAAAGAAATCATTCTTGTTGCAATGACAACTCTTGTCTTAAGTATTATGTATTTTCTTTTCCTTCGTCCAAACGCAAATGGAAACTCATTCACACAAACTCCAGTGGAAGTGGATAAAAAAGGTCTCTCTCCTTACCACAAACGAGAAGTGAACTTTACCATCACCAAACACAAACGCAAAATTCAAATCTGTTACAATTTATACTTAGAATCGAAACCTAAAATCGAAGAAGGCAAAATCCAATTCGATTGGCAGATCGAACCCGATGGTGTTCCCACAAAAGTCGAACTCATCCAATCCGATTTCTCATCAGAATTACTCATTAGTTGCATCCAAAATGAAATTAAGTCTTGGGAATTTCCTCCTCCGCCTGATAGGTCGCGTAACACCTACGCAGAATATACCTTTTTCTTTAAAAAGGAAGTGAATGTTCCAAAATAAGGGAGAACTCCCAAACAACCCACACGATTCGAACTTGTAACGAGCCTTATGTGGAGCTATTTCAGTCAATTGAGGTCGGTTAACCAGGGCCCCGGTTGCCTTGCGACCGCTACCGCACCCTCAAGTTAATTAGAAATTTTATTGCCATTTACCGCGAAAAATTCGAATCCTAAATTGGCTAAACTTTTGATTTCATGCAATGGAATCATGATCGATCGGAATCTGTATTAGAAAACGAAAAGAATATCCATCCATTCAAGGGACACTTAGTAGTTCCCCACATTTGCGGAAAACCACTATTTGAAATTGGTTTCTATCATGTGAAAATGCAAACATGAAACGAACAATTTACCTTGCATTCAGTTTTCTCCTTTTGACAATTCAATGTGCTAATATACAAACCAGGTCAGAAGATCGATTTCAGAATTTGTATTACCAGGTTGCGATTGGAAATACGGAAAGAGTCAGACAACTTATCAAACAAGGTTACGATATTAACTCACCTGAAGATACGTTTGAAAGACTAACACCTCTTATGATTGCTTCAAAAGAAGGTCACACTGAAATTGTATCACTATTAGTCTCCATGAATGTAGATTTAAATGCAAAAACGAGAAACGGGCATACCGCATTAATGATGGCAGCCTATAATCGTTATCCTAGAATTGTAAAGATATTACTCGATGCAGGAGCAAATCCAAATTTAGTCACAAATGAAGGTCATACCGCTTTATCTGAAATTCTCCTTTCAGAAAAGGAAGAGATTGTTCGGTTATTGATAGAGAAAGGTGCAAAATGAAGACTCTAAATTTCTCAACTAAGTTATTCATTTCTTTAGGATTTCTGTTGTTATTTCTTAATTGTTCCAACACGTTTACTAATCATTCATCAGAAAGCTGTAAAAGGAAATGCGACTCAGACCAAGCGCTTTGTTATCTGATCACTTTGCAACCTAGTTCTACAAATTCAAGTCAAGTGAATCTAACCTGTCCAATCCTTTACATTGGTTGTCATTCAAAATGTGATTCAGACAATCATTCATCTTCAAACCGTAATTCTTCTCGGTCAGGTAATCGATCTGGAGGGGGTGGTCGTTCCTCTTCTGGAGGAGGTAATTCGTCTTCAGGCGGTGGAAGTGGTGGTTCAAGCGGAGGTGGTCATGGGGGTGGAGGACATTGAGAAATGTCTCCAGTCATTCATTGATCCGATATTCCATCTTTGTTTTCAAAGGATGAAATCCTGTTAGGAATCGCATTTGCGGCCGCAGTCGGACTAGCGGTATTGGGATTTGCAATTTTTGAATTCAAAGGGATAAAAAAATAAAAACCTAAAATAATACGAATTTATTTTCCGACGGCGGATGCGAGATTAGACATCGTTTCCGCTGTTTCTTTGTTATTCGGGAAAAAAGTTTCGATCTTTAACTCTTGTAATCCGACGTCCAAAGGAGTTCCAAACGAGGAAATCACCGATAAAAAAGACAAAACCTTTCCTTCAAAGGAAACATCAACGCTGATGAGAGGTAAATTTTCTTTCGGAACAAACTCAGTTTGATCTTTAGGTAAAAAGGAGGAAATCTTTTTATACAATTCGAAATTTTCCCTTTTTCCCAGTCTGGCTTCTTGTCGTAACCTTCCCAATAAATAAGAGGAAACCTCTTCCCAGTTGATCACCGAATCCGTTTTTCATTTGGAATCCATTCTAATAAGGATCATTGATTTCATCAACACCGCTTCCAAGGCAAAAAGGCGAACTTTTAGAAATAATTTTAGTGAGAAAAGGAATTGATACTTTCGAAATATCGGTTTTGTGTTCTGTGGGTGCCGCAGTCCCGCGAGGCACCGCCTAACATAAAACTGGGTTGCGATTTTAAGATTCGCCTTTAAGCCCACAGGCTTCCTATATTGAGTAATGTTTCACGTGGTTTGAGCTTCCTACCTAGAAACAATCACTTTATATTGGAAAATACTTTAGGAATTACTAATGTTCTTACTTAAACTTGGCCATGGCAATACCGGCGTTTTCTGGATTCACTCCAAAGCATTGCGATTTTTCAATCCAATTCATTTAAGCAATGATCTGGATTGAATCAGTCTGAAGTTCCGCTTTCAACTAATGCAGAACAAATGATCTTTGTATGAAGAGTAAATACGTGATTCGATAATTTTATATTTGTATAAACCAAACCCGTTAAATTCACCTCTCTAATTTAAATATAATCAGATTTTGGTTAAAGTTTATTCTTTTTGGTTACGCCAAAAATCCGCGAACGACATAAAAAAACCCCGCTAGTATTAGCGAGGTTTATAATCGATGCTTCGATCCACTTCGTTACTCAGCATCCTATGTTTTTTCTGTTTCCCTAACCGAACCCTGAGTAGCGAAGCGTACCGAAGGGCGAGGTGAGAGATTACTTTTACAAAATACAACGTAGCGTGACA
>NZ_JAFFPR010000009.1 GCF_016918735.1 Leptospira abararensis
GTCATTGGGCAGCTCATAAATTAGAATATCTAACTGAGTTTTCTTTGCGTCATGGAGAAGCCGTTGCCATTGGGATGGCTCTAGATACCGTCTATTCCTTTCAAAAAAACTTTTTATCCAAAGAGGATATGGACCGTATTTTGGAACTCTTAAAAAAAATAGGATTTGTCATATATCATCCCAAATTAGCAGAAAACGAAAAGCAGAATTTATTTATGGGCTTACAAGAATTTAGAGAACATCTCGGAGGAAAACTCACTATTATGTTGTTAGCTGGGATTGGTTTTCCCCGAGAGGTTCATGAAATTGATGAAACAACTTTAGCAAACGCAGTGGATTATTTAGAACAGTTTCTATGAAAACAAAATATGGTTACTTAACCTATTGTTCCAATATCCATCCGGGGGAATCTTGGGAGGACCATTTTTCTCATCTCAAAGAAAACTTACCAATCATAAGGAAATCGATCTCTCCTGATGCACCCATGGGTTTGGGCCTTCGTTTGGCAAACGAAGCATCCATAGAGTTACTAAATCCCAAAGTCATAGGGCAATTTAAAATATGGTTAGAAAAAGAAGGTTTCTTCGTTTTTTTAATCAATGGGTTCCCTTACGGAGGATTCCATGGAACAACTGTTAAAGAAAATGTCTACAAACCCGATTGGGTTACCAAAGAACGTTTTGAATATACCCTTCGTCTTTTTTCGATTTTATCAGAACTTTTGCCTGCGGGAATGGAGGGCGGAGTTTCTACACCACCTTTATCTTATCATTTTTTTGACAAAAATGATTCTGATCGCAAACTACGGATCGAATCATCAACAAAACAAATATTAGGTGTTCTTTTCCATTTGATTAAAATCCAGATAAAAACAGGCCAAATATTACATTTGGATATAGAACCTGAACCCGATGGAATTTTAGGAACTGTGAGTCTATGGGTGCAGTGGTTTTTAGATTTATTTCTTCCTTTGGCTGTTCCTGAAATACAAACCAAGTTGGGACTCACAAAGGAGGTGGCAGAACAAACGATAAAGGAACATATCCGGATTTGTTTGGATGTTTGCCATGCTGCAGTTAGTTTTGAGGAAAACAAAACGATTTTGAATCTATTGAAAAAACATTCAATTCAGGTGGGTAGGATTCAAATCAGCTCGGCTCTAAAAGCCGATTTTGTGAAACAACCAAATGAAACATTGGATTTACTTGCTAGTTTTGATGAACCCACTTACCTCCACCAAGTGGTCATTCAATCAAATGGTTCGCAGTTAGAATCATATCCAGATTTAAATTTTGCGCTACAAAGAGGATTCAAACCTTCTGAAGAATGGAGAATTCATTTTCACGTTCCTGTATTTTTAGATTCTTATGGGCTTTTGTCTTCCACCCAAAACGAAGTTTTAGAACTCTTGGATCTTCAGAAGGAATTTCTTTTTACCAATGCTTTGGAAATCGAAACTTATACTTGGGGCGTTTTACCTAAAGAACTACAAATTCCGATGGCGGCTTCCATAATTCGCGAATTACAATGGGTAAAGTCAATTCTAGAAAAATAGACAAAAGAGAAGGATTCAAATATGAAACAAACAAAATCCAATAAGTTCCAGAAAACAGTTGTGATTGATATTGTAGGACTTAGCACTCATTTGGTGGGTGATTTTACCCCTTTTTTAAAAAAATACTTAGCAAACAAAAATACTCTACTCATTGAACCCATGCTTCCTGCAGTCACTACAAGTGCACAATCAACTTATATAACAGGGAAATGGCCAAAGGAACACGGGATCGTAGGGAACGGTTGGTATGATCATGAAGATGCTGAAATCAAATTTTGGAAGCAATCAAACCATTTGGTAGGTGCAGAAAAGATATGGGAAAGGGCTAAAAAAATAGATCCAAACTTTACCTGTTCCAAAATGTTTTGGTGGTATAATATGTACTCTACAGCTGACTATTCCGTGACACCAAGGCCACAATACCATGCTGATGGAGTGAAAGCTCCCGATTGTTATTCCCACCCACCTGAACTTCGTGATGAATTACAATCGAACTTAGGCAAGTTTCCTTTGTTTCATTTTTGGGGACCAAATGCCAATATTAAATCAACAAAATGGATTGCAGATGCCACTGTCTTTGTCGATAAAAAATACAATCCAACATTAACTCTGGTGTATCTTCCCCATTTGGATTATTGCCTTCAAAAGTTTGGACCGAATCTTTCTTTGATAAAAAAAGAGCTTTCTGAAATTGATCTGGTTCTTAAACAACTCATCGAATATTACGAAAGAAATCATACGAAGATCATTTTACTTTCCGAATATGGGATTACTCCAGTACATCGGCCCATCCATATCAATCGGATTCTAAGAGAAAATGGTCTCATTTCTGTTCGCAAAGAAAGGTGGTATGAACTTTTAGATCCAGGTGCATCCAAAGCCTTTGCTGTTTCTGACCATCAAATTTCTCATATCTATTTTAATGATCCCAGTGTTAAAAACCAGGTGGTAAAGATTTTAGAAAAAGTTCCAGGCATTGATCTTGTTTTAGACAAAAAAGATCAAAAAAAATACCATCTGGAACATAAACGATCGGGGGATATTGTAACGGTCGCTGATTCAGATTCTTGGTTTACATATTACTATTGGTTAGATGATAGGAAGGCGCCAGATTATGCCCGTTTGGTGGATATCCACCGAAAACCTGGGTATGATCCTTGTGAGATGTTTATGGATCCGAAAAAGCCGGGGATCAAATTTAGGGCGGGGCTAACGTTACTCCGTAAAAAACTTGGATTCCGTTATCTAATGGATGTAATTCCCTTGGATGCAAGTTTGGTGAAGGGTTCTCACGGTTCCATTCATAGAAAAAAGGAATTTTTTCCAATTTTTGCCTCTGAAAAACCACATCCAGGAAAAGAAATTTCTGCTAATAAAGTGTACGATTTGATTTGGGATCAGATGACTTCCAAGATTTAAATGTTTGACTAGTAACCTTCAAAGACAATATTTTAAACTCAGTGTCCGCAGAAGAAATCAAAGTTGTCAATTATTCCAAAGGTGCTGCCATTGTTGTGCAGAACTCCATCAATACAGGAAACTTTTTTATTGTAAGATCTGGTCGTGTGTCTGTTGATTCCGAACATATCGTGGTTGACCATGAACTTGCTTTTTATGAAGCAGGGGATAGTTTTGGACTTGTTTCCGCCCTTACCGAACATCGATTTTTAGTGACTTTGTTTGCCGATACTGACGTAGAGTTAGTGCAAATTCCCATCAGACTTCTAGGATCCTATCTCAAAGAACGCAAAGAGTTAGCAATGAAGATTTTGGGTTTGTATTCTAGGGAACTCAGAACTTTACAAAAACATCTTTCTAAGGCAAACAAACCTGCCGATAGAGAATACCATCCAGAAAGATTGTTACTCAATGCTCGTACTTATTTGTCTTGGCAGAAACCAAATTTAGCAGTTTACTCCCTCCAAACCTTTCTTAAATGGTCAAAGGAAAATAACTCAACCGAAAATCTAACAGAGGCAACCGAACTACTTAAATCTATAGGTTCTAATTACAAACCTTTTGTTTGGGATAGTATGCAGTCTAGTTTGGAAGCTGGTGAAATTCTTTTTGTCGAAAGTGAAAAGAATAACGAGATCTACGTTGTGTTAGAGGGGAATGTTAAACTATTTGGAATTGTCCGTGGTTATGAATATGTGATCGATGTTTTGGGCCCTGGAGAAATTTTTGGGGAGATGTCGTTAATCGATAATGCCCCACGAATGGCATCTGCAATGACTGAAACAAAAAGTAAAATCCTTCGTGTCACGGCAGAAAACTTATTTGAATCCGTAGGTCCTTCCTTATTGCAAAAAATCTTCGAAAGTATTGCCAGAAGGATTTGGTTTTCGCACCAACGTTTGGTCATCCTTAGACTAAAAACACCCGTGATCCGACTTTATGCTTATTTGTATAATTCGATCCGAGACCAAGACATTCGGTTGGGTAGGAATTTGGATGAAAGCCTTGCCAACGCTCATACTATATACATTCAAATGGAAGAACTCTGTAATATGTGCGGAATCATTAAGGTCAAACAAGATACCATCCATGAATTTATGACAGACACAAATTTGGTCATCGAACCCACCCGCATTACAATCAAAAGTCGCAAACGTCTGGAAGAGAAACTTGGCCATTATAAATCAAAAGAGGGGCAAATTGTCGCCTAATTTGCCATTGAATCTATCGCCTGGGGATAGGGGCCAAAGAATGAGGTCGCCATTTTTCTAACGGACTAAAATTTGTAATGATTTTTTTCTCCCCTATGTTTTATTTCGGTGATGAAAAAATTTCTCGTGTACTCTCTCGGGGCATTCTACATAATTGCAGGAACCAATCATTTTTTCTCTCCTGAATTTTATTTGGAAATGATGCCGGATTATCTTCCCTTTCATGAACTTTTAAATGTGACCAGTGGACTTGTGGAAATTACCTTGGGTTCCCTCGTGCTTTATGAACGAATGAGGAAAATGGCAAGTTACGGAATCATTCTGCTTTTACTCGCAATCTATCCAGCTAACATCAATATGTTGTTAACTGCATTGGAAGGTAAAGATTATGGGGTTCCTATTTGGGCTTTATATGCTCGGTTGCCATTTCAATTTTTATTTATCTATTGGGCATGGCTCGTGAGGGATTTTAAGTGGTCAGAAGAAACAACCTAACAAGATTGAGTTAGATTGTTTCTTTTCATTTTTTTGAATTTATTGCCTAATTCTGTTTTTAAATACAAAGCATGACAAAAGAGTTAAAACAAAAACCAAAAGATATAACTAAAAAAGGCGGTCAGTGGACTTTTCTTTCGAACCATGCACATGTCTTGATATGTTTGAGCAAGGATCCAGAGATGCGTTTGAAGGATGTTGCCTTACTTGTTGGTATTACGGAAAGGGCAGTGCAGGCCATTGTTAAGGATTTGGTAGAGGCTCAAATCTTAGAGAAGAGTAAAGATGGACGTCGAAACCAATACATCATTCAAACCGAACAAAAATTAAGGCACCCTTTAGAATCTAGCCATCCCATTTCCGAACTACTTCGGTTAGGTAAGTAAACAGAAATTCATTTTTTGATTTTTTGATTCTCTTCAATCTTTTTGATCGTGGAAACAATCCATTGATTTGTTGGTGTAGGAATTCCTAATCCACTCGCAATTTTGACCACCTCCCCATTGATATAATCAATTTCTGTCTTTCGACCATGATCCAAGTCCTGAACCATGGAAGTTCGGATTCGATAGTATTTCAAACCAAGAAAAATAAGGATCATGTGACGAATCCAATTAGGTAAAGCACCCACACCTCCTCCTAATTTTTGAATGGGGAATGATCCTGGAACAATTTGTTCTGTAATGTTCATATGGTTCATTACTGATTTAATTTCGGTTAGTGTTTCTAATGCTGCCATTCTAGAATTTTTACTTAGAAATAGTTCTCCTAAACTCAATTGTTTGGAGGCAGCAAGTCCATTAATAATCGAATTGATTGCCAATTTATGCCAACGGTAGCCTACCAATTGGTCCGTCAAAACCAATGGTATATGAGGTGAGAGGAGCTGGTTCCAAATCGGATCTGGTATTGTGTTAGAAACTTCACCAAGAATTAAGCTACCCACATTTGCTTGGTAATAGGTTCCGTCTGGAAGCATTTGGGTATTCCATCCAACCACTCCACCTAGGATTTTATTTTTGTCGAAATCCAAGTTTGATTCTGGAATCCCGTTTTGTATCAATATCCATTTCCCATTGGGTTTTAGAAATGGTTTTGTTTCTTTCAAGTAACCTTCTAAGTTCTGATTTTTGCATCCAACAAAAATAAAATCAAAACTCTCTTTGTTATCTTGATTCATTGTTAGGTGATTTTTAAGGTCTATGGTAATTATATTTCCTTTAGGTCCCTGGAACCTTATGGGATTAGAATGTAACGTTTGAAATCTAGTTTGGTTTTGGCAAAGGACTCTAAAGGGAATCTGATTTTTATATAATGCCTGAATGATGGTCACCGAAACGGAACCAATCCCAATGATTGCAATAGAGGGATAAAATGTAGTCATATCTTTGAAAAGTCTAGAGCTCTTGGTGGAAAAATCTTCTCTTTTTTGTTGACGGTACTTCGTTTGGTGATAAAAAACTCAGTTATAGTTGCAGGGGGCACGATGAAAAAATTTTTCACTCGAGTTTTTGTTTTAGTGTTAGTTGGATTTGTATTTGGAAATTGTATTTATACAGAACTCCGGTCTCCAGGCTTAGCTGCCAATATGACACAGTATGTTATGACATCGGAGGATTATCAAATCCTTGGACCCGTTGAAACCCAAGGAGAATTTGTTTCTTGGTTCCTACTCGTATTTACTGGAGAGACTGGTTATAGTGAACTTTTGAAACAATCACGAGAGAAAGGTGGGGATGACATTATCAATTATCGTTTTGAAGTCCGTCAAAAGAGCATACTTTTGGTTGTATGGAATCGCGTGATTTGGAATGCTTCTGCTCTCGCTATAAAGTATAAGGATAAAATCAAAAAATAAACGATACTTTTTAAATCGCAAATTGGGTAGGATTTGAAAACGGGAGGGAGTTTATTTCCCTCTCAGTGTAATGACCAGTTTTACTTGATCTAATTTTTTTCCTGTCTTATTAAAATAACTCTCTTTGAGTTCTTCTAGAACTTTTGTTTCTAGTTCTTCGTTCATTTCCACGTCTGTGATTTCCCCTGTCTCTTCATTGAGAGCATGGTGATGGGGACCTATATTGGAATCAAAATGTGTAACACCACTTTTTAATTCCAATGTCCCAAGCATTCCCTTCTCGGCAAAGAGTTTGAGGTTATTAAAAATGGTCGCCCGTGATGCATGAGGAAAGTGGGAATTGACCAAATGGAAAACTTCTTCCGCAAAGAGGTGTTGGTGGCGTTCTAAAAGCAAGTGCGCCATTTCCAATCTTTGTGAAGTGGGTCGAATCCCATGGGATTCGAGGAGTTCCTTGGTTTTTTGGTAACTTAAGTCCATTTCAGTTTCAGCTTCTCTGTATGCCTTTTTTTGTCAATAATTAGACTAAGTCTAAAAAATCATTTACTTAGAATCAGTATTGATTCAGATAAAATCTAATCTCTGATGGAGGAAGAAAGCCCCAAAATAGAAGTGAGGCTGAGCAGGGATCAGCGGGTTTGGATCTCTGGCACCATCGAAGGGATCCTAGGCTCTGTAATCAGGGAAGGAAAAAAAAGGAAACAGACTTTCTTCTTGTCCTGAATGGTGGAATGGTCTCTTTTCTAGAGAAAATCCCTTTCCTTTTGCCAAAACAAAATAAGTTCATTCAGATGAAAACAAGAGGAAAACCCCCTTACTTTTAAGATATAACCTAATGAATGTTAATCAATAAAAACGATTGCTAAAAAAACTGGATGTGGATTTTCAAAGCCAAAACTAGGGTGGGGAGATGGTAAACGACCAACACTAAAAAATTCTTGCACTTCTGAAAGTATTCTATTCAATCCTTTCGGTGTTCTCTAGTGATTATATGAAACATCATGATTTCTTATTTTTTTTCCAAAGAAGTTTTCTTTTCCTTGAGATGGGCCAATGAAACTCGTTTGGGTTTTGCTATTCCTTTTTAGTCTATCACTCAACGCAGAGGTGGTCTCTTTAGAATCGGGATGGACATTTCAATTGGAGGCAGAGACAGATTCTAGGCCAGTGTTAGTTGGTGTTTCTTTAGTAAGTCAAGGATACCGAGTTCCTATTCGTGGAAAGTATCGATTAAAAATTCCCATACCCATTTTTCCTGAATACTCGCAGGCCATCTATATGGATCGAATTCATTCCGCAGACCAAACTTTTTGGAACGGAAAAGCCATTGGTTCGACAGGAAGTTTTACACCCGACTATTATCCCTATTGGCATAAGGTTCGTTATTATGAGATTCCTATTTCTCTTCTGAAACAAGGGGAAAATGAACTAGTTGTAGAAATAGAATGTCGGGAAACACAGTTTAGGTGTGGTTTGTTTCGATCGATTCCTCTCTTTGGTTCTCAAGATGAAATTAAAGACAAAATGGTTTTTGAGGATGTAAATCAAATTCTCATTGCGGCATTATTTTTTGGAATTTTTCTTCAACAAGCCATTGGTTATGCCTTAAATCGATCCTCGAAATCCGGGCTATATTTGGCGGGAACTGCTATCTTTTTTGTGGGTTGGCGATTACCAGTTCTGAATAAAATCCATTTTTTAATGATCCATCCTGAAGTTTTGGTGAGATTATTATTTTTTTGTCAGTTCATTTTTCCCGTCTTTATTATGTTATTTGTCCATACTCTCTTTGATAGACGTATTACAAAACTAGCGGTGATTACTTTTTTTCTCGATACTGTTCTTGCTTTCATTCAATTGTTTCCTATGGATCCGGATAGCCGATTTTATTTGGTATATATCTGGTATGTCCTACTTGCAATTAAGGTTCCTATTCTTGTGCAACTTTTGGTAAGGAACTATAAAAAAACAGCCGAAGCAATTGTAGTTTCGTTAGGTGCCCTTGTGGCAACATTCTTTGGAATTGCAGATGTCATTACTGATGTTCTGACCGGAAAAAATGCTTATTTAACACAATATGGAATTCTAACTTTTCTATTTGCCGGAGTTCTTGCCATCGCCTTACAAAGTGCTAGGACCAGAAGAGAATTACGTAATCTAAACGAATCTTTAGAAATGCTTGTTACTCTTCGCACTCAGGAATTACACAAACAATATAAATTGTTACATGATGATTTGGTAATGGCCGCAGGATTACAATCAAAGTTAATCCCCCCCATGGAATTCAAACACCATACTCTGAGCGTAGCCTCTGTTTTTATGCCAATGGAGAAAATTGGAGGTGACTACTTTGATTACTATATTCATGAGGATGGCTCCATTAGCTTTTTATTATGTGATGTTCTTGGGCATGGGATTGCAGCAGCTCTTATAGCCAGTATGTTAAAAGTTAATTTTTTAGAGATTGCACCAAAAGAAAAAGATCCTGCCGTTTTTTTATCTGAATTAAATCTGAAAATGTTACCTGTGGTTGAAAAAAACTATATTACAGCAGTTGCGAGCCATTTTGATTTAGAAAGATCGGTAATGAAATATTCGGTGATGGGCCATCCAAGTCCTTATTCTATGAATGTTGTTTCTAATTCCCTGGCACCTCTTAGCGGGAGAGGACCTATCATGGGTTGGAAAAAAGATGTTTTGGTAGAAACCTTCTCTCGGGACCTGAAATCTGGAGATCGTTTCTTTTTTTATACGGATGGGATTACTGAGAGCCAAAATAAAAATAGGGAATTGTACGGAGAATTGCGATTGAAAGAACAGCTAACAGCCGGCTTGGATCTTTCTCTTTTTGAATTAAATGAAAAAATCAAAAAGGATATTCGAAATTTCGCATTTCGTTTGTCAGATGACGTAACATACTTTACGATCGATATCAAATGAAAGCCTTACTTGACAGATTGGGAATTCGGTGGTTACTCAATTTGGGCGTTACTGAACATTTGGGATTAGAATCCTCTGTTCGTGTACAACTTTCTAACTTAATTGCTATCTTGGGAATTTTTTCTAATATTCAGTATTCTATTTTCTTTTTTATTGCGGGTGCTCCCCATTACCAAATCATGAATGTCATTCATTGTTTTGTGATTTCAGCTTTAGTTTTAGTTTTGTACTTAAATACAAAAGAAAGATATTCTCTTTCACGGATTATATTGGTTTTTACAATTTCTGTTCCTTTGTTTTTTGTTTCGACCATTAGTTTTGGCACTTCTGGTGGATTCTATTATTACTTTTTAATGTTCGCAATTGTTCCCTTTGTACTTTTCTCTTATGAGGATAAGTGGTGGATTTTGTTTGTCTTTTTAATGAATACCTCTTTTTATATTTGGTTCGAGTTTTTTGGAAGTCCCGGTGATTTTATTAAAGGAACCCTTTTGTATCACAAGGCAGTGCAGGATATGTTCCGAATCAATTCTGTGGTTTCCTGTTTATCTTTTGTTGCATTGTTTATGTTTTATTTTTTAAGAAACATCAATCGAATCCAAAAAGAAATGATTCGAATCAATGATCATAAAGATCGTATTTTTTCTATCCTGGCCCATGATTTAAAAGGACCCATAGGAACGATGAGTAACTATTTAGGTTATTTAACGAATTCCTTACCCGAAAGAGAAGAGTTGGTTTTTGGTTTGAAAGAACTTAAAAAAAGCACAAACCAAACTTATTTAGTATTAGAAAATTTGTTGGATTGGGTTCGAAATGAAACCAAAAAAACTCAATACAATCCTTTGAATTTGAATCTCTCTACAATCATAAAAAATGCAACCGATATACTAAATATCCAAGCGAAGGACAAAGAAATATCTTGGGAAACAAAAATTTCAGAAGATCATTGTATCTATTGTGATGAACGAATGACGGCTACTGTTTTGCGTAATATCTTATCCAATGCAGTAAAATATTCTCATCCTAAGGGTAAGGTTTCGATTGAGGCAGAACCTCATTCCCATTTTATGGAAATTCGATTTCAAGACCGGGGAGTGGGAATGTCCGTGGAGCTTTTAGAAAAAATTATGGAAGGGAAACGATTTCCTTCTCGATTCGGTACGGTTGGTGAAAGAGGAACGGGCCTTGGTTTACTTGTCTGTATGGAGTTATTAAAAGAACAGGGAGGCTCCTTACAAGTCATTAGTAAACTCGAAGAAGGAACAAAAATTATTGTCCGTCTTCCTCTCGCACGTTAAAATCATTTCTTTTTTTTAAACTTCTAGTCCAATTTTTAAGTATGTGGCCTTCCTCTTATTTTCGTTGGTTAACCAAATCTGTCCCGACAGGGGCTGTAGAAATTTACCCTAAATTATCAGATTCCTATGAAACGAATCTTCCAAATGTATTTATCATCGGAGACCTAACGGGCCTTCCACTGTTGAGATTAGCGGCGGAAAGTGGAGTGAAAGTTTGGAAACACATCCGGGAAAAGAAAACCGATTGTTTGGATGCAGTGATTATTGGGTCCGGTCCTGCTGGTTTGTCTTGTGCCTATGAAGCAAGTCGTTTGGGAAAAAAATATGTCTTACTCGAAGCAAACCTTCCCTTCCAAACCATTCAAAGTTATCCTAAACAGAAACCAATTTTTGCTGAACCTAAAAACTTAGAGACTCGTTCCAAAATTAAAATTCAGGATTCCACCAAAGAAGATTTGTTAGAATATCTGAGTGAGTTATTGAAAAAAGAACCGATGGAAATACAGACCGGAAAACGAGTCTCTTCCATTCAGTTTGATGGTTTTCTTTATACAGTAAAAACGGAAACAGGTGAATCTTATCTCACCAATTCGGTAGTCATCGCTATTGGAAAATCTGGTGATCCGAAACGGTTGGGTGTGAAGGGTGAATCTAATCCTTCTGTTTTCTACCGTTTGTTCGATCCTTATGATGCAAAGGGGAAGTCTATTGTGATTGTTGGCGGAGGTGATAGTGCCGTGGAAGCTGCGATCGCATGTTCTCATTATGCGAAAGAAGTAAACTTGGTTCATCGGGGCAAAGTGTTCCAAAGACCCAAGGAGGAAAATCTAAAAAGTTTAGAAAAAAAAGTCCAGGAAGGAAAAATAAAAATTCTAAGAGAAGCCGAAGTAACAGAAATCTCCGAACAGAATGTTTTTGTGAAAACTCACCAATCATCCGTTAAACTTAAATCCGATTTAGTTTATATTTTGATCGGCACTACACCACCCATTTCTTTTTTAAGAAAAATAGGAATCAAAATTCAAAATGAAAAATCATTTTCTGATTGGGTGGGATTCGCTTCTCTTTTTTCATTTGCAGTCCTTGCGTATTTCGGAAAGGCATCTTTTTATGGGCCGGGATGGTTTTCTCCATTGGCCACAGCTTTTCTTTCAGTTTCAATTCTTTCTTTGTTATCGTTTGGTTATTTGAAGTGGAAACAAGGGATAGGATCTTTTCGGCCATGGAATTTTATCAGAAACAGCTATCTTCTTATGGCTTTCTGCTATTTTATTTTTGTCTATTTAAGCGCGACATATTTTGGTTATACGCTATTCGATAAGTATCCTTCTTTCCACTATACTATGTTATACTCTCTAACCATTTTGGTTTTTGGCATTCGCAGGATTTTGGTTCGAAAAACGGAATATATTTTTTACCAAACACTTAGTTTAATTTTTGTCCAAATTTTCTTTTTGTTTTTATTGCCTGAGCTAATATTACCTGCTCTTGGGGATTTTGGTTATTTAGGAAATCCCGATGGATACATTCGAACAGAAATTTTTCCAAATGATGCTTATTGGAAAGCCTACGGTTTTATATTGGCTTGGCCCCTGAGTATGGGAGTTTTGTATGATGGAGGGATCACAAACTTTTGGTTAGGTTATGGAATCCTATTTAGTTTTGGATTCATTCCGTTGTTGGTTTATCGATATGGTAAGGGTGCCTATTGTGGCTGGATTTGTTCTTGCGGGGGCCTTGCGGAGACATTAGGCGATGAACATAGACAAAAAATGCCCCATGGAAAATGGGCCTATCGGTTAGAACATTCTGGACAATATATCCTTCTCGTTGCCTTTTTACTCACTGCCTTGAAACTAATCGGTGTGTATGGTAAACTCAGTGATCCAAGTTTGGCGATTAGTGAGTCCCTTGCTGATTCCATAAAATGGATTTATGACATAGTTGTAGACATTGGGCTTGCTGGTGTGGTAGGGGTTGGTTTTTACTTTCTCTTTTCTGGACGGATATGGTGTCGTATGTTCTGTCCATTGGCATCCCTTATGCATATTTATGCTAAGTTCAGTCGGTTTCGAATTTTTTCTGATAAAAAGAGATGTATCTCTTGTAATATTTGTACAAAAAATTGTCACCAAGGAATTGATGTTATGGGATATGCTAACCGAGGTATTCCAATGGATAGCGTACAATGTGTAAGATGTTCTGCTTGTGTCTCTCTTTGTCCTACCGATGTATTGGAATTTGGACAGTTGACTTCCTCTGGGATTCATTATGATTCTCTCCAAGCAAAGCTACGGAAATAAAATTTGAATTCGCTAAGGGAAGATATTGAAACTTTATATTGGGAGGGGGTCAAAATGGCAACTCCAGACTTTCTCTCTTCGGAATTTTGGTATCAACATTCAGACCTTCGCAAAGTTCTAAACAATTCGAATAAGAAGAATTATGTTTTTGCATTAGGGAAAGCAGCCTATGCCATGGCAATTTCGTTTCAGGAATATGTTTCCGTTGATCAAGGTTTTATTCTCACAAAGTACAAACATCTTCCCGAAGAGATCAGATCCAAAGGGCAAATGGGAATCTGGAAATGTAGAGAGGCTTCGCATCCAATCCCTAATGAACATTCCGAGTTGTATTCACGCGAAGTAATGCAAGATCTTTTAGGTTTGGATGAAACCCACCAATTGATTATTTTGTTATCAGGGGGTGGATCCAGTTTATTTGAGATTCCAGAACAAGGATTTTGCTTAAATGATTTGATCCAATTAAATCAGGATTTGTTAAAAAAAGGTCTTTCTATTCAAAAAATCAATGCAGAAAGAAAAAAATATTCTGCAGTAAAAGCAGGAAAGTTATTAAAACAACTGAATCCAAATTTAAAAACATATACTTTTGCAATATCAGATGTGTTAGGTGATGATCCAAACATCATAGCTTCCGCCCCAAGTTATCCGGGAAGTGAATATTATATTATGGGAAATTTATCTGCTTCCCTTGTCGGTATACAAAAAAAAGCAGATTCTTTAGGTTATGAGGTAAGGATTCTTTCTGATTCTTGGGACCAGTCAAGTGAAGTTACTGCAGAACTTATGTATAACGAATTGATCAATGCAAAGAAAATAGATAGTAAACAAGCGATACTAATTGGCGGAGAATTGGTTTGTTATGTAAAGGGGGATGGACTTGGAGGACGTAACCAAGAGACAGCACTGCGTATGGCCATTCTTAGTAAATCGATAGAAACAGATAGGGAGTGGCTATTTTTATCCTGTGGAACCGATGGAACAGACGGACCCACTGATGCCGCTGGTGGGATTGTCGGAGGAGAGACTTGGGAGGAAATGAAGGCAAAAGGTTGGGATGCAGAGAAAGAATTAAAGAATTCCAATTCTTATCCCATACTAAAAGACACGAATGCCCTTCTTTTTACAGGTGCTACTGGAACCAATGTAAACGATCTCTTGATTCTTTTATTAGCGGAAAGGAATTCCTAAGTTCCGATTTTGTCCAGACCAGTAGATTTGAAAAATTGGATTTTGCCATCGACTCCTTCCTATTTTGGACTGAATCAATTCTTCATCCACCTTCTTTAGTATGTTTACATGATCTTTTAAGAATCGCCATTGGATCTCTTCTTTTTTCTGCAGGGGAAGATGTTCTTTGGAGAGATTAAAAACTGATTCTTGTAATCCAATCAAAGCCGGAACTAACATCGATCGTACGGCTTGGTAATCAAAATTGGATTTTCTTGCAATTGATTCGTGTAACCACCATAAGGTTTCCGAATACGATTCATTAGATAACAAACTTGAGGAACCCACGAAATTTTTTGTTCCAAAAAAGAAAGGTTTGAATAAACTCAAACAAGGAGTGGAAGTTCCTGTATAAAACACCCGGAGAGGATCTTGGTTGGTTTCCGAAGTATCCCATTCAACGATAAGGCTACCGTTGGTTTGGTTGGGAGTGGTTGGTCCTGTTGCATGCAAACATAGAGACTTCATCGAAGAAGAGGAAGGTTCGAATTCATCAATCTCAATGGAATGTGTTTTTAAAGTTTCCATTGCTTCTTTGGTTGTATACCGAGAGTTTTCTTCTTCTAAATTTCCAGCTGTTTCTTCGTGTAATTTTCTTCTGTCTTTACAATGGCTCATATATGTATAAAACTGATCACTGAAATGGTCTTTAAAAGAAAACTCACGATTGGAATTTTTTCTCAGTTTATCAATTAGGTTCGGTGAGGAGTATTCAAAGTCAGAACCAATAGTGAGACCATTGGAGATCGCATAAAATGTATCTATTTTTTTTGCTACCCAATAACGGTCTGCCGTTTCTAAAACATAACCATCTGTGCGATCTGCTATAATAAAACTATTATGATAGAAAAAAGACTTATTTTCATACCCACCGCAAGCGTCCTGTCCGTAGTTTTCTAATAATTCTGTGATGAGAAACAATGCATCTCGGGCAGACTTACACCGCTCCAGTCCTAACCGAATTAAATCCATTCCCGTTAAACCATCGTTTTTTTTAGGTTTTTTCAAATGGGTGAAAACGGCTTCGTTTCCTATGCATAATCCAAACTCATTCACACCCATTTCTGCTCCCCACATATGGAAGGGTTTACTTAGAAACACTTCATAAGTAACGGGAGTTTGCGGAATTTCAATATATGTTGTGCGTAACTGGGATCCTTTCTCATATTCCATACGAGGAACGTGCAGTATAGATTGTGCTTCGTTTGGTTCTCGGTCAGAGTTTTTGGCAAAGATTCTTTTTTGTGTCTTGGTAAATTTTTCAGTGGCAAGAGAGGTATCGCACATTCTAGAATGTTAATCAGATTTCTTTCAAAAAACAAGACCAAATCAAATAAGAATATGCATTCGATTCCAAAACAAATTTCAGAATACATCCTCATGGGGCTAACCCAGGAACAAGTCAGAAAAAACCGTAAGCAGTATGGTGCCAACGAAATCAGCTCTTCCCAAAAAAAAGGAATCTTTCAGATGTTATTGGGAGTGGTCACGGAACCAATGATTTTGCTTCTCATTTCCATAAGCATCGTTTATTTACTTTTAGGCGATCGTGGAGAGGCGCTCTTGTTATTGTTCTCTGTTGTGGGGATCATAACGATCACATTTTACCAAGAGAAAAAAACAGAAACTGCAATCTCTGCTTTACGTTCCCTAGCCAGTCCCAGGACCAATGTCATTAGAGACCAGCAAATCATTCGTATTGAAGGCAAGGATGTAGTATTTGATGATTTACTGATTTTGAATGAAGGAGACAGAATCCCTGCGGACTGCGAACTCGTTTCTGATCGAATGTTTTCTTGTGATGAGTCACTGCTAACGGGAGAATCAGTGCCTGTAACCAAATCACAGTCAAATCCAGTATTTTGTGGTTCGTTAGTTGTTAGTGGAGAAGGGGTTTGTCGTGTTAAGGCAGTGGGAAACCTCACTGAGATTGGTAAAATTGGTCGTAAGATTGCAGATGAGGCTATTGGTAGAACTTTACTTGAGGTAGAGGTGGCTCGATTGGTTCGCAATTTATTTATCGTTGCCGCTTCCTTATGCGTGATTCTTGCTCTCTATTTCGGAATTGTCAAAAGCCAATGGTTACAAGGTCTACTCTCAGGCCTTACACTTGCCATTGGACTTATGCCAGAGGAACTTCCTTTAGTGATGACCATATTCTTTGCATTAGGTGCATTTCGTTTGAGTACAAAAAATGTTTTGGTGAGACGTTCTTCTATTATTGAAACATTAGGTGCCGCGACTGTTCTTTGTTCTGATAAAACAGGTACGATCACTCAAAATAAAATGAAAATTGGTATTGTTGTAACGAAGTCGGAAACTGTTGCATTACAATCTGATTCTCATCTTTCTGAAGAAACCAAAAAAGTACTTCATATTGCTTATTGTGCCTCCAAACATCCTAGTTTTGATCCAATGGATATTGCGATCTCTGATTGTTTGACTTTATACCATGAAAGAGAAGAGTCCGCTTTACTATCGGTTCAAGATTTTCCTTTAACGCCAGACCACTTAACAATGGTTCGTGTTTTAAAGGAAGAAGATGGTTTTGTTAGTTACGCAAAGGGATCACCGGAAGCAATCTTTGATTTGTGTCAATTTGATTCTTCTGAACTGAAATTTTGGACAAATAAAACCGATGAATTTGCAAAACAAGGGTTTCGGGTGCTCGGTGTTGCAAAATCCAGTTCTCCTCTAAGTGAGATCCCCCAGGAAAGAAAACAAATTCATTATTCATTTTATGGCCTATTGGCATTTTTAGATCCAATTCGAGAGATAGTTCCTTTAGCTGTCAAAACTGCTTACGATTCTGGGATTCGAGTGATTATGATCACCGGAGATTATCCAGAAACAGCAAAGAATATTGCTGATCAAATTGGATTAAAGCATTCTCACTTAGTATATACAGGGAAAGAATTTTCCAGTTTAAGCGAAGAGGAGATGCAGAGAGCAATTCGAGAATGTAATATTTTTTCAAGAGTTAGTCCTGAAGACAAATGGCGGATCGTTCGCATGTTAAAAGCGGATGGTGAGATTGTTGCCATGACTGGCGATGGTGTAAACGATGCCCCTGCATTACGTACAGCAAATATTGGTGTGGCAATGGGAGAAAGGGGGACCGATGTCGCTCGTGAGGCGGCCGATATAGTATTGTTAGATGATTCATTTTCTTCCATATTAGAATCTGTTCGAATCGGTCGGCAAATTTTTGATAACTTAAAAAAAGCCTTGGGTTATCTTATCGGGGTTCACATTCCCATTGTAGGAATTACTTTTTTCCCCATTCTTTTCGATTGGCCAATCATTGTTTTGTCTGCAATCCATATTGTATTTATGGAAATGGTGATCGATCCCACCTGTACCATTGTTTTTGAAAGGGAATCTGTTGAATCAGATTTAATGAAAAGAAAACCAAGGGAAACCTCCGAACCACTTTTGGATCGGGAATTGTTTATCAACTCATTGATACAAGGTGCATTTTCCTTAATATCCGTTGTATCCTCCTATTGGATCACCGAAATCTTTCTAAAAGGAACATCTTCATCAAAGGTAGTGAGCACGGCGAGCTTTGTTACATTAGTATTTTCTAATTTATTTTTAATCCTAGCCAACAGGTCACTCCATGAGTCCATGTGGAGTCGGATGCGAATTGCAAATCCAATTATACCGTATGTCTTTGCTGGAACTATTGGTGTATTGGTTTTATCTATGTATTTACCCGGAATGAATGCAATGTTTCGATTTGTGCCTCTCAATTTTACTCAATTTTCCTCAGCGATCTTGGTTGCATTTGTGGGAGTTTTGTTCTATGATATGACAAAAGTTTTAGTTTCAAAATTACTTCGTGGCTGACATGGACGGAGTCTGTTTCTAAACTTAGCAAAAGCTTATGATAGAACTCTTCTTCCCTAAAAAGTATTCTGCCCTTTGTTTAAAATCTGCCTTTTTTGGTTTTTTTGCCCACACTGGATTTGTGCGTGGGCTACAAGAAATTGGTTTCAAACCATCCGTGGTTACAGGTTCTAGTTCGGGTGCTATGATCGGTGCCTTGTTTGCAACGGGTCGCGAGATGGTGGAATTTGAAGCTTTAGTTTTGGGATTACAAAAGAAAGATTTTTGGGAAGGAAATTCTCTGACTATGCTTGGTCGATTGTTACGAAAGGGACTGAATGGTTACAGTGGGGTTTTGACAGGAAAGGCTACCCGTAAGATTTTGTATCCTTACCTTGGGAATAAAAAATTTTCTGACCTGCCCATCAAACTAGGAATTGCTGTTTCTAATCTTTCCAAAAATAAACGCGAATTGATTACCGAAGGAAACGTTCTCGATGCGGTAATGGCTTCGATTGCCTTCCCCTTTTTATATGAAGTTCAAGAATTCCAAGGCCAAGAGTTTTTAGATGGCGGCATCGGAGATGGCGAACCAATCAAAGAACTGATTTTGGATCCAAGTATTGATCGAATAGTCATTCACCAGGTGAATAACCACAGGCCCGTAAGTCGAAATACCATGAAACGTGCATTAGATGCTTCCGTCCAAATTATTGAATCGGAAACAGAGGACTTAAAATCTTTACTAGCAAAAGAAAAAGGAAAAAAACTAATCCGATTGGAAACAAACACTCCCTATTTATCTCCGAATGACTTTTCTAAAGGTAAGTTTGCACTTGCGGAAGGGAGAGGAACCGCCTACCGCAACAAGGCAGAGATTTTAGGTGATTTGGAATTACCTGTATTTAATTTTTTTAATCAGTAACTAAGCCAATGGACATTCAAAAGAAACTCAATGTTTTGATTGTTGAAGATTCTCTTGCTTCTTATAAGGCTATAGTATCTGTACTTCAAAATTTTGGGTTTTCTATTTTTGCAGAAAGAGCCGAATGGAAATCTGAATTTGAGCAAAGAATCAAAGACGAAACTTGGGACATTGTTATTTCTGATTTTTACCTTCCCGATTTTGATGGTCGATATGTAATCACTAGAGTCAAAGAAATCTATCCCGATTTGCCAGTGATTTTAATCACAGAATTTCTTCCAGAAGAAGCCGCTTCTGAATTTCTTAAGTTAGGTGCGGCAGAATTTTTGCCTAAGTCATCTATTATTAAATTACCGTTTGTTGTGAATCGAGAGTTAGAAGCTTACCGATTGAAAGTTTCTCAAAAAAAAGCTTGGGATATGTTGGTTCACGGGGAAGAACTTTTGACCCGTTCGCAAAAAATTTCTCACCTCGGTCATTTCGAAGTTATTTTTCCCGAAAACAATACCTTATGGTCTTTGGAATTATATCGAATTTTAGGTTTTGACTTCGGAGAAATTCCCCTCATGGATAAGGTGTGGTCACTTTTAGAGGAAGCAGAACATGATCATATAAAGGTCGTATGGGAGGATCTTCTAAAAGATAATCATTCCAAAGAAATGATTGTTACTTTGAATACTAAGGTTGGAAGAAAAAAAGTTAATCTTTGGTTGGAGGCAGAGAGGTTCGAAGATTCGAGGTTTCGCATATTTGGAACCATTCATGATATATCCGATCTTTCTGAACTAGAACATTCAATAGAACTCAACGAACAGTTGTTTAAAGGCATTTTTAATAATTCATCACAAGCAATTTTTCTTTTGGACCTACAGGGTCACGTGATTCGTATGAATCGTAATGCTGTATTGTCTTTTGAACGAGATGAAACGGATGTTCAAGGTTTGGAATTAATTCGTTCAATTTTTTCAAATTCTGATCAAGAATCGATAAAAAAATTAACCTATGGAATGAAACTTGCGTTGAAAAACCAAAGTTTCGAAGTTTTTGTGAGTTATAGTTTGTCCGACGGAAGAGAAAAATACTTTGATTGTGACTTTTATTCGCTTACAGATCCTTCTGGGAAAATTTTATATATCGTACTCGAGGCAAAGGATATTACTGAAAAAATTGTATTGGAAAGAGCATACGCGCAGTCGCAAAAATTGGAAGCACTTGGAACATTTGCCGGTGGGATTGCCCATGACTTTAACAATCTTCTCACACCTATGTTGGCTTATGTTTCTTATTTGAATGCGGAATGGTCTAGGAACGAAACAAACGAAGCGATCCAAAAGTCTTTACCTGCCATTGAAGGAATTTCAAAATCTTTAGATAGAGCTAAAAATTTAATCCAACAGATCTTAACCTATTCTAAAATTGATAATTCTATATCCAAACAACTAGACCTTCGAGAACATCTTTTACAAGTTTTAAAAGAAGTGAGGGTAGTATCCTCCAATCAAATCGTATTGTTTACTGATTTAGGCAACGAACCTGCTTATGTGAATGCAGATCCAATTCAGATTTTTCAAATTCTTTCCAATCTATATGAAAATGCTGTCTTTGCGTTGCAAGAAACTCCGAATCCAAAAATTACAATTTCTCTATCAAGAGTTTTATATGAAAAGTCTGAGTTACTACATGTGGGTTTTATGAAGAACACGGAGTATTGGAAATTGGGTTTTACTGATAATGGTTCTGGAATATCTCCCGATATTGTCGAAAAAATCTTCGATCCTTTTTTTACCACTAAAGGTGGCAAAGGAACGGGACTTGGACTTCCCATCATATATGGAATTATGGTAAAGATGGGTGGGACAATTCTTGTGAATTCAAGTCTTGACAAAGGAACTGTGTTCGATTTATATTTTCCCGCTTGGAGGACGATGCTTTAATCAATTGACAATTTCTTTTTCTAAAGAAATTGCCAATATTGTAATGTCATCGTCAGAGCGTTTTGACTTTTGAAATTTTTCCACTTCGGTGATGACATGATCACAGATAGTCTGTGGATCATTCTTAGCCAAAGTTTGCAGTAAGTTAAAAAATCGTTCTTCACCAAATAACTCTCCAGTGGTTGCATTTCTTGCTTCAATCACACCATCAGTAAATAATACTAACGTTCCTGAATTGGGAAGGGGAAGTGTTTTCTCAATCATCTGTGATTCAATGTACTCATTGATTGCTCTTCCATACGTAGTCAAATGTTCTAGATTCCCATTTCGGTCTAGGTAAATCATGGGATGGTGTCCGGCATTAGCAATCTTCATGATTTGGTTTTCGGGATGTAAATAGACAAAAAAAGCACTTAAAAAATGCCCCGAAAGGGAACTGAGTAAGGATAAACGAATTCGTTCCGCAGCATAAGCTGGTCGATCCAAGGAATCGTCCCAAATCTGTAAGGAAACTTTGGTCATGGATGCAATCATTGCTGCCGGAATTCCATGTCCAGAAACATCACATAAAAACAAACCAATCTCATGATCTTTTACAATGATTTGCACAAAATCGCCGCCTATATCGGATGCTGGTGAATAACGAAATCCTAAAGCATGGCCGTTGGCATGGGTTCGTTTTTTGGGCAAAAGACCGTTTTGTAGTTTTTGCGCAATTTTCAATTGTAAGTCAATTTCCTGTTTCTCTTCTGTTGCCTTTCTGTAATCAGATACTTTTAAAACTAAGGCCATAGATAAAAAGAAAACTTCTATGGCTGAACCTAATGGAAGCGAGTAAGAGGACAAATGAATTGGTCGAATCAATCCTTGGACTGTTAGGGAGTTTAAGGCACCTCCGATAAGAATAGAGCCGAAAGCAAATAAGAAGAGAATTACTTCTAGTTTCTTTTTGCTTTTGAAAAAAGCCATCATAGAAATCGATAGCGCAAGGGTTATCGGAATAATAACAAGTGTTACGCCTAATTGAATAAAGTTTCTAAGTTCTAAGAAAAATATTGAAAATATTAAAGAAATAAATAAGAGAATAAATCCTTTTGTTAGTTTAGTTGCTTTTGGAAAATTTTTTTCGGTCTCTAGAAATTCGATGGTGAATAAGAGTCCAAATACGGAAGTCAAATAGATAGTGATTGGGAAAAGATAATTTTTCCATGTATGAGAATTCCCAAGCTCTATATACTGCATAAACCCAGTGGAAAAAGAATTGATTAAGAGAACTGTTGCTAAGTAAAAGAAATAAAAGAAAAATTTCCTGTAACGTAAGGTATGTGCTAAAAACAAACTAAACAGAAACATCATAAATCCCGCACCAAAGTAGGCGGCAAAAAATATATCCTGTCGTTTGGAAAAAGCGATAAAACTTCTTGAGTTATAAATTGAGACAAAATTGAAGATTGGGTTGGCCGAACTTATCTTTACATAGATGGTTCTCGTTTCATCTGGTGATAGTGTGATCGGGAAAGCGGGAATATGAGAATAAATGGGTTTATTTTTTTGGAGAACTTGTTCTCCCGACCATTGAGTCATCCAATTTCCTTTCACTTGCGCATGGAGTTCAAAAACATCTACCACTGGGCTTGAGAAGTGTAAAAAGAATGTATGGGGTAAGTCTCCATAGTGGATCAGTGTGATCCTTATCCACAAAGGATCTTTTAGGCGAGGAAAAGAAATCGTCGCTTTGGGATTGGGCCTCCAGATGGTGTCCTCTCGCAAAATCCGATCTAAGCTCGATTCTCTTTCGGGAACCACCACATATTCAAAATACTTTCCAATGTCCCGGTAGTTTTTGGATTCTTCTATGGATAAGGGATAAGACTGAAGGGAAGAATTCAAAACTAAGCTACTTACCAGAAGAAAAAGACAAACAAAGAAATTTCTCCCAAGAAACGCTGTTTTCTTCTTTTCTCGATTCTTTTCCGAGTCTGCAGTCCTCCCTAGAGAAAAAGCAGGGGAAAAAGGGAAAAAAGAAAGCCAGTTTCGAAGCATTCGCACTATCATAGGACGAGGATTGGAGAGAGAAAGTGATTTTCCTTAAAAAAACTTGTAAGAAGAACGAAGAATTGGCAGTCTAACGATCAGAGTGCTAAAATAGGGGAAAAGCTATGAAACAGTATGATTCCAACGTCCAAGGAGCTTTGGACATTGCGCAAACGGAAGCGATGAGAAGACAAAATACAGAAATCACTCCTTACCATTTGGTCTGGGGGTTTATGACTCTGCCGACTTCAGTTTCGGGAAAAACATTAATTAAATATAAATCTACCGTGGATGAATTTTTAAAGAAGCATGCGCGGGCATCTGGAGAGATTCCTTTCGATTCGCTCAGAACTTCTCCAAAACTGGCCCAGTGGTTCACTATGGCATCGTCAAGGGCAGCAGAAAATGGACGGGAGGAATTGAAAGAAGCAGACTTCTTGAAGTTTTTACCACAAGTGTTACCAGAATTAAAAATCAATTATGAGGACTTACAAGTAAAGGAAACGGATGAAGAGGTTCCCAATTTTCTTGTGAATTTGAATGATTTGGCTCGCGAAGGAAAACTCGATCCTGTCATTGGGAGGAGTAAAGAAATCCGTTCTGTGATGGAAATTTTAGGCCGACGGTCAAAAAACAATCCTGTGTTAGTCGGTAGTGCGGGTGTTGGAAAAACAGCCATAGTGGAAGGCCTTGCCGAACAAATCGTTAAGGGACGTGTCCCCGATGTATTAAAAGGAAAAACAATTTATTCTTTGGATATGGGTCAACTCATGGCAGGAACAAAATACCGTGGTGAGTTTGAAGAAAAGTTAACAGCTATGCTTCGTTATATCAAAGGCCAATCAGGAGAAGCAGTTCTTTTCATTGATGAAATCCATCAATTGGTAGGTGCAGGAAAAACAGACGGAGCCATGGATGCTGCCAATCTTTTGAAGCCGGCTCTTGCTCGGGGAGAATTACATTGTATTGGAGCCACCACCCAAGATGAATTTCAAAAGTATATTTTAGGTGACCAAGCATTAGAAAGAAGATTCCGTGCGGTTCCCGTAAACGAACCAAGTAAGGAGGATGCGATTGAAATCCTTATGGGAATTCGTGATAAACATGAAATCCACCATGGGATAAAAATTTCCGATGAAGCCATCTATGCCTCGGTGCTTTTATCAGACCAGTACATCACTGATAAATTTTTACCAGATAAAGCTATTGACTTAGTCGATGAAGCGGCCTCTGCCTTAAAACTTTCTGCAGAAGCAATGCCTACAGAACTTGTGGAACTAGAGAGCGAAATTCGCTCTAAAAAAATCTATGCCCAAGTGGAAAAGAAAAACGAAGAGATCTTAAAGGAAATTGAGGGACTAGAAAAAAAATTCCAAAAAGGAAAGGAAGTTTGGGAAAAGGAAGTCAATTCTTTGAAACAAATTGCTTCGATTAAAAATAAAATGGATCGAGTGAAGTTTGATTTGGATGCAGCGCAACAAAGAGCCGATTATACAGAAGCATCAAGGTTAAAATATGCAGTTTTACCTGAACTAGAAAAAGAATTAGGAAACTTTCAAAACAGTTGGATTTTAGAAAGAAATCATATAGCAGCTGTGATCGCTAGGCAAACAGGAATTCCTGCAGACAAGATTTTGAAAACAAAACAAGACAATCTCCTCCATTTGGAAGATGACCTCAATACAGTAGTTTATGGGCAAAAAGAATCCATTCGCGAGATTGCTGATACGTTACTCACATCCTATGCAGGAATATCTTCTGAGTCTAGGCCCCTTGGATCTTTTTTACTAAAAGGACCGACTGGAGTGGGTAAAACAGAAACCGCCAAAGCGATTGCAAAATTTTTATTCGATCAAGAAACTAATTTGGTTCGTTTGGATCTCAGCGAGTATTCTGAAAAACATTCTGTTGCCAAATTGATTGGTGCGCCGGCGGGATACGTTGGTTATGAAGAAGGGGGAATCCTCACAGAAGCAATTCGAAGGAAACCATATTCAGTGGTTCTTTTTGATGAAGTGGAAAAGGCACATCCCGATTTTTCCGATATCCTACTCCAGATTCTGGACGAAGGTAGATTGACGGACAATAAAGGTAGAACGATTAACTTTAAAAATACGATCTTAATCCTGACAACAAATTCTAAAAATATAGAAGCGGATTTCAAACCAGAGGTACTAGGAAGGTTAGATGCCATTTTGACCTATCATTCGTTAGATTCTTCCATTATGGAAAAACTAATCGAAAAACAACTCAGGCAGTTGAATGAAAGGTTAAAAGTGAAAGGGATTGTGATTGAACTTTCGGAAAGTACGGAACACATTCTCAGAGAACAAGGATTTGATCCAAAATTTGGAGCAAGGCCTTTGGGCAGTGTTTTTAACCGAGTTGTCAACCGACCTTTGGCAAAAGAAATTTTATCGGGAACCATCGGTGAAGGTAGGTTTCGAGCTGATTGGAACGGAGAACAATTACAATTTGCAGTCATTCCGGAAACAGTCGGATCAAAACGATAAGTTTTACTGATTTGGCGAAATTGTAGGATCAAGACAAAATTTTTTAGATTTTAACCAAGAGACACACGACTATAGTTCAACTATGGTTGTGTGTCTTTAGTCTAACGATTACTTTATGTCAAATCTTAAGATCACATCCACCTTAGAATCCAACCAATCGATCTCCGTTCCTCAGTTGGGACTTGGTGTTTGGAAATCCCGACCCAAAGAATGTTTGGAAGCTGTCAAATCAGCTTTGTCACTGGGTTACCGGCATATTGACACCGCAGCTATTTATGGTAACGAAGCCGATGTTGGGACTGCCATCAAAGAGAGTGGAGTGAGCCGCAACGATATATTTCTCGTTACAAAACTTTGGAACGCTGACCAAGGGTATGATACCGCCTTACGTGCGATAGATGTATCATTGAAGAAATTAGGGACAGATTATGTAGATATGTATCTGATTCATTTTCCCGTTTCTGGAAAACGGAATGAATCTTGGAAAGCTTTAGAAAAAATAAAAGCAGAAGGCAAGGCAAAATCCATAGGTGTCAGTAATTTTATGGTACCCCATCTTGAGGAACTTTTAAAAGAAACGGGAACGGTTCCTGCGATGAACCAAGTGGAATACCATCCCTTTTTACAAGACACAAAACTAAAAGAATATTGTATCCAAAAAGGAATTTTACTCGAAGCCTATAGTCCGCTTGCTCATGGACAAAAGTTGGAAGACTCCCGTATCACAAAACTAGCGAATCAATATAAAAAATCAAATGCGCAAATTTTGATTCGTTGGTCTTTGCAAGCAGGCCATGTAGTCATTCCAAAATCAAAAAATCCAGAACGCATTCGAGAGAATGCGGATGTATATGATTTTGTTTTATCAGAAGCAGATATGAAGGAAATTGCTGGTTGGAATGAAGATTTTCGAACTTGTTGGGATCCCACTACTGTAGAGTAATGGAAATCCCAATTCTAATCTCGATCTTAGACTTTTTTTATTTCTTTTCGAAGACGAGGACAGCCGACTGACGGTTGTCCTTAGTACCTAAATAACCATAACCAAAAGGAAAAGGTAAGGCTGTATCATTTGTCATCTCACTAAGATTTTTCAGTTCTGGTTGGACGTCAGGGACAACTGCCCCAGATAAATTCCAAGATTTTTCATACCTTCCAAAAATTTGCCGTTTCCAGCTCTCTTCTGGAAAAAACCGAATCGGAAAACCGGACTCATCTTGAACTACAAATTCTGCATTTTTTAGCAGGAGATCACGGAATAATTTTCTTTTTTCCCCATGAAATAAATACTCCGCTGATTTTGTGAAAATTCCTACTTTCCCTAGTTCTGAAAAATATTCGTATAATCCGTCACGAGCAACCCCTTCGTTACCAATTAAGAATATTTTAAAGTAAGTTAGTGTTTCATGTTTTTTTAGTTTAGTGTCATAGAGTGAGATTGTGAATCCTTTATAAGTAATTCCTTTCCCAACGATTTCTTCTTCTTTGGAATCTAGGATTTCTTTTCCCATTCGTCGAAGAAAGGCAACAAAAACAGGATAGGCGCCGTTTAATTCCTTTTTTTTAGTTTCTTCCTTCATTTTTCGGTAAGTGAAATAGTTTCTTCCCGCTAAGTGATCCGACAGGTTTCTAATTCCTTGTTTTACGATTTGTTTTTCTTTATCAGTTAGCGACGTATACTGGTTGGGATAACCTGGATCTTCCAAGCCGAATAACACATAACGATCACAATCGGGATAAAACGAAAATAGATTCAAAACATCGATTCCACTAAAAGGATAAATGACTGTTTTGACTTTGGGCCTGTAATTTTTTCCTTTGAGATATTGAATGATTGTATCCTTTCTCTTTGTTAGTTGATTCCAACTGAGATCCATTTCCTTTTTATGGAGTGGATCGGTTTCACTTAGTCCTGCCCATTCATCGTAAACTTCTGTTTCACGGTATGCAGTTTCTGTTTTTTTTTCTTGGATTTGGCATTGGAGGGAAAAAATAAATAGGAAGAGAATGATTTTTTTTGTCATAAGATTCGGAAGGTATCAGGGCCAATCTGTAAGAAGACCGTTTCCAGACATCCTTTTTCATAGAAGGACTTCGATTTTTCTTTGTGTAAGCGGAATTCGCTTCGTTTGATTTGGCAAAAAAAAACCGGCCCGGGAAACCCCGAACCGGTCAATGGTTCCTAAAAAGAAAGCCGTGTTTGTCTATTCTCCGACAGCAACATCTCCGTCTGCTTCGGTGGAGAAACTAACTGGTTGTTTTGATTTTGTTTCTTTAGTTTCTTTCGGATCCCTTTCAATGGATTTCACTTCTCTTGTTTGGATCTTTGCTTGGTCCACAAGAGGAAGTCCATTGAGGTCTCGCACTTGGTTTTCAATTTTGAATGCAATGTCTGGGTTTTCGAGAAAGAAAAGTCTGACTTGTTCTTTTCCTTGTCCAATCTTCTCTCCACCATAGGAATACCAAGAACCTGCTTTTCCAACGAGGTCATGGCGAACGGCAAGATCAATGAGAGAACTTTCTTTGTTGATACCGGTGGCATACATGATATCAAACTCGGCTTGGCGGAAAGGTGGAGCACATTTGTTTTTCACCACTTTCACGCGAACTCGGTTTCCCACAGGTTCTTCTTTTTCTTTCAGAGTCTCAATACGACGGATGTCCAAACGGATCGAAGCATAGAATTTTAAGGCGTTCCCACCCGTAGTGGTTTCTGGACTTCCAAACATCACACCGATTTTCATACGGATCTGGTTGATAAAGATAACCGTGGTATTGGATTTAGAAATGGTTCCTGTGAGTTTTCTGAGGGCTTGGGACATGAGCCGGGCTTGCAAACCCATATGGGAATCTCCCATATCACCTTCGATTTCCGCTTTCGGAACGAGAGCGGCAACCGAATCGATGACAATGAGATCAATCGCATTAGAGCGAACCAAGGATTCACAAATTTCGAGAGCTTCTTCCCCATTATCCGGTTGGGCTACTAGAAGGTCGTCGACGTTCACGCCCAGTTTTTTGGCGTAAGAAGGATCGAGGGCATGTTCCGCATCGATAAAGGCGGCAATCCCACCTTTTTTTTGCGTTTCTGCGATCGCAGAAAGCGTGAGTGTTGTTTTACCAGAAGACTCTGGTCCATAAATTTCTAGAATTCTTCCGGAAGGAAACCCGCCTATCCCCAAGGCGATGTCTAGATCCAAAGAACCTGTGGATACTACGTTCATTTCTGACATACGTGTATCGGCGCCAAGGCGCATAATGGAACCTTTACCAAATTGTTTTTCGATTTGGCCTAGGGCAGCGTCAATGGCCTGCTTTCTTTGGTCGGTTTCTTTTTCTTGAGCCTTGTCAGCTTTCTCTTTTTTCATGAATCAAACGTTCTCCTAAAATCGGTGTTCCGAAAGACTAGGTAGGGGAATAAGCCGGATGGTTTTAAAAAACTTACCTGACCGACTCTTTCAAGGATGAACCCATCCCTTCCGAATTCCACTCTTTTTCTCTTCCAGATTGACTCCAGTATGCATGAGACCTGGGACAAATGAGACGAGGGAGGGAATTTTTTCTGGATTATGTCTTTTTTTTCCGTTTTCAACACTAAACAAAATGTAAGTACTTGTATAGTATTTTTTTGCCCTAGGAGAAAGAAAACTTTGCCGATATTCTTTCTGTATGACCCTGCCAGCTCTTGAAGTCCAAATCCCCGACCATTTCCCACAAGCCATGGCTGAACTCTTTCGCAGTTACCGGACTTATTTAAAGATAGAAAAAAATTATTCGGAACATACTCTTTTTGCCTATCTGCGTGATTTGAAATTTTTCTTTGAGTTTTGTTTGAAAGAAGAAATCGATATCTTGACAGTCGATGTTTTGGATGTGCGGGCCTACTTTGCAGATTTGAAAGCAACAAAGAAACAAGACAAACGAACCCAGAGTCGTAAACTATCTTCACTGCGCACTTTTTATAAGTTTTTATTCCGAGAAGAGAAAATTGGAGCCAATCCCATCTTGCAGGTAAGTTTTCCGAAAACCAAAAAGAAGTTACCTAAAAATTTTACACAAATTGAAACGGAAGACATTTTGGATTACGAAGATGGAGAGAAAGCAGAAGTTTTAGGTAAACGAGACAAAGCCATTGTAGAAGTATTGTATAGCACGGGGCTACGTGTGTTTGAGTTAGTGAATGCTAAGTTAGGTGATCTAAATCATGAATTAACTTCCCTAAAAGTAATGGGGAAACGACGTAAAGAACGTTTTGTCTTTATTGGTGACGAAGCACAAGTTGCGTTAAGAGAGTATTTAGAAGAAAGGGGCACCGCAGGCCCTGAAGAAATTTTCCTTAACCAACGTGGTGGAAAATTAACAACCCGAGGGATTCGTTATATTTTATCCGAACGTAGAGTGGTGATGGGAATGGAAAAAGCTATCACTCCGCATAAATTTAGACATACCTTCGCTACCGATTTATTGAATGCGGGAGCCGATATTCGCGCGGTACAGGAATTACTCGGTCATGCTTCTTTGTCGTCTACCCAGATATATTTAAGCGTATCAAGGGACCGTTTGAAGGAAGTGTATCGGAATGCACATCCTCATGCGAAGAAATAGGGATTGGATTTAGTTTCCGCGCGGATATAATCTCCCCGCCCTGAATTGGGTGGGGAACTAGACCCGCCACCCAATGGCTTCCTTCTATCACAAAGCCACATTTTAAGAAACTAAATTCCTTATTTTCGTCAAAAATTTTCTTATAAGTTCATAGTTTGGACTGTTTTATGAAATAATTAAAGTTGACTATAAAAATATTGTTAGCTATAATTATGTATGCCTCAGGGTTTTGATAAACATTCGGATCCACTGATTTCCTTTCCACTGAAAGAAATCAAATTTGCTAAAACTCGAACCAATTTAACCTTTGCCTTCCTAAAAGAACTAGAGTTAAAATCATTTGAAGAAATCAAAATCAAAGAACTCTGCCGAATAGCTGAGGTATCAGAACCAACCTTTTATAATTATTTTCCAGAGAAGGGTGATTTGATCCTGCATTATATCCAAATTTGGAGTTTACAGGTCTCGGTGTTTGCTCTTGAGAAAAAATTGTCCGGATCTGGACTTGGGATGCTTTCTGCCTTATTTCGTTATACTGCAAAGGAATCCAAAAAAAACCCGAGAATCCTTCTGGAAATCATATCCTTTCAGGCGAAAACTCGTAAATCCTTACAACAACAAAAACTCACAAAAGCCGAACGAGCGTTACTCTTTCCTAAGATCGTTGGTATTGAAGATTTGGATGCTGATGGGGTCGAAGGAATCATCCGGAAGGCATTATCTGTCGCTGCCAAAAATGGGGAACTCCCAACATCTACTGATTGGAAATTTTTTTCTATGGCAATCGCATCTTGTTTTTTTGGAGTTCCCATTCTCTCTTTTCAGTTGAACCAAAACTTAGAAAAACTTTGGCTTAATTCTCTGTATTATTTGTGGAGAGGAGCTGGTGGAAAAATAAAAGAATGAAATTTATTAATAATAAGTAAATTAAGATATATTTATATAAGGGAATTATGATAAAATTTTTAGATCAAAAGTGGTTTTTGTTATGTCTTGGTGGGGTTTTTCTTGGCTTTACAGGGATGAATTGGAACATACCTATCTTTGCTTGGATAACCCTTATTCCTTTTTTACGTTACATTCGATTAGGGTATTCCATTCGAACACTACTGATTGCACTTATTTTAATTCAAATTGCATCCACCATGCGGATTGTTTCGGAACCATTTCACATTGGGATAGCTATCCTCTCGGGTATCCAAGGTGGTATTGTATTTACTTTCCTACTTTGGATTTGGAACCAAGGTAGGAAAAGATTCCCCAAACAGATTTCATCTAGTTTAAGTTTTGCCTTTTTATTCACCATTGTGGAGTGGGTGGGTGGTTATGGATCCGAGTTAGGTGTTTGGGGGATGTTTGCTAATAGTCAAATCAACAATTTGATTTTGATACAATCTGCCTCCTTATTTGGAGCCACGGGGATTAGTTTTCTTATTTATTTAGTGAACGTAAGTATCGATCAATCCTTATCTGAATATATTTCTGAATCTAAAATCTCAAAGTCTTCACAATTTTCTTTATTCACCTGTTCTTTACTTTTAGTGGGATTGTCTTTTTATGGAACAGTTCGTCTTACCATTCCCATCGAAGGAAATTCCATTAAAGTAGGAACTGTAACTTCCAAAATGGAAATCCAAACCATTTGGTTGGATCCTGACCAGAATCAAAAGAATACCGACCTTATTTTCCAAAGAACCCAACAGGCAGCAGAGGAGGGTGCGAAGGTAGTTGTTTGGAATGAAGGAGCTGTAATGATCCATCCTAAGGATGAAGATTCGTTTTTAAAAAAAGTATCTGCTTTAGCTAAAGAAAGTGAAATCGAAGTGATTGCTGCCTATATTGTCCCACTCAAAGAAAAAGATTTCTTTATGGAAAACAAATTGCATTGGATCGGAAAGGACGGATCCACTCGCCAAATTTATTTCAAACAATTCATTCCACCAGGTGAGCCAGTTTCCCATAACCCTTCCGAAATCAGAGTCATTACAACCGAATGGGGAAAGATGTCTGTAGCTATCTGTTATGATTTTGATAGCCTCCAACTAACAAAAACACATTCTGATTTAGGAACAGGAATCACTTTTATTCCTGCTTCTGACTGGAAGGGAATCAATCCTTTCCATACCGAAATGGCGGTCCTTCGTGGAATCGAAAATGGAACTTCCATCGTTCGCTCTACCCGTGGGGCTCTTTCGGGAGTTTATGATGCTTATGGTCGTGCCAAAGGAACACTCGATTATTACGAGGAAAATGATGGAGTTCTCGTCGCTTCTGTACCAACAACCGCCGTTCCTACACTCTATAGTAAGTTAGGGAATTGGATGGTTGGTTTGGGATTTCTCTATTTCATCGTTTTGGGTCTGTCCATTTTTGTGTATGTACTAAAAAACAGGAACTAACAGAGATTTGTGTAACAGAGAGGGATTTAAAGTAAATTTTAATATTAGAAAAATTCTAAATATTTGGTTGAATTAAATTTCATTTTTGGCATCATTTGTAGTCTGTGAATTCCCAATGCCCCCGTGTTGGAGTTCTCAAAGGATGTTTGATGACTTTAGTCGCTGATAAATCCATTTTGTTAGTTGAAGATGAAGCGATTCTCGCCATGTTTGAGAAAAACCAATTGGAGCAGGGGGGATATGTTGTAACCCATGTAACCAATGGAGAAAATGCCATCCAACTCATCATTCTTGAGGGTAAACCCTTCGATCTCATCCTAATGGATATCGATTTGGGGCGAGGATTGGATGGAACGCAAACTGCTACAGAAATATTAAATCATAAAGAAATTCCAGTTGTTTTTCTCTCTTCTCATACAGAAAGAGAGATCGTAAAAAAAACAGAAACGATCACATCCTATGGTTATGTAGTAAAAAACTCCGGGTTTACTGTACTTGATGCTTCCATCAAGATGGCATTCAAACTTTTTGAAGCAAACGAACTAACCAAAAGCAAAAAAGAACATTTAGAAACCGTATTACATTCGATAGGTGACGGAGTCATTGCCACGGATAGCGATGGTAAAATTATTCGTATGAATCCCATTGCTGAGAAATTAACAGGTTGGACACATGATGAAGCGGTTGGACTTACGATAAGCGATGTATTCAAAATTGTGAATGTAAAAACACGTAGTTTGGTGGAAAATCCAGTAGATATAGTACTGCGAACCAATTCTATTGTTGGCCTTGCCAATCATACAGTCCTTCTTTCTAAGGATGGAGCCGAATATCAAATTTCTGATTCAGGATCTCCCATAAAAGATCTGAATGGAGATACAAAAGGAGTTGTGCTCGTTTTTCGAGATATTACGGCAGAATACAATGTCCAAAGTCAAATTGCTAAACAAGCCAATATGTTAAATAATGTATTGGATGCTGTTATCGGAACGGATTTTAATCATACAATTAATTATTGGAACAAAGCTGCAGAGAAAATTTACCTTTGGAAAGCGGAAGAAGTGATGGGAAAATCCGTTTTAGAAGTTTTAAAAACAGACTATCTACAACTGACTAGCGATCAAGTGATTGAAAAAGTTAATTTGGAAGGTAGTTTTATTGGTGAAGTGGTTAAGTTTGCAAAAGACGGAAGTCTCCGTAACATCGAAATCAACCAAGTACTTTTGAATGATGAAAGTGATTTACCTATTGGTTATATTACTGTCGGTAGAGATATTTCCGAACGTTTGAATGCTATGAATCGTATTCGCGAATCGGAGGCTAAACTCACACAAATCATTGAATCTGCAATGGATGCAATCATCAGCATTGACCAATCCAAAAAAATCATTCTCTTCAATGGTGCTGCTGAAAAAATGTTTGGATACCAATCCACGGATGTAATCGGCCAAGGTTTAGATCGTTTGATCCCTATGGATTTCCGTAGCCAACATGACAGCCATATCGATTCGTTTTCTAAAACGGGTGTGAGTCGAAGGGCCATGGGTGCTCTCGGTGAGATCCGAGGTCTTCGTTCCAATGGGGAGGAGTTCCCAATTGAAGCTTCTATTTCTCAGATTTCTGTGAAGGGAGAAAAATTATATACGGTAATTTTAAGAGATGTAAGTGTCCGCAATTTTTCCGAATCCAAAATTCAAAAGTTATTACACGAAAAGGAAAATATACTCAAAGAGATCCACCACCGCGTAAAAAACAATATGAGTTCCATCTTTACCTTGTTAACTCTTCAAGCAAGGTCTCAGAGTGAAACTCCCATTCAGACCATTCTCTATGAGGCTGCGGGACGAGTTAAAAGTATGATTGTTTTATACGATAAATTATATCATTCTGAAACAGACAATACTGTATCTTTACAAGATTATTTCCCGGCTATCTTTAACGAAATTGTCAGTATCTTCCCGAAAAATGTAGAAGTGAAGATGGATATCCTCGAAGAACCAATCGAGCTAAACGCAAAACTTCTTTCTTCTTTAGGTATCATTTTGAACGAACTCATCACCAATTCAATGAAACATGCCTTCAACGAAATCACTAATGCTGAGATCGGTTTAAAAATCTTTCGTGAAGGTAAAAAACTATATTTAGAATATTCTGACAATGGAGTCGGAATTCCTGAATCCATTTCCTTGGAACACTCGCCAGGGTTTGGTCTCCAATTGATTGGTATGCTTGTGGATCAAATTGAAGGTAAAATTAGCATCGTTAGAAATCCATCTTCTAAATTTCTTTTAGAACTGACTGTTTGATCCATTTTTCGATATCTTTAAAAATATTTAGATTTTAAGACAGTTCAGTCGAATTCTTGTTTACCAGACTCAGGTGTGAGTTCCTATTCTCACATGGGCCAACTCCAATTCTATGTTGTATTATGTTATGCAATTCCAATCCTTGTGATTCTATTTCCCATCGGACTTTCTTTCTCTTATATTTTCAAAATTACTGGCCTTGATCGATGGTCCAATCGCATCAATAATTATCTTGGTTATTTTTGGTATCGTTCTTTTTTCTTACTCACTGGTAGAACGTTACATTTTGAACAGGGGAATTGGGATCCCAATGGCAATAATCGTTTTTTAATTTGTAACCATACCAATGCAATGGAAGTTCCCTTAATCGTAGCTCTTCCTTATTTGTCCAAATCTAAAGATGTAAAATTATCTTATTTAGGTGGAGATATCATTCAAAGATATAAAATCATTCCTCTCATGATGCACAAAACAATTGTGGAGGCTGTAATTTATTCTGAAAAAAAACCAAATTTCAGAAACTTCAAAACAGATGTGCTTAAGGTTTTAAAAACAAGATCAATATTTTTATATCCAGAAGGGGAGAGAACTTTTACCGAAGAAGTCAAACCTTTCCAAACAGGGGTGATGAAAATTGCCTATAAATTTCATGTGGATTTGGACGTTTTTGTTGTGAGCGGAATGATGGGTTATTCTGATCTTGAAGAATATTCCCATTTAAAAAAATCAAAAACTGTGTATTTCCATTTTTGCGGATCTATCAAAGCCAAAGACTATTCTACTTTTGAAACCTATTTAGCTGCAGCCGAAACTTTGATGAAAGATAAAAAAAAGGAAATTGAAGCCCTCGAAAGGTCCGCTGTTCCTGTATAGCAGCGAACCTTTGTTTGCTTACTCTTATTTAGGTAAGGTTTTGGTATAGGCTACCAGTTGGTCGAGGGCAGTTCCCCATCCATCCATAAATCCCATTTCCTCGTGTTGTTTTTTCGTTTCTGGGTCTTTGTGTTTTGCTATGGCCTTATACTTGGTCGCACTGCCCAGACTCTCCATTGTGACAAAGGCAGTCATAAAACTATTCCCCGAAGGTCGATACCCAGGAAGTAAACTATCGGTAAAAACAAGTTTCTTTAAAGGAACAACTTCCAGAAAACATCCGTTATTTGGAAAATGTTTCCCTTCCGGTGATTCCATCATTGTGTAAAACTCTCCACCGGGTTGTAAATTGATTCTACAATCAATGGTTTTCCACGGAGCGGGTGTAAACCAATGCATTAATTGTTCTGGTTTTGTCCACGCGTTCCAAACCAATTCCACTGGCACGTCTACAATTCTCTCTAACATCAAGTCCAATTCGGGATTGAATGTTTCTTTCGATTCGTTACTCATATTTTTTTCCCCTTTGTTTTTAATAAGAATGAGTCCAATTGATTCAGTCTTGTTTCCCATAATGATTTTTGAACCTGCAACCAAGATTCCATGACTGAAAATGGATTTTGATTGAGATAACAGATTCGCACCCTACCTACCTTTTCGGTGTAGATCAGTTGAGCAGATTCTAAAATATCTAAATGTTGCATAAAGGAAGGCATTGCCATAGAAAAAGGGGCAGCCAAATCACTAACACTTGCCGGACCCATACCCAGTCGTTCAATGACTTGCCGTCTTGTTGGGTCAGACAAGGCCTGCAAAACAACATCAATATTGTAGGATCTTTTTACCATATTGGCATAATATCAGATTATGATACTTAGGTCAACACCTAAGTATTGGATTTTAGCGATTTTGAAAAGTTGGTTTTCGTAAGAGAATTGATTCTATTTGATGGATAGGTAGATGACAATGGAATTCCCACCAAACGAGGAAATTAGTTCCAATTCTTTTGAAATTTTCCACCTACTTAATTTTCTTAGATGGACAGCCATCATTGTATTGGTTGCATTGTTTGTTGGATCTGCCTCTGCACTCTTTTTAGTTGCATTGGATTCGGTAACCGAAATTCGAGAATCAAAACCTTGGTTTGTTTATTTTCTTCCTCTCGCTGGATTTGGAATTGGATGGTTTTATTTTCATTATGGAAAGAATGTTCATAAGGGAAATAATTTGTTATTAGAAGAAATTCATTCGCCCACCTCCATCATTCCGATTCGAATGGCTCCTTTTGTTTTTTTCGGAACACTCATCACTCATCTTTTTGGTGGATCTGCAGGAAGGGAAGGGACGGCAGTGCAAATGGGCGGATCTATCTCCCACCAATTGGTTCGTCTGTTCGGTTTAAATCCGAAGGAACAACAAATATTGATTATACTAGGTATGAGCGCAGGATTTGCCTCTGTATTTGGAACTCCCTTTGCTTCCGCTATTTTTTCTATTGAGGTGATTCGGGTAGGAAGCTATCGTTGGAAATTGTTTTTTCCTTCCTTAGTTACAGCCTATTTATCGCACTTAGTTTGTTTGGCCTGGGGAGTTAGTCATTCTCATTATCCAACAATTCCATTCGATGTTAGTGTAACAGTTATTCTTTGTTTGGTGGTTATTGCAATTTCTTCTGGATGGATTGCCAAATTATTTAGTTGGCTTGTACATAAACTATCGGAATGGTTTTCTCGATGGATAAAGTATCCTCCCTTACGACCTTTGTTTGGAGGTAGCATTCTTGTTGTTTTATTTTTGATTGGACTGAAACCTTTTTATTTTGGTTTAGGACTTCCGACCATTCAAACTGCCTTTATCGAATCTTTGCCATGGGAATCTTTTCTTTTTAAGTTACTCCTCACTGCCATTACGATTGGTTCTGGTTTTAAGGGAGGGGAGGTGACCCCCCTATTTTTTATCGGTGCCAGTTTGGGAAATATTTTTGGATATTTTGACCCAGCTCACCTAACACTTTTTGTTGGGATTGGCTTTATTTCTGTATTTGCGGGAGCCAGTAATACACCACTTGCTTCTGCGATTATGGGAATGGAATTGTTCGGCTGGGAGTCGGGAATCTTTTTCTTTTTCGCCTCTCTCATCTCCTACGTTTGTTCCGGCCACAGTAGTATCTACTCTTCCCAAAGGATAGGCAGGGCTAAATTTTTTAGTCCTGCTTCCCATGTTGGAAAAAAAATTTCCGAGCTGAAGGAATAGTTTGAAAAGGGTTTTCCTTAGTATTCCTTTCTTTTTCAGAATCCCATGTTAGGGACTTGGGTTTTACCTACCCCCTTTGCTAAGTTATAGTAGGAGCGGTAAACTCTTGTTTATTGGCCTAATTCTGATTGCTTCGGTTACATTCTTGTGTCAATTTCTATGGTTCCGAGCAAAATTTGCTTTAATTTCCTGAAAAATAGATTTTGTTTTTACAGAATTGAAAATGGAATTATTCTGAGTTGTTTCTCTTATTACGGGGATCAGTTGGAAAAAAATATGAAAACTACAATTACATTACTTACCATCTTCTTATTATCATTACAATGCAATCGGTTCCAATTTGGATCGAATCAAACAAACGACCAAACTGCCGGTGCCGTTATCACTTTCCTACAAGGAGATATAATCATTACTTCGCAAGGAAAGGAATCCAAGGCAAAGATCGGTGACGTGGTCCGCCCTGGAGATCGAGTCCTTACCAAATTAGGCAGGGTGGATTTACAAACTTTTAGAGGGGAGGTGATCCGCATCAAAGACAATTCCGATGTTTTGTTTCGAGACATTTCTGGGGAAAACCGACCGAATACAGACATCCATTTGTGGGCAGGAAACCTTCTCGTAAAATCAGTAAAACTAAAATCGGGACAAAACCTATCCGTCACATCTCCGACCATGGTCGCTGGAGTTCGCGGGACGGTATTTTCTTTTGAATTAGAAAAAGGATCTGTACCTAAAGTTAAAGTATATGAAGGAGCAGTTGCTGTTGTTTTTAAAACTTCTCCTAAGTTAGTTGAGATCAATGAAGGACTTTCTATCGAAAATTACAATCGTTTGGTGAAGACCTTAGAAGAAAATGAAGTGGTTTTAGAGCCGGGAGAACGATTGGAAGTAAATCCTAATTTAAACGAACTTGTGTATTTGATTAATGCGAAAGTTGCTGCCAATGCGCTCACTGACGAACAATTGGCAGGTTTTACCGATTTTGATAGTGGACTCACCAAAGCAGAAAGTATCGTTTCTCCCCAAGAGAAAGCAGAAGCTGATACTCTTGTTTCCATAGCTCCCGAAACAGTCCAAAAACAAATCGAATCACGAAATAATGGATCGGAAGCTGCCGTTGCCACCATTGAAAAAGAACACGAAGAAAAAAGATCGGAAGCATTGAACAAAATTGCATCGGATGCAGTAAAGACGGGTTTGGACAATGAGGAAGAAATTCACAACCATTACAGTGTTCTAGAGACGATTCACAAATCCAATGGAGATGTGCTTTCTGGTGCCGTAGTGGCGCAATTAGGTGATATTTTTATTGTTCACTCCACGAAAGGTGTATTCCAATTAGCAGTGGATGATATTGAATATGTTGAGTATAAGAACTTTAAAGTGAAAACTAAGCTTAAGAAATAATTAAGACAGAAAACTTTTACAAAAGAACTCTTAGGTTCGAAAAATAAAATCGAAACCAAAAAACAAAGGGGATTTGCCATTGCAGATCCCTTGCTTTTTATTCGGTTACTTTGTCAATAAATAACGGCGATCACCTTATTGGATTTATATCCGAAACTAGGGTTTACCTCCCTGACATTGGTTCTGTTGGTAAGCTGCTCTAATGAGACAAATTCCTTTCCCTACCGTTTATCAGCGAATTCAGACTAGTAAATCTCCCCAAAAGATCGATTTATGTGTTAATAGCTCCGTATACTTTGTATCTTAAGTTCGGATTTCAATCTTTAGATACGGGAATATATTTACAAAAAATTTAATCGGCCTAAGATCGATCCTTATGAGTATACGACAAAGGGTCTCTTTATCCATCGCAGGGATTTTATTTATAGGTTTTGTTGTTTTAACCACCTTTCAAATCTATCGCACCGCTTCAGACCTCAATGCGGAAATCAAAGAAAATTCAAAAATCACTTCTGAAAAATGGTCCTTTGAAATTCAAGAACACCTAAATGCAATGATGGGTGTTATCCGAGGATTTCGTTTTGCTTTGTTTTATACATCTCCTCCACGTGAATCAATGATTAGTAGTATGAGAGAAATCTTAGAACGTAACGATGATATCTTTGCCATTTGGCTTTGTTATGAACCCAATGGTTATGAAGGAAGGGATTCCGCTTTTATAGGCAAACCTGGCCATGACAAAACTGGAAGATTCATACCGTATTTACACCACACACCTGATGGGAAAATCAATTTAGAAGCGCTTGTTGATTATGATAATCCCAATGGGGCAGGTGACTACTATCTTCAAGTAAAAAAAACCAACAAAGCAAAAGTATTTGGGCCTTATGAATATATTGCAGGTGGGAAAAAAATCCAAATGATCTCACTTGTTGTTCCTATCTACCCCAAAGGTGTATTTAAAGGTGCCGCTGGAATTGATTTGGATGTAAGTACGCTACAGGAAAAAATCGGGGACACTCGCCCTTTTCGCGGACAAGGTCATATCGCTTTTTTGTCTTCTAACGGAACTTATGTGATGTATGGACAAGACCAAACTAAACTTGGGAAAAAAATTGAAAACCCTGATCATTTGAAAATTTATTTAGAAAAATTAAAATTGGGTAAAATGTTTACAATCCAACATGAAGGATACACTCATTATTTTTCACCCTTCCATATTGGAAAAGATCCACAATTTTGGGCATTACAAGTAAGCATTCCTGATTCGATCTTTAGCGATCAAATTTCTAAAGTAATTCTTAGTTCAACTTTGATTTCCATTGCCATTCTGATTGTTGTTCTATTTTTCCTAAATTTTGTTTTTAAAAAACAAATTAGTTTACGTTTGAAAAAAGCGATGGAGTTTTCTTCTCAGATTGCCAATGGAAATTTAGCAACGGATGCCGAAGAGATCAACCAAGATGAAATTGGAAGTTTGTTACATTCGATGAATCGAATGAAAAATAGTTTAGTATCCATTATTGGTGATATCAAACAAACAGTGGATAAGTTGGGACTGCAATCCAATAAAATGGCTTCAACTTCTCGAAATTTATCCGATACCTCGCAAACCCAAGCTTCTGCAGCCGAAGAGTCTTCTGCTGCAGTTGAAGAATTATCCGCTTCGGCAGATAATGTTGGTAAGTCGATGGAAGAAGCCGTTGTAAAAATGAAAGAGATCGATAGATCAGTCTTAACTCTACGCGAAGAAGTTCAAAATATTAATAAAGAAATGGAATACCTTGCTAAATTTGCTTCGGAATCAAGGGAACATGCGGTTGTTGGTGAGACAGCGATGAATGAATCTACTCGTGCGATGGAAGATATTGGGGAAAAGGCGGAACGAATCAGCGAAGTTTTGGATATTATTACTGAAATTTCTGAAAAAACAAATCTATTGGCTCTCAATGCCGCCATTGAAGCCGCTCGTGCGGGAGATGCAGGTCGGGGATTTGCTGTCGTTGCCGAAGAGATTGGAAAACTCGCTTTACAAACAGGGGCATCCGTAAAGGAAATTGGAGATCTTGTGATATCCACAAACTCTGCGGTAGAGAATGGAAACAAAAAAGTTACGGAAGCCGCAGAAGTTTTGAACCTCCTCAATAGCCGAGTGAAAGAATTTGAAACCTCTGCTACAAGAGTACTCGGTTCTGTCTTATTGCAGGAAAACAATGCAAAAGACATTGCAGAAAATTCAAATTTACTTACCAATTTAAATTTACAAATTGAAGATGCAGTTTTTGAACAAAAAAGGGCAACCGAAGAGATTTCCAAAACCATTATTAGTATCTCTAATGGAACTCAAGATGTAGCTACTGGCTCCGATCAATTAACAATCGTTGCAGCAGAAATTGCCTCCCAAGCATCATACCTTTCCACTCAAGTAGAAAGGTTTAAATTAAAATGAAGTCTATCGTTTGGAATGGGAGCCTGATTTTTATGTTCCCATTCCGTTCGTATTAGTTTTCACTAAACCAATTATCTTCCATTAAATCGCAAATACAGTTTGGAATGTAGCCATAGTGGCAGTGGGACTTAAGTCGTATCTATGGAGTGGGTCTGGTTCATTCGGATTGTTCTTTTGGTTTCTGATGGCATCTCCGGCACGAATCACAGTCGCTCCAAACCAGAAAGATACATTTTCAAAGGGAGTGATGATATATATAAAGTCCACTTCAGTGGCCACTAGTTTTCCTAAGCTTGGTTTGGTTGGATTATAGGCTTCTGTATTGAAATAATCTTCAGTGGATGCTGTTTCTCCTGTGGCTTTACTTCCAGCTACATAGTTATTATTATCATAATACCCATCTTGTAATTTCACTTTATAATACCAGTGGGGGTTGATGATAAAAGTTCCATAGTTCGAAGTTTCATATTTTAAATGTAATGAGTAGTCTTTACTATTTTGCCAAAAAACAAGTCCTGAGTTTCCGTTCCCTGCAAAAGGCAATGAACCCCCAGCCATACGTCTGGTTGCAAATAGGGGATTGTATGTGGCGACACTGGAATCATTACGATTCGGATCTCCTGAGGCTTGCACATATTGAACGCCGATACGAAATTCTTTTACCGGGGTGTATCCTAGTTGAACCGCCACAATATTTGCTTTGTATCGCACGGCTTCTGATAAAGGCGGAGATTCTCCTGTTTTCTGATTGGTTGTGTAAGCGCCTTTTTGATTTAACCAATCAGGTGTGACTCGTTCCCCATTGAATCCTGTTTGCCAAGCGGCCTCCACCATCCAGTCAATTCCTGTTGTGTCGGGGAGCGCATTGTTTTTAGTTCGGTTAGTCAATCGAAAACCAGATGTATTCAATTGGTCATCACCACGATAGTTTCTCGTCTCCGATAAAGGGGGAGGGTTAGAAGCTCTTCTTTGTTGTTTAAATAAACTATAGTTGTATAAATCGATTCCGAGCCAGTCAGCTGCCTTCCAATTGTAATGAAAACCTCCATAGTAAGAGTCTCCAATGCCACCTAACTTAGAAGAGTTGTTTGATACAATTCCATTTGAATTGTTTTCTGCTCCAATGATAGATCCAAATGCATCGAACGTATGATTGCTAATTTTTCCCGTAAACCTTAGAGCATCAAAGGAGTTACCGTTCAAACTGTCATTTCTTGATCCAAGGATACGCCCGTCTCCAAACTCAAGGATTTGTCTTCCCGTCCTCAAACGAAAGGCTTGATTTGTTGTTTTTAAATCCAAAAAGGCTTCGCGAAGACCTGTAAAATTATTGAGAGCAATTTCTCTTTGTTTGGTTGTATCGACAGTATTTCCTGCATTAGATATGGCAGCATATTTCTGTTCTGCATTTCCGCTGGATAAAACTTCGCCTCCCCAAAGTCGGACATCTTGTAATGTAATTTTGAAAAGAACATTCTCATTGATATCACCTAAGATATAAAATTGAGTTTGGTTCAATGCATTGTTTCTGTTGTCGGGAGTTGATTTGTCAAAATCCGTATTATGGAAAGAATCTACTTTGGGTCGAATTCCAAATCCCACGCGAAACTTATCAGCAAACCAAAGTCCTTTGTTCTCTTGGATGGCTTTTCTTTGTTTGCTAGTCACTTGCAAACTTCGCAAGTATTCTCCGGAAAGATTTCCGATTTGCGGGCTTATATACCCTTCCTTCTTTTCTTCTTTAGGTGGGGGAGGTTCAGTAGCTACTTCTGTTTTAGAATTGGCACTTGGATCCGCCTGCGCATAAATCGCTGTTTGGTTTATGGCGACCATAAGGAGGATAATGAAAAGGGGGTATGATAAGTTGGATTTTCGGATTAGATGGCTCATAAGTTAGGCCAGTAGCCAACGACCCATCCAAGATTGCAAACAAAAAATCAATATAACATACAATAAATCCACAAAAACAGAAAAATCGTGTGAGTTTAGTTCGCTAAATGTAGAAAACTCACCTGTTTTTGCAAAGAATGGCCTCTTCCTCCTTGCTTTTTGCCTGCCCTCTTTGGCATTTTTTAGGAATGGTAAAAACCGATTTCCCATAGGGCAATAAAAAAGGCCCACAAATGTGGACCTCTGCATCATTAGGTGTTAGAAAGGAAAACTGTTTTCTTCAGTTAGGTAAGTAGCCCCTCAGAGGGAACTGACTTACCAAATCCAATCCTAATCTTATTTGTTTTAATCTTTAAGAAAAGAATCTCTTCTCCACTTCATCTGGAAGTTTTTGTCCTGTGAGTTTGGCTCTTTGGACAAGTTCCCAGAAATAACGGTAAGTTGCACGGTCATGTAAGTCGCCGTCATGTTGGATCGGTCCCCATTCTGCGTCTTGTGCTTTGATGAGAATGTCACAAGCAGTTTGTGTTTCCGCAAAGTTCGGAGCCATTGCATCCAATATGGATTGGATTTGTGCAGGATAGATCGACCACATACGTAAGAAACCAAATTCATCATGGGCACGTTTTGCATCAGCATAGGTTTGGTAGATATTTTTAAGGTCGAGTGTTACGTTATGAGCTGGAATCACACCATTCATAAGAGCGGCGGCGACTAGGTTTGCTTTACCACGACGAAGAAGTTCGTGATCAAATTGACCAGGAGATTTCATACAAGATGCCGGAATCGCACCATGGTGGCCGGAGATAAAATCCATAAGTCCGAAATCCAAAACTTGCAACCAAGGTAATGCCGCAATTTCGAATACATCATTTAAGGCACCGTGAGTTTCAATTAAAACGTGGATGGGAATTTCTCTTTTGATTCCTGCTTTTTTGCAAGCATCTTGGATGTAAGTGATTTGTTCTTTCACCTGACTTGCTTTAGTCGGCTTTGGAATTGTGATGTAGGCGAGTACATTTCCAGCTCCAGGAACAAGGATGTCTACGTCACCGCGCCAATGTTCGTTGGTATAATCATGAATCCGAACACCGCTCATTTTGTGTTTGTTCAGTTCAGAGTTTTGAATGCGAACAATCATCTCTGCGTGTTCTTTTTCCTTTCCTGTTTGGGCACCGTCTTCGCAGTCCATCGTGATATCAAAAAGTCCACCGAGTTTATTTTGTAACTCGAGAGCTTTTGTGATGAGTTTTTCAGATCCAGCGAAGTGTTCACAAGCAGGGATGATAGGGAAAGGTTTTTCTCCTGCAAAGAGAGCTGATTGCGGGTGAGTCAGTGCCATTTAATATACCTTTTTCGGATTTTTTTACCAAGTTTTGTGAATTTTGCCTATCGTCCAGGAAATAATAGCAAAATCCGAGGTGGGTGAAGTTCACACGAAACACAGTTACTTTTCAACTTCCCTTGCGAGTTCCCAAGAGTTTCCTTTTCTGGGGCGAACCCTCTCGTTCCTCGGGGCCGGGCCAATCCGGGCTACGCCTTCGGCTCCGGTCGAAAATTCGACTTCCCCTTCTTGTCCCTTTCGCGATACTGACTATCGATTTGGATCCGAACGATATTTACACACCTGCCGGTGGTCCGCCTCCCCAAAACCCGAATGTAAAATTTCTCTATGAAAAATGGGGGGAAGTTGCCATCCGAAAACTCGTCTCCGATTTTTATGACCTTGTTGCCACCTCCGAAATTCAGTGGATGTTTAAAGGTGACTGGAACCTTGCGAAAGAGAAACAAGCTGATTTTATGATACAAGTATTAGGTGGTCCCAGTTATTACATAGAAAAATGGGGTCCGGCGCGAATGCGGATGCGCCATTTTGTTTTTCCTATTTCCGAAAAAGAAAGGGCTGTTTGGTTCCGCTGTTACGATGAAGCATTACAGGCGTTTGATTTTGAACACGATGATAAAATCGATTTTTTATACTTTTTAGACGGCTTTAGTGGGTGGATGGTCAATCGTAAAGACTCTACTGATAATTCATCACAGTAATTGATACACTAGATTGATCGGGAAGTTAGTAGGCGATTCAGTTCAGAAATCTTGAATACAAAGATGAATCTTAAGCGAAATTGACTGCCCTTGGCCGGAAGATTCTAAAATCAGAAGAAAAAATGCAAATCAATTTGTATGGCAAAGTCAAAATAGAATTTTGTCTGTTTGAGTATTTGGCTAGAAAACAGGTGTTTAGCTATGGTTTTCTAGAAGTTTGAGTATCACTGCTTTTTGTGCATCCAGGCGGTTTTCTGCTTGGGTGAAAATAATAGAACGATCACTTTCCACCATTTCCCTTGTGATTTCATAACCAGCATGGATTGGCATATCATGCATTACTTTTGCTTTTGTATTTTTCAATAGATCTGCATTTACCTGATAGGGCATCATCAATTCGATTCTTTCTTCTTTTTCCTTTTGAAACTTTGGATCATTGAAATATTCCATATCCACCCAAGTATCAGTATAAACATAATCAGAATCAGAAACAGCTTTTTTGACATCGGTTTCCCAAGAGATGGTTCCTTTTTTCTTAGCTCTTTCTATGGATTGTTTCACGATTGAGTCTTCAGATGCAATAGGTGTTACTAGAGTTAAGTGAATACCAAGGGCTGCCGTAATTTCAATTAAAGAGTTTGCAACATTATTATGGACACCAATATAACATATACTTTTCTTTTGCCAATCCTTAGGCGAGTCCATAACGATTGTTAGTATGTCTGCAAGCGACTGGCATGGATGAAATAAATTACAACAACCATTGATCACCGGCACAGTTGAGCCGGATTTTAATACCAATAGATCTTCGTGTTTTTTTAGTCTCGCCATAATGATGGCTACGTTACTGGAAAGGTATTTCCCTTCAAAATCAATATCAGATAGGAGAAAGTTGGAGGCCATCCAATCGAGGAAAATCGCATGCCCACCAAGTTCGGTCATACCCGCCTCGAAAGATACCCTGGTTCTCGTAGATGTTTTTTGAAATAACATCGCAAGAGATCTGCCGGCCATATGTCCGGAAAAATAAACGCGATTTTTCTTTACATAGACAGCAAACTCAAGGAGTTCCCGGATTTCTCCATCGCTCCAATCTTGCCAAGAGATCAGGTGTTTGACTTGGGACATAGCTTCCCCAATAATATCGGATCAAATCGGAAGCAAATCGAGAGATTCTGGTGAGAATCTAGCCTTGAATCCTGATTTTTTTGCTTTTTAAGCTGCGGATTCCGCCATCGACCTAGCAATGATAAAATTGGGAAGGATCAGCTCTTCTGAAAATTTAATCCCGAATAGGATGCCTTGTTCCGTTTCTTTCATCCAAGCAATTTTTCCCTTAAAGGAAATTCGTGATCTCGTTAAGTCACTTTCAATGATCCCTGTAATCAGATCTCGGTCTTTCAGCAAGATATCCTTGTCCAAACTTCCGCTAACTCCGAGCTCTGAAATATTTCCAATCTTCGCAAGAAGGAATTCTGGTTTGTCATTGATTGAAAAAAGTTTTAAGACCAAATCATCCCAATCCAAAGATTCAATTCGATCGGTTCTTCTTGTATTCAACATATACAACTCCTAAAGGTCTACAGGAACTATAAGCATAAATCGTGCCAAGAGCGAAAGGGGACTGGTTTTTCCTCTTTGTCACTGCCATAAAATGCGGAAGACATCCATTTGCCCTAAATTGCTGATTCTGAAGCCCAAAGAGGAGTTGGAAATGAATTAGGACCGTACAAATTGTATCGAACTGATACAATTGAAATGATTCTAAGTTTAGACTGGATTTATATTATTTCTAACTTGCCGATTCCGAGTAAATTTTAGGACTATTCCAAATATATGCTCAAACAAATATTTACACCTTTTCTACTTTCCTTTCTACTCGTATCGCTCGCAAATTGTGGGCCTTCTCCCGAAACCAAGGATTTGCAAGTAAAAGCCAAACAAATCATTGGTGCCATACCTGCAAAAATGCCTGGTTCCGAAAATGATACAGAGGCACTTATTTCCCTTGGGAAAAAACTCTACTTTGAGAAAAAACTTTCCCTTAATGAAACTCAATCTTGTAACTCCTGCCACAATGTGGAAGGAAAAGGCGCCGGAGTGGACAACCTTTCAACTTCACCAGGTGCTTTCGGTAAAAATGGAGATAGGAATTCTCCTACAGTTCTCAACGCAGGATTTCATTTTGTTCAATTTTGGGACGGTCGTGCCGCAGATTTGAAAGCACAAGCAAAAGGTCCGATTCTCAATCCAGTGGAAATGGCCATGCCTTCTGAAAAGGAAGTATTAAAAAGAATCAATGAAGACGCGGATTATCCAGCTTTATTTGCAAAAGCATACCCAAATGAAAAAGTAGCGGTCACTTATGAGAATTTGGCGGGAGCCATTGCTGCATTTGAAAGAACTCTTATCACATCTTCAAGATTTGATGATTTTATCAATGGGGACCACAAAGCGATTTCAAAAGAAGAACAAGAAGGTTTCAAAAGTTTCCTTGCTGCAGGATGTACCTCTTGTCATTCAGGAAATTTACTTGGTGGGAATTCTTACAGAAAGATTGGTCAGGTAAATGAATATAAAACTGCAGATTTAGGTTTATATAATGTAACTAAAAAGTCTGAAGATAAGTTTTTCTTTAAGGTTCCTGCGCTTAGAAACATTGCTTTGACCGGGCCATACTTTCACGATGGACAAGTCAAAACTTTGGATGAGGCAGTTCAAAAGATGGCTTATCACCAATTGGGTATGAATTTGTCTGAGGAAGAAACAAAGAAAATTGTGACTTTCCTTGGCACTTTATCTGATAAAACTCGCACGAATTAATTCTTTACATTGATTTAGAATTTCCTTGGATTCCTGAAACAAATTCTAGTGATCCAAGGAGGTACTTCACGAATCACGCTGTCTCCGTTCCGCCAGTTGTCCTTCCATGGGAAACCTTGCGAGCGACTCAATTAATCTAACGAGAGAAAAATATACTTTCCGGACGAGAATTGGACGAATAATTGGACTATGTCCCAATCTTTCCGTGACCAACTTTTCCTTTGGATGAAATCTTACGTCTATCGCTACTCAGAAGCTCCCTTCCGGTTGGCTAGTGGGCTGGAATCACACCACTATTTCAATTGTAAGGAAATCACCCTCCATCCTGAGAGGCTTGCTGTTCTCGCTGAATGTTTTGTGGAAGAGATCATTCCGAGACTGGGAATTGAATTTCAGGCAGTCGGCGGACTGACTCTGGGAGCAGACCCACTTGCTTATTCCATCGCCTTGTCCTATCAGAGAAAAGGAAAACTCATTTACCCACTCGTTGTGAGAAAAGAAGCCAAAGGTCATGGAACGGGGCAACAAATTGAGGGTTTTTGGAAGGAAATCAAGTCTTGTTTGGTTGTCGATGATGTAATTACTACAGGTGGCTCGACTTTAAAAGCAGTCCAAGTTTTGAGAGAAGCTGGTATTTCTGTTACAAAGGGGATCTGTATTTTGAATCGAGAAGAGGGTGGAGCAGAAAACTTAGAAAAGTCCGGCATTCAAATGGAATCGATCTTTCGTAAAAGTGAGTTTTTTTAATGAGTATACAAAAAACATTTCTGTATGATGTAAGTTTATTTAGAAATAAGTTATTAAAAAGAACCTGGGCAGTAATCTCCCTGTTTGTTGTTTTTGTTGCGTATAACAGCCTACAGGTGCCTCCTGCAGGTAGGATACAATTTTTCACAATCTTTCTTCCTTTATTGGCATTATTCTTTTGGTTTTTAAGGAAAAATTTTTTAAAACAAATCGAAATTCTTTCTTCGGGAAAAATTGAAATTGATGGCGGATCCATCAAACAATTCGATTCAAATGGAAATTGTGCCACAATCCGAATTAAAGACCTAGAGCAGATCACAACAGATAAGTTTCGTGGGTATGATCGTATTGTCTTGGAAACAAAAGAAAAAATTCACCCGATAGTGAATATTGGAAATCAGGAAGAGCTCGTGGCATTTCTCGAAAAAGAAACAGGGCTTAAACGAATCACTGACCTCACGGAAGATAGGATGTGGAATATCAAAACTCCCGTCTATTTTTTGCCAAGTATTTTGATTTTGATTGCTACTTATACGCCGGCGATTCGGGAAAAGTTTCCAATTCTTTCCAATGAATTTTTGGGTCTGTTTTTTAACGTAAATTTGATCATTTATCTTTTGTATTTACCCGAAAAACAAAATCATACCATAAGCCAGTTTTCGTTGAAAAGAAGAATGATTTTTATCAGTTTAGTCGTGTTTTTCTTTCAGGTTTATATCCAGTTGGATAAATCAGGTTGGCTTAAAAACTAAACTTAGTTTTCTTGTTTTGATCCCACACTTTGCCTGAGCATGTTTAGTTTAGCTTGGGCATATCTTCTTAATTCTATCATTTCTGTTGAATATCTTTTTAACAAATTATCTTGTTCCATTCTGTTCTCCATTAATTGGAGAGTATCACGAACATACTTAATATCTTTTTCGTCTTTTAGTTTACCGGATTGTATCAATTTTTTTACAACATCAAATTCGTATTTTCTAAAGTGAACACGTAACAAGAACTCTGTAGAAAAATTTTCTTTCGCCTTGACCCAGTTTTGATCAATTTTTTCTTTTGGGCCTTGTTCTTTTAGTTGGTCTACGGCTCGTTTCGTTGGGTCTAATTCGCGAACGGAAGCTGCATTTGCTAATTCTTCAGCCGCATTAACTTCGTCTTTGAAAATTTCCTGGAGTCTGTTCCTTCGCCATTGGTCAGTATATTCATAACTTTGGGCTGTTAACATTCTCTGAAATTCTTCTAGCATCACCGAAACATTGATTGAACGGCCAAGAGGAGTATTGTTGAACTCTTTAATTTTTGGGAAAAGTTCTCTTGTGATTTGAAATGCAGATTTTCTTTTGTAATTACTTGCTTCGTAGAGTTTTTCGAGTGTGTCTTCTGAGTGTTTTTTGAGTTCGTTCAAAATGAACGGTTCTGCAAAAACATAAGCATCCTCTCCATAAACAAATAAATTTGTATCTGGAGCCACTACTGATACAATAAAAATATAATGACTATCTCTAAGAGCTGTAAGTAACTTTCGCAGATCTTCTTCTGTTCTAGATAATTGTGAGGACCATACTCGTAAATGTGTATCAGAAGTCGGAATTTTTTCTCTAGATTCGAGGTTCTCTTTTCGAATCATCTCTGCAAGTTCCAAACAAACCTTGATACTGCCAGCCATGAATAGAAGTTATCGGTAGTGCTTTTTCGGTAAAGAATTATTCATATTTCAATTCTTTCGAAATTGTCATCTGTTTTAGAAAATAGAAAGGTACTAGACAAATGGCCAATGTGACCAAGGGGATCATTATCGGTAGTTTTACTACAAATGAGTGTGGGTATTGGAAATCCAGTATCCACCCGAAGGCATTTCGATTGATTCCAAAAATAACTATTGGTGATAGTATTAGGCTGTTCAGGATCCCAGAAAAAATACCAAAAGAAACAAGAAACAATGCTTGGTAATAAATCATTTGAAAAAGTTGGTATGAATCCATACCGATTGCTTTTAATCCAGCTAACAGTTGTGATTTTTCCCTTACAAAGTAGACTAGGGAGGTTGTAAGTGCGAGAATCGAAATGATTAGCGCTGAAATCTTTAAAGTATCTAAAATAGAAAATACTTTGTTCATTCCTTCTAAATATAGGTTTTTTAATTCCACTTGGTCTATAAATTTTAAATCAAATTCGTTGGCAATGGTTTGAAGCAAGGCTGTCGTTTCTTTTTTTGAAAGTTTAGGGCTTTTTGTAATTCGAATTGAGTTTAGGAATTTAACTCTGAAATTTTTATGAAAGTAGGAGTAATCCATCATGATGGTTCCCCGTTCTGAAAAAAAATGGTCTTTTTCATCTTGGACTTTCATCGGAACTCGAGAATTCAATTCTGTATTTACGATGATCGTATCACCCTTACAAATCTGATCTAAAAAACATAGGTTTTTGGAGACAATTAAATCATTTTTATTATAGATATTGGGGAAGTTTAATACATGTAAGGTGTAATATTTTCCGTTTACAATAAATTTGGAATCAACATAAAAAGGTTCTATAGAAGAAAAGTTCGGATCCTCTGTCATAACCTCAAAAACTTTTACGGGAACTCCAGGTTCACCTGAGTTCAATTTTTTTTCGTTAATCAGGGAATAGTCAGATTTGTTTTCTTCACCCACCCACCGAACTAATGATTGTTCATAACTATCAGTTAAACTTGTGAGGGTGAGAACAAGAGAGGTTGATAACATGATAGTTGATGCAGTAAGTCCATGTTTCCAAGGTTCGGCTTCTATTTCTTTTAGTCCAATTTTGATACTCGGTAGGAATTTGAATTTTGAGAGGATTTTGTCTAAATGGTGAATTAAGTAAGGTAAACACAAAAAGTTTAATAACACAAATCCAAATATCACAAACCCAACACCCATCATTCCCGGAACCACTTGTTTTGCAAAGCTAACTAGTCCAATGGACATTCCAAGAAGAACAAAGAGAATGGAAATACCTAAGGTTTTTCGATGAGAAAGTCCAAGAAAAAAATTGGGTTTTTGTTCATCTCGTTCGCGAATCAATTCAATAGGAAGGATCTGGAAAGTTTTATATGCATTATAAGCAGAGGCGAGTATAGATCCAATCACCGAAATAAAAAATCCGAAAAGAAGGATGAAAGAAGGGATTCTGCGATAAGAATTGATTTGATTTGTGTCTGTAATCGTGTTAACGGTTGTTAAGAAGTTGGTGTTCGCAATAAAAATTCCAAAAAGGATTCCTAGAATGCCACCCAATGCTCCGATGACGATAGCTTGGGTTAAAAATAATATAAAATTATTAGTTTTACTGGATCCGATGGATAATAAAATTCCGAATTCACGTTTTCTGGATAAATAGAGTCCAGTGAACATATTGGAAACCATAAAAAAAGAAATTAAAACAGAAACTAGAGAAACAATAGTTAGGTTTATTTTTAAAGAACCTAGGGCGATCCCTGCCCGCTCTAAAATTTGATCCTTTGATTCATAAGTCCAGTCTTCAGAATTAAGCTCTGGTATTCTTGAAATAGGAGTGTGATTCTCCTCTTGGACCAACCATATGGAAGTGATTCGGTCCTCCTGGTTACATAAGGTTTGAAGTCTTGTGATATCCATTACTAAAAAGATACCTTCTATGGGTAGAATTTCATAGTTGTCCTTCAGTAAGGGTATTTCTTTATCGCAGATAGATAGATTTAACTTATTTTCCTGGTTAGTTAGTTTATTGGCAAGGGCTTGGCTAATGAAGTATTTAGGTATTGTTGATTGCTTTTGTTTTGAGTGGCTTAGGGAAGAGGAAATTAAAATATCTTTTCCTATGATGGGGATACTCTGTATTTGATCTTTTGTTACGGTGAAGCTTCCTTTTACTTGTAATTCCGGTTCTATACGTAAATTCTCATAAACATTTGTCTCTACTTCCTTTAGAAAGTTTTCATTGGCTCCGTGATTTTGGTTGTTTGCTATATACCTTCCTATAAATTTTTCTGACGAGTATCCAACCATTTGATCGAGAACACTTTGTTCGGCCCGCCAAGCATTGATTTGGGTGCTTACAAATAAGGCAATTCCTAAGCTAATTCCGATGATGGATAATAGTGTTTTAGTAAGATTATCTTTAAAATATCCGAATATAAAGGAATAATAAATAAATTTCATTTGTTCAGAATTTTTCCGTCTAACATTCGCAAGTTAACATCTCCTGATTCACCGATTTGTTCATTGTGGGTAACAAGAAAAACAGATATGTCCAAATCATGGACACATCGATTGAATAATTGCATGACCATTTCTGAGGCCCTTGAGTCTAGGTTTCCCGTTGGTTCATCCGCAAGGATTAGTTTTGGTTGGTGGATGATGGCCCTTGCAATCGAAACTCTTTGTTTTTCGCCTCCGGACATTTCTTTGGGAGTAAAATCTATTCTGTGACTTAAGCCAACGAGAGAGAGTGCTTCCTTTGCTTTGGATTCAGCAACTGATTTTGATGTACCTGAAAGAAATAAGGGTAAAGAAACATTATCCATCGCAGAAAGATAAGGAAACAAATGAAAAAACTGAAAAACGATGCCAATTGTTTTTCGTCTATAAAGTGTAAGCTCTTTTTCACTAGCACCGGACAGGTTGTTTCCAAATACATTAATTTGTCCTGAATCTGCTGATTCAATGGCTGAAAGAATGTTGAGTAACGTTGACTTTCCGCTCCCTGATGGTCCCATCAAGGTAACGAGTTTTTTCTCAGCGATTTCAAATGAAATGTCATTCAATACTGGGAAAGCGGCCTCACCTTGGTAAAAGGTTTTATTTAGATGTTGGATTTGGATGACAGATTTTGAGACTGATTCTTTTTTTTCATTGCTCACGAAAAATAACTTCCCATATATAAGACAGTCGAGAATATCAAGATTAAGGTAAAACTGATTGATAGCACGTATATTTTTCATCCTACTTCTGTCAGTTTTAGTCATCGGCAAGTCACAATCGTGGTCGTCGGTTGCGGAGTTTACCGAGTCTGGAGAAATTTTTACTTGTGAGAAAAATTTCGAAGAACCTCCGGGGGAAGAAGAGAATTTTTTATACATTCCTTCTCTTCCTGTATATATCTCTGTCTTTCAATCTTATTCTTTTCTCATCTCTGCCTCCCTTGCTCCTAATATAATCTCTATTAAATTCCCGGATCGTCGGGGATCGCCCAACCTTACATAACACACTTATTTCTTTAAAATTTATTTTTTGAGGTAGTTATGTTAGAGGATGAAAGAATTTCAATCTTCAGATCGATATTAGTGGGTATATCTGCGCTTTCGCCGCTTGCTATATTCTTATTTTCTAATTATGATGTTTTGTCTGTGGACTTTCCCATTTTGGTTGGTCTTGTCATTCAGGCATATATCGGTTTTTCATCGTTTATGTTGGTTCAGTCTTATGAGCCAAAGGAAAAAAACAAAGTCACAATCGGTTATATCATCTTTTGGTCAGCGCTCGGTGTTTGTTATTTGGCGGGTAAGTCGCTTATCCTCCCAATAGCTTTGGAAGTTACGTCATTTTCTACCATTCTGATTTATTCTGGAACTGAGTTTGGGAAAAAACAAATTGAAAGTTTAGGTTCCTTACTTTTGGCATCTGGGATTTCTGCATTATTTTTGTCCGCCTGGGTGATGTTACCTGATGGTGACAATGTGGGTATCATTTTACTGCTCATCGGCCTGTTAATTAAGTCTGGATTTTCCGGGTTCCATTTGTGGATCCCGAAAGTAAATGAAGGAGGGCCATCACATGCATTGGGAGCCTTTGCTGGTGTGTTGGAAGTATTCCCACTATTACTTTTTTACAGATATGTCCTTCCCAACCAATTGGATCCAATCATATACCAAGTTTTGTTTCCGTTAGCAGCACTCGGAATTTTTTTCGGTGGCATCACCAGTTTTTTTCACAAAGATCCAAAAATATCATTGGCTTATAGTTCCGTTGAATCGATTAACTTTCTCTGGTTGTGTTTGATCATAGCAGGTATGTTTCAATTTTCTGTTGATTCTGAACTCATGAATCTCAGTAATTCATTCCGAATTTTGTTTTTCTTAAGTTTATTTCATCATTCCTTTTCGAAAACATTTCAATTGTTCTCCATTGGTATGGTAGCAAGACTCAAAAATTCAAGCTCCAGTGATGAACTAAAAGGGATTGGAAGACTACTTGGGATCTCTCCCTTGTTGCTTGGAGCAGGTACTTTTAGTTATGCGGTCCTACCGGGGACTCTTGGATTTGTTTCGGAAGCAACTTACTTTTACTTGAATGCTCGCATCTTGGATATGCCCATTGGTCGTTCGGTTTTTCTTTTGCCTTCTATGATCTTTATCTTTTTTGGAATTGTCCTTGGTGGATTCACTCACATCAAATTATTTATGAGTTTGTTTTTGTCTACACCTGGTAAGGATATCAATATCCAACCGTTTAGCTTGCAAAAGAGAAGATGGGTCACCATTTCTTTGTTTAGTTTGGCTTTAGTGATTTTTATCTTTCCATTGGTTGTACCATACTTTGTTCGTTTGCCGATGTTAAGTCCTTTTGTGGATCCACAACTAGTGGATTGGTTTTGGACTTTAGCATTCGTATCCTATGTGACAATTGGTGCTATATTTATCTTCCGTTTGTATGATCATTATCAATTAAAACGATTCGGAAAACCAAAAACCAAAAACTGGGATTGTGGAGGAGGTTACAGTGGTCACGAACTTTCTATACCTACTTCCGTATTCTCTTTACCATTAAGAAATTCACTTGGTCGCTATTTTTTAAATAAAACTGGCGAATCGAAAGTAGATTCCTTTCTCATCAGGGGTATTACTTCCGTTTTCAGGTTGGGTATTGGGCTTATGTCTGCCACAAATCATCCAAAGGAAGAGGATGTGAGTAAATACCTGGCAATTTCCTCTATGTTTCTGATCTTCATTTTTTCACTGCTCATTTTGGGTGACTTCGGAGGTCTGTAGATGAATTCATTATTGTATTATTTTTATTTAGTTGTTCTTTTTGTTGTAATGCCTTTTCTATTAACGGGGATTATACGGAAAGTCCGTGCTTATGCTCAAGGAAGGCGTGGCCCAAAATTAATTCAGTTTTTTTGGGAAGTGGATAAATCGTTAAGAAAAAATCCAATTTCGCACACAAACATTTCCGATTTTACGCATTTGGCACCTAGGGTTGCATTGTTTTCGGCATTGATGATTTGGAGTGTGGTTTTGTTTGAATGGGCTCCATTCATCCTCATCCCATTTTTCCTTGCGCTTTACCGGTTCGCATACGTAAGTTTTGCGATGGAAGGGGCTTCTTCTTTTGGAGGGATGGCATCGGGAAGAGAGATTTTACTTTCTGTAATGGCCGAACCCACTTTTATTTTAATGATCCTTGCTGCCCAGTCCCATATTGAAATTTCTGTAAGCCCCCAAGGGGCCCTGATCGGTTTACTCTTTCTTTCTTTGTCCTTTATTGCAATTCTTGCAGAGCTCGCCAAGCCACCGTTTGATGACCCAAGAACTCACTTGGAGCTAACAATGGTTCATGAGGCAATGATTTTAGAGGCTTCTGGAAAACAATTGGGAATCTTTGATTTGGCAAGTTCCATTAAACTTTCTACACTTCTTGTTTTTCTTGTGAAGTTGGCACTCGAACATTCCAAGTTATTTAAAAATGAAGTTTTGGATAGTTTTGCAAGAGAGCTCATGATTGCACCTATGGTCATACTCCTTGCGATCATTCTTGGGTTTTGGGAATCAAATAGTGTTCGCAGAAAGTGGACTTGGATCCCTGAGTTTATGGGTTTAACATTCATTGCGATTTTAATATTAGGCACTTTGGTTAAATTGTCTTAGGGGTTATCATGATATACGATTTTATATACTTATTATTGTTACTCACCGGTGTAGTTGTTTTGGTAGAAAACCGGTTGAGTCGGATTATTTTTTTCCTAAGTGTACAAGGATTTCTTTTGGTTTTCCCTGTGTTGCAAACACATGAAGGAGATTGGAAACATGCCATCTCCCTAATTGTGATGGTAGTTTTGTTTAAGGGAATTTTAACGCCTTGGGTTTTGAATTGGACAGCAAACAAATCCAAGATGAACGAAAGTACGGCTCCTCGTTTTGGATACCTTGCCACTTTGTTATTTATGGTTCTTGGTTTGGTTCTTGCGGTAAAGATTACGGAAGGAGTTTCTGTTCTTTCTATTCCGGTTCATAAAATCGGACTCATTTATGTAATTTTACTTGTGTATGTAGGTATTCTTTGTTTTGTTGTTAGGCGAAACTGGCTTGCTCTCATCGCCGGGTTTTGTGTTTTTGAAAATGGAATTTTTGTTTTGACTATGGTATTAGATAAAGGTCTTCCCGTAGGCCTTGAGTTCGGATCCTTTTTGGATGCCATCCTTGTCATTGTTTCAGGTGGAATTTTGCAACTCTCTCCCCATATGCACACAAAGGAGAGAAAATTATGATGGCAGAATTGTTTTATCTTTCTGGAGTATTGGCCTTTGTTGTTATTTTTTTGGTTTCTGTTATGGCGCCAACCAAAGGACAGACTCGCATTTGGTTATGGAGTATTTTGAAGATTTGTTTTTTCGGTTCTTTGTTTTACTCCTGGTTTACAGATAATATTGTTCTCAAGTGGATTTTAATTGAAGCCTCCACACTTTTTGGGGCTTTGCTCATTTCTTCCAGTGGCACGGAACGTTCCTTTCATGTGGGTTGGAAATTTTTATTAATCAATTCTTATGCACTTGGACTTGCCTTTTTGGGAATTGTAATCCTTTTGTTTGCTTCCACCCCATTAGAAAATTTAGATTTTGATTCCCTCAAGCAAGGGTTAGTTGGCCAGAGTGGGCTTTTAATTGAAACAGGAATCCTTCTGACTGTTTACGGATATAGTGGGAAGTTGGGGCTTGTTCCCAATCACTTTTGGGTGGGAGATACCTATGCGGAGAGTCCAAGTCAAATTTCTTCCCTGATCGCTTCGTTTGTGCCAGTCAGTGTAGTTCTTGCCTTACGTCCCCTGATACAGTTGGAACGTGAAATCAATCCACATATCATTAACGCTGCCAATGGAATTCTTTTTATCGGTGTTTTAACCATTCTGTATTCTACCCTAATTCTTTTTTCAAGGGAAGACATTCGTAGGATTTCAGCGAAGGTTGCACTTTTCCATACAGGTATGTTAACTTTATTTTTGTGGTTAGATGTATCTGATGATGTATTTTACTTTTTGTTAACTACGACTGTGCTCGTAAAACTTTTGATTTTTTTATCAATGGGAATTTTACGAATGGATGCAGGGAAAAGGAATATTTCACAGATCCTAGAAAAATCATCTCTGAGTCACAAAGCATTGTATATGTATTTGTTGGCACTTCTTGTTGCGTTTGTTTTTCCTTTGTCTCCTGTTTTTGTTTTGGATTTAAAAGTCATTGAAATTGCTATTAAACAAAAAATGTTTTTACTATTTTTGTTTCCTATTGTTGGAGCTATATTCTTTTTCATCGCACTTAACAAAGTACTACCTTTGGTTCGGTTGCCCAATCGGAATTTTGAATCAGGGGTGTATGGAATACTACAAACTCGGTTGGTATTCTTTTGGTTTAGTTTTTTATTCACCGTATTTGTTGGTACATACGGTTTAACTTATCTAATGGCAGAGCATATATGGAAAAGATAACAGGCATTACTAATTTCGATGGTGTTTATCACCAGTATGTGATTCGTGATCAAAAACTAATTCGGGAAGAAGTAGTTTCTAAAAAAAGTAACATTGATTTTCTTTTAGATCCCCAATATCCGGTTTGGCTTGTTCGTCATGCCTTTGGGCAAGATATGGGTGTTGAAGATTATTCAGATCAAAAGGAAGAAGATTATTTATCCGACAATCGTGGGAAAAACCTTTCCTTACACCAAAAAACTGGACTTGTCAGAGACTTGGCATATCACGGCTTGCACGTTCCTTTTCATGAAGGAACTTATTCTCATGCAGTGGGTCCAATTCACGCAGGGATCATTGAACCAGGTCACTTCCGTTTTATCGTAGAGGGAGAAGAGATTCGTCACCTAACGATTCGTTTGGGTTTTCAACATAGAGGGATCCGCGAAAAAATCCAAGGAAAACCAATGTCTGTGGTTATACCTTTTTCTGAAACCATTTCCGGGGATACAAGCGTTGGTTATGCGGTCTCTTTTAGCAAAATTTATGAAGAAATGTATGGGATCAAGGTTTCCCAAAATATCGCTTTATTTCGCTCCTTTTTAGTCGAGTTGGAGCGAATTGCGGTCCATATTGGGGATTTAGGTGGGATTTCGGAAGATATAGGATATTACCCACTGTATGGGGTCTGTGTCACGGATAGAGGGGCTGCCCTTGGTCTTATGGAAACATGGACTGGAAATCGATTTGGGAAAGGAGCCGTTCGTCCAGGACGTGTTCGGGTGAACCAGCGCATTACCGCAAAACAAGCAAAAGATGCTTTTTTTAATCTAAAAAAAGTTTATTTCAAGCGAGTTCGTCCACAGATCTTACGAGCCCTTTCTGTTTCCACTTTAAAGGAAAGGATGCAGGGTTGTGGTTTTATATCTGAACTTGATGTGCAAAAAAATGGATTTTTGGGAATGGTTGCTCGTATGGCCGGGGTCTGTGATGATTTGAGAGTTGGTAATCCTGATTATCCAGATTGGACTGTTTTGCCACTACAAGAAGAACATCATCATTATAATGGCGATGTTTGGGCTCGTATGTACATTCGTTACACGGAAATTGAACAATCTTTAAAATGGATGGAATCACATTTGGAAGATTTGGATTGGGAATCCTTATGGTCCGAAAATGATAAAACAAGAGGAACTCAAATCGAGAAAGAATGGAAACCAAAATCTGGAATTTATACGGCTGCGGTGGAAGCATGGCGTGGTCCTTTACTTGTATCTTTGGATTTTGATCACGAAGGCCTCGTGAAAAATTCTTATATTCGTGATCCATCAGTGTTGAATTGGCATGCATTGGAATTGGCAGTTCGTGGAGAACAAGTTGGCGATTTTCCTTTGAACAATAAATCATTTAATCTTAGTTATGTTGGGTTTGATCTATGAATTTCTTATATGAGTTAAAGAGCTTTATTTTCCCTAAGAATGTATTGAATTTTGATACTGCTTCTCCGGTTCATCCGACAAGTCGCGGCATTCCCGTACCGACAACAAAGATGCGGGAGGGATCTGGTTCCTTGAGCCAATCAGCAGCGGTTTGTCCGACGAAAGCAATCCGAATAGTTTCTGATTCCGAAGTTCAGTTTGATTATGGGAAATGCCTGCAATGTGGACTTTGTACAGAATCTTCGGATGGCAAACTTCGTGATTCGGGTTTCATTTATACCTTTGCCTTAAGTCGTGAGGAATTCAAAGTCACTTACGTTTCTGGGCAAATGGCAAAAGTAAGTGACTTGTCTCAACCACTAACACCAAACCAGGAGAAGTTTCGCGCATTGACAAAAAAACGTGGGTTTCTTTATAGAGAGGTTGCCGCTGCAGGAAACAATACTGTGGAATCGGAGCTGAATGCTTCTTTTAATTCGGTTTTTGACTCGGAAAGAGAAGGGGTTCGTTGTGTTGCCAGCCCCAAACATGCAGATGCCATTGTCTTTTCTGGTCCCGTTGGTGAAAGGATGGCAGGTCCACTGGAAACTGCTTGGGATGTCATAAGTGAACCCAAAGCCCTCATTGCCTGCGGGACAGAAGCGGTGAGTGGTGGATTGTATCCTATGGGCAAAATTCCCAAAGAACCAGATCTTTATATTTCAGGAGATCCCCCAAGGCCAGATGTCATTCTGCAAGGTTTTCGTCTTTTAATGGGAAGATTTTCCTTCCGGTTTCAAGAGGAGCTTCACAAAATTTTAGAGAATGAAAAATAAGGTGCGTGGATTTAGAAAAAGAAGAAATCGTTCGTGTCCTGGTCCTAGAACCCCAAAAGAAATCGTATGATACCATCTCCCAATTACTCTCTGAGTGGTTTGGAGATTACATCGAACTGACTTGGCGCTCTGTTTTTGAAAACGGAGCCGAAGAAATCAAAAAAGCTCAGTATGATCTTTTAATTACAGAAATCCAATTCCCTGAACTCGAAGATTCTCCCGAATCTATTTTAGAATCGATTATGGATTTAGCAGGTCCCTCCGAACTTCCCGTGGTTGTGTTTACGAAAGCCGAAGGGAAACAACTTCCCATCCACGCTTTCCAATTAGGTATCAATGAATATTTCGGCAAACGAAGGTTAAAGAAAAATGTATTGGAACATAGGTTTAGAAATTTGTTCCGAGAAATTTACCGCAAAAAAGTAGTCTCCATCCAAATGGACGACAGCCTAAAACGATTCCAAGATCTTTACGGTATGAACCAATCAGAGATTCAAGATTTGAATACGATGGTGAAAAAATTTAAGAAAGAATTGGAAAAAGAATACGAAGAAAAACTAAATCTCGAAACCGAAAAAAAGAAAATGCAAAATGTTTTCGGTATGTATGTTGATCCCATCATTGTTGAAAGTTTGATGAATAACACACTTTCCCTTGATCAAAAAGGAAAGGAACAGGAAGTATCTGTCTTATTTTCGGATATTCGTGGTTATACGACCTTGTCAGAAAAAATGAAACCAGAACAAGTAATTTCATTTTTAAATGAATACTTTACCGCAATGACAGAAGTGATTTTGGGTTATGGCGGAATGATCGATAAATACATAGGTGATTCCATCATGTGTTTGTTTGGTGCCCCTGTTTTTCAAGAGGACCATCGACAAAATGCTTTGGACTGTGCCGTGGAAATGGTGCAAGTTTTTGAACTTTGGCAACCTAAATGGCAACAAATCTATGGATTTACTCCACAAATTGGCATTGGTTTGGCCTCAGGGAAAGCCATAGTAGGGAACGTAGGATCCTTCCAAAAACTTTCTTATACAGCCGTTGGCGATACTGTAAATATGGCAAGCAGATTGGAATCGATTGCAAAACCAATGGAAGTTTATGTGTCAGAAGGATTGTATAATTTTCTTCCAGAGGAGTATGCTAATAAGTATAAGTATGAAGAATTGGAACCTGTGAAAATCAAAGGAAAAGAAGGGTTACACCGAATTCTCAGTGTAAAACCCATCTAATCGGTGTTTGTTTTTGCTGGAATGTTTTCTCTAAAGAGTACTGCAAAACTGATACAATTCGTTTGCTTTCAGTTTTTCATCTTTGAGGGTAAGAAATGTTTTTTGGTCCACGATCTCAAGGCCTAAAGTTGATTTGTATTCTTCAAATTTTTCCTCAAGGCCTGGCTCCTTTTTGCCGTGGCCTGTAAACTTTGCGATCACCCCAGCAAATCCAATGATTTGTCCGAGAGTTGACTGTTCGTTTACCGGTTTGGAAAGGTCATCAATGGAAGTAATGATAATGTTTGGCATCTTCCAAAGTTTGGCGGCAGCACTACCTATTTCATAAGAATCCACGCCAAAAGATTTTTTTTCGAGGGAAATTAGAGTTGCATCCGATGTTTGGAATTCGGTAAGCACATCCACATATTTTTTTCTATCAATCGTATTGAGTACAATTCGTCCGAGGTCTTGCATCAGACCACAAGTGATGGCAAGTTCTGCTTCTTTTTTGAATTTCTTTTCTTCGCAGAGAATTTGAGCAAAAATTCCTTTGGCAACCGAATGGTCCCAAACTTCATCCCGGAATTTTTTATAATTTCCTTGGCTAAAGAGTGAGTCTGTCATAGACATCGCCACCATACTCCTAACCGTTTTGAATCCCAAACGAGTGATGACCTGTTTCATATTGGCAACTGGGTTACCTCTTGAGAAAAAGGGAGAGTTGGCAAGTTTCAGAAGCCGTGCCACTAACACTTGGTCGGATTGGACTTTTTTTTCTAACTCTCCAAAGGAGAGTTCGTTGTCGTCATCTAGGGAAAGTACGGAGAGTAAGACTGGCGGTACAATCGTCAGGTCTTTGATTTGGGAAAGGTATTCTTCTACAGTTGCCATTCGGATAGGGACCTAAAGTCAGGATCTAGAAAGATCAGACTAAGGAAACCAAAAACTCCCAACTACCTGGCAACTATTCTTGCGAATTCGATTCCTTTAAAATAGTGTTGTAGGATTTCCCTGTGGTTGAATTGGCTTTTTGCCATAGCAAAACTTCCCCATTGGGACATTCCTACACCGTGGCCAGAACCGAGCCCCTTAACATAATACTCTCCCGACTCTTCTTTACGAATTCCAAATCGTGTGGATTTGAGTTTCGTTGCGCCAATTTTTTTTCGAAATTCAGTGGCTTTGATTTTTTTGGATCCAGAACTTCCAATGATTTCCATTTCATTCACCCGAGACGAGGGAAAACGACTTGATACAATGATATCCTGGATTTCACCGACACCTAAATATTGTAAGTTGGTATTCACATAATCTGGTTTCCATTTTTCTTCCCAAGAATACTGATCCCCATCTTTATCATATTCGGATGGAACCGGTTTTAAGTATTCTACGGGACTACCCCAAACATTGATGGGATCTTCAGTATATCCACCGGCATTGGAATGGAAAAAACTTTGGATGGGTTGTCCTTTATGAATGAGGATAAGACCCTCTGTTTCAAATACAGCTTCCGTTGTATTTCTATGTTCTTTGTTTTTTCCTTTGTATACTTGGGTGTTTGTGGATGTATCAACATCAAACTCTTGTTTTTTGCGATTTAACATTTCACGCACTACATAAGTCCTTGCACAAACTGCTTGGGCTTTGAGTGCTTCTTTCGGCCAAGAGGCACTGACTTCAGAAGGAACTACACTCAAAAGGTATTCTTCGATAGGAACTAAATTGATGATATAAACTTTTCCATCCACTGGTTTTAGTAGAACGGATCCTCTATAACTCACACCTTTGTATTCCAAAAATTGGGAATCACTCTGAATGGAGATGGGAGCTTTGAGTGCAGTCGGATTTAAGGATAAAAAATCGTAAGCTTTTTTTATCGTAAGCTCATTGGCATCACGCACAATGATTTCCCCTGAGGACTTAAACGTTTCCTCCTCGGTAGCATAGCCAAGAAATACTCGAACTGGTTTGGATTTGAAATTGGATTCTTCCGGTGTCCAGTTGGTCACCATCACACTCGCACAACCGATTTGCCCTAAGATAGCGACGCAGATGAATAAAATCGATTTTTGAATCTTCATAGTACCCTCGTTTCTATTTTCGGTGGAAATTCAAAATTGGTGAAGGGAATTATGAAGACTTTCTGCGAAAGAATAACACAGATTCTGTGTGAGGAGTGTGCGGGTAGGGATCAATCAGAATTCCATCCACAAAATCATATTTTGAAAGAAAGATCGATACATCTTCTTTTTGCGAATAAGGATTACAAGAGACATAGAACACATACTCAGGTCCAAAATCGCGAATCCATTGGTTTACCAATTTACCAGCTCCGGCCCTCGGTGGATCCAAAATCAAAGTGGCATTCTCTTTTTGTTTTAAAAGTTCTGTGGACATAAACAAATTAGCGATTTGGAAGGAAAAAGATTTGTTCGGATAATTTTCCAAAAAGGTTTTGGATGCAATTTCAATGGACGATTCCGTAAGTTCGTATCCATCCACATTTTGAAAGGAATCACCGTATAACAAAGAAAAGAAACCGTTCCCACAAAACATATCGATTAGATTTTCACAAACCTTAGGTAGTCGTTCTTTGATAAAAGATAAGATTGGTAAAAAACCTTTGGGGTTCGGTTGGAAAAAGGAATCAAAGGGAATCTGAAAGCTTTGTCCGAGGACAATTTCAGTAAATGTAGATTTTCCTCGTAACACTTCCGGTCGTCCAAAAGCAGAAACCTCTGATTTTGGTCTGTTGTAGCAAAAGAGTAGGGACTCTTGTGATAAAGTTTCCAAACAAAGTTTACGAAAACTTTCCATGGATGGATGTGATTCATATCCATCGGTAAAAGTAAAAATTAAAATTCCATCTTCTGTATTTTGTGCTTTTCTGATGGTAAGATATTTTAATCCGCCTTCATCTGATCTTCGATCCCAAATGACTTCCGGTTTTTGATTGAGTACAGATTGTACCTCTTTTAGTGCCTCGTTGGCCCAGCTTGATTGGATGGAACAATTGGTGATGGGAACTACTCTGCGAAAATTTCCCCTTTGCCTTTGTCCAATGATCGGACCAGGGAATACAGAAAAATCCATCCTAGATCGGTACTCGTAAATTTGTTCAGAAGGGATGGGTGTGATGGAGATTCCTAAGTCTTTTTGGAATGTATTTAGGATGGGTGAAAATTTAAGTTCTAATTGTTCTTTGTAGTCGATGTGTTGGCCCGTACATCCACCGCATTCACCAAACACATCACATTTGACCAATTTCCAATCATGGTTACGGATGGTTTCCTTAATCCGTAAGGACCTTTGTCTTGGCCTACGTTTGACATACTCCACATGAAGTTCGTCACCAGGATAAACAAAGAAAACATTCACCTTTTTTCCGTTAGGTGCCGTTATGATTCCTGAAAAATCGGAATCTAAACTTTCCACAATGACTTTATCCAATGTTTTCTACTTGCCAGTTCCTTCTGATTTTTATAGGATTTCCGACATGGTTTTTTCGAAAAGACTCTTTTCTTTGTTTCTCCTCTTCCTTTCTTTTACGGGATTTCTCTCAAACCTGTCTGCCCAAGTCCTCCTCACCAACCAAATTTTGGACTTGAGGTCTGAGACTTCTTTTGGGCAATCCGTTCATAAATGGAGTTTCAAACCAGGGGACTCACCCCTCGTCACGGAAGAGAAGGAAGAGGATCTCTATTTAGATGAAGAAAACGGACAAACGAGAGCCCTACGTTTTGCTCATGCCCAACCTAGCTTGGAAGAATTGGTAAGAAATGGTTGGATTTCGGGATTCCAAATCCAAACCGCTTGGGACAAAGTGAAAGATGGGGATGGGGAATTATATTTTCCAGACTTCAAACAATACCTAGAAACGTATAAGGGATACGCTTGGTATAGAACAGAAATCCAAATTACCGAAGAGGACATCCGTTCTAAATTCAAATCAAGGAACTTAACCGTTCGGTTGGGCCAAATCAGCCAAGCCGATGCCGTTTATTGGAACGGGAAATTCATTGGAGGAACTGGTCTTCATTTGGATACGGAAGAAGGAGCTGAGTTGGAAGATAAATCGCTATACAGTGATAAAATCAGGTTCTACCAAATCCCAATAGACCAACTAAAAACAGACGAACCCAATATCCTTGCCATCCGAGTTTACGCGAAGTATCCTTTGAGTCCAGGGTTGAGTCATGATAAATTTTACCTGTCCTCTGTAAAGTATTCGGAACGAGCCGAGTATTGGAACGATTTTAAAAAGATTTTTGTGATCGTACTCACTTTGTTACTTGGTAGTTTTTATTTATATTGGCAATTTTTGTTTAGAAATGAAGATGATGCAACCATATACTTTGCGTTAGGCTCTATATTTATGGCATTCAATACTTTGTTTCAAAGCCAAATCATCTATTCTATTATCGGTGATGGGTTCTGGATCAAAAAAATCGAATATCTGGCTTGGATAGGCCTTGTCCATTTGTTATTTAACTTCATCGTTCGATTTGCTCATGTAAGACAAGGTTGGATCAAAACCACCAACCGGTACATTGATCTCGCCGGAATCGTTTCCCTACTTGTGGTTTTGGTTTCTCCGAATTTCCTTTTTTTATCTAAGTTTTTCTTCAGTTGGAGTTTTGTTACCATCATCCTTGGTGCAGCACTTTTTTATATTATCTTTCTCGGAAGAAAAGTCCCTTCTATGGGAACGGTTTCCCTCGGATTTTTTGCCTTCACCACTCTCATTCTCAATGATATCTTTGTGGAGATGCAATGGGAATGGTATCCAAGCCATACTTATCTAAAGGACTATGCCTTTGCCGCTTTTTCTGTATCGGTAGCCTTATCTATCGTAAAAAATATGATCGATTCCAGGAGACTTGTTGAAAAACAAAGAGAAGAAAAAGATAGGCTCTCAAAATATTTTTCACCTGCCGTAATGGAAACCATTGTTGCGGATAGTATCAAGTTAGGTGGAGAAGAAAAAAACATCGCTACTTTGTTCTCTGATATTGTTGGGTTTACCACCTTTGCTGAAAAAAATCCTCCTGGTGTTGTTCTTCAAAGTTTAAATACAATTTTTGAATCCTTATCCGAGTTGATTTTTCATTATTCCGCCACCTTAGATAAGTTTATCGGAGATGCCATTATGGCATTTTGGGGTGCCCCCAAACAAACAGAATTGGATGCCTATCATGCCATTGCTTGCGCCGTGGATATGCAGAAAAAAATGGAAGAGATCAATCAGGAATTAGGAGTCCCTCCTGGCACATTTCGTTTGCGCATCGGTGTCAATTTTGGCGAAGCCATTGTAGGTAATATCGGTTCTGTCAAACGAATGGACTACACTGTCATAGGGGATGCGGTCAATACTGCCGCACGATTAGAAAGTCATGGAATTCCAGGGAAGGTTGCCGTTTCTGAGGCAGCATTTCTTGCTGCTGGAGGGAGTGAATACATTGAATACGAAGATACCAAAGAACTCACACTCAAAGGGAAAGCTGAACCGGTCAAAGTGTACTTTGTAACGAAGGTAAAACCAAGGCCTGTTTCCTAAGTTTAGGAAATGATGGATTCGGGAATGAATTTCATAGACCTAATATGACCGTTAAGTTGGCATTTGTCATATTTTCTGCAACGGTTTCACATTCTTCCATACTGCCTTGAAAACAAACTGCTTTGCCGTTTGTATGAGCTTCCATGGCAATTTTTTTGGCATCCTTTTTGGTTTTGAAACAAAGTTTCATGAGACAATCTTCAACATAAGAAAATTCATGAATTGAATCATTGAACAGAATGACAAAATAGAAATATACGGAATCAAATTGGGTTTCTGTTTCTTCAAATGTAGAAGGTTGGTTCTGTTCTGTCATGGAAACAATGAGTCGGAGTTCCCGCACAGTTCACCAATATACTCCAAATAGGATTTCAGTTTAAACTTCTTTTTTGTGGAATCGGAGGACATAAACCGAACATTTCCGAATACGTTTCGTTCGGGAAACCATGGCCTATCAAAAAGTCCAAAACACCATAAAATCCCGGTATAAGAATTCGGATTTCGCCCATCGTATGCATATTTATGATTCAAATGTTCTAAAATTTGAAATGCTTCTTCATAAGTTTTTGTCCATTCGATTACTTTTTTTCCCCATAACATTCGCATATAGTTATGTATCCTTCCTGTTTTCACAAGTTCCGTTTGGGCAGCATTCCAGAGTTCATCATGTGTATTTGCGGATTCAAATTGTTCTAATGTATAAAGATATTCTCTGGTATCAGATTTATGTTTTTTAAAATTCGCCTTCACCCAATCAGGAAGATTTTCTAAATTGATATTGTTTGGTTTGTCTTTCCAGAAGAAAAGATAACCAATGTCTCGCCAGGTAATGAGTTCGTCTAAGAAGTGATTGGCGGAAGATGATTCCGAATAAAAATGTTCGCGGTCTCCCGGTTTTTGGTGGCTCATCCATTCAGGATTCCATTTTCCGTTAGATGTAACCTCTAAGACTGAGTGAAAAATTTCTTCAATTCCAATATGCCCAAAGTGAAGGTAGGGCGAAAGTCCACTTGTAGCAGTGATCTCAGGTCGGTTTGGTTCGGAGCGACCAGTTTCATAGGTTTGTATTTTTTTTGTGACGAAAGATTTTAGAATTTTTAATGCTTCATTACGACCACCTTTCACTCCTTTGGTGGGAGGGACGTCGTTTTTAAAATCAAACGACTGTAAAAATAAGTTTAAGTCTTTGGGGAGTCCAAATCCAACAGGAGGTTTTGTGTTTCCATTCAGCCCAAGTAGGTCTTCTTTTTTCCATTTTGGTTTTGTGAACTTCGGCATCCCTTTTAAAAATTCTTTATGAATCCAAATTCTCAGAATTCTTGCAGCACTCGCCGCCCTTTCAAAACGGGAGAGGGGAAGGAGAGAATTACTATCCACCGCAATAAGTGGACAATTGATTTTTTTAGAAAGTTTTTCTATTTGTTTTGGGATAATAAAACAAGGAAAGTCATCGGTAATAATTGCGACTGCATCTTTGGCAATTTCCTTTAAGATTCCCCGTGCGGGATTTGTTTTGGATTCTACAAAAGGCCAGTAATTGATGTCGAGTTCATCTGCTCTTGTTTGGTTGTCATACATCCCTTCTAAGATAAATTTATGGATCCTTTCTGAATTCCAGGGATAGTCGCTGCGTAAACCTTCATATACAATGAGTTCTTTATTTTGTTCTTTAGCAAGGGAGACTGCATAGGCAAAGGCATGATTTGAGTCAAACCGACGGTAAGCCTGCATCCAATAGAGGATGTACTTTCCGCTAGAAAACAAAGGTTTATCATTACAAAGCCGGATTCGTTCCTGGTTCACTACTATTAGAGCGTTGAAGGAAAGATTCGTTTCCTATTTTTTTGTCCGAAGCAAGAGAGAAGGAAAGGGGATTGCTTATAAAATGTACTATTCGGCACTATTATTGGCAAAATGTCTCAAACTTGGAATGTCTTCTTAAGCCTGGACAGAACCATTTACCAAGAAATCTAAACAAAATGGAGGGTTTCTAGGCATTAATTCATTTTTTTCAATCTCTTTCTCCTTCAAATTCAATTCGGGTACCAATCTTGCACTGTTACTAAGCAAATAACATGGAAAGGAAACATGGCAATATGAAACAGTATTTCAAATCAATCGCCTTCCTGCTCCTGGTTGTTCCGATGTTCCTTTTTGCAGATGAAGCTGCAACCGTCGCGAACCCGGCGCAAGAAACCGCAAATGCAATCCAAACTTTAACCGTTGGTTTAGACACCTTATGGGTGCTAGTCGCTGGTATGTTGGTATTCTTTATGAATGCCGGATTTGCTCTCGTTGAATCGGGATTCGCTCAATCAAAGAACACCGTGAACATCCTTGCTAAAAACTTTATCGTTTTTGCAGCTGCAACTTTCTCCTACTGGGCAATTGGTTGGGGTTTGATGTTTGGTGACGGATCTCCTTTTTTGGCAACCGAAGGTTTATTTTTCTTAGGTGGTGCTGATAACTCACCTGCAATCGGTGATGCATACCAAGGTGTGTATTCTTCTATGAATTGGACAGGTGTTCCTCTTCTTGCTAAATTTTTCTTTCAATTGGTTTTTGCAGCAACTGCAGCAACTATCGTGTCTGGAGCTGTGGCAGAACGAATTAAATTTCATTCCTTCCTTATCTTCTCCTTTATTCTCGTAGCGTTTCTGTATCCGTTCACAGGTCACTGGGTATGGGGTGGTGGTTGGATTGCAGGTCTTGGTTTCCATGACTTTGCAGGATCTACCGTAGTACACTCCGTAGGTGGTTGGGCCGCTCTTGCCGGTGCCATCGTTCTTGGTGCTAGGAAGGGAAAATTTTTACCTGATGGTAGAATTAAACCAATTCTTGGTCACAACATGACATCCGCTGCCCTTGGAACACTTATCCTTTGGCTCGGTTGGTTTGGATTTAACCCTGGTTCTACTATGGGTGTAGGTGATGGAAGTGTTATGGCGCACGTAATTGTAACCACTAACATTTCAGCAGCTCTTGGAGCACTTGCCTCTACTGTTACTGCTTGGATCATTTTGAAAAAACCTGACCTTGGTATGATTCTCAACGGAACTCTCGCGGGTCTTGTCGGGATCACGGCTCCATGTGCGATTGTTAGTCCAACATCTGCTGCCATCATTGGTGCTGTGTCCGGTGCTCTCGTAGTATTGTCTGTTCTTTTCTTTGATAAAATCAAAATTGATGACCCGGTAGGTGCAACTTCTGTTCACTTAGTATGTGGTATTTGGGGAACATTGGCAGTTGCCATCTTCGGTTACGAAGGTTCACCTGCAGGAGTAGAAGTTCCTTCCATTTTAACTCAGCTTTACGGAATCCTTGCTATTGGTGGTTTCACATTTGCAATATCTTTAGTATTGTGGTTTGTCTTGAAACTAGCTGGTGGAATCCGAGTGGGTGAAGAAGAAGAACTTAGTGGATTGGATCTTGGGGAACACGGAGCAGAAGCTTACCCTGATTTTAATATCCGAGCTCGCGGTTAAGGGAATAGGAGTATAACATTATGAAAATGATAATTGCAATCATCCAACCACATAAGTTGGAAGAAGTTAAAGCAGAGTTGACTAAAAACGAAATTTATCGTCTTACAGTTTCTGACGTTCAAGGTTACGGACAACAAAAAGGAAAAACAGAAGTATTTCGTGGACACGAATACACTGTTAATTTGCTTAGAAAAGTTCGTTTAGAAATTGCGGTAAATGATGAATTCGTAAAACCAACTGTTGATGCTATCTTAAAAGCAGCAAAAAGTGGAGATGGAAAAATCGGAGACGGAAAGATCTTTATCACTCCATTAGAAGAAGTGATTAGAATCAGAACCGGCGAGAAAGGAAAAAGCGCAATCTAACTTCCTTTAGAAAAAGGAAAAATCGGAAAACGTGTAGGGGAATATTCCCTTGCACGTTTTTTATTTTTATCGTAACAATAACGTTAGCTGATTGTTATCCTCTTTTAGAAACAATTCCAAATCAGAAAATTGGATCCGAACACCACCTCTACGGTAATGATTATTTTTCCTAACAAAAGGAATAGATTTTTGGTTCAAAATTACTGATTCCACTGTGGCGTTATCAGATTCCACTTCATAGAGAATCGTAAGATTTTTCTCTCGCAGTTGAATATTCTTTTGTAATCCATCCAAACCCTTTGGGAGCGTGGGATCAAATTCAATTCCATCATAATAAACTTTGATTCCGAACAGACATTCATATACTAGTCTGATATAAATCCCTGGTCCACTTGAATAGACCCTCCAACCGCCTTCTAGTGGAACATTGCCCGATAATATTTCTTTGTATTCTTTACTTGCTTGGTAACGATCCAAAAATAAAGCATCCGAACTCGAATAATAACAGTTAGATTGTCTTCTTGTTGCCTGTGGAATTTTCTTTTGGATTCCAATAGGGTTCACCAAATTTAGGTGATAAAAGAATTCTTCTGACCTACCCAGATGAGAGAGTGCTTCACAATAACGTAAATGAGCATGTGTGTAAATGAGTCCAATTTCCCTGCCAAAGTAACTGGCAGTTTCTGCCCGTTTAAATTCTTTACTTTCCCCGTCAGAATAGGGAATTGGGGAATCAAAAAGCCGGACTCCGTCAGGTCCCATAAGGAAACTTTTAATTAGGGAAAGATGGGTTTCCACTTCCTTCTCGTCTAAAACTTCGGACAGAATTCCGTAAATCATGGGAAGGACACTGTAATGAATTCCCGTTTTTTTATCGGATGGATGTAAGTAGAATTTTTGCGAATCGTCGTCTGAAAAATAGCGTAACCCGGATAAGATTCCATCTGCCATACAATGTTCTTTGATGTTTTGTTCCAATGTTGCCAGTTCGGTTTCGAAGTTTTTTTGTCTTTCGCTTTGGTTTGTTAGGTGAAATATTGTGATCAGTGCTTTATAGGTAATGGATTGTAATTCTGCCGTCCAAGTGCTTACTGCATGGGTCCGAAACTCAGCACGAACCGGCTGTAAAGAATCATTCCAATCGCCGTTTCCATAGATTGGAAGTTTGGTGGTGGGAACCAAACGATCGTTCATTAGAGATATCGTTTTGTCAATGGCCTGAAGGATGGTCCTTGGCTTGGGGCGGTGGGGTCCAGTTGTTGTTTCTTTTAGAAAGTCTAAGTCATTGGTTCTTTCTAAATAAGAGCTTAGAGCAAGGATCGGCCAATAGATAATATCTCCATGGGAATCACTGGCTCGAATCTTTTGGTCACGTGGATAGAGCATAAACCATTGTGGCCAATCTCCATCTTCATTTTGTTCTTGGAATACCTTATAAAGTAAACTACGGCAAGATTCCGCCTCTCCCATTGCGAGTAAAAATTCAAAAGCTCCTTGGCATACATCTCTTGTGCCCCATCCACCACCCGAGTACTGTTCGAGTCCTCTCGGATTCAAATAGTGGATGCGTGCATTTTGTTCGAACCAAGGGAGAATTTCCTGAATTTGTTGTAAACAATGAAATTTTGCATTCTGGATTTTGTCGTTAGGTGACGAAAAGGAAAAGGAAACATTTTGTTTTTCGATTTCTTGGTAATTTTGAAATGAAGTTTCCAAATTTCCTTGGATGGTAAATCTTAAATAAGAATTTACAGATACCCGTGCTGTGAGATAGGACTGATTCCTAGACTTACCATCGGGGAATAAAAATCGATCATCAGAGATTTCCCAAGTGTTTAAGGATTCGGATTCGATTTGGAATCCTTTGCCATCTAACCTTTGGTAGAGGGAAGATTCGGGATTTGGTTGGATTTGGATCTTTGTTTTGTTTGTAACTATAATTGGAGGTTCTTCTAAAGAACCGTTGTCGCCATCGAGTGCGATAGGAAAGGAGAGTAGGTAATTTCTCGAATTTTTTTCTGTTGTTTTTAATTGGAAGTTGATTTTATGATCTTTCGTTGTTTTGACTTGAATCTGTAATTTTTCTTTATTCCAAAGATAAATCCATTCCATTCGATGGGGCTCCATGATTACGAAAGAAGGAGAATCTAGGAGTGCCAATTCGGAATCTTCCTCTCTAAAAATACGAAACCCGTAAGAGTGAAATAATCCAATATAACTATGGTTTCTTGATAGGTATTGGTTTATACTGGTATGGCCCTCTGTGAGTTGGGATAAAAAAATTCCTTTGTAATAACAGGTAGTGGTTAGAGAGGATTCGTCCGGCCTTAAGGTGAGTCCTGTCCTAAGGATTTGTCCGTGGGGACGTAAACAAAGGGATTCCTTTTCTTTTAAGACCACATGGGTGGATTCATTTGTAAAAAAAGATAAAATAGATCCGGTATCATCTTTTTCTACTTCTCTCCAAGGATTCGGAAAAAAGGATTTTAAATCCAATTCGGTTGCTTTGTCGCCATATTTTGGTTTGGCGGAAGTGAAAAAACTCGGAATGGATGGTGAAAAAGGTAACTCTATATTTGGGATCTTTTTCCGGTTGGTGATGGTTTTTTCAATGAACGATCCGGTTTCGTTAAATGATTTTAGAGTTTCTAGATTTGAAAAGAGTGATCCATAAAAAGAAGAACTTTGACTCTCCCTTGGTTTTAGAGTGAATGCTTCTCTTTCTAAACCTATTATAGAATGTTCACCTTGTCTTCGTTTGCCGAGTAAAGGGTTGTTTAAACCATTTGGATATAAATCCAAACCATCGGTAACATAAGAACTAATGCGTTCGGAACTAAATAAAAAACTGGCAGGATGTTTTCCTGATACCAATTCATTTTGTCTAGATAGGATTCCATAACCAAAATCTTTGGAAAAAATGGGTTCGTGATGGATGTAATGGCAGACAAAATATTCATTCAGTCTTGAAGCTGAGTATTCGCAAATTCCAATATCTTGCACATAAACCAAATCACAAAGTAGCGAGTGATCATTTTGGTTTGTGAGTACGACTTGGTATTTCCAGATAGGTTCGTTCGGATGGAGTTCCAAATACAATGTAAAATCTATCTTATGACAGCTTCCTTCCGAAAGATAACTAGATTCGGAAATTTGGAACAATGAATTTGATTTTGGCCCGAGTAAAGGGAAAACCAGAAGTTCGTTTTTAGTATGAATCCTCAAGTAAATATTACTCACGCTGGGTTCCATCTCGTTGCCTAAATACAGGTTTACCAGTAAATCATGGAAACGAATGGAATGAAGATTTCCATTGGATAGAAAATGAAACTTTAATCCGGACTGGTTTTGAATGGTTTGGATCATAGGTTATTGTTTGTTAGATGGAGTGGTGAAAGAGTCCATTTCCCGAAGTGAGAAATGTTTAAGTGGTAGTCGTATTCCAAAGCAGTTTCTTCGTCTTTTGCGATGACAACAGTTGCCACTCCCAGCCTGTGAAATAATTTTAATAGTTTTGAAATTTCAAATTTACCTAAACTAGACCCAGGCCTGTCGAGAATGAGAAACTTTGGTTTCACAAAAAGAATGCGGATGATTGCAATTTTGTATTTTTCAGCTAACGAAAGTTCCTCGTCCCATTCTTTTAAGGCTCTTAAACCCCCAAACCTGCGAACCAAAGATTCAAGCCCCATATATTTTAATTCTTTCAGAACCTCTGCATCGGAGACTTCTAAATTCAAATAGGCAGGAACAATGACATTACGAAGTCTTCCGGGAGGTAGGTAGGGTTGTTCGGGGAGAAAAAGGATCTCTTCCCAATTTGGTTTTTTAATTCTGCCTTCGGAGTGATTGCTGATACCGGCAATCGAACGAAATAAACTTAGTTTCACCGTTTCATCCAGGGAAGTGACAAGCCAACGTTCATGTCTATGAATAGTTAGCTTTAGGTTGTCTACGAGAAGTTTCGATTTGTCATTGGAATACAATGTGAAATTTTCAAAATCAATTTCATCGGCGTTGTAATTGGATTCTCTTACTGTTTTAGATTCTGTTTCAGAATGTAACATAGCGGTATCCAGGGAATGCAAACGTTTAACAACAGCTGAGAAAGCAGAGATGGATTGAAATTGTGTGACAATCAAGGAAAATGCATTGAGCAGGGTGGTAAATGCAAGGGCCGCTTGTGTGATCACACCAAATTCAATTTCCCCTCTTATATAACTAGGAGCTATGATAAACATGGGTATGATCTGAATGAAATAATTATAATTATTCGTGAATAGACTGAGTTTCAGGTTTACAGAGATCAGTTTTCTAAAGTTATTGACTAACTTCCGTAGCCTTGATTTCAATCGAACAGACATCCTTGCTTCTCTGTGTGTAACGGCAATAGACTCCGCATGTTGGCGGATATGGAGTAGGTCAGCTCTATAACTTGCTTCCATATCCAATTGATCATAATTAATACGAATGAGTGATTTCCCAAGAAAGATGGTGGAGATAGTTCCGGCCACAGCGTAAGCCACGGCTACAAGAAAAAGAATCGGGTTTATACTCCATAAAACTCCCGAAAAGGAAATTGCTGAAAAAACTCCACCTATAAAGAGTAAGCTGAAAGAGATTGTCGTTGTGGTAAAGGATTTGACATCATCTGTAATCCTTTGGTCGGGATTTTCGATCCCCGGTCTGCCAATGATTTGATGGTAAGTTCGTTCTGTTAGATAATTTTCTGTCAATCGCCAAGTGAGTTGTTCCCGCCAAAGGATACCAAGCCTTTCTTCCGCATACCGATAGACAGACCCGATGACAGAAGAAATTAAAAATACCAACGCATACAGTAGTGCGCTGGTATAAAATGCATTGGTATTTTTTTGTTCAATAGAAGAGATAAAGTCTCTTCCCACATAACTATTGATCACATTAAAAACATTAAACAAAATTACAAGGATCACGAGTATAATCCCGTAACGGATGGCAGTTGGTCCTTGTTTGGACTGAATCAGTTGCCGAATGATATTTGATAGCCGTAACCAGTTTTGAGATGGATTGGATTTTGATTGGGAAGGCATTGATATTTATCTAATTAAAAGGCATGGTTCCTATGGAAAGGCAAGGTCATTTCAAGATTCAATGGTTTCTATAGTCAAATCCATGATGACTTGGGTCCAGATGGTTTCTAGATGAGGGTTCCATTCCGAAGGAAGATTTTCTCGGAGAGTTGAGAGGAGGATGGGAACCAATTTTGGAAGGTCTTTTTTAGATATACCAAGGGATTCGTAAATAGAAGCAAGTTTTGAAACTTCTTTTTTTACAGAGATAGGGTTTCCTAACTTTTCAATGATGGATTCGATAGAGTTTAAAAACTCTTCTTGCGAAATGGGAAAATTTCCTTCATCTCCAATTTGGTTTGGCGTTGTATTTTCCTTGGTGAAGTTTTCCAATTTTTCAAGATAACTTTCGATCCAATGAGGATTGTATTCTAAAACATGATCAAAAGATTTTTGAATTTCTAAGATGGGGTCAGGTTTCCTAAAGCCAAGGACAGAGTAGGCTGTCATCTTTTCTGACTTTCCCCGTAACCTTGTGATTACTTTTTTATTCACAGAAAGGGAAGAACCGATCAAATTGTATATTTCATCTGAGACTAAAAACTGAGTGTTTGTTTTTTTATTCAATGCTTCGAGGCGGCTTGCCACATTCACAGTATCGCCAAGAACCGTTTGGCTTTTGTATTCCGAATGTCCAATATCCCCGTAAATGACATTCCCCGCATGGAGGCCGATGCGAATGTCAAAACTAAAGTTAAACCGATCCTTCATTTCTAAATTAAATTTTTTCAATTGGTCAAACATACGTAGACATGCTCGGATTGCGGAATGAATGGTCTCCCGTTTTGCTTCTTTGAGACCTTCTTCGTTTGCCGTTTTTAGTTGGTCTTTGTTTTTGATTTGGAAAAAAGCCAAAATTCCATCTCCGATAAATTTATCGATTCCCCCTCCATTATTTAAGATGGGTTCGCTCATTTCTTGAAAGAAACGGTTGAGAACAAAAACAACATCATAAGGTAAACTTGCTTCGGTAAATGCAGTGAAACCTTTGATATCAAGAAATAGAATCACCGCATAACACTCTTCCCCAGTTTTTGAAGATTTGGATTCACTGGTTACTGTTTTTAAATCTTTATTGTCTTTGATGATCCGTCTGAGTGATACATCCCCAAAAACTTCTGTTTGGCAAGCGAGTCGAATTTCCGAAGGCCAACCCTTTCGATCGGCAAGTATTTGTTCTCTTTCATTTCGATGGCTCAGATGGTCTAGGCCTTCTGTGATAAACACCCGACATGTTGTACATTTGGCATTTCCTCCGCAGAGGTGATAGAGCGGGTAATCGTGTTTGAGAGCTGTCTCGAGGATTGTGACTCCCGGTTTGTTTGTTTCTAAGGGAAAATTTTCTTTGTCTTCGAAGGTAACAATCGACATGAATCACCGCACTATTTAGGTAATTTAAGAATCCAATCTCTCTAAGGTCAGTGCAAGTCAGAAAAGTTAAGGTTTTGTGAAAATTGACCTGATTTTTGTCAAAACAAGTGAAAAACTAATTGCATTAGTTAAATAAACTAATATTATTAGTTTTATGAAAGAAATCTACCACAAACTCAGCCTCTTCTACCTAATGTTGTTTCCTTGTCTTTTTTGGATGAATGGTTCACTACTCGGATCTCCAATCACAACTTCTTATTTTCAGACAAAAGAAGGTAAAATTGCTTATTCGAAAACTGGTGATGGAAAACGAAACCTGATCTTATTACCAGGAATTGGTGACAGAAAAGAAAGTTACTTTGAATTGAGTCTACTTTTAGCAAAAGAAAATTCTGTTTATTGTTTTGATTTACGGGGGCTTGGAGAATCCGATGTTAGTTTTTCTTCCTATGGTCCCAAAGAAACCGCAGATGACATTCTTGCTTTTATCCGTGAGAAAAATTTAGAAAATGTATATATCATTGCCAATTCGATGACGGCAGCATCGGCCGTGTACATTCGTTCTATGGAAAAAAAGAGAGTTCTTGGCCTTGTATTGTCCGGTCCCTTTGTGCGCGACAAATCACCTTTGTCTTTCGGAATGAAAACATTAATCCAACTGGCTTTTCGTGGTCCCTGGGGACCAGGAGCTTGGGTTTCGTTTTATGAATCTCTATTTCCAGTGAATCCTCCAAAAGATTTAAAGGAACGTTCCGAAAAACTTAAAAATAATTTGTCGGAAGATGGCCGTATGGCGGCTGTTAGATCTATGTTACTGGCACCAAAAACAGAATGTGAAGACGCTCTAAAATTGGTTTCTGGAAATGCGATTGTGGTGATGGGAACTAAAGATCCTGATTTTGAATCACCGAAAGAAGAGGCGGAATGGATCGCTAAAACTCTCGGTGGGGAAGTGCGTATGTATGAAGGTGCAGGTCACTATCCTTTCGTAGAAGAACCAACCAAATTTTTCACCGACGTACAGAAGTTATGGCAAAAAAAATAAAACACAAACCGGGCCGTCCCAAAAAAGGCCAAACACAGATCACTCGAGATTTGGTTTTGGACAGAGCCTGGGATTTGATAACACAAGAGGGATGGAGCGAATTTCGGTTAGCAAAACTTGCGGAAATCTTGGGAATTCGAACCCCCTCCCTTTACAACCATATCCAAGATATGGAGGAAATACGCCGTGAAATGAAACGCAGGTCCATGCAGTTGTTAGTGGATAGGCTGTATCTTAAAATTAAAAATCAAAATTCTGACGAGAATCGAATTTCTGATTTTCTGAATGTTTACAGAAGTTTTGCAAAGACCCATCCACAGTTTTATCCACTCACCATTGAATCCACAGAGTTAGATCCAGAATTAAAACCACTCGGAGATCGTTTTTTGGATCTATGTCTGGATGTCTTCCGGTTCCCGGTTTTGGACGAATCGGCAGTTCACAGAATACGAATTTTACGTTCCCTTCTCCATGGGTTTATTGTCCTAGAGGAGGCGGGAGGATTTGGTCGGAAAGAATCGGTGGAGGAAAGTTTTAAGAAAATAATAGAATCATTGGAATCCGGCAAACTCTGGTAAAACTTTACTTTTCGGGATAGGGTCAGTGCGAAAACTTGGGTATAGAATTATGGCAGCACTTACAATCACACTACCAGATGGAAGTTCCAAAGAACTAGAATCCGGTAAATCCTTTTCTGATTTCATCCAGACCCAACTGCCTTTCTTGAAAGAGAAAGCTCTTGCCGTTGTTTTGTCCGATGGTCGCACGGTTGACCTTTCTTTTGTCCCAGAGACAAACACTACGGTAAAGTTTCTCACCTTTGATGACACGGAAGGAAAAGAAGTTTTCCACCATTCTTCTGCGCACTTACTCGGAATGGCGGTGCAACGCCTTTGGAAAGAAGCACGCCTAACCGTAGGTCCTGTGATTGAAAACGGCCCTGGTTTTTTCTTTTATGATATCGACTTTGGTGATACGGTTCTCACACCGGAAGACCTTCCTAAAATTGAAGCCGAGATGGCAAAAATTGTAAAGGAAGATCTAACAGTCAAACGTTGGGAACTTTCTAAAGAAGAAGCGATAGAAAAATTTAAAAAAGAAAACGAACCTTATAAAGTAGAACTCATCCAAGGTTTTGATTCCGCATCGGTTTCGTTATACGGACAAGGGGAATGGTATGACCTTTGCCGTGGGCCTCATGTGGCGAGGACTGGCCAACTCAAAGCTTTCAAACTCACTGCCATTTCCGGTGCTTACTGGAAAGGGGATTCCAAAAACAAACAACTCACTCGTATTTATGGTGTGTCTTTCCCCACCAAAAAGCAGTTAGACGAATATATATTTCTTATCGAAGAGGCTAAAAAAAGAGACCATAGAAAACTGGGAAAAGAACTGGATCTTTTTAGTTTCCAAGACGAAGCTCCCGGTTTTCCTTTTTGGCATCCTAAAGGAACTGTGCTTTGGAACACTCTTGCTTCTTACATTAGGGAAGAATGTTTTCGCCGTGGGTATCAGGAAATTAAAACTCCTGCCATCTTAAATTCCAGCCTTTGGAAAAAATCGGGCCACTGGGACAATTTTAAGGAAAATATGTACTTCACTGACATCGATGAAAGTGAATTTGCAGTCAAACCCATGAACTGTCCTGGATGTTGTTTGATATATAAATACCATATGCATTCTTACAGGGAACTTCCTCTAAGGTTTATGGAACTGGGAAATGTCCACAGACATGAAATGTCAGGTGTTTTACATGGTCTTTTTCGTGTCCGCGCCTTTACCCAAGACGATGCCCATATCTATGCTCCCCTCGAAAAAGTAGAATCCGAAGTAGAAGACATCATCGACTTTACTTTCGATGTGTATAAAAAATTTGGATTTACTGAATTCAAAACCTTCATTGCCACAAGGCCAGAAAAGTCCCAAGGCAGTGATGAAGATTGGAACCTCGCAACACAAGCATTACACGATGCTTTAAAGAAAAAAGGAATCGAATACGGAATCAAAGAAGGGGACGGCGCTTTTTATGGTCCCAAAATTGAATTCAATATTAAGGATTCCCTCGGAAGACTTTGGCAATGCGGAACCGTTCAAATTGATTTTTCTATGCCGAATCGATTTGAGCTCGACTTCACTGCATCCGATGGAAAAAAACATGCACCAGTCATGATCCACAGAGCCATCTACGGATCCCTCGAAAGATTCATTGGAATTCTTATCGAACACTTTGAAGGAAAGTTTCCTCTCTGGCTCAATCCGACACAAATCCGTGTCTTAACTGTGGCAGAAATTCATAGTGATTATGCTAAGGAAGTACATCAGGATTTGGTAATGCAGGGTTTCCGGGTCGAACTTGATATTCGAAACGAAAAGATCGGGAGTAAAATTAGGGATTCCATCCTAAAGCGAAGTAGTTATACTTTGATATTAGGCGATAAAGAAAAAGAAGCAGGATCGATTTCCTTCCGACGTATGGGTGAAGAAACTACGGAAACAGTTTCTCGTGATGGATTCCTTTCTCTTTTAAAGGGCGATCTTTAGATAAAGAAATTTCTTGACTAACACTTGGGGGAGAGTTACGCTCCCTCCAGTGTCCCAAAACCTGATCTTAACCAAACAGATGGATCCGGTCGCCTACTACCTGGATCTCCCCATCCATCCACCGTATGATGCGCGTGATGCGTTCGACGCCATTCCCATGCAACTTCTTCCCTTTGCGGAAGGATTGACTGTGGGTTGGAAAGTAAGTCCCATGCAATTTGTAGATGGGCTTGGTCGGGATCTAAAGTTTGATTGTCCAAGCATTGTCATCACAGGAGGACAAAACCTGGGGGCATCGCCTGTTGTTCTTTATGTGGTTGCTGCTTTTTATGATTCCAGAAACCGTCTTCTCTCCAGCCAAACTTGCGAACACATCATCCAACCTTGGGAGTGTTACGATGTTCCTGGTCTTTGGAGTCGTTTTCCTTTTCCTATCACAGAAATTACAAGAGTCTCAGTAGGAATTACTTCGTATGGTTGGGAAGATTCCCGTCCGAGAGAGACCATGGTTTCATCCAAACAAAAACCGAAAACGGAAACCAAGTATGAATGGAAGCGGGAGGGCGGTTTGGTCGGATCCTATAGTTTCCAAAAATGGAATCCAGGAAAGGGAGATCTCCTTTTGGCAACAGAGCCCCTCACCAAAGAAAACCGCGTACGCATCCGACTGGAAAGGAGACAAAGTGAAGGTTTGACCTACCTTGCTTTAGTCCAGTCCCAATCTCCCAGACAAAGCACAAAAACCTTCGACCACTTGATCCAATACGCCGTTTACAATGGAGAAGGACAACTTTGCCATGGAGGTTCTTGTATGGGAATGGGAAATCATGGGGATTTAGTCTCTCTAGTTCCTATTTTGCCCGAAATCTTAGATTCCGACTCCTTATATTTAGAACTTGTTGTTTGGGAAGGCCCCTCCGGATCGCTTTAACCCCGCCTCCCTGACAATTTGTAAAGAAATGTACTTGCTCGCCTGGATTTTACACCGAAATTGGAAATTGAAAGAAATTTCGGAGACTGAATGCAGAAACGGCCCAACCCTAGAGGGAACCCAAACCAAGATAAATTCGCCCACATCAGAATTAACGAACAAATTACCAATGTAGCATCGATCCGACTCGTCTCTGACGAAGGGTCCGACATCGTTACTCTGGAAGAAGCTCTGAAGAGAGCTAAAGAAGCTAACCTTGATTTGGTGGAAGTCTCGGGAGACCAAGATGTTCACGTCTGTAAGCTGATCGATTTTGGAAAATACAAATTCGAACTTCTTAAAAAAACGAAAGAAGCGAAAAAGAAACAACACGTTGTCACGGTGAAAGAAATTAAAATCCGCCCGCGGATTGATAACCATGACTTCGAGATTAAGAAGCGTCATGCTTTAGAATTCTTGCAAAAGGGTGATAAGGTAAAAGTGACTCTTCGATTCCGAGGCAGAGAGATGGTTCACTCTGAAATTGGAATGAATATTGTTAACCGGTTTGTCGAGGACCTAAAAGAGCATGCCTCTCCCGAAAAAATGCCGGTACACGACGGAAAGACGATAGTGGTCGTGATGAACCCAATTGGTGAAAAACCTAAAGGATAAAACAACTATGTATAAGCTGAAGACAAATAGGGCAGCAGCCAAACGTTTTAAGTTTACCAAGTCTGGTAAAATTAAACGCGGTTGTGCGTTCCGAAGACATATCTTGGAGAAAAAATCTCCTAAGATGAAACACCAAAGCCGTGGAATGCACGTCATCCATGAAACCGATTATAACCGTGTAGAAAAACTTCTACCTTACGGAGGTTAAACGATGCCACGCGCAGTCAACGGAACCATTCATAAAAATCGTAGAAAGAAAATACTTGCTAAAGCTAAAGGTTTTAGGGGCGGACGTTCTAAACTTTTCAGAACAGCAAAATCTGCTGTAATGAAAGCTGGTCAATGGGCATACCGTGACCGTAGAAAGAAAAAGTCCGAATTCCGTAAACTTTGGATTACGAGAATCAATGCCGCAGTGAGAGAAAATGGAATGTCTTATTCTAAATTCATCCATGCACTCAAAACACACGGAATCAACTTAGATCGTAAGACCTTGGCTGACCTTGCTTACAACCACAAGGAAGTATTCAACGCCATCGTCGAAAAAACCAAAGTCGCTAAGTAAATTAGTGCTTGATTGGAATAGAATGGCTCGGCTATTCTATTCCATCGGATTGTTATCATGTTAAAAATCGAAACCATTGAAGAGCTAGAAAGTAAAGTTGTTAAGGCTTTGGAACTCATCCAAGACCTAAGAACAGAAAACGCACGCCTGGAGACAGAGAACGAAACTCTCCGCGCGGAAAATGACCAAATGAAGCTCGCAATGGAAGAGAAAGAGCGCGAATTAAAAACACTTCGCACTCAGCTCCAAGAGACGACGGATGAGTTAAACCAACTCCGCGAGAGAGAAGGACTTTTGGAATCCAAAGTCCACCAACTTCTCGGTCGATTGGACGGCCTTCCTACAACCGGTAGTTCGACTCCCAAATCACCTAGTTCTGAATCCGCTTCCGTTGCTCCAATAGCAGCCGCTGCCGCTGTTCCTAGTTTGACGACAGACGAGGACGATGAAATTATTTTACTCGATGAAGATGAATCCGAATTCCAAACAGAAGATGTTTTGGAAAAGTCTCCAGCCTCTGCTTCCTTTGAAAAAGAAGAGCTCGTTGTGGAACAGGAAGAAGATGTTCCTACAGTTGACATCGACGAAGATGATGACATCATCATTGACGATGATGACGAAGCAATCAGTGTCTTTGATGCTGACGACGACGATGATTTTTTAATTATCGAAGACGATCCTAAGTAATTTTTATGGCAGAGTCTGCCCCTCAACCGCAAAAAATAACCAAACAAATCTTTGGTGAAACTTATACCATTGTCGGCGAAGCATCCTCTGGGTACATCTCCGAGGTTGCAGATTTCGTGGAACAACGCCTGTTGGATTTGGCCAAAGCACTTCCTACAGCATCCAAAACCAAATTGGCAGTTTTATGCGCCTTGAACTTGGCGGACGAACTGTTCCAAATGAAGGAAGTATCTGCCAAGGCAAATGAAATTCCTGAACTAGAAGAACGAACAAAGAAGATCATATCCCTTTTAGAAGAGGGGATCATTGGGGACAATTTTTGAATCCAATTTCAAAAAAAGACGCTAGAGAAATTCTAAAAAAGAACCTTCCCAACCTACCGGAAAGGGAAGATCATGAAGCTGCCATCTTACGCAGGTTGTTTCCTATATTACAGGGAAAATCAAAAATCATCACCTATTCTCCTGACCTTCTTTATGAGGTAGATGTCCTTCCTATCATTGAATCTTGTCCTCTCCCTAGACCCACGAGTTTTATTGAAGCCAGACATTATGCCGAGTGGTACTTCCCCCGTATGGAGGAGGGAAAAAACTTGCGGTTTCTTCGGCCACGTTCCTTTGAAAAAAATGTTATGGGACTCTTTGAACCGATTGGAGATGAGGAGATCTCCGTAGAGGAAGCGGAATTAATCATCGTTCCGGCTTTGGGTTTCCATGAGCAAGGCTACCGATTGGGTCGCGGCGGTGGATATTATGATCGCATTTTAAATTCAGAATCACTCCAAAAGAAAACAGTAGGACTCAGTTTTTCTAAACTTTTTCCCGTCCCATTCCTTCCAGAAAGTCACGATTTAAAAATAGGAAAAATGATTACGGAAATCCAGATTCATTCGTTTTTAGATTGAATCCATGTAGGATTCTGACAGGATTCCAGGTAGCATATGGACCAAGAAACATTACTCACATCCCTGGCGGAAAAAACCAAAATGGAACAAGAGTCCGATCTGGGAGACTTGGAACAGTTCCTCACATTTACCATTGATAAAGAATTCTTTGGAATTCGATTGTTGTTGGTTCATGAAATTTTAAAACCAGTTTTAATCACTCGGATTCCCAACGTAGATGATTACATCTTAGGTGTGATCAACCTTCGAGGAGAGATCATCCCCATTGTGGATTTGAAAAAAAGATTCCATGGAACTGATTCTGAAATTTTTCCAATCTCACGTATCATCGTGATTATGTTAGATGAAAAGCGAATTGGTGTTCTCGTTGATGAAGTCAAACAGGTAGTTAAAATCCAAAAAGATTTTATCAGTTATACGACCGATGACTTGTCGTTAAACTATAGTAAGATGGTTGAATCTGTATCTAGATACGAAGACCATTTGATTTTGAATTTGGATTTGGAACAAATCGTTGATTTTGTTTCATCCGCAAAGTAAAGAGAAAGGGATACGACATTGGCTGGAATTTTAGGCGAATACACAGAAGTTTTCCTGGAAGAATCCGAGGATCAAATTGAAGAATTAAACTCCAATTTGGTAAAACTCGAAAAGGATCACGAAAACCCGGAAATCATCAATGACATCTTTCGTGCGGCACACTCTTTAAAAAGTTCCTCTGCCTTCGTTGGGTTGTATAATTTATCCGATCTATCTCACACGATGGAAAACCTTCTCCAAAAGATTAGAGAAGGGAGCTTAGAAATCAACGTTAAGTTGGTGAATTTATTATTCGAATGTTTTGATCTTATCAAACAAGTGATTGAAGGGGTTGCCAACGGCGTTAAGGTGGAAACACCCTTTACCGATATGATTAAAAAACTCCAGGACTATGAAGCCTCTCCCACGCAAACAGGCGTTAGTTCGGTTGCATCTAAGTCCAATTCTCCTGGAAAATCTATGGAAAGTTCTAGTTCTTCTTTCACTCTCACAGAAGAGGAAATTTCTGAAATTCGGCAATCTTTAAAAGAGGATAGTGATCTTACGGCATTCGCAGTCAATTTGAAATTGAAAGATGACACTCCGATGCAAAACCTTCGCCTTCTTCTCATTTTACAATCGGTCAAACAAGCGGGTGGAATCATCAAATGTAATCCTTCCGAAGATGCTTTAGATAACGGCCAGGGAAGTTTTGCTCTTTCCTTTGTGACTGTTACAAAACTCAACAGACACGAGTTACATGTGCAGTGTAATATTGATATGGTGGATTCACTTTCTGTGGAAGAAATTAAACTTCCAGAAACAGAAATGGAAGCCCTTGAAAAAAGATCCGATTCTGCAGCAATCCAAACAACAAACCACCCTTCAGGCCAATCTGATTTAGAAGACAAACATGCTTCCAGAGGGCCTGCTAACTTTGACAAGGCGGTCACTGACTCTAAAGTAGTGATGAGAACAATTAAAGTTTCTTCTGACAAACTAGACCAACTAATGAATAACGTTGGGGAACTTGTGATCACAAACTCCGGATTTCAAAAAATCTACGATGATTTGGTAGCACAGTTTGGGGAAGATTCGCTTTTTAATGAACTCAAAGGAAAAATCGATCAAATCAATCGAATTTCCAAAGACTTACAAACAGGAATTATGAACATTCGTATGGTTCCGATTGGATCTGTATTCAATCGGTTTACACGACTCATTCGTGACCTTTCTTTAGAAACTGGAAAACAAGTAAATTTAGTCCTACGTGGTGAAAATACAGAACTCGATAAAAAAGTAATCGATGCCATTGGGGAACCACTCATCCATTTGATTCGTAATTCTGTCGATCATGGAATCGAATCGCCTTCGGAAAGAAGGTCTTCCGGTAAACCGGAAGAAGGGACAGTGGAACTCAATGCTTACCAAGGTGGGTCCAATATCCTTGTGGAAATCCGCGATGATGGGAAGGGCTTAAACAAAGATAAAATTCTGAAAAAAGCCATCGAACGTGGGCTCGTAAATGAGACCGATGCCCAAAACCTTTCGGAATCAGATATCTTCCAATTTATCTTTGCTCCTGGTTTTTCCACTGCCGATAAAATTTCCGATATTTCGGGACGCGGTGTGGGGATGAACGTTGTCAACAAACTCATCGAAGAGTTCAAGGGCAAAATCCTCATCCATTCCGAAGAAGGAAAAGGTTCTTCCTTTACTCTATCTTTCCCGCAAGCACTTGCGATCATTCCATCCATCCTCGTGATTATGGAAGAGGAAGTGTATGCGTTTCCGTTATCGGAAGTTTCCGAGACCATCAAAGTCAATTTGGACCAAATCACCACACTCGAAGGACACGAGATCATCAACTTACGCGGAGAGGTATTACCAATCTACCGTTTGAATCGTATCCTTGGCCTTGCCGACAAACAAGAAATGGTGGAAGTGCCCGTTGTCATCGTGAATTACAAAACGAGAAAACTGGGATTTATGGTAGATGACCTAATTGGAAAACATGAAACCGTGATCAAATCACTCGGTAAAAACTTCAAAGACATTCAAGGTTTAACAGGAGCTACAATCATGGGTGATGGAACCATCATTCTGGTTTTAGACATCCCTGGTCTTGTAGAGATTGCTGCGGACAAAGTGGATTGGACTGATCAGTTAGTTGCCGGTGAGATGATGAAACGGGCATCTACCATTCGTTCTCTCGAGATGTCGGATTCAGAATTTATGTTCAAATCCAATCATCCTACAAACCGCTATAATGCTAAGCTTATCGAGTTGCGTGCGAAAGACAAATCACGCGTCAAAAAAGATAAACATAAAATCGAAAAACATATCATTGTTCCGAAAGAAGAGGTGTATGCAGAAGAACCTGCTACCAATCTTAAAATCACAACCGAAGTGATCAAAACGGAAACTGTTGTGAATGGAGATACAAGTGAATCCTCACATTCCTCCACAGCTACTCTTGTCGTTGATCACAAAACAGATGAGATCCATCGTTTGGCGGATGTAGCTAAAATTGAAAATGTCAAACTGACAGAAAGAGAACAAGCTGCAGAAATCATCAAAGGCTTTGTAGAACAAAAAGAAGAAAGATTGAATCAAGTAGCAGCATTGAATTCGGATGCAATCAACGAAATCATGTCTTCGAAAGATATCAAAAAACTAGAGAACATTGTCAACACAGGTATGATGAATGCCGGTGTCGTTCTTTCTCAGTTAGTTGGTAAAGATGTAGAGTTGTTTATTCCTGAGATCAAACTTACCGATCGTGAGGGACTGGCAAAAGAATTCAGATATTCTATGGATCAGTTTTTTGGAATGAAAATTCGTATGACTGGAGATCTCAACGGAAATCTTCTTATGATGTTCTCAGAAGAAAACGGTTCGGAAATTGCAAAAGAACTTTTGGGTTCAGAAGATGCAAAATATGCTGAAGGTAGCCACCACAAACTTTCCGAAGATATGGTTTCCGTATTATCTGAAATTTCTAATATCGTTTGTTCGAGTGTGATGAACTCTCTTTCTAATAAATTGAAAAAGGAAATTTTGCCTTCTGTTCCAGAAATGATTACTGGAAGTTTTATGGATGTGATCGACATTGTAAAACCAGAAAGAACCAAATTTTTATCCATGCACACAGAGTTTAACCATCAAGGTAGTAACCTAATTGGTGTTTTAGTATTCTTGCCTGATTTTGATGAACTGGTAGATTTGATTCATAAATCATGAATAAAAAACCAACCGTTGCCATTATCGATGACTCACTTCTCGTGAGGAATATATTAAGTGATGCCCTCACCAAAAAGGATGAAGTGCAGGTGATTGCTACCGGTAAAACTGGAATGGATTGTATTGATTTAGCAGGGAAACTAAAGCCAGACTTTATCGTTTTGGACATTGAGATGCCCATCATGGATGGGCTCACTGCACTTGCGGAAATCAAAAAACTAAAACTACCAAGTCATGTGATTATGCTTTCGGTGCTTACCCAACATGGTGCTGATGCAACGTTCAAGGCTTTGGAACTGGGGGCAGTGGATTTCATTCCAAAGCCATCCAGCGGAAATCAGTTCTCGCCGGAAGATATTGCTGCGGTATTGTCCGCAAAAATCAAAGGATTTTCCGATTCTAGACTGCCTAGTATAGAAACTTTGGTTCGGCCAGAGCGAACCGACCGCCAATTAAATAAAAGTTTTCAAAAACCAATCAAAGTAGAGGCTATCGGAATTGGGACCTCAACTGGGGGACCAAAAGCTTTGCAGACTGTTTTCGCGAGTATTCCTGAAGACTTTGCAAAACCAATCTTTGTGGTACAACATATGCCTGCGGGGTTTACGAAGGCGTTTGCGGACAGATTGAATTCCTTGTCTAAAATACAAGTGAAAGAAGCGGAAGATGGTGATCTTGTACAATCGGGAACTGCATACATTGCTCCCGGTGATTACCAAATGAAGGTAGTCACAAAGGGAAGAGATCATGTCATTGAACTCAACCATGCGGGACAGGTCAATGGACACAGACCATCCATTGAAGTATTATTTGATAGTTTGGTGGATGCTTACGGTGGGGATCATCTTTTATCCATGATCATGACAGGTATGGGAAAAGATGGGTCACAAGCAATCACTAACATTCACGCCAAGGGAGGTATTACTTTGGCGCAGAATGAAGCAACATCGGTAGTTTATGGAATGAACCGTGTTGCAGTGGAACTGGGAGGAATTGATTTTGTTCTTCCGGTTGATGAATTAGTACCAAAGATGATTGAATTATTAAAGTCGAGAGGGAATTAACATGGCAAGAATTTTGGTTGTAGATGATGCAAAATTCATGAGAACGCTCGTAAAAGATGCGTTAGTTGGAGCAGGTCACGAGATCGTTGGTGAAGCAGAGAACGGTAATATTGCGGTAGAACAATACAAAAACCTCAAACCGGATCTAGTCACTATGGACATTACTATGCGTGAAAAAGATGGAATTGAAGCGACAAAGGAAATTATCAAATTTGATGCTTCTGCTAAAATCATTATGGTAACGGCCCTTGGCCAAGAAGACTTACTTGCGAAAGCGATCAAAATGGGTGTAAAGGATTTTGTTGTAAAACCTTTCCCGCCAGAAAGATTGCAACAAGCAGCAGCTAAAGCACTGGGTCTATAAACCGTGTCCCAAACCCCGGAGTTTATCGTCCGGTGGCAGAACCAGGACGGAGGATTGACAGAAGGACCGCTAACGGTTCTATGGTCTCTGATTGATAGTTATAAGGTGGATATTTTTGAAGTCTCCCTTTCGCGTATCACATCCGATTTCATTCAATTTTTGAGAACGAGTCAGTCTTTGTCGATTGAACTTACATCTGAGTTTGCCGTGATGGCAGCTCATTTGGTATATTTAAAATCCAAAGCCTTATTGCCGGATCCTGGTTTTGAGGAAGAGGATTACGATCCTCCTCTACCCAAAGAACTAGTCGACAAACTACTAGAACACAAAAAATTCCAAATGGCCGGACAACGTTTGGCGGAGCTGGACCGGTTGACTGCGGGAATGTTTACTCGGGACACAAATCAAGTTTTGGATGAAACGGAAGTTTGGTTGGATGTAAGCCTAGTGGATCTCATCTCTGCATTTAATTCGATATTGGAACAAGAAAGTTCCAATGAGGTAGAAGACCTTCTACCGATCTACGAGGGTGTGGCCCAATACTCCGTAGAGGACAAAATGGAATATTTACGAAATCTTTTAGATAAAACCGGGGAAATCCACTTTATGGATTTGTTCGAAACAGAAAAACCGGAAAAAAAAGAAATCGTCGCTGCCTTCCTGGCAGTACTGGAAGTTGTTAAAATCCGAGTCTGCAAAGTTCTCCAACATGCAGTTTTCGGTGAAATCAAAATAGTCAAGGTTTAGATCAATTTGGAAGAAAGAACTTATACCAAGGGCCTTCTTGAGGCGCTTCTCTTTTTGTCTTCGGATCCGATCAAATTGTCTGCACTTGCAAAGTCCGCCGGGATAGAAAAAACTGAAGCCCGAGAACTCCTCGACGAACTCATCCTCGATTACCAAGAAAAAGAAGGCGGTTTTTTACTCAGAGAAATCGCCGGTGGTTATCAATTCATCACAAATCAAAAATATAGCGAAGTTCTAGCCCATATCTTTAAAGATAAAAAAAGAGAAACCCTTTCTCGGGGAACGTTGGACACTCTTGCCATCATTGCTTACAAACAACCCATCACATTAACAGAACTGGATGAAATTCGTGGGGTCTCTTCTCGGGCAATGGTAGCAAGCCTTATGTCCAAAAAATTAGTGAAGGCTGTGGGACAAAAAGAAGTCCCCGGTAGACCCACATTGTACGGAACGACCAACGAATTTTTGTTACACTTTGGTCTGAGTAAACTCACAGACCTTCCTACACCAGTAGAGGTGAAAGAACTTAAGTTCGAAGAATTTTCTCCCGAATCCATTATTGTCACCGATGAAACGGAAATGAATCCCGATTTTGATTTGAGTACACTACCAGAAGAGTTACAAGAAGAGGCCTAAATGAGTAGTGCAGAAGAAGAATTAAAAAAACTCCGCGCTGGGATTGATTCACTTGATACTGAAATTATTGGTTTGATTCAAAAACGTGCTGGATTCGCCCAAGAGATTGGGCGCGTTAAAAAAGAATCGGGTGGTCCCATCTACCGACCGGATCGTGAAAAAGATGTGTATGAAAAAGTAACCAAGTTATCTGGCGGGCCACTCCCCGCATCGGTGATTCGTGCCATTTATCGGGAGATGATGTCTGGAACCATTGCCTTAGAACACCCGTTAAAGATTGGATTTCTGGGACCTGAAGGTAGTTTTTCTCATTCCGCTATGCGCTCCAAATTTGGCACTTCTATCGACGCTGCTCCACAAACATCCATCCCAGATGTTTTCCGAATGGTAGAAGAGGGGAAGTTGGATTACGGAGTGGTTCCTGTAGAAAATTCTACTGAGGGCCAAGTAAGTTCTACTCTCGATATGTTTTTAGAAACAGACCTCATTGTATACTCTGAGTTATACCAAAAGATTTCCTTTTCTTTGCTCGGTTTTGAAACTGATCTTGCTGCCGTTAAAAAAATCTATGGAATTCGTATTGGTAACGAACAGTGCCGCAATTGGATTTCTGCAAACCTTCCTAATGCGGAAGTAGTGGAAACCTCATCCACTGCTATGGCGGCAAAATTAGTTTCCGAAAGAAAAGACGGACTTGCTGTCGCCTCTAAAATTGCCGGTGAAATTTATAATTTAAATATCGTTGCCGAAGGAATCGAAGATTATTCGGGAAACACAACTCGGTTTTTGGTAATCGGAAAAACAGAATCACCGAAAACAAAAGAAGATAAAACTTCCATTGTGTTTTCGATTCCAAACCAAACTGGTTCTTTATTTGCCATTTTAAAAACCTTTAATGAGGTTGCGGTCAACTTAACCAAAATTGAATCGAGACCTTTAAAACGAAACTTATGGGAATACCATTTTTTTGTAGATTTTATTGGTCACAAAGAAGATCCAAAAATTGCAGAACTTCTGGAAAAAGTAAAATCACAATGTACCTTATTTAAACTTCTCGGTTCTTATCCAACAGCTGGATCCTTTCCTACATGAAACTTACTCGAGTTTTGATTTATGGCATGGGGCTTATGGGTGGCTCTCTTGCTCTTTCGTTACGCAAAAAATTTCCAAACGTTGTCATTTCTGCAGTGGTTCGTTCCGAAAAAAGTAAATCCACGATTCTAGAGAAAAATCTAGCCAACCAAGTGTTTTTACAAAAAGAATTTATAGCTCCTGATTGGACCCAATACGATTTGGTGGTCTTTAGCACACCTGTGGAATCCATTTTACAAATTATCCCCACTTTACCAAAGTCGGGAAATACCATCTTTATGGATTTAGGATCCACCAAAGAAACCATTGTATCAGCAGTAGAGAAATATTATGGGAACGAACCTCATCATTATATTTCGACCCATCCTATGTGCGGATCCGAACAAGCAGGTCCAGGGGCAGCAGTCGCGGAGCTTTACTTAGACAAACTTTGTATTTTAACCAGTCCTAAATCGGCATCTAACGCTAGTTTGGAGTGGGTGCGTGTGTTTTGGGAATCGATTGGCTCTTGGACGATGGAGATGGATTCAAAATCTCATGATGAAACTTTGGCGAATTTATCCCATCTTCCGCATGTGATCTCCACCATTCTTGTGAATGTGGCGGGTGCCAATACCACAACCATGAGAGAAGTGATGGGGATTCCAAAACCAATCACCGGTGGTGGGTTTCGGGATATGTCAAGGATTGCTGGATCCAATCCTGATATGTGGATTTCCATTTTCAAAGAAAATAAAGATTTTTTGTACCAGTCGATTGATGATTTCATTCACCAATTAGTTGAGTTTCGTGATTTGTTGAAACCGGATCATCCCTTTGATGAAGGTAAAATTCGAATACTTTGGGAATTGGCATTGTTAAACAAAGAACAGATTCGAAAGACAAAATGAAGTTTTTAAAAAATATTAATAAGTTAAGCGGCTGTAAGGCGGCGATTCTTACAAACCAAAGTGCTTTTGGTTTTCATGGAAAGTATCACTTCCAAACATTTGCGGAAATTTTTGATCTAAAAACTATCTTTTTACCAGAACATGGACTTTTTGCAGAGTTACAAGACCAGGTCAGCGGAGATGAACTGCAATATCTATTCGGTGGTATGCAGATTGTAAACCTTTATGGAAAGGAAGAGAAAAGTCTAATTCCTCCTCGCGACACTTTGAATACTGTTGATGTAGTCATTGTTGATATCAAAGATGTGGGTTCTCGTTATTATACTTTCTTAACTACCGCTTACTATATATTGAGTGAGCTTTCGCGGTTAAAAAAAGAAACGGGAAAGGCCCCATTATTTTTAGTGATTGATTCTCCCAATCCCATCGGTAAAAAACTAGAAGGCACTGCCCTACAAAAAGAATTTGAGTCCTTTGTGGGAGTACCAACTGTCTTACATAGACATGGGCTCACTCCTGGGGGATTGTTATCCTATTACAATGAAACTTTTCAGTTGAAAGTGGATGTAGTGGTTGTACCTATAGGTGTAATCCATCCAAAATCATTATCACACTTGGAGTGGGTTCCTCCTTCCCCCAATATCCCCACGCAAAATACTTGTTTGGTGTATCCGGGAATGTGTTTGTTAGAAGGCACAAACCTTTCGGAAGGAAGAGGAACTACAAAACCCTTTGAAACCTTCGGTGCACCTTATCTTTTAGGCAAACCAAAGGAAGAATTAGACAAACGAATGTTGACCCACCAACCAGGAACCTATCTTTTGCGGAACTTACGGTTTTTGCCCACCTTCCATAAATATGTTGGTTCGATTTGTGAAGGATACCAATTGATGGTTTTGAAACCAAAACAGTTCCACTCGCTATATTTTGTTTTATTTTTTTTAAAACAATTGGCGGAATTGTTTCCAAGCGATTTTGAATATTTGAAAGGAGTGTATGAATTCCGTTCGGACAGGCCTGCCATCGAACTTCTTGCAGGGGATGCTAATCTATTAGACTATTTGAACGGAAAACTTTCCGATTCTGACCTGGAAATCTATTTAAAGGAATCAGAAAAACGTTGGGCGAAGACCATAAAACCCTTTCGTTACTAATTTTTTTAACAAATTGGTGTTGCAGACCGACTAATGCGTAGGTATACAATCACCATGACAAGAATGTTTCGAACCGTTTTTCTAGTTTCCCTTATGGCAATACTGCTTACCAATTGTGGTTACAACCGTATCCAAGAGTTGGATGAAGAAGTGACTGCTTCTTGGGCGGAAGTTCTCAACCAATACAAAAGAAGAGCTGACTTAGTTCCCAATTTGGTCTCTGCGGTCAAAGGATTTGCAAACCAAGAAAAAGACATTATGAAAGGGATTGCTGATGCAAGAGCCAGAATTGGTTCCATCCAAGCAACTCCAGAACTTGTAAACAATCCAGAAAGTTTAAAACAATTTGACCAAGCACAAGGCCAATTGGGTTCTGCATTGTCTAGACTTCTTATGATCCAAGAAAACTACCCACAATTAAAATCAGACCAACACTTTTCTGATTTAATGGCGCAGTTGGAAGGAACAGAAAACAGAATCACTGTAGCAAGGAATCGATTTATCAAATCAACGAAAGAATACAATGTATACATTCGCCAGTTCCCTGCGGTTCTTACTGCTAAAGCTTTTGGTTATGCTTCCAAAGCAACCTTTACAGTAGAAGACCAAAAAACCATTGAGAATGCACCGAAAGTAGAATTCTAAACAGATAGAAGATAATTATATTTGAAATTCAAATTGTATTGAAAATTAGAATTTAATTAAGATCAATTTAAAATCTAACATTTCAATGGAAGCCGGCAAACTTACTTGCCGGCTTTTTTATTTAGAATTGGAAATAGAGGAAAGGACTGGAAACGGTTACACTATAAATGATAAACGAAGTGATATAGAGTAATATACAAGTAGGAATTAGAAAGTAGAGATTGTCTGTGATAAAGGCAAATCGGTCTTCGTCCCTATCTTGGAGGATGTCCACTAAAAACAAAAATCCAACTAAGATCACCAAACTAACACTCATTTGTGGAAAGATTCCACTTGCTCCGGTAAAAGCACGTTCTAACATAATTTTGGTGATCCCCATTCCAGTGGGAACTTCTGGCGTGGCCTTGGCTCGAAAGAAAAAACAAGACAATACAAAAACACCTACTGGATATATGGGTTGGATGCTTCTTGGAACCCGATTCCAGGCATTACGCATGGTTTCAAATTTGAATACAAACTTTTCTACCACCATCATTGTGGAATGCAGAGTTCCCCAAAAAACAAAAGTCCAATCGGCACCATGCCAAATTCCAGAAACAAAGGTTGTGAGAAAAAGATTTACATAGGCCATAATCTCACCCCTTCTGTTACCGCCGAGAGTGATGTATACATAGTCTCGTAACCAAGAACTAAAGGAAATATGCCACCGCCTCCAAAGTTCACTGAGTGTTCCCGATAAAAAAGGACGATCAAAGTTTTTGGGAATATGGAAACCAAGGATTCTTGCTGTTCCAATCGCAATATCAGAGTACCCAGAAAAATCACAATAAATTTGTACTGCGAATAACATAGCCGCTATCCACATCGCAATCCAATTGTATTCAGTAGGGTTTGCATACATGGGATCGATCACGTAAGATACGGGATCGGCAATGAAGGTCTTTTTAAAGATTCCCCAAAAGAGTTGTTTTAAACCTTGTTTGAGATTTTCTTTTGTGAAGTCTTTGGAATCTAAAAATTGATGGAGGACATCACTCGCACGTAAGATGGGGCCTGCCACAAGTTGGGGAAAAAATGCGAGGAAGAGTCCGAAATGGAATATGGATTTGGCCCTGACCACCACGCCTTTGTAAACATCCACAGCATAGGATACCGCTTGTAAGGTGAAAAAACTAATCCCCATGGGAAGTAAAATCCCAGACTTCTGCACAAATTCAGGATCACAAGGAGTCAGAGAAAAAGTTTGATTCCAAACCGTAATAGAAAAATCCAAATACTTAAAAACAAAAAGTAAACTTAAATTGCTCCAGACGGCAACATTCAACCAAAAGAGTTTTTTTGCTTTTGAAGAAGCGAACTCCATATAATCGACAGCAAGTTTTGTGATGATAAAAGAAAAAACCAAAAGGATAAGAAAAGGAATCCTAAAAATAGCATAGAAATACAGGCTAACAATGAATAACCAAAGGCCTTGGAATCGTTTTGGGATAAGGAAATAAACTAGGATAACAATGGGTGCAAAAATTAAATAGTGAACGGAATTAAAAAGCATGTTATTTCATTTCCTTTAAGGCATGACTGATGGATTCAGCGGCCCATAAATTCCCTAATTTGGTTAGGTGGCCGTCTCCAGGAATGTAATAGTCTTGGATTCCTGCTTTTTTTGTTTGTCCATGATAAGTGAATTCACGACCGCACATTTTGTCCGTATAAGGAAGGATATCGAGTGTTTTGACTCCTTTGGATTCCAGATAACGTTTGGCACGCATCGCATAGGTTCCGAGAAGATTAAACTTCCCCAGTTGCCGACAATACACTTCTTCGATCTGCATGGGAAGGATGACGGGAACAAACTGATAACCTTTCTCTTTAGAAAGCCCAATCATTAAATCATAAGCCCTAGTCGTGGTTTCAGGTAGCGGTTCTAAGGAACTTGGATCAATGGGAGTGTCCGAACAAACTACATTTAAATTTTGTAAAGGGCTAGGACAAATAAATTCAGCAGTATCGTTGCATTTTTGTTTTTTTATGGGAAGAAAAAATGTTTCTCTTAAATAGATTAAAGGAGAGGTCGAAAGTTGTTCTGTATCAGCAGAAACTAAATATTTGGTTTGTGCTACCTTCACTTTTGTTTGTTCATAAGCAAGTTTCAGAGCTTGCAAAAGATAAGAAACCCTTGTGAGTTCAAATTGAAGCCGAAAGTTTTTTTTCCATACGGGATCATTTTCGTGGAGGGCATCGTTTTCATCATCGGGTAGAATGCCTTGGGCACGAAGTTCTTCTGGCATGGTAAAGTCATTGGGTGAGATAAAAAATAGAACAGTTTGTATATTGTCAATTTTTGTAGACATATCTTTCAGTCGTTTATAAGATCCGAGGGATCCGTAAGCATCCACACCCAAATTCAGACTTTGGTAAACCATTCCTTTGTCTTCTAGGCCACCAAGCCTGGAACAAAATGTATCTTCATCGGAAACACCAAATCCCATGACCAAACTATCTCCCAAACATAGCAGTTTGGGTTTTCCGGGAATTGGTTCTTCAAGGCCCCGAAGGCCGAGTGAATTGGTTGTGAACTGGCCCTGCCATAAGTCAGCGTAGTGGCGGACAAAGCGACTTTCATTAGGTTCTAAGCTCACCCCGTATTCAGGATGGTAGGCATGAAGGAGTTTGACATCGCGGTAGTAACGGAGTGCAGGTGGATTGGAAAGACGTAAAATCAATTCCAAAGACAGCAACGCGAACGGGAAAAATAGGACAATGGCTCCCCATCGTTTCCAGTTTTGAATCATATCCCTCTAAACTTTAGAATTCAGGCTGGGAATCAAGCATTTCTAAGGCAAAATTAGAAAGGCCTTGGCGATGGCATCGGCAAAAAGTTCTGCGAGTGCTGGGCCTGGGTGACCATCATTTGGGATATAAACTTGTTTTTGTTCTTTAAACAATCCTTCTGTCCTTTGCCTTAGGTCGATCGTTTTCACACCCTGTTCTTGAAAGAATGTTTTTGCCAATGTATAATTGGGATCTTTGGTATCAGGGATTCCCTCTTTCGACATTCCCCAACTAAAGAGGACAGAGATTTTACCCTGCGGAAGAGAAGGGTCGGCGAAAAACTTTTTTAAATTGTTATATGTGATATGATTTTGGGGATAAAGGATGGGATCACCGTACGCAGTGTACGCATTGGTTGGGGGAGAGGGAAGAAGATTCCGGTAAAGATAGGAAATTCTTGCGAGTAAAAAATGGATCGGATAAAGATACCGTTTTAGGCCTGTTTTTTCTACTGTATCATCAATAAAGTCAGATGGATTCCAAATCCAATAGATTTGTTTTGGATGGTCTTCTTTTTTTGTAGAAGCCAATGTTTCTTTTAGAAGTTTCAATATCCCATTCGTTCCAATGGCATCCACTGCAATGACTCGGGTCTCTAAATTGTATTTGGATTTTAGATAGTAGGCTGGAGTTTCTTTTGATGGCAAACCGTATCCCATAGCCATGGAATCACCGATTAACCATAAATTGGCGGTCTCGGATTTCTCAGAGAGGATTCTTTCTCCCAAAACATTGGTTTGGATGTCCCAAGACTTTCCATCTTTACGGGTAAACTGATCCTTTACATTGGGGCAAAGGCGAATTTCCGAAAGTCCATACAAACAATGGATTTTTTTATACCGGATTTCTTCAGAATCAGTTTTTGATTGGATTCTTAAGACTACCTCTCCCAGAAAAAAAACTAGGAGAAGGGAAAGAACGATCGATACAAAAAGTTTATAGAATTTTTTCAATGAGGAGGTAAAAGAAGGAAAGATTTCCAATGTAAAGAATCATTACTAAAAAACCAATCGCCATTTGGAAGATATAGACCGAATAAGAAAAACCTTGGTAGGCAAGGTAGGTGGTAATACCTAAAATCATTTCAGGAACTAACACATAGTAAGCGACTTTCCCCCACATTTTTACATCCTGGGCATACCATGATCCCAAAACCCACATAGTGGCTTCCGATGTTCCAAAGATCACCAAAGCACAGATCCCTACCCAAAGGCAAGTTCCAACAATCGATACCGACATTTCTTCTAGTTTGATTCCTGTATATACACAGATAAAAAGAGGAATGGCCCAAAGCCCTGCCATATAACCAGAAACAGTTCCGATCTTTAAAAAACCATCTTCAGGAAATACTAATATCTGTAAGACGGCAGAAAGAAACCAATCGGGAAATACCATAAGAATCGATAAAGGAACGAGAAATTTCCAAATGCGAAAAGGGGTGTGCCAGCGTAAGACCAAACATAAGCCAGCAAAGCTGATATGGAATAAAAGGGTGAGTGAGGCCAGTTTGATTCCGGCTTGCGCTTGTCCCAAATAAAGAACAAGTCCAGAAACAATACTAAACACCGAAAAATACAAAGCCAATAGGAATTCTTCTGCTAGGAACTTAGGTTTCATCGCTTCGAACTTTAACGATTCAGCATCAGGATGCAAGTCGAAACTGAAAGAGAGTGGGTTTAAAAAATGAAAAGATGCGAGAGTCGAAGATACTTGGGAGATACTGGGTTCGAACCAGTGACCTCTACCATGTCAAGGTAGCGCTCTAACCAACTGAGCTAATCCCCCAAGGTAAAACCACTTCACCAGAGCCGAGTCCATCGTAAAGTACGATTTCTGAACCGGTTCCTGATTGAAAAATCCTCGCTCATTCGATCGGCCAGGCGTTCGGGTTTGGTTGTATCAGGGATTAAGAGAACCAAATTGTCTTTTGCTCTGGAAAGGCCGACATAAAGAATCCTTCTTTCTTCGGCTTCGTTTGTATCTTCTATGTCCTCACTCCAACCGAGAACCAGGTCAAGAATGACGGTTTCAAATTCCAATCCTTTGGCACTGTGGATGGTCATCACTTGAAAGGGAGGAACACCGCTTTCGATCCATTCCCTTTTCCTGAAATTGCTTCGAGTGAGGATGATTGATTTTGGATCTTTTGCAGACCACTCCTTCCAAATCTCCCAAGGTCTCGTTTCTACATCTTTGATTCGCTCCACTTGGAAGGTTCCTTTTTCTTTACGGAAGGTTTGGACTTGTTTTTCGATTTTGTCTTTGTTGTGTTTTAAGGGAAGTAGAGAAGACCGAATGATGGAATCCTTCGAACGATAGTTAGTGGAAAGAAAATATTTTACTACATTTGGAAAATGATTTGGGAAATCTAAAAATGGTTTGGGAGTGGCTCCGCGAAAGCCGTAAATTGCCTGCCAATCATCGCCCACAACCGTGATGGACCAAAAATTCATTTTTTTTATGATCTGAAGTTGTACTTCATCTGTATCTTGGAACTCATCAATGATCAGTGCCTTCCATCTTTCTTTCACGGCATCTGCAGATTTTGTGTCCAAAAACTGGAGGAAGTTTGTGATTAAATCATCAAACTCGAAGTAATGATTTTTTTCTTTCCAATTTTGGAAAGCAGATTGGAAGGTTTCGTAATCTGCTAAAGAAAGTTCTCGGAAATGTTTTCCGTTATTTTTGAATAGGATAGGAAAGGGAATCCCACCAATCGCAAATTGGAGAGGAGAAAGAAATTCCTTTGTGATTTGCCATTTTTTCGAATCACTTAGGAGTTTGTAACGAGGCCAATCTTTGGAACTATCATAGTGTTTGAGGGCAAAAAAACAAAACGCATGAAAGGTGGAGATATGGTATTTTGTGGAGAGATTTTTTTTATGGCACCGTTCTTTAAATTCCTTTGTGGCTTTTTTGGTAAAAGTGACAATGAGGGTATTCTCAGGTGGGATGGTTTTTTCTTTTTCCCTTTCTTCTAAAAGTCCAATCATCGTAGCAGTTTTTCCAGACCCAGCACCAGCAATCACTTGTTTGATGGGATGATTTGAAAGAATGATGGCCTTTTGTTCTTCACTCCACATGGTAGGTGAGTGGGAGAAACATCGGTCTTGGTTCTATATTTTTAGATTATTGTTTGAAGACAGCTGTATCTTCATCCTCTTCTTCTTTGAGGTCGTAGTATCCGTAAATAAAGTTGGAACTTGCCTTTACTTCCATTCCATAAAAATGCTCAGAGATCCGGCCTGATTTGGTGACTTCCAATTTGTATTCCTCTGCGAGGAATTTCATTTTGTCCATGGATATCTTTTCATTGATTTTGGGACCAAAACCAGATTCGGTTTTAGACCAATCGATAATAAACAATCGGCCTCCCGATTTCATAGACCGGATAAGGCCATCCATCGCCAAACCTGGGTTTGGAAAAGTGGAAAGAGTTAGGGACGCAAAAATAATTTCAGGAACAGGAACCCATTCCGGGAGGAGGGGATGGTCGGACTGATCCATATGGAAAGGCGTGAGTTGTTCGATTCCTTCCATAAGTTTTCTTCGTAAGATCATATCGATGATCTCTTGTTGGCATTCGGCGGCCCAAATCCAAACATGGGGAAACCACTTTCGAAATTCTTGGAAGTAGAATCCGAGCCCACTACCAAAGTCCACTAGGTTATTTAAGCCCTTCCAATTGAAAAATGCATACACATCTTCAGGAGGACAAACCTCCCTCCTGTGGCTTGAAAGCAGGTATTCCTGGTAAGTTTGGGAACGGTAGTATTCCGTTTCGGACATAATGACAATTCTCAGAGAAAAGCTAGGAAAGTACAAACGAAAAATTCAATTAGGGGACCTTTGCCACCGAAAATCTAAGTATGAAGTTCTCGATTCAACTCTGGACAGCTGTACTGCTACTCTCACTCGTTCCGGTTTCGGCAGACTCTGGATTTGAGGAAAGTCGTTATCCTACTATAGCCAAGGCAATTCACTCAAGCCTTCTTCCTGATAAAAAATCGATTCGTTTGGATTGGGATCCACCCAAACAAGAAGGTGAAATCATTGTGGCTAGGTCCACGGTAATGATTGACAGTCCAGAAAAACTATACATTGCGGATTCTCTTGGAAGATACAAAGCATCAGGGGCAAATGCAACCCGTGTTTTTTTTGATTATAATCTAAAACCTGGTACTTATTATTACGCAATCGTTATGGTAACGGACGTTCGTCGTCGTGAAGTGAAACTCTTTTCGAATCAGAATTATACAGTGGTTCCCGTTCATATTTCCGAAGAAAATGGAACTCCAGTAGTGGGACAAAATCCTGACTTTCCAGCTTTTCCTGCCGATGCGGGAATCCAATCGATGGTAGGTGGGGTATCGGGAATTTCGGCGACGATTGAAAGGAAGTATTTACGCCTGAATTGGACACCACCAAACGGTGCCATTGCGGGGAGAACCTTATATACCGTGTATCGATCCAATTCACCTCTTACTAGTTTGCCTCTGATGCAAAAAGCAGAAAAACTGGCAGAACTCACTCATCCTGTGAATACTTTTTTAGATCAAGATTTGGATAAATCCCAAACACTCTATTACGGGGTTTCTGTAAAACAAGTGGGCGGCGAAGAAACTTTGCCCTTGGAAGATAAAAAGTCCACCTTGCGAGTGTTTTATGTCAAACAAACAGAAAAAAATAACGCCGAAGTCATTGTAGAAGAATCCCCAAAAAAACCAAAACAAGAAGTGGCATCAAATGATACACGAACAGATTTTGGTGGTGCCATGCATGTGAGAGGGCTTGGTTATGAACGAGTAGGAAAAGGAGCTGTGATTAGTTGGATCAGTCCAGAATCTGCTGACGAAACCACTGTATATAGTTTGTATGCTTCGGTGAAACCATTAAACCAGGGAACTTCTTCCTTTGGCCAAGGATCTGTTGTGAAAGTAGCAACTGTCCTTCATCCTAAAACTAATTTTTTTATCAAAGAATTAAAAGAAATCGACGAACTCTATTTTGGAGTAACAGCAAAATCTAATGGAATACCAGAAGATTATAATTTAAAAGAAAATGTATCTTACTTTAAATATGATTTTTCAAAAGATATAGCTCCCCCAGAAGAACCTAATGAAGTGGCTGAGTCTCATCCAAAAAGGGAGCCAGAAAAATCCGAACTTTATAAAAATGAACATACCGTAACTCCCGCTGATACCCTTCCTCCAAGAGAGTCGGAACCAGTAAACGATTTTAAGGAAGAAACATCAGCTACGGTGAATTATGATTTGGGCCAAACAGATCTAAATCAAATCATAAAAGAAACTGTAATTAGAAAAAAATATGAAACAGCAGTGTATCGGTTGGAAGAATATTTGAAGAATGAATCAAACGCATATTTAAGAGGAAAGGCGATGTTTTTTCTTGGAGTGAGTGCTTTGAAAACTGGTGATACGAAAAAGGCTTTAAAGTGTTTTTTGAAAAGGGAAACTAAATCCTATTCACCATCTCGAGTGGAATTTTGGACGAATCAGACCTTGAGTCAGGCGGGTAGAGGGAATTTATGAATCGAATTATTGTTACTTTAGCAGGTTTTTTATTTATCGTTGCAGGCCTTTCCACTGCATACTATCAAACTAATATTTCTGCAAGAGAAGACCAATCTCAAGTGATTTTGGAAAAAATTGCGGAAGGGGAAGAATACTTAAAACAATCTAACCCGCAAAGTAAAGAAAAGGCAATTGCCATCTTTTCTGAGTTAGCTGGGAAACGTGGTGCTGAAAAATTTGAATTTCAAATCAAATACAATCAAGCAAGAGCACTAGAAAAAAATTCTGATTTTTACCCAGCGCTCGATATTTACAAAGATCTAAAAAAGAATCCAAATGTAAAACCAGAAGAGAAAGAACGCTTGAGTTACTCTCTAGGGAATATACTTTTAAAAATCGGTAATGAGTCAGAAGGAAAAGCCCATTTAGAGTCTGTTTTGCAATCAAGTTCAGACAATAAATTAAGATCCAAATCCTTTCTTTCGCTTGGTGATTATTTTTATAGAACGGGAAATTTTGAATCCGCTCGTAAAAATTATACTTTGGCATTACAGGAAGATCCTAACAATACAGAATCTAGAATTGGTTGGGGTAGATCCTTACGTAAACTCGGAAAAGACTGGGCGTCCTTTGATGTATTTGACGAATACATTGAAACAGCAGACCAGTTAGCTGGTGCTGATGAAAAGGTAGTAGGGGAGTATAAAGACTCTGTTTTGAAAGATGCAAAAGAAAATTATACTAAAAAAAATTATACAAAAGCCATCGAACTGTTTCAAAAAGTAATCACTGTGAATCCCACTCCTAAAAAAGAAGAGGAAGCTTTGTATTACACTGCTTTGTCTTACGATGCTATGGGAAAACAAATTGAATCCCTCACTTACATCAATAAAGCTTTGAATAACAGCGATTATTCGCTCGACCAAGCGGCATTGTACAAAAAAGGCACCATTTATTTCAGGCAAGGTAAATTTGAAAAAGCTGCCGGTATATTTCAAACGATAGTAGATAAATACCCTAAAAACCAGATTACCGACAAGGCGATTGCATGGAAAAAAGAATCACTCGATCAGTTTACCGACCACAACGATCTTGATGGTTCAGATGTATCGTCTGATTCTCTTTCAACTAAACCGGGTTCGATTTCTAACCGACCTGATTCGGGAAGTGATTTAGAGTTTTAGTCGGACTTAATTAGAAATTCATTCGTTTTTGTATTCAGGAGGGCTTCCTCCATTCCGAAAGTTTTATAAATTTCCGGAACAATGTCTGCAAGCGAATGTATATTTTCTGCGAAGCGGTCAGCATTCTTACCATAGAGGATGGTGGCCGCCGGGTTTTCCGTATGATTTTTTTGACTTAAGTCTTCCATGTTCCCATGATCACTCGAAACAATAAGTAGATCGTTTTCTGGATCAAGAGTTTCAAGGATCCCGCGAAAAAAATCTTCTAGATTTTTGATCACATATTCTGCCTTTTCCCAATCCATAGCATGTCCCACTTTATCAGTGAGAAAGTATTCATACAAAGCCAATTGGTAATGGGCAAATCGAGACATGGATTGTTTGCCAAGTAAGTAGGGATCTCGCCTTTCGAGGAGTGGATCCCCTTGTTTTAACATATCAATTCCCAAGGTTCCCATAATTTCATGTGTGAGATCCATATACAGACCTCTTTCATTTCTTAGGTCATCGAAGTTCTTTAAAGGACGACCACTGGCTAACTGGACTAAGGTGGAGGCTGAAACGAGTTTCGGTTTTTCTTCTACATGTTTTAGATATGGCGGAGAAAAACAATTTAGAAAATCACTCAAATGTCCGTTTTCGTTTAGGACCTTGATCATGGAATATTTGGCTATGATTTTGCGAAGGGTGATGGTCGGAAACCCACTCACGTGCCGCTCAAGCACTGTGGGACCAGGAATTCCCGTCCAAAGAGCTGTTTGGCCTGTGGCGGACTGGGGCAGGCCAGAAACGCCCATATGGGCATCTGTTTTGATATAATGTAATCTTGATGGCAAAACCGGTAGGTCTGCATCGGACTTCGGAATCCCTCCGACGGGTGCTAAAAATCCTTTGGCAAAACGACTGAATGGATTGGATTTTGGGTCGTAATTTGCGATTCCCACACCGTCCAAAAATACATAAAAAATCATTCCTTTCCTTGGACTGATTGGTTTTTGCCAATGACAACCCGATAATTAGAATGATGAAACGGAATTTCGGAAACCTGTCTATTCTTTTTGGATACTTGGTCGTTTCCCTTCTCGTTACTTCGCTCCTCTTTGGGTATTTCGAATGGATTCGACCCCTTCGTATGAAGTCCAATTTGATTTCCGCCCTAAAACGTTTTGACGAAGACAGGACAAAAGAGTATTTGAATACACTCGAGTTCTTTTTTCGAGAATCTGCCTTACCTTACCGTGCCTCCCAGGTGACTACTCGGATCAAACAAACCTTGGGACTAAGCTATGTAAGGTTATATGATGATTCCCTTCGCCTCATTCATAGTACAGAGGAAACGAACGAAATCTTTCAGGAAGAACTTAGGCAAGACCCCACTGGGTTATTAGAGGGTAAACTTCGTACCCTTGCTAACGGAGATTATGTGTATCGGGACTTATCAGGGAAATTCTTTGTTGTTTTTCCTCCGGGGCCGGCCTTACCGAGACAAATTCAAAATGCCAACTTAGAATATGGGTATCTTTATTGGGCCTTTGATCCCAAGTCACAAAAAATATTATATACCAATGACGAATCGATTTTGACGGGTGACAGGGAGAGTAACCAACTTCTTGGACTTTTTTCGGGGAAAGAAGGCCAAACCATCACATGGCAGTTAGATGGTAAAAATTCTAAACTTATTTTAGAAACTACAGATCATTTTTCTATTTATTTACTTCGTCAGTCAGATTCAGAATCTGATGAAATTAGATTCGGTTGTTTTATACTTTTCCTGATTACCTTTACTGGCCTTTTTTACATTCGTTTTATTTGGATGGTCATTCACACTCATGGGTTTCCATTCAAACGAAGAATTCTTGTGCCGGTGATCGTGTATTTGATTTTACTTTTGTTTTATCAAAAAAGCTTCGAACTATTTCCAGACTATCGTTATTATAAACCTTGGACTAAACACAGGTTAATCCAATTTGAAGAGACTCTTTCTGTTCTTGAAAAAAATCTACTTAGGGAAGGTTTGGGCGAAGGTGGGGGGCTCGGCGAAACTGAAAGAATAGTTTCTGAACTCTATCTTTGGAAAGAAGGATCCTCGGAAAGTAAAACCATCCAAAATCGATTTGGAACAGAAATTTTTGGTTTGTTTCGAAGAATCCAAAGCCATCCGATCACGATGTTACTCGAGTCTGAGATGGATTTAGTGTATCTCATTCCAAAACGTAATAACGAGAATGATTCTATCGATATTCTAGTGGCTGTGCTCGACTCCAGTTTTTTGCAGGCCAAAAAAGAAAAAGATCGCGATGAGTTTTACTTTCCCTTAGTTTCTGCAAAACTATCGGATAACAAAAGTAAGGAACAAGTCCTATTCAGTCCAAAAGACTGGAAGGGTGAGGATACTTCTAAGTTCGTCCATTTGGATTCCAAAAAACAATCGGTAGGATTTTTACACCATAAATTTCATACTTATTATACTTCTAAAGAACAAGGGAAACCTGGATTTTTATCAGGATTATCTGTATATCGTTACTCCTCCTTTCCTCCTTATCTATTTAGCTTTGGGTATTTATTTATAGGACCATGGATCTTCTTTGTTTTATGGGCCTCTATCAAACGTAAACTAGAGCATAGTGGTACGTTAGGGGAATCCCCTTTGATGAGTGAGGATTCATTCGCAACTGAAGTAGAGATAAAAAAAACTCACCTGGAGAAAGAAGGAATTGAAACAAAAGTGGAACCCATTACAAACAATACAAATCCAGTGAAAAAAACGAGTTTTAAAATACTTCCTCCTGCCACTTGGAGACGAGTGGCCATTTTAGATGCCGTACAAAAAAAACGAGAAGCTATTTTTAATCCTGAGTTAGAAAAACTCGTTCATTCCGTTACCAAAAGAGAAGAATCAGAAGAAACTCAAAAACCATTCGCAGAAAATTTTCTAACTTTGGTGCCTGAAGAAAAACGAGTGGAGTATGCTTTACTTGATAAAATTTATCGAGAGAATGAGATCTCTTATGATGGGATTATTGGTTATACAAAAAACTTTATCTCAAGGCTTGGTTCCCCTCGGTTTTCTTATTTATTTTTAAATGATTCTCTTGGTTCCTTTCACAACCAAATTTCTTCTGGGTTAGACTATAACACCCGTTCTAATCTCATTTTTTTACACCATGATCCCTATTTACCTTTTGATGAAACGGGATTTGCCTTGCTTGATGTGGATGATGTAGTCAGGCTCGATCGTTTTATTGCTAAGAAATTTTCTTGGGAAATCCTATTGCAAACAGAGGCTATCATTGCTTTCCATATGGAATCCCTTGGTTTTCCTGGAATTTTTCTTGTACTATTGAATAAAGAAGAAAGAAGTAAGTTTCTCGACTCTCACAAACGTATGATTCAGGACAAACTCCGCCAAGTAATTCCTGCACTGCATGTGCTTGTGGAAAAAGAAGAAAGAAAACCTGAGTTTCTAAAGGATAGTTTGTCTTGGATGATTCGTTCCTTTATGCAAGCTACTTTTGGCGGAAAGAGGGCAACCTCAGTCCTTCGCATCCAATGGCCCGAATACCATCCCTCGCAAGAATGGGAACGTTCCAAAAAACATTTTGTAGATTCCATTCAAACCTATTTGGAAAGCAAAGATCGATTGATTGAAACCTCACCCAATTCTATGTTGATTGTAACGGCAAAAGATTTATACCTTTCTGTGATTCAAAAATTACAGGAACTACCATTTCGCCATGAAATCAAATCGATGAAATTCCCTGATGATGGACAAAACTACTACCTATACTTTTAAATTTGTTTGTATTTTTCTCTTATCCATCCAAACTTTATGGGCCGGTGGTAGCAAAAAAAAAGAAGAAACAACCGCTCTAAAAAAACAAATTTACAATCTCCACAAAGTAGATGAAGAAACTTCTTCCATTCCTTATTTGGAACGTTATCTTGACTTAAGCCAAAACGAACTTTATTTTAAACTACTTTATGCGAAGTCACTTCTGTATAGAAATGATTTGTCTGTACCAAGGCCTGATGAACCTGCTGAAGACAGAATCAATAAGGCAAAATTAATTCAAAAAAATTATAATCTTTCCTCCAAACTTTTTCAAGAAAATGTTCTGCATTTGGAAAAAGTAAGGCCAAGGGATCCCAATTTAGGCCGTTGGTATTACCTTTGGGCTTTCAGTGAATGGTTTTCAGATAACAAAGAGAAGTCGATCAAACTATTCCAAAAGGCAGTGAAGTTGGATTACCGTTTAACCGAATCCTATTATAATATTGCTTCTCTTTACGAATCATTAGGACAATGGCAGGATGCTAATTTGTATTGGCGGAAATTTGAAAAGGCCGAAAAAGAATTGGAAGAAGAAGACTAATGGCAAAAATTGATAAACGGTTTCAAATCTTACTTTCAGAAGAGGAACAGATTTTATTAAAGAATGAAGCATCAAGAAGAGGGGTTTCGCAAGGGGAACTCATACGTTTGGCTCTAAAAAACGAGATCATCCAAAAATCAGAACTTTTAAGAAGACAAGCTCTTTTGGCACTTACGGAGATACTGGATTGAAACTCTATTTAACTTCGTCCCTTCTGTTTGCATTACTTCGATCTTCTCGTAAAACAGAAATTCAAAAACGATTATTTGAAGCATTGGATAAACATGAGAGATTTTTTACTTCCTCACTTTCCATTTTTTTATTATTCCAACTTTTAGATCCCATTTCTGTAGAGAAAAAAAAACAAATCCTTCGTTACCTAGAAGATCTCACTGATTCTATTTTTGACTTGGATACAGAAGGGGTCAGAACACAAATTTTTATGTCAGAAACTTGTGATATCGAAATGGCAATCGCTTTAAAAGAGGGGATGGATGTACTAATTGTGGATTCGGAAAGGGAGGTGGCCTCCCTTCCTTTGCTTTTAGTTCGTAACTTCTTTGGGGAAACTGAATGAAATAGGAGGGGAAAGTGGACTTCTTTGGTCCTTGGAATCCCATTCATTCAAATAGCGGTTGTAAGCTGAAATTCTAAAATAATAGGTCAAACCTGGCTGGAAAAGGAGTCCTCTTTTTTCCTTTCTAGAATGATCCACTTGGTCAGCAAGAGGTCGGTATTCCTCGTTTGTCAGTTCCCCTTCTGGAATATAAATATTATTAACTAAAGTATCTTCTGTAATACAAAATCGTTTGTTTCTGAAGCCACTATTTTCTTCGTTACCGTCAATTTTACTTAAATTCCCATTTTTATCTTTTTTTACAAATATAGAACCTAACATTCGGTTGGGGGTGAGCCCATAGTGTATGATATATCCGCCACCATTTTGAACTTCTTTTTCATGATTGGAATTCCATAAAAAACAAAGTGCATTTCCTTGAGTCGGACTTGATTCCAATCGAAATTGAGTGGGAAGATCCGGAGGAGTTTGTTCCGTATATTCAAAGGATAACGATTGTACGTGGGGAACCGTTTTACCCATAGGGTCTGGACGAAACCATAACTTCCACTGGTAGTATTTGAATTTGTTTTTGGGAAGTTCCTTGTCGAACGATTTGATTCTTGTCCAAGAAAGACTTGTATTTGATTCTAAAAACTTTTGGTTCGAACCTCGAAAGTAAAGTTCAAGCATAGTATCTTTAGGTTGTTCTATATTCCATTGGATTTTGGTGAGAGAGGAGTTGCTATATTTGGTTTCTAAAATAGGAGATAGGGCGGTACTTCCTTCCATAAATCCAATTTTAGTTTCATCATCATACCGAACTGGTTCAAACTTTGTATATTCAAACTCCGGTTCTCCTTTATGAATATGGAATCCATCTAAATTTCCATAAAACGCTTTCCCAAGTACAAGAGGAGTGGAATCGTTTTCGGGAAAACCAAATCCTAAAGTATCAGCTTGGTTGTTTTCATATTCTGCGGTTTCAATTCCATTTTGATAGAGTACAAATCGATGATTCAATGTATCAAAATAAATAGAGATCACTTCCCAAGTTTTTCTTTTGATTTTTACTGATGAATCTAAAGTAAAACTTGTGGTTCGACCATCGGATTTTTGGAGTAGGTTATTGACGTAAAGTGTGGGTTTACTTTCGTTTAACTCGAGTGAGATGCCATACTTTTTCCCCTTCACAAATACTGTTCTGTCTAAAATTATAGAACCGGCTCCTTGTTCGCTTAAACGAATGGGGATGGTGATGGTAAAGGGATCGGGATGAGTTCCAAATAAAGAATTTCCAGAAACTGATAAGTGGATTTGATTCCTTCGGCCTGAAAAATAAGCAGATTTTCTGCCGAAAAAAAAGGTTTGATCATCTGTTACATAGGAAGCAGAAACAACCGATATGGATTTAGATTTAAAAGGAATGCCAGTTTCTGTAATCTGCGGTTCAGTCACTTCTCCTTCAAAATCGAAGAAAAGTTCCCCATGTTTTGGAGTATTCTCTTTGGGTTTGAGAAAGTTCTTTTTGCCAGGTTCGGAATTTTGAACCACACCGGTTTTTTTCCAAAGGCTTAGGTTTAGAATTTCTTTTTTGGGGACTTCCCATCCAAATACAGGTAAGCCCCAAATGAAGAATAAGATTACGACTGTTCTTCGATCAGTCCCAATCGTTTTTGGTGCCGTCCACCTTCGAATTCTGTTTCTATCCATTTTTTTACGATTCTCTGTGCTAAATCCGTTCCGAGAACCCTTCCCCCTAAAACCAATACATTGGCATTGTTATGGCGTTTGGACATTTCCGCCGTAAACTCATCATGGCAAAGGGCCGCTCGAATGCCTTTGAAACGGTTGGCAGCAATGGATGCTCCAATGCCTGTTCCGCAAAGCGCGATGAGCCTCGGAACTTCACCGGAAAGGACCTTTCGGCAGGCATCTCCAATGATGGTGGGGTAGTCGACGGACTCTTCGCTCTTAGTACCGTAATCGACAATTTCATAAGTTTCCTCGAGACTTTTCCTAAGGAATTCTTTAAGAGCAAATCCCCCATGGTCAGACGCAATTCCAATTTTTTCTTTCATTCGGCTTTCTCCTTTCTTTGTTTTAGGGCTTCGGTGTAGGATTGATAAGATTCCACAGAGAGTGAGAGTAAAAATTTATCTCGTTCTCGGAGTAAGGTTCCGTAATAACCTGTAAGTAGGTCTAAATACCTTGTTTGTTTTCCCTTGGGATCCTTTTCGGAAAGGTATTCGATGGTGAGATTTGTAATTTCAGTTTTGATTTCTAAGTGAGATTCAAACCATTGTTTGGCGAGAGTAATCTCGCCTGGGGTGAGTGGATAGGGGCGATTGTCTGAAAGTAATATCCTCCACTCATAAGAAAAATATACTTCTTCCTTTTCATTTCCGGCAACTATGGAAGCCTTTAAATACTCACCTAAATCTTCTGCGAGTGGGTCTTCGGGAAGATTTTTAATTACATTCTCTCTAAAACAATTGAGAGAGGCAATCCTTAGTTCGGCTGATTCTTTGGCATATTCTGCCATCTTGGCACGATCTAAATTTAATAGATTGGGACTTATGGCTCCAGGAGGAATGTCTTTTTTTAATGGCAAATAACATTCCTTAGCCGCTTCCCATCCCAGATTCCCTTCTGGAATCCAAAGAGAATGGGCAGATAAAGAGCCGATGAAAATAAGAAAAAAACTAAGGAAAATATTTGAAAAATTACCCATGGGTTCTTTCAAATTCTTTAATAAAAGAAATAAGGGAATCCACACCTTCCTCAGGCATTGCATTGTAAATGCTAGCTCGAAAACCACCTACATCACGATATCCTTTTAAACCAGCAAACCCTTGTTCTTCGGCAAGAGTTAAAAACTTAGAATCTAAACTATCGTTATGACTTCGAAATACTACATTCATTGCCGAACGAAAGGCTTCTGGAACCGGTGCGTAAAATAAAGAAGAAACATCTAGGGCATCATAGAGTTTTTTTGCTTTTCTTTCATTTGTGGCTTCCATCACAGAAATCCCACCTTTTCGTTTCAAATATTTGAAAACTAAACTTGCAATGTAAATAGAGTAGGTAGGTGGAGTGTTGTAGTTAGAACCATTTTTTTCCATGAGTGCATAGTTCATCAGATTGGGAATGGGATGTGTTTGTTCGGGTAGTTTTTCTTTGTCATAGATCACAAGAGTAAGCCCAGAGGGACCTATGTTTTTTTGCGCTCCGGCAAAGATCACAGAGAAGTCTTCTATGGGAAGTTTACGACTCAGGAGTTCGCTAGTCATGTCGGCAAAAAGAGGTGCCTTTGTTAATTTGGGAAAAGTTTTGTAACGAGATCCGTAAATGGTATTGTTAGAAGTGATATAAAGATACTTAGCTCCCTCATTGACGTTCTGGTCTGTGATGGTGGGAAGTTCCATATATTTGGAATCTACCCCATTAAAAATAGATTTTACATTAGGGTAAAATTTCTTTGCTTCTTCATAAGCTTTTTTAGCCCAAACACCAGTGATCGCAAAATCGGCGGATTCCCCTGCAGCCAAATAATTAAAAGGAATGGCAGAAAATTGTAAAGTGGCTCCGCCAGGAAAATACACAACCGCATAACGAGAGGGCAGTTCTAAAAGATCTCGTAAATCAGCAAGTGATTCGTTAAGGATACTTAGGAAATGTTTCTCTCTATGGCTCATTTCCATCACGGACATTCCGGTTCCTCTGTAGTTTAGGAACTCGGACTTGGCCTCTTCCATGACTTCCGTAGGCAACATGGCAGGACCGGCATTAAAATTGAAGATTCTGTGTGTAAACGTTGGCATCCACCCACAGAATTTTGAATATCCACCCGCCGGTAAATAGATTTTTATTCTAAAACTTGCTTTGCAGAATCGGAAAGGTTGTTATTCTTGTGGGCATCTTTACCCCAATTTTCGTGAGGAAACAATGAGAATTTCTCGTTCCATCATCATTTGCCTATTTGTAGCCGGTCTATCCTTGACCGCACAGTCCAAAGCCCCTCTCGGTGAGTCCGAAATCAAGGGATCCAAAAAAATCGAATTCATCAACCGTTCCTTACGTAAGGCATCTGATGACATGATCCAAGAAAATACCGAAATTGGTCGTAAACTGGCAGAAACCTTGGCCAAAGAAAATACGGCCACCGTCGATGGAGTGAAAATCCAAAGAGTGCTTCCTGGAGCTGACGGAAAACTCGGAGCCGACATCCTTTTTCTTTCGGAGTCTCAAAGTTTTGACCATGTCAATTCGATTGCGCGGATCATTGCTTCGTATGTAGAAAAATCCTTCCAATACAAAGTAGGGAATGCGGAGACACTTGCTCAGTACATTTTGTATTACAATGCAACACATAGAAAGGACTCAAAGTTTTTTACCAAAAAATATACAGAAGGAGTGATTACCGCAACTTCCAGTGACAAATTAGGAATCGATACGGTTTATAAAAATTGGCCTGGCAAAACACAAATCATCATCCCAATTGAAAGTAATATCTTAAAAGACAGTGGGAAGGATCTCACAACGGATGAGTTAGAAAAAGACGTCAACAAAACAGTAAAGGATAAAGAAAAAGATCCGGCCACCAAACAGAAGATGGAAGACGAAGCCAAAAAAATGGACAAGTTGCAAACCGATAAACTGAAAGATGAAAAAAAGGTTTTGCAAGATAAAAAACAAGAAGTGGCAGACGAACAAAAACAACTCCAAGACAAAAAAGACGCACTGAAAAAACAGGAAGCGGAAACGGTTGCAAGTCTCAATGAATTAAAAAAAGATCCTGTGAAAAACAAAGCAGAGATCGAAAAGAAAACAGAAGACATCAAAAAAATCGAGCAAGAGAAAAAAGAGACTGAGAAAAAATCAGAAGCTGTAGAAGCCAAAAAAGAAGAACTCAGTAAAAAAGAAGAACAAATCGCTAAAAAAGAAGAAGCTCGCACGGGTGGGGACACGGCTAAGAAAGAGGACACTGTCCAAAAAGTCGAAGCTAAGGTTGAGGAATTAAAAACGGAGCTGGCACAAACCAAAGACGAACTGAAGAAAAAAGAAGAACAAAGTGATAATGTTGTGAATAACAAAATTCTTTTTATGAAGTTTATTAAATATGATACAGATGGTCATTACTCCAATGAACTTTGGGCCATTGATCCTGCCAAAGACGATGCTCTTTATAAAAGCTCGTATAACAATATTTGTTCCAAGGAATTTAAAGAAATCGCAAACCAAGGAGTCCTAGTTCTCGGTTACGACGGTGAAAAAGTAGAAACACGTAAACACAAACTCGTATTACTTGACCCAGACAAATTAGGTGTTAAAAAAACAAGCGAATCTGCAGATATTTTCTGGAGAACTCCTATGATCAATCGCGAAGACAAAATCTATGTGATTGAAAAGGTAAAAGACAAATACCATGTCGCTAGATTCAAATCAGACTTAACCTTCGAAAAAAGGACAGAGGAAGCGGTAGAAGAAAATTCAGAACTTACTTTTTTTGGGGATAAAATCTATGTGACCGGTAAACCGAAAGAAGGCGACAAAACTACCATTAAGGTCTTTAAAAAAGAAGACTTAAGCCTACTCAAAACCATCGCTCCGTAAGGAGGATGGGGCCTGCGTAACAAAAGGATTCCAGCCATTACACTCTTGTGCGATGGTTGGAATTTTTTTAATCCTTTAAATATTCAATCCTCTCGCGGATGGATTCATTGGAAGGATTTTTCTTTGCCAAATCTTCTAGAAGTTTGATAGCCTCAGGTTTTTTCCCCATAATGTCCCAAAGGTCAGAAAGTTCGAGTGCAGGTCTTGGATCACTCGGAGACTTGGAAAGTAGGCCTAAATAAATTTCTTCTGCTTTTTCTAAGTCACCAATGAGGCGTAAGGCGGCCGCTTTCCCAAGTAAGGCAAAGTAATCATCACCACTGGCAAGAATTTTATTAAAACATTCCAAGGCCTTGTCATAATTGCCAAGGCCCCGAAGTGAATCTGCGTAACGATTGATAATGAGTTTGTTGTCTGGATCGGATTCGAGAATTTTTTCCCAAAAGGTGATGGCAGTTTTAAAATCTTTTTTACCACGATAGGATTCGGCAAGACCGTAGAGAGCAAAGAAGTTTTTGGGATCTAACTCTTTGGCGCGGTCGTAATAAAGAATGGCTTTATCAAAGTCTTTGATTTTGCGGTAGCTGTTTCCAATCTCTGTAAGGATTTTAATATTGTTCGGTTGGCTAGAAAGTAATTTTTCCCACCACTGGATGGCATCCACATACCTTTGGCAGGCAAAGTATAAATGACCAAGTCCAACAATCACATACTGGTCATTGGGATTAATTTGGAGAGCTTCCATATAATAAACTTCAGACTCTTTAAAGTTTTTTAGTTTTCTATGGGCATCTGCCACTCGAGAAAGGATACTTGCATCTGTGATAGTTATATGGTGGAACTCTTCTGCTACTTCTATGATTCTTTTAAGACTGTTTAAATCTCTGTAAGCATTCATAAGTCCCATAAGAGAAAACTTATTGGTTGTATCACCAAGCAAACATTTTCGGTAGTATTGAATGGCTTGTTCCGGTTGTTTTGTTTTGGCATAATAGTCGCCAAGACCAACGAGGCCATACGTGTTGGAGGGATCTTCATCTAGTAATATGTCTAATCGTTCTTTGGCTTCTTTAAAACGACCCTGATCAAGAAAACGATAGGCCTCTTTTGCAAGAGCTTTTATTTTTGTGAACTTTTCATCTTCTTGTGGCTTTTCAATATCTGCATTTTCCATATTAGGGTCCAATTTTCAGCATTCTTTTTTAGACAGTAAAAATCGACTCAAAAACGTGAGAACATTGACAACAGGCTCTTTTTTGCAGAAATGACAATAGGGGGGAACGTATGTCATCTACAACCGAAGCAATTACAGGCGGCCGACTGATGGTCGAATTATTAGAAGAAGCGGGTGTGGAGATTGTTTTTGGATACCCTGGTGGTGCCATCCTCCCCTTCTACGACGAACTCTATCATAGTAAAAAAATCAAACATATCCTCGTTCGTCATGAACAAGGTGCCGTCCATATGGCAGAAGGCTATGCTCGTTCCACAGGCAAGTTAGGTGTTTGTATCGCCACATCCGGTCCTGGTGCTACCAATTTAATCACGGGTCTTACTGATGCCAAATTGGATTCTATTCCCATCCTTGCCATCACAGGCCAAGTTTCCACAGATGCGATCGGAACCGATGCTTTCCAAGAAGCCGATATTTTTGGAATCACCATTCCAATTACTAAATACAATGCTCTTATCAAAAAAGCTGATGACCTTGCTCGTCATTTCGAAGAAGCAATTAAAATTGCCATGGGAGGAAGGCCAGGACCCGTTTTACTTGATTTTCCGAAAGATGTTCAAACCCAAAAAACAACGGTTAGAAAAGCATCCTCACTCAAAATTGCTCCTCATCATTATGAAAGACCAAAGGTCAAAGGGGACCCACAAGAATTCGCAGAAGTTTTAAACGGGGCCAAACGTCCGTTACTCTATGTGGGTGGTGGTGCAATCAATTCCTTTGCTTCCGCTGAAATCAAAGCTTTGGCAGAAAAGGCAAATGCACCAGTGACTACAACCCTTATGGGTCTTGGTGCCTTTCCGGGAACTCATCCACTATCAGTGGGAATGCTTGGAATGCATGGAACCGCTTACGCCAACAAAGCGGTGTTAGAATGTGATTACATTTTAAACTTGGGTGCCAGGTTTGATGACCGCGTTGCCAAATACCAAGACTTTGCCCCGAATGCCATTCGTGCTCATGTGGACATTGATGCGGCTGAGTTTAACAAACGAATCAATGTAGACCATATCCTTCATGGAGATCTAAAAGACGCCATTCGTGAAATCCTTCCTTTTGTCAAAGGAGGAGACCGCACTTCTTGGATTGAACATATTCAAACTTTAAAGAAAAACCATCCACTCGATTTTGATAACAGTGGGGACAGTATCAAACCTCAAGACTTTTTGCAACGCGTGTATTCAAGAACCAAAGGGGAAGCCATTGTTTCGACTGATGTAGGCCAACACCAAATGTGGGCTGCCCAGTATTATCTTTTTGATAGACCCAATACTTGGTTAACTTCAGGGGGACTTGGGACTATGGGTTACGGACTTCCTGCGGCCATTGGTGCCAAATTTGGGAATCCAGACAAAACCGTGATTTGTGTCACAGGCGATGGATCTTTTCAAATGTGTATTCAAGAACTTGCTACGATCGCGCAATCTAAGTTAGGTGTTAAGATTTTACTTTTTAATAACAACTTTCTTGGAATGGTGCGTCAGTGGCAGGAATTATTTTATGAAGAAAGGTTTAGTGAGTCCCAATGGACTTATAATCCTAACTTCGTTAAACTTGCAGAGGCCTACGGAATACCTGCGATGAAGATCGAACATAAATCTGAAATTGAAAAGGGTGTGGATTTTTTCTTAAAAGACAGTGGGTCAGCTCTAATTGAGGTGATGATTCCTGCGGAAGAAAAAGTGTTCCCAATGATCCCTGCTGGAAAATCACAACAAGACCTAATTGAATTTAAAGACTTGGGGAAATTGAAAAAATGAAACACACACTCAGTATTTTAGTCAATAACCATCCTGGTGTGATGAGCCATGTTTCAGGCCTTTTTACTCGTCGCGGATACAATATCGATTCGATTGCTGTGGGTGTGACGGACAACGCGGAAGTTTCTTCCATGACAATCGTTTTGAATGGTGATGATTTTTTAGTAGGGCAAGTCAAAAACCAACTCCTCAAACTTCCCGATGTCCTAAAAGTCCAAGACATGACCTATGCTGGTTCTGTACAAAGGGAACTAGTTCTTATCTCTTTTTCGATTACGGAAGTCAATCGAAGCGAAGCCCTTACCATTTGTAATGGCTTCGATGTCAAAATTCTAGAAATGACAGAGGATTCTCTTCTTATTGAATTTTCTGGAAATTCAAGACAAGTTACCAATGTGATTTCTGTTCTTAAACCTTTCGGAATTCGTGAGATTTCTCGTACGGGTCAAATTGCTATCGCCTATCGGAACCAAAACTCGGTTTAGAATCCACTTGACAGACCCTTGATTTTCGGAGACTATTGGGGCCTCAAGTGAGTTCGTCTCTGCCCCATGATCCGTAAGCCAATCTTATTTGCACTTTTCCTCCTAACTACCGTTATCTCTTCTGAAACGGATCGTGTTACAGTTCCTCTCAAACGGGGACCTAGCTCCGATGTTTTGTATTTTGACTTTGGGGAAACGGCACCCACTTCTTATCTCTCTGTAGAAAGACTCCAAGAACCAAAACTAGAAGATTTAAAGTTAGGATTTTTAGAACCAAGTCCAGGATATTACAATGGGCCCGATGGCGGCGAGGTTTACCAATGGGCGAAAAACCATTACCAATGGAAAAGAGCCGATGGAAGTGTGTATACGGAATGGGCGAATGGAACTTTTAAACTCGATTTCCCCACAGGGATTGGTTTTATATCTGCACCCGCCTCTTGTAACGGATGTTTGCCGACTCTTGTCTGGAGTTATCCCGACTTAACCAAAATTACGAAATATTGGATTTCCCACCGCAAGGAATACGATTATATCCACCAAAAACCTTTGCATTTTGAAAACTATATTCTCGTAAGTGAAACTAAGTTTGGAAAACCAAAATTGGAATTTGGGAATTATACATTTTACGGATCCGATAAGTGGACCGAGTATTTGCGAGTGTTTGGTGAAAATTTCAAAATGAAACCTTTCCTTCAATATATGAAATCAGAATTTCAATTGGAGAACCGAGGAAAAGTTCCTGTTTTGTTATTCGATATCTATGAGGATATCAAAGAATACATCGGGGCCGATATTCCTGGAGGAACGGAAGAGGGTGGGTTTGGGGGAAGGGATTCTATTAGTTTGTGTTGCGGGGAAAAAATGCCACAACCGACGGGAAATCCAGAGTTTGATGCGGATGCACTTCGTCGTGTACACTTCGGCATTTTTTACCATGAAGCGGTTCATAATTTAGAACAAATTTCTTGTTTGAAAATACAGTCCGAGACGGGGAAAGTCCCCTCAACCGATATTTTGGATCCTTGGTTTGAAGAAGGCCTTGCCAATTATGTAGAGGCAAAATTTTACGAACGAAAACAATTCCATATTTATACTGATGCAGAGAAATTGATTCGTGAAAACAAAGTTCCAAAAACTTTCAAATCGTTGTTAGATGCAAAGTATAAAGATTTACTTCCTTATACGATTGGTCCACTTATGATTAAACATATCCACGAAACCTATGGAAAAGATGCCATTATTTCCTACCAAAGGGATACTTGCGTGGGAACTGCCCCGGCTCTAGCTTTACAAAATGCCACAGGTGTTTCCCCCGACCAAATTTTGAAAGATAGTCTACTTCGATTTGAAAAAGAAAAGGACTCTGTCCTTAGAGAAGGCAAAAAACTTCAGTTAGCTGGTTATACAACTATGAATGCAAAGTTTCCTTTGGAGTACAAATCCTTTTTAGAAAAAGGATTTTCTCTTCCCGAATCAGCTTTGGATGTTAAGGCCTACACACAACTCCCCAGTTTACAAAAAGTTTTTTTTGCTTCTGTGGATTCGTTTTCTGAAAAATTGGAAGGGGACTTTCTTGGGCCAAATGGGAGTTATTTTTATCTTTGGAAAAAAGGAAATTACCGTTGGTATGGGGACTCGTGGGAAGCCAATGTATTTCCTGGCAACCAAATCCTTTATAGAGGATCTAATTTTACATTGATTGAGTGGGAAGATGGAAAAAAACAATACATATCACCGAAGGGAGATTCGGTGATATTTTTTAATTTGGAATCAAAATCCTACAAGGATGCAGATGGGAAACCGGTCACTCCTTAGTGACCTTCTAACCAACGTTCGGCTTCCAGTGCCGCCATACAACCGCTACCTGCTGCGGTGATCGCTTGGCGGTAAACTTTGTCCTGCACATCTCCTGCGGCAAAAACTCCTTCTACATTGGTTTGTGTGGTTCCCGGTTTTGTCAGGATATAACCTGTTTCATCCAAATCCAACTGGCCTTGGAACACTTGGGTATTGGGAACATGCCCAATCGCATAAAAGAGTCCACCCACTTCCAGATCCTTTTTTGCCTTGTCAATTGTGCTTTCGAGGACAATGGAACTTAAGCCAGTGGCACCACCTTTGGCTTCCACTACGGTTTGGTTCCAAAGGATTTCAATTTTTGGATGTTCCATGGCACGTTTTTGCATAATTTGAGAAGCACGGAGTTGGTCCCGTCTGACCACTAAGTACACTTTGGACGCAAATTTAGTCAGGTGGTTTGCTTCTTCCACAGCGGAGTCACCACCACCCACAACCGCTAGGGCTTTGTTTCGGTAGATAGGAAGGGCACCGTCACAAACGGCACAAGCGGAGATCCCGCGTTGCCAGAATGTTTCTTCGCCTGGGACAAACATTCGTTTGGCAGTGGCACCTGTGGCAATGATGATGGAATCGGCTTTGATTTCTTCGTCGTCAGACCAAATGGTAAAAGGGCGTTTCGAAAAATCCACCTTGGTGATGGTTTGGGTGTGGATGGTGGTTCCGTATTTTACGGATTGTTCCCGGAAAAGTTGGGTGAGTTTGGTTCCATCAATTCCTTCCGGGAAACCGGGAAAGTTTTCCACTTCGGTTGTGGTGGTGAGTTGTCCGCCTGCGGCCACTCCCCCTGCCATAAATCCTTCATACATCACCGGGTTTAAATTGGCTCTGGCTGCGTAAATGGCTGCTGTATGTCCTGCGGGACCGGATCCGATGATGACAACTTTATGGTTCATAATTTCTCCTATTCTGTATCTTGTTCTTTATTGTTTAGACGGGATTTCAGGGTTTCTCTGTCTATTTTGTTTCACAAGCCCGGACCCAAGGTGCATAGTAGGGGTCCCCTGCAAGAGGGCTTTTTTCTAAGGTCAGTAAGTAATCCTTCTGCTTGAACCCTCTGGTAAGGCAAAGGTAGGTGGCTTCAAAAAATTCCAAAGTTTCTTTTTTTCCTTGGAACCGGATTTCCTCCAAAATTTCCAATGCTTCTTTCTCATATCCTGTGGTAAGATAGAGCCGAAAGAGTTCACGTTGTACTTCTGTGTCGTCTTTTTTTTGTTTGTGGTATTTTTCCAAATAAAAGATGGCTGTGGCGATGGATTGGTTACTCTCAGCGAGAAGCAGTCCCATCCGTTTGAGTACGGGATCGTATTCGGGGTTCTCCCGAAGGGAAAGTTCGTAGTAATAGAGAGCTTTTGTTTTTTCCCCCACCATTTCCCATTTTTTTCCTTCTTCAAATAGGGACCGTTCTTTTCGGCCGCAATTAACGACTAACAGTAAAGAAAGGATGAGTAAAAAAAAGAGGGAGTTTCTTTGAACCACATCTCCTTTTTTCCTGACATAGCCATTTGTGGCAAAAAAAATAATAAGTCTCTTTAAGCTTTTTGTCCGACCCTTTAAGTAACATAAGAGAGTAAAGATGGGTTCCAAATTGCCAGTTTCTCAAAATCAGCTTTTACAAACATTCCAAGAATACCTGTCCGTAGAAAAAGGACTGAGCGATAATTCAATATATTCCTACGGATACGATCTCAACAAGTTTGCGATCTTTTTGGAAAAGGAACATATCAACTTCTTAGAAGTAAAAGCAAACGACATCATGCGTTTTTTAGAAGGAGAAAGGGAACGTAAAATCTCTGCTAAAACTCTGGCACGTGAAGTAGTTGCCATTCGGCAGTTTTACAAATACCTACGGGATGAAAAACGTTTGGATTCCAATCCAACCGAAAAAATTGAAACTCCCGAAGTTGCAAGAACCATCCCTGATTACCTCACTCAAGTAGAAATTGAAGAACTTTTTCGTAATATCAAAGAGGACAATTTGTACGAACTCCGTGACAAATGTATCTTTGAGCTTCTTTATTCCTCTGGCCTTCGTATCTCCGAAGCATGTAATTTAAAGATGACAGATATCGACATGGAAAACATGACGATCACCGTGGAAGGTAAGGGTGGAAGACAACGCCTCGTTCCTTTTGGTGAAAAGTCATTGGAGATTTTGAAAAAATATCTAGTGGAAAGCCGCACGGAAATTTTGAAAAAAAGAACCTGTGAATTTGTTTTTGTTTCAAAAAAAGGATCATATATCAACCGTAAGTCGGTATGGCGTCTTTTAAATCATTACATCAAACGAACAAAAATAAAGAAAAAAGTAACACCACACACACTTCGTCACTCTTTTGCTACCCACCTACTTGAGAACCATGCGGACCTCAAATCGGTTCAGGAACTTTTGGGTCATATCGATATTTCAACGACTCAGATTTATACGCATATGGCAAATAAAACTCTGAAGGAAGTTCATAAGAAATTCCATCCGAGAGGATAATGTCGAACCAAAAGAAACCCACGGACTACTCAAAAGTAGTCCGTATCCAAATTCCATCTAACCCCCGCTTCGTTTCCCACACACGTAATTATTTTTTTAATCTTTGTTTAGAACATGGATTTTCCCTATTCGATTCTATGGATTTGAAATTGGTGATCGGGGAAGCCATCGTAAATATCATTCGCCACGCCTATTCTGGGCAAACAAACAAACCCATCTTTATTGAATTACAATTTGATAAGGACAGAGTCGAAATCAAACTTAGGGACTATGGAAAAAAAGTAGAACCGGGGGAACTGCGTAGTTTTGATCTCAGTGACTACCGTGAACACGGAATCGGGCTTTTTATGATCAAAGAACTCACAGACTATTATTTTTTAGACCAGTCTTTTGAGGTAGGGAACCAAATGGTTCTAATCAAAAGAAAGTAACCTCCATTTTTCTCGACAACTCTCCGCGATTTGGAATTTTATCCGTATGGAAACAATTCACGCAACGACCATCCTTTCTGTTCGTAAAAACGGTAAAATTGCCGTAGGGGGAGACGGTCAAGTATCCATGGGAAGCACCGTGATGAAACATACCGCAAAAAAAGTCCGACGACTTTACAACGGTAAGGTGATTGCTGGATTTGCTGGCAGTGCTGCCGATGCTTTTACACTCTTTGAACTTTTTGAAAAAAAATTAATAGAACATGGTGGATCTGTGTCTCGGGCAGCTGTCGAACTTGCTCGTGAGTGGAGGATGGACCGAATGTTACGTAGACTCGAAGCCCTCCTGATTGTTTGTGATGCCAATGAATCCTTTTTAATATCGGGAACGGGAGATGTGATCTCACCTGATGACGGCGTACTTGCCATTGGATCTGGAGGAAATTTTGCCCTTTCTGCGGCCCGTGCCCTAGTCCAAAATACAGATATGGATCCGAGGGAGATCATTACAAAAGCCATGCAAATCACCGCAGATATTTGTATCTATACGAACCATAATTTGGTGATTGAGGAATTATAATATGACATACCCAACCATTCTCGCTGAAGTTGTCGGATCTGAAAACCCGGCAGAAGAATTAACCCCCCGCCAAATTGTAGAACGTTTGGATGAACATATCATTGGACAAACGAAAGCAAAACGTGCTGTGGCAGTGGCTTTACGGAATCGTTCCAGACGTCGTAAGTTGGATGAGTCCCTCAGGGAAGAAATATATCCAAAAAATATCATTATGATTGGCCCCACAGGTGTGGGGAAAACTGAAATTGCACGTCGTTTGTCAAAGTTATGCGGTGCTCCTTTTTTAAAAGTGGAAGCTACCAAGTATACAGAAGTCGGTTATGTGGGCCGTGATGTGGAATCCATGATTCGTGATTTGGCCATGGGGGCTCTTAATTTAGTCAAAGCCGAGTTTCGGGACCGAGTGAAAGACAAAGCCATTGAAAAAGCAGAAGAGATGGTTCTTGATGCGATTTTACCTCCTATCTTTTTAAAAAAAGAAGAAGATTTAAATCCAGAAGAAAAAGAAAGACAGGTCAGTTACAAGGAATCCAGAGAAAAGTTTCGAGAAAAACTACGTAAAGGAACTTTAAGCGAACAAGAAATTGAAATTGATATTCCAAAACCTTCAGCTCCACCCGGAATGCCCATGTTGCAAGTATTTGGTGCTGGTAATATGGAAGATATGGACAACCAACTCCAGAGTTTACTTGGAGATTTGATGCCGAAAAAATCAGGTAAACGAAAGGTAAAAGTATCTGAGGCACAAAAACTTCTCACAGAATCGGAAGCTGAAAAACTCATCGACACAGACAAAATCCAATCGGAAGCAGTGAGACGTGTGGAAGAGATGGGAATTATCTTTTTAGACGAAATTGATAAAATTGCCGGTAGAGAAGGACGTCAAGGGGCAGATGTATCTCGCGAAGGGGTTCAAAGAGACCTTCTTCCCATTGTGGAAGGATCCACAGTAAACACAAAGATTGGACCGATTAAAACGGATCATATTTTGTTTATCGCAGCCGGTGCCTTCCACATGACAAAACCATCGGATCTCATCCCAGAACTCCAAGGCCGTTTCCCCATTCGTGTGGAACTAGAAACTCTTACTGAATCCGATTTTATCAAAATTCTCACAACGCCCAAATCTTCTCTCACCAAACAGTATGAAGCACTTCTTGCCACAGAAGGTGTCAAAATTGAATACACAACCGATGGGATTGCAGAAATCGCTAAGTTAGCGTTTCAGATGAATGAAAAAAATGAAAACATTGGGGCAAGAAGGCTCAACACCATCATGGAAAAACTTTTAGAAGATACCAGTTTTGATGCACCCGATCTTCCGCCAGACCAAAAACAAGTAGTAATTAACGAAAGTTATGTGTCTTCAAAACTCAAAGGAATCATTGAAGATAAAGACTTAAGTCGATTTATTTTATAATCGAATGTCGGGTGGGAGGGAATCTTTCTTATAAGGAACGAAAATTTTCAGCTGGTCAATGATTGGAAATGAAAATGAGTTCGACTCTTTCGAATCCTCGTAAAGAATTTCCCACAAGGATTTCCTCTGCAGTTTCTACGTCTTTTTTGTAAAGGACGGTTTCTGTTACCCAGCCCTTTTGTATCAGGGCCTCTCGGAAAACTCCGGGAAGGCCTCCTGTAACGAGTGTGGGTGTCATCCAAACATTACCTTTGCGTAGGAAAAGATTACGAATATTGGTTTCTAATATTTGCCCGTTTGTATCAAACAAAATACAGTCATCAACACTCTTGGATTTGCAATCTTCCAATTGTTCATTGTAGTAGGTTCTCTCGGTGGTTTTGTGGTATAGGAATATATCTTTTGAATCTACTGGTTGGTTTGCAAAACCAAGGCGAATGGTAGGTCTTCTTTTTTGTTTCGTTAAAGAGAAGGTTTCCCCACGAAATTCTCCTCTTTCACTAAGTAACAATCGAACACGTAAAAGTCCTTTGGATACATCGGCTAAGGTCTTTAAAGTAGCTTCGGCATTGGATATTGAAAATGGAAAACCGAAGCGATTTGCCGTTTTTTCCATTCGTTCCAAATGGAGGTTTTTTAAAAAATAACGACCATTATAGAATCTTAATGTTTCTAAGATTTCAAATGGGGGAAGATGGGGATTGGTGATAAATTTTAATTTGGAAAGGCATTCTTCATACTCTGCAGGAGCGTCTGAGAGAACAGTGATTCCGCTACCAACTCCATAAGAACCAGACCAAAGATCTCCATCTGGTTTTAAGTGCATGGTGCGGATGGTAACACTGGATCGAATCCAGGGTTTCCCATCTAACAACTCAGATACGAATAAAGATCCGGTGTATAATCCTCTATCATGATCCTCCAAATTTCGCAAAATTTCAAAGGACCTACGTTTTGGCGCTCCAATCACAGAGCCCGAGGGAAAGAGAGCTTTTAATACAGGTAACCATGCAAATGGTTCTTTTAGTTTGGCTTCGACTTTGGATACCATTTGCCAAACAGTGGAAAGGCCCTTTACTAAAAAAAGATCGGTAACTTGCACGGTTCCTTGTTTGGCGATCCTTCCCAAATCATTTCTGTAGAGATCGGTAATCATTACATTTTCCGCTCGTTCTTTTGCAGAAGATTGGAGAGTGGATTTGTTTTCCGCATCTTCTTTCGATGTATTACCGCGAAGGATGGTTCCTTTCATTGGTTCTGTTTGGATCTGGTCTCCCACTACTTCAAAGAATAATTCGGGAGAGAAGGATAAAATTCGAGAATCTTTATTTGGAAAGTAGGCGGAGTATTTTGTTTTTTGTTTTGCCTTTAAGGATTGGTAGTATAAAAACAAATCCCCTTCGATTGCTAAGGATACAGGAAAACATAGATTTAGTTCATAACTTTCGCCGAGTAGGAGCGCTTCTCTTGTTTTTTCCCATTTTTTTGTATAAGTTTCTTTGTCCCAATGGACTTCCATCTTCTTTAAATTGGTGGCCTTCAGTTGGCCTAGAGATGGGTTTGGGTATTGGATTCTTTTTTTTTGTTTGTAGATAGTATACTGAAGGAGGGGAGTTCCTTCGGTGAGTCCAGAGGAATTTAGATCCATTCCTTCAATGAAGAAATATCCTAGTTCAAAAAAAAATGTTCCACAAGGATATTCACCTTTATTTCTAGACTCATCTAACTTCGATAAGCTTGTTTTGATTGTTTCTGCGATTGGTTTGTTCTTTGTATAAACAATTTGTAATTCTTCTTTGGGATCAAAATACCAATCGCAAATGGTGAAACCGGGACGGCTGAGAGAATCCTCAAAAAGAAGACCACCGGTTTTCCGGTATTCTTCTTCGAAAGATTCCCAAGTCATTGGAACTACCTGTATCAAAACTCCATCTTTTGGAGAGCCTCTAACGGATAGTTGAGGTAAACCGTAGTTGTTTTTTTACTAGTTTGGATATCAAAACAATCCAATGGATCAAGGCCTAAATTATAAAAACCTTCATCAATCATCGCAATCCCAAACCCAGCACTTTCTTTTTCATCCAAAAAGTCTGGCCTAAAAAATTCTGCCGAGTTTCCTTGTTTGGCAAGTTCAGCATGCCTTTCTCTACTTTTGCGAATCCGATTTAAATCCATTCCCATGATGGGAGAATCGTTCCTAATTCGAATGTAAACTGATGTTGGTCTAATTTCAATTTTCATTGAAATTTTAAGATCATACTTTTTTACTTTTTCTCTAACGATAGTTAAGAATTCTTTTTCATCGATAGAAAGGTTGTGTTTTTTTGATCTTTTTTTGTCAGATAAAGTTAGAATTTTTTGAACCACTTTTTTGATTTTATTTGGTACAATGTAACGTTGCATTGCATCACGTAAAGGTTCTGTTTCTAAAATAATGTCTAATAACTCTTCTGCTTCTTCTTCTGGAGTTTGCCCTTGTGATGTGAGTTTATTCAAAAGTTCATCTTGAAAGATCACAAAACGTGTGTTTGCTTTTACAGCATTTAAGAGGGCTTCCATAAGACCGCTAAACAAATGAAATGAAGTCAGTGGGTTTGCCCCAACGCGGTTTAAAATTCCCTGAACTACTTCATTGACTATATCACGTGTTGACTTGGTGAGCCCTTTTAGTTCAAAATGGAAATAGTCCTTTTGAATCAATTGGTCCAAGTTTTCGATGATTTCCGTGCCTTTGTATTTGATTTTCTCGTTTCCCATTGAGGTTCGCTAAACTTTTATGTTAAAAAAACGGGAAAACATGGTTTTGTAAACCAGTTTTCATTTCCGTGACAAAGGATTGTGTCCATGAAAGAATTCCTTTTAAAAACTCCTGATTTGGGTGATACAGAAAAGATCGAATTAGTTCGTTGGCTCCGAAACGTGGGTGATTCCGTTACTGTTGGGGACGAATTGATCGAACTCGTAACGGATAAAGCGGCTTTTCCCGTGGAATCTCCCTATGCGGGGACCTTAAAAAAAATCATAATGGAAGAAGGATCGGTAGTGAAAAAAGGGGATATCCTTGGAATCATGGATATTAACGAATGAAAATCCTACATATTTCCGACTTACATTTCCCGAAGAAACTTTCTTTGTTTTCACTTCGAGGAAAAGCTATTGTCGGTTATCTCAATTATAGGTTGAGACGTAAATCAAAACATCCACTGGTATTGGTTTCTGCTATGGTTGAGGCCATTAGTAAATTAGAATATGATGCTCTTATTGTTTCGGGTGATTTGACAAATGTTTCCCATCCGCGTGAATTTGAAAATGCAAAAGAAATTTTAAGTCCCATACTTACGGACAAAACATTTCTGATTCCTGGTAACCACGACCGTTACCAAAAAAGGGCAATCGGTCCAAATCCTTTATTTGAAAAAACCTTTGGTGAGTGGATTGGATCCTCTCTTGATCCAGAACTCTATATACGGTCTAAAAAAATTGGCGGAAAACTTTTTATTGGTTGGGATTCCAATTTTGCCATTCCAAAGATTACAGCCAATGGATATGTTGCTCCAGAAGTAATTCAAAAAACTCTTAGTTTAGTCAAAGAATCTTATGTTCTTGTCTGCCATCACCCCCTTTGGAATCCGATAAACGAAATCGAATCCAAAGCACATCGGATGACAAACCGTGGAGAAGTGGTAGAAAAATTAAAAGCCAATCCACCACTTTTGTACTTACACGGACATACTCATACGAACTGGGTCAAACTTCCTGGCCCAAATGCTCCTTTTTCGATTGTAAATTCCGCATCAAGTACAAGATTATCGGATAGAAATCATGAATGTGGATTTCATGTGATTGAGATAGAAGGTTCTATCAAATACCGTCGTTTTATTTATTCAGAAGACAAATTCATCGAGACGAATCCGATTTTTTATGAAGAGTCGGAAGGTGTCATCTAAAAGGACAAACCATGGCAAATTCAAAAGTAGATCTAACAAGCATCCAAAGACAACTCATGCAGGTAAAACACCCTGAGCTAAAAAAAGATATCGTGAGTTTGGGAATGGTCGCTGCAGTCACTCCCACAGAGGATGGAATTGAAATTTTAATCAAAACTCCCAACGCCGATAGACGATTACAAATTGGACTGGAAGCACAAACAAGACAGCTCATTTCCAAACTCGAAGGAGCAGGTAAGGTCAAAATCAAATTTGAAATAGACCAAAACCTAAAGATGGAAGATGGAAACCGAATCTTTGGTGTGAAGAAGGTGATCGCTGTCGGATCAGGAAAAGGTGGTGTGGGTAAGTCTACTGTGACCGCAAACCTTGCTGCTACTCTCGCACGTAACGGAAAGAAGGTGGGAATCATGGATGCTGATATCTACGGACCCTCTCTTGGAAAGATGTTTGGAATCAATGGTCGAGTGGCATTAAAATCCGAAGAAGATAAAATTTATCCGATCGAAAAACATGGAATCAAACTGATCTCCTTTTCGTTTTTGGTATCCGAAGACCAACCTGTTGTTTGGCGAGGACCTATGCTCGGTAAAGCCATTGAACAGTTCTTATACGATGTTGTTTGGGGAGAGTTAGACTATCTTTTCATTGATTTACCTCCAGGTACAGGAGACGTTCAACTTTCACTTGCCCAACTCATTGACTTGGATGGTGCTGTGATTGTCACTACTCCCCAAGAAGTGGCGGTACTTGATGCAGGAAGGGCTGCGGCCATGTTCAAACAAGTAAAAGTACCGATTCTTGGGATTGTGGAAAATATGTCTGGGTTCGCTTGCCCCAAATGTGGCCATGTAACAGATGTTTTTTCGAAAGGAGGAGGGGAAAAACTCTCCAAACAGGTGGGGGTTCCGGAACTCGGATCAGTTCCACTTACTTTGGATATGATGAGTTCTGGGGAGACGGGAAAACCGGCTCTACTTGACCTGGGTGATTCTCCATTGAAAGAAGCCTATTTCCGCATTGCAAAAAATTTAGAAGACCAAATCAGCCAGTGGGAAGATTAAAAATCACTTGTTTCTTATGAGCTTTTTCTTAGTCTAAAGGATACACTATGAATTTTGAACGCGGTTCCAAACCAAACCCTACAGGTAACTTAATCGCATATTGCCATGTCTTCGGAGAAAATCCGATTGCGCCCGGTGGTAAAATCATAGCATCCAATGTAGTGGTCAGTTTCTTAAAAATTGGGGACAACTACCCAGTGGTCACCTTTCCTCCGGTGGCTCTGCCATCCAAAGAGGAGCTCATGAAGATCCTTTCGGACAACATCCATCTTTATGATGTAGTACAACTCCCAGACTTTCAAATGCCAGAGAACAAAGAATCGGCAAACCAATACATCCAAGAAAGAATGGAACAGTTCAACTCGATGGTCATGCGTTATGTGGAGTTTTGTAAGGCCAAAGAAAAGAAAACGCAAACTACAAGCCTAACAGACCATTTAGAGCAGGTGAGTGAACCTTTAGAAACACTCGCGAGTCTTTCTTTAGAATTCAGAAATACTTCTGGAATTGCTCGTGAAGCCACTAGACTCAAAATGGAACGTATCGTTGATTACTTCCATAACAACCATCCCACTCTTGACATTGATAATTTTAAAAAAGCCCTCTCCGTTCCAGGAAAGATGGGAGATGAACTCATCGGATTGTACATCCAAAAGTTCAATGCCATTCAAATCGAAAATTATGAAACTGCTTCTGATCTTAGAAAACGCATTTTAGAGATTGAAGCATCCACTCATTAATTCTTTGGAAAAAAATTTCTTGACCAATTCTATCTAAAGTCTATCCTCAAATGCCCTTAACCTTCCCCGTTTCTGTCGAAAAGAATCATTCGCTACAGAAACGGATGGAAGTACTAGGAATTTCTGAAGCAGATCTAAGCGAACGATTCGTGAAGTCCGGCGGTAAAGGCGGACAAAACGTAAACAAGGTTTCGACAGCAGTACATTTGGTTCATAAACCTTCGGGGAAACAGATCAAATGTTCTGTTTATAGAACCCAAGGTCTCAATCGTTATAAAGCGAGGGACTTGTTGTGTTTGGAATTAGAAAGGGAATTAAATCCTACTAAAACAGATGCCACTTTGCAAAAACTGCGAAAGAAAAAACAGGACAAGTATCGCAAATCCTTGAAGAAGAGATTGGAGAAAGAAAAACCGGAATGGAACGAACCTATGTAAAACATATCTTCATTGTCCTCTTACCACTGTTTTGTTTTGCTTCTTGTTTTGATTCCCTCCTTCCGTACAAATCCGTGAAATGGTCTACAGGATGGGAATATAAATTCCTCACAGAAGAGGAGTTGGTTTATTTCCAACCAGCCATAGAAGACCTATCATTAGAATACCAACCTTATCATATTCCTTATGTGAGTTTAGAAAAACCGACTCCTAAATATTTGTCTGCACGCATTCGGTTTAGAGATTCTTTGGGGTATCCAAAACCTTCCTTACTCCTCCGAGGGCTTGTCACATATTTTGATGCTTACTGCGGAGAAACCAAATTACAATCAGAGTTTTTTCGCTCTATGATTTCTGATCCTTTGTATCCCAAAGAAAAGCTAATATACAATCGAAGTTTTGTTCCTGTTTTGTTATTACCTGAAGAATGTTTGGGAAGTCATGTTTATATCGTATTTTTTTCAGAGGGAATCCTTCCTCTTGGTTTTTCGGAACCACCTCTTTATGGTGATCCAACAGACCATCACAAAGCCATTGCAAATAGGAGCCAATCCTTTGCTTCTCTTGGATTTTTCTTTTTGATATTAGGGCTTTTTTCTTTTTATCTATTTGAAAGGCGAAAGAAAAAACAACTCCTAGCCTTTACTTGGTTTTCTTCCATTTCCGGAATTCATTTTTTGTCTCAGTCTGGATTTTTTGGACTCTTCTATTACGATACTATCCTTCCTAGTTTTATTATTTTCATTTTCACTTTGTTTTTGATTCCCATTAGTTGTTTGTATTTTTTTGATCAACTGATTGGGTCTGGTCGTTGGAATGTCATTCGGATGATGTGGCAGTTCCATGTTTTGTTTTCCATGATCATCTTGACATTGGCATTTACCGAAACCATCTCGATGTCAGTTGCCATTCTGACATTTATTTGGTTGTGTTTGCCAACACTTGTCATCCAGATCATTGTTGCTTGGGGCCAAATGGTGGCAAAAAAACCAAAAGCAGTTTTACTTGTGATTGGTGCATCAGCACTTTTTATTCTCAATGCACACGACATTCTTTCGTCTCTGGGAATTTTAGATTCGGTTCCGCGTTCTTCCCACTGGGGATTTTTTATCTTTGTCGTTTGTCTCACTCTTTATGGAGAAAATCTATTTCGAAATTCAGAAATTAAATACGGAACTTTACAAAAGGAAATTATTACCGCCGCAAGAATTCAAAATGCCATTCTTCCTCCTTCGCCACCTTGTTGGGAACAAATGGACATCAGCGTTTATTACCAACCATCCCATGAAGTAGGGGGAGATTTTTACGACTTCCAAGCATTAGGTGGAAAAAAGTTTGGAATCCTTATCGCTGATGTTGTGGGGCATGGCCTTGGGGCATCTATCATTGCCTCTCTTTCCAAATTTGCTTTTTTTCAACACTACAAACATTGGTCCAACCCATCCTTTTTACTTTCTGCCATGAACGAAGATTTGGTGAAAAAATCATTTGGTCGGTTCACAACTGCCACTTATTTTTATATCGATATGGAATCAGGAAAATTTATGGTATCGAGTGCAGGCCATCCTTCTTTTTTTCATTGGAAAGCGGAGTCAAAGGAACTGGTCGAAATCAAGCCCAAAGGCAAACCACTCGGGATTCTTCCCGGCCTAACCTATACCGAAGAGGAATACAGTTTCCAACCTGATGACCAATTTCTGTTTTATACTGATGGACTGACCGAAGAAGAAAATGCGGATCGATTGGAATATGGAGAAAAACGTTTAGCCAAATCTTTTATAGAAACTATCACCAAACAATCGATAGATCCGATGGCTAAGGTATTAGAAAACTTCCATTACTTTACTGGACTTTCGGGTTCTCCCCACGATGATATCACTGTCATTCATTTACATGTGAAGGCATAAAAAAAGCCCTGGATTTGGTCCAGGGCTTTCAGTCTGCGATCCAATGGGAAAACCAACGGATCGCAAAAGGCGAATAGGGGATGATTTACATCATGCCGCCCATTCCTCCCATACCACCCATTCCTCCCATACCGGCCATGCCAGCACCTGAGTCTTTCGATTCTGGTTTGTCAGTAATGGTTACTTCGGTAGTGAGGATCATAGCTCCAATGGACGCTGCGTTTTGAAGTGCAGAACGAACCACTTTTGCCGGGTCAACAACACCAGCTTTGATTAGGTCTTCCCAAACCATAGTGAGTGCGTTGAATCCCTCGTTTCCTTTGCGAGCACGAGCTTGTTCCACAATCACAGATCCTTCAAGGCCTGCGTTTGATGTGATCATACGGATTGGTTCTTCTAATGCACGTAAGATGATGTTCACACCAGTTTGTTCGTCACCAACTAGTTTCAGAGCTTTCACTGCATCTTGTGCACGAAGTAGTGTGAGTCCACCACCAGGAACAATTCCTTCTTCGACTGCGGCGCGAGTTGCAGAAAGTGCATCTTCTACACGAGCTTTTTTCTCTTTCATTTCCACTTCAGTAGCTGCGCCCACGTGGATGACCGCAACACCACCTGCAAGTTTTGCAAGGCGTTCTTGGAGTTTTTCACGATCGTAATCAGAAGTTGTATCTTCGATTTGTTTTTTGATTTGGTTTACGCGGCCTTGGATGTCTTTAGAAGCACCAGCACCTTCGATGATGGTTGTGTTTTCTTTGTCCACGACTACTTTTTTAGCGCGACCTAACATCTTCACTTCTGCGTTTTCCAATTTCATTCCGAGGTCTTCGGAAATCACTTGTCCACCAGTAAGGATTGCGATATCTTCAAGCATTGCTTTTCTTCTATCACCAAAACCAGGAGCTTTTACAGCCACACATTGGATGGTTTTACGAAGAGTATTTACAACGATTGTTGCAAGAGCTTCCCCTTCCACTTCTTCTGCGATGATGACCAGTGGTCGTCCCGCTTGTGCAATTTTTTCGAGCACAGGAAGAAGGTCTTTCATAGACGCAATTTTTTTATCATAGATTAAAATGAATGGATCGTTAAAAGTTGCGATCATTGCTTCAGGATCAGTCACCATATAAGGGGAAATGTATCCACGATCAAACTGCATACCTTCTACGATATCAAGTGTAGTTTCGATTGATTTTGCTTCATCAACAGTGATCACACCTTCTTTACCTACTTTGTCAAAAGCTTGAGCAATGAGGTTACCGATTTCTGGATCGTTGTTTGCAGAGATAGTCGCAACGTTTGCGTATTCTGCTTTGCTATTGATTTTAATTGCGTGTTTTTTGATTTCTTCCACAGCTACAACAACTGCTTTGTCAATCCCGTGTTTGAGTGCCATTGGGTTTGCACCCGCAGTTACGTTTTTCAAACCTTCGTTGATGATCGCTTGTGCAAGGATCGTTGCAGTTGTAGTTCCGTCTCCGGCGATGTCGTTAGTTCTTGTAGAAACTTCCTTCACCATTTGAGCGCCCATGTTTTCGATTGCATCTTCTAGTTCGATTTCTTTGGCAACAGTAACACCGTCTTTCGTGATTGTAGGGGCTCCGAATTTTTTATCGATCACTACGTTGCGACCTTTTGGTCCGAGAGTTACCTTTACTGCGTTCGCAAGTTTGTTCACTCCACTAAGGAGTTTTCTACGTGCTGTTTCATCAAATTCAATTGTTTTAGCCATAATTGGTTATTTCCTTTTATTATTAGTTTGTCACAACACCGAGGATGTCGCTTTCACGGATGATGAGTAAATCACGTCCGCCTTGTTTGATTTCAGTTCCAGAATACTTTCCGTATAGAACTGTATCTCCTACCTTTACTTCTAAAGGAATGAGTTTTCCGTCTTCATAACGTCCTTGGCCAACAGCGATGATTTTACCTTCTTGTGGTTTTTCTTTTGCTGTGTCTGGTACGATGATGGATCCGATTTTTTCTTCCGACTCATTCTTTGGCTCTACGACCACTCGGTCGCCTAAAGGTTTGATTGATGCCATGAGTAGCTCCTTGTATGCAATCTGTTGATGATTCCGAGTTTAGCACCAATTCAAAAAGAGTGCTAAACTCAAGTACCATAAAACGATTGGGCAAAGGATTCGTCAAGCACTTTCAAGCAAAGAGTGCTAAAATGGATTAGAACCCGAAAAGCCCCGTTTTTTTGCGTTTTGATCCTCGTTTGGGTGTGACACCGAGCATTCCAAGGAGACCCCGAGTGACCTCTTTGGCAACGGTACGGCCCACTTCTCTTGCGAGTGGGTTTTTGGAAAGGGTTTCCACAAAACTTGGGTCTTCTTTCTCTTTCGCTTTTTTGGATTTGGTTCGTTTTTCTCCGGACTCTTCTTCGGCGGCTTCCGTTTCGTCGGCAATGGTTTCCATTTTTTTGGAGAGCATTTCGTGAGCACTTTCCCGATCGAGCGTGGTTTGGTATTTTTTTACCAAATCCGATTTTGAGATTTTTGAATCCAGTTCTTCTGGATTTAGAATGCCCATCCTTGAGGCAGGCGGGGCAAGTAAAGTGCGAACCAGTGGGGTAGGTGTTCCTTTGGGGCTAAGTGCCGTAATAAAGGCCTCACCAATTCCAAGTTCGGTGATCACTTCTTTGGTATCATAAAATTCAGTTTCGGGATAATTTTCAGAAGCAGTTTTTATCGCCTTGCGGTCATTTGCTGTAAAAGCGCGAAGGGCATGTTGGACTTTTAAACCCAGTTGGCCCAAAATTTCTTTGGGTAAATCAGTCGGAGATTGTGTACAAAAGATAATACCAACCCCTTTCGAACGAATGAGACGCACCATGGTTTCCAATTGTTTGAGTAGGTCACTCGAAGCTTCATCAAAAACCAAGTGGGCTTCATCAATGAATAAAACAAGTTTCGGTTTTTCTAAATCACCTTCTTCCGGAAAACTTGCATAAATTTCAGTGAGGAGTGACAACATAAAAGTAGAAAAGAGGCGAGGTTTGGTTTGGATGTCAGTCAAACGAATGATAGAGACTTTAGCTTTTTTGGAATCAGTTTCGAGAAGGTCATTTACATCAAAAGAAGGTTCTCCAAAAAATTCTTCTCCCCCTTGGCCTTCCAGTTCGATGAGTTTTCGTAAAATGATGGAGATACTTTGCGAAGAAACAGTCCCGTACTCTTTCTCCAATTCTTCTTTGCCGGCATCATTGATGTATTGCAGGGCTTTTTTAAAATCTTTTGTATCTAAAATAGGAAGGCCCAAATCATCACAATATTTAAAAACTAAAGAGACCACACTGCTTTGTGTATCATTTAGTTCCAAAATCCGAGAGATAAGCACTGGCCCAAACTCGGCAATGGTTGCACGAAGACGCACTCCTGGTTCTTTGGATAGAGACAAAAATTCAACAGGATAGGCTGAGGGTTTCCACTCAATTCCAAGAGCCTTAGTACGTTCTTTGATTTTATCATTTTCTTCGCCTGCTTCGGCAAGGCCCGAAAGGTCTCCCTTGATGTCCATAAGAACCACAGGAACTCCTGCTCCCGATAATCCTTCCGTTAGAAGTTGGAGGGTTTTGGTTTTCCCGGTTCCCGTGGCCCCGGCGATGAGGCCATGACGGTTCAGGGTGGAGAGAGGAATGGAGACGGAAGCCTCTTTATATGTTTCTCCATCAAAGATTCCTGCACCCAAATAGAGTGATCCTTTGGATGGGTATCCATCGTTTATTTTTGAAACAAATGCATCTGATTTTTTTGCCATTGCCGTCTCCTTGAATCCTCTACTTGTTTCCAGAGAGAATCGAAGTCAATGTTTTCTATCGCAAGCAAAACGATCGTAATTTGCCTAAATGGTCCAAAACCGAAGAATAAATTTCTCGTACACGTACTAATATGGTTTGAGTTTTTCGAAATTCCTTTTAAGGTTAGGATGTGGTACGTTTTCAATTTTTATCCCTATCTAGACTTATATTTTTCTCAATTGCTGTATCTGTATTCATTCAATGCAATCGCTCTATCCCTACCTTGGCCCAAGCAAAAACCATCCAGGCCGGTGTTTTGGATCTCACAAAAGAAGATCCCAAAACTCTGGATCCCTTTCCCTTAGCGGGGGAGTGGGAAGCTTTTCCGGGAGAACTTCCAGAAACAGAAGAGGAGTTTAAAGCCCTAGAAAAGAAGGAACCCATCCGACTTTCTGTCCCCGCCTATTGGGTGAACCAAAACTTGCCTGCCCATGGATTTGTTACTTACCGTTTGAAACTAAAGGTAAACGAACCTTTGAACCTAATGTTCTACCTTAGGGAAACTTCCTCTGCCTACAGAGCCTATTACCACAATGCCGAAAGGGGGCTTGTCCTTCTTGGTTCTGCAGGGAAAGTTTCCAAAACCAAGGAAGATTCCGTTGGTTATTATTTGGAAACAGCCCGCTCTTTTCGAGCCACACCCTCTACTGTTTTGTATCTACAAATTTCCAACTATCTTTATTCGCGAGGTGGGCCATACTATTCGCCTGTTTTAGGTGAGGTGGGAAAAACTCTATTATACCTACGTTTTAAGGAACGAAAAAAAGCATTTTTCTTTGCTACATTTTTTGTCCTCGCGATCTCTCATTTATTTTTGTTCATTCATCGCAGAAAGGATAAATCTCCACTCTGGTTTTCTTTGCTTTGCCTTTCTTGGCTCCTTCGCATTTTACTCTTTGATCGAGTTTCCAGAGACTGGTTTGTGGCCTCCGATTGGCTAGAGATGCTCCAAATCCGAATCGAATATATTGCCTTTTGTGGAATCCAAGCTTTTAGCCTTTTGTTTTTCTTTCAAAATCAGGCAAACTTCCTACCTCAAAAGTACAAAAGGTATCTATTGCTGCCCATTGTTGTGGAATTTTTAATCATCGCCATGGCACCGTACGCAGTGTACACAAAACTTCTGATTTTCAGTCAAGCCTATATGGCTATCATTCTCGTTATAGCTATGGTTGCCGCCTTGCGTTCTTGTTTACAAAGAGAAACTAGGTTTACTGGCGGTATGATTTTATTTGGAACCATCATCATTCTTTCTGCGACTATTTATGATTCCATTGTGTTTTTTACCCGTTGGGATTTACCAATGCTCACCGAACTAGGATTTGCGATCTTTTGTATGTGCCTTGCGATTGTGATTTCCAAACAAAATGCACATACTTGGGAAACTGCCGAATACCTAACACTTAATTTGCGAAAAGAAGTAGAATGGAAAACCATAGAACTCCGAAAAGAGAAAGAAAAGGCCGAAAAAACGGGAGAACTTAAGGATAAGTTTATCTCCATTGTGTCACATGACATTCGGTCCCCACTTTTTGGGATCTCTTCCGTGTTTAATTTACTCACTGAATCTCCCCCCTCTCTTTCTCCAGAAAGAGCAAAACAGGTATTAGGGGAGGCATCTACTGGACTCAAAAATATCCTGAGTATGGTAGAAGAACTTATCAAATATTCTAGGTTCCAAAATGCCTCAGTATTTCCTGATTACCAACTTTTTGATTTTCGCCAAATCACAGACCAACTTATCGAACGAGTTCAAGATATGGCCAAACCCAAAAACATATCCATCATCAGCCATATGGAAGAATCTTCCATTGGGATTGGAGATCCCAACTTAATCGAACACCTGATTTGGAATCTACTTACCAATGCCGTTAAGTTTACAAAAGAATCGGGAACTGTGGAAATTTCTATAACGGAATCCAATAAACATTGGAGTTTAAAAGTCATTGATACGGGTATTGGAATGTCACCCTATTGGGCTGCACATATTTTAGAAGAGGGGTTTCTTTTTGTCAGGAAGGGAACAGCTGATGAGATGGGGGCTGGTGTTGGTCTTGCTTTTTGTAAAGAAGTGGCGGAACGACATGGTGCGGAACTCATAGTCCATTCGGAAGAAGAGAAGGGCACTTCCGTTGAGTTATTACTTCCGAACTATGAGAAGATAGTTCTGGTTCTGGATGACAATCCAGGATACCGAAAACAAATCCGCAAAGTTTTAAAAGACCTCCCTTGTATCCTTTGGGAAGAGGAATATCCCGACCATGCCCTTCTTTCGGTAGGTCGATTGAAACCGGACCTCATCATTGTGGATTTTTCGATGCCTGAACGAACTGGAATCGATTTTTTACGAGACCTTTATTCCAATTCCGAGATGGAAGAAATTCGTTCTATCCTTGTTTCCAGTTCCCACACGGATCCAAACACCGGTTATAAACTAGAGGCCACAGTGATTGAAATTGGGGGAGATGCTTTCCTTACAAAAACATCTCCGGATGAAAAGTTGGTAGAACTAGTAAAACGATTGTTAGATCTAGAAACCTAGATTAACATTTGTTCTTTGGCGCGACCTATGAGTTCGGCAACAGTTTTTGCATTGAATCGGTCTTTGAGCCTACCGACATGGTATTCTACTGTTCTTTTGGAAAGGCCAATTTCTGTTCCAATTTCTTGGTAGGTTTTGCCGTGACCAAGTAGGGTCAAAATTTGTTTTTCCTTTTTGTTGGCGACTTTTCCATCTTGTGGTTTTCTGTTGAAGGAGAGTTTAAGGTTTTTGGAATAAACTGTTTTTCCTGCCGCAATTTCGTTCAGGTTTTTGGTGAGGCTACTCAGATCATCACTTTTTAAAAGATATCCATCCACGCCGGCTTCAATTGCAGAATGAACAATGGGTTGTTCATCAAGCATGGTGAGAGTGACCACTTTTAGGTTTGGGTGTTCTTTTTTCCAATCCTTCACCATATTTAGAACGTTCTCCCCCGGAATCCTTAAATCAAGGAGGATGAAGTCGGGTGTTGTTTCGTTTATGAGGGCAAAAATTTGAGAGGAATGTTCCGCCTCTCCCACAACTTCGAAATCTGCTGAGGAGTTCACAACGTGTTTTACGCCGACTCGAGTCACAGCGTGGTCTTCAACCAGTAATACCTTCTTTTTAGGTGTCATATATTTCCCTTTTTTTGGAATCAGGAACCTTTTGTTCCTAGCGTTTCTCCCTAGTAGACGAAGGGAACTGCAAATATTAGTACTATTCCGTTCCATTTGTCCATAAAAAATCGTGGGTCTATCTACTTAATTTTCTCTTGCAAATTCGCTAAATTCCCCCATTTTCAGAGAAATCTTAGGAGAATTATGAATAGTAAAGTAGAGAGTCTCAAAAAAATATATCTCTTCCAAAAGTTAAACCAAGACGAACTGTTACACATTGCTGAAAAGATCAGGGAAGTCCACCTACCTCCTAGAAACGTTTTGTATGATATGGGGGAAGAGGCAGAGTCCATGTACATCGTGAAGTATGGAACCTTACAAATTTCCACCTCTACTAGCCACGGGGACGATGTGAACCTCATCACACTCGGAGAAGGGGACCATTTTGGGGAATTGCCTTTTTTTGATGATGAAAAACGCTCTGCGAAAGTGGAAGCCAAAGAGAATTCTGAATTATACGAACTTCGCTATGCTGATTTGCACGATATGTTTTCCAAAAACAAAGAAATGGAGCTTAAATTCTACAAGGAAGTGACCCATTATTACATCCGCCGTATGAGAAAGTTGACTCATGACTTGGCTTATGCGCGGGAATTAAGGAAACGATTCGCATAATCGCAAGAAAGAGACAAAATTCATACAAATCTGGATTTTTTATCGATCACTTTCGAAAAAACCTTTTCCATTCCTCAGTTTCTTCCTATTACAGCTAAGGAATGGGTTTCGGATTCCGATACTATTTACGTAGGCAGGGAGAAGGAATGCATGGTGGACCCCGAAATCCTAACCGAGAAGATCGTAACACAAAATAAGACCTTCTTGGTGGATTTGAAGAAGAACCAGGCTGGATTCTACCTGAAAGTATCGGAATGGTCGAATAGCAAAAAATCCTCGATCTTTCTACCGGCAGAAGGAATCGATCGAATGATCGAAATCTTGAATCAATTTAAAAGCCGGATATCCGATAATGAGAATACGAAAGACCCGGAGTTAGGAGCCTTTTAGGAGTGAGTTTCATGGGGAAATTAGGAATGACCAAACTGTTGTTAGGCCTCTTCCTTTCAATAGGAATGTTGTACGCACAGGCAGATACTGGCGGACAAAATACAGCTAACACTGCAAATGATGAGGATAGCCCTCTTAGAAAAATCGTTTTAGACGATTTCGAAGAGGCTGAGGACTGGAGAGTAAAAGCTACCACTCCACTCGGAGAAACAAGAACTTTGAAACTCGTTCAACGCGGGCTCATCAAAGATGTATTCGATGAAAAAACCGTTCCAGAAGACGGCGGGGACAAAGTCGAAAAAAACCATATTTTAGGTGTCAAAACACATTTTGCTTCTAAAGGATTGGATCGTGTTGAATTGTACCCACCACATGAGTACATCATCAAAGGGAAAGTAAGACAAATCTCTGTTTGGGTTCTTGGTAGAAAGTACAGACATACTTTATTTGCAAAATTTAGAGATTATAAAGACGTAACGCATAATATCCGTTTGGGTCGATTGGATTTCTTCGGATGGAGAAAACTGACGGCTACAATTCCGGGATTTATTCCACAAAGTACAAGATTTGCACTTTTAGATAAAAACCTTCATTTTGTTTCTCTCTTCATAACATCTGATGTTCATGAAGTAGCAGGGGACTTTTACTTCTATGTAGATGATCTCCAAGTGAGAACAGACAGATCTGAAGCGAAATACCCTGGATCTGAAATTAAGGACAATTGGTAAACGGGAGAAAGGAACAATGGAAAACAAAAAAACAAAAATCCTAACTTTAGTGGCCCTATCGTCCATCGCTCTGATTGGGTTTGCACAGGCGCAATACAAAGTTTCCAATGGAGTGGCAACACCTATCGGAAACGATATTGGAGCTTTGGAACTAAAAGCCATCACGATCGAATCCTGGGATAGCCCAACATCTACCGCTCCTTATGGTTGGGAAGTGTTCACTGATAAAGACGGTGTAAACAAAGATGGCACGGGTGATATGAAATACGATGAGAACAATAAGTATTCACCTGTTCTCAATGATCCAGCAAAATCGCCTCTCGTGATGAGAGAAGTGAAACTGGTTCCTGGTAAACCTGGCGACGTAAAAAACGTAGATGCAGGGAATGCCAAAGTTTTGGCAGTGAAGTTTCAATTCACTTTTCCAGGAAACAACGTAGTAACAGTTCGTCCTCCGCGTGCTCCTGAATACGAAGTGACTCGTGCAAGGCCATACATCGGTGACGATAACAAAAAGAAATTTGATAAAATCTACGGAATTGAAGCACCAGGAAATGTAAAAGCCATTTCTGTTTGGGTTCTCGGCCGTGGAAATGAATATGATCTAGAAGGTTGGTTGGAAGACTACAATGGCAATAGCCATATTTTTCCTTTCGGATCCTTGGACTTTGTGGGTTGGAGACCTCTCCATATCCTCATCCCTCCAGGAATTCCGCAAGAGGCAACTGCCTTCCCTGCAACAAGGAACTTGATCTTCAAACAGTTTAAGATTCGTTCCAGACCAAACTCTGGTCCAGAAACGGTTTATCTTTTCTTTGATGAACTCAGAGTTCTAGCTGATACTTTTGAAGTTCACTTCGATGGGGCAAACCTTGACTTTGATGAAGAAGATTGCAAAAGCAAAGTCAAAATGGAGCAAATGCTTCAGAAATCCGGAGCGATCTCTACAGGCGCGAAAATTCGTGATTGTAGTGGAAGTAACGGTTCTTCCCAAAACAAGTAGTTTCCTTACTCACTCCTTGGGGATTCAAACAACCCAGCCATTCGGTTGGGTTTTTTGGCTTTACAGAATCGAACGGACCTAGAAAATGAACTCTAGGACTGTTCTTTTCGCGGATTCATCGCTAAATTTACCGTAACAACTTTATAGGAACTTTGAACACCCTTTATTGGAAATACGAAGAGGGAGATTCTTTTCATGCCTGATACTATTACCGAAGACAAATCAAACAAAATCGCCGACAACGACAAACTAACACCTCTCTTTAATGAGGAAATTTACGTACGTGCTGATGCTGGAACGGTCCCCGTTTCCAAATTCAAAATCTTTGACGATGTCATTGATGCATATAAGGCAGAAAATCGTTTAGCAGAAGCTAAACAAAAAATTGAAGACCATTTCAAAGAACATCCTGAGTCTATCTCCGCCAAATATATGTTAATGATCATCTCTTTCATGGAAGATTCCATGGGAGATGCAAATTTGGTGAAGAGCATTTTGGATTCTTTCAAAGCTCACGCAAAATGGACTATCATCGAATACATTACTGATTCTATTTTACGATTTGGTGATCATAGACTTGCTCTCCGCGTTAAGGCGGAGGCACTTGACAAACTCAAGAAAAACAAAGAACTCAAAGTCGTTCTTGAGAAACTTGCCAAACAAGATCGTAAAAACCCGGAGATTGCAAAGAAGTATGGCTTTTCCATTATGGAAGAAGACAAACCAAAAGCAATTTCCTATCTCAAACTCGCTGTTGAGATGTATGCAAAGAATAAAGAATACGTTCAGATGGAGGAAATTTGGCCTACCATCGTTCAAAACAACTATGAGGATGTTTCTTTCTTCGATAAAATTGAACGTATCCTTCTTGGACAGAGAGAAAAAACTCGTCTCGTCGGTCTTCTTTACCCAATCGTTGAACCTTTTAAGGCAATGGAAGATTGGGATCATGTGATCTACTTCTTAAAAAAGATTTTAGAACATGAAGCGGCTTCACAAAAGGCAAGAAACGAACTCATTCGTGCTTACAAACAAAAATACACAGCACACTCATTACTAGAAGACTTCCTCAAGATGAGTGAACTTGGGAACAACCGTAAACCGGTTAAACTTTGTATCACCAACTTTGAAAGAAATATCGTATTTGATACTGGTAACTATGTAATGCATAGAAATTGGGGTGTAGGTAAAATCACATCCATCTCCCAAACGGGAGATTCTATCTTTGTTGATTTTGAAGAAAAGAAAGACCACAAACTTTCGATCCAAATGGCCATCACTTCTTTAAAACCACTCAAAAAAGACCATATTTGGGTGCAACACTACGAAGATAAAAATGGTATCAACGCCATGTTTGCTGAGAACTTACCTGAGTTCTTAAAACAACTTTTGAAATCATACGACAACCGAATGATTATTGGCGATATGAAGAACGAACTCATCGGAACCTTCTTAAAAGCTGATGAGTGGTCCAAGTGGTGGGCAAAGGTTAAGTCGGTTCTTAAAAAAGAAGCCAATATCGGAATGAATCCTAAGAAAAAGGATGAAGTTGTGTATCATGAAAAACCGATTACACATTCCGAAACCTTAACTCAGAAATTCCAAGCAACAAGCGACAGTAATAAAAAATTGGAAATCGCTATGGAAGCAGTTCGCGACGCAGATGAAGCTGCAGAAGCGGGTGATTTTTTCATCTCCCATTACGGTGAAGAAGAAACGGCAAGAGATTCTGTTCGTAAACTTTCTGCTTACCTCTATTTAGAAGAAGCAAGCAAAGCATGGCCAACGGAAGAGTTTTCTCATAAAATCCGTGAACAAGAATTAACAACTCTCATCCAGTCCCTTTCTAAAGACGAAGCTCTGAAGATCTCTAAAGCATTGGAAAATACGGATATCAAAAAAGGTTTTAAGGATCTCATTCGTTCTTACCATCCAGAAGCGATCAATATCCTCATTGGACTTTTATTTGAAGTTCCGGTTAAGGTAAACCGTTCGGTTTTCCAAAACTTAGTAGCAGATGAAAAGTTTGCAGAACTCAATTTGTTTGTAGAAACAGTTTGTAATAAATCAAAAGAAAACCCAGAAGTTTTCCTTTGGGTTGCCAAATCTATCCTTTCTCATACTTGGAAGTTTGATTGGCTAAAAGTCAGCGAAGAAGATTTGGTTCTTAGAGTGTTCCGTATTCTGAAGCCCCTTGCTAAGATTGAAGACAAAGGAACCAAACTGAAAAACCAAGCGATGGATATTCTTTTTGGAAAGGATAATAGTTTACTTCGTGACATTCTTACCAATGCAGATGATGAGTATGTTCGAAAACTTTTTGCTCTTTTCAAAGAAGTTCCTTATGTAACAGATTTAGAAAAAGACCAACTTTATGTTCTTATCAATGAACTCAAACCAAACATTGTTTGGGATGAATACGATTCAGAAGAAGATGCAGACGATGATCCTTTAGCAAACCTTCCTAACGATGTGGTTCTCGTCACTCGTCGTGCTTTCAATGCAAAGAAACTAGAGTTTGAACACCTAGTGAACGTTGAGATGGCTGAGAACTCACGTGATATTGGAGAGGCCCAAGAGAAAGGGGACTTAAGAGAAAACGCAGAATACAAAGCCGCAATGGAAAAACAATCTCAGTTACAAGCGGCCATCAAACGTTTGGAAGCGGAACTGAAAAGTGCAAGGATTCTCGACCTAAGTGATGTAAAATCTGACAAAGTAGGAATCGGAACCACTGTGCGTTTGAAAAACAAACAAAGTGGCGAGGTAGTAACTTACTCGATTCTCGGTGCATGGGATGCGGATACAGAAAAGAATATCATTTCTTACCAATCTCCGCTCGCAAAATCACTACTCGGAAAACACTCTGGAAACGAGGCAACTCTAGTTTTCGGATCAACAGAAACAGTTTACGAAGTATTGGATATTGCTCGTTATTCCATGACAGGACAAGAGGCCTGAAGTTCTTCTGCCCAACCGCTAGTAGAAATTAAATCCACAAACGGTTCGGAAACATTTCCGGCGAAATCAAAGGCCTTAGCTTCCAAAAGAAGATAAGGCCTTTCTTTTTGTAGGCTCTTCGGAATGAGGACTCGGATGGCACGCCTATCGGGATCGTATTCATAGGGATAGGTTTGTCCATCGAGAGTGAGTTCTACACTGGTTCGAAATCCGCTTCCCACATCTCCAATCACATAAAACCGTTCTTCAAAACATTGGTTTCTCACTTCGGGAAGTTCAATGTATCGAGCAAGGGATGTCATTGGAAAAATAGTTGGTGGGGTTTCATCCGATAAAACCATAACAAACCCAAGTTTGGTGAGTTTAAAACTAAATCCATTTGGTTTTCTTTTATGAGTGATGGATTGGAATTTTTGGATCGAAGAGTCATAAAAGTATAGGGAATCTTTTATGCTAGGTGAATCACCAAGGTTCCATTCTCCTAATCCTTCACCCTTCCAACTCATTTTTTTGGTATCTAATTGGTAGATTTTACCTTTGAGGGGAAGGCCTGCAGGAATTTTAAAAGGGATGTCTTTTTCGTTTCTCTCGGTAATGAGAAGGATCCCTTCGCCGGAAACTTCTGTTTTAGATAAATCCAAACTGATCTTTCCATCGAGAGAGTTGTATTTGTTTCCATTCTTTTGGTTTTTGGAAACTTGTTTTGTATCCGTTTCATTTTTCTCATGAATCACAGTAAAGAAAACAGACGATTTGTTTCCTGTGGCATCGCGTAAAGTAACTTCAAGTGGCAATCTTTCTTTAGGTTGATATCTATCCAAATCTAAAGAAAACCCTTCTTCTTTAAAGTTTTTGGACTGTTCATACATATGATAAAAATAAACTGGTGGTGAGAGAGAGGACCTATTGATATCGTAGAACTGGTGTTTTTTGGACCCATCTTCATATGCTAAGAAGTCGAAATTACGACTAAAGATAGACTTCCCATTTAAAAATAAATCCATTCCATACACATTGTTTTTGTTCCTAGAGCGAATGTAATCATACCCACTCAAACGAATGCGAACCTTTCCTGTGAGGGTAATGGATTCAAACAAATCTCCATTCTCCGTATACAAATCATACTTTCCTTTCGATTTTTCTTTGGCAGTGAGGAGGATGGGTTTTTCTAAATTGCCCCCTTCTAAATACATAGAAAGGATAGTAGGGGGAGTGGTGTCTTTTTGGTGGATTTCGGGAAAGTAGAGAGGATTGATATTTCCTTTTTCGGATCGGAATTCTAAGTGAAGGTGGGAAATACCAGATCCCGATTCTCCCGTTTTTCCAAGAGAAGTTCCTTTTTTTGCAACAAACATACCGGCTGGAAGTTTTAATTGGAATCCACTCGGGTCTCCCATAAGAAGTACGGCTCGTCTTAGAAGTTCTAAATCATACAAACTACCGCCAAAGGAATGTAAGTGGGCGTATTTAGATTTTAATTTGTATTTGGGACTGTAAAGATTGAGAGAAAGTCCGTATCCCGTTTTAGAATAACTGATTTCTTCAATATAACCATCAAACGTAGCTAAGATGCTGTGACCATTGAGACCATAAGATTTAAAATCGGAACCCAAGTGTAAGTTGTGGTTACGAATTTCCGCAAAGGTTCCGGAAACCGGAGAGTAGTAGGGAAGAGGAAATCCCACCTCATCCAAAGGGATGTCTGGAATTTTGGCTTGTCCCGAGAGAGCCAGAGGGCCAAGGTAAAGTAGGATTGTAAAAGTCCGAAGAAGAGAGATCTCCATGGGAGAATCAGAATCCTACCGCTTCCTTTGTCATGCCTTTCCCGAAATCTAGAGAATTTCCCTTCATTTCGATTCCCTTGACAAACTAGACTTGGCACTTAAGATGACAGGGAACATTTCTGTATGAAACAAGGCATTCTATTCTTTTTCGTTCTTGTCATTTCTGGTTGTGCCTTTTTATCGAAGGAACCAGGCAGGCCACCTAAAATTGATGGAGTTCCTGTCCCTGATTCGAAACGTTTGATCTACATCCAGAATGTGAGAAACAATACTTACTCTCCTGGTATGCACACTCGCCTGACCCAAATGATTATGGAAGAAATTGACCGGCGGGGAAGGTTTATCACCACAAGAGAAAAAACTCTCGCGAAATACCGGTTGTATGCGGAAATTGTCCACTACCAACAAGTCGGAGATCTTATGGATCTTGCAGACAGACAAATTACCTCGGAGTTATTCGTAGTCACACGTGTGGAAATCATTGAAGCGGAGACGGGAAATAAAATTCCGATGGAACGAAGCGAAATTCCTGGACGGGTTCATTTTTCTACGCAAATTGGATTTCGGGAATCAGAATTGGAAGCTCAAAATCGCCTACTTCGGGTGATGGCGCTTCGAATTGCAGAAGAATCAGAAAGAGCTTGGTATTATTCTCTTTCTGGAATTTTGAATTAAGTTGAATCATTAGGAGATAAACCTTGCAAAACGATCCTATCTCGGCAGACGACACAAAAAAAGAGATGCTCGCCTTTGAAGAGTATCTAAAAGAAAAAGGGCTCAAGATTACCAACCAACGTTTGTTAGTTGCTCAGAAAATTTTTTCTTCGCACAATCATTTTACTGCCGAAGGTCTTTTGGACGAATTAAAAGACAATAAGGATCGCATCTCTAAAGCAACTATCTACAGAATCCTTGCGATTATGGTGGAGGCTGGCCTACTCGAAGAACATGACTTTGGTAAAGATTACAAATACTATGAACATATCATTGGTCACGAACACCATGACCATATCATCTGTATGCAGTGTGGTCGAATTGTAGAATTTATCGATGAAAGAATTGAAGAACTACAAAACAAAGCCGCATCGGAAAATGGGTTTACTATTACTGGACATAGTTTGAATATATTTGGCAATTGTTTGAATTTTGCAAATTGTGAACATAAAATCAAAAAGTAGTGTCTTCTATTTTTAAAGAAAGATCGAAAGACCCCGGCTCCTTTGCCAGGACTGGAACCCTTGACCTCAATGGCATTCAAATCGAAACTCCCATCTTTATGCCAGTGGGGACTAGAGGGAGTATCAAATCTCTTTCTTCTGCCGACATTGATGAATTGGGTTATAATCTAATTCTCGCCAATACTTACCATTTGTATCTAAAACCTGGAAAAGAAGTATTAGATCATTTCCATGGTCTCAAAAATTTCATGTCTTACAAAAGAGCACTGCTCACCGATTCCGGCGGGTTTCAGGTCTTTAGTCTAGCCAGTCTCTTTAAATTTGAAGAAGATGGGGTTCGGTTTCAGTCCCATATTGATGGGAGCCATCATAAGTTTACTCCAGCTTCTGTCATCGATATGCAACGATCCATTGGTTCGGATATCATGATGGTTCTTGATGATTGCGCACCCTATGGAAGTGATTTGAATCGATTGGAGCTGGCACTGGATAGAACGCACCGCTGGGCCAAAGAATCATATGAATATTGGATGGAAAGGCCTTGTGGCCAGAATGTATTTCCTATTGTCCAGGGGGGAGTCAATGAATCCCTTCGAAAAAGAAGTTTAGATACATTACAGAACATAAATTTTCCTGGAATTGCTATTGGGGGACTCAGTGTGGGAGAACCAAGACCAGAATACATTCGTATTTTAGAATGTATGGCACCTTATTTTGACCAGGCGCGGCCTCGTTATCTTATGGGTGTAGGAACGGTCGTAGACATCCTGGAAGGTGTTAAGAATGGAATCGACATGTTTGACTGTGTGTTGCCAACAAGGAACGCTAGAAATGGCCAAGTGTTCACCTCCTTTGGCAAACTCAATTTAAGGAATGAAACCCATCGATTGGCAGATGGTCCCATTGACCCTGAGTGTGGGTGTAAGGTTTGTGCAACATATAGTCTTGGCTACATTCGGCACTTACATAAAGTGAAGGAATTGACTGCTTTTTCGCTTTCAACGTATCACAACTTATATTTTATGCAAAGCTTCATGGAAAAGATGCGAAAGTCCATAGAAATAGGCAATTTTCAGGGTTTTTATGACCATTGGAAAAATTTGTTTGGTAGCTAAAATTATTAGGTTGACGTATCTCTTTTTTTTGAATGCAATTGTACCGTCATTTCTACATTGATTGTAGCTTCATTGAGGAGTCTCTAGACACACATGGAAATCACCAGAAGGGAAAAAGATAAAATCGTAGTCCTCGATATTAACGGGGAAATCGACCTTTATAACGCGCCTGAGATCAAGGATGTAATTGCCAAATTGATCGAAGAACAAAAGTATTGCATCGTCATCAATCTCGAGAAGGTTTCCTACATCGACTCTTCCGGAATTGGAGCTTTAATTTCAAGTTTGTCCAACTTGAAGAAATACCAAGGTGGGCTTAAAATCATCAACGTAGCTGGTTCAGTTCGTAAAGTATTTGAGCTTACAAAGTTGACTTCATTTTTTGAAATTTTCGACAGCGAAGACGAAGCCGTCACTGCTTTCAAATAAAAGGGGAAGCGTATTTGCGCTTTCTCTTTTACAAAATCCCCCGAAGAAATATTAAGGAGTTTGTTATGTTAAGAAAGGAAAAGACAACAGTCTTTCTCTCTGGTTTGGTATTGTTTTCCATTGCGTTTGTCAATTGTGCTCAAGAGCTGCCAGTAAAAGAACTTGCGCTTGCAAAATCACAAGTGGAAAGAGCAGAAAGACTTTCTGCAGAAGAATATGCTCCAGAAGAGTTTACTGAGGCTAAAAAAAGTTTAATTTCAGCAAATGAATTTGCTTCCCAAGAAAACGCATCTGACTCCAAAAAGAGTGCAGATTATGCTATTTCAAAAGCTTATGATGCTTTGGAAAAAACTCTCCCAAAACTTGCTGCAAAATCCCGTGAAGAAGCAGTGACTGCCATTGATGCTGCGGACGAAGCGTACGCTTCTGAATACACTCCGGAAGAATTCAAAAAAGCGGTTACGGCTCGCGACGCTGGCGAAACTAAGTTAGCCCAAGCAGATGCAAGTCTTGCTTCTTATTTGCGCGAAGATAAAGACGAAACAGCAAAAGAATTAAAACGCACTGTTGCTTTACAAGAATACGAAGATGCTCACAACAATTTTGTAGAGGCTGCTAAAATTAGTCAAGATGCGAAAAAAGTTGCTTTAGACAGATCAGGTTCGATTCGTCAATCTGCTGACGAAGTGGATGCAGCATTAGAAAAAGCCTATACTTATTCCAAAGGCGGAAACCCTGCGATCGATGAAGAAAAAGCAAGAGATGCCTCTGCTCGCGAAGACATTGCTGCAGGTCGCTTAAAATCAGCTGATGAAAAGATTAAAACTGCTCGTTTGGCTTCCGCTTCTTTGTTAAAAACGGCAGTCCAAGATCATGCAAAAAACCGCAACGTACAAGCACGCGAAGTGGTTGAGGATGCGAATGCTCGTTTTGGTGAATTAAGCGCTGAAACTTATCTTAAATCTAATGCGAAAGAATCTTATGCAAGCACTCAAGAAAATTTAGGTGCATCCAACGAATCTCTCCAAGCTTCCGGAAATCTTTTAGAACAAGAAAAGTATGATGATTCCATTGCTCAGTCGGAAGAAGCCATTCGATTGGCTGAAATTTCTATTGACCAAATCGAAACTTTGAAAGGAAAAACTACTGTTGCGAAAAAAGACCGCACCGCAGTAGAACCACAAGCAGACACTAAAACAACGACGAGAACAGCTGAGGCAGAAGGTGAAAAAACTTCTTCGGCTCAAGTGGAAGAACTTTCTGGTGGTTGGAAAAGATACACTGTAGAAAAGTCAGACCCAGCAGATTGCCTTTGGAGAATTGCTGATAGAGAAGACATCTATAGCGATGCAAAACTTTGGCCAAGGATTTTTGAAGCCAATCGTAAATCGATCCGTAACAAAAATCTAATTTATCCAAAACAAAAATTGAATATCCCTCCTAAAACAGGTAAAATTGGAACTGCACCTAAACAATAAACTATGTTTAGGTGACTCAAAGAAAAAGCTGTCGTAAGGACAGCTTTTTTTTTGTCTAAAGAATAGGATCATATGATAAGAGGATACACAACTCCTGTAACGGAAATCACGGCAAAAGACTTTGAGACACTGGTCAGTTTGGCTCTGGAGGAAGATTTACCTGCTGGAGATATTACCACAGAGAGTCTTTTTAGTTCTGATGAAATTTGCAAGGCTGAACTTTTGGCAAAAGAAGAAGGTGTTTTGTGCGGCCTAGCTGTAATATCCTGCCTCATCCAAAAAACAAATGCTAAAGTAGATTGGATGCCAATCCTTAACGATGGTGCAGAGCTTTCTCGGGGAACTATCATCGGTTCTTTGGAGGGTTCTCTTGTTTCTGTTTTGAAAATGGAACGGATTCTTTTAAATTTTATCCAATACCTTTCCGGGATAGCAACAAACGCGAGTAAGGTGGCAAAAGAGTTCCCCAATCTTCTTGTTTTAGATACAAGAAAAACATTACCAGGTTATAGGAAACTCGCTAAGTATGCAGTTTATATGGGAGGTGGTGCCAACCACCGATTGAATTTGTCTGAAATGGCAATGCTGAAAGACAATCATATAGCTAAAGCAGGATCTATCCAATCTGCTGTACAAATGGTTCGAAATGCTAATCCAGGGAAAAAAATAGAGCTAGAAATTGATGGTTTATCACAGCTTGATGAAGCTATGAGCTCAAATCCTGATATTATTTTGTTAGATAATTTTTCTGATTCTGATACGGAAAAAGCGATTCGAAAAATCAAAGGAAATTCTCCTCAGATTCATATTGAATGTTCTGGTGGGATCACTCCAGAAAAGTTGAAATTTCTCTCTCAGTTCCAAGATATCGGTGTCAGTATGGGTTATTTAACGCATACCGTAAAGTTTTTAGATATAAGTTTGGATATCAAATAAATGGGATTATACCAAGATATAAAAGGCAAACAGGAGTTATTTGATGCGGTCCAAAAAAGATTGGGACCTGAAAAAGCAAAATTTATAGAAAAAGCTTACAATATTGCGGACAAAATGCACGAAGGACAAAAACGTTTGTCTGGGGAACCTTATATCATCCATCCCATGAATGTTGCTTCTGTATTAGATGAACTTGGATTAGATGAAAGGGCCATTGCAGCCGGGCTTTTGCATGATGTGGTGGAGGATACTAGTTACAGCAAAGAAGATATGGCGCGTGAGTTTGGTGAAGACATAGCAGCACTTGTAGAAGGTGTGACTAAAATTTCTGAAATCAAGTCACAATCGAAAGAGACGGAAGCCGCAGAAAATATCCGCAAGATGTTGCTGGCAACGATCAAAGATGTGCGGGTGATGTTAATCAAACTGGCTGATAAAACGCATAATGTTCGAACATTAAAATTCCAGCCTGAAGAAAAACAAAAACGAATCGCAAAAGAAGTTCTGTCATTATACGCACCTATTGCTGGTAGACTTGGTGTTTATAAAGTAAAGTTTGAGTTGGAAGATTTGGCTTTTCAATCTCTCCACCCAGAAGAATACCAAGAAATTAAAAAACGTGTCTCTGCCAAAAAATCAGAGCGCGATGAATACATTGAAAAAATAAAAATTATCCTAAAACAAAGGTTAGCTGAAATTAGTATTGATGCTCGTATTGATGGACGAGCGAAACATTTTTATTCGATTTATCGAAAAATGGTGACCAAGGAAAAATCATTTTCTGAAATTTTTGATCTACGTGCTGTTCGGATCATTACAAATGAAATTAAGGATTGTTATGGAGTTCTTGGAATTGTTCATACATTATGGACACCGATTCCCGGTAGGTTTAAAGACTATATCGCAACACCGAAAACGAATTTATACCAATCTCTACATACTACTGTTTTTGGTCCCGATGGTCGCCCTATGGAAGTACAGATTCGTACCAAAGATATGAATGCCATTGCCGAAAACGGTGTGGCTGCTCACTGGGCTTATAAAGAATCCACAAACCTATCCAGAACTTCTGTTATATTGCAGAATGGTGTAGAAAATGCCTTCCGGATGAAATGGTTAGAAATTCTAAAATCTTGGCAAGACCCAAGCCTTGATTCGAAAGAATTTATGGAAGAACTACAATACGATCTCCATGAAGATGAGGTTTTTGTTTTTACCCCTAAGGGTGAAATCATAGAGATGCCTAAGGGTGCCACTGTGCTTGATTATGCTTTCCGAATCCATACCGATGTAGGCCTTCATGCCCGCGGAGGGAAGGTAAATGGACGAATGGTTACACTTCGTACGGAATTAAAGTCTGGGGATCAGGTAGAAATTATCACTGAAAAAAGTTCCAAACCTTCTCCTATTTGGCTACGGATTGTGAAAACTTCTGGCGCAAGACAGAAGTTACGTGCTTATTTTCGAAAATTACAAGAAGACTCTCAAAGGGAAACGATTGGTTCTGTATTGGAAGCATCAGCATCTGGTGTTGATGAAAATACAATCAAGGAAATCAAAAAAGTAAAAATCAAAAAACCACATAAGGCACACCCACACCAAGAAGAATCCAAAGAATTTGGTATCTCTGTTGCTGGTTGGAATGATGTGCCGGTTAGGGTAGCTTCTTGTTGTACACCGATCCCTGGGGATGAAATTATTGGATTTATTACCCGAGGTAGGGGAGTGAGTGTTCATAAAAAAGATTGCACGACCGCAACCAAACAACTTGAGTGGATGAAAACTATTCCTGTTCGTTGGGAAGGACCAGGGGAACCGATTCCAATTCAAATTGAAGTACGAGCCAAAGATGTGCAAGGAATCTATTTATCAATGGTGGAATCCATTTCTAGCACTGAAACGAATATTTTGGAAGCGGGAGCTTCTTCTCATCCTAATGGAACTCTTACCGCCAAATTTATGTTAGAAGTGGATCATTTAGATCAGTTGAAGGAAATTTTGGAAAACTTACGAATGATCCAGGGTGTTGTTTTTGCTGAGCGAGTTAAAAAATAAACCATTGCACTTGGTTGGGTGCTAATTGGAAATACATTCCTTCTTCCGACTTAGTTTGCGGAAAAGTTTTTCCTGTGACCAAATCCGTTAAATTTGGTTGAAATTGGATTCCTTCCTGGAAGGGAATCCAACCTGATACTTCAAAAGTTTGTTCATTCCAAAGGAAAAGTTCTGTCGTTTTTTCATATTCAATTGATTTAACGAAAACGGAACTACCGCCAAATTCCTTATAGTTGGGCCAAAAAACAAAACTATATTGTTTTCGTTTTGCGGCCGTCAGAAGTGCTCGCTGATAAAATTCTATAGAGCTAAGATCTGTTTCTTCGATGTCTGTATGGATCATCTGGACAGGAATTTTTTGGGTGGATCCCATCTCTTGTCCGGCATGGAATAACAAAATACAATCAGAAGCACAAAGAAGACTAAAGTAAGCATGGGAGTTTTCACCAAATTGATGTTTGGCTCTTTCTTCGTCATGGTTTTCTAAAAATCGAATTTTTTTTAGACTAGAATTTTCCCTTAGGTTTTGAGAAATAAAATTGAAGTTTTGATTTTTGAAGGCATCGTACATAGACTTATCATAACAGGCATCAAATCCTAAGCTGAGGAGTCTATCCTCCATCCCCCAATATACTTCCGCATAGAATTTAAAATGGGGAAATTCTTCTCGAACAGATTGGATCACACGGCTCCAATCGTAAAAAGATTTTTTTCCATGATTTTTTTCAAAAACATCAGGAAGAAGTAACATTGCCATATCGCAACGAACACCATCACTCTGTTTGGCGATATTTTTTAAGATCTCAATCTGTTTTTTCTCTACATTCGGGTTTGAAAAATCCCATTGGACGGTATCGGTCCAACCATCAAAATAAGGATCTCTTCCATGCACGTATATGTTCCCGTTCGGATGCAAAAAAGAATTTTTAGATGAAACGGATTCACTTGCGATTAAAAATAGATCAGGATTGGAATCAACAAGAGGGGAGTCAATGGCCATGTGGTTTGGCACAAAGTCTAAGATTAGTTTTTTTCCCAATCGTTTTAAGTTTGTATGAAGGTTGTTAAAGTTCTTCTCCCTTGAGACAAGGGTGTCAGGTAAATATTCGAAAATAGCATAGGGCGATCCGTAAATATCGTCTAACTCTAGGTTTTGTTTTACGGAGTGGTAGTTGGGTTGAAGTTCCGGCATGGTTCGTGCAATAGACCTAGACTTGGGGCTATTTTTCCAGACTCCCATGAGCCAAATTTCATCTGCCCAAAGAAAGGATGGGGAGTTTTTTAGGTCAAGGATCAGAGAATCTAAAGGTTCCTTCTTTTTTGCACAAAAAAGCCTTGAGCCTATCTCGTACAAATGGATTTGATGGAAGGGATGTTTCATAACAAAGTTCAACTACTCAAGTATAGCTCCTCCTTACGCAAGTTCCTTTTGGTTGGTTTGACAGGACTTTTGTCAATGCTCTTTACCTTAAATTGTTCTGAAGAAGATACAAAAGAATCATTGTCCAAAGTAAATGACCTTCCTTGGCAGGGAGATTTGGCTTCCATTCCAAATGCTCTTCGCGCGAAAAATCCCGTCGCGGATCCAAAAGCGAAAAAAGGAGGAAAGATTCGAGTTTATTCTCACCAGTTCCCTAAATCTTTAAATTATTATCTGGATCAGTTTACAACCACGGCTCGTATCTTCACAAGTTTGTATGAACCTCTCACCGGTTATCATCCCCTCACTTTAGAAACGATCCCCCATTTAGCAAGGGAATGGAAGATCTCACCTGATAAAAAGAAATTTACATTTTATCTAGATCCGAACGCTCGTTGGTCTGATGGAAAATCGGTAACGGCAGACGATGTTATCTTTACTTATGATACCATCATGAATCCAAAAAATGGAACCGCCGTTTTTCGTGTCTCTTTATCAAGATTCTTAAAACCAGTGAAATTGGATGACCTAACAGTCGTATTCGAAGCAAAAGAAGTTCATTGGAATAACTTTAATGATGTGGCTTCTTCTATCTTTATCCTTCCGAAACACCATTTTGAGGGAAAAGATTTTAACAAAGAAAATATGGAATTTCCTGTAGTCTCTGGCCCATACAAAATTACCGAAGTAAAAAAGAATCGTTATATCAAACTCGAAAGACGAGGGGACTGGTGGCAAAGAGCCTATCCTTTCAATGAAGGTCGTAATAACTTTGATCAAATTGTCTATAAAGTATATAACGAAGAAGCTGTAGCACTCCAAGCATTTAAAAAAGGAGACATTGATATCTATCCTGTTTATTCCGCTTTTGTTTGGGTAGAAGAAGCAAAAGGAGAACCTTTTGATAAAAATTGGATTGCTAAACAAAGGATATTTAATTTAAAACCCATTGGATTTCAAGGTTGGGCCATGAATTCAAGACGTTCTATCTTCTCTGACAAACGTGTAAGAGAAGCAATGAACCTACTTGTGGATCGAAAACTCATGATCGACAAACTTGCGTATGGTGAGTATGATCCCACAAATAGTTATTATCCAGACTTCTATTTAGGTGGAGAAAAAAATCCAAACCAACCTACTGAATTCAGTATTGAAAAAGCAAGGAAACTACTCGCAGAAGCGGGTTGGAAACCAAACGCAGAAGGAATTTTGGAAAAGGATGGAAAACCATTTCAGTTCTCTATTTTAGATCGTGATAAAAAAACAGAAAAATATTTCACCGTTTTTTTGGAGAAAGCCAAGGAAGTGGGAATTCGAGCATCGATTGATACTTTAGATTTGGCTGCTTGGAGTGAAAGAGTCGATAAGTATGATTTTGATATGACCTGGGCCGCTTGGGGATCGGGAATTTTTAAAGATCCTGAATCGCAATGGCTTTCGAAATATGCCGATGAAGCCGGACAACCCAACTTACCTGGTCTTAAGATGGCAGAGGTGGACAAACTCATCGAAAAACAAAAAACAGAATTTTCTGTCGCCAAAAGAAATGAGATCTTAAAACAAATCGATCGTATCGTATATAAAGAGTATCCTTATGTTTTGTTATGGCACTTACCGAGCACAAGACTATTATATTGGCAAAAATACGGAGTGCCTAACCTTCCTCTAGGAAAGTATGGAGATGAAAGTTTTTCTTCTGACTACTGGTGGTATGATGAAGAAAAAGATAAAAAGTTATCCGAGGCTTTGTCCAAAAAAGAAAAATTTACAGATTACGAAGCTGTGGTTCGTTGGAAGTAGAAATTAAGTAGTGCAAGAGAAAAAAGGTCCAATTAAAGGGATTCGAGATAAGCTCACCCAACTCTGGAGCCAATACCCAAACTGGGGAAAAATTCCCCAGTTTCTGGAGTTATTGGAAAAAGGCCTCGACAAAGAGCTGTTTGTTGATCCTGATAAAAAAGAAATTCCTATTCCGCTGGAAGACCTTCCTGTTGATGAAGTTTTACGGAAGTCTGGTTTTTTTCGTAATCTTTATGAAAGACTTTTTCCAGTTTCCCATGTATTTCGAATCACCTATCGATATGATCGTGAATTTTTGGATAACTTTATGCCACTATCTCGAGACGGGTATATTGGTCGTGGTTCTTATAAATTTGTTTACAAACTTCCTTGGAACCAGGTGGTTAAAATTGGAAAGTCTAAGTTACCTTCGGATGTAATCTTTGGATCTCTTTTCAAAGAAGTGGGGCGAGATATTACTCGATTTTTAAAACCAGAGGAAATTGAGTTAAGAGATTTTTTAAAAGCCCAAACTTTCCGCGATTCCAAAAAAGATGAAATTGATTTTAAATTCAAACGTTTGGGTTTGGAGAGATTACATTACTGGAAACTAAAATCTCTGATTCCTGATTTGGTGGTACCCACTCGATTTTTTATGGGACTGCGTGTTCGAAACAATCCTTTTGGAATTCCCAATATCACTCTCACTCCATGTGACCAGCAGACTCTACTTGCTGGTAAACATCTAAAAGAATTTACAATACGTAATGAAAAATTAGACCAAAATCCTATTTTGAATAAACTATTTCCCAAATGGAAATTGAATTTTGATTCTCATCGGTTTGGTGTGATTTCTAAATCCAAACTAAAAAAAATTGCCGTGGATTTCAATCGTGTGATTGAAGTGACTAAGTTTTTAGCAGAAGAAGAAAAATTAATTTTTGATATCCATGCAGAAAATATCATCATCACTTTACCAGATTTTGAGTTAAAGATTTTTGACTTTCACGTATTCGATGATTATTTATATGAACCTTCCGAAGAGAATCCAACGCCAGAAATGGACCATATACTCATCATTGAAGAGTTTATTAAGTCATTTGAGTTGGACTAATTTTATGTTATTTTTCAAGCGGAATTTACCTTCCTTTTATATTCTTTCTTTCGTTTTTTTTGTGTTTGGTTTTTACCAAGCCTACAAGTGGAAATGGATTTGTGATGATGCATATATTAGTTTTGTGTATGCAAGAAATTTCTCCGAAGGTTTAGGCCTTGTTTTCCATTTGGGCGAAAGAGTGGAAGGATATACAAATTTTCTCTGGACCGTATTTTTATCGTTAGGTGGAAGTTTGGGAATTAAACCACAAACTCTGTCAGTTGGAACTGGGATTTTCTTTTATCTGTCTACCCTTTTGGTTTTTTTTAGAGAAGAGAATCGGATTTCACTCGGAAAAGTTTATCCTCTTCTTGTTGTTCATTTAGCAGTTTTTTATCATCTCTTTATTTTTGCAACTTCAGGTCTAGAGACCTCTCTATTCACTTTTTTAATCTGTTTCGGATTGCTGTTATGGGAAAAGGAAAATGATTTTCTTTTCCCCATCTTTTTTCTTTCGGCACTGGTTCGACCGGAAGGGGCACTCTTTTTATTTCTAGTTTCTTTGAACTGGATCTTTCGTAAAAAGTATTGGAAACCCTTTATATTTGGATTTTTGTTTTTATGTTTCCTTGGCTTTCGTTATTTTTACTACCAAGACATACTTCCCAATACCTTCTATGCTAAAGGAAACAAAGGTGCTTATTTTTTACAGGGGATCTATTATTTCCTTTATTTCATTCAATCTTACCCATTGTACCTTTTAATTTTTTTGATTGCTGGGATTCAAATTGTTAAATCTCTACGGTATAAAAAGGAACTTCGGTTCCTTCTCTCTTCGGTTTTATTATATATTCTTTATGTTTTGTATGTCGGGGGGGATTTTATGGGAAATCGTTTTTGGATTCCCATTTTGCCGTATCTCTCTTATTTGGCCTTTGTGCAAATCAACGAATGGGATTTACATTCACAAATTGAGTCCAATCGATCCTCATTGGTTACTTCGCTTTATATAAAAAATCGTCTTCTGGTTTCCTTTTTCTTTATTTTATCGACGGCTGTGTATACCGATCCTTTAAAAATCAAAGGAACTCGGATTGCTGATTGGCACGGGATCGTCGAAGAACGGATGTTTTATGAAGACCATCTAATTCAAACTGATGGTTATGACTTGGGTGCACTCTCTGATTTTCGCGTTGCCTTCTTTGGTGCGCAGGCACATTTTGTTTATTTTTTACGTCCTTCTTTTGCCTTTGAAGCCGAATCGGGATTGACTGATAGAGAATTTGCTAAGAAAAAAATTGAAACTCGTGGTAGGATTGGCCATGAAAGCGAACTAGAGAAAAAAGATTTAAGCGATCGTAAGATTGATATTCTCCTTGATAATCGCCTACATGGAGTTACGTTACCACATATTCAATACACTTGGAGAGGCATTCCAATTCGTTTTTATGTTTGGAATTATGATCCTATTAAATTCAAACACCTTTGTGTTCGGCCTGATTGGAATTGTGATGATTTGTTTGGTACCTTCCAGTCAAACCATTGGGATCCCAACCAATCAAAATCTTTTGGGCAGAACTAATGGAGTTTTTACAAGCCATTTCCACCACCTTCGGTAAAGTCACCTACGGAACTGTCGGCAAACAAAGTTTAGATGATTTGAAAGAAAAATATCCGACCTTCCCCAAAACGCCAGAAGGATGGGTAGGTTATATAAAAGATTGGGCAAAAGGGGAATGGAATGATCTTTCAAATAAGATTGTGATGCTTAATCAAGTTCATGGGGATGTCATCCATTCGATTTCCTCTGATTTGGAAACTAATGTTTCCTTTCCGCTATTTGCAGGAGATGGATTGTATACGGAAATACCAAATACCCTACTTGTCGTTCGCACGGCTGATTGTGTTCCAGTGTTTCTCTATTCCAACAAACGACCATTTGTTGCGGTAGTTCACTCTGGTTGGAAAGGAACGAGTTTAGGAATCACGGAACGATTGTTGGATGAAGTAGTAAGTAAGGGTTATGATTTAGCAGAGCTCCAAATGGAAATCGGACCTTATATTCAAGGTGGTGATTATGAAGTGGGCGAAGATGTAGCTAGACATTTTCTTTCATTAGGGGAAGCAGTTTGTTTTCCAAAAGGAAATGGAAAGTTTTTATTGGATGTGGGTCTTGCGATTGAAATGAAAGTGCGGGAGAGGTTTCGAAATTTAAATGGAATCAAAAATTCCCATATCAATGTTTTCCAAAGCCCTCTTTACTTTAGCCATAGAGCCAAAGAAGAGGGTCGAAATTTAAACTTTATACTTTGGGAATCTTGAGAAGAGTTTCTTTGATTTTTTCTAGGATTTTTTCTCGTTTGATGGGTTTTACAATATAGTCCATTGCTCCATTTTCGAGAAGGGCTTTGATCACCGAAGGTGTATTTTCTTCGGAAATGAAAAGAATCCTTGGAAGTACACCCATTTCTTTCATATCCCAGAATGCAGCATATCCATCTACCTCAGGAAGAAAAATTTCAATGGTAACAAGATCAATCTGCTGGCGGTTGTCTTTATACATTTGTAAAAGTTCTTTTCCGGTTTCGGCAACTCCGATGATTTTGAAACCTTCTGATTCCAAAATCTGTTGGAGTTGTTTGGATTGGAATTTGGAATTCTCTGCTATGAGAATCTGATAAGGTCTGCCTGTCGGTCCGATGCCTGCTTGCATGATGTTCTCCGTAGTTTATCCAAGTGCCTTTTCGATTTCAACACCAATTTCTTTTGTACCGAGGACGGTTGTGCCTTCTTCGGCAATATCTCTCGTACGAAATCCCTTCTTTAGAACCGTTCGAATGGCATTTTCAATGGCTACGGCCTCCGATTCCAATCCAAAAGAGTACCGGAGCATTAGGGCTCCCGACAGGATTTGTGCAATAGGGTTTGCAATTCCTTTGCCTGCAATGTCAGGAGCAGATCCGCCTGATGGTTCATAGAGACCAAATCCGGATTCGGAGAGCGAAGCGGATGGTAACATTCCAATGGATCCTGTGATGATGGACGCTTCATCCGATAGGATATCTCCGAACATATTTTCGCAGAGCATCACATCAAACTGTTTTGGTTTTACGATGAGTTGCATCGCTGCATTGTCTACGTAGAGGTGTTCCAAAATACAATCCGAGTATTCTGCTTTATGAAGTGCCACAACGACTTCTCGCCAGAGCACAGAAGTGGTGAGAACATTTGCTTTATCAATGCTTGTGACTTTTTTATTTCGTTTTCTTGCGGCATCAAAAGCAGTACGTGCGATTCGTTCGATCTCGCGGCGAGAGTATCTCATCGTGTCGAAGGCAAATTCTTCTGGCCCACTTCCTTCCCTCCCTTTGGGTTTTCCAAAATAGATTCCAGAAGTGAGTTCTCTTAGGATTAAAATATCTAGTCCATCACCGATGATGTCCCCTCGGATCGGACTTGCTTTTTTTAGTTCCGGATAGATGATCGCGGGCCTTAGGTTTGCAAATAAATCAAAATGTTTACGTAAAGGGAGTAGGGCACCGCGCTCTGGTTGTCTCTCTGGAGGGAGTGTTTCCCATTTCGGTCCACCGACCGATCCAAAAAATATCGCACTAGAGGATTCACAAAGTTTCAAAGTTTCTTCGGGAAGTGGAAATCCTGTAGCATCAATGGCTGCTCCACCAACTAATGCATGTTCAAAGGTGAATCCGGATGATTGATTCCCTAATGCTTTTTTGACCACAGATAAGGCCACATCCATTACTTCGGGTCCGATCCCGTCTCCAGAAAGTACTGCTACTTTTTTCATTTCATATCCTTTAATACTGATTCTAAAATATCCAATCCCTCTGAAGCTTTTTCTATGCTAAGAATGAGTGGAGGTATAATTCTAATTACATTTCCTGCGGTGCTATTCACAACAAGGCCTCGTTTTAAACATTCTTCGACAACGGGTCTTGATTCGGAATACAATTCCACACCAATGTGTAAACCACGTCCTCTCACTTGTTTGATTTTGCCAGTGGATTCCATCATAGCTTTTAATCTGCCAAACATCTGTTCTGAAATGGTAGAAACATGATCCAGTAGGTTACGAGACAAAATGATTTTGAATGTTTCGTAAGCTGCCACACAAGCCAAATGGTTTCCGCCAAATGTAGATCCATGCATTCCTCGTTCGAGAACGGTTTCGTATTCTTTCGCAACCACGAGAGCTCCGATCGGAAATCCGGAACCGAGTGCTTTGGCAAGAGTGAAGGCATCAGGATACATTCCGTAATGTTCAAAACAAAACATTTTTCCTGTTCGTCCCATACCTGTTTGGATTTCATCGAAAACGAGTAGGGAGTCTGTTTCTTCTGTGAGTTTACGCGCTAAGTTGACAAAGGATTGGCTAAGAGGGATGACTCCACCTTCCCCGATGATAAGCTCCATAATGATACCGGCAACGGAGTCGCCGTATTGTTCGAAGGCTTGCATAAGGGAGTCTTCGTTATTGGCTTCAACAAAGTAAACATCGGATGCAAGCTCCCCAAACCCATTCCGAACTGCATCATTACCAGTCATCGTCATCGCAGAAAGGGTTCTGCCATGAAAACTAGAGTGGAGTGCAAGAATGACAGGTTTATCGATATTTTTTTTCACCCCGTGCCTACGCATGAGTTTGAAGGCAGCTTCGTTTGCTTCCGTGCCCGAATTACATAAAAATACTTTTCCAGGAATGCTATTTTCGATAATGACTTCGGCAAGTTTTGCTTGTTCTTCTGAGTAATAGAGGTTAGACGAATGAAGGATTCGATCCATTTGGTTACGCATCGCTTCAATTAAATCTGCTTCCCCATGACCCAAATTGGATACCGCGATTCCTGCAAGAAAATCAATATAACCTTTGTTATCTTGATCGAAGATCATCTCCCCGACGCCATAAGAAAAGGAAATGGGGTAGCGGTTGTAAGTATTTAGTAGGTATTTATCAGAAAGTTTTTTGATTTCTTCAAATTTGGTTTTGGTTTCGTTACTCATTTTAGTCCTGCCAGTTGTAAAAATTCTGTTTCTGCTAGGGAAATTTCTTTCCCTAAAGATTCCCAAAGGGATGGGATCTCGGTTTGTTTTTTTGGTTTTTTAAGTGAGGCAAAACTAGAATATACTTTTACCTTAGGTTCTGTTCCCGAAGGACGAATGGTGAGTTTTGCATTTCCTTCCAACTCCACTTGGATGACATTGGATTTAGGCATCCCTTTAAATGCTGTTGCCTTAGATTTTCCTTGTGCTTTTTGGATTTCGTAATCAAGAACTCCGACTACCTTTCGACCACCAATGGTTTTTCCGATTAGGTTTTCTGTACGCAGAGTTTCTATGGCCTTTTTGATTTTGTCTTGTCCTGAACTTCCTTCTAGAGTCAAGGAATACAAACTCTCTCGATACAATCCGTATTTTAAATAGATGGATTCTAAATAAGAAAGTAGGTCCCCTTTTTCCGCAAGAATCTCCACAAATAGTAAGGCACTCGATAACGAGTCTTTGTCCCGAACAAATGGTACGGGTAAGTATCCGTAGGACTCTTCGCCACCAAACAAGAATATGTGGTTCTTTTTTGATTCAATTTGTTTCATCTCTTCCGCGATGTATTTGAATCCCGTCAGAACGTTTTTGATTTTGATTCCATTTTTTTTGGCAATCGCTTCCTGTAGGTCCGTCGTCACAATTGTCTTTACCAAATGGTAGGTTTTGGTTTTCGACTTTTTTCTTTCCGAAAGGTAAGCTGCCATTATGGATCCAATTTGGTTTCCATTTAGGTATTCATATTCACCATCCAAACGACGAACTCCCACGCCAAGTCTGTCCGCATCGGGATCTGTGGCAATAAAGGTGGCAGCCTTTTTCTTTTTGGCGTAAAACTCACATAAGGCGAGAGCTTCTTTTTCTTCTGGGTTTGGATACTTAACCGTCGGAAATTCTCCGTCTGGTTTTTTTTGTTCAGGAACAAGGAATACAGATTTGTATCCAAAGAAATTTAACATTTCTTTCATATAGTCTCCACCAGTTCCGTGTAACGGCGAATATACGATTCCTAAGTCATTTCTGGTTTTAGGTTTTACTGAAGAAAGAATGCCTGCTTGTTTTAATTCCTTTAAATAAGTTTTAAATACAACGGGACCCACCGGTTTCACAAATTTTTTATAATCTTTGTCTGTTTTTTTAACAAGGGGGATCGAAGTCCAATCGTGGATATTACTAATTCTTCCGATGATGAGGGAATCATCTGGAGGAACGAGTTGTCCCCCATCCGCAAGATAGGCCTTGAATCCATTGTATTCTGGCGGGTTGTGGGAAGCTGTGATCACAATCCCACCGCTTGCTTTGTAATAACGAATCGCATAAGAGAGAAGGGGGGTTGGAGTTACCTTAGGAAAAATGTAAACCTTAACTCCAAGTTTGGCCGCAATGCCGGCAGAGAGTTCTGCAAATTCTCTAGAAAGCCTTCTCGAATCGTAAGCAATGACGATGGAGGCATTTTCTTTTGTATCTCTTAAGTAACTGATAAAACCGAGAGCGGCACGTCCCACTGTATAGAGGTTCATTTTGCCGATTCCATTTCCAATCTTTCCCCGAATTCCGCCGGTTCCAAACGTAAGTGGAACGGCAAAGGCATCGACAAGTTCGGAACTGATGCCAGCCTTCCAATCTTCGTAAGCCTTTTTGGCTTCATTCTGGATTTCCGATGAAAAAGGTGATTTCGTCCAAGATAGGATATTGTCTTCTGGTTTCAACATAGCTTACATACTAATCTTTTGAAGCTAAGCAGTCTGGAAATCAATTTTGGAACCTAGAGAATTTTTCATAGAAGACAGGTTGGAACGATTCCGCCTGAAAGCATTTTGCAATTTAGGAGAGAGTGGGCTTGGTCATTTCCTTTTGGAAGAGTTGATGGCTATGGGACAAATTTCTTGGAAAGATCTTGCCGAAATTCCAATGAACGATTCGCCAAACCAAGGTTCCTTTGCCCTCCGCCAGGCCATCGCTGCACTGTATCCCGGTGTTTCTCCCGAACAGGTACTCGTCACAACGGGAACGGGTGAGGCCTTGTACTTAGCTTTCCATGTCGCCTTGCCACCGAAAGCAAAAGTCGCCCTGATTTGGCCTGCCTTCCAAGCCCTCTACGAAATTCCAAAAATGCTTGGGGCAGAGATCATCAAAGTTCCCCACGACAAGGCTTTCCTTGCAGATACTTGGAAGGAGACACGGGCCGATTTATACATCATCAACCACCCGCACAATCCAACAGGAAAGACCTTTGCCGATTCCGAATGGACTACACTTTTATCTCATTTCCGAGAACAAAAGAAAACAGTCCTCTTTGATGAACACTATCGGTTTTTACCAGACAGTGGTAGTCTAGGGAGAACGGGTGTGGATCCCAAACATTCTTTTTACGGAACAGGCTCCTTTACCAAATGTTTTGGAGCCACAGGACTTCGGGTAGGTTGGCTTGTGGCCGAGGAATCTTTTCTCAAACGTGCTCGGTCTTTTAAAGACTACCTAACCCATACAGTCTCTCCGCTCTCCGAACGGATCGCACTGGCTCTTTTAGAATCGAAGGAGAATTTTCTTCCAAAAATCCAATCAAGAGTGCGAGAGAACATTCGAATGTTTGATTTGATTTGGAAAGACCTTCCTCATACCAAATCCTTTACAGCACCGGCAGGGGGACTTGTGGGTTGGTTAGAATTAGAACCTGGAATTTCGTCAGAAGTGTATGCGGACAAACTCTTTGAAAAAACAGGAGTCTTTGTTTTGCCCGGAATTAATTTTGAGGAAGAAGGATTTATCAGAATAGGATTTGGAGAGAGGGAAGATCGGATGAAAGAAGGCCTTTCTAGGTGGAGAGAATGTACGGATCTCATTTAAAGTCAAGCCTCCAACTATTTCCTGGGATTGGAGAAAAAAAAGAAAAACAACTGTTTGGTGTGGGAGTGTATGATTGGGAGTCTCTCCTCCAATACCAAAAACAAAAAAACGATCCTCTCCTTCCTTCTGTTTCTATTTTATTAGAACGACTTGAAGAATTGGAAGGCCAACTCTCCGAAGCCAATTTTAGTTTTTTTACCGACGAACTTCCAAGTTTAGAGTATTGGAGGTTATGGCAAAACTTCCCCGAACGATTTTGTTTTTTGGATATTGAAACGACAGGAATTTCTGAATCTTCTGTGACCACCGTGGTAAGTATTTACCAAAATCATAGGATGCAAACCTTTGAAAGGGGAAAAGACCTCGAGTTTCTTTTTGATTCGATCGCAAGTGATGACATCCTTGTCACTTACAACGGGAAACGATTTGATGTTCCTTTTTTAGAAAGGGAATTTCGTTACCGAGTGAAAAACCCACAACTGGATTTGATGAATCTTTTGCATTCGATTGGAATCAAAGGGGGCCTTAAAAAATCAGAAGTGCAACTGGGGCTTGTGCGTCCCGATGAGATAGCAGGAATGGATGGAAGACAAGCCCCACTTCTTTGGTTTGAATACCAAAGGACCAACAATATGGAGGCATTGGATAAACTGATTGCTTATAACAGGGAAGATACGAAAAATTTAGAAATCGTTTTAGAAAAAACGATTCATAGGTTAACAGAAAATCGTTTGTTTTAGTGTGGCCCGTACATATACTCTCTGAGTATATTCATCTCCGCTTCCGTTCTTGTGAGTTTTGTTTTCACCGCATCTCCAATGGAGATAAGTCCAATGATTTTGTCACCATCAAGGACTGGCATATGACGGAATCGTTTTGTGATCATATTATTTAAAATAGCGTCCACATCTTCATCGGGACCAGCTACCGTGAGCTGAGTTGTCATCACGTCTTTCAATTTGATTTTTTCTAAGTTGACATGGTCTTTGGCAACGACTCGCATCAAATCTCTTTCCGTAAAAATTCCCACTAGTTTTCCTTGGAAGGTAACAATGAGAGATCCGACTTTGGCACCAACCATCATTTGGGTGGCTTCCAATACATTTCTATCTTCTTCGATGGAAAGAACGGAGGACGCTTTGTCTTTTAGAATATCTTTTACGGACATGACTCCTATCGGTTTATAGGAATTGGGCGAGATAGCAAGAAATTTTTAGGAGGATTACGTGGTGAAAACGGGTTTTTGGAGCGTATCGGGATCGAACCGATGACCTTCTGAATGCAAATCAGATGCTCTCCCAGCTGAGCTAACGCCCCGTATCTTTATGGGCCTGACAAGATTTGAACTTGTGACCCCTCGCTTATCAAGCGAGTGCTCTAACCAACTGAGCTACAGGCCCGGGATACGAACAGTATTTTTCGACAGGGGTCTGTGGGCAATCTTTTTTTACGATTATTTTAAGAAAGTATCCAAAGAAAATTAGAGTGAAATTTCTAAGATTAGATCATCTAACAAGAGTAATGCCGCAGGTTTCCATTGAAATACTCCCGCATCTATTGAACAATAGCCCTTTTTTTCCCAACTTTCAATGGTTCTTATGTATTTGATTTGGGTTTCTAAATCCAAATAGGTTTCTATAAAATCTAAATACCGAAAAGGAGAAAACAACCGAAACAGGGTAAGGCTGAGTTCTGTAGACGGATCTATGGGTTCATACTTTGTATTAGCTTGTTTTCTTTGATACAAACTGGAATTTCTGGGATTACTATACCTTCGTCTTTCGATCATTCCATGAGCCCCAGGCCCAATCCCTAAGTAAGGTTCAAAGGTCCAATACTTGAGGTTGTGTCTAGATTCAAATCCAGGTTTTGCATAATTGGAAACTTCATACCAAAGGTAACCATATTCCTTTAATAACACAGGTAAGTTGGTAAGAATTTCCGATTGGATGTTTTCTTCTGGTTCCCTTTTTTTATGGTCTGCTACATCCCGAGAATACTTTGTCCCTTTTTCTAAAGTTAAAGAATACAAACTTAAATGGGGGAGGCCGGCCTCTAAAAACAGGTTTAAATCTCTATAAAAAGATTCTTTAGAAACTCCTGGAATTCCATACATCAAATCAATTCCCGCACGTTTGATGGGAGAATGAGTCAGAACATCGACAAGAGCTCCATACCTCTCGGCATCATAATGGCGACCCAAAAATTCCAATCCTTTTGGTTCTAAGGTTTGGACTCCCACATTCACTCGGTTGATTCCTATCGAATGGTAGTTCTCTAAAAGCTCCGCATTTAAGTCTTCGGGATTCACTTCGATAGAAATTTCTGTATCGCTTGCAAAATCAAATTCGGAGCGTAAAAAATCCAGGAGTTCTTTCCAACTCTTAGAAGAGGCCTTGGAAGGAGTGCCACCACCAAAAAAAACCGTATCGATCGTTCGTTTTTTAATTTCTGGAAAATGAGTCTTCCTTTCTAAAATTTCCTTTTGGTAAGATTGAAATAGCGACTTCTCGTCGTTAGCTGAAGATGCACCAATTCCTTCGGAATAAAAATCACAATAGTCACATTTTTTGAAACAGTAGGGGAAGTGAACATAGACCCCCAAATAGGAATTTCGGACTTGCCAGATGGTTTGTTTGTCTAATAGTTCCATAGGTATGAGAAGGTTTGTATGGATTCTGTTTTGTTTAGGAATCTCTACCTCTCCGATCCTTTCACAGACACTTGTAGATCCAAACCAAAACTTTGTTTGGGGAAGTTTTTCTTTTGTTTTTCCGGAACAAGTCGTAGTCAAACTCGAATCGACAATGAGTAAAAAACTTACCGCTTATCCTGCCAAACGTGATGGATTTTTTATGGTCGTGCGAACTCTTCCTTGGAGTGAACCATTCATTGATAAAACACTTTGGATGGATTCGGTATTTACAAAGGGAATCGAACCTAAAACATTCCCGAAGACTCTCGGAAATCTAAACTTTCAAGTTTTCCAGGCCGACCAAATCCGAAACCAAAACGCCATACGTAACCAAGTATGGATTTGTTTGGATTCAAAACCCGCTTTATGGATCTGGATCCAATGGAAGATTGATCGTAAAGACCTTACAGAATTCTTTGAATCCAACCTGTTTCTTTCGCTTTAATGGTAGTCTCTTGAGTTTTATGCTTGTCTCCACTTATTTCCCCGAAAGATTGGAAGTCAGTGGGGCCTATAGCTCAGTTGGTTAGAGCAGCAGACTCATAATCTGCGGGTCGAAGGTTCGAGCCCTTCTGGGCCCACAAAACAGGAAAGGAATCGATATTCTATGGAGTTTTATGAAGTAAAAATCTCTGATATCAGCCTGACCAATGTAGGCTTTGCTGTCTTCCTGCGTCCTAAGGATTCGGATGACAAACGTGTGGTTCCTATCTTTATCGGACCACTGGAAACCCATTCTATTACTACCGTCATCGATGGAACCAAACCTCCAAGACCCATGACTCATGACCTCATGTTGTATATGTTAACTTCCCTTGGTGCGACAGTTCTTAAAATCACAATCGAAGAAATTATCGACAGTACCTTTTATGCAAAGATCCAACTTCGGAAAGACGAAGAGATCATCACTCTCGATGCAAGACCTTCCGATTCCATAGCTCTTGCGTTACGTGCCAATGCTCCTATATTTATCGCTAAATCTGTGTTAGATGAAACAGGGATCATTATGAAAGAGGACGAAATCCAAGGCGAAAGCGTTTCCTCTGAGAAAAAAATCCAAGCATTACCAAAATCGAATCTTCAAATTCTGGAAGAAACTTTGGAAAACGCATTAAAAACTGAAGATTACGAAACCGCTGCCAAAATCAGAGACCAAATCAAAAAGCTGATTGAGAACAGTTAAGACCAGTCTTTGGCTTAACTATGTCTCATAGAAAATTGAACCATTAGAATTTTTTAATTGTAATCCCACCTTTTCTTTCTTACACTTGGAATCCAAAAATAGGGTCTGTTCCCTTTATAGGAAAGTTGTATGGAAAAATTAGTTATGGATGTTGTGAATGCTGGAATTGCTCTGTTTCGTTCCGGGGAAGAAAAGTTAAAAACCGCTGTTGTTGATTTAGAAAAAGTTTATAATGATCTAAAATCAAAAGGGGAATTGGACAAATCGGCTGAGTCTCAAAAGATTCGTGACCTTTTAAACAAAACAATTACAGACGCTCAAGGTGCGATTGGAAAAACAAACGCAAGTTATGACGAAGTACTTGCTAAACTTCAGGCAAATTACCAATCAATTTACCAACAAATTGATACGGCAATCCCACCTCAGGTAAAGGAAAAGTTAAAACAAACGTTAGATGAGCTAAAAGTTTTGATTGATAAAGCAAAATCGAAATAGTTCTTTCTCTTTTCTCGGTAAAATTTAAGAAATAGCCACAGAGATTTCTGTGGCTTTTTTTATTTGTCCCTAGAGATTAGCCTAGATGAGTACGTCCCCAAAACGAATCAAATTCATATTATTTCTCATTGTTTTTACGGACATGATGGGTTTTTCCCTCCTCTTTCCTTTGTTCCCCAAAACCTTAGAATTCTTCTTATTGAAAGGCGATGATGCCCTGTTCCGATTGTTCTATTCGCAAGCAAATCTTTTGTCTTTTGGGGGAGATACCAAGTATACCTTTGTATTGTTTGGTGGAATTCTGGGCAGTATCTATAGTTTTCTCCAGTTTATTGCAGCCCCCGTATGGGGAAGGTTTTCTGACCATTCGGGAAGGCGTGCTATCTTACTTTTCACCACCCTTGGTAACACTCTAGGATACATCCTTTGGTTGTTTTCTTCTCAGTTTTGGATGTTTGTTCTCAGTCGCGTGATTACAGGAATGATGGGTGGGAATTTGTCTGTAGCCTCTGCTGCCATGGCAGACCAGACCGATGAAAAGTCTAGAGCGGCGGGAATGGGCTTTTTAGGTGCTGGGATTGGACTTGGGTTTGTCATGGGTCCACTCCTTGGGGGAATCAGTTCCCAGTGGACATTTTTAGATTTTTTACACGAAGAGGGTAGCGCTGTTGTTTTTCCGGCTTCAGCCCTTTTTGCTATTTTGGTCTCTCTACTGACAGTCATCTTGGTGTTTGTATTTTTACCAAAGACCAAACCAGAAGTGGTTCCAGAAAAAGAAATCCATCCCTTCCTCTCTTTAAAGAAAATTGAATCTCGCAATTTAGTTCGTATTTCTCTATTGAACTTACTTTTTGTTCTTAGTTTTTCGGGATTTGAATTTGTTGTGAATTTTTTCCTATCGGATCGTTTTCAATTTTCTCCCAAAGAAATTGGATTCACTTTTTTATACATCGGAATCATCATCATACTGGTGCAAGGTGGTGTGGTTCGTCGATTGTCTGGGAAAGTTTCGGAAAAACGAATTTCTCTTTATGGAGCGGTTCTTGTTGTGATCGGAATGGGACTACTAGTGAGTTTTGGAACAAGTTTTACTGGACTTTTTATATCTTTATTCTTTTTGGCTTTTGGAAGTGCACTGGTCAATCCCGGCCTTTCTTCCTTTGCCTCTCTAGAAAGTGGGAAAGGTGATTTGGGAAAATCTCTTGGACTCTTTCGAAGTTTTGGATCCCTCGGAAGAGCCGTGTCTCCTATCGTATTCTCTTTGTTATACTTTCAAAAGGGACCTAGTTTGGCCTTTTTTGTTTCCTTTATCCTTCTTATTGGATTTGGGATTTTACTTTTTATGCAAAAAGAAAAAACAACTTAAAGAAAAGATTCTAACTTTGCGCGAAGCATAGGAAACATTACTTTTTCATCCAACTTCTCTCCTGTGAGGGAAGTGCGGAGAAGAAAACTATCTCGAATGTTGCCGTCAAAACTATTGGCGGTAAAACTAATGATGTCAATTCCTAAGTGGAAGAGAGACTCGGTAATTTGAAATAGAATTCCCGGTGTATCTTTCATGCGCAGATCCATAACCGTAAAGTCAGAAGAAATGGGATTGTAGAGTTTAAGTGTGGCTTCCGAATCTCCAATCTTACGTACTAAAACTTCTTCTTTTGCATTCTCGCGCAGATACATAGCCACAGTTTTTCCTTCGTAAAAGAGAGAATAGAGATCGGTTCGGATTTGACTCAAAAGTTCTTCTGTCATCTCCCCACCGTCCCAACTGCGAATCACAAATAGGTCTTGGACATGCCCATCACTTGCAGTTTCTGCTACTGCTTCTAAAATTTCCCAACCATGGTTGTAGAGCACGGAGGTGACCCGGTAAAGGATTCCCAAGTCATCCTGGGAAAGGGAAATTTTAAGAAGGGTCGTGTCTTTTCTTGGAACACAAGAAACATGAAGGATGGGTTTTTTGATTTCTTGCATAGTTTGCGCCATAGAACTCTCCCTTAAAATCGGCATTCTGCTTAGAACGTGAACAATCGGTGATTGGAAATGCCCAGACCGGTTCTAAAAAAGCCGTTCGCTAACGGAATTGCAAAAAGAGTGCCAAGTAGTCGTTAGTTAAAAGGAAAATTTTGCTCCCAACATGACTGATTGGACGTTCTGTGCGACTATGGCTTCTACAGTTAGTTTTGTAATGAGAGCATTGATTTCGATCCCTGCAATGAGGAAGTTTGTGGTGTTCGGTGCTTGTGCTTTACCACTAAGGTCCATCGTTAGAGTTCCTGTTTTGGATTGGCCGAGAGCGGATGCGGGGATGAGGGCTGCAATTTCAGGAGAGAGTGATGCGGAGATAGCAGCAGAATCCAAGGCTAAAGTGAGAGGACCTGACCTTGTTAGGTTCAGCGAGGAACTTCCGAAATTCATCGAAGCACCTGCACCAGCAAAGATCGTGAAGAAATAGAACATTCTAAATCCTGTACGAATGTCCAAAGGGACACTGGTAACCGTACTAGAGTAGTTAAACGTTGTGGCACCCCCCCAGGTTCCGATTGCGGGACCCAACGTCAGGGTTTGAGTTTTATTGTCGTTATAGGTAACATCGATGACTTGTCTTTGGTAGTGGAGCCCAAGTCCCATAGAGATCCCTGAGAATTCAAAAAGCCCAATCCCATCGGAATAGTTTTCTATGATATGGAATCGTAAGGTAAAACCACCAGTGGTAATGTCTCCCCCAAGCTCTACATTTTTATTTTGTGCTTCGATAGCTTTTTGTACGTCACCTTGAGCAAAGTTAAATTTGAATCCGTGAAGGTATAAATTGAATCTATGAAGGAAGGTTTTTAGTTCTGGTTCTGTATCAGAAGGTCCCCCTCCCATAAGCCAACCCAAATTGACCGCCACAACAAAGTTAGGTGCAAGGGAGGCGCCAACATTGGGGAGTTTCTGAAAACTCAAATTTTGGTAAGCAACATTGATATCTTCTTTTTGTTGACCAGCAATGGCAAGACCAGCTCCGACTTGGAACCGGTTCACAATTCCTGGACCCATCATCGAAGAATTGATATTAGAAATGACAGCGGCCTCTGACATGGTCGCAAGCACTTTGTCTGTGTATTGGATTTGTAGCGCTGTGTCTAAACTATTGATTTGGGATTGGATGGTTGTGGGTAGGATGGTGCAAGCATCCCCCGTACAAGTTACTTTTGCCTGCAAGGAAACGTTTATAAGGAGGCTTGCGCTGATTGTTAGGAAAAGGATACCAATACGGAATTTCATTTCGCCCCCATTGTACCAAATATCGGAGATTGGTCTATGCTTTCTTAACAAATGGAGGTGGTTCTATTTCCTAGTTTACAAGTCAGAATTTCTGTAGAATATTAGGACTATGGCACCCATCCAAGAAAAACGGAAACATGTCCGAGTACAACCACTAGAAAAAGAGCCAGTTGAAATCCATCTGATGGGAACTGCCCTTTTAGATGTTTTAAATGCAAGTGACATAAGTTTAGGAGGGGTTGGGATCATTGCCCCTAATCATTTTGATGAATGGGATATGAATGAAACGGTGGAGATCCTTGTGGCACTTCCAGGGGACCTGGAAGACTTTTTGGCTCGAGGTGTAATCAAACAAATTGGCAAAAAATCGAAAGAATCAGGAGTTTACGGCGTACAATTTACAGAAATTGGCCCTAAAGGAAAACAAGACCTCCAAGTTTATGTCAACAGAATGATCAGACAAGGCCGTGAGGTAAAATAGACAAGTCGGATAAAACAGATCTGATAAAAAATGATGATAGATTTTTACTCTATTATTTATTTCCTGCTATATTGTTAGAATTATTCTAATAATAATTGTTTACAGTTAAGATAGAATGTTAGCATATATGAATGTTCTAGGATTTTTATATGACAATGTTTCGATTATCAGGTGTCTCAAGGTTAGATCAACTTAAAATATATACTCCAATCTTTTTGCGAACTTTAGAAGATTCTCATAAACGAGAATTGATGATCACTGATCAAGCTTCAAAAATTCTTTCTACATTAAGAAAACTTTGTGTGCCTGATTTGAATCAAAGTTATTTCGCCTTTCAATTAAACGTAGATACGATCAAAGAAAATGAATTAAAAGTATATGGGAAAACGATGATTTCCCTTGTTCAAAATCTTTTAGACAATCAGCTAGCGATGCCGATTTTCTATTTAACTAGAATTGATGAAGTAGAGGCTGCAAATCAAATTCCTACGTTCCAATCAATGGTTGGGCCCATTCAAGTTGAGTTGGCCATTGTATCTTATTCTGGCGATCGGTTTGAAGAAAAATATGCTTTAGCCTTTAATGCAATAGCCGCAAGGTCCTTCGTAAATCTTCAAAATTTTTTGGTTGATAATTTTCAATGGGAAGCTGCTGATTTTTTCCAAATTCCAAGAGAACTTTTAAATACAAAACCTAATTCAATTATCCGTAAATTATTGGAAGAATTTGAAACTCCGTTTGGTATTCAATTAGAATTTAAAGAAGAGTTAATTGATTATCTGGAACAAGGATTTTTAAATTCTGAAATTTACTATTTCATACCCTCTGCTGGTTGGATTTACTTTGATACAACAGATGCGATTCAAAAAGAAGAGGAGTTTTGCCCTTTCTTTGAACAAATAATTGTCCCTAACCTTTTAGAATTAGAACCAAATCTCAAAGAACCTTTTGATTTAATGAAAATCAAACTTTCTGAATCAAAGTTTGATGAATTAAGGAGTAAAACTTACCTTCCTCAAATTGATTTTATGGAAACTGTAGAATCACAAATAGATAAAGAAAATGTTCCTATTATGGAGTTCGTAAAAATTTATCGTTTGCTTTGTTTTAAGGCGGAAGAAATTTCTGAAGAAAAAGCAGAAAGAGAAGCAAAACAACATTTTGATATTTTATATACAATGATGAAGATGGGTGATAATTTCATTAGTCGATTTTTATTGATTGGTCAGGATTTGTATTCAGGAAGGGACCGTGTCATTGAAGCACTTAAAAATGCAGATGATATCATGTATTGTGAATATTATTTTAATTCAATATTTTACTGGGTATTTCTTTCGAAGGATGTAGTTTCTGCTAATATCGTTATGGATAAAGTCATCGAACAATATTATGAAGGTGATCATACTTTATATATATTCGAAACTATGATGGAAAAATATCCAAATGTTAAAAAAAATTTTCTATCAAATCGGAAGTTTAAGTCCTTATATAAAGATGCAAAAAATAAAGTTTATTGGAAACAAGTTTCACTGATTCAGCGATTGTTCCGATTTTTTATCGGTGATGAATTTCCTGTAGAATGGGAGAAAAATATCCTATCTAAAGTCAAATATAGCCAAATGAAAGCTAAGTATCTTCCAAGAACTAATAAAACTAAAGCCAGCTGAATTCGATCCAGTAGTGAATATTGTCTTGTCAAATTTTTCTATTTTCTTCTATTGATAAATAACCGTTAGGGGTGCTTGGTTTCGATACTTTCCGATTTTTTGAGAGTGGGAACCGGCTGAGAAATACCCTTTTTGAACCTGATCCTGGTAATGCTTGCGAAGGGAAACGAGAAAAGTCCGAAGTTTTTTAGGATAGTTTTTATCCTTTAATGTTTTGTATTTGTATCCTTTGTTTTTCTGACCACTTCCTAGTTTCTGTTCCGGCCAAGGAAATCAAACTATGGAAACCAATTCCCAAGCTCCGATCGCTATTCCAGAAAACATAATTACCCTTTCTGACAATACCAAGTTCCGATCCTACCGAACCGAAGGTGTGTTTTGTATTCATGAAGAAGAATACGATTATAAAAAAGGGATTCCGAAACTCCGAGAGTCTTGGATCCAAACAAGAGAATCGAGGGGGGATCGAAACCATTCCCAACTTTATTATGCCAAGAGGGACATTCTCACAGAAGAGATGATTTATGTGGCTAAAAGGGAAGGGATGGCACCTGAGTTTGTATTGAATGAAGTGAAAATTGGTCGAGCTATCATTCCATCAAACAAACGTCATACGGAACTCGAGCCTATGATCATTGGTAAAAAGTTTTTGGTGAAAATCAATGCCAATATTGGGAATTCAGCCATTCTTTCCTCGATTGATGATGAAGTAGAAAAACTCAGATGGTCACTGCACTGGGGAGCCGATACGGTGATGGATTTGTCTACGGGAAAAAATATCCATGAAACCAGAGAATGGATCATCAGAAATTCTCCAGTTCCCATTGGAACAGTTCCTCTTTACCAAACTTTAGAAAAGGTAAAAGGAAAAGTGGAAGATTTAAACATCGGTGTATTTTTAGAAACCTTAGAAGAACAAGCCGAACAAGGAGTAGATTATTTTACCATCCACGCCGGAGTGTTACGGGATTACATCCACCTCACAAACAAACGGATTACTGGGATTGTGTCCAGGGGTGGTTCCATCCTTGCCAAATGGTGTAACCATCATAAAAAAGAAAATTTCCTCTATGAACATTTTGATGCGATCTCCAAGGTCATGCAAAAATACGGGGTTTCCTATTCTTTGGGTGATGGACTTAGACCCGGATGTATCAATGATGCCAACGACGAAGCCCAGTTTGCTGAGTTAAGAACCTTGGGGGAGCTTACCAAAAGAGCCTGGGCGGATGATGTCCAAGTGATGGTAGAAGGGCCGGGCCATGTTCCAATGCACCTCATTAAGGAAAATGTTCGCTTGCAAGAAGAGGTTTGTATGGAAGCTCCCTTTTATACCCTCGGACCCCTTGTCACAGACATTGCTCCCGGATATGACCATATCACCTCAGCGATTGGGGCTGCTATGATTGCTTGGTATGGAACGGCTATGCTTTGTTATGTGACTCCCAAAGAACATCTGGGCCTTCCGAATAAACAAGACGTAAAGGATGGAGTGATTGCATATAAAATTGCAGCCCATGCCGCCGACCTTGCCAAAGGCCATCCCGGTGCCAAAGAAAGAGACGATTTACTGAGTAAAGCCAGATTTGAATTTCGATGGGAAGACCAATTTGCTTTGTCCCTCGATCCGGAACTCGCACGTTCCTATCATGATGAATCCCTCCCACAAGATGGAATGAAAAAAGCCCACTTCTGTTCTATGTGTGGCCCTCATTTTTGTTCGATGCGACTGACTACAGACCTGCGAAAAGAAACTGCGGAAGAGGAAGCAACTATAGATAGCTCTAAAGTTTAGTATGAAATATATTTGCCGATGATTTCGATACGAATTGAGTCGGCTCTTTTCAGATATAAGCAATCTCCTTAAAGCAAAAACCCGGCCAAATGCGCCGGGTTCTTTCTTTGAAAACTTTTGGTTTCCCATTTTTGAAAAATGGGATTTGAGAGAAGGATCTAAATTATAATCCTAAACTGCGACCAATGATTTCTTTCATAATCTCTGTGGTTCCTGCATAAATGGTTTGGATCCTTGCATCGAGGTAAGCTCTTGCAATTGGATACTCCATCATATAACCGTAACCACCAAAGAATTGTAAACACTCGTCTGTATGACGTTTTTGCATCTCCGTTGTATACCATTTGCACATGGAGGCTTCCGCAGTTGTATTTTCGCCTTTCATGTGTTCCATGACAACTTTATCGCAGAAAACTTGCGCCATTTCTAGTTCTGTTGCCATTTCCGCCATTTTGAATTTGGTGTTTTGGAAGGAACCGATTTTTTGGCCAAAGGCTTTTCTTTCTTTGATGTATTGGAGAGTGATTTTTTGAACGAGTCTTGTTGCCTCTACCGCTGCTACAGAAAGTACTAAACGTTCTTGTGCTAGTTTTTGCATGAGGTAACGAAACCCTTGCCCTTGTTTGCCGATGAGGTTTGTTTTTGGGACAATCACATCATTGAAATACAACTCAGAAGTGTCTTGGGCTTTGAGACCAATTTTATCTAGGTTACGGCCTCTTTCAAAACCTTTCATTCCTTCTTCGATCATCACAAGGGAAATGGTTCCATTGTCGTGTTTGACGGCAGTTATGATGAGGTCAGCCAGTTGTCCGTTGGAGATAAATGTTTTTTGTCCATTCACCACAAAATGATCACCCATATCAACGGCACTCGTGCGTAGAGACTTTAGATCCGAACCTGCTCCCGGTTCTGTCATCGCCACGGCAAGAATGGATTCCCCAGAGGCACATTTAGGCAACCAACGTTTTTTTTGTTCGTCGTTTGCATACGTGGAGATGTATGGGGCAATCACGTCATTATGAAGAGAGATAAAGAATCCACTATTTCCCACTCGGGAAGATTCTTCAATGATGATGATATTGTAAAGAAAGTCAGCACCGGAACCACCATACTCGGTAGGAACATCCGGGCAGAGGAGGCCATTGTCGCCTGCCTTTCTCCAAACTTCTTTGGGTACGATATGGTTTTTTTCCCATTCTTCGTGGTGTGGTTTAACTTCAGTTTCAAAAAATTTCCGAGCCATCTCGCGGAATTGATGGTGTTCTTCAGTAAAAGGGAGGATACGCTCCATATGATTTGTGACTCCTTGATATGGAAATGTTACAGAAATGGCGAAATGAGGTCAATTATAAACAGTGTTCAGCTTCATGTACACACCGGGATTTTTCTTAATGTACTGAATGGCGTCTTCTTCGGAGAGGACGTAGAGTTCCGTTCCCGGCCAGGCGATAAAACTAAAATTGGAAGGAAGGTTTTTGGTGAGAGAATAGATCTCTCCCACAAAGTCCCCGGCACCCAGTTCCCGAATGGTTTTGTGGTTTTGCATGACCACAACCGTTCCCGAACGAACAATAAAGGCATTGTGGAAGGTATGGCCTTCTTCAATCAGGGAGGCTTCCTTTTTTACAGTTTCTAGTTTTAAGATAAGTTCCAATTGAGTGACTTGGTAACTGGTAAGACCCCGAAAGGTTTGGGATTCAGTGAGTGTTTTCCAGGTATTGGTTTCCCGGATGCTATTGAGTTTGATTAGGTTTTCGTGGAGTTTGGATCCGCGGATGAACTGGAAAAAACGAGTTTTTTCAATGGTGAGGGCGAGAACATCGGTTTCCGCATACACATCAGCTTGGCGGGCGGTATCCAAAATCAGCGAGGCTTCTCCAAAGTATTCGTAAGTTCCGTATCGTTTTATGGCCGAATGGTCTCCAGAAAGGCCTTCGAAACGAACATTCCCGGAAGCGATGATAAAAAACCTGTCCCCGTGAGTTCCTTTTTTGATGATTTGTTCTCCGCGACGAAACCTTTCTTCCTTCACAATTTGTAAAAATTCTTTGGCCTTCTCAATGGGGAATCCAGAGAAAATATCAATTTGGGAAAGGATTTCTAAAAGTTGGAAAGCCTCTTGGTGTTTTGGAGGAGTGATTTCCGGATACAAAGTATTTTCGATTCCAAACTTAGCGAGAGTTAGGTGGTTCCCTTCCGGCATATCTTTGGCTGCGATATGATAGACAGTGATTCGTTTTTGTACCTCTTCCGGTAGGGAAGCCAGATAACTGATCTTTGTGTGGAGGGGAGGGACTCCCGCTTCATGGTAGATAATTTTACGATCCCAAGGAAAATCTTTTAAGAACTGGTATCTGGTTTCAGGAAACACTCCTTTTTTGTACATCTCTTCGAAGGCTTCTGGGTCATTTAGGTGGTCAGAGGTATAATAAAAGGATTGGTCTTGGAAAAAAAATTCAAATCCCACAGAAGGAATGGAATGGAGCGCATAGTGAAAATAAAATTCTCCCCCGTTGATGATGGTAGGCCTTCCAATCACAACAGGAATAAAATCAAATAGGTCTGTGATTTCACGGCGCGGAATCTTTGTTAGACTGCAATATTTTTTAAGAAAGGATTCCATCACGGTGGCTGTGGCATAAATCGTGATTTTGGATTCTTCTAAAATCTTTTGGAAGGTTCCCGCATCATGGTCTGCATGGCAGTGGGTAAGGATGATGGAGTTGATAAACTTTGGATTTACATTGGATTCGCGTAACCACTCGGTGGAGTTGACTGGGGGATCGACCATAATCCCTTGGCCATTCAGCCAAATGATAAACCCAGAAGTGTTGTCTGTGGGGTCGAAACCATGTGAAGGCCCAAGGCAGGTGATTCCGATGAGAGGGGGTTGGAAAGGTTCTTCTAATCTTTTTCCGATATCATACTTCACATGGAAGTCGACCTCACCAGGAGTTTTAATTTTTTTATCCCCATCCACAATGAGAAATTCATTCGAGGGAAGTTGTTCGATGGTGATCTTTCCAAACTGAGCTTTGTGGTTTTCATCAAAGAGAACAAACTCTACTACCTCTTCCATGGTTTTGTAACTACGGAAATGTGCCATTTCTGCTTTGATGTCGGGGAAACCAAAACTTTCCGTTCCATCAATAAACTCAGAAGCAAGGTTTAGTTCTTGAGGTCCCATAAGTGACTCCCCGAGAACAATCGTTAGCTGTTCTTTTTGTTCAGGGGAACAAACGATAAATGTTTTTTTGCCACCACGAAAGAAGAAGTTGAAGTAAATGGGAAATTCTAACTCCGCTATGGAGATCCCTTTTTCGACATGGAAGAATTTATTCGGGAGTACAAACACCAGAGGGGTTTTCTTTTCCAACCCCATGGTGTCTTTAATTGTTTCGGGAGGGGATCCAATTTGGATGTACCCTTCCGAGGTATCGACTAAATATCCCCCTCTAGGGAGAGCGGTAAAACCATTCGGTTCAGAACTGACCATTAGGGGATAATTTATTTCCTACTTGTGATTTTCTATAAATTTTTTAATTTGCGGTTTTGGTAAAGCACCAATTGCTTTATCTACTAAAACTCCGTCTTTATAGAGAAGAAGGGTTGGAATGGATTGGATTCCCAATTCTTGTGCCGTCTTCTGATTGAAATCAACATTTAGCTTTGTAATTTTGATATCAGCCATTTCATGCGATAGTTCATCTAGAACTGGAGCCACCATTCGACAAGGTCCGCACCATTCCGCCCAACAATCCACTAAAACTACGCCTTTAGCAGTTTCTGCTTTGAAATTGGCGTCAGTGATTTCCGTTAGTGCCATATTTCGAAATCTCCTTTTGAAAAGTATTGCCCTTTCTATAAACTAGACTGGGGATTCTAGGGAAAATCGTCGATTATTGTTTCTTTTTTTTCTTTTTATCGTCGGATTCGAGGTCAGCGATCTTTTGTTGGAAGGACTCAATCAGAGTTTTTGTTTTTTCCAAATCTTCATTTTCACCAGTAATTTGGAAAATTTTGCGGTTCATCTCCAACATTTCCACAGAATGTTTCAAATCTGTGGAATCTTGTGTAGACATTTCAAATTTTGTCCTATAATCCTGGGCCGCTTGGTTAGCAAGTTCTATGACAAGGTTGAAGTGTTCTTTGCGGATGTAGTAGTAAGGATTTTCTAGATCTTGCTCTCTTTCATACGCAATAAAATCAAAAAGGTTCTTAGTACAGGCAGCAATGCGAAAATTGATATCGGGCCAAGACCATTTCCATTTGGAGTTAGTTCCAAAAGCAGCGATGGTTTTTTTCATCGCTTGCAGGAGTCCTTTGATTAGGTTCAATCTCTGGGTGGGGGTGAATCTTTCTATTTTTGCGAGCAGTTCTTTGTTTTCAGAAAGAGATCCATCAATGTTATTTCCTACTGTTTTTTCAATATAGGAAATGGTGTTATAAATTTCTTTTCGTGCTGTCTCAAGATAGTTGTTATTATTGATTTCTAAGATGGCTGTAGACAGTTCATTGATCACAATACAGGTGTTAATTGTTTTGATAGAATTGATAGCAAGGGAAAGATTGAAATAAGGTTCCATCTCCTTACTTTTTTTGGCTTGGGCTTTGTAGATATTGGCTTCTTTTTTCAGTTCTTCTAGGTAGTTTTTGAAATCTACTAGTTTGTCGTTGAAGTCAGCCTTTTTTTCCTTTGTAATTGCCATAGTCTGGTATCATTTTCGGCAGAATCGATTCGTTTTGTCCATAAAAAACATCGACCCGAGGGACATCTTACCGAAACTGGAATAGAATGGAAAACTCTCCCAGGAAGCAAAGGGACCTGCTCGATCTACTCGATACCTACAAATACATGAACCAGGCAATTTTCTGGGATTTTTTGGATTTGGATGGTCGTTGGGATTTTGCGAACGGTTGGTTGCATTTGAACCATCCGGAAGACGAGTGGAGGGTGAGGGCTTCGGAACAATTCCCCCCCATACGCCCAGAAGGCACTGACCACTAGAGTCCATTTGGATTTCTAAGGGTCAGTCATGCCAAGATTTCCAAGACCAACATTTCGGCCTTGGAAATGAATCTACCTTAATAAGTAATCTTTAAGTCAGAGATATCAATGAACTTTCTAAACAGAAGGCTATTGGTTGGTTTCTTTGTATCAAATACAAGGACTGCCACTTTGTTGAAATTGAGAAAGTTGGGTCGGTACTGAGTGTAATGGTGGCTTGTGATGGTAGCTCGATACTTGTTATTATAAATTGTATATGTATGTTTGGGAAGAGTTTCATGCACTTGGCGTTTTCTCTCATCCTCAGTTTGCGCTACATAGTTATACACTACTTGTTTTTCTTTTGTAGGACCTGTTTCTCCAAATAGGGTAAAGGGGAGTGCTTTCGCATTGTTTTTGCAAAGGTAATCGACTACTTCAGTGAATGTAGGTTCTGGCATTTCTGCTTCAAAACCTGCATAGTGACGTTTTTCCACTTCTGCCTTTTTCTTTGCATAAGTTTCTTCCCCCCAGATTTCTTTGGCAGTCACTGGTGTTGGCATTACATTCGAAAAGTATAAAGTTCTTTCGTCTTTTTCTGGATCTGCCTTTCTCCATGCAGGATAAGGAATCAGTCTTCTTTCATCCGGATTCGTTCTGTCACCTTCGTATCCAGCAAGAACGTAAATAGCATACTCGTTGTTTTCTGGAACTCTAGATTCCAATTCAACTTGGACATCCAAAAATTCGCCTTTTCCTGTATCAGCATGTCGTCTAACAAAGTTTACACCTTTTAGGCGGATCCTTGCATCATACATAGAAAGTGGATACAAGTCGCGGTTGTCTTTGGAGGCAACTGTCCCTTGAGTCCCCGTAGGATTCCCTGATTCTTGTGCGAATAGAGCACAAGTGAGTAGGGTGAATGAAATGGCGAATATTGTTTTGTTCATGTTCCGACTACCAATTTGGTTTATACAGATAGTATCGAAGAAAAGTCCCAGAAAAATTAGGGAAATTAGGCTTTTTTCGGGCGATTGTTCTCGTCCACGAAGACTACCTTGGGTTGGTAATCCAAAGGAAGCTCTTTTTCGTCCACTTGGCCGTAAGTGATGATGATGACTTTGTCCCCTTTCATCCCGAGTCTTGCCGCAGCCCCGTTCAAACAAATGGTCCCCGAGCCCCGTTCTCCCACAATCAAGTAGGTTTCGAACCGAGCTCCGTTATTGACGTTCACCACGCTCACTTGTTCATAAGGTTTCATCCCGGCCAGATCCATTAGGTCCTGGTCAACGGTGAGACTACCTTCGTAGTGGAGTTCCGCCTCGGTGACGACGGCTCTATGGATTTTGCCTTTGCAAACAGTGATGATCATTCTGACCTCTCAAATAAAACTCTAAACATTTTGCCTGATAGATTCAAAAGGCTTTTTTGGACGAGAACATGGATTTTCGTATTGATCCGATCTACAGAAAAAGGAATGGAATCGAAGAGGGGAGTGACTACATAATTTTCGTAGAGGTTGGGGTAGTGACGATTTTCATCGACCACACGGCCACGGAAAGCTTCCACAACCTTCATCATCACCCGTTTGTCTTCCCGGGACAGGACAAGCCCATCCATAGGTTTTAGGAACCGTAAAGTAAACCCTTGGATTCCATTTCCCGCTATTTTGGGAATGGCGTCAATATGGCCTCTTTCTTTTAGAAATAAAAGAGCTTCGTTCAGTTTGACGGGGTAAGGGGAGTCTTCTAAGTGGATATAGTCTCCTCTTGTGATCATCTCCGCGTGTTTTTGGAAATGAACACCATCCGAATAGTAAAGGAGTTTCGCCAAATCGAGGCGGGCTCTACCATTGGGTGATTTTTCGAGGATCCAAAGGATCGCATGATAAAGTTTCTCCATCGAAAAGGACTTCCTTCTTACCTGTTTCCTTCGATTGTTCCGTACATAAGATACGTGAAATTCCAGGAAAATTCCAGGAAAAATCGAAGGGAATCCATGCTCTTTTTAGAACACAGTCCATGTTTAACAGGGGGCATAGGTGCGAAAGCGGAAAATCTTTTGGTTTCCCCAGAGGTGCTATCCTCTTTGGGTGTGGACCTGGTCACCTTGCATCGAGGGGGAGACTTTACTGCCCATGAACCTGGCCAAATTGTGGGGTACTTGCAGATTGATTTGAAAAAAAGAAACTTAAGTTTAGGTGATTTTTTGAGGAACTTAAACCAAAGTTTGGTGATTGCGGTTCGAGAGACTTGGGGACTCGCTATGGAAGAAAACCCAAAAGCCCCAGGATTGTATTTGGGAGAAGAACCCAAAAGGAAACTCATCTCAGAAGGGATTTATGCAAAGTCTTACTTTACTAGTTTTGGATTTGCACTGAATGCTGTGAATGATCTAAAAACATTCGGTCTCATCAATCCTTGCGGTGCTAAATCTGAAGACATGACTTCGCTACTTCGGTTGGGAAAAGCTGAGGATTTCCCGAAGAAACGCACGCAGTTTGTTTTGAATTTTGCTAATACATTTCTAGACTTACTTCCTTAATTTCCTTTGTATTTTCCTCGGTAAATCCATCCAATCGGCCGAAAGGTATAAGGGGGATCTATGAAATATTCACGTTTTTTTCTATCCTTTATTCTTTTCTTTTTCCTCTGTGAGACCTTGGCCCTAAGCGCCGTGGTTTGGACTTTTTATGAATCTTTGCAGAATGCCCTGACCCAAGAGCAGTTTGTTTCTGACCATAGAGCTAGGGATTTAACACTGGCTCTGGCTAAAAGTTCCGAAGGGCGACTACAGAACGAAGGTTATGTGGAACTGGAAAAGATGTTCCATCGTTATGTGGAACAATCTAAAAATGATCCCGAAGAGTTTCGGATCAAAAAGATCAGTTTGTATTCTGTGGATGCCACTCTTCTTGTTTCTACAGACACCATTTACACACCAGATGAATTGAAAAATCGAAAACCAGATGAGATACTTCTCCATTCTACTTTCTTCAAAAAAGGAATTCGAATGAAAAAGTGGCAATGGTCGGAAGCAGAAAATGGAGAAAATCCTGTTCTTAATTCCAAACGAGATCCGAAAGTGCGCTCTGGTTTTGAATGGGTACTTTCTTATTTGCCACTAGCAAAGTCTAATACAGTAAGGCTTACCTCACCTCTGTACAAACCAGGAACATTGGATGTATCAGGTCTTGTGATTTTGGTTTATGAAAGAGGGAACTTAGGTTTACTTTTTGAAAATCAATGGAAACTAGTGGAGTGGATGGTTTTTAATTACATATTATTCGCTTTTGTTGTGAGTTTGATTTTGACAGGGGCCTTTGTTGCCTATACAATGTTAGTTGCTAAGGATTCTAATGTAACTCCAAAGGAATCTTTAGGTTTGCCCCTTTTCGAGAAAAAAACTTTAGAGACTTTCGAAACAAAAGAGAGTCAAGTAGAGTCGATTGTCGACTTAACAGAAGAACCAAACAAGGAAGCCGTTGTGACAAAAGGAGCGGCAAGTGAAGTGGAAATTCTATCAGAAGGATCACTTCTCTCAACTGTTTCCCCTGATTCTCACCAAACTCCCGTTCGTGATGCGATCTTTTTAGGATAGAATATGGAACCCAAAGATAAAGTATTTTCAATTCAACTGAAAGGTGGTTTGGACGGAACCAGTGCCGAGGATTTCTATCGTTACTTTGAATCCCAATTAGACAAAGGATACCGGAAGTTTTTATTCCAATTTGGCGCATTAGATTTTATCACTTCCAATGGAATCAGTATTCTTGTTAAAATCCATAAACAGATCACAAAGATAGGTGCGGTGTATGCCATTTATGGTGTGAAACAAGAAATCGAAGATGTTTTGAGTCTTGTGGGACTTTTTGATCGCCTTCCCATCTTTAGAGGCCACAACCAAGCAGAATCCTTTCTTTTGCAAATGGATCCCAAACAAACCGGTTCCAAAGAAACAAAACCATCACCTGTAGAAGCCACTCCATCCGTAACTCCAGCAAACGAAAACCGAATCCGTTTTTATTTTACAGGAAAATCCAAAGACAGAGATTCTTCTCTTGGTTCGAAAGAACCCATTTCCCAACTAGAATCCATTTCTGATGGAGAAGAAACAGAACAGGCTATCACGGCTAAAACCAGTTCTTCTCCGATGGAAACGGTTTTGGAAGAAAAACTCAATAGCCTTCGATTGGAAATCAAAGAGACTTTGAATCATGAATTGGAAAGAAGATTTGCAGTTTATAAAACCGCTCCCGAATCAGAAGAAAAACGGGTTACAATTCCGAGTTACATCCAATCTAAAACCAAACAATTGGAAACTGTCGAACGGATCATCCAATGCGAAGTTTGTGGGGCAAGGCTTAGGCTTCATAAATTTGGAAAACATGAATGCCCAGGTTGTTCCACTCAGTTCGAAATGAGTCCGAATGGTTCTATACGTTTTCTTGAAAAATTGAATCCCCTCTAAATTCTGGTCTTATGACAAAACAAGCCAAGGGAAGTGAGTCAAGCACCAGACGTTCGCTTGCCCTTTCTTTTTATACCTTTTTATCTCGCATTTTAGGCCTTATTCGAGACCACTTTATGGCTGTTAGTTTTGGAACAGGAATGGTTGCTTCTGCCTTTAGTGTGGCCTACCGCCTTCCCAATATGTTTCGTAACCTACTTGCGGAAGGGACCTTAAGCCAATCCTTTATGCCGATTTTTTCTGAATATGAAAAGATGGGTGTTGAGGAAGCGCGGGTGATGTCGGGAACGGTTCTTAGTTTTTTATTTCTTTGTTTGTCGGTTTTTGTGGCAGTGTTTTGGTTTTTTGCCGCTGGGTTTTTACCGGCACTTGTGGGAGGATCGCCAGAATATGGGGCTCTCGTTGTAGAACTTTCGCTCGTATTATTTTTTCTCATCATGACGGCAAGTTTGTCTTCGATTTTTATGTCGATTTCGAACTCTCATCATAATTACTTTGTTCCTTCTCTTTCCCCGATTATCCTTAACTTCAGTTATCTGATTGTTTTTATTTTTGTTTTTCCTTTTTATCACGAGATCCGAGACAAAGTTTTTGTTTTGGCTTATGGAATTGTGACGGGAGGTGTGTTACAACTTCTGGTACAAACTTGGTATGTTTACAAAAATGGATATGGTCCTATCTTCGGATTGAACTTCCGTCATCCGGCCATTCGTAAAATCTTCAAACTGATGTTACCGGCGGCCCTGGGGGGAAGTTTTTATCAAATTGGACTTCTTGTGGACATCTTTCTTGCCAACTACATCCAAAATCAAAACCCAGGACTTGGGGCAGTCGTGAGTTTGGATTATTCCCAAAGGTTAGTCCAACTTCCTACAGGAATCATTGGGGTGGCACTGGCAACAACCATCCTTCCCTCCTTATTGAAAGACCTCCGCGAGGGACGGGAGGAAAATGTTCCAAAAGAAATTGCGGATGTTTTGTCTTTTGCTTTCTTTTTAACTCTACCGGCAAGCATTGGTTTGGCGGTTCTCGGGGAAACGGTTTTGGATTCTATTTATTATGGGGGGCGCTGGGACCATTTGGCAACAATGACTGCGCTTTATCCATTGGTATTTTATTCATTCGCCATTCCGTTTTACAGCATCAATAAAGTTTTGGTTTCTTCTTATTATGCTTTTTCGGATACAAAAACCCCTTTGCGAATTCAACTAGTTTCCTTTCTCTTAAGTGTAGTGGTAAGTATTGGGCTTATGTATTTTTTAAAACATTCCGCCATTGCTTTGGCCTCAGCTCTCACTGCTTCTGTGACTTCTTCGCTACTGCTATTTTATTTAAAATCGCACCAAGTAAAAATTCCCTTCCTTACGGTTTGGCTTCGGATTTTGAAAATGGTACCGGCACTTTTTGGACTTCTTTTTTGGCTTGTTTTGTCGGAGTGGGTAGGAAAACCCATTTTGGTAACTTACCTTTCAGATGGTTGGGATCTTGGTTTTGCCAATGTGAGCAGGATTTGTCTTGTGGTATCCATTCTTCCGGCTGTAATCATTTACTTTACAGTGGCAAATCTCACAAAACTTTCCGAAGCAGAGATCATTTTAGGAAGGTTCTTACGCAGATTTCGAAAAAATTCACTATAATATCAAATTCGCAGAACTAGAGTTTGGTGAAAATGGTTTGTGGCATTCTAATCATTTAATAAGAAGCAGCTGTCTCAACTAAAAAGGTCTATCTCTATTGGTTCAAAACAAACTTTGATAGACCTTCTTACATTATTTAAATCACGAACTAGCCAGTTTTTGGTTTTACTTCTTACTTCGGAGAAAGTTTGGAAACCACTCCTTCGCAGCGTGCGCAAAGTGTTCCTTCTTTTTCGGAAACATGACGCCAACAGCGTGGGCATTCGTGAAGGTGAGGTTTACGAATTTGGATGGAATCCTTTTCTCCCTTCCATTCCGAAAACACTTCTCTAATACCACCGGCAACGAGCGTCACTTCGGATACGACAAAGAAGAGGCTTAAGTCTTCTTTGGAAAAACCAGTATCTTTGAGTAAATCTCCAGTGACCAAAACTTCGGCTTCCAAAGACTTTCCTAGTTTTCCTAATTTCCTTGCTTCCTCTAAGGCTTTTTGGACAAATTCTTTGGTTTGGAAGACGGGTGCCAGTTTAGATTCTAAATCGGAATCAATCCAAAGATTTAAGTCGGAAAAGTCGGAATAAAAAACGGAATCTTTTGCGCCAAATTCCTTCCATACCTCTTCTGTTGTGAAAGATAGGATAGGTGCTAAGATTTTGGTTAGTGTTTCTAAAATCAAGGCAAGTGTATATTCAGAAGACTTTCTTGTTTTTGAATCCTTAGCATCACAGTACATTCTGTCCCGGATGATTTCAAAATAGTCCTGAGAAAGATCCACAGTACAAAATACCAAAACTCGATGATAGACTTGGTGGAAGTGGTAGTTCTCGTAGAGTTTTTTAACATCCTCATTGAGTTTGGCAAGTTTATGTAGATAGTATCTATCGATCGGTTCTAACGCATCTTTTTTTAAGTTCCAAGTCAGTGCTTCTGCATTGGTATTGCCTAAGAGATAACGGAATGTGTTTCGAATTTTGCGATAGGCTTCCGCCACAGTTTTGATGGAGTCTTTTCCGATTTTGACATCATCTCTAAAGTCTTGGGTAGCAACCCAAAGCCTTAGGATATCAGCCCCGTATTGGTTGATGATATCGGTTGTGGGATTGATTACGTTTCCAAGGGATTTGGACATGGCATGTCCTTTTTCATCTAACACATAACCGTGGGTGAGGACAGATTTATAGGGTGGTTTTTTCCGGATCGCCATAGAAGGCCAAAGAGAAGATTGAAACCATCCCCTGTGTTGGTCAGAACCTTCTAAATATAAATCGGCAGGTTCGCAGTCAAGAGAATCACCAAATACGGCAAAGCTAGAAACGCCAGAGTCAAACCAAACATCCAAAATATCTTTGTCTTGTTTGAGTTCTTCCGACCCACATTTAGAACATTTGGTTCCTTCGGGCAAAAGGTCTTTTGCTTCTCTTTCATACCAAACTTCGATTCCTTCTTTTTTCACAATTTGGATGAAATGTTGGATGGTTTTGTCATCTAAGTGAGTAAACCCGCAAGACTTACAAGTAAACGAGGGAATGGGTACTCCCCAATTTCTTTGTCTCGACAAACACCAGTCAGGTCTAGATTCCACCATAGAACGGATACGAGTGATCCCCCAATCCGGAATCCATTGGACTTTGTCTATGGCCTTCAATGATTCTTCTCTAAGGCCTGCATGGTCGATGGAAAAAAACCATTGTGGAGTGGCCCGAAAGATAAGAGGTTTTTTACTCCTCCAACTATGTGGGTAGGAGTGAGTGAATTCGGAGTAGTGGACGAGTGCATTTTTTTCTCTGAGGAGATCCACGATTTTAGGATTGGCATCCCAAATTTTGATTCCCTTCATCATTTCAAATTCGTCCGTATAACGGCCGTAATCATCTACAGGAGATAGGGGAGGAAGGCCTGCCGCAGTTCCTACACGGTAGTCGTCGGTTCCGTGGCCTGGAGCCGTGTGAACACAACCTGTTCCCGCGTCCAATGTGACATGATTTCCAAAGAGTGGGATGGAGTCTCTCTCGATAAACGGATGTAAGAAGGTCATTTTTCCCAGATCGGCACTTGTTAAAGATTTAATTTTTGTAAGTGTAATTCCCGTTTTTTGTTCCACAGCTTCTTTTAAGCCGTCCGCAACGATGAGCCTACCATGACTGTCCGATTGGAAAAGAGAGTAGTCTAAATTTTCATTAAAACAAATGGCAAGGTTTGCGGGAAGTGTCCAAGGAGTGGTGGTCCAAATCAGGCAATATGTATCTTTTTCACCCTTCACAGCAAACTTTACATAGATGGAAGGAGAGACATGGTTTTGGTATTCGATCTCCGCTTCGGCATGTGCTGTCGCTAGATCAATACACCAATACACAGGTTTTTTTCCTTTGTAGATATATCCTTTTTCAAAAAGAGATCCAAAAACTTCTACAATCCTTGCTTCAAACTCAGGCGCCATGGTGAGATACTTTCTATCTTCTTCCCAGAAACATAAAAATCGACTGAGGTCATCCCCTTGTTTGCCAACAAATTCTGTGGCATACTCACGACATTTTTTTCTGAGGTCACTCGGACTTGTGTTTCTTGCTTCTTTGCCAAGATTCTTTAACACCTGTACTTCGATCGGGAGTCCGTGACAATCCCATCCAGGAATCATGTCGGCGTGAAAGCCAGCAAGAGATTTGGATTTCACAATGATATCTTTTAGAATTTTATTGAGAGAATGGCCCACATGGAAATTTCCATTGGCGTAAGGGGGCCCATCGTGTAATACAAACGAAGGTTTGGATTTACGAATTTCCTTCATGGTTTGGAAGACTTTTTTCTCTTTCCAAATCTTAATTTGACCAGGTTCCCGATTTGCCAGGTCGGCTTTCATGGGGAAGGAGGTCTCTGGGAGGAGAACCGTTTTAGAATAAGGATTTTCCGTTTCTGGTTTGGCCATATTAAGACCAATTTTTGGGGTCTAGGCCAAAGAGAAAACGGAAAAAAAATATTCCTTAGTTCTTAGAGTTTGACTCGAACCTTGGGTAGTTCGTCCCTAAGCCTGGCAACATCCGATTTTTCGAGTAGTGTCTTTTGTAAAACAAGATGTTTTAAGGAATTCAATTTAGAAAGATTTTTTGGGAGAGTTTTGTATTCCCGCATCAAGGTTAGGTCAAGGATCTCTAAATTCGGAAGTTTTGCGATTACTTCCACATCTGCCTCTGTTAGACGAACCTTTGTTTCATCCAATGCGAGAGTTTTTAATTTTTGCAAACGCGCTATCACCGGTGGAATTTCATTCAGTTCGGTTCTACCAAGAAGTAAAATTTCCAAGTTTTCTAAATTTCCAAATTCTTCTGGTAAAGTTTTGATTGGATTTCCAAACAGATTTAAAATTCTTAATTGTTTTAGGTTTCCAATTTCTTTTGGGATCTCTTTTAGAGAGTCGTATTGGAGGGTCAGTTCCTCTACCTTTGTCAATTTTTCAATGGATATAGGCAAAACTCCCACTTCTTTATTGGAAAGATTCAAAACCCTATCTTCTTTATGGTTTTCGAACCATTCCTCGGCATTGACAACATCCTTACTACATTGTAAAAATAAAGATGTTAGAAAAAAAAATGTAACTGTCGTAACTGTGGTGGGTACAAAAGACTTCATACAACCAACTTTATCATTTCAAATATTTATTATAGCCAAATTCTAATTCTCGGATGATAAACTGGATGTAGTCCATCTGGTCACGATCTGATTTATAAATACTGGCTTCCTTTCGGTAATACTCTGCTAGTTGGGTTCGAAATAAAATGGTGCGAAAATCTGCTTTAGCTAAGATAAGTTCCTTTGGCCTATTTTTTAATTGAAGTGCATCTGGAATTTTGATCACGACAGAAATTTGTAAGATGGCATGTTCAATCTCTGCTACAATTTTGTTTGTATCCTTCTTTTGGTCTATTGGCGGAAGTTGGACTTTGATATCCTCCACACAATCTTCGATATGGTTGCGTAACCGCTTAAAATCATAAACTTTTTCGGCTATGCTATTGAATTTTTTCGGGTAAATAAATCCTTCTGCCACCTTGGCAATGTTTAGTGATCTGCTTTCTTTCGGAGTGGATTGTGTTTGTTTTTCTACGGTTGGCTTTTGTTTTCCATCCGAGCGGTAAAGATAACCAAGTGTCAGACCAACAAGGAAACTAAAGAAAAATCCACTCACAATGTAGTCCAAAGACCCTAGTAAAAGGGAAACTACTGTGGTAATTGATGCTAATGTTAGGAAAGTAAAAACGCCGATGGGGACATGGAATTTTTCCTGGAGAGCAGAAAAAGAAATTCTTGGTTTCTGTGGAAGGGTTTGGTTCGAACTTCTTTCTTCTTCTAATTCTTTTTCTGGTATATCTTCTTTATCGATATTTTGATCGGATCTATTTTTTAAAATCACTCGGATTTGGTCGAGGATAGGGAGTTCATTTCGATAGTTAGAATCCGTTTTTGCCAGTGTGAAAGTATTGGCTTCAATTTTAGAAAGTTTTTTTTGGTCCAGAGCAAAGAGGATATGGAAGTTATCTTCTTTCATTTCCAAACATCCATAAATTTCAGAAAGGGAACTAACGATTTTAGAAATGGCTTTCGAGTTTTCTGATTCATTTTTAAATCCGAGAACTTTCACCTCTGCATATAAGTCTAGTTTGGTGAGAGTGAGTGTATTCGCTGTATTGTCTTCGATTTTTGTACCAAGTAATTTGATAAGCGAAGTGACTGCTTCTTCGGCATCTTCTTTTTTCTGTTCTCTTAAGTGTTTGTTTAGTTTATCTAAGATGAGAAGGCTTTCCCTTACTGAGTTTCCCACTCGTTTTCCCTCATCACTTGTGATTTTTTCAAAAGGAAATTCTTGCAGTAGGGTTGTGATACTCGGAACTAAACTAACACCTGTTTTTAGAAGTTCATCTGTTAGGATAGGAAAATTGTTTTCTAGTTCACTCAGTTTTTCTAAAAATCCAGCGTATTTATTTTCCGACGCATAACGTTTGAGATAAGGAAAAGAAAATGACCTTAGGCCATCTAGTTGAACGGCTAGGTGGCGTGCGTATTCCGGATGGTGTGAACCGCTGGGCAAAATGAGATGGTAACCGGAAATGATCTCCACAAGTTTTGCTGTTTCCTTTCCCCTTGTGATTACATCCAATACAAAATCTTTCATCGGAATATAGCCAAAAGACTCCATTGTTTTACGAATCATCGATTCCAATTCGCTTTCATAACTGAGTTTGGTAGGAAATAAATAAGTATTTCCTTTTTGGTCAGAACGAATGAGTCCCGATCCTGGGTTTTCTTCTTCCAAGAGTAGTTCCCGACCGGATCTGTTTTTCAAGAGTTGGTCAACCAAATCAATACTATATTTGAAACAGGCTCTACGAAAGGGAACAATATCCGTCTTTTCTTTGTTTTGTGGTGCAATCATACTGATTCGCATCATCAGTTTTTGGTCAACTTGCAAAAGGAAAGGATAAAAATAAACGACAGGTTCTTTATTGTGTTCTGTAAGGCCAGCAAGTTCCCTGAAGGCCTCGGCAATTGCGGCCCCCGATTTATGAGCTTCGGTGAGTTGGACTTGTTTGGAAAGTAATTCAGGAATGGAGTCCACTGTCAAAAGAAGAGAGGGCGTAATCTCCGCGCTGCCATGCATTTCCAAACGTCTATGGCGCACTCGAAGTTCTTCCAAAATCGCCTGAGAGGTTATCGAATAACTAGCGATATTTTTAGGCAATGGAATGAAAAATGATGGATCCATAGTCTCACCCGTAAGCGGTGTTTCTGAATCTGTGGGTTCCGGGAACTGTTCCAAAATATACCTTCTGTAAACAACTATCAAAAACTAATTTTGACAAATCAAGAGAGAAAGTTGCGATCTTTTGGTAGTTTCCCGAAAACCAGATGTTGGCGAAATCGATTTGCAATGACTTTATAATTTGTATAAGTACTTATATATCTTCTATTGTAAGCACCTTGCATCCATAAGACACTGAAGTATCGAAAAAAAATCAAAAATTATAATCGAATAATTTATTGATTAGACTTCCATCGCTTAATTTCGTCTATAACTGTATGGATATTAGATTGGCAGCGGTTCTATTGGAACGCCAAAAAAAAGTAGATACATTTTTTATCTGGGCAATTTTGGCTCATACTCCCCTTGTTTTTTTTCTCTCATTAGGATATGGTGCCACTACAGTTGTCACTTTATCGGCTGTTTCACTTTCCTTTGTTTCTTTCGTGTTTTATCGTTTGGGACGAGGTTCCTTCTTTTTAAGAGCATGGAATGGGGCAACCCTTATGATGTTCAGTGCGCTTATGATCCAGGCTCAGTTTGGCCGGATCGAAATGCATTTTCATGTATTCAGCGCTCTGGCCATTTTGTTTGTTTATGAAGATTGGCGAGTATTATTTGTCGCTGCTCTGACTATCGCCATCCACCACTTGGTTGGAAATTACATTCAAGAATTTGGTACAGTCCTTTTTGGAACCAAGGTAATGGTTTATAGTTATGGAACAGGCCTTGAGATTGTTTTCACGCATGCTTTGTTTGTTGTTTTTGAAACGGGAATTCTGATTTATTTTTCCATTCGTTCTGTTCTGGAACTCAAAAAACAGATCGAAGCACAAACCAATTTAGAAACAGTAATGGCTGGGGTAACTGCTGCTCTTGATGAAGTCTCTTCTGGAACCAAAACATTTGTTGAAAACTCTAGTTTGATCTCGCAAAAAGTGAAGGAATTTCAATCTTCCTTCCAAACCCAATCTTCTTCTATTGAAGCAATTTCGGCTGCAACTGAAGAGACTGCCGCATCCAGCCAGTTGATTTTGGAAGGTTCTAATCGCCAAATCAAAGAAGTAAAAACTGTAGAAGAATTAAATCGAAATTTATTCAGCTTAAATGAAGGATTTGTAACCTCATTAGAAGTGATGCGCTCGAAAATTCAAGAGTCAGCGGATACGGTAAAAAAGACAGAGACTGAATTTGTTGGGTTGTACCAATCTATGGAAGTGGCAGTGGATGATTCTGAAAAGATGGAGGAAATTTTGGAGCTTATTTCCGATATCGCAGAAAAGGTCAACTTACTCTCGTTAAATGCATCGATTGAAGCTGCCCGTGCAGGGGATGCCGGTCGTGGGTTTGCTGTAGTTGCTTCTGAAATTTCAAAACTAGCAGATTCAACGGCAGAAGCGACTAAAAACATATCTTCCATATCCGGAAAGATCAAATCAGCAATCCAAGTTAGTTTCAAACAGTCCAATCAAATCAACCAAACAGTCCAAAGTTTTGTGAAGTCCATTCTTTCCTCAGAAGAAGGGATGAGAGAACTCACAGTAAAAATCACAGGAACTCTATCAGCTTTTGAAAAACAAGAAGAAGCATTACAAACCCTGGATCAAATTGCGCAAGAGATGCAGATTTCTAGTAAGGAACAATCGACCAGTATGGAAGAAATTTCTTCTTCCATACTGGATTTGAATGTGAAAACCCAAACCAATTTGGGAACTAGTGCGAATATGATTGCCCTTATCGAAAAAGGAAATGTAATTTTCAATGGCTTGAAGGGATCTGTAGAAACCTTAGCTGCCGTCATTGAAGATGAAGAATCATAGAATATTCTTTAGAAACCTTGGGCTTTTGTTCCTTGGTTTTTCGTTATTATTCGTTGTTAGTTTAGGTATTGGTTACTTTGGTGAGAAATCTCGGTTTGTGGAATGTCCTTTCTGTAAGGAAAGGTTTCAATCAGAACCAAAAGGAACTTGGATTTGGATTTATCCTGGCCTTGTAGGATGTGGTAAAAAATGTCCTTTGGCCTTAGAGTCCCTTCGCCAGTTCCAAGAAAGATTTCCTGAAATTCAATCTTCCTTTTATTTTTTAGTTACCGATCCAAATGAAACAGAAGAGGCGATCCAATCCTATTTGTCTTATTACCAAAAGAGTTTAAAGATCAGGGCCCTTCATCCCAAAACAGAAGAAATTGGGTTCTATCGTAAGTTAGGTGCTTATTTGCCCATTCATCCAACTCTAAAAAAAAGAGATGAACACGGGACTCAATTTTTTTTAATCCCACCCAATCGCGATGTATTTTATTTAATACCGAAATTGGGGGAAAGGGAGTGGATGGAGATTAAAAAGGAAATTGAATCAAAATCCATTCACTGATCTTAATGAATCATGTGATAAACTTCTTTCATTTCCTCACGTAAAAGTTTCATTTTGTTAGGAACATCGGGATGAGAAATATCTTCTGGATTCAGCAGATAGTTTTCTGGTCCAAGTTCTTTAATCATCATTTTTGTTTGCCAAGTATTGTCTTGAGGCATATTGATGTCTGAAAGATAAGTATAGTTTCTTTTCAGTTCTGGCTTTACAAAGTCCAAAATGGAATTAAAATGATGGTCGTTGTAAATTTTTCTGCCATCTGCCAAACGAGTGTATCCTCGCACTACATAATCAATATAAACAACATCACATTCAAACGCTTCAAATAAATAATTGATGGAGTCCAAGGGAATGATTTCTCCACAAGTGGATATATCAATGTCTACACGAAAAGAACAAATTCCATCAGGATCGGCAGCATCTGGATAGGTGTGGACTGTGATGTGCGATTTGTCCAGATGCATACTCACTTGGGCAGAAGGGATAGGGTTCCCACCACCTTTGACATCGCTCATAAGAACCATAGCAGAAGCACCTACAGGATCGTAGTCTTGTGCGGAGACAGAAAGAATATTGGCATCAATTCGTTTGACAACCTCTTTAGAAATTTCTGTAATTTTGCTAGCATTGTATTTGTCGTGGATATAACTTACGTATCTACCTTTTTGTTCGTCATCCAAAGTGATGCAAAAATCGTAGAGGTTAAAACTCAAAACTTTTGTCAGATTGTTGAAACCGGAAAGTTTGATTTTTTCTTTATCCATTGCTACCTGCTTGTATAAAGAACAGAAATTCGGCTTTTCGGTTAGAGGCAACTGAAATAACGATAAAGTTTTAGAAAAGTCATGGAAAACAAAATGGAATGGTGGAAACAAACTTCAATTTACCAAATTTACCCTTGGTCCTTTCAGGATTCTAACGGGGATGGGATCGGCGATTTACAAGGGATTCTTGGGCGTTTGGACCAAATCCAAGATTTGGGTGTGGAAACCATTTGGTTCTCTCCCTTTTATAAAAGCCCGGGCGAAGACTTTGGATACGATATTTCTGACTATACCTCCATTGATCCCAGGTTTGGAACCATGGATGACTGTGACAAACTCATAAAAGAAGTCCACAAACGAAAGATGCGAGTGGTTCTAGATATGGTGATGAATCATACTTCGGACAAACATCCTTGGTTTTTGGAATCTAAATCCTCTAAAGAAAATCCCAAAAGAGATTTTTACATTTGGAGAAAGGGAACCAAAAAAACTCCAAACAATTGGATTTCCATGGTGGGGACTTCTGGTTGGAATTATGATGAAACAACGGGCGAATCTTATTATAGTAATTTTTTATCCTTCCAACCAGATCTAAACTATCGGAATCCCAAAGTCAAAAAAGCAATGTTTGGTGTTCTTGATTTTTGGCTCCATAAGGGAGTGGATGGGTTTCGGCTCGATATCTTTAATTCGATTTATAAAGATGAAAGTTTTCGAGATAACCCCTCAAGTTTGCGCTACTTCCCCACACCAGATAACCATGATGAGGCGTTCTTTCAAAAGAAACAATACAATTTGAATTTACCCGAGTCCTTTCAGTTTGCCAAAAAAGTCCGTAAACATATCTCCAAATACAAACAAAAACCATTTCTCATTGGTGAAGTGAGTGGATCGGACAAAGTTTTGAAATCTTTTTTAGGAGAAAAAGCAGACGGGCTAAATCTTGTCTTTCAATTTGAACTGATCCACTTTGATTTCCATGCCAGTTTTTTTAAAGAGCTTGTAGAAAAAAATGAAAGAGAATTTCCGGCTCCTTTCACTCCTACTTATGTTTTGGGAAACCACGACCAAAGGCGTTATATCGATCGGTTAGGTGGTGATATTCGTAAAGCAAAAGTTCTCTCTGCATTTCAGTTTTTGGCAAGGGGGATTCCCGTTGTGTATTATGGGGAAGAAATTGCAAGAAAGGAAGGGCGGATTCCCAACTTCCTTGGAAAAGATCCTATAGCTAAAATGAATCGGTTCGTTCCTTTGTTTTTATCCAATCTTCTTGGAATTTATATCAATAGAGACAATTGTCGCCTGCCCATGTTATGGGAGATGAGTCCCAATGCTGGATTTTCGAAGGGAAGTCCTTGGCTACCTGTTGGTAAATTTCAAGAGGATGATACTGTGATCCATCAAAAAACAAACAAAGATTCCCTTTGGAACCATTACAGATCTTTATTTCATTTAAGAAAAGGATCTGTTGTTTTGAAAGAGGGAAGTATTCGAACCAAATCTTCCTCTAACTCAGATGTTTTGTGTTTTGAAAGAATCCTTGGTGAAAAAGTTGTGATCGTTTATTTAAACTTTGGCGAGAGCGATAGTAAGGAGGTGATTCCAAAGGGATCGAAATCTTTGTATCAGTTTGCTGGGGCCAAAGAAGTAGAAGGATTTCTCCAATTGGCACCCCATTCCGGGGCAGTTTTTGAAACAAAATTAAAGAAGTAAATGCCCGTTAAGGTTCAGAATTTTTAAGATCTTTTGGATCTGTGGGTTTACGTTGATGAGTAGCAGCGTCACTCCCTGTTTTTGGTATGCCATTTTTTTGTATAAAAGAAGTCCAAGAACAGCGGAGGATACTTCTTCCACATTAGAAAAATCTAGATAAAGAGAGGAAACACCTTTCTGGAAGATACATGTCATGTCTTTCTCTAGGCCAGCGGCAGAGTATACATCCAACCGGTTCGACTCAATTCGATAACAATTTTCCTCTATTGATTTTGTGACCATATTGTCCCTCACAAAACAAAGAACGGTAAAAGGAGAAAATACCTTAGGGTTTGTGAAATAAAAAAAATTGAAAAATTTTTGGATTTTCTTTCTAATTTCTTTCAAACCCTAAAGTTTCATTTATGGATGGATATGTGAATTTCTTCTTTTGGATCTAAATTGGAAGGAGTGAGAGGATCTCCACTGATTCCATTTAATCGATATTAGGTCCCAAATAAAATAAAAGATCACTCCTGAGTCCAGTTTCGATTGTCCCCAAGTCCGAAGGCCAAAGGTATAACCAACTTCCGCAATTTTTTCTGTACGAACAGAACCCAAAATTTCAAAAAGAATTTTATACCCTCTTGGATGAAGTTTTCCTTTTGTTTCTAGATATACCGACTTTCGAATTCCAAAAAATCCACTCATCGGATCGGAAATAGGAACAGGAAACAACCACTCAGAAATTTTTGTGGCAAACTGGCTTGCTAATTTTCGGAAAATGGGAAAGTTTCCATAACCACCATCTGGGCTTCTTCTTGTCGCAACCACAATATCGTTATCCTTTAGAAGGCGAATGACTTCTGGAATTTTTGTATAGTCATGTTGGAAATCTGCATCCACCACAACTAAATTGTCTCCTTCTGCTTTTCCATACCCGTATGTGACAGCGGAACTCAAACCCCTTTCTGTAATTCTCACAAAGGGTTTGATTCTTTTGTCATACTCTGCAAGGACTTTCGCAACTTCAAAAGTCCCATCAGGGGAATTGTCATCCACAATGACGATTTCAAAATCTAAAGATTCTTTTTCTAAGATACGTGAGATTGTTTCTGCACAGTTTTTGATATTACCGGCTTCATTATAAGTTGGGAGTATAATACTTGTTTTATTTTGCATGACTGGTCATTTAACTTTTTTTGTTTTTAAAAAAGCCCCTTTGTTTGATTTTTTATACATAACTCTCCGCTTTGGCAGGAATCTGCGATCGCTTTGGAACACTCAGAAAACAATTGGTATTGTTTCGTACAAAGAATTTCGCAGGCAAATTGATAGACCTTGGGATCTTGTAACTTCTTCTGGTCTTCATTTAAACAATGACTTGCTTTTTCACAAAGGAGTTTACATCCCGAGGATTGATCTGCTGTGGCCTTTTGTCCAAACTTAGGAGCATTGTCTTTGGAAAAATCCCAAAAAGAAACAAGGACTAAAAGGAAAAGAAGGAATCCGTATTTTTTCATTTTATCTCTCCTCTTTTCCAAACAGTAATTTCTGATTGGAAGGAACGTTTATCCATCTTTAGTAAGGATCTCAAAGTTTGATTAGAATTTAAGTTCAAATGTTGTTTCCATTGAAACCAAGATGTTATTTTTTTCCAATCATCTGTAAGAGTTGTTTCACGAAAGACAATCAAAGTATCTGCATTGGGGCAGGTTTCTTTGTACGTGAGTGGGAGAGCAAAACTTACTTTAGAGTCTTTGATTCTGTTTTGAATGTCCATTGCTGTCCATGGATTCTCTGCGATCACACAAATCTCTTTTGATTGTATACCTATGAGTTGTTTGGCGGCGTCCGGGTCTGCCATAGGTCGTATTAGAAAGAACATAACAATCGGAACAAGAATGAGTTGAGGTAAAAAGATTCCGTAAAAACGAAATTTTTCATTTTGTAAGGCCAGTAAGGCTCCCACAGTGATGATAATTCCCAAAAGAGAGATTGCAAAGAGAGCAGGAAGTCTCAGAAGAATCGCTGTGATGACAAAAAGAAAGTAAAAGATAGGAATAGAATATTTATTGTATTTGGAAAGGACCAATCTTTCCCAAGTTTCTGTTTTTAAGGCAGGTAATAAAAAGAGAAAAGCGATAAAAGGAGTTACATAGTAAGGATCCTTTCGATTTGGCATTAAGTGAAATATGGTAACGGACAATAAAAATACCATAACCGAGATAGACCAAATTTGATTTTTTTGTTTCGAAGGTTTCCGTATAGAAATCCAAAAAATGTGGATCAAGGGGATTGTAAATGGAATTGTATAAAGGAGCCACCCACCCCAAATTCTAAGACCAGACTGATTGGCTGCATAAAATTTCCCCATATTTTCGGTAATAAAAAAGAAACGTAATAATTCTTTTCCAGAACTTGTAAATAGATAGAGATAAGAGATCCAAAGGATAGGAACTAAGAAGGAAAGAGCAAATAGTAAGAGTGCTTTTTTTTCTTCACGAATCGGACGAAAAGAAATATGAAAATGGCCTCTTCTTACGCGAACCATTTTTATGTATAGGTAACTGAGTAAAAATAATAAAATATAAATATGAAGGATTGGACCTTTCAGTAAATATCCGAATCCAACGAAGAAACTGCCCCAAGCAACGTAGGATGGATTTTTTGTTTTCTTTGATTGATAGAATAAAAAAACATAAAGCAGGGTAAAAAACACCATCGCACCTTCCATCATAAGAAGGCCAAAGAACTTGAGAGAAACAAATGAGAATGCAAAAGCCAGGGTTGCCAGTTTTGTTTCTTTTGCCGATTGACTGATCGATTGGTAGAGTTTGTAGAACAAAGTCAAAGTTCCCAGACCAAATAAAAAAGAAACCAATCGTTCCGAAAAATAACTCACACCAAAAATTTTATCAAAGAACATTCCCATCCAAAAGAGAAGTGGAGGTTTGTATGGATTGGGAAGACCCGATAAAACAGGAAGAGTATAACTTCCCGCATCCAAACTTTCTCGAATGGACCGAATGTGCATGATTTCGTCTCCCTGTGGGAAGGCCGCATCGGGAACACCGAGGGTCATTGCGAAAATTGCAGATAGAATCAAAAGAACAGCAAAAAACATGATGACCCCTTTTATCCATAAACGAAGATACTGACTGGTCAGTCAACGTGTTTAAATTGAAAATGTGAAATAGATTTTTTTGTGAGAAAATTCGGGAAAATAAGAAGTGGCGAAAAGCGGGAATGATCTACATAGATTTAGACTGCCCTTTCGGATTCTTGGGATTTTGTTTTTGCAAGGAAATTTGGGAGAGAAGGAGAAAAACAGCTGATTCTCGAACAAAATACTTGAATTTTGTCTAGAAATGATCGGAAAACGGGAGTCTAAGCTCCATTGTATGAATCCTTTATTTGCCGAGAACTATCAGATTTTGGAGCAAGGGATTTATCTTTTGGAATCTATTTCGAACGATAGGTATACACAAAAACAACAAAATATGGATGTTTCCATTGGAGGGCATTTTCGGCATATCCTGGAGCATTACGAATTGTTTTGGGCAGGTTTAAAAGCAGGCCATATTGATTATGACAACCGGAAACGAAATCCAGAACTAGAAACCAATCGATTGTTCGCACTGGAATCGATGATAGGTTATGTATCTAGGTTTCGAGAAGAAACTTTCTTTTCGGAAACGCTGACGGTTTCTCAAAATTATGATCCGAAAAATCCAATTCCCATAGTAACAAGTAATTTAACTCGGGAGTTGATGTTTCTTGTTTCCCATACAGTTCATCACTATGCTATCATTTCCATATTAGTGAAGTTAGATGGTGGAGAAGTTCCCGAAGGATTTGGTTTTTCTCCCGCTACTTTATTTGCAAAAGTAATCGAAAAAGTTAAATAACCTGAACTCGAAGGTTCTGCTTCTTTACCAATCAATCGGAAAGTAGTCTTTTAGAAATTTACCAATCCAATGTTTCCCTGTGTTAACACCATCAAACAGGGGATCAACGACTCGTGCGGCACCGTCCACAATATCTAAGGGTGGTTGGAAATCATGAAGGTCCTGTTTTCTTTTGGCAAGTTCCACAGGATCTTCATCTGTGACCCAACCAGTATCCACTGCATTCATAAAGATTCCATCTTTTGCAAAGTCTTCTGCAGAAGTATGGGTCATCATATTGAGGGCTGCCTTTGCCATATTCGTGTGGGGATGGCGATCTTCTTTTTTGAATCTATGGAATTTCCCTTCCATGGCGGAAACATTGATGATGTGTTTTTTTCCCGTATTGTCCTTTCGCATAAGACCAACAAGGCGGTTACAAAGGACAAAAGGTGCTACAGCATTTACCAATTGGACTTCCAACATTTCCGAGGTATTGATTTCTCCAAGCCTTAGTCGCCAACTATTTGTTTTGCGAAGATCAACTTGTTGTAAATCTGCATCTAATTGACCCTCGGGAAAAACTGCTTCTAGTTCATGGGAATTGTCGTGAGAGTAGGGGATTTGAGAGAGGGCAGCCGACGAGCGAATGCCAACTCCTGGTGTTTTATGATTCCAACTGACCGCAAGTGCCGTTGCTGCGTCTTTCATCTCCGAATCCGAACGATAGGAATCTAACTCTTGTTTGCAGTGCTGGTAAAAACTAAGTAACTTTTGTGCATCTGACGGTAACTCAAGGATCGTTAGTTTTTCTGTGTCCAGGAGGTGGCTATAAAAACCTGGCGGGCGTCTTACTGTTTGAGCCGCATTATTGATTAGGATGTCTAATCTTTCTAAATGATTTTCTAAAAATTTACAGAAAATTTCTACACTGGGAGTATGCCTTAGGTCCAATCCAAAGATTTGTAAACGATCCTTCCATAAGTGAAAATCAGATTCTTTGGCAAACCGAATGGCGGAATCATTGGGAAACCTTGTGGTTGCGATGACTCGAGCACCGGCACGTAACAAAAGTAAGGTTGCCTGGTAACCTATTTTTAAACGAGAACCTGTAATGACTGCTACGGTTCCCCTTAGGTCTGTTGTTTGGAATCTTTTGGAATAGTTGAGTTCAGCACAGTTAGGACACATGGAATCATAAAAAAAATGAAGTTTTGTGAATGGGGTTTTGCAGATATAACATGGTTTTGGGTTGGAAAGTTCTTCTGCTTTGTCCCAGGACCATCCTACCGTATTTGAAATTTGTAATGGTGCTTTAAAAACTGCTGTTTCTCTGGCTCGCCTGATGCCAGTTAAGGCAGTCTTCTGTTTTTCTTGGATTTTGAGTGTTTGTTTTTTTTCGACACGAACCGTGCGGTTTCTCTTGCGAACCTCGTTGCGATCAGGCCGAGAGATTTTGCCACAAAGGATCATTAGTTCCAACCGTTTTTCTTCGGAGATTGTTACAAGTTCCTTGGGCGAATCCAAAAGAGATTTTAAATCCTGTAACAAAGAATCAATGTCCATAGAACCAGAGTTTTGATTTGAGACAGATGAGCAAGTATCTTTGGGACTGTAAGCTGAGGAGAGGGAAGTGGTAAATCTTAAACCAGCTAGTCCTATCAGTCAAATTTAAGTTTTTAAAACCCGAATTTTCCGTTTTCCTGTAAATTGAATCGACCCGTCTAGGATGCAACTATCTGTCATTTCTAATTTTAAATCTGTTACCTGTTCTCTCATGTTCTTAAGAATCGAAATTACATCCTTGGTATCACAAGTACCGAGGGCTCGAAACAATTTCTCTTTGTCATAATAGAGTGATGTTATTTGTTGCTCCAATTGTTGTATCATAAAATCCGATTCGTTTGGAGTCGAGACATCTGAGTTTGGGTCTTCGATCAAAATTTCACGAATAGGTTTTGTTAAGAATTGTTGGATTTCAGCTAAGTCTTCCTCGTGAATCAATGGCTCTATTGCTATTAAAATATATGTAATGAGGGACGCTTGGATAATTAACTTTGAATCTGTATTTCCTGTGTTAAAATTTTGGTATTGAACTTGTGTATTGAGTTGCTTCCAAAAACATTTTAATTCAACGTATTTTGAAAATAAGAGTACTCGTAATTCCTCTTCATCCTCAACGTCTTCTAAAATTTTTAGAAAATTGTTAACAACGGAATTAAACCAAACTTGCGTAAGGTGTTCGTCCTCTTTTGACATTTCAAAACTCTTTCCCCAGTCTTCAATGTTTTCCATTACAGATCTAGTAAAGGACTCATTTTTTAAGTTATCTTTGATAATTTTTAATTCCATTGTATAAAGGTCCAGTGATTAGGTTTTATTTTAACAGTCTGTGGTTTGGAATATAGGCAGAACGAATGGATTCAATAATAATCTGCTTGGATTCGATTCGTTTGAAATTTTCTTTGAATCTGTAAAGGCGATTTAGTTCTGATTCTAATTGGTAAAATTCATGTAGAATCACATCAGTGTCGGAAGTTCCTAGTTGGGATTCTAACTCTTCTTTTTCTTTATAAAGATCTACAATTTGAGTTTCCAAGTTTTCTGCGAGTGAATTGTCCATCTGAGATTAGACTGATTATTTTTTAAGAGCAGAAATTAAATTAAATTCAACAAGGATACTCCAAGGTCTTTTACTATGTCCAATACGAACTGGCTTTAGAATTCTTGCGATATTTGATTTATCAATGAAAGTAAAACTTTCTCCTCTGTGGATGGCTTCCTTTGCCTCTTCTGTGAGTATCTCAGCGTTAGTACCTAAGGATTCAATTTCTGGGTGGGAAGCAAAATTTCCATTGTAAGTTAGGAGAGAAGTTTTACCGATACCAAATATTTTTTTGGGTGAAAGTTCAGATTGTAACTGTTCCAAAGAAAAGTCGGCACCAAGGATACCGGCAAATTTTGAATTTAAAAATAAATTGGTCATGAGGCTTGTCATTTTGACGGTTTTCCCTTCGATTGGATAATCGTAGGGTTCCATCATAACGTCTTCTCCTAAATCACGCGGGAGGGTATACCATTCATTTTCACCTGCTGTATCGTAACCTAGCAAAGGTTCAATGGAGATTCTTCCGGAATGTCTATGGCAATAAGGAACAAATCTACCGTTGGCATCATGTCCTTCTTTGGATTTATATTCTGAATCCATAAGATCAATAACATTTGGTTCACAACAGATGGCATAAGCAAGTTGTTGTTCGTTTTGGATTAAGTATTCTTGTAAGATCAGAAGCAAATGTTCTCGTTTCATTCCTATATTTGCATGAACCAAACTTTGGATTAAAAATTTTAAACCATATAAGGAAGTTGCCATAATATAAAATTTGGATTCGAGTTCTTTAGCAATATTGCTTGTCCAAAGTTCGGCGTAGTCTAAAATGGATTGTTTTTCCATTTCCATGACATCAACGTTTGCAGAAGAATTTTCTAAATTGATGCGGGATAAAATTTCAGAGATTTTTTTTGTGGCTTCGGATGTTTGGAAGGATAATTTTGTCACCTCATTTGCTACAACCTCAAACCCACGACCGTGTTCACCTGCTCGTGCCGCTTCAATAGAAGCATTTAATGCAAGTAAGTTGGTCTGTTTGGCTACTTGTTGGATGGAAGAAGCAACCGAACCTATTTCTTTGGATCTTTCACCAAAGGAATCGATAAGATCTTTCAGTTTTCTCATCCCTAGATTAGAATAATTATCTTCCATTTCTTATCCTTTATGTTCGTTCTGGCTCTTCATTTATACTATCGGATTTATGATTCGCGTTATTGATATCCCGCTTGCTGTAATCGAAATAGTTTCTCGTATTTCCCTTTATTTAAGAGGAGTTCTTCGTGGCTTCCCCATTCTGTTTTTTTGCCTTGTTCTAGAACTAAAATTTGATCTGCCATTCTTACTGTGGAAAACCTATGTGAAATCAAAATCACAGTTTTCCCTTGAGTATGTTCTCTGAAATGTTCAAATACTTTCATTTCTGCTTCTGCGTCAATTGCAGAGGTTGGTTCATCTAAGATTAGGATATCGGCACTGGTACGCATAAAGGCACGAGCCAGCGCTACCTTTTGCCATTGCCCACCAGACAATTCCCTTCCATCCTGAAACCACTTTCCAAGCCTTGTAGAATAACCTTGTTCCAAACGTGTTACAAAGTCATGGGCCATTCCTAGTTTGGCTGCAGGAATCCACTCTACTTCTGATTGGACTTTTTGAACATCTCCCATTCCAATGTTCTCTCCCACTTTGAATTGGTATTGGACAAAGTTTTGAAAGATAACTCCAAACCTTCGGCGTAATGTTTCTTCATCCCAATCTTCCAGATTTATTCCATCTAAATATATTTTACCGGATGTGGGTGAATACAAACGAGTTAATAGTTTGATAAGAGTAGTTTTTCCAGATCCATTTTCGCCAACGATAGCAAGTTTTTCTTCTGGTTTTAATTCAAAACTAACATTAGAAAGGGAAGGTTCCTTGGCACCTGGATATTGAAAGGAAACAGAATCAAAAACAATTCCCAATCTTTGGTGGTTGCCTTTTTGATTTCCATATTGTTTTAGAATCGCTAGATCTAAAAATTCCATAAGATTTTCAATGTACAAATGATCTTCATAAATTCCACCGAAAGCAGAAAGTGCATTAGAAAAAGTATTTTGACCCTGCCTAAAAATAACAAGGTACATTGTCATCTCCCCTAATGAAATTTTATGTAACAACGCCAAACATACAATCCAAATGTAGGAGCCGTAAAATGCAAATTGACTAAGTAATCCAAGGAGAAAACTAAAAATCCCTTTATAGATTGTTAGCTTTTTGTCTTCGATATAAATCCTTTGAAAATTATTTTTGTATCTATTTAAAAATTCTTTGCCTAAGTTAAAGAGTAAAATTTCCTTAGCGTTATCTTCTCTTGCCATAAGAGTTTCAAGGTAAACTTGTTCTCTTGTTTCTTTTGCCTTCCACCGAAACAATCGGAAACTATGATTAGAAAACTTCGTTTCCGCAATGAAGGAAGGAATGGCTGCAATAACTAAAATAAAGGAAGCTAATGGAGACAGTTTGATGAGAAGTCCAAAAAAACTGATAATGGTAATGGATGATTGAGCAATAGTAAAAAATCTTGTGACCATTGAGAGAGGTTTGGAAGAAGCTTCTGTTCTTGCTTGGGTCATTTTATCATAGGTTTCGGAATCTTCAAATTGAGTGAGTTCCAAACGAATGGCTTTGGATAGGATCCTTTCATTTACTTCCTGACCTAATCGAATCCTAAGTAAAGTATATGCAATATTGTATAATTTCTGAGTTCCAAAATAGAGAATGGTTAATGCTCCTTCGGTATAAACCAACCTAGCTGCATCTGATTGTAATAAATCCATCCACTGATCGGATTTTATTTGGTTTTGTAGGATACTGTCGATGATGAGTTTTCCAATCCAAACGAGTGTAGAAGGAAATAATCCATTGGCAATGGTCAGGATGGAGATGAGAGCGGTTAAACTAGGAGAACTTTTATACGCCAAATCAAAAGCAATTCGTGAAGTTTTCAAAATCCTTAAAAAGGTACCAAACATACTAGTTAGATTGTTTTTGGTGGATGTTTTCGATACCTTTTTTTACTTCGATTCATAGTGATCCAGTAGAATTCCTGATTGCCATATCCCTTTAAGATTGTGAAGATGATAACACAATATGTCAAAAGAACGGTTAGATAAAGTTCTCGGAAATTACGGACTGGGTTCACGTTCGGATGTTAAAAAAGAAATCCACCAGGGACAGGTACAAGTGAATGGTGTGGTGGTTAAAGATCCTAGTTTCAAAGTTTCTCTTACTGATGCAGTAACTTATTATGAAGAGACTTTAGTTCGAAAAGAATTTTATTACTTTATGATGAACAAAGCTCCCGATTGTATCACAGCCACAGAAGACAGCCGCGAAAAAACAGTAATGGACTATTTAAGTGAAAGGCATGAGAATATGAATTTGTTTCCTGTGGGTCGGTTGGATAAAGAAACAGAAGGGTTGTTGTTATTTACAACCGATGGTCCTCTTGCACATTACTATACATCCCCGAAACACTTTGTCGAAAAAGAATACTATGCCGAAATTTCTGCCCCAGTGACAAGTGATGACATACTCGCTTTTGAAACTGGAATCGTATTGGATGATGGTTACAAAACCCTTCCTGCAAGGCTTGCCATCCCAGATCCTAACCTACCTAACATAGTTACGGTATGGTTAAAGGAAGGTAAATACAGGCAAATTCGTAGAATGTTCCAAAGTTTAGGCAAGGAAGTCACTTACCTAAAACGAATGAAGATGGGGAAATTGGAATTGGATCCTACGCTTGCACTTGGAGCTTATCGTGAATTATCGGCGGAGGAAGAAATTCTTCTCAAAGAAAAAGTTTCCTTCATTCAATAAACCTTTCTATTTTATCAAAGAAAGCGGCAGGTGCTCGTCTGGGTCTTGAGGTGGAAAGAGAAACAAACAGTTGTTCATCCTTCATGCTTACTAATAAATTTCCATTAAGATCTACAATGTCTTGTCTAAAGTAAAATCGAATTTTTTCAAAACTTTCAATCCAACTTAAGATTTTTACATGAGAGCCTGGCTCCGGTTGTTTATGGATTACAATTTCCCCTCCCATAAAGAATGTGGTGGAGTCTGTTTCTTTGATTAAATTCAGGTCTACGATTTCTTTAAAAAATAAAAAACGCCCTTCTTCAAACACCTTCCATATTGCATCCGAAGGTAAATTCCAGAAACAGTTCATATCGCTGAAGGGGATATAATAATCATGTTCTACTGTATTTTGTAAAATGGGTTTGGGGTGAATGGTAAATTCATAAGGCTTTAGATTGAGTTCTGGAATGGCAGCGATGATGATGTTCTTTCCATCCTGAACCAATCGCGATGTTGTTTCTAATTCACAGGCTTTTTTTCCATCACCACCCCAGATGGTTTGTTTCCAAAAGAGAATTCCATGATCTATTCGATATACTTGTGATTCCACCGTAATCTCAGAATCAACGAATTGTTGACTTAAAAATCGGACATAGGTAGATCCGGGAATATAACTTATGTTTGTGTTTAACATCTGTTCTATGGGATAACCGATTTCTTTTAGGACTTCGCATCTTGCATCGTAACCAAACCTTTCATACGTTCTACTTGTGACATGACGATTCCAATCCAAATCAAAGTGGTGAGTGGTTAAGGTTTTACGAAAAATTTGGCTCATTCCACCTTTTTCCTCTTTCTAAATGAATGGTAAAGTAGAATTCGACTTTTATACTTTTCCGGGAGTTACTCATCAACTAAACAGATTGCTAACAATCCAATAATGAGAAGGATTGAAATGTCTAAGGAAAGACTCATTCCTTGGTAAAACTGAGATAACTTTAGAAAAAATAATTAGTGAAGAACTAAATCCTCTTAGAATCTCAGAATACATCCAAGATTTTCTAAATCTTTCCAAAAATTTATTATCTAGGGACAATTCGCTTGTGAATTACGTCATGGAGCAGATTAAAACAACGCAAGGACAAATTTTGATCCAAGATATATGTGAAGATATAGATTATAGCAAACGATATATTGATAAGTTGTTTCAGACTCATATAGGAGTTCCACCTAAATTGATTTCTTCTATAGAAAGATTCCAATCAATTTAAAAACATGGGCAAAAACAGATGTTATTCATTTTTAAAATCAATGTTTATTGGATTTGTATTATGATCAGTCTCATTTTATTAAAGAATTCAAAAAATACACAGGACCGAGTCCTGGCCAATTTACTTCATCGAATCATTTATTCGGAAAGTTATTTTATAAAAATCTTTAAAATAGGGTCCTTCCAATCCGATTCAAATTTCTTTCCACTTGTTTCAATAAAAAAAGGTAGCTGCCAGTTTTGCGTTGTTACCGCTTGTTTGTTGTTTGGTTTGTCCCAAGATGGATAAACACGGAATCCTCGTTTGCCTTCGTGTTTTCCGGAAAGAATTCCTTTTTCATTTAATATCTGTTTTGTGAATAAAAAATAACCAATACGATCTTTGTTATTGGTTGCAATAATATAAAGATCAATATCATCCTTGATATTAAATGGTTCGATAGGGCCGGCTTTGCTACGTTTCCATAAAGTTACAAATTGTCCGATTTTTGTTGGTGTAATTTTTGCTTTTCGAAACCTTATGTTTTTCTTTTGGATTTGGAAATGACAAGCATCGTATTCTGCGCTTTCTAGTTCAAGTTGTATGTTTTGCATCACTAAACCAAGCGAATCGAATAAACTTTCTTTTGTAATTGTCAAGAAGGTGGGAAGTGGATTTAGGTCAGTAGAATTTTGTGACATAGGGAAGCGGATTACCTTCTTTTAATGTGAAACAGATTTAAGGCCAATTATGGATAGGATCAGTGTGACAAGAAAAAATATCCGCCAGAAATCAAAAGGTTCCTTGAATAAAAAGATTCCAATCAGGACAGTTCCTACAGCTCCAATCCCTGTCCAAACCGCATAACTTGTACCAATCGGTAGGGACTGAGTCACTTTAATGAGTAATAACATACTAATCATTAATGATGTAGAAAAACCAAAATACCATAAATAGGCTTCATTTCCTGTGGTTTCTTTTGCCTTACCCAAACACGTTGCAAATAAAACCTCAAATAGTCCGGCAATAAAAAGCAAGATCCAGTTCATACTCACTCCCGAAAGGATAGGTTTTCAGTTCCATTGTGGGATGTAAATCTCATATAAATCAATCCATCCGAACTGGAATATTCAGAGTTTGAGTTTTTTTTGGAAAAATCGACTCTCGAATTTGGTGAAATTTTTCTACGGTCGCTTATTTTCTATTTAGTTGGATTTTAGGTCGGTTTTTGAAATATTCAACCATTTAGTATAATAATTGACTAAAAAAGGGTTAAATTATATATTCAACCAAATGGTTGAATTGCGTAAAAAAGAACAAATTTTAGACCGAGTGTTTGCGGCTCTTGCAGACCATTCACGAAGGCAGATGTTGGCTAGACTCCGCAAGGGTTCTTTGAGTATTTCGGAGCTTGCGGAGCCCTTTGCGATGTCTTTTGCTGGTGTCGCCAAACATATCGATGTGCTTACCGATGCACAGCTTGTTCGGAAAGTACGTGCTCCCGAAGATGGCCGCAGTTATCGATTAGAGTTACAAAATCAAACCCTATCGGAAGCAACCAATTGGATCAGCTATCATCAAGAGTTTTGGACGAGTAAGTTGGCAAAACTCGAAGCATTTTTAGAGGAGAAGGAATATGAACCCACAAGTCCTAAAAGTAGAAAAAAGAATTAGCGCGGATGCTACCCGTCTCTTTCGGGCATGGCTCAATGCGGACGATTTTTCCCGTTGGTTTTTGTCTGGAGAGATGATTGGCATTGATTCCGTCACTATGGATACAAGACCAGGTGGAAAGTTTTTAATCAATATGACTCTTGACGGAAAAATCCTTCCACATGAAGGCGAATACATTACGATCGATGAACCTCATAAACTTGTGTTTACTTGGCGTTCTCACGCAACGGAAAACAGAGATACACTTGTGACTGTTACCTTTACTGACCTAACTAATGCAGATCGTTCAAAAGGTTTAAAAGAAAAACCACAAACCTTGGTAACTTTGATTCATGAAGAACTACTAAACGACATTCAAATCAAAATGCACAACCAAGGTTGGACAAGTATTCTTGAAAGTTTGAATCAATGGATAGATGTCTAGAGGTTTCATTTATTAAAATAGAGATCAATTGCGTAGAATGGAATTAAAAATAAGGAGAGTTGTATGGGAATATATCACAAAGTAGGAATTCGGGCTAGCGAAAAGGAAGTGATCAATGCACTGACCACAAAATCAGGTTTATCCAATTGGTGGACAAAAGAAGTGGAAGGTAATTTTACTTCAGGAGGTTCTTCCGTAGGAGAGTCGATTTACTTCGGATTTGGTCATGGCAATGCGATTGAGATGAGAGTTGTAAAGTCAGAACCCAAACATCTGTTATGGGAATGTATATCTGGACCAGAAGATTGGATTGGATCTCATATTGACTTCCAATTAAATTCCGGAAAGGCAAAAGATGGAGAGATGATGACTATTCTTTTCTTCCGACACAAGGATTGGAAAAAGGAATCTGAGTTCACTGCCCATTGCAGTACGAAATGGGCAATTTTTTTACTAAGCTTAAAAAACTACATAGAAGATGGAGTTGGTAGGCCGTCGCCAGACGATATCAAAATCGACGACATCAATTGATTCTAATGTAGCGCTTTTCAAACAATAGCCTCTATATTTTTTAGTAAAAATATAGAGGCTAAAATAAAAAGGTGTTTAACTTACACTTGACGATTTATCCTTGCCTTTCATTTTAAAATTTAATGAGTCCCAAGGTAAGTTTACCAGCGATTAAAATCTACGGCGCAACTGTTATAATTTCACATAGAGTTTTGAAAGGTGAGGAGAGCAAATATGAAGATTGGATGAATCAAATATCCTCGCTCTGCAAAGCTGCGACTGGACACCTTGATTGGCAGGTTATTAAACCAATTGCAAACTTAACTTCTACCTATACCTTTATCATTAGATTTGATTCTGAAGCAAATTTAAATAACTGGATGAACTCCTTAGAGAGAAATCGTTTAATTCAGGAAATCAGTAATTCTCTTGAGAGCGGAGATCAATATGCAACAAGGAATGGCCTTGATTTTTTATTTTCTTTTGAGAATCAATTGATTAGACCACCGTTACGTTGGAAACAGTTTTTGGTTACTTGGTCAGCTATTTTTCCACTAGTAAATTTAGTTCCCATTATTGTTCTACCGATCTTACGTTATTTTACTCCTCACGAAAACAGAATTTTCGATTCTTTTTTTATTTCGGCCAGCATTGTATTTTTAATGGTTTTTGTGATTATGCCAAAGTATACAAGTTGGATCAAATGGTGGTTATACAAGCAACCTTGATTGACTCTCCCTAAAAAAGTAATGTGTTTTACTGATCTTCAACTTTAATTTGTGAGCAGGTGTCTCAAGTTGGACTCCTGCTCACAGTTCAATCTATTGCCTTTATCTAATTTACGATTGATAATAAGCCAAAATAATATAGTATTTTCTATTTTAGCTGAAATAAATTCTTCCATTGCTCCTTTCTTTTCCATGCTAAAAGACTGCAACTAACTAGTAGAAAGGAAATCATCGCGAATGGAGCCAGGCCAACGGTAGATTGCAGAAATCCTAAATATAAAATAATATTAACTATGATTGGAGATAAGATCAATAATCCAATAACAGTCATTTTTCGAAATAGAATCAGAAACCCTCCCAAAATTTCCAATCCACCCACGAGCTGCCATAGGTATCCAGTGGAAATGATGGCTGCAATAAAATTTGCCGCTTTTGGTGTCATGGGAGGGCTGGGCATAAAAGCGTAAAATTTACTAATACCAAATAGGATAAAAACAATACTGAGTAGCAGCCGAAAAACCAAATCAACATATTTCATAAATTTCTCCCAAATAGTTGTCTGGACAAATAATTTGTTGTCTAAGAATTGTGTCAAGGATTATTTGTCTGGACAATTAATGGGATAAAAAGAGAAATGATTATAAGAGTATGTTTTTATTAGATGATCAAATAGGGTTTAATTTGAATCGTGTTGCTCTTCTTTTTCGAAAAGAGTTGATTCGTTGTCTTAGGGAATTTCATCTAACACCAGAGCAGTGGCAAGTGTTAGCGATGTTATGGCAAAAGGGATCATTGAGTCAAAAACAAATCATTGAATTAACACTGCAGGATGCACCTTCAGTATCTAAAATGATTCGCCGGATGGAGTCCGCAGGATTAATACTCGTGGCGGTATCAAAGCTAGACAAAAGGTCTACAGTAATCACTCTCACAGCGGAAGGGCACTCATTAGAGAAAATTTTACCAAAAAAAATTTTGACCCACTTTAACCCGATATTGAATTCAATGCCCCAGAAAAATAGGAAGTTTTTTTTGCTTTTATTAAAAGAATTTAGAAAAATTCTTGGGGATGATATTATCGTTAAGAAAAATTGATTAGGTTATTTATCGACAGACGTAAGAGAAATATAATGATTTATTATATCTTGTTTAATTAAGGAGATCAAAATCTATCAAAGTGAAAAATCGTTGCCAATAGATTCACTTTGTTGATAAAAGAATGAGAACGATGGAATTATTTGAATTTGCTATGTCGGGAAATTGTTACAAAGTTAGGCTGATGTTATCTCTTTTGAATCTCAAGTATGAAAGTTATCTTGTCAATGGATCTGAACTTGAACAAAAGTCGGAAGCTTTTTTAGCAAAAAATCCCTTTGGACAAGTGCCTGTTCTTAAGGATGGAAATGTAATCCTTAGAGATAGCCAAGGAATTTTGGTATACCTAGCTCGTGCTTATGGTGAAGCGCATTGGTTTCCCAATGATCCGCCCAAAGCTGCTGAAGTCGTTGCATGGCTTTCTACAGCGGCAAATGAAGTTTCGCGAGGTCCAGGTGCATTACGAGCGCATTATTTATTTGGGCGCTCCACCAATTTAGAGGAAACAAAATCGGTCACAGAAAACCTTCTATCTATATTAGACAATAGACTTACGAGTTATGATTGGTTGGTTACGGACTCAGTCACCATCGCCGATATAGCTGTATATCCGTATATTGCACTGAGTAACCAAGGAAAAGTAGATTTATATCAATATTCCAATATTCGGAAATGGCTAAATAGTATTGAACGTTTACCTCGTTATCTTCCTATGTAAGGTGTAAAATTCAGACCATTTCATAGAATATACCCATTTAGGTTTCTTTTATAATGGTTCTTTTGGTCAAATTACTTTTTACTGTTATTTTTTCGTAGTGGAGAATCGGGCCATTTTGACATAAGTAGAGAAAGGTTAGTCAAACAATGTTTGTTCATAATCAAGGTCTTCGGTACTAATTTCGTTCGGTTGAAATTGGGTAATTAGTTTTTTTACTTGAGACTCTGAGTTTAATTTTGGATCAAGCCAAGCATTCAGGTTTCCTTTTCGGATCACAATTGGTTGCCTATTTTTATTATTTCCAGAGTTATGAATTTCTGCAGTTTTTTTATTGGCAGCCTGTGTTATTATGGTTACCCATGTAGAGCCATTTGGGTAAGCACCCCAAATACCACCAAAAAAAGAATTCTTATCTATAAACTCAATTTTGAATTTATGTTTTTCGCCGCTACGTTGCATCTGCCATTCAAAGTAAGATATTACTGGTATTAGACAGCGGTTGGTTGAGTAATTTTTCCAAAAGCTAGAGGAAAAAATATGTTCTGATTGAGTCGTTGTAATCGGTCGATTTGCAAACGCTTGTTTTGTTCCCCATGTCCCAGAAGAAAGAAAAATTTTGCCTTCAACCTCTCTTAGATACCAACAGTGATCGTTGGGTTTTACCGCTAAGCCGTCTTTTTTATGTTTATGATAATCTTCTTCGTATAGATTCGTTTCAAATGACAATTTTTGCCATTGGGTCTTGTATTCTTCTGGGGCTACCAATCTATTTGTAAATAAATTAGACATATTAGGATTTCAGTAAATAAGTGATACTTTTTCAAATACTTTTTACTATCTATAAGGAATCCTGATATCTCTTTTTTTAAATTCGCAACCAATAAGTTGAGAATGAGATTTGCACGATTGCGTAGACGATTTCAGTATTTGTATTGCTTTTACTTTTTTATTTTCCGGATTCAAAATCTCTAGGATCCTATGCATCAATTGTAAATTAAGATTCGGAAGAAAGCAAATTTACCATTATTGACTCTATTATACCTTGATTATTCGATAAAAAGCTTTTTTCTTTTGAGATCAACTTATACCCGAAGAGAACCACGAAATCCGCGAGCAGCGTAATATGATTCTGCACCATTATGATATATGAATACATTGCCATAGCGGAAGTCAGCGAATAGAGCACCATCTAAATTTCTAATACTTGCGGGTGTTAGAATCCAACTTGATGTTTTTGTATCGAAGTTTCCTAGTTTCTGTAAGTCCCTATACTGCTCCTCAGTTAAGAGCTCTATTCCCATTGCCAAAGCCATATCTAAAGCACTATCTTTAGGTTTATTTTCTTTTCTTGAGTCGAGGGCTTTACGGTCATAACAAACACTTCGTCTACCTTGGGGACTCTCTGGTGAGCAATCAAAAAAGATGTAATCACCCGTTTTTTTGTCATAGCTAATAACATCAGGTTCGCCACCAGTTCGTTCCATTTCATTTAGTGACCAAAGTTTTTTGGGATTTACTTCCAATTTCTTCTCGATGTTTCCCCATTCTAAATCTTTATGACGGTTCTTATTTTTTTCAAACCTTGTTTTTAAAACCAATAGTAGGTCTTTTGTTTGTTGCATCAAAATTTTCTGTTTGCTGCTCATATTTTTGTATTCTCTCTTCTCACAAGAAAGTTTTTTAGACACTTCGTCTTATCTATTATTCTGAGCATAAATCATTAAGCTCAAGCAAAATACTGGAATAAAAGCTATGTTTGGTGGAAAATCTAATCAACTTAGGCTGACTGGAGAATCTATTGATTGCGAAAAAAGATTTAGTTTATTTACTTTTTACTCTAAGAATGTTTAAAATTTAATTTTCTTAAGTTTGAATTTACAGCAATTTTTATGAAATTGGAATTATAAGTTGCGAGCCTAATTTCTTGAAATAACTAAATGAGCAATTAAGATATCTATCGAAGCCTCTGCCTTCTTAAGAAGGCGCTCAATAGTGGATATGTTGGAGGTTTCTAATCAGGAAATTTGCAAAGTTCAAGAATTTTTTTTTACACCTCAGATTTTCTAGTTAGTTTTGATCTTAAGGATTTCAAGAATAGTTTCTTCCACAATTTTAGCTGGCGAATTTTGGGGAGTTTTCTTTTTATCCTTAAATCCCTCTTTTCCCTCTAAAGTGAACCGTTCTTTCCATTTGTATCCACACTTGGTAGCGATTCCATACTGAGCACAGAGCTGAGTAAAATTGACATCCTTCTGGAGGCTCTCCAGAACGAATTGATATCTTAAATCCACGACATTATTCTCCTTCCAAGGCCATCCCAAAAGCCCTCCCGTAAAGGTGATCTTATGGGATTAGAAACCTGAAAGTGTTATCTATGTCTTGCTACAAAAGTGTTACCCATGTCCTGAGGCATACATTTAAGGCTTGCGCATAACGAACGAGGCCTTGTGCCGAAGCGATAAGGCGCTGTTATGCGACGGTCGTGTTATACACTAATAAGATTTTCGTGAAAAACTTCTTCTAATCTTATAATAGTTTTGAGAGTAGGGTTAGATTTATGCGGATCTTCAAATTTTTGATAAGTTTGATAAGCAATATTAAGTTTTTGAGCAATTTGTTTTTGACTTAAACCCTGTTTTTCTCTACTTTTCTTAAGCCAGATAGCAAAGGATACATTTTTATCCGGAGTAATGAATTTGATGTCCTTTCCTTTCAACTTAGAAGGTTCAGGAATGTTTAATTTTCTAGAATCTATAGATTCTAAATAACCAGTTAGAGCTTCTTGAGCATTTAAGATTGCTTCGTTTTCATTGTCTCCAAAAGTGAAACATCCTGGTAAATCAGGAAATTCAACATTAAAGACTTTTTCTTTTGAACTGTATTTAATAATAGCTGGATATGAGATTTTCATTCGAGTCCTGCCTGTTTAAGTATTGCATTCATAGTTCCAGTAGGAATATCCCGATTACTGTGAACAGGAACCGAGAGAGTTTTATCTTTTTTCTTTAGAATATGGTGTGATCCACTGATTCTGTCTAATTCCCAACCGTCATTTTTCAGAATTTTTACTAATTCTTTTCCCGTCACAAGTAATAATACAGCATTTGGGCTGTATTTGTCAATCGGTTATTTCTTCTATTTTTTAGCCAAGTTAATATTTTCACGACTGTTCGCATAACGAACTAGACTAACCGACGTAGGCTGGCCCTGAGTCCCGGAAACGGGACGTTAGGGACTGGAACGACACTTGCGTAAGCAAGGGGAGTGTCAGAAGCCTATGTGGCGCAGCCCAAGCGAGGGCTCGTCCCGAAGCGAAGCGGTTAGTTGCTGTTATACGACGTGTGGCTTATACACTAGCCAAAGTTTTCTTTCCTTTCTTGATAATAATTTCTCCACCTAAAGTGTGAATTAGCTTAGAAAGAACAAGTAGGGTAGGGTTGTCTTGTTTACCACTTCTAATTTCTTGAATAACAGTGCTGGAAACATTAGCTTTTTTAGAAAGTTCCCTTACTGAGACTTTTTGAGATTCCATTAATTCAATTAGTGTTTCAGAAAGATTGAGAGCATCATATTCCTTATCAAATTTGGCTTTGAAGGATTTATCTTTCATTAAACGATCAAATGTAGATTTAGTAGTAGATGCCTTTTTTATTTCTTGTTTCATAATCTTCCCTTCTTTTGATAGCTCTAATCTTTTCATTTTTTGGCAGTTTATCCGTTTTTTTGACAAAAGCGTTTGTTATTATAATTTTTTTCCCTTTAACAAAAAAGCATAGGAACCTGTGTGGAATAGGTTTGAAAGCGAATAGAGAATCTCCTTCAAAATTGAATTTGGTTTTGTCTTTGATTTCTCCAAAATCAGCAAATCTTTTGAACAAAACTAAAGTTTTAATTTTTAAATCATCAGGCAGTTTATTGAAATATTCTAGAATATCTGATTTTTCTTTTTCATCAAAATACCATTCAATAGTGAATTTTTCGCCCTTATAAGCTGTAAATTCGTTCACTTTTTAGGTGTAACGGAATAACGTTACAATATCAATACTTTTTTTATTTTCTTTAACCCTAATTATTATTTTTCAATTACTTTTGCCATGTGTCGCAGACCGAGCGAGGCCTTGTGCCGAAGCGAAGCGTTAAGGCGCTGTTAGGCGAAGTGATGTTTTAGTATTATTTCTACAGAAATTTTTAATTCCGGTATTTTGTTTTTACAGATATTAAAAATTATTTCGTGGTCAAGACCTTCATAATGATGAGAAATGACGTCTCTCATTTTAATAATTTTTTCCCAGTCTGTATCGGGATATTTACTTAGAAATTTACTGTCTAATTTTGCAACTGATTTAAGATTATCTCCTATTGCTTGTAATCTCATAGCAATTGAGTCTAGAATAGTAATACCATCTTGAGAATTAATTAAATCATCAGGAAATTTAATTTTTGAGAATCTCGTTTCGATGATAACAATCGATTCTAAAATAAATTCAAACCTTTCGCAGATTTCTTCAGACATTTATAATATCTTGCTGAATTCTATTTAAAAAAGAAGGTTTAATATGATTCCTTTTTCTAACAAGGTCTACATTTCTTTCGAAAAGTTTTTCCAAATATATTTTTAAACCAACAAATGAATCAAAATCAGGACTTTGCATTTCAACAAGTAAGTCCACATCACTATCAGAATTAACTTTATCTTTTGCAAAGGATCCAAAGATTCCGATTTTCAGAACTCCAAAATTATTATTTAGAATTGGTTTGATTTTGGTTAATTGTTCAATCAATTCCTTTTTGGATTCTACCCTCATATGCTAATTATCCAAAATCTAAAGAAAAAGTCAATAATTGAGATATAGAATTTCTTTGTGAATTTCCTTTCTTTTATCAATTTCCTCGAATTTTTGAGAATTAAAGGGGTAGGTTCAAGAATCTAGCGCACAAGCGCCCGTATTTCATTTTCAGGTGTATTCCAATTCAAAGTTTTTCTAGGT
>NZ_JAFFPR010000018.1 GCF_016918735.1 Leptospira abararensis
GGGATTTGATCCCTGTTAGATTTACCTTTTAAATCATTTCGACTTCTAATTTTCCAATTCCAAAAATTCTGTTCCTTCCTAACCTTCCTTCTTTATTCCAAACTGATACCAATCCACTTTGCGAGTGAAATGCATAACGGCTGCAAGAATGGAAAAGAGAGCCAAAGATCCCAGAAGTAACGCTTGTTCTTCGGATGCCAAAATTACATAAAGAAAAGAATACAGAACCAAATAATACGAAGCAGTGATAAGTCCTTTTCTTTTGTTCTTCAATACACTGATCGCATAGTATCCTATGAGTCCTGTTACTGCCAAACTCGACAAAATGTAGGCTGGCAAAAACCCAAAGTGTTCTGAAAAAGATAGATTCAGAATGTAAAACAATACCATAGCCGAACCGATTAAAATGTATTGGATCGGGTGTAACAAAACTCCACCAAACACTTCCATCAGAAAAAACAAAGCAAAACTGGTCACAATAAAGAGAAGTCCATACTTTACAGACCTCTCCATCTTCAAATAATGATCCACAGGAATCACTAAACTCACTCCATACCCAGAATTCAAAATGGAATTTAAGATCGAATCGTCCATAGAATGGATCACTTGGGGATAGGATCTTGCAAAGTAAGATGACTCCCAAACAGCAGAAAATCCATTCTCATGAATCGAACGATCTTTTGGTAAAAGGTTTCCATTAAAGGATGGATCTTTCCAATCAGAACTCATCATCAGTTTGGATTTTTTTCCAACGGGAATCACAGAAAGTGTTTCAGATCCTTTAACATCCATTTGGATTTCAAAGGTAATCGAATTACCAGCTTCTGAAATAAAAACGGGGGAATTCAGTCCTGAGGGTAAATAGGAAGATCTGGTCCCAGGTAAAAACTTTTTATCCTTACCTGCCCATGATAGTTTCATTTCGCCTCCAAGTCCCTTCAGATCAGAAACAGAAACAATGAGTTTTGCATCATCCCAGTAGATATAAGTTGTATCAATCGGAAAATCAGATGACTGTATTGGTGAAAATTTTCCAGTTACCTTCACCTTACTTGTGTATAATGGAATTTCGTAAATACTTCTTTTTCGAAGTTCTGTTTTCATATCTACAAAAGAATCCAAATCCTCAGGCAAAAAATAGGCATAATCGGTAATATAGTCCCATTTGTCCTTTTCCTTAGTGGAACCCGATTTTGGAATTCTTAGGTTGTAAGGAATCATCAGGATTGGGCCAACTAATGTTTGTTTAGTTCCCCATTTTTCTCCCACTTCGATTACAGCCTCATTTCTTGCGGCACTTCTTTCTTCGATTAAAGAACCAATCATCACCAGTGGAATGATAAATAATAAAACCATTCCGCCAAGGATGGCAAGGCGAAGGTTGACAGATGTTTGTAGTTTGCTCATAAAAATCTCCTATTACCAGGATAGATCTTTATCGTGAGTCTTTTATGTTCTGAATGTGAGGATTCTGTGAGGGTTTAAGTTTTTGGAAAAAAAATAGAAACCACAACACCTCGCGGTTCTCGATTCATGATTTCCAACTTACCGCCATGAAGGTTGACAATTTGGTTTACAATGCTAAGTCCTAAACCAGAACTTTTACGATTGTTTGTTGGTCTTGGTAAAGAATAGAATTTTTCTGTCACCCGAGTGAGTGCATAATCAGGAATCTTCTGGCCTTCGTCCATCACAGATAATTTTAAGGAATCGTCTGGTTCTTTATAAATTTCTATGTTTATGGTTTGGTTTTCGCTCGCAAAATCGATCGAGTTTCTGATCAAATTTTTTATGGCTAAATACAAATAATGGCGATTTCCCTTGATTTCCCAAGTTGTATCTTCACAACCAATCACCACAAGTATGGATTTCCATTGTAATTCGGATTGAAAATCAGAAATCACTTCCTCGACTAACCCATGAATGAAAACTCTATCTTCCAAGGAAAAAGATTTTTTTCCCTCCAGAGACGAAAGTTCTAACAATTGTTCAATGATATTCTGGATTCGTTTTGCTTCTTCCTGTATATTTTTAGTGAGTCGTTCCGATTCGTTGGGATGGGTTTGTAACAGTTCTACTGATGCTAAAATCGAGGAGAGTGGACTTTTGATTTCATGAGTCAAAGTTTGCACATAAGATTCTATATATTTTTTCCCTTCAATTTCTTCGACAAGTAAGTCCACCTCTTGTCCCAGTTCGTTCAACTCACGAATTCCAAGTTTGGGAAACACAACTTTCTCTTTTTTTCGAAGTGAACTCACATATTGAGAAAGTCTTAAAATGGGCCGAAAGATCAAATATGCAAGCACACTAAACAGGATGGCAATCGCAGAAGCAACAAGGAGAGAAATTCTCCAAAACTTTCTTTTTGCCTCATCAATAAAGGGAATCACACCAGTTTTGGGTTTGATGACAGTGAGAACACCAATGATTTGATTTTTATATTGGATGGGAGAGGCTACAAACAAAGCACCTTCCCCTTCCTTATCAAGGAGTTTACTCGATCTTGCACCATACTTTCCCTGAAGAGTCAAATACACATCGTTAAACTTAGAGTAATCGAGTCCTACTCTATAATCTTCAGAATCAAATATCACAATTCCTTTTGCATTGGTGATATAAACTTGAATGTCTGCATTAGTTTTTAAAAGAGAATAGATTTTTGCTTTGAAGGAACGTTTGTTTGTATTTTCAAATACAGGTGAAAATAGGGAATGAAGGGTATCTTGGAACTTTAGGTGGGCACGAGGATTTTGTTCTAATCTTTCTTCCACAACGGCAGACAAAATATGAGCCGTATCGTTTAACGACTCCTCGACAGTTTCCATGTAACGAGGGCGAATGGATTCTTCTGTTTTATCGATTAAATAATAAAATCCAATACTTAGGATAAAAAAAAACTAATGATGATTCGAATCCAAAGGTTCATATCTTTTCCTTCAATCCATAACCTTGTCCCCTTCTCGTTTCAATCGGGTCGAAGTCATTTTCAATTTCTTTGAACCTGGCACGGATGTTTTTGATAACTGTATCCACAGCGCGGTCGAAACTATCTTCTGGTTCCGTCCACACATTGTCCATAATTTCTTCTCTAGTAAAAATACGACCGGGCCATTTAAAAAATAATTCTATGATTTTGTACTCGTAAGGCGAAAGATTCAAAGTTTTTCCATTCAAATAAACTAATTTTTTATCCAATGAAATTCTAAATTTATGATCTTCCATTGGTTGGGGTTGTGTTGTTCTTCTTAAAACGGCCCGTATCCTTGCCAAAAGTTCTCTGGGACTAAATGGTTTTACAAGATAATCGTCTGCTCCAATTTCCAATCCCAAAACTTTATCAATTTCTGTATTTCTTGCCGTTAAAAAAATAACAGGCGTTTGATATGATTTTCGGATTTCTTTCAAAACTTCAAATCCACTTTGGTCAGGTAGTCCAATATCGAGAACAATGAGAGAGATATCATGGGAAACTTTTTGAATTCCCTGTTTTCCTGTGGAAGCCAGCGATACAGAAAATCCTTCCGACTCCAAAGTGATTTGGATGGTTTCCTGAATCCCTGGTTCATCTTCTATCAGAAGTATTTTGGTCATAAGTGAAAATTTATTTTCCTTCTGCCCAGGACTCTTCTCTAGGATCGGCAACTCCGATCAGTTTCCCATTTTTAACATCATTTAACACTGCACAGACGGAACCAAAATCATTATCCAGATGCCCTTTTTTATAAACTTTGTAACCCTTCGTTTCTAAAGAATCAGAGACCGCTGTATACAAAGTCTCTTCTAATTCTATTCCACCAGGCCTGTAAGTATGTGGAGAAAAACTATCTGGCCAGTTCACCGAACGAAACCTAGGCGCCTCCACTGCTTTTTGTGGATCCATTCCAAACACTATGACATTTAGAAAAAATTGAATCATCGCTTGGCTTTGGACATCGCCACCAGGTGTCCCAAAACTCATCCACAACTTTCCTTGTTTTAATACCATTCCTGGATTAGGTGTGATCCGTGGTCGTTTTCCAGGAGCGAGTGCGGAAGGATGATTTGGGTCCAAACGAAACTGTGTCATACGGATTCCTAAAGTAAGTCCTGTACCTGGAACCATAGGGGATTGAGGAAAATCACTCGGTGTGAGAGAGACTGCATTCCCGCTTTCATCCACAATACTCAAATAAGTTGTGTCTTTCCCATACTTAATTTCACTGATAGTCTCATCCTTTGTTTCGTTAGGTTTTGTGTTAGCAGAGTTTGGCTTCTTTGTATCAAACATCCAAGGATTTCCGGAAGGAGGTGTAACCCCAAAGGCATCTTTTTGAATCAGTTTTCTTCTGAGAGTCGCATATTTTTTGGAAAGCAAACCATCAATAGGAACCTCTACAAATTTTGGATCTCCAAAATACTTTTCTCTATCCGCAATGACAAGCTCAATCGCTTGTGAAACTGTATGGATATATTCCGGTGAGTTATGACCCATCGATTTAAGATCAATACCATCTAACAGTTGCAAAACCATGGGAACGACCGGTCCTTGTGTCCAAGTTTGGTTTGATAAAATTTGATAATCTCTAAACTCACCGGGAACTGGTTTTTCCCAACCACCAACATAGTTTGCCAAATCTTCTTTCGTAATCAGACCATTTTTATCCGTATGTAGTTTTACAATGGCGTCAGAAATAGGTCCTTTATAAAAATAGTCTCTTACAGATTCTAACGCTTGTTTTCTGGTTTTTCCCCTTTTTAAGGTTTGAACTTCTTCATTGGCCATAGACTTCCATGTCTTCGCAAGATCCAATCGTTTGGTAAGTTCCCCTTCTCTAATTCCATACCACCATTTTTTTTCAAGATATACTTCTGAGTTGTATGGCATAATCAATGTAAAACCTAAACGTTTATATAAAGGTAAGTCTAAGTTCTTTACTAGAATTCGATTTGCTGGAAATCCTTCTTCCGCTACACTGATTGCAGGTTGCACCAGTTCTGAGAAAGATTTGGTTCCGTGATCTTGTAACAATCGTACTATCACATCGGGAGATGCAGGTAACAACTGAGTCAAAATAGAATTTTTTGGCATCACATCATAACCTTTCTCTTTAAACCATTCGATGTTTGCTTTTTTAGGTGCTGTCCCAGCTCCTATGTAACTTTTGACTTGTCCTGATTTTTTATCATAAACTAATGTTGGTGCAACGGAAGGAAAACTAGCAGCTTCTCCATTGGTTACATTTAACACAAGGAGGGCTGCAACTGCTGCATCAACAGCATTCCCACCACTTTCTAAAACTTTGATCGCAGCCTTAGTCGCCAATGGATTCCCAGTAGACACCATAAACTTTTTTCCAACGGCAGCATCACGTAAACTTCCTTGCGGATCTACATAGGAAGGAACAAGTGGCCGACGACTTCCCAAACATTGGAATAAAAAAATCGAAACTGCCAGAGAGAAAAAAATCTTTAGTAAATTTGCCATGAAATCCTCAAATTACAATTTGATAAAGACAATGGCAAATTTTGATTCTATGTCGAACCAATTTTTACAATTTAAATCGTTCTGTGATCCCTCTCAAAATCTCTGCTGTCGAGGCTAAATTTTGTGCAGAGGAGGACATCTCTTCCGAACCAGAAGCAGTACTTAACGTATGTTCATTGATTTGAATGATGACTTCCGAAATTTCTCTTACTGCTCTCTTTTGTTCATTAGTAGAAAGTTTGATTGTCTCTGCATCGAGACCCATTTGTTCAGCACCTTCATCTACTTCTCGTTTGATGGACTCTTGGGCAGAAGTGACTGAGTATAATTTGTTCATCGCTTTATTTACTGTTTCCACATTTTGGATGATGTTGTGTAACATTTCGGCGGAAGAACGAATGGCATTGGCACCAGAATCCAATTCCCGATTGTTTTTAGTAATCATACTTCCAATCGATTTAATAGAGGAGGCTGTTTTTTCTGAAAGTTTGGAAATCTCATCCGCTACAACGGCAAACCCTCTTCCTGCTTCACCAGCTCTAGCTGCCTCAATGGCAGCGTTCAAAGCCAATAGCTGTGTTTGGTCAGAGATTTCATTGATGATTTGAATGATGGCAGTCATCTCTCCCGAGGAATGAAGGATGTTTTCAATCATTTGGCTCATACCTTGGATGGACTCTTCTCCTTTTTTGGCTTGGTTAGAAATAGATTCCGCTAACTTCAATGTGCTTTCAATTTCAGATCCAATTTTGCGAATACTTTCTGATAGTTCTCTAATTTTAGAATGGAAATTGGTAAAGTTTCCAAATTGCCTATCTGTAGACGCGGCAATATGATCCATTCCTGCGGACATTTCTTCAATCGTGGCAGACATTTCTTCTGAAGATGCAGCAGTAGACTGGGCTCCTGTGGCAAAATTATTGGAAGAGGAAGTTAATTCTTCTGATGAGGCCGCAAGTTCAATGGTAATCCTTTGGATCTCTTCAAAAGATTTTCTTAAACTAGCAATAAATAAGTTGAGTCCTTGTCCCATTCGTCCAATCTCATCATCATAAACAACCTTGATGGTCGAAGTTAAATTCCCATCTGACATCTCTTTAAAAATATGACTCACGTCTTCTAATGGATTCAAACGTTTGCTAAGTAGGATAAAAAATAACCAGATGGAAATGCAAGCTATGACAACAGAAGAAATTCCAATCATCACAAGTAATTCAAACAATGCTTCTTTAATTTCTTCTTTTGGTTGGATAGCAAGGATCACCATTCCCCAATCTTTTAAATGATGACTCACAGCAAGGTGTTCTCTTTCTAAATATTCAAACTCAAGTACATCTCCTGTTTTCAAAGACAACATACGTGCACCTGATTCATCTTTGGACAAATCGTACTTTAAAATTTGAGCTTTTTCTTTTAAAGCAATGAGTAGTCCCGCTTTTGTAGAAACAACAACATAACCGTCGCGACCAATTTTGATTTTATTGATTACCTTATCAGTTAAGTTTATGAGTGAAAGTGCAATGCCCGCGTTTCCAATTAATTTTCCGTTGTCATACACCGGGTAAGTAATGGTAACCACTGGATTGTTTGTGAGCGGATTTAGAATAGGTTTTCCAACGAAGTGTCTTTTTTCTTTACCAGCCTTTAGTTCTTCTGGATCCATATCCTCCGGTTTCATTTTCCAACCAATGGCTTGGCCAGTAGCATCAGCTACAACTCGGGGATCATTATCGTAAGTATGTGTGTAGATATTTTCATAAACTCCATACCGATCATTCATCTCCTTAAAGTAGGCCTGCGCGATAGGTTTCCCGGTTTTTAAGGATGTAATGGTTCTCTGGTCATTGGCTACAGTTTTAATGACATTCACATGATTTACAAAAAAATCATCGATCTCTTGCCCAACAACTTCTACAATTCCTTGCATTTGTCCGATATAAGCCTCTTTTATCTTTTTCTGTCCGAAATAATAGGCAATAACACCAACAGAACAGCTGATGATAAACAGAATAGAAGCTCCACTCAGTAACAAAATGAATTTAATAGAATTACGCTGCATAAATTTTTCCCGATTGTTTATATTGAACGTGGTTATGAATATCAGAATATTCTTAAAGAACCCACCACATGGTCTATTAGTTCAGAGTTTGAAAGCACTGTTTTTTTGCAACATACCTAGAATCATTCTAACAAAAAATACTTTTTTTATAATATAGGGATTACTACTCATGTCCAAACCATATGAACAACGAAATCTATACAAAATGGGAAGAGCAGTCATCTTTAGTCATCACTCGAATTTCTGGTGCTGTGACAGAAACGGAAGTATCCGAATGGAAACAAAGTCTGGAAAAAACGTTTGCTGAAATTCCTGCTGGCACCAAATTCAAAATCTTTGTAAACCTTCACGGTCTAAACCCTGCCTCCGTTTCCGCACACAAATCCTACCGGGACATAATCCCACTTCTTTTAAGCCAGTACAATTGGAGAATTGGGTACTTGGATTTATTCGACGAAGCAAAGGATTTAAAACTTACTTCCAAAAACAAAATTGAATGTTTGGCTGCTGTCCATTGCCACCATGATAGTTATAAAATCAATGAATACGAAAATCGATTCGGAAAAGATTCAGAACATTTTTTTGATGATCCCCAAAAGTCAGAATCATGGATACGAAACTATTCCTTACCCGCTAATTAAATTAAGAAAAGCGAATCGTTTTCTTAAGTAAAAAGCCACTCCCTGGTCTCAGCGGATTGGCTTTTTGTTTTCTATGAGATGAATCTTGTTCTCTAAATTGAGAAGAGAAAACGTCCTTGACTTTAAGTGAGAAAACATAAAATCGCTGGGATGAAAAAACAAATCCTCCTTTGTATTTTATTTTTGTTCACAACAGGACTCATGGCTAGTCCAGAAGCAAAAGCACAAGAACTCTGCGATTGTTTAAAAAAGGCAAAGGCTTCCGAAAAAGAGGCGGATAAAAAGAAATGTTTGTCACAAAGAGAAGAACATGTAGTTGCCTTAAAAAAAGGATCTAAAGCCTATGATTCCTACCTCACTTCTTTACAAAAATGCGAACAAGAGTTAGTTGGCACACCAGAAACAAATTCTAATCTTTCCACAGAAGAAAAAGTATCTGCTGTTTGTGATTGTTTTCAAAAAGCAGAAAAACAAAACAAAATGGGTTGTTTCAAACTTCAAAGTGATTACGGAAAAACCATCGCTGATCTAGAAGAGAAAAAAAAGTTCAATCTCTCTTCTAGTAGTTGTAACTAAAAGAAAAACAACAACGAAAGGTTACAGTCTTTCGTTGTATGATTGGATTTCCTTCCTTTTTCTCTCTAAATTATTTTTTAAAATACTTCCCGATTTTTTTCACAGGAAAATACAAAATACCTACAAGGAAAAATAAAGGAATCATCCAAATCAGATAGTATGTTAATTCTAAAAATACATTTAGGATTCCAATAAAAGCATTTTTGTACGTTGGGACTTGGATTTTATCCGGTGGGATGGGTGTCGAAAAATTTACGTTTAAGGTGGCCCATTTTACCTTATCTTTGATTTTCCAAATTTCATGTTCCGAATTGTCCAAATTATTTTCGCTATCGGTTACAGCTTCTTCGATCGCTTGCCAATTTTTTGAATTGGCTGAAGTTTGGTTGTTCGCATTCGAACGTCGAGCTAAACGAATTTTTTCACGATTTGATTTGATCTTCTGCCAAACCATTCCTTCGGTATGATCTACAGTGGAAATGTCTTCACTAAGTAATACCCCATAAGTATCCAATTCAATCAAGGCTTCATATAATTTTTCGGAATGGATATGAACGCGAAGGCTCATATAAGGAGAGTCTGCATTCACAGCAGAACTACTTTCGATATAACCATATTTGGTGATAAAACCAAGGATATCCTTACGTGTTTTAATCAAATTTTGGGTTTGGTAACTTAATTGGACTTGGTATTCGAGTAATCGTTCGGAACTAGTGGGGATAGGAACAAATACTTGTCCTAATTGGCTTTCGACTGACGGTTGTTCAACGTTCTCTTCGACTCTCGGAGCACTGGGAGCCACTTTTTTTTCACTAGCAACATCCATGGAACGCATCTCGGCTTCGAGCGGTGCCGTACTTTCCCCGTTAGATTCTTTTCCACAGTTCAGGGTGAAGACAAACAGTACGAAGATTAAAAATATTATTTTATTTCTCACAAAAAATCCTTACTAACCATTTCTATAGTTACTTAACAGCTCTCCTTAGACAGATTCTCAATAAGAAGTGGTTAAAATCTCCGACGAGTAAAACTGTCTTATAGTTTTTTACTTAAAAAAGATTTCGAAGGAATCAGAAATGGAACTTCTAACTCAACAGTTCCCATTCCCCCACTAATTACTTCCACGGGTTTCTCTTTATAAAAAATTTGATCTACAGTAAACGTTAAGGGATCCGGATCTGTGGTTGTGATCACTTCCATCACATCCCCTTTTTGGATTTTATTTTTGACTTCAATGACAATTCGTTTTGTATCGGATTTATATTCTTTTACAAACCCTGCATACTTTTGACTCATCTGTAAACTCGTTCCAAATTCATTGTTTTGGAAATCTCTTTCCTCTTCAGGAACTCTATCTTCCATCCCACGAGTTAAAAACCCAGAAAAATATTTTCTAGAAGAAACTTTATCCAGTTCTAGTAACCACTTCCTGTCAAAACCTTCTCCTCGTGCAATCCTATCTAAGGTGTGTCTGTAACTGCGAGCCACCATCCCCACATAATAATCGTTTTTAGTGCGACCTTCCACTTTTAAAGAATCCACTCCCGCATCACATAACTCTTGTAAGAATTCAATAGCTCGTAGATCTTTTGAATTCATTAAAAAGGTTCCCTCCTCGTCTGTAATGAGTTCCATCGCCTCATCATTCTGTTTCGGATTGGTCACAAACACTTTATACAAATCCCGACAGGCGTTATTACAAGAACCTTGGTTGGCATCCCGTTTTTTAAAATAATTACTCATAAAACAACGACCACTATGGGCGATACAAATGGATCCATGAACAAACACTTCAATTTCCATATCAGGAACTTCATTTTTGATTTCTGTTATTTCAGAAATAGAAACTTCACGCGACAAAATGACGCGAGTGGCACCAAATTTTTTCCAAAATTTTACTGCCGCATAATTCATTGTATTGGCTTGGACTGAAATATGAATGTCGATTTCAGGGTGAGTTTCTTTAGTCATAAGTATCAAACCAGGATCAGCCATAATCAATGCATCCGGTTTTAGAGCCGCCATCCTATCTAAATACTTTGGATAGGATGGTAACTTAGAATTTCTGGGAATGTTATTCACAGTGAAATAGATTTTTTTACCGAGTTTCCGGGCAAGGGATACACCCGCTTCCAATGCCTCAATAGTAAAATCGTTTTCTCTCGCTCGCAAGGAAAACCTAGGGACACCACAATAGGCTGCATCGGCACCAAATAGATAAGCAATTTCTAATTTTTCTAAACTTCCCGCGGGAAGTAACAGTTCTGGAATTTTTCTCATCTGGGATATACTCTTTACCCATCCCAAAAGAATCCCCTTTTCTAAAAAGGAAAATATATAAGATAGATTTTTAGATTGTTTCTAAAAATAAAAAAGGAAACGACAAAGAGATCCATCCATTCCATTCTAATCTATCATGTTGATTTACTTTATACTTTTAATCTTACATATTTTCTCTGCGATGGTTTGGGTGGGAGGAATGATTTTTTATGTAATCGTAGTGATGCCTGTCATACGAAATCCGGAACTAAAAGATCAGAAATTAAGGTTACTCCAATTAACAGCTCTCCAGTTTAGAAATATATCTTACTTTATTTTTTTAGTTTTTCTTATCTCAGGGATAGGACTTCTATATAACAAAGGTTATTTTGAATCAAATGGAGCACTTTTTTCAACTAACATAGGTTTCATGTTTCTATCTAAAATAGGATTATTTACCATTTTATTTTTATCTTCTTTATATCACGACTTTGTGACTGGCCCCAAAACATTTCTCTACTTAACAACTGATCCTGTTCAATATGAACGGTATAGAAAAACTTCTGCTTTCTTTGGTAGATTCAATTTGTTGGTATCCGTTTCGATTGCGATTTTAGGAATCCTTGTGTCCCGGGGATTCTCCCTTTTCTGAATTTTTATCCCCTTGACTTCGAAAGGTCTCCTCTTCCTTTGGAGTAAATGATTTCGAGTCGCATTTTCATATTTTTATTCATTCTAATTCTAATCTTGGATCCGAGGCTTTCCCCCACTCTGGAGGCCTTTCACGGAATCCTACAGCCGGCGTTTGGAGCAAGACAAGCGGGAATGGGAGGTGCCTTCCAAGCAGTGGGAGGATCGGTGATGGATTTGGAATCGAATCCATCCCATCTGGCACGAGTCAAACGTACCAAATGGGAGTTAGGTTCTGCAATCCATTTGCCCACGATTGAATATAATGACGAGTACATTGATCCAGATCCTAGTCGTTCTTATCGAAACTCCACAGTGGAACATCCGAAAGCAGTTCTACCTTATATCGGGATCATCAAACCTATATCTGAAAATATCAGTATTGGTTTTGCTTTGTATGCACAAGGTGGTGGGGGCGGACAGTTTAAAAATATCAAACGACATACTCCTGATGGTAGAACACTTAATGAAACCTTTGGGACAAACATCCCCATCATCGGAGAAAGTACAAAAGCAGTAGAAGATTTAAATTTTAGATTTATGACCATGAAATCTACGTTTGGTGCCGGTTTCAAAAAAGGAAACTTTGCCATAGGTGCGGGTTTTGACTTAGTTTACGGGTTTATGGAATTAAAAAGAACCTACCAAGATGAAACAAGAAGCCTTACCATCCCTGGTGGAATTCGTTATCAAAGTGATTCGGCCTATACTATGGGAGGAAAAGTCGGAGTTTCCTATGATCTAACAGAAAATATACGAATTGCTTATTCCTACACTACCAGAAATTTTTTACCCATGGATGGAACCATGAAGGTAGATGGTTACGCACCAGAAAGATCCTTCGGAACAAGAGTGTCTCGGTATATGATTTGGCCAGACAAACATATCGCAGGAATTTCCTACCGCACCGATAGGTTTATCATCGACTTCGATATCAAATACATTCCTTGGTCTGAAAGTTTCAATTCTAGTAAATTTCGCCTAGAGGATGTTTGGGTAAGGACACCCATTGGAGTGGAAACCAATGCCTTTCAATTCAATTTAAATTGGAAAAATCAAACCATATTTGCCATTGGAGCTGAGTATAAGTGGAATGATCGTTTTATGAGTCGAATGGGATATAGTTATGGAAATAATGTAATTCCTGCTAGTGGCGTAAGTCCCATGTTAGGAGCAAGTATAGAACACCATCTTTCGATGGGAGGAAGTATCTCCTGGAATGATTCCACAATACACATTGCTTGCGAATATGGATTTCCTAAAAAAACTTATGGGGGAAAAACTTCAGACTGGACGTTATCCCATGCCATCTATTCTAGTAAAGAAATTCATCCATTCCAATTTTCTTATAACAAACAAATGAGTGTATTTAGTATTTATCTTGGAATGGAACAAAATATTTAAAAGGGAAAAAATGAATTCAAAATCTATTGGAAAATTTGCGATCGGACTCTGGATTGTAACAGTCATCACACTTGGGTATTTTTTTTATTTCGGAAGTACAAGCCGTTCTCTTGACAATCGAACTGCCATACACCTAACACCTGCAGAACGACAATTAGTGCTGACTGAAATGAGGGCCCTACTCACAGCAGTCAATGGAATGCTTGGCGGACTTGCAGACAAAGACTACGAAAGTGCAGCAAAAGCCGCAGATGCAGTCGGCATGGGTCTTGTGGCCAGTTTAGAACACCAGGAAAAAACTATCCTTTTGAAACTTCCTGTGGAATTCAAAAAACTGGGTTTTGGAACTCATGAAAAGTTTGATGAAATCGCGGCAAAAATTCGCAAAAAACAAGATATCCATAACTTACTAAAAGAAATGGATGAACTCACACGTAATTGTGTGGCTTGCCATGCTAGTTACAAAATAGAACTCGACTCGGAAAAAAAATAATCTAAGAACAAACTGGATTATTTATGCCAAAGATTTCAAGATACTTTATTAAGTCTGGAATGTTGTATTTGTTGTTTGGAATTTTAGTTTATGCTTACTCTGAATTTCCAGGATCTCACTGGAATATTCATCTAATGCCTGTTTACTGGCACATGATAGCCCTTGGTTGGATCACTCAAATCATTATGGGAGTTTCTCTTTGGATGTATCCTAAGGGAAAAAATCCAGGAGCAAAAAACGGATCCAATCTTTCTTGGATGGCTTATGTTTGTTTAAACTCAGGGCTTATCTTTCGCATTCTTTCTGAGCCTTTTTTGTATCTCAATAGAGACCTCTCCATTATCCCTTTTGTTAGTTCCATCTTTTTACAATTTGCGGGAATCCTTTGTTTTGTCTTGGAAATTTGGCCAAGACTCGAACCGCAAAGGAAAAAATAGAATCTATGTTTCCTATACAATCCGTTTGGTTCATTCGAATTTCCCTGATCTACCTACTCATCGGATCCTTGTTAGGAGCTCTCCTAATGATTCAGAAAGCCTTTGAATGGAATCCCACAATTTGGAAATTCCTACCTTTGCATTTTACCATTCTGATTTGGGGATTTTTGATTCCGTTTATCATGGGAAATGCGTATTGGATGTTTCCCAAATTTCTTTCAGAATTTCCGAGGGGGTCGAGTTGGCAGGCATGGATGATGTTTTGTAGTTACCATCTTGGACTCATTTTGTATTTAATCACAAAAATTCTTTTTCCCTATGATTCCTTGGCCCTACTTGGAAAGTTTCTCATCTTTTTTGGTTTAGTTACATTTATAAAACTTACTTGGGCACGGGTGATTTCCTATAATTCATAAAAAATAGGTTCATTGATCTAGATCAATTCCTTCCTACAAGATGAGTGGTAATTTGTACCATGAAGTATTTTAACTCTACTTTCCATGGTTTTATTTTATTCCTAATAACGGTTTCGTTCTCATGCCATGAACATACTGGTTCAAAATTTCCCGAACTAAATAATGGCAAAGCTTGGCTGGCGGACAAATCTACAAGGTTGGGATTTCAGAAGATGGACGAACAATTTCATCATGCTAATTCTCTTGAGTCAATAGAGGACTACCATAAACAAGCAGATCAAATTTTATCTATTATCAATGAAATTCAATCTTCTTGTACAATGTCAGGACAAGGTCATGAAGAACTACATAAATATATAAATTTATTATTAGAAGAAGTGCATATCATGAAAGGAAATGATATTGGATTAGCTAAAAAAGCAAAATCAGATCTCGTGGAAAAAATAACTAGATATTCGTTATACTTTGAATGAACAAAGTAAATTCAAAAAACTGTAGTTATATACTAAACTTAATGAACGGTTTGTAATCTAAATCTTCTTTCAGGATATGATTAGTAAGCCAAGCGCGTAAAAAATCAATTAAATCCTTAAAGAACGTATCCAATAATTCATCATTAGAAAGTAAATTTCCCTGATTCAGTCGATTCTTTAGATCCAATATTTTATCTGTAAACTTATTATGTTGTAGGATATGAGCTTCCAGATTCGGATATTGATTGAGTTCCATCACACGCTCTTCAATCAAAAAATGACTCAGCGTATAATCCTCAAGTTCAGAAACTGCCTCGAGTAACACCTTCGATTTTCCTGAAAGGTGGTGTTTGTTTTCTTCATAAACTACTTCGATATTGTTAATCAACCGAAAGAGTTTTTTATGTTGAGAATCAATCTCGGAAATATTCGTTTCATACTTCGAATCCCAATGCGCTATCATAAGAGCCTCGTTCTTTCAGGATTTTGCACTGCCCAAAGAGGACAAGTGATTAATCCCAAACATTGCGAAACTATAGATTTCACTAAGCCTATGATTAGAATAAGAATCGTTCTAATTGATTCCCAAAGGAATGCTAAACTGTCAGAGAACAGGCTTTCTACCGCTTCTTCCGTTTTTTATGCGAAGCTTACTTCGCTTACTCATCCCCCTAATTGACAATTATCAACACAAAGGATTCGACCCATCTTGATCTAGATCAATTCATCTTCGCAAAATCTGGCATTCAATGGGAGGTGAACCAATGAGTGGGCGGTATCCAATGAACAAAAAAATCTTTCAATTAACCATGATAACAATTGTCACCTGTCTTTCGCTAGTCGGTGTTTCTTGCGGAAAGGATGAAAATTCCAATGCAGGCCAAGGAATATCTGCCGTTGCCGATGACAAATCACAACAAGATGTATTAAAAATTGCTTTGGGTTCAAAAGACCATACAACCCTTGTCGCTGCTGTCCAAGCTGCTGGACTCGTGGATTCCCTTGCCAACCAAGGCCCGTTCACTGTGTTCGCACCAACAAACGATGCATTTGCAAAGTTACCGGCAGGTACTGTGGATGACCTTTTAAAACTCAGCCAAAAGGATTCTTTAAAGAACATCTTGGAATACCATGTTGTGGTGGGTAATTTAACTGAATCCATTTTGAAATCAGAGTTCACCGGCAAAGATGACGAACTCGGTATGGCAAATGGAGGTCACACAAAAGTTTCCGTAAAAAATGGAAAGGTTATGATCAATGGTGCCACCATTATCGCATCCGTTCCTGCTACTAACGGGATCATCCATGTAGTAGACACAGTCTTACTACCTCCTGCGAAGAAATGATAAATACTAAAATACTAAGGAGTATTTAAGATGAACCCTTCAAAATTAACCGGAGTGCACTACCGACTGAAACTCGGACTTATAGTAGGACTCTTAATCAGTATGACAATTATTTCCTGTGGAGGAGACAAAACAGAAGAAACACCGTCATCTAACGCAAGTTCTAAGGGAATAGGGCCAGTGTCGTCTGTTACCCTGGGAACATTAGACCAGTCAATGGCCGATCGTGGAAAAAAACAATTTGAAGCCAAGTGTTCCGCTTGTCACAAATTTGAGGAAAAGGTTGTAGGACCTGCTCTCCAAGATGTTACACTCCGCCGAACTCCTGAATGGATTATGAATATGATTCTAAACCCAATCGAGATGACTCAAAAAGATCCAATCGGACAAGAGTTACTCGGTGAACACTTAACTCAAATGACTTTTCAAAATATTAAGGAAGAAGAAGCACGAGAGATCCTCGAATACTTCCGCAAGATGGATTTAAAATAGGTAACTATATGTTAAAAAAATCAAATTTAATAATTGTTACACTTGGAATCACCCTGATGGCATTCGTTCCGAATTGCAAAAAGGGCGCAGCTACGGCAACACTTGCTTCCGATGCTGCTTCTAGAGTGTATGTGGCTCCAGGAGAAAAGGACGAAGTGTACGCCTTTTTATCTGGTGGGTTTAGTGGTCAGATGTCTGTTTACGGAATCCCATCTGCTAGGTTATTCAAGATCATTCCCGTGTTTTCCGTGTTCCCTGAAAACGGATATGGATTTGATGAAGAAACCAAAGACATGTTAAAAACAACTCATGGTTATGTGCCATGGGATGATAGCCATCACGTAGAAGCGTCTATGACAGATGGAAAACAAGATGGTCGTTGGATGTTTTTAAACGCAAACAACACACCAAGGCTTGCAAGGATTGATTTAAAGTCTTTTGAAACAAAAGAAATTTTAGAAATCCCAAACACTGCCGGTAACCACGCATCTCCGTTTGCTACCGAAAATACAGAGTATTTGATGGCAGCAACAAGATTCTCAGTTCCGATTCCGCAAGCAAGTGTTGCCATCGATAGTTTCTCCAAAGGTGGGTTCAAAGGAACTGTCACTATGGTGAAAGTAGATAAAAACACAGGTAGACTTTCCATTGAATTACAAGTCCTTGTTCCTGGGTTTAACTATGACTTATCCCATTGTGGTAAAAAGAAATCCCATGATTGGTGTTTCTTCAGTAGTTACAACTCGGAACAAGCGCACAAAATGTTAGAAGTTGGTGCTTCCAAAAAAGATAAAGACTTTATCTTAGCTTTTAACTGGGTTCGTGCTAAAGAATGTAAAGACCAAGGAAAGGCTTATAACTTTGGTGGTGAATACGTAAACAATTTTCATGAAGAAAACAAAGCAGCCGTCTCAACTAAGTTAAGCGGCGTGAAGATGTTAAATCCGAAGGATTGTCCAGGTATGATGTATTACATGCCAACACCAAAAAGTCCACATGGAACTGACGTTGACTCTACAGGAGAATACATTGTTGGTGGTGGAAAGTTAGCATCTGTAATCCCAGTTCACTCCTTTAGCAAAATGATGGAAGTGAAAGACAAAAAGGAACATCACTCGACTGAAATCGAAGGAATTCCCGTCCTTAAATACGAATCCACACTTGCTGGTGAAGTACAAAAACCATGTCTTGGTCCATTACATACTGAGTTCGACGGAAAAGGTTATGCCTATACATCTTGTTTCGTAAGTTCAGAAGTTGTAAAATGGAAACTCGGAACATGGGAAGTGGTACAACATCTACCTGCTTATTATAGTGTAGGTCACTTGTCTATCGTTGGTGGAAGTTCATCAGAGCCTTATGGTAAGTATCTGATTGCGATGAACAAAATTACTAAGGATAGGTATCTACCCGTAGGTATGGAGTTACCACAAAGTGCGCAGCTCTATGATATCTCTTCTGGAAAAGCAGAGTTGTTGTCAGACTTCCCTACTGTAGGGGAACCACACTATTCACAAATGATTCCGGCAAAACTGCTTATGGATAAAACTGCAAAACTCTATCCTCTAGAGGAAAACAAACATCCATACGCGACTAAAAATGAGAATGAAGCAAAAATTGTAAGACTCGGAAGCACTGTCCACATCTACATGACTGCAATTCGTTCCCACTTCAAACCGGACATCATTGAAGCAAGGACTGGAGAAACCTTATACTTCCACGTAACCAACTTGGAACAAGATTATGACATTCCTCACGGATTTGCAATCGGTGGAGCACCTAACATGACAAATCTCCTTATCATGCCAGGTGAAACTAGAACCTTTAAGTGGGTTGCTCCAAAACCAGGAGTGTATCCTTTCTACTGCACAGATTTCTGTTCCGCTCTACACCAAGAGATGCAACAGTACATCCGAGTTAGTCCATAAATTATATGAAAACTTTACTTTTCCAAACGTTAAGTAAAAGAAACCGACTCCTAATTTTAGGGGTCGGTTTGGTTCTGGTTTTAGTCTATTTCATTCCCATTTGGTCCATATCCATTTCAGCTCCACAGTATCCTGAAGGACTTGGAATGCAAATTTGGATTAGTAAAATCACTGGGGCCACTCCTTATGATTTAAAAAACATCAATCTTCTGAATCATTACATTGGAATGCAAGAGATCGTTTCGGAATCCATTCCGGAACTTCTATTTATGCCGTATGTTCTTGGTTATCTGATCTTTGGTGCTTTTATCTCGGAACTCTATCCCAAAGTGGGGATGGCAATTCTTGGGATCATCAACTTGATCCTTGTAGGGCTTGTGGGACTTTCTGATTTTTGGAGATGGGAATACAACTATGGACACAACTTAAATCCAGAAGCACCTATCATTGTCGAAGGAATGGCTTACCAGCCGCCACTACTTGGTTGTAAAGAAATGTTAAACATTACTGCTTGTAGTTATCCTTCTTATGGTGGTATGATTTTAGGGTTAAGTCTCGTCGCATTGATCTATATTCTCTGGGATGAAAATCGTAGGAAAAAATCAAATGTGGTTTAAAAATTTAAAACTAATTTGTATCTTTCTCACAGTTGGTCTGATCAACTGTGGGGAAGTCCGTCCCGAACGATTGACTGTTGGGGAAATGAAATGCAGTCATTGTTCTATGAACATTGTAGATATGAGATTTCATACACAACTCATTACATACAAAGGAAAAAGATACCACTTCGATGCCATTGAATGTCTGGATCAATTCCAAAATGAAAAAAACTTAAAAGCACAAAAAATATGGGTCACTAACTATTTAGATACAAATGAGTTTCTTTCAAAAGACGAAGCCATCATCATCCATTCAGACAAAATTCGTTCGCCAATGGGAGCGGGACTAGCCGCTTTTAAAACTCATGAAGACTCAATTCCATTCCAAAAGTAAAAGAGTTGATCCAAGAACCAATTTGAATCATAAACTCAATCAATCACATAATCATATCCAATTTCTATGGAAACAATCTCTCTCTATTTTATCTTTTATTCTTTTCTTTATTTTTCCTAACTTTCCCTTGATTGCAAAAACTATTTCTGTTTGTTCCCACTGTACGGTAAAATCAGTAAAATCTGCCATCTCTCTTGCACAAAATGGAGACAGAATCCATATCCAATCAGGAATCTACAGAGAAGGATTTTTACCCATTACAAAATCCATCACCATCATCGGTGAAGCAGGAGTTGTCATCGACGGACTCAAAGAAAAACATGTGTTTGGAATTTATTCCAATGGAGTTCGTCTAGAAAATTTAAAAATCATTGGAAGTGGAATTTCTGATTTAACCGAATTTGCAGGAGTGTATGCTGATAAAGTGAAAAACTGCCATTTCGAAAACTTAAACTTAGAAGATAATGTATATGGTTTTTATTTAGCAGAAACAACCAACTGTACTCTAAAAAATAATGTTTCTATCGGAAACGCAGAAAATGAAGTCCTGGGTGGAAACGGAATCCATCTTTGGTCTGCGCGCAATAATAAAATCATTGGGAACCAACTAAAAAACCACCGCGATGGAATTTATTTAGAATTTTCAGAAAACTTAGAAATAGAAGGCAATGAAGCCAAAGAAAACATTCGTTATGGAATGCATTTTATGTTTTCCAGTCATAATCAATTCAATCGAAATGTTTTTAAAAATAATTCTGCCGGTGTCGCGGTGATGTATAGCAAAGACATCCATATGGAAGAAAACGATTTTTTGGACAACTGGGGAGAAAGTTCGAATGGAATTCTTTTAAAAGATATTGCCGATAGTACTTTATCCAAAAATCGATTTGAAGGAAATACAATTGCTGTCTTTGCCGACGGGATCACCAATATAAAATTTCAAAGTAATGATTTTATTAATAATGGTTGGGGAATTAAAATTCTTGGTAATACTGATTATAACAAAATTATAAATAATAATTTTATAAAGAATGTTTTTGATATCAGCACCAATACAAAATCTACTACCAATATATTTTTAAATAACTACTGGGATCATTATGAAGGTTATGATTTGGACAAAGATCATATTGGAGATGTTCCCCATAAAACCATTCACTTTTTTGGTTACTGGATTGCTGTGTACCCTTTTCTTATGGTGCTTTATGAATCCCCAGTGGTTCTATTTTTACAAGGAATTGAAAAAGCATTCCCCATTGTGACACCGATCGAGTTTGAAGACCAACATCCTAGGATGAAGGAAAGAATATGATAGAAGTAAAAAATCTTACCATCAATTACGGTGGTAACTCAGTTGCCGTAAGAGATGTAAACTTTCAAACAGAATCAGGGAAGATTCTCTCCATCATTGGTCCCAATGGATCAGGAAAAAGTTCTCTCATCAAAGGAATCCTTGGACTCGTTCAACCTAGTTCGGGACAAATTCTATTTCGAAGTAAAAATGAGGAACCACATTCTATCGGTTATATGCCACAAACCCCTCGTTTTCCGACAAACATCAAAGTGAAAGAACTGATTTCTTTTTTTAAAAAACTAGAACCTGTGGAAGAAGACAGATTTCAAAACTTACTATCTATTTTGGAATTAGACAACCATATGGATAAAAAAATTGGATCTCTCTCTGGAGGAACCAAACAAAAAATCAGTATTCTACAATGTTTTTCTTCCAAAAAAGATTTGTATGTAATAGATGAACCTACTGCTAGTTTAGATCCTTACATCTCGCATCTACTAAAGTCTCTTTTAGTCGAAAAGAAAAATGAAGGCTCACTCGTCATATTTTCTACGCATATACTCGCAGAATTACAAGAGTTAGCGGATCGTTTTTTGCTTTTATCAGAAGGATCCATTCTAATCGATGATTCTCCAGAAAATTTCCTCCGAAAAAATAACAAAACGGATCTGGATCAAGCTTTGATGAACTTCTGGAATGAGGAATACAAAACAAAACCATGAAAGAAATTCTACTTTTTGAAATTAAAGAAAATATTCGAAGCCGTTGGGTATTTATCTACTCTGGCCTTCTTGTTCTCGTAATGATGATCTTAAGTTTTTTTGGCGATCAAAACGGAATCCGTTTGCTCGTAAGCACAATGAATCTCACTCTTATCGTGATTCCACTCTTTTCGATTACCTTTTCTGGAATGTCATTTTTAGAATCTATGCCCTTTGCTGAAGTATTACTTTCCAAATCGGTCAGTCGCAATTCATTGTTTTTTGGGAAGTATTTTGGAATCACCATTTCACTTTCCCTTGGATTGCTCTTTGGTCTGGGAATTCCGGGACTCATCCTTTTTATGAACGATCCTAAGTTTCTATTTTTATTTTTTGAACTATTGATTTTTGGAATCTTTTTAACTGCTATCTTTGTTGCGATTGCGTTTTTGATTTCTTCTTTTATCCGAAGAGGCGAAATTGTTTTAACTGTCTCTCTTTTGGTTTGGTTGTATTTTTTTATCTTCTTCGATGCATTAGTTTTTATCTTTAGCTTATACTTGGGTGATTATCCGATTGAAGTTCCTTCTCTTATCATCATCCTACTCAATCCCATAGATTTAATTAGAATTCTTTTGATTCTACAAACAAGCTCTTCCGCTTTACTTGGTTTTTCAGGAGCTTTGTTATTAAAACAATTTGGACTTTTAGGTGTATTAGGAATTACTGTTTTGTTTTTATCTTTATGGGTAAGTATTCCTCTTATGATTTCTTTTAAACGATTCCAAAAAAGAAATTTCTAATTTTTATTTCTGATATGAACAAATAATTGAATCCACTTGATTTAGATCATGGATAGATCAAAGTGGATTGAGTAGAATGAGATTTGACTACCATGAAACGTTGGATACAAATTGCATCGATTTTAATCCTACTTCCCTTTATAGGTAAAATCCTATTTTTGGAAACGGGACTGCTTGCACAATCCTTGTATCAACTCTCAATGGTTTGCCATTGCAATCATGGTTCCAAAAACGAAGTCCATAGAGAAGAAAATCCAACACCTTCAAAACGAATCATATGCCACCTAACCAAAGGAAATGGCCCTCATCAATGTTCCTGTGCCAAAAAAAAATCGGCAACAAAAGTTATCCAATCCCAATTGATGAATCCCAGTTTCCCATTTGAATCAAAGTTTCTAAACAAAATCTCCTATGAAGTAATCATCCTACCCTGCAAGACAACATTCCAGCTCTTGACCGGATTTTCGCACCCACCTGACAAACCACCAAGACATACCCTCACCTAAGAGCCATTTAAGTTCGTTCCTTTCCGAAGGAACAGTAAAACAATCAATTAGGATCACTGAGCCGACCGTTCAATCCTTGGACTTCTATACAAAGGTAATTTTATGTTTAAGAATTTATATTCCATCTCTCTTCTATGTTTGGTCTCGATCAATTGTAGTATGGCTAAAAATACGGAGGCCAATCATTCTTCGAACTTACTCACTTTACTTGCCGCGGCCAGCACGAATCCCGGTTGCGCCATCTCTTCTGCTTCTGCCATCCCAAGTAATTTAACACAGGTCGAAAGTAAACCTCGGCTTAAATATTCGATCTATGGATGTGATGAAAATGGATTTAACAATTTAGATCTAGCACAAACAGAAATCATAAAAGGAGCAACAGGAACCAGTGGAACCTCCATTATTTATACAAAGGGAGATGTTATGCTCGCCTCAAGTAAAGGTGGAACCAATATCGAAGTATCTTTTACTTTGAACTCACCAACTAGCACACTCGATGTGATTGCCTATGGAACGGGAACTGTACTCAGTGGACCCACATATCGTTTGATCGCTGGAGCACAAACACAATACAAAAATGCTTCTAATGTGTTTGGAAACACAGGTAAAGGTGGATCTGTGGTCGCACCCATACCAGCAGTGGGAACTAGTTATACCTACTGTTTGGATTTTCAATCCACGCCAGGTGGATCCAGATTCTTAAATGGTTTCAACAAACCATGTTCGGAACTCACAGATACAGAAAGAGGATCTATGTCCTACTATCCAATCATGCAAATGGTGAACGTACCCGTATATACCGGTGGCAATCGATTGGGTTTTGTGTTGAACGGAGCGACAATCACTTCTTTCACAGTTGGTTCCATCGTATCGAATACAGAAATGTAAGCTTTCTCTCCAAACACTTGTCATACTGGTGAATTTAGTAGCCAGTATGATTTTTTGGACAAGGACAAAAAACAAAATGAAATTTAAAATTATAACCATCTTACTTATTATAACCACTCCTCTATTTTCAAAAGAGGTAAAACTAGAGAATGCTTATATCAAATATACAACATCACGAACTTCCGTAGTTTATTTGACTCTAAACAATACTTCCAATTCAGAAAAAACACTCATCGAAGCAAAATCAAACATAGCAGACCGAGTAGAGTTATTCACAATGAAACCAACGGAAACAGGAATGAAAATGATTCCTGTTTCTGAAATCACTATTCCCCAAAAGAGTTCCGTTCCTCTCACTCCGAAGGGTTATCATATCATGCTCTTTGGAATCAAATCTCCTCTCAATCTAAAAGAATCCATTCCCTTTCGTTTTCTATTTTCCGATGGGTCGGAGGTTCAAATCAATATTCCTGTGGAATCAAATCCACCTAACAAAGATATTCATTCAAATTCGTCTGGGAACTCATCCAAAAAAGAGGAACCATCTCCTTTGAACGGTTCTAGCGAAACGGATATGTCTACTTATGATCCAACTGATTCACCTAACGAAGACCATTCGAATCATGACCATTCAGGTCATACGGGACATGAACAACACAATCGAGCTGATGCCTTAGCCCCTGCAGGTATCATGAACCCACATATCCATGAAAAGGGGAAGTGGATGATTGATTACCGTTATATGGGAATGAAGATGTGGGGTTTACAGTCAGGAACCAGTGGTTTATCTGATCTTGGAACCTTATATTTTCCTTTTACAGACCCAACGGTGCAAATGCCAACAGGAAGTTTGATTACAAGTTCTCCCTTAGGAACTACCATTCCCTTGATTTCGCCTAACAAGTACAATTATATGTCTGTTCCGACAGATATGGTGATGGAAATGAATATGGTAAGTGCAATGACTTCCATTTCCGATAAGTGGATGATTATGTTTATGGTTCCTGCAGTAAAAAACAAAATGACTATGGTATCCAGTAATTTTGATCGAGCACCAATGAGTTCTGCAGGAATCGGGGACGTAAGTTTTAGTACAGCTTACCGATTGATTAAAACAGAACATCAGAATTTTTTTACAGGGATGGGCCTTTCGCTTCCTACAGGTTCGATCGATGAAAGGGATAATATGCCCATGATGGGAAAACAAAAAGTTCCTTATAATATGCAGCCAGGAACAGGCACCTACAGTTTGTTACCACAACTATCGTATAACGGGAATTATAAAAGAATTTCCTGGGGTGCCCAGTCACAAGCCACTTTACGAATTGGAAAAAATGACAACAATTATCGATTTGGAAATCGATACGAAGTTTCTGGATGGATTTCTTTTCTTGTGCACGAATCCGTTTCTTTTTCTGTTCGTGTAGCCAAACAAAGGTGGCTCAACTTACAAGGATTAGATGCAACCTTAGACCCCAAGATGGATCCACAAAACGATCCCTACCGCCAAGGAGGAACCCGTAGCGACTTACTCATCGGTTTAAATTTCCTTGTCACGAACGGAATTTTACAAGGAGCACGATTTGGATTTGAATATGGCAAACCCTTCCATCAAAATCTAAACGGACCACAACTGGGAACAAGAGAACTCATCAATGTATTTGCCTCTTTTACATTTTAAAATTTAATTTTCTTTTCTGGGCGCACATCTCCGGCTCTCCGCTGCAATCTTTCCTAACGGAAAGGATTTCCGCTGTGATCCGGGGCGCGGGAAGATTGAATTCTCTATTGACGAATCTAAGTGATCCAAAAAAATTTTGGATAGTTATCTATCTAAAATTAAGGACTCTATTTTCCAGCACCCACCATGACCAACACCCACCTAATCATTCGTAAAGCAAAACCATCTGATCTTGATTCCATAGTCCCCCTCATCTATTCATCAGGCCCGAAAGCCTGGACTTTTGTATTCCAAGAAGGGAAAAAAACTGCCTTCGATTTTTTGAATGCATCTTATGTTCGCCGGGGAAATACAGTTTCGTATACCAACCATTTTGTGGCAGAGATAGACGGTAGGATTGTTGGCTCAATTCTCTCTTATTCGCAACCGAGTTTTTTAGCACTCACATTAGGAACTGCCCTTCGCATCTTATCTGTCTATGGCCTTCATGCTCCGAAGGTGATGGCACGTGGTCTCAAAACAGAAACCATCATCCAACCACCAAAATCCGGATGTTTGTATTTAGGTCATATTGCCGTTCTAGAAACAGAAAGAAACAAAGGGATCGCCAAAGAACTCATCAACTATATGATCTCTAAAGAAACCAAATACAAAACCGCTTCTTTGGATGTATCTGCAGAAAATGGACCTGCCATCGCCCTCTATCAAAAGTTAGGTTTTCAAATCAAAGAAACAAGACATCCTTTGGGTTGGGAGGGAACCATTCCTTCCCACCATTATATGGAAAAACAAATCTAGTCGATTGGAATGAATGAAGTGATTCCTTCAAAGGCAAAATCACAATTGAAAACATTGGGATACTATTTGTTTCCCAATTTGATTCCTCTTGGTACAATAAAATTGCTAAAAGAAATCCTTATCCAATCGAATGAACAATGGTTACAAGAATTTCAAAATCCAAAGAATGTCAATAGTGCTTATCTTACATCCACAAAATATACAAAAGACAAAGAAGATAGGCAAAGTCTTTTTCAATTCATTGGATCTGACTTGTTGCTGGATATTTGTGATTTGATATTCGAAGATCCTTTCTACTTTCTCAATACACAAATTTTTTTTAATCCTATAGATCCAAACAAACTTCCCTATTGGCATAGGGACATCCAATACCTTGGCATTCCAGAAGAGGAACAAAAAAAACGCATTCATAAAGACTATGTTTGGCATTTTCGTATTCCCTTAGAAAAAGATCCTGGGATTTGGTTTGTTCCCGGTTCTCACATTCGTTGGGATACAGAGAAAGAAAGGCAAGTGCGTTTGGAGTTGGAAGAAAGGAAAAATCACGAAGACATGGAAACCCAAATCCTTGTTCCACACAAACCAGGAGATCTTTTGGTGTTTTCTGCTCATCTGATTCACAAAGGGAATTATGGTTCGAACCGTTTTTCCTTTGACATCCTATACACAAACTTTCCAGAAAAAAAACAAACCCAAGAAAAATGGAATCACTTCCCAGAAGAAAGCTTCCTGTTGCATGATCCGAAAAAGAATACCCTCTTCCAATTAGTTTAAGATTTTGAATGAAAGGAAGTTTTTTCCCGCGCCAGCGACCGTAGTGGAAATCCTTTCCCGAAGGGAAAGATTGGAACGTAGGGCGCGGTCGTGTCAGAAAAAAATCCTACTCAACTAACAATTTCGAGGCGCTCAAATTTAGTCATTGATTTCCCTTGATAACAATAAAAACCATTCTGTATGAAAGATTTTTTCTTGCGAAACAATGCTTATCATATTTGGGCCACAAAACTTTTATATGAATCACTCGGAAATATTTCTGAGGAAAATTACAAAAAGGATGTGGGTTTATTTTTTAAATCAATCCATGGAACGCTGAATCATTTGTTACTGGTGGAGAAAGTTTGGTATTCAAGGCTTGTGGGCGAAGTGTATGTGCCGGCTTCTCTCGCAGAAGAAATTGAACCTGATCGCCAAACATTAGAAATACGAATGATCCAAACCTTGGAATTGTGGAACACTTGGCTACAAGACCTCGATCATTCGATTTGGCCCACTCTCTTTCGTTATAAGACCATGCGCGGGTTTGAAGCGGAACTTATTTTTAGCGATGTAGTCCAACATAACTTCAACCACCGCACCCACCATAGAGGACAAATCACAGCCGCCATAACACAATTAGGTGGGAAGTCTCCCGAAATTGATTTTGTATATTACCTTCAAACAATAGGAAAATAAGATGTGGAATCCATCCAAAAAAACTAGAGCCATCGCAAGTAGGATTTTAATTGCCTTGTTTTCTTTTACCATGATCTTTCATATTGTTGCTCTCCTTCAAATCATCCCCTACCAATACCTTTGGGGCGGGAGACTTAGTAGCGTAGAAGAGATGTATGTGATGGAATCAATATCCTTTGTCGTAAATGGATTTTTTCTTTGGGCATGCATTCGGTATTTACACTACATAAATAAAGGTTTGGTGCCCATCTGGATCCGACTTGTGTTTGGTTTCATTGGATTTATTTTTTTACTCAATACTATTGGGAATCTAGTTGCCCTCACCAATTTAGAAACTTTACTGGCTACACCGGTAACAGCATTTTTATCGGTAATTTGTTTCTCATTGGTACCCAAATATGAAAATTAGACAAGCTAACTATAAAGACGTTTCCAAACTCTCCGAAATTTTTGATGCATACAGACAATTCTACGGACAAAATTCAGACATAACGGGAGCTATGCGATTCCTTCAAGACAGAACGGAACATGGACAATCCATTGTTTTTTTAGCTGAAGATCCAAACTTAGGAGATATTGCCGGATTCACACAACTTTATCCTGTATTTTCTTCTATTTCGATGCAAAGAACTTATCTCTTAAATGATCTTTTTGTAAAAAAGGAATACCGCAAACAAGGGATCGCCAAACAATTAATAGCCGAAGCCAAATTTTTTACCAAAATCAATTTTGGCAAAGGTTTAGAACTCTCCACTTCTAAACACAACAAAGAAGCTCGTGCTTTATATACAAAAGAAGGATTTGTAGAAGAAACAGAATTTTTAACTTATTTTTGGAAGTCTTTGTAATTTTTTTAAAGGAGTTTGTTAGAGTGTACATTCCCGATCATTTTAAAATGGAAACAGAGTTTATTTACCAATGTATTGAAGAGAATTCCTTTTCTGTATTGGTTTCTGAAAATAATGGAGAGATGATTGCCACTCATTTACCCCTACTTCTTTCCGAAGATAAACAATCGTTAATTGGTCATTTTGCAAAACCAAATCCACAAAAAGATAGCTTTGGAAAACAAGTGCTTTGTATCTTTTCTGGACCTCATTGTTATATTTCACCGACTTGGTATGAAACAGAAAGAGCCGTTCCCACGTGGAATTTTATAGCAGTTCATGCCAAAGGGATTCTAAACATTGTGGAAGACCCAGAAAAAATTCATAAGAGTTTGCAGGCGCTTGTCAAAAAATTTGAATCCAAAGATTCAAAATATAAAATGGATCAGGTAGACACTCAATACATTGAAGGATTAAAAAAAGGAATTGTTCCTTTTGAAATCAAAATCACTCATTTAGAAGGAAAACAGAAACTAAGCCAAAACCATTCCGAGGAACGCAGAAAGCGAGTCATCAAGGAATTGGAATCAGTATCTGGCGAAAATGAAAGAGCCATTGCCAAATTAATGAAAGACAGTCTAAACTAAGTATAAGAAAGTTCAAAATTCAATACTTTACCTTTGGATATAAAATGAGGAAATCCATGAATCTATACTGGGACCTATTCAAAACTTTTTTGATTTTAGGATGTACTTCCTTTGGAGGCCCAATCGCTCATCTGGGTTATTTCCAACATGAGTTTGTAGAAAAGAAAAAGTGGATCACTTCTTCCGCCTACGCAGACTTAGTTGCTCTTTCGCAGTTTTTACCCGGCCCTGCTAGTAGCCAAGTCGGAATTGCGATTGGCCAGATTCGTGGTGGAATCTCAGGTGGTATCCTTGCTTGGTTTGCTTTCACACTTCCATCAGCTGTAATCATGATTCTTTTTGGGCTCGGTGTTGGTTTGTATCCCGAATTTTGGAATCAAGGTGTTTTACATGGATTCAAAATTGCGGCTGTGGTAGTTGTCGCTCATGCAGTTTGGTCTATGGGTGTAAAACTTTGTCCTGATAAAGAAAGGATTAGTTTGGCCTTACTTGCATTGGTTTTATCTGTTGCCATTGGTGGTACATTCGGTCAGCTTCTTCCTATTTTGTTAGGTGGAGTTTTTGGTTTTTTCTTTTTAAAAAAAGAAGCAGGTCTTCCCCACTCCCCTTCTGGATTTAAAATTTCTCATCTCTACTCTTACACACTGCTTACCATTTTTTTTCTAATCCTATTTTTTCTTCCCTTTCTCGCGAACTTTTTACAAAATCAGTCCTTACGAATCTTTGATAGTTTCTTTCGTGTAGGTTCTTTAGTGTTTGGTGGAGGACATGTTGTACTGCCGCTACTCAAAGAAGAGGTAGTCACAACTGGTTTGGTATCGAACCAAATGTTTATGGTGGGTTATGGTGCCGCCCAAGCCATCCCTGGGCCACTGTTTACTTTTACTGCTTATCTTGGAACGGTATCTCAATTGGCACCAAAGGGAATCTGGGGAGGGATATTTTGTTTGGTTGCCGCTTTTTTACCAGCATATTTACTCATCATCGGAGTACTTCCTATTTGGGAAAGGTTTCGAAAGGAAACCTGGTTAAAACAATCCATGGCAGGTATCAATGCTGTGGTTGTTGGTTTACTCATCGCAGCATTGTATTCTCCTGTTTGGACAGAAGCCATCTTCAATCGGTATGATTTTGTTGTATTTGCAATAGGGTTTGTTTTACTAATGTTCTGGAAACTTCCATCCTGGGTCATTGTAGGTCTTTGTGCCCTGTTTGGTTTTTGTTTGAATTTCTAATTTAGGAAAAAAAAATCTCCCGTGAAACTAGAATTAAATGTCAGAGTGACTCCAGAGATTGCATCCAACCCGGAACATCTCTTACAATTTATTTCTAAACAAAATAAAATTCCCAAAACATCCATCAAACATATTGAATGCACATCACGTTCCATTGATGCAAGGCAAAGAAATGTTGTCTTCCAACTGCGATTGGATGTGTATGTAAACGAAGATTTCATTCCTTTGGAATATACAATCCCTAGCTTTCCCAATGTAAGTTTAGAAGAGCCTGTGCTTATCATTGGAGCGGGTCCTGCAGGATTATTCGCCGCCTTACGGGTATTAGAATTGGGGAAAAAACCGATCATCCTAGAACGAGGAAAAAATGTCAAAGATCGTATAGAAGACCTTCGAGGAATCAATGTCCATCATATCGTAAACGAAGATTCGAATTATTGTTTTGGCGAAGGGGGGGCCGGTACATATTCTGATGGAAAACTTTATACTAGATCCAAAAAAAGAGGCAATATCCGCAAGGTCTTGGAATATCTTGTAAGTTTTGGAGCCACCAAACAGATACTAGTAGATGCACATCCTCATATCGGTACAAACAAACTCCCGCGGATCATTCAAAATATTAGAGAATGTATTCTTTCTTCTGGTGGAGAGATTTATTTCCAAACACGGATCACTGATTTAATTCTATCCGGAAATTCGATCACGGGAGTAAAATCTCTCACTGGAGACAAGTGGATGGCAAAAAATGTAATTATTGCCACAGGCCACTCTGGACGTGAGATGTTTGAACTTCTCTACGAAAAGGGAATTGAAATCCAAACCAAACCTCTCGCCATCGGTGTTCGAGTCGAACATCCACAAAGTTTGATCGATTCCATCCAATACCATTGTGATGTCAAAAATCCATTATTACCCGCCTCGGAATATTCACTGGTCAAACAAATCAATGGTCGGGGGGTGTATAGTTTTTGTATGTGTCCCGGTGGAGTGATTGCACCTTGCGCCACCAAACAAGGAGAAGTTGTCACCAATGGTTGGTCAAGTGCAGAACGATCTCGTCCAACGGCAAACTCCGGAATTGTCGTAGAACTTCGATTTGACGATTTCAAACCATTTGAATCCTTTGGTGTTTTTTCTGCTCTTAAATACCAATCGGTAATTGAACAGAAAGCCTTCCAGATTAATGGGGGAACTCAGAAAGCCCCAGCCCAAAGGATGGTTGATTTTACAAAAGATAGAATATCCACTGATCTACCTAAAACTTCGTACACACCAGGTCTTGTCTCAGTATCACTTTCTGATTTACTCCCTCCGCTTATCTCTGACTCACTGAAAAAAGGATTTCAAGAATTTGAGTCCTCCATGAAAGGATACTTCACAAACGAAGCTATCATCCATGCACCGGAAACACGGACTTCATCTCCCATCCAAGTTCCGAGAGATCCAGAAACTTTGGAACATATACGAATCAAAGGATTGTTTCCTTGTGGGGAAGGAGCGGGTTATGCGGGAGGGATTGTCTCTGCAGCCATTGATGGAATGAAATGTGCAGAAGCGGCACTCATTGGTAGTTTTACAAAGTAAAAATGAAACGTATCTGGTATCACTTGCCATCCTTTGTTTTATGGATGGTAGTATTTTATTTTTTATCAGAAAGATCGATCTTTCGGTACCAACATATGGGTGCAGGAGTCGATATTGGGCTCTTTGAAAATCTTTTTTATAATTTAGTCCATAATGCAAAAGCAGTCACTTCCATTGGGATTGATGGCAATCCCCACCATTACTTTACAGACCATATCAATTGGTATATTTACCCCTTATCTATGTTATATGGTCAATTTCCCTTTGTGGAAACCTTACTAATTTTTCAAGCTCTTGTTTTAAGTTTTCCTATCCTAATCTTACCCATTTTCAAAAAGGAAACTTTTTACCAGTGGGTTTATCCGTTTTTATATTCTCTGTTTTTACCGATCTACTGGATTCAAATCTTTGATTTTCACCCCGAAGTTGTTTGGATTCCTTTGTTTTTTTTATTCTATTACTTTTGGAAACAAAAATCTCCCTTTTGGATTCTTTTCTTTATATTCAGTTTGTTGGCCAAAGAAGAATGTGCTTTGGTTTGGATTGTTTTTTCTTTGGTCGAAGGAAAATCAAGACCGAAGGAAAGTCTTTGGATGGGCGTTGTATCGTTTATTTATTTTTTCTTTTGTATTTTTCTACTTACCGAACTGAGAGATCCGACTCTCGACAGTCAAATGCCGGCACACTGGGAACGGTATAAAGATCCGATCACCGCTTTACAAAACTTACATTTGTTTCCCTATCTACTTTTATTTCTAAACTTGCCGTTTCTTTTGATTCAATTTAAGAATAAAATAATATTATGTTTAGTCCCTTACTTTCTATATTCCCTTCTTTCTTCTTATGAAGTGAACAAAACGCCCTTCACTCACCATAGTTTTATTGCTATTCCCATCATCGTTCTTAGTTTTATAGAGGTTTTCGATCAGTTTTCGCATAAATACAAACTTATATTTGGTGGGACCACCTTACTCGCATCAATAGTTTTATTCTTTTGTTTTGGTCCGTTTTCCAAATCTTATTCTTATAAAAAAGAATATATGAACCCCGGTGTTTCGACAAAGGATGTGGCCACCCTTCGTACTTTGTTTCCTGGTAAATCAGTAGTTTCGAATGTACCGCAATATCTATCCAACCGCAGTGAAGTTCAGTTACTTTTGCCAAATAGAAATGATTCTGCCGATTATTTCGTTTTTTATCAATTTAACACCCACTTACCAATCTCTGGTATTCACGCTGGATACCAGTGGGAGCGAAATATAGAAAACTACATACAAATCTATAAACGTAAGGAAAATTGATTGATTCCTTTCTGAAACCTCTTATGCTGAATATCTGAAAAATGAGATCCTTTACCTTTTGCATTTTATTCTTTTTTCTCATTCATTGTTCTGTTGATTTGCGCCAGGTGCCACCACCCTCGCCCAATGGAAATTTGAATCGATCACAATCTAACCTTCCTTTAGTGATTGGAAAATTTGAAATCCTTTCTGCAGATCGTGGAGTGTATACTGACGCTTGGCGAATGGCGTTTAAGGGCCACCTAATCTCATCCGGTTTATTTGCAAGTGTTGTCACCGAATTAGAATCCAAAACATCATCCGATTTTTACACCATTGATGTGGAAATGAAAACGCAGTATACTGACAAATACAATTGGTGGTATACCTTTCCCGCAGTTTATCCCTTTACAGGAATTTGGCCCATTCAATATAGAATAGCAGAATACAATGTTGAATTTAAATACAAATTATTTAAAAACAAAGTGATTATAAAAGAAGAGATTATTACCAAAACTGGAAATACAAACGAATTCTTATATGGATTTTATAAAGTCCGTAACTTCCATCGAATGATTGAAGAAACAAACTTAGAAGCTGTTACCACATGTATCAAAAATTTATCCGATTCATTATAATTGTAAATCTCTTTAGCTTTGTTGGATGTGTCAGTATTCCCTTCCAACCAGCAAACCATACAGATGATTGTTTAGCCTATTACTACCAAACCAAACGCCAGGTCACTGAGGTTTTTGATGAAAATGTACTAACGCTGGGACTTGTTGTGACCCTTTCCCTTCTCAATTCCGTCTTCTCACCCATTTTTCTTTTACCAATCCTTACCACTCCATACATTCATTACAAAAATAAAGTAAAATCGGACGAAATTTTAAGCCACTGGAGAAAAGATAGGTGTGGAATTATAGAAATCAATCCAGAAGAAAACACAATTCGCCCTACAGATCTTTAATTATTTAAAAACTTCATAGTATCTCCCAAAAGAAGACCAATTTGAAGCCTAAGTTGGATTAAATCATACCGATTTTGAATTTCGTTTCGCATTACATCACGAAGACGTCTATCTACTGTTTGTAATTCAATAATGGATGCGGAACCTGTTTTGTAAGCTTTTTCCATGATTTGATAGTTCTCTTCAGCTATCCGTTTGCTTTCTCGAGAAATATCATACAATTCAATAAGGTTATTGTGCTGTTGGATCAATTCAAAAAGATACAAGCCAGTGTTTTCTCTTAAAAATTGAGATTGAGATTTTGCTAATTTAATCTCAACTTTAGATTTATCAAATTCGTTTTTAGATAGCCATCGATTAAACAAAGGAAACCTAAATCCAAAATTTCCGCCGACATTATAATCTGCATCGGAAGACCTCGCATACCGACTAAAATCATTTCTGCTATAATCGTAAACTTCCATGGAGTTAGTCCAAGTTCCACTCAAACCAGAAAACGATTCACGGTTAGATTGATTGTAAACATTTACAAAAAAGTCAGGAACCCAAAGCTCATTGAACCTGACCATTTTCTGGATTTCTAAAATTTTAACCTGGTTGATCGTTAAAATAATATCAAAGTTGAGATCAGTTAAGTTTTTTTCGTATTCGGAAAGAGTGGCTTCCAAAGGAAGAATTTTGTAATCTCGTTCTGGAATTTGTTTTAGTGCAACTTCTTTCAATAAAAACTTTCTTCTAAATATTGACTGGCTTTTTTGTTGGTCTAATCTAGATTTGATGGCATTATATTTGTAAAAGAAATAATCTACTTTAGAGTTTTGAGTCACTAAATATGATTCAATACCTTGTTTGTATAATTTTTGGATCGTTTGGAATTGTTTATCTGCATCTGATTCATTTGAAAAATCATAATCATAGAATGCTAAAAGTTTCAACGTTTCAGCATATTGAAAGGCTTGATCAAATAACTCTTTTTGGAAAAGGGCACGATATTCCAATAACAGCCGTTCGTATTCCAATTCCAATATCATATTGGTCAGAACGGTATTTCCTTGGTCTTGGAAATTCCAATTAAGATTTAAGGATGTACTCCAACCCTTTCTATTATAACCATCTCCTCTGAGTGATTCGAAAAATGGAGAATGTTCTAAATTTACGGAAGGTAAATAACGTAAATTTTTGGAATCAATATCAACTTTTTTACGTTCGATCTCCATTTCTTTCAATTTTAATTCATAGGACTTCTCCCCGACTAACTTAGGTAAGTCATAAAAATCCACAGGTTCGGCCCATAAATTGGAAACCATAAAAATGGATAAAAAAACTGAAATTATATATAAATAAAAACGAATCACTAAATCAATTATCGGATTGCTTCCTGTTTGGAATGAAGTAATTGGTAAATTCCGCCTTTAGAAAGTAATTCTCGGTGAGTACCCTTACCTTCCAGTTTCCCTCGTTCCAATACAAAAATTTGATCATAATTTCGTATTGTATCTAACCTATGGGCCACTGTGATGATGGTCGCATCTGCAAATACTGCGTTGATATGAGACAGAATTCGCGCCTCTGTTTCCTTATCTAAAGAAGCTGTCGGCTCATCCAATAATAGAAGATTTGGCTTTTGGAGGAACAAACGAGCGAGCGATAACCTTTGTTTTTGCCCTCCAGAGAAAATAAATCCTCTTTCGGAAATTTCCGTATCATAACCAAGCGGGAGTTTGACGATATCATCATGAATACAAGCAAGTTTGGCTGCATCCACTACTTCACTTAGAGTCGCTTCTGGTTTTGTGATTGAAATATTTTCTCTGACAGTTCCCGCAAGCAAAGGATTCTCCTGGAAGAGAACACCTATTTTTGTACGTAAACTAGGAAGCCAAATTTCATCCAAAGAAACATCATCGATGATGATTTCTCCTTCTTGCGGTTTATACAAACCAAGAATCAGTTTTAGAATTGTGGATTTCCCACTTCCACTCCGACCGACAAAGGCTATCTTTTTACCAGCTTGAATTTTAATTTTTAGATTACGAATTCCCGATTCTGGCTTTAAAGTATCATACGAAAAAGTTAAATTTTTAAACTCAATATTCCCTTTTACCTCGGGTAAATCTACTTTGAATAAATTGTCTCGGTCTGTCATCTCGCTATCTAAAGATTCAAAACTACGCAAGCGGTTCCATGAAACATTTGCCTTTTGAAATTTTAAAAAATCATCATACAAAGAAACTATCGGATTTCGAATATAAGCAACAAGTCCAATAACGGCATATAATGTACCCAATGTCATCTGATCTTTTAAGATCAACATACTACCAACTAACATAACTATCACAACAGTAATTTGTTTAAAAAACTCTGTGTTTGTAAAAATCAAATTCGAAAAAAATAGTTTTTTTCCTTCTGAATTTAATTGTGTGGCGAGTCTTTTTTCAAAATCCCAACGATGGGAATAAGTAGCACCTAAGTTCTTTATCGTTTCGAATCCATGAATTGTTTCGATAAAGTAACTGAGAGTTTCGGATTTTTTAAGTGACTCTTTTTTTGTTTCTTCAATGATCTTTGGTGTTAATACACGAAGGATTAACATTTCTGGTAAAATTAAAAATCCAATAATGACAAGTAACATTGGAGAAAGAAAAAGAAAAAGAATGAAAACTAAGGAACTGAAAACTAAGTCAAAAATTTTCATTGCCCCTTGGTCAGAGAAGAATAAAATCACTGATTCAATTTCCTCCCAACGAGTCAGGATTTCACCTTTCCGATTCCTTTCAAAAAAAGAAATTGGCAAAGAGATTAATTTTACTAGAAATCGAATGGCTATCGTTTGATTCACTCGATTGCTTGTAAAAAAAATTACATTCGATCTAAAATATGCGAGAAAGGATTGAGAAAAACTTAGTAAAACAACCACCAAAATCACTGGTAAAAAGAACTCTTTGTTCTCTTGTAACAATACTGCATCAATCAAATACAAGTTTACCAGAGGAATAAAGACCTCTAAACCTTTAATCACAAAACTAGCAACAATCCCGGCTTTTAAATATTGAATGGCAGGCAAAAAATATTCCGCAAGGCCCGCGAAAAAACGATTCTTCAACTCCCATTTTTGTTCAGGTTTATTTTTTGGAATGAAATAGATGACTACGTCCGAAGCTTTCTTTTCCCACTCTTCACGCGAAAGATTCACTTCACCAAACTCTGGATCCATGATGAGAACTCTTTTTTTCTCTATAGACTTTAAGACAACATACCTAGAATTCTCAAAAAAAGTAATTGTCGGATTGTTATTTAATTCTAATTCATGATCTCTCCAATTTACAAAATAACAATCGCCCCTGTCTTCACCAAAACTTGTCTTCCAATGGTTAGGGCGAATGTCAGGATCAAAATCAGGAAAAGTGGAATCCGCATCATAGTCTGCAAAAGAAAATCCCCAATAACGAAAAATCATCTTACGGCAAGCGTCACCCGATTGTGACTTACCATCTTGAAATAAAAAAGGAAATCTGATTTGGTTTCTAAGCGGAGGAGAAAACTTTAATTTCGGAAGAAGATGAAACTTATCCTCTTCATAAATAGAAGATGTTTCAAATTTATCTTCATCAGAACCATCTCCTAAGTTAAGTTTCCTCTCGCTCATAATAGAACGAATGGTAATTAGTAAACTCTCAGATTTTTTGAAGAAATTTTCAGCATCTTTGGATGAAAGTTCATAAACAAAACTTTCTTCGACAGCAGTAACGGTTGCATTTCTTGCCTTTTTCTCCAATACCCCCATTTCACCTAACACAGAACCTGCTTCCACAAAAGAATAGTAATCCTTTTGCCAAGTTGATTTAGTGACTTTGAATCTTCCTGATCGAATAAAAAACAAAGAGGAACTTTTACTTCCTTCTTTCATTAATATTTGTCCCGTGCTAATCTTTCTTTTTATCAGTACTTTGGATAATTCTTGGATTTCTGAATTAGAAAGTTTTCTAAAATAAGGATGGATTCTTAATTCATCACGTAATTGGAAATTTTCTTTATATTCACTCCATATTTTTTTTCTATTTTTATCCGATTCAATGAATCTTAAAAATTGAACTTGTGATAAAACACGAACATTAGAATTTTCTTCTACTAGGAAGAGTTGTTTTTTTAATGAATCAGAAGAAAATTCAGAAACTCCATAAAAAGAACCTTCTGTTAATGTTTTAATTAATAGTTCTCTTTCATTGATTTTTAATTTTACCTGAATCCTGCCTGTCTCCACAATGAGGATCGGTGTTGGGTCTAATTCGCTTGCACCAATTCTATCGTTTGCAACCAACGATCTAAATTCAAATAAACCAAGAAATTTCTTTAAATCGTTAGCTGTCAGCGTGGATAAAAAATCATCCTCAACAAATAAATTTGGAATTTCTTTTATCTTTCTTTTCAAAGTTAATTCCTAGGATCCGCATAACGAAATAAAATTTGATAAATACTTTTTCGATCAATAACGATATCTGCTACAACCTTCAAACCTGGAAATAATTGAAATTCTTTTCCATCTTGGTTTAAATCTTGAGTTCCTAAAATCAAAATCACAGAAAAAGAATCCTTTTCCTTGGTATTGGGAATAATTTGAGAAACGGTTCCTTCCACCACACCGAAATCATTTTGATGAAAGGCTTTCACTTTAATCACAGAAGATAAACCGATGCGAACAGCACCTATATCTTTACTACTTACTTCCACAATCGCTTCTAACGGTTGGCCTTCTTCCATTAAGGAAGCAACAGTCTGGCCTCGGATGATATTTTGTCCTACGTTATTGACTGAAAGTTCACCGATAATACCAGAGAATGGCATTCGAATGACAGCATTGGCAACCCGTTCTCTTTTTAACTTCGTATCCCCTCTAAGACTCGAAATAATATTTTCTTCTCTTTGAATTTCGTCCTTTAAATTTCCAAACTCTTCATTAAACTCTAATAAACTTTGATCATAAATGAATTTTGCTCCGACGCCATTTTGAAAATCCATAAAAGCTTTTTTTAAACTTACAAATTTATTTAATACTCCACCTGAAAGCGCCGAACCAGAATTATTCTCTAAATTATAAGCTAAGTTTTTTAAAATTTTCTCTGCTTCTCTTTTATTTCGAATCAATCTTTGTAATTTTTTTTCTTCATAATCCAAGTTATTTGTATCTTTTGATAATTCGATTTGTTGTTCAGAAAATTCTAACTCCATAATGGGATCTCCTTTTTTAAGGAAGTCACCAGATTTCACATATAAATTTGTTAATGTTCCTGTTTCCAAAGCTTCCACCATATGGTAGTTACCTTTAGGTCTAATGGAACCAGTTGCTTGCACCACAACATCTACTCTGCCAAAAACCAAAAACAATACAAAACAAACAAAGAATGTGGAGATAAGATAAATTCCTTTACGTTCCCAATTGGGAGCCGGATGTTTCAATAACTCATCATAATAAGAGGCCGAATGCCTTGATTCCCAATTTGAATCTGTTTCTTTTATATTTTTGAATTTTTTAAACATCTTTATCCCCTTCACTTAATGTTGGGAACAAATGGTAATAGAAACCTTTTGTTGTGATCAACTCTGCATGAGTTCCCATTTCTACAATTCTACCTTCATCAAGTACAATGATTTTATCTGCACTTACTGTACTATGGAGCCTATGAGAAATTTGAATGACTGTTCTATCTTGAAATACAGTTTCCCACTGGGATTGGATATGGGATTCTGTTTCAGAATCTAATGCAGAAGTTGGTTCATCTAAAAACAAAATACTTGGATTAGTTACTAATGCTCTAGCGATTGCCAACCTTTGTCGTTGCCCACCGGAAAGACCAATTCCCGATTCTCCAATTTTTGTTTCATATTTCATAGGAAATCTTTCCACAAAATGATCAACAGAAGCTAACTTAGCACCAGCTAACAGCGATTCCTTGTTCAGAGAAGGATTTTTTTTAGATAAGTTTTCCGCGATAGTTCCGGAAAATAGGATTGGATTTTGTTCTACAGCCCCAAACTGAATCCTTACTTCTTCAGGGTCTAAAGTAGAAAGGTCAAACGAGTCTACGAATACTTTCCCCTTACTGGGGGTGAGTGTTCCCATCATAATTCTCATTAGAGTAGATTTGCCACATCCACTCCTTCCCACAATGGCAATCTTTTCGCCAGCTTCTATTTCCAAATTGATATCGGAAAGTATAGCGGGACTTGTTTCAGAATAACGAAAACTAATATGATCTAAAGTAATTTTTCCAGTAAGTCTCGGTAACTCACCGAACGGACGTTGGCTGACAATTTCGCCTGGTAACGAATAAATCTCTGTTAATCGAGCTCGTGACTCTCGTAATTCACTTAAATCTTCATAAACATGGCATAGCCGAACAATTGGTTCCATCAAAAGAGAATATAAAGCTAAAAAGGCCAAAAAACTACCCAGTGACAATGACTCATTTAACACATCGCTTACACCGAATGTAATGACAGCAATAAGTCCAATCTGTTCAAAAAACTTACTCATAAGTTCCAAAACATGGACTCGTTTTCCAACTCTTAAGTTGGTAAGAATGGTTCTTGCAATTTCATTCAGACCCTTAGAAAGATAACGACTTTCCATTGCTGAAGATTTGATCAGTGGCATACCAGCAAAAAGAGAGAGAAAAAAAGATGTAGTTTTCTTTTTGGATTCAAAACTATGTTTTTGTAATTTTTTAATCTTTGCACTAGAGCGAACAACAAACAAAGAATAAACGATCAAAAATAAAAGCCCAACAAAGGTAAGACTGCTATCCAAACGAAATAAAATAAAAAGATAAATCGGTAAAGTCACTAAATCCAAAATTAGAAACAACCCTGATCTTTGGGTGATTTCCAGTATCCTTTGATTTTCTTTAAGTCTTTGAGTAAAGTCGCCAGTTTCAAATTTTCGAAATTCTGGTAAGGTTAGATTTAATATATGTTGGAAAAATCGAACAAAATAATTATATTCCAAACTTTGCATAAGACCGATAGCAATTAGATTTCGAAATAGAGAAAACAGTGTTTGGAAGAATATTGCAAGTGCAACTCCCAACACTATTGTAAACAGGAAATTACGATCAGAAAATACTAAAACCTGGTCCACTACCTGGCGAATCAAATAAGGCAATGCAAGTGTCAAAAGAGCTGAAAATAAAGTAGCAACTAAGATCCAACGAATTTCACTTTTTTTCGGACTAAACAACATTCGTAGTTCTTTAAAAAAACTAATCAAACTTACGTCTGCTGACATGGCTGCCGGTGCTGGAGAAAACTGTAATACCACTCCATCCCAAATTGTTAAAAAATGAGATATAGAAAGTTCATAAACTCCTTTTATTGGATGAGAGATTAGAACTGCATCTAACTCCGGTTCATATAGATATAACAGACAAGGAACATTTTCATCATCAGTTATAAAAACAGGATTTTCCAATTCTGGGAGTTGTTCAGAAGATAAATGTTGTTGTTTTGTTAAAAAACCTAGTTTTTCCAGTTCAATTGCTAATTCAAAAATACCAGGTATAATATTTCTACTTAGCTCGTTTTTAATTCTAATTTTCCAATTTGTTGGAAGCGGTTTATCAAATACTCTTAATGCTAATTCGGAACAAACCAAACCAACTAAAGTATGTTGATCCGTAGTGACTTGTTCTATGTATACTTTCTTTGTTGTTTTTCTAAATTCGAAACGTTTCGAAACAAAAGGTCTTATAGTATTTTCTTCTTTTTCTTTTGCCTTGTATGTCGAATAACGAAGTAAACGCGACTGTACAATTTCTTCTAGTTTGTTTCCCTTTTCTACACCAATGACTTTTCGAAAAACGGCACCTGGTATTTTATATAAATCGGAATCTTCCGAAGCAACAGCACTCGCTAAACGTTTTTGCTGTTTGAAGATTGCAATTTCACCCAAAATATCTCCCGAACGCATAATCGAGATAATCTTTCTTGGATTTTCTGTTCGAATTTGGATTTTTCCCGATCGAACAATATAAGCAGCATCACCTTCTTCACCTTCGGCAAAGATAAACTCCCCTTGGTTGACTTTTACAAACTGAATGGATTTAAGAATGAGTTTGATTTCTTCCGGAGATAGTTCATCAAAAAAGCTAAGTTTACGAACGTAATGAAATTTTTCTTGTTCTTCTTCTCTATGTTTTGCTTTTTCCGCAATTGTTGGATGAGAATCAACTAACTTTAAAAAACGAGATCTGGGAAGTAAAAGTACGATAGAAGGTTCTAGTGCATAATAATCATGTTTGGATGGATTTTTTGTGAGTGTGATTCTTTCCCCAATGGATTCACCAACCTCGACAAAAGCATATCTACCTAAACTCAAGTCTTGTTTGTTTTGTTTCATTCCAAATCGACCAGTTAATACAAAATGAATGTATTCTGGCATTTGGTTGGCTTTGATTAATATTTGTCCTAACCGAACAAAACGTACCTCAATGTATTGTAATAGGCTTTCCCTTTCCGCTTCTTCCAATTCCGCAAGTAAATAATTACTTCGAAATACAGTGCGGATTTTTTCAAGATTTCGCCTAACTTCAGATTGCATTTATTTTTCCGCTACCATCTGGATTCGAAGCCCGAAAAAGGCCAATTAAGAGAGAAATTCGTATCCATATGTATACTTTTAACATCGACGGAAATCGACGCAGTCCTGAGTAGATAAAGGTCCTCTGCCCAAAACTGAGTTTTAAATTGGAAAAAACTTAGTAATAAGAGTGGTATCGGGATCTAAAAAGAAAGGAGATTCTTTAGTGGGTTTCCGCAGAGTTTTTTTTAGCTTCCGAGAAGTCAATCGGCCATCCCCCAAAAGCACAATGACCTTTGGGGAGAGTACAGAAATTGATAACCCGGAAGTATTTTAAGTAGACTGTTATGCTTTCGGATTTTCTAAAACGATTGCAATTCCTTGGCCACCACCAATACAAAGTGAGGCGACTCCGTATTTAACTCCTCGTCTTTGCATTTCTAATGCAAGAGTCAAAGTCACACGGTTACCAGACGCTCCGAGTGGATGCCCAATGGCAACAGCACCACCATTCACATTAGTAATTTTTGGATCGAGGCCCAGTTCTTTTTGAACGGCTAAGTACTGTGCAGCAAAGGCTTCATTAATTTCAAAAAGACCAATGTCCTTCAAACTAAGTCCAGCTTTTTGTAAGGCAGCAGGAATCGCAACTGCAGGACCAATTCCCATTTTTGCAGGATCACAACCAGCATGTCCCCATGATTTTACAATAGCCAAAGGTTCTTTTCCTAACTTCTTTGCTTGGGAAGCAGAAGCCACAATCAATGCAGATGCACCATCATTAATTCCGGAGGCATTTCCGGCTGTGACAGTTCCATCTTTTTTGAATGCAGGTTTTAAGTTAGCTAGTTTTGTAGCACCCGCTTTTCCTTTGATGAATTCATCTTTATCAAATACAATAGGATTTTTTCCACTAATCGTAATGGCATGAATCTCATCTTTTAAGATTCCTTTGTTTGTTGCTTCTTCGGCTCTTTCTTGTGAAGTCGCAGCCCAAAGGTCTTGTTCTTCTCTAGAAATTTTATATTGGTCGCTTAAATTTTCAGCCGTCATTCCCATAGGAAGTTCCACATAGATATCTGTTAAACCTGTTGCTAATGAATCTTCAAATTCAGAATTTCCATAACGAACACCAAATCTTGCGTTTCTTACCACATAAGGCGCGTTACTCATCGATTCTACACCACCAGCAAGAACTGTATGTGCTTCCCCCAACATAATTTTTTTTGCAGCTTGGATGACAGCTTCCATTCCAGAACCACAAAGCCTATTGAGTGTGAGTGCGGGACTCGCAATCGGGACTCCTGACTTCAAACCAATATGTCGTGCTAAATAGATTCCGTCTTTACCTGTGGGGATTACGTTTCCAAAAATACTTTCTTCAATGAGAGATGGATCCACACCCGTTTTCTGAAGTGCTGCTTTGGAGACTTCTACTCCAAGGTCTACGGCACTCATATCTTTGAGAGTTCCGCCAAAACTACCGAATGCGGTTCTTAGTCCGCCCAATATATAAACTTGTTCCATAGATACCAGAAATGGCCAAATTTAGTCACCTGTCAGCTAAGAATTGAAATTTCACTTGAAAGGGAATCGAAGATGGATAGACTTCCTGCATGAATCGAGAACCCATGTTCGGCCTGGAAACCGGCTTTTTATCCAAACAAACCGCAGGGCTCATTCGCGGAATCCTCCAAAAACGTTATTCCATTGGCAACTCCGCTGTTCCTTTGTTTTCCTCACCCTCCCCTCTTTATCCTGGTTTGGAGCTGATCTCAAACGAAGGAAACCATCCCATCCAAAAACGATTGGTGGTCGGTAGCATACGTATGGGATATGGCCACCACCGCATGGCACTCTCCGTATATTCTCATTCTTTAAAAAAACAAATTCCCACGTACTTACATGACCTTCTAGCCATTAAGTCTCCAGAAGCCACAGCTATCGCAGACATTGATTCTGGTTATAGTTATTTTTCTAGACTCAGTGCCGAGATTGGTGGACCAGTAGAATGGCTCTGGGGACAACTTATGTCCCAAGGAAATCTAACCTCTTTAGAACTTTCTTGCCAATTGGCAGAACTTTACAAGGGACTGATGAAGGGAATTCCTAACGACGGACCCATCATCACCACATATCCGTTAAATGGTCAAATCGCGGTGGCATCTGGATTTCAAAAAACAATCCATCTAATCTGCGATAACCATCCACAGTATTATTTACTTGTGCCAGGTGCACTAAACTTAGTCCAAACTCCTTCGGCTTATACAAAATTTATACAAATGGGTGTTCCAAAAGAAAACCTAGCTGTTGGCGGACATTGGGTTTCCGAAGATGTTGTATCAAATGCAGTGACTGATAGCGAAAATCGCGTTCGTAGAATTGATTCCAAAAAATGTAGAAGGTTTCTCATTCCTATTGGGGGAGCTGGGGCACAAAAAGGTTATGTACTTGATTTAATACGATTGAGTAAACACCATTTGCAAAATAAAAAAGCAGTGTTTTGGATCAACACAGGAGACCATACCAAAGTTTTAAAATCCATTGAAGAGTTTCTCATTGTCCAAAAAATTCCTTATTTATCCATCAACACTTGGGACGATTTGATTCATTTTATGGAACGTCACCCGTTACGTTCCGAAGATAATGAAAACAATCCACCTGTTGTTTTGTTTCATTTCCCCTCGCACACGGAAGCATTTTCAGCAACCGATAAACTGATCCGTATTACAGATGTTTTAGTAACAAAACCATCGGAGCTTGCCTTTTATCCGGTTCCCAAACTTTTTATTCGGAGAGTGGGAGATCATGAAGCCGCATCGGTCCTTCGTTCCTTAGAATTGGGGGAAGGTACTGTGGAATGTAGAGAAGCAATCCACGCCAAAGAACTCATCCATATATTCACAGAATCAGAAGATTTGTTACTTCGTATGAATGAATCCGTAATTAGAAATACAATCGAGGGAGTTTATAACGGTAGTAAGGCGGCCGTGGAAATGTCGGCCGCAAACTAACAAGTCAGTGATTTTTTTAAGTAGAAAACCTTTTTTCTAATTCTTGTCTGGTAGATTCCCATATGGCGGCAATTTTTTTTCCCTCTTCTACCGAGGCGTCAATTTCACCTGCCTTTGCAAAACCTTCCGCCTTGATCACCACATCCGAAAGAGCTGCTAAACCAAAATTCGCAGCCACACCTTTGATTTGGTGTAATTCTGCCTGCAAATCCTTTGGCTCTTTGGAAACCAAAAGACGGCCCAAATTTTCGATCCGAGTTGCCATGTTTTCCAAAAGAGAGGTGATCATCTCTTTTAACCAGGCCTGGTCCTCTGGATCGTTCATATCCACTAAAGATTCTATACGAGACCAATCTATAAGCAAGTTACACCACCCTACCAAAAGTAAACAGACTAAGAAAAGCGTGTAAATTACATTTTAAAAAATCATTTGCAGGTCGTCGGAATCGGTTTTTTTTGTAAAACACTATGAAAATTCACCCCACTGCCATCATCGATCCGAAGGCGGAACTCCATGAGTCCGTAGAAGTAGGACCGTTTTGTATCATTGAGAAAGATGTCAAAATCGGCGAAGGAACCGTAATTGAATCCCATGTAAAGATCCTATCGGGTACTCGAATGGGAAAGTTCAACAAACTGTCTTCCGGGGGTAGTTACGGCGGATTGCCGCAAGATTTAGCCTTCAAACCGGAAACTAAAACCTATTTAGAAATTGGTGACCACAACCACATGCGTGAAAACGTCATCTTCCACCGAGGAACCGTAGAAGGAAAAGCTACAACGATCGGAAGCCATAACTATCTTATGGGAAATGTGCATATTGCTCACGATGTGATTGTGGGCGATCATAACATTATGGTCCAAAATACGATGCTTGCGGGTCATGTTGTCATAGGTGATAAAGTTTTTATCTCGGGCTCTGTTGGAGTCCACCAATTCGTACGAGTTGCTGATTATGCGATGTTAGCTGGTCTTACCAAAGTAGTAAAAGATGTCCCTCCTTATGCTACAGTGGACGGACATCCAGGTGCAGTTGTTAGTTTGAATGTAGTAGGTATGAAACGTGCAGGAATTTCTGCGGATGTTCGTTTGGCAATCAAACGGGTGTATAAAATCATCTACCACAGTGGACTTAACACCAAACAAGCACTTGTCGAATTAAAAAAAGATCCAAACCCTGCTCCTGAAGTTCAAAAAATCATCGAATTCTTTGAATCTAGTAAACGCGGAGTTGTAGATCATCGTTTTGTCTCAGGTGGATCTGACGAAGAATGAGAGTTCTCGTTACCGGGGGAGCCGGTTACATCGGAAGCCATATTGTTTTAGAACTAATGGAACTGGGACATGAGATCCTAGTTGTTGATGATATGGAAAAAGGAAACGAAGCCAATTTGTTTCCTGGAAATGAATTCATCAAAGGCGAAATCCAAAACCCAGAAATTTTGGAACAGGCATTTGCCAAAAAAATAGATGCAGTTTTTCACTTTGCTGCTTGGAAGGCCGCTGGGGAATCCATGACGGATCCACTTAAGTATACAATGAACAACTTAAATGGAACCTTTACTTTATTAAATGCACTCATTCAGTATGGTTGTCAGTACATTGTTTTTTCTTCCTCGGCCGCAGTCTATGGAGCACCGAAATATCTCCCTATCGATGAAAACCATCCTTTACAACCAGAGAACTACTACGGATATACAAAACTTTGTATTGAAGAAAACCTCGAATGGTTTGATAAACTAAAAGGATTAAAATCAGCAAGATTACGTTACTTCAATGCAGCGGGTTATGATCCCAAAGGTCGCATCAAAGGAATCGAAAAAACTCCTGCCAATTTACTACCCATCATTATGGAAGCTGCTGCGGGAATACGAAATGGATACGAAATTTTTGGAACCGATTACGAAACAAAAGATGGAACTTGTGTTCGTGACTACATCCATGTTTCGGACTTAGCCAAGGCCCATGTCTTAGCTCTAGATTACATTATGTCGAAAAACGCAAGTTTGACAGTAAATTTAGGATCTGAAGCCGGATACTCTGTGAAAGAAATGGCGGACTTATCTGAAAAAGTGGTAGGAAAAAACATTCCTCACAAAACAGGCCCAAGGCGAGCAGGGGATCCAGCCAAGTTACTTGCCTCTTCCGCAAAAGCCAGAGAACTCCTAAATTGGAAACCAATTTATAGTGACGCAGAGACATTATTATCTAGTATGTGGAATTTGTATAAAACCCTATAAAGAAGGGTTTTGAATCTTTTCACATTCCGGGTTTATGGAACGAACATAGTCCAAAGCCCGGTCGCCGAGTACTTCCGCTCCGAGAAAACTTCCAACCAATTGAATCTCACCTGATGTATATCCCTTGATCCATTCTTTAGTGAGTTGGTTCGAAATAGGAGCATAAGACCAGTGCCACTTTTCTTCCTGGTATCCTTTGTTGTTTCTTGTCGACAAACTGTTGTAAGATTGGCAAAACCCATACTTATAAGCATTTTGTTTCAACCAATCGTAAAGGATTTTCCCCTTTCCCTTTTCTTCAAAATAGGCATTGTCAAGAGCATTGATATCAAAATCAGTTCCCCAATGGTGGCGCGAAGTTCCGGGAGCACTGGAGAATTCTAAAATCAAACTAGTGATTTCTTCCGGTGATTTCCCTTTGATGGGAACACGCATTGTTTTTTTACCGGTGAATTTAGATTCCCAAATTCCTTTTTGGTGACTAAAGTTACGAAAGGAAGAAACTAAAAAGATATGTTGTTTGTAAGTCGGTGGTTTTGAATCTTCAAAATCATTTACCATTTGGTGGAGAGCCTTTTTTACATCGGGTCTAAGGAAATGATCTTTTCCATTTTCCTCCAAGATAACAGGCGCTAATGGTCCAGGGGAGTTAAATTTTCCCGTTAAATAGGATGTTTTATCTAGGCCTAAATATAAATCTGTTGGAGATGTTTTTAGCGGTTTTTCCCCGCAAACTAAAAATAAAGAAACGAATAATAGTGTTATGTATTGATTGCGAAACATAGATAGGTTCATTAAAAATTTTCAGATTAATTCGCAAATAAAAATTTGCCTTCACTGAATCTTGTACTCAATTCAGCCAGTTCCGTTGGATCATCCAAAGGAAAGGAAGAAGCATCTTCTTTGGCTTCATCAAGTAAATTCCGGTCCGAAACCAAATCGGCAATTTTAAATTCTGGAAGCCCACTTTGTTTGACTCCCAGAAGTTCCCCCGGTCCCCGAATGGCCAAATCCTTTTCTGCTAAATAGTATCCATCATTGGAACTAACAAGAGCCTCCAAACGATCTTTTCCTTCATCACTAATAAAATCACCCGTCATTAAAATACAAAAACTTTCAATATCACTTCTTCCTACACGACCACGTAACTGGTGTAATTGGGAAATTCCAAAACGGTCTGCATGTTCCACTACTAAAATGGTAGCATTGGGAACATCCACGCCTACTTCCACCACAGTAGTAGTCACAAGGATTTGGATTTCTCCTGATTTGAATTTTTCCATCACCGATTCTTTTTCTGCACTCTTCATTTTACCATGTAACAAACCAATTTTTAATTCAGGAAATATATTGGTTTTTAAGTTTTCATAAGCCACAGTGCAAGATTCCAAATCAACTTTTTCCGATTCTTCTACAAGCGGATATACAATATAACACTGTCTTCCCGATCCCACATATTTACGAATGGAATTATAAACACCGGCCCTTCTGTCTTCTTTATACCATCTTGTATCGATGGGTTTACGCCCTTTGGGTTTTGTTTTGATATTTACTAATGTTAAATCTCCATACAAAGTAAGACAAAGTGTCCGCGGAATCGGTGTAGCCGTCATTGCCAAGATATCAGGATTTTTTCCCTTAGAACGAATGGTTTCTCTTTGGTCCACACCAAACTTATGTTGTTCATCAATCACAACAAGCCCCAGGTCGGAAAAAACCACATCTTCTTGTAATAGGGAATGTGTTCCAATGATGATATTGGATTCTCCCATTTTGATCCTTGTCAGTTTCTCTAATCGAGTTTTTTTATTTTCGCCGCCTAAAAGAAGTTCAATGCCAAGGAAAGGCATATTGCCCATAAATTTATAAATGGTTTGGTAGTGTTGGCGTGCTAAAATTTCTGTCGGTGCCAAAAACGCCACTTGGATATGGTTATCAATATAATGGAGAGCAATGAGAAGGGCTGTGATGGTTTTTCCAGACCCTACGTCCCCTTGTAAAAGAAATGCGGAAGGAGAATCAGACTTGGTTTGGGAAAGAATCGTATTAACTGCAACTTTTTGATCTTCAGTCAATTCGAAGGGAAGGTTCTTTTCTAAATTTTCCCGGGAAGGAGATTTCGGAAGTGGCCATAACAATCGTTTTATTTTTTGTCTTTCCCTTTGTTTGTACAATAGAAGACGTTGGAAATAAAAAAACTCTTCATAAGCAAATCGTTTTCGTGCAATTTGTACGGCTTCCATGGTTTCAGGAAAATGAATTTCATGAAATGCTTTGTCACGTTCAAGTAACGCCCGTTTTTTGACCAGTTTCTGGGGAAGGTTTTCAGGAATTTTTCCCCCTTCCAACACTTGGTGGATGAGTTTTCGTAGTCCTTTGGAATCAAGTCCCTCTTCTTTGAGAGCTTCCGTGGATGGATACAATGGAATGATACGACCTGCGTGGATGGAATCTTCCGGTTCCTCTTTGTCCGACAAAAATTCATATTCAGGGTGGAGGATTTGGTATCCTTTAAAGTAATCTAATTTTCCTGAAACCACAACCTTTCGATCTACTGTAAAAATTTTATGAAAAAAATTCACACCACGAAAAAAAACCAAATTGATTCGTTCGTTGTTTAAGGTTCGAAACCCAACAAGTAACCGACTCTTTTTTCCATGTACGATATAACTATCCGCAATGGTTCCAAGAAGAGTTACCGTATCCCCTTGTTTTAAAATAATGTCTTTTGTAAAATTACGATCTAAGTAACGCCTGGGAAAATAAGTAAGGAGTTCGAAAAAAGTAGTAACTCCATGATCCAAAAGTATGGACTTTCGTTTGGGGCCAATCCCTTTGAGTGCCGATAAACTTTCTGATAGATCCAAACCCTGTTTCATAGTTCATCCGTGGGCGCGGGTGGTCCAAATCCATTGTCTTTTATTTTTGTTGTTTCTGAAGAACCTATTGTTTTTTTTTCCGAATCCAAAATCAAATAACAATATTTACATCCATAAATCTGAGCCTGTTTTTTCCCTTCACTATTGGTATAAGTAGAAATCGCTGCATATAAAAATTCATCTTTGCGCAAAACTGTCCCACAAACAGGGCATAGGCGAATCTGTGGTAAATTCGGATCTTTTTGTTTTCCATAGACCTTTCTTGGATCTCCGACTCTTAAAGAACCTTCTTTTGCGAGCCGTTCTTTTTCTTTTTTATCTAAACTTTGGTTGTCAACGGCAGAGAGGGCATATAAAAAAAAGGCGGCTGTGAATAAAACCCCGCATATCGTGAGAAAGGTGACCATTCAATTGCCTCGAATGTAATCTTCAGAACTCACTGTGGAGATAGGATTTTGTGATATTAATTTCGGATATTTTTCTGTGCAATCCACTTCAATCAGTGTATGCCAATCTTCTCCTCGCAATTGACAAAGATTGGACTGGACTACGTTTTTTCCTTCCATAATGATTTCCGCATAATACCCACCCTCTTGGAATCCATGTAAGGAATCCACAGCACCAAAGTTAGATGGGTTGATAAAGACCGTATTTCTTGTTTTTTTGATCCCTTGGTCTTCATGTACATGGCCGGAAACAACAAGAGAAGGAGATTCATCATCTAAGTACCTTCGAATCCCTTGGCTTCCACATTTGCCCACACCAGGAATGGTATCAAAATATCCATAAGCTGGATTGTGAATCCAACAAATATCGGGTAGTTCTTCGCGGAAAAAATCTTCCGGTTCGCTATAATTTTTACCATTCTTTGTGTATTCGTGAAAGACTACGGTGAGTTTTTCAGGAATCCCTGAGGTCCAAATGGGAGCACCACCGTAACCAGAAACTTTTAGATTTCCAAATTCAAAACTTTTACGATGTACTTCGCGTTGGTAAAGTTCTGTGTATTGTAAATCCAAATCATAATTTCCCGGCAAACAATACACAGGCGACTTTGCATATTTAAGAATTAGTTTTTCGATGATTTCGTATTTTTCTTTCATCGTTTTGGCTGCGAGTTTGTACAAATCTCTATACTTTTGAGATTTTTCCACAATGGCTGTGGAATATTTTTCAGGAAACCGAATGGCATGAGTGGTAAAATCAAAAGGAGTGGAATCATCCTTTCTTTCTGTTAACAAATAATATAATTCTTCTTGGACTCCGCAAAAATCAATAATACGATCAAAGGAAAAAAATGCCTTATAAATAATATCTCCAGAAAACAGATACAAATCTGCTTCTGTAGTTTGCAGAATTCGTTTTAAACCATGAAGTCCGTCATGGATATCTGTAAGATAAATAATTTTCATTTATTCATTTTCCCAAAGTAACATCTGAATATCACGATCTTCTTCAATATAATCTATCTTTAAATATTCAGGGCCAAAAAAATCCACAAGTGGTTTTAAGATGGTAGAAGATCTTACAAAGATATAAAGTTCGTTATTATCTCCAATGATGTATTGGATTTCAATTTTTCCTGCAATGGAAGGAACTAGATTTAAAAAGTAATTTAAATCGAATAAAATTTCCCATTGTAAACCAGTAAGGGAGAGCAGATGCGGTGCCGCATAAAGGATAGATTCAAATACTTTTTTTTTGTGAAAAGGATCCACTTTACCAAACCACCTAACAAAGTCAAAACGCCTTGGTTTTGTATCCCAAACTCGGTAACCTACAATTTTCAAACGAGCTTTGTTGTCTTTTACAGAAACTGGTTTCAGACGGACTCGGTAACGAATAGATTCCACTTTTAAAAAACGTGCAATCCAGAGCCAACCCATCCGGTAAACTCCTGTCATAATGACTTCACCCTTGGCAGAAGAGACTTCTAAACTCTCTAAATCGGGATCCCCTGCAATGATCTCAGTCGATATGACCTTTCGTAAGCTACCCAAAAGCAAGGTAACTTTATAATTACTCTTTGGGACCACTTTTGGTGGCAAAAAGAGATTGAGTGGATTGAAACGGAGAAGATCCGTCAAAAGCATATTTTAATTTTATTTTCTATTGCCTTTTTGGAAAGCAGATTTAGAATACAGAACTCATGAAGATTGGTATCATTGGCGCCGGAAGTTTTGGCACTGCACTAGGCAGTATTTTAGCGGACAAGGGTTATGACGTTACCCTTTGGACCAGAAGTGAGGATCAAGCAAGATCCATCAATGAAAACCATATGAATACTAAACATATGCCGGATTTGGTGCTTCCAGATAAGCTGAAAGCAGATACCAACCTCATCCACGTTGTTAAAGACAAGGATATGATTGTTTCGGCTCCTCCAAGCCATGCCCTTTCGGGAATTTTGAAAGAAATCAAAGACCATATCCCACCCAAAGTGCCCATTGTTTCCGCCTCCAAAGGGATCGAAAACGAAAGCCTAAGACTTGTATCCGAAATCTTTGAGTCGGAACTTCCTGGACAATTCCATTCACAACTTTCTTATCTTTCTGGCCCCAGTTTTGCCAAAGAAATGGTCAAACGAGTTCCAACGATTGTGTCCATCGCATCTAAAAACGAAGCCACCGCCAAACGTGTGCAAGAGATTTTCAGTTTCACTTACTTTCGAACCTATTGGACTCCCGATGTGGTTGGTGTGGAAGTGGGCGGTGCTTTAAAGAATGTCATCGCAATTGCCGCTGGTGTTGCCGATGGACTCGGGTTTGGTCAAAATACGAGAGCTGCTCTCATCACACGCGGGTTAAACGAGATCACACGCATGGGAATCAAGATGGGTGCAGATCCAATGACTTTCCTTGGGCCTTCGGGAATGGGAGATTTAGTTCTTACCTGTTGTGGGGAAGCATCAAGGAACAGAACAGTTGGTTTTCGTTTGGGTAAAGGCGAAAAATTAAAAGAAATTTTAGCTTCGATGAATGAGGTTGCAGAAGGAGTCAAAACGACTCTTTCTACAAAAAATCTTTCTGACAAACTGGGTGTGGAGATGGCCATCACTCAAGAAGTTTATCGAATGTTATACGAAGATAAAGACCCAAAAGAAGTTGTCAAAGCTCTTATGGGCCGAGATTTAAAACGCGAAGGTGTTTAAACTAAACGAACCAAAAGAACGATATAGGCTACAATTTGTATCATATAAAATGTAAATCGGACGTTCACTGCTAAAACACTTGTGGAAGTTAAATGAGTGAGGGATTGTAAAACCCTTGCTCCCAAAATCACAACTCCTGCTTGGTTCACAAAACTATCAATCATCCCAAAACTAGAAGTTAAAAAAACCACTGTCAAAAAGATGGGAAGGTTTTCCAAACTATTGATATGAGCACGGTTGAGTCTCCAATTGAAATCCGATCCGTGTTGGATCCCTGCAGGGAACTCATTTGATTTTTTTTTGCCGAGTAACACCTGTATACTTCTAAATGAAGTCAAAAACACACCAAGTCCTAATGTCCATAGTGCAAAACCAATCAGTGTAAAATAAATCGTTTCCACAAATCCTCCTTTTGTACCGGACCAAATTAGATTGGTCTCATAAGATACAGGTGGAGATTCTAAATGACTCTAGTTCATTTGTAAAGTAATTAAACGAATTTCCTCATTTCCTAGCTTTCCATTGATAATCCAATGGTTTTAATCTGTTTCCAAACCGTAAGCCATGAGGAAGAAAAAAAATGATCGGGAGCATCCGGCATTTCAATACAATCTAAACAATTCTGTTTGGCAAAAGTTCCAGTGTACGCTTTTGGAAACCACTTATCCTCTTTGGGAAGAAAGATCGTGTATTTGGTTCGTTTTTGGATGAAGGATCCATCCACAACAAATCCTGGTAGAAATAGATTCTTTAGAAAAATAGATAAGTCTTGGACTTGAATACGACTGTTTTTGATCGATACAGTTAAGTGTTGGATCTTTCCATCCTCTAGCCACAGAGAAGTTGCCAAAGTATCTAATATTTGTTTGTTGGGGTTCGTATCGTCAGAAACGCCAGGTAACAAAAGGAGCCGACTAAACTCTTCAATGGAACCAGATTCGTATAAAAACCGAAGGCTAAGGACACTATCTAAAATGGGGGAAAGTAAAAACAGATGCCGAAACGGAATTTGGTTGGCATACATCATAAGGGCTACCCCTCCCCCACTGTGACCAATTCCATACAGTTCTTTGTTCCGATAATCTCTTTCCTTTAAATAGCCATCTAACAATTGTATGGCAGTTTTAGGATCGTAGATTCCGGGAGAGTTTCCATGGGAAGGGGGATTAAACCGAATGAGGCGAATTCCTGAAGCCTCGAGCTCGCTATCTCGGATCCGAAACGATCTCGCATTTCCACCGGTGCTTGGCCAAAGGATAATTACCCCTCGAGCTTTTTCAGGAGAGGCCCCTGATTCGAAAATTTCGAGAGATTCCGATGAGTTCATAAGGATGATGAGCCTATCTGTTCCAAAGGATATCCATTCAAATGAATGTGGTTGCGGTTAACAGTAAATTACCGAATCAGTTGAATCTATAGTGTAGCGATGATAGGTTTTCCGTTTTGTACGATGACAGTATGTTCACACTGGGCAACATAACTGAGTTCCCCACGACGATTACTCGCAACTAGTGTCCAACCATCTTCTTCTTCATAAGCAGTTTGGCTTCCGGTAGAAATAAAAGACTCAATCGCAAGAACCAATCCATTACCCAATTTTCGTTGGTCTCGTTTTTCTTCATAAACCAAAACTTGAGGTTCTTCATGGAGTTTTTTTCCCGTTCCATGGCCTGCTAAATTTTTAATCACAGTAAATCCATTTTCCACAGCAGCAGAATGAATTTCTCTTCCAATATGACGTAAATAATTACCAGTGAACGCTTGTTCTGTGGCACGCATTGTTCCTTCGATTGCTGTTGCACAAAGTTTTTGGAGTGTTTCGTTAGACTCACCGACAACAAAGGAAATCCCTGTATCGGCATAGTAGCCGTCTAGTTTTGCCGAAACATCTATATTCACTAAATCACCATTCTTCAAAATGGTTTCTTTTTTCGGAATTCCATGGGCAATTTCATAATTTGTGCTGATACAAGTATAACCTGGAAATTGATAATCAAATTTGGGAGCGGAGAATGCCCCTGCTTTTTCAAACTCTTGTTTGGCGACAGTGTCCAAATCCCAGGTCGAAACTCCAGCTTTTGCTAAGAGTTTTAATAACTCACGCACCTTTGCTACAAACTTCCCTGCTTTTAAAATCCCTTGTAGGTCTTTTTCATTTTGTATCGACATCTAAACAATCTCCCCACCACAACTGGATCCCGCACCTGCAGTGCACCCGTAACAATGATTTGCTACAACGATCTCTCGACCAAGGAAGGATTGCAAATCGAAATCTTTTAGGTGTTTCACTTCTCTGGATTTCAAATCTAACATCTGGTTGAAATCACAATCATAGACTGTCCCGTCATACCCTACAGAAATTTGATCTAAACACATAAGACCTTCCACAGTAGCAGGATTGTATGCATTGACAAGAGTTTCCATATACATTTCAAATTTACCAGCCCTTACTAAAGAGCCCAAAAACCGATTGATAGGAAGGTTATTGATACAAAACAACTGGTTAAATATGATTCCAAATTTTTTAGAAAGAGATTCTTTATACTCTCTTTCTAACTGCGATTGACTGGAACTTAAAAAAAGTCCATTGGGGTTATACACCAAATGAATGGGTAGGTTTTTCCCATAACCAAGATCATTTAACTTCTTTAAGGCGGTGATGGATTTTTGGAATACACCTTTTCCTCTTTGGTTGTCTGTTGTGTTTTCCAAAACAGAAGGAAGTGAGGATATAATTTCCACTTGGTTCTCTGCTAAAAATTCGTACAACCATTCATAACCTGGTTCTTCCAAAATGGTAAGGTTACAACGATCAATCACACGTTTGCCTAAGTTTCGTGCCCCTTCGACTAGATGACGAAAGTGTGGGTTCCCCTCAGGAGCACCGCCGGTTATGTCTACCGTTTCCACTTCTGGAATTTTAGAAATTAAGTCCAAACAAAGATCCACAGTGGCCTTATCCATCATCTCGGTTCTCTTCGGAGATGCATCCACATGGCAATGGCGACAAGCTTGGTTACACCACCTTCCTACATTGATTTGAAAAACCTTCAAAGATCTTGCTGGAATTGATTTTCCTACAGTTTCGTGAAACGGCTTTCCACTATATGCTCGTAAGGTGGATAATTGTTCGGTTACTTCCATAAACTAAAAAGAAAGTTCGTCAATTTTATTTTGCATTTGTACACTATGAACCAAATTAATTCCTGCCGCCATAGCAGCTGCCACATGGACTGCTTCATTCATTTGTGCTTCATCTGCACCTTTTTGTAACGAAGTAGTGGTATAAGCATCAATACAATAAGGGCATTTTAAAGCATGGGAGACAGCAAGAGCAATCAGTGCCTTTTCTCTTTCTGTGAGAGCACCCTCTGCCATCACAGCATTGTAGTATCCAAAAAATTTGTCTGCTAAAGCGGGATTGGTGCGACCAATTTCCCCAAACTTTCCAAGATCTTTTGCGTTATAATAATGATTTTCTGCCATGGGTAACTCCTAATGGTTAGACTTTTAAAAGTCATCCAGGAGTCAATCCAGCCAGTTTTACTAATTGAATGGTCAGATAGGATTTTACTCAAATTGACTAATCAGTACAACAAATCCATTTAGCTTTAAGTAACGAACTTAGGCCTTCGTTTTTCGATAAGGGAATGGAATCCTTCCTGCCCGTCTGGAGACAAAATGACTTTTGTAAAGAGATCAGCATCGGTCTGAAAAAGAGATTCCATTCGCTTACGATAGGGTTCTCGTAAGGCTGTTTTCATTCCTCGGCTTGAGTTATTGGTTAGTTTAGCAAGTGATTCGGCAAATTTCATTGATTCACCAAACAACGTTTCGGCGCTAAATAATTCATCCACTAGTCCGATTTCTTTTGCTTCGGGTCCTTTGATTTGTTTTCCAGTGTATAAAAGGTCACGAGCCACCTTTACTCCTACCAAATCTTGTAAGACAATGGTTGGAATCGAAGGGAAGTTAAGGCCAACAATGGCTTCGGAAAACCCAATCCTTCCCCCTTTGTCTACCATGTATCTATAGTCAGAAAAGAGAGCAAACACAGCCCCAGCTGCCATACAATGTCCGTTTACGACGGCAATGGTAGGTACTGGAAATTGAAAATAGGTTTGGGCAGTTCTTAACAATTGTTCCACGGACTTACGAACATCGGATTCTGATTTTCCATACATCAGAGTAGGTTCGATCCCGTTGGAAAAAAACTGGGTTTGTGAGGATGTAAAAAGCAAAACACGCAAATTTGGATTATTTGCATGTTTGTTTAAGATTTGTTCGAATAAAACGAAAGCTTCAAAATCGAAGGTGTTCTTCTCATTGGACTGCATCTTGATTTCCAAGATGCGGTCTCCATGAAAAATCTCTGCAAATGGAGTCATATTAACTGTTTTTGTAGAGTTCTAAAATTCTGTCTTTGTATTTTTCTGTAATTACGTGTCGTTTCATCTTCATTAGGTTTGTTAGTTCATCACCCACTTCAAATGGTTTTGTAATGAGTGTTACATACTGCACTTGTTCGAAGTTTTTGAAACCCGTTTTAACACTGTTAAAATTACGAACTTCCTTTTTGTAAAAATCCACAATCTTAGGATTGGCGATTAGTTTTTCAGGATTTTTTTCGGAGATTCCATTTTCTTCTGCCCAAGGAATGAGAGCATCAAAGTCAGGAACAATGATAGCACCGAGAACTTTTTGGTCTTGGCCCACAATCATCGACTGTTTAATGTAAGTTGACTCATCGATTTTGTTTTCGATAGGAACCGGCTCTACGTTTTCTCCACCAAGAAGAACGATAGTGTCCTTCGCACGACCTGTGAGAGTCAGCGTCTTTTTGAAGTTAATCATCCCAATGTCACCGGTATTGAGCCAGTTGTCCACAATGGTTTTTTTGGTAGTTTCTGGATTTTTGTAATATCCTTTCATTACCTGAGGTCCTTTGATATGAACCACACCTTTAACACCTAACTTACCAAAGATGATATTTCTTTTATCGTCGATATGACAAAGGACATTTCCAGCATCATCGCGAAGTTGTACTTGGCTAAGTGGCACAATGTCACCCACAGATCCCATCACCGGTCTTTCAAAAGTTCGAGCCGAAATCACAGGACCTGTTTCCGTCATTCCGTAACCTTCAAGAACGGTAATACCGATATCCATAAAGAAAGCATCCACATGTTTCTGAAGAGCTCCACCACCGGATAAAGTAGCACGTAAATGCCCTCCCGTAGCTTGTCGAATTTTCGAAAGAACGATTCGATCCAAAGTAAAGGAGTTAAAAAGAGCTCCGAGGCCAGCAAGCACATAAAGTGGAGTTCTGAATGCACTGTCCTCTGGCAAACCAAACTGTGCTCCCAAAATAGCAAGGATAGTCACAGTGAATGGGCCAGTTAACAAAAGTTTAATGACAGAAAAAATAGCCAATCCTAAGGATTGGAAAATGTTTCTTCCTTCATAATCCACTTCCCAACCTTTTAAAAATCGAATGGCTGCATGGTAGTGTTTAGAAAAGAAGTATGCGACTTTGAACAAAAACCTTCTCACAGGAGGAGTTTGTTTGGGATCGTTAATACGTGTGTAAATCCCATTGTAAATACTTTCCCAAACACGGGGAGCCGAAGCCATAAAGGTAGGTCTTGCTTTTTGGATGTCGTTACGAAGTTCTGTTACTTTTGTATAATAAGTAGAACCACCATTGATGATAGCAAAGTATTCAACAACACGTTCAAAGATATGCCACACAGGGAGGATAGACAACATACGATCGTCAGGTGATACTTTAGCAACGCGAGGAACTACATAGTGCATTTGGTGGATCATGTTGGAATGCATAAGCATCACACCTTTTGGCATTCCTGTGGTTCCTGAAGTATAAATGAGAGTGTACAAATCGTCCGGTTTGATTCCGGCCATTCGTTTTTCAGCTTCTCGTTTTCCTTTAGCACGCATATCTCTCCCTTTTTCTAGGAGATCATAAAAATGAAGGATTCCAGCACCTGATTTGAGTTTGGTGTCTTTGTCCATAATGATGACGGTTTTAACCGACTTCACTTGGGATTTGTTGTTTTTGTATTTTTCGTATACTTTATCGTTTTCTAAGAAAACAACTTTCGCTTCCGAATGGTTCAAAATATAAACAATTTCTGAATCTGTGATATCAGAACCCCGTGGAACGTTGGCGGCACCTGCAGTTAACACCGCACAATCAGCGATGATCCATTCCATACGGTTGTCAGCAAGAACACCCACGTGTTCTCTTGCCTTAACTCCTAAATCAATGAGGGCTTCTGCCAGTGCGAGTCCGTCTTCGTAGAGTTCCTTGTAAGTGAGGGCTTGGTAATCCTTTTGGGCATTCTTATACCAGAATGCGGGTCTTGGACCGAATTTTTCTGCGGATTCCTTATAAACGTCTGCTAGGTTATTTGCCATATCTCTCCATCTAAAAGCGGTCTTTATGATAGACCCTACTTTCAGATGGTCAAGAGAAATTTAGGCATTTAGTCCCAGTGGAACCCTTCGCGTTGGTGTCCTTTTTTCAAGTGTCGTTCGCGAATTTCGCGAAGTTTGGTCATTTGAGAGAGATTGAGTAGGTTACCTGCCGCAAGTCCCATTTGAGGGAGCAGGCTTTGATCTTGTGTGTTGGCTAAAAACTGGTTGGTCTTCACAAAGGAGCTTTTAAACTCCAAATTCATATCGGGATAGAAATCCATACAAGCCTCCGTGCTTTCCGGTTTCCGGGGTATTTGTTTTTAAGGTTTCCCACCATCCGTGGTAAGTAGCCTTTCCCCAATATATGTATCGCCGGAAAATGAATATCCTGAAGCAAAAAATTTTGCTTGTACTATTTTTTTTTATCTGGTGATTGGTATTCGTTCATGACGATTCGATTGGAAAATTCTACTGGCAGACGGAACGGGCGTTTCGTTGCTTACGAGTACGGGGAAGACCTGTTTGGCACCCTGTATTTGAACAAATTTTCTGGCCGCGAAAGAGGTCGTCTGATCGATAAATGGAGATTAAATGACTTAGGAAGTCTAATCCGTGTACTCGACACAGAGATTTCTCGCAGGGAAGAAGAAAATTACGAACGACCCCTTTTCCACTAATCCAACTTATGTTTTCCTAAACCTTAGGAACAAACGTTACCAAAACAAAATACAATCCCTTTCTCAAAAACTAAGGAAAGTTTCTATTTTCCGCTTTGTTACCTTTGCCCTTTTTACTAGTGCTCTTATACTTTGTTATCTAACCAAACAATCCTGGAAAGAATATACATATTCCTTTCTCATTCTCATTCCCTTTGTCTATTTGGTGCAGTTATATGCAAAACGGAAAATACAGATCGAATATGCAAAAAAAACACAGACCTTTGTTTTGGAAGAGATCAACAGACTTCGTGGTGAGTTTAAAAAGTTAAAAACACGAGAACTTTGGGAATATCCTGAATTTGTGCGAAACCATCCTCTATCGATTGATTTAGACCTTTGCACCAAACAAGGATTTCTCGGAATTTATGATACAACCATTACCGAAATTGGATTCCAAACCTATCTCAAACGTTTTTTGCAAGAACCAATCGAAGATATAAAACTCAATTTTGATCCGATTGAAATTAAAATAATTTTAAACCAACCTTTTCGCGCTTACCATTTGCTCCGAAAGTTTTTGGTTCCCGAATCAGAAACCAATGAAAAGTTTCCTCTACCGCGGGTGAGTGCAGAAAATTCTTTTTGGAAAAAAAGGGGGGGGTTAAAGTATTTTTTCCCAATTTGGGGGATATTCTCACCTATTTATTTGGTTCTTGGATTGTTATTTGATCTGCCACTGATCCCTTTACTTCTACTAACCAATGGACTATTATTTTTGAGTTACAGAAATGACTCATTAAAACAATGGAAAGAAATTAAAACTTTGTCTTCTGGGGCGGGAAGATTTGAAAAAACTTTTGTTTATTTGGCAAAAGATCGAAAGACCACCAAACGAATGATTGGTCAAATTTCTTCTTTAGGAGATTCTTCTGAATTACTCATCTCTCCCCTCCCTCACCTCGTTCTCAATATTTTATTTTTATGGGACCTATGGAAAATTAAGTCCTTAGAAAAATGGAAACTGAAGTTTGAAAACCTTTGGAATGGTCTGCAATTTCTTATCATAAGAACAGATGCAGAGCTTCCCTTTGTGAATTTTGGATTTTTATTTCCTGAAGCTACCTTTGCCACTTCCTCTCCAACTGGGAATCTCAGTGCGACGAGTTTGGTTCATCCTTTACTTCCCAAAGAAAGCCGTGTGTTCAATCCACTTACGAAAATGTCACCTGGGGATTTAATGATTGTGACCGGATCCAATATGAGTGGAAAGACTACTTATCTAAGATCCATCGCCATGTCATTATTACTTGCTGGAACGGGTGCTCCTGTGCTTGGTTCGGAGTTTGAATTTCCTGAATTCCAAATCCATACACTGATTCGCTCCCAAGATTCCATGGAAGATGGGGTTTCCTTTTTTTATAGTGAGGTGAGACGTTTGTCTTCTATCATCCAAACGGCTGACAATCATAAGAAGGTTCCCGTTTTGTTTTTGGACGAAATTTTAAAGGGAACGAATTCCAAAGAAAGGTACATTGCCACTAGAGAGATTCTTTCTGTCTTACGGGAAAAACAAACGATAGTATTTTTAACAACTCACGATTTAAAACTCGCAGAAATTCCTTGGGCCAAACGATTTCACTTCACCGAACTTGAAATAGATGGACAAATGGATTTTGATTATAAGATTCGAGATGGAGTGTCCGGTTCCACAAACGCCCTCAAGATTTTGAAAAAGGAAGGAATTCCGATTCGTAACGAAGAAGAGTGAAATTTCTATTCTAAGTCTTATTTTCCACCATTTTCATTCTTTTCCAACAGCGCTTCATAAGTTAGTTTTATTTTTCCTTTTCTTCCTCTTCCCCACCAAACAGTGACTTGATTCCTTTCCACCCCCTTTTTACACCGCCAGAGACATTATCCACTGCTTTATCGACATAGTCAGACATAGCTGAGCCTGCAATCCCACCAACAGCTGCACCAGCAGGGCTTGCAAGAAAGATGGTTCCAGCATAGACAGAACCAAGCCAGATGGGATCTATGAATGGAGCCGAAACTCCATAAGTTCCTCTATAGATAATGGGAAGTTTTAATGCCCTACCGGCAACACCTGGAAAACCAATGGTAAACCTCATATCGATATTTTTATTAAATCCAATTTTACCACCGCCAGAACCTGCGATTCCATCTGCCTTCAATGCGAAGTTGCGTATTTCAATCGATTCGTTTGCATAATGAAAATCAAATTTTAACTCACGATAAGGAGTGGCTCGACTAAAATCCACTTTCTTCAAATTGATTACACTACCAATCGAACTAATTGGCTTCAAAATGTTTGTATAACTAAGAAGTTCGCCGTTAGAAGCATTGACATTCCCCAATACTTGTATATTAGAAATAAGTCCATCCTCTGTATCTGCAGGGGATACCAAAACAAATTCAGAATCCAATTTTCCTGTGATAGGAGAAATCTTAAAAAGATCAGAGAGTATCGGAGCCACACTTAAATTTTTGATATTACCTTTTATCTCTAAACCTGCATTGTTTCCCCAAAGATAATGACCTGTTCCATTCACAATTCCTTCGTAGGCCTTTAAATCATATTTAGTGATCTGGAGCTTTCTTTTTGCATAATGTAAGTTTAATTTTAGAAAATCTGCATGGAAATCTCCTGCATTTAGATTTCGCAAATTAAAATTTAAATATACATTCATTCGATTTACATAGCCTGTGCTTGGAATGTCTCTCGTTAGAATTGATTTTTCGAAATCAGGATCGACCCAAATTTTAATAACCTTAATGATACTAGGAACATCTAAATATTCCGAAGTCCCTTCAAAAGAAATTGTTGGAGATAGGGGTGGCTTTAAAAAATTTACATATCCTGATCCGCTTAACTTGGATTTTCCCTTCCAATCAACAAGAATGTTTGCAAAAGATATTTTTTTCTCTTGAATGTCATAATTGATAATTGTTGATACATGGCCGTCTGCGAATGTTTTACCATCTTTTAAAGCTAAGTCTTTAATGTGCAATCGATCGACAATCGCGTATATTTTTGTCTCGTCTCGTTTGTAAAAAGGGATATTACCTGTAGTTTTTGCTAAACGCAAATCACCATAAGTAAAAATGATTACTATATCGTGAAGGTCCGAACCTGTTAAGTTTTGAAAAGAAAATTCTCCTTCAAATCTCGCCGATTCATAGGTCATTTCATCAGTAACAAACAAAAAGTTTGAACTAAAAGATATTGGCTCATCATTTAACTTACCATAGATATATACATCAAAATTTCTCAAATCTCGATCCAACTGAAAGGTGGTTTCCCAAAGATACAATTTGATGTTTCGTGAATACAGTTTATCTTCAAATAGGATTGTGATGTTTTTAATTTCGATTTGGTTTACAAAGTTAGCGAATACTTTGGAAAAATAGTATTTTGTCTCAGAAGGAACAACCTCTTCAGTACCTTGGGTTGTTTTTTCTGGAATCACCTCTGACTTAGAGAGAACACGTTCAAACATTGGAAAAGATTCATCCTTTTCACGTGTGATCTCCACAGTTCCTGTATTGAGATATATCTTTCTGATTTCTAAAGCTTGGCCAACAAAAACACCATAATAAACTTCGATTCTAAGTTTGTGAACCTGGATCAACTCATCTTCGTTCTTTGATACAGTCACCTCGGCCAACTCAATCCCTGGAAAAGGAAAGAACACTGGCTCTGATGTTTGGTAATTCACCTGTAGGCCCGTGAGTTGATTTGTTGTATCTAAAATTAATTTTTTATAATAATCTGGATCTGCTAACAGTGGATACAGAATAAAAAACATCGTCATAGAAACGACAAATATTAGAGTCAGTAGGATTTTACCGACCACTCCTTTGATTTTGTCACGAATACTTAAGTTCATTAAAATTTTACTTTAAAGGGAAATGACATTTTACTCTACTTGTTGGTGTAGGAAAACTTTCCGCAGGTTCTTCCGTTTTACAAATATCTTGAACAATGGGGCATCTTGTATGGAACCTACAGCCTTTGGGTTTGTTCATCAAACTAGGAATTTCTCCCTTCAATGTCTTCGTAACTCTTGTTCGATCCTTTAAATCAAAACTAGCAGAAAATAAAGCCCTTGTGTAGGGATGTAAGGGCGCTTTGCTGATCTCATCACGGCTTCCTTCTTCGACAATTTGTCCTAAATACATGACAGCAATTCTATCAGATACATGTTTTACAATATTCAAGTCATGAGATATAAACAAATAAGATAGTCCATATTTATCACGTAATAACAAAATATTATTAATTACTTGTGCTTGCGTTGAAATATCTAATGCCGAAACTGCTTCATCACAAACAACAAGGTTTGGTTCTAAAATCAAAGCCCTAGCGATAGCAATCCTCTGCCTTTGTCCACCGCTGAACTCATGTGGGTAACGATGTAAAATATCGGATGGTAAATTTACCTCTGTTAGTGCTTTAACTGCTTTTTCTTTTTTCTCTGCCGGGGATAAGTTTGGAAAATGGATTTGTAATCCTTCGGTTATGATTTCCTCAATCGTAAAACGAGGGTTTAATGAAGAATACGGGTCTTGAAATACAACTTGGATTTTTCGTTTAAGTGCTTTTTGTTCTTCTTTAGGAATGTTTTTAATTTCTTTATCTTCAAACTGAATGGAACCAGAATCAAACGGTAATAAAGATAAAATCGCCCGACCAATGGTGGACTTACCACAACCAGATTCTCCCACAAGTCCTAAAATCTTTCCTTGTGGAATTTCAAAACTAACTCCCTCAACGGCCACGAGTCGTTTAGAAGAAAAAGAAAGTGATTGCGATTGTTTATACGATACAACTAAGTCTTTTACTTTAAGCACTTTCATTACCTCCGTATAAAAAACAATCTACTGATTGATGCTCAGCGATCGGTATTGTTTGAGGAACTGATAGATTACAAATTGGAAGTTTTTCATTACAACGCGTGTGGAACCGGCACCCTGTGGGATAGGATTTGGGAGAAGGAACAATCCCTTCGATGGTAACTAATTTTTTACCAATATTCTCATGGGTGGGATAAGCAGCAATTAAGGCTTGTGTGTATGGATGTTTGGGACTGTCAATGACATCGGCCACATTTCCTTGTTCGATGATCTTTCCCGCATACATCACGGCAATCCGATCCGCAATATGGCTTACGAGTCCAATATCATGAGAAATAAAAAGAACCGACATTCCATTTTCTTTCCGTAATTCTTTTAGAAGTTCAATCAACTGCAATTGGATGGTGACATCTATGGCACTTGTGGGTTCATCGGCGATTAAAATTTTTGGATCACACATGAGTGCCATTGCAATACAAACTCTTTGCAACATCCCACCCGAAAATTGATTAGGATATTGCCCCAATCTAAGTTTTGCATCGGTAATCCCAACTCTTTCGAGAAGATAAATCGCTTTATCTTCAGCTTCTTGTTTGGAACCAAGCCCATGTAATAAAAATCCTTCGGTAAGTTGGGCTCCAATTTTATGGAGAGGATTTAACGCAGAAAATGGTTCTTGGAATACATAAGAAATTTCCTTTCCACGAACAGATCTTAGGTGGTCTTGTGAAGAATTGAGCAAATCATTCTCTTCAAATAAAATAGATCCTGTGGGATACAAAGTTGTGTTGGATGGCAATAGTTGAGTGAGGGCCAAACTAGTGATAGACTTTCCACAACCAGACTCACCGACAAGAGCCAAAGTTTCCCCTTTTGCCAAATAAAAATTTACATGATCAACGATGGGCAAAATCCCATCATCAGTTTTAATTTGAATGGAGAGGTCTTTAACTTGGATGGCTTTTGGACTTGCACTCATTCGTAAACCACCTTGTCTTTGGGATCAAACGCATCCCGGAGTCCCTCACCAACAAATGCCGAAAACAAAATGGTCAGAAACAAAGCCACGGATGGAAAGGTAATCAACCACCAGGCCGTGAGTCTTTCTCTTCCTTGCCCAATCAACTCTCCCCAAGAAGGATTGGGAGCTGGAATTCCGTAACCCAAAAAGTCAAGGGCCGAAAGAACAGAGATTGCTGAAATTAATATAAAAGGTAAAAAAGTAACAAGAGGTGTAATGGAATTCGGAAGTAGGTGACGCATAATGATTGAAAAAGAAGAGGCTCCTAAAGTTTTTGCTGCATCAACAAACTGTTGTTTGCGGAGTTTTAAAAACTCACCACGCATATAATAACTGAGTCCAATCCAACTCAAAGATCCGTAAGTAACAATGAGTACCATAAATCCACGTCCAAAAAAAGAACCCATAATCAAAATCAAATATAGGAATGGAATCGCAGATAAGATTTCTATAATCCTTTGTAAAAACAAATCCAATCGACCCACAAAATATCCCTGAATTCCACCGATAAAGGAGGCAAGGAGGATCTCGACAATGATGAGGATCAAACTAAAAGTCATCGCCAACCGATATCCATAAATGATACGAGTGAACACATCCCGACCCCGATCATCGGTTCCCATCCAATGACGAAGTGAAGGTTTAGAAGGAGGATTGGTTCCTTCTTCTAAACTTTCCAAATTGTCTTCATTTACACCAAAAGGGATAGGTGGAAACAACATATGATTGGATGAATCGACAAACCGCGACTCTTTACTGAGTTTTTTATAATTGGGTTCGGTTAGATTGGCTCCACCAAACTTTGTTTCTGGATAAAAACTAAAAATAGGAAACGAAACACTCCCTTCATACAAAATGAATAGTGGTTTATTATTGATAAGAAGAGGGGAAAACAAAGACAATATATAAGTATAAAAAAGAATTAACATCGAATAATAAGCACGTTTATTCTTTTTAAACTTTTCCCACTTACGAATGTTTGCCGGGTTTGAAATAAAATTCATTCGAAATCAATCCTCGGATCTATCAGTATATAACAGAAATCGGAGACAATCTTTCCGATTAGTCCTAAAAAACTTTGAGCAAGAAGTAAACCCATCATAAGATCCGTGTCCCTTTCTCTAACTGCTTCAAAACTTAATAGGCCCATCCCATCGATATTAAAGACCAACTCAATGAACAAAGAACCTGAAAAAATTAAAGTTAAGTTACTTCCGAAACCAGTAGCGATCGGAATGAGTGAATTTCGAAATGCATGACGAAAGATGGAATCCGAAAAACTAAGTCCTTTGGATACGGCCGTGCGAACATATTCTTTTGCAATTTGATCTAATAAACTATTTTTCATGAGTAGTGTAAGGACTGCAAAACTTCCTACCACATAACAGATCACAGGTAAAAACATATGAGCAAGTCGATCGTTTACCTTTCCCCAAAAACTCAAATCTTCATAGAAGTCAGAAACTTCATGCCCTAAAGGAAAAAAGGAGAATACCTCTCCCGAGGCAAACAAATATAAGAGTAACATCGCAAAGGCGAAAACTGGTAAAGAATAGGTAAAAAAGATAATAAAACTAGAAATGAAATCGAACCGGCTTCCTTCTTTTAATGCCTTCTGAATTCCGAGAGGAATACAAATCAAATAAGTTAAAAAGAAACCAGAAAGTCCAAAAAAAAGAGATACAGGAAGTTTTTCTACAATGAGTTCTGATACCTTACGAGAGTGTAACCTTGACTCCCCTAAATCAAATTGAACAATTTGTTTCAGCCAAAGTAGATAAGCAATTGGCGCGGGTTTGTCTAAATGGAGCCTTTGTTTGATGAGTTCGATTTCTTCCTGCGAAATTTGTTTGGTCGAAGCACCAGCTAAATTTCCTGTACCTTTTAGTTTGGCGATCTCACTATTCAGTGGGCCCCCTGGAGCAAAATGGGAAATCAAAAAAACAAGGAAAGTGATTCCAAGTAAGGTTGGAAAGATGAGTAAAAAACGTTTTAGAAAATATTTCCACATGTCTTAGAACTCCCACCACTCTTTCGGTTTTTTGTAACCTTTCAATTCTAAATATCCTTTGGCTGACTTTTTTTGAATTGGATCTCTGGCTTCCACTCCACCCTCCCAATAAATTGTGGATGTTGACTTACTTCCGTCAAACTCTTGTTCATTGAAAATGGGAGACACTATCCATTCTCCACCAGGGTATTTGATTTTCCAGTGGAGTGGGTATTCTATTTTTGTAGCGGGGCTTTTCCAAAAGGATCCTACAGTTTCCATTTGGATTTGACCCGGTTCCTTCCAATAGGTAGTTTTTCCTTCTGGATTTCGATAAGTTCCAAAAATATCTGGGTCCTCTTGGCTTGACTCCCGAAATCGGAAAAATACAAAGTCCTCACCTAAATTGTCCGACAAACAAATCCAATCCCAACCAGTTTCCCCTGTAGCCAAAGTAGGGATAGACTTTGAATTTTTTTCACTCCACTCATGATCCATCCAAGAATTTCCAGAAACAATAGTCTCCCTCTTCCCATTTATAAAAAGATTTCCCTTTGTTTTGAGTCTCGGATAACTATAGTAATACGAAAAAATATTGGCATTACGGTTGGATTTAATAGAGATCCCATCTTTGCCATGGACAAGGATTTTTCCATTTCCTTGTAACTCCAAATCCAAACTCAAATCTTTTGATTTTGACTCAGCCACAATATGAAACTTATCTTTGGAAATAATCTCCAACCGATAGGTTCCACTATAAATGAATTTATCTGAATATCCAGAAAGACCACCTATGGTTCGTTTGATGGTTTGGGCATTTTTATACTTTTTAGAAGAAAAATCAGAAATCGCAAAATGAACAGGATACACTTCTGGATTCCAATCGGTTTCATCAGAAAACTTCAGTCGAAAAAAAGACAATTCATAGCCATATAAATTTCCTTTATCAGATTCTAAATGCCCCACAAAGTAACACCACTCCAACCCAAAATCAGAATGAAAACTATGATCTTTGGGAAAACTAAAATGAAAAAAAAGGAGTGATAGGATTAAAACTTTGATTCTATTCATCAGGTAAAGACTCCCACTTCTTTTCAAGTGGAAGGATATGAAGATAAGATTCCTCAATTCTTTTCATCTTTTCGATGACATCTTTCATTTTTTTCTTTTCGTTTAACTTTCGATACAATTGTGCTAAGTTATACAAATTAGATAAATTTGAGTCATTGATGGAATGAGCCTTTTTCCATTCTACTTCTGCTTTTTCAAACATTTCCATTTGGTAATAACAATATCCAAGAACTGAATGTGATTTAAAATGATTGGTTTTGAATTTATTATAAGACTCTAACAAATGGATGGCTTTTTCAAAATTCTGACTATAGGCAAGTGCCTTCCCATAAGAAAGTTGGGTATCAAGTTCACGAGGTAAAATTTGATGTGCTTGTTCATAAAAAACTACAGCCTCATTGAATTCTTTTTTTCGGTAAGCTTCATCTCCTTTCGCTTTAATCAAATTGAATTCGGGAAGCCTGGGAGACAACTGAAGACCAAGTAATGTGATATCATCCATTGGGTCTGTACCCATAGTAAACTCTTTGTGAATGGTTAGGATGGTTTCCACAGTTTCTTGGATGGATTTTTCAAAAGTGGTTTCGATGATTTGGATGAGTCTATGTTCTCCAAACGCGATTCCCTTATCATTTTCTGCTTCGGTGAGTCCGTCTGTGTATAAAAATAATTTATCACCCGGCTCCAATTGGATTTGCAGATCTCTAAACGTATCGCCGGCATCGGGAAACATACCCAGGAAGGTTCCGTCTCCTTCACAAATTTCAGCTCGTTTTGTTTTTGCTCGATAAAGAATGGGCCTTGGGTGGCCGGCAACGGAATACAAAACTTTATAATCATCATGAATCAAAACATAAACACAAGTTGTGTAACCTTGTTGTTTGACTAAGTCTAACAACTCCCGATTAATTAGTTTGAATGTTTCCGATGGTTTTGGTTTTTTAAAATTGGAAAAAAGTAACTTAGATAATGCCGTAATAAAAGCTGCAGGGACTCCGTGACCAGAAACATCACAAACAGCAACTCCCAACTTATCCATATTATACGGAAAGTAATCATAATAATCCCCACTCACTTCTTGCATTGGGGTAAATGCTGTCCAAAACTGGATTCCATTCCAATCGGGAATGATTTCTGGAATAAGACCCTTCTGGATGTTTTTTGCCAACCGTAAGTCCTTTTCCATTGAGAGTTGTTTTTTTTCTAATTCTTGTTTGAAAGATTTTAATACTTCAACTGCCGCTTCTAAATCGCGATTTTCGATCGCTAGTTCCCTAGACTTTCCTACAACATCTTTCACATCGATAATAGAAATTTCTTCCAGTTGGGAATCCACTCTAGAGGTAACCATCACTCGATGCCTGTTTGTTAAATCGTCTTTTGTCAAACGCGAGCGAGACAAAAACAAATTGTCTTCCAACCATTCCATTTCATATTCATTGGAATCGGCCCCAAATAAAATATCATCACCTAACTCTTTGTGAGATACATGGATTCCAAAAAGTTTTGTTTTAGTCATTCGGATATTGAATTCTTTGAGTTCAAAGAGGACGGCAAGCCCGTTCAACATCCCTTGAAAAAATACGGCATCGTACCACTTCTCTTGGTATTCAGGTAAGTAATTGAATAGAAATATCACTTTTTGATTGGAAACAGGTTTTACATTTAGATAGACTGCTCGCGTTAGGCGACCAATCAAAATAGGAAGACGTTCTATCATCTCCTCCAAATCAATCCGAGAATCATCCAGAGGAAGTAAATCATACGCATTCGTGATAAGACTTTCTGTACCAAGATGATACAGAATTCCTGAAATATCGAGGGATTGGGATATAATTTGAATGATTTTATCTTCTAAATCTTGAGAGATCCAATAGTTAGGATCTTTTAGAATTCGATTGTAAATCGTATCATCTAAATTTTCCGGAAAGGGATTGGTGTGGCGTGATAAATGATTCTCGCGTTGATACACTTGAATCAGTCCCGAGACACGTTTCGATGATATTTCTCTTCCTGCGTGCAGTGGCAAAACCCTCCCTCAGGTTTCCCTTCGGTAGGAGAAAAATAAATTTCAATCGATCCCTAGGCAATAGATTTTTCAATGGAGATATGATTTGGTATCTTCGTGTCTTTGGTGTATTTGTTTTGGTCTTTGGTATTGCTGTATTCCGACAAAATGAAACTCAGGTGGAACGGACCTGGGAAGTCACAAACAAACCAGAACTAGTACAAAAAGTTCTCTATGACTCCTTCCAACCCAAATCCTCTCGATTGCCAGTCATAGGTGAAAGTTGGGAAACCAAAATCATGGGCGAAACAGTAAAATGCACTACAACCTCTGCCAACACACAAGGCCAGACAGGGTTCCAAATTTCTGCAGAAGGATTCAAACACTACCGGACCTTAAAAGAATCCTACCGTTTGGAAGCCATCCAGAACGGTGTTCGCATCCATGGAAAATGGGAATTGGAAACAAGCCCAAACACCCTTTCCAAACTTCTATTTTTATTCTTTAGCGATGCCGATCTCGACCATATCGCCCAAGGAAAACAAAAACTATTTTAAGACTTAACCTTTGTACTTTCCAGTAGTACAGTTGCCATTACCATCACACCTTCACTACGACCAAGTGAACCCATTCCTTCGGAAGTAGTCGCTTTGATCGAAACACAGTCTAACGGTAACTTGGTGATACTTGCTAAAGAGGCATTGAGTTCTGCACGAATGGGATTGATTTTGGGATGGTCTCCCACATAAGTACAATCGATATTCACTAGTTTAAATTTTTTCTCTGCCATCAAGTCCAAACATTTCTCAATGATGCGAGTGGACTTCATATTTTTATACTGCGGGTCTGTATCGGGAAAGTGAACGCCAATATCACCCAATGCTAAAGCGCCAAGAATCGCATCTGCCACAGCATGTAAGATCACATCCGCATCACTATGACCAAGAAAGGCGAACTCCGATTTTACTTCGACACCAGCCAAAATTAGCGGGCGAAAGGGTTCATGGATTAATTTATGAAAATCGATTCCGTTTCCAACTCTAAACATAGATCCTACTTTTTATAACTCAATTCTAACATACGATTCACAGATTTTTGTGCGAGGCGAATCACTTCTTCATCTAAAAAGATTTCAAACTGTTCTTTTAGAAGGGCATCTCTCACTTTTTCCAAAGTAATTTTCTTCATGTGCGGACAAGTTTGGCAAGTGGATACAAACTCTTTTTCAGGAAATTCCGCGCGCAAATTATCACCCATCGAACATTCTGTCACAAGCATAATTTTGTTTGTTTTACTTTGCCGAATGAAATCAACCATTTGGGAAGTGGATCCAGAAAAGTCGGCCTCTTTCACCACATCTTCATGACACTCTGGATGTGTAATCACAGTGAGTCCATCACTAAACAATCGTTTTGCGGAACGAATATCTTCTGGTGTGTACATTTCATGCACCATACAACGTCCGGGATGGGAAATGATGGTTTTGGATGTTTGATTACGCACATTTCCTGCCAAATACTCATCTGGCAAAAAAATCACAGTATCTCCTTCCACAGCATTTACAATTTGTACGGCATTGGCTGAAGTACAACAAACATCGGTTTCTGCTTTTACTTCCGCCGAACAGTTGACATACGTAACGACAGGAACTCCAGGGTATTTGGCTTTGAGAGCTTTAACATCGTCTCTTGTAATGGCTTCTGCAAGAGAACATCCTGCTTTTAGATCAGCAATCAGAACCTTTTTTTCTGGAGATAGAATTTTTGCAGTCTCCGCCATAAAATGAACTCCATTGAAGAGAATCATGTCGGCTTTGGTTTCCTTTGCCATTTTCGAAAGATACAAAGAATCTCCAATGATATCGGACACTCCCCAAAACACATCGGGAGTCATATAATTGTGGCCGAGGATCACCGCATTTTTTTCTTTTTTGAGACGGTTAATTTCTTCCGCTAAAGGAAGGATCCTTTCCTCGATTTCATGAGGAAGGTAAATGGGATTTAATTTTTGAACCAATTGGTCTTTAGTTACCAGTGACATACTGCACTCCTAAAAAAATATTAAAACGGATCGGAACGAAGAATGGTGTCTGTTTCTCGAAGCCCAGAATCTGCTGGAGGAACCTCATTTTCTAAAGAGCCACATTGATTAAAAGCTTCTCGCCAGGATAGTTCCGCTTGAGAGGTCCCTGTTCTTTGGACTCTTCGATAATCGGAATTAGAATTAAAAGAATTCTGGTTACAAGCCTTAGAGATATTGTAAGTTAAATTGATTTTTGCAAAACAATCAAAGTATAAAATAGCAACCGCATCCGTACTCAATTCCTGTGGTAGAATTTCGCCTCTCATTCGTGAGACAAGCCCTGGGCAGACAGTCAAACTAGAGTCCGAAACAGCCACACAATTTGCTTCTGATAAAATAAATCTTTGACAGGCGGAATTGATAGCGTTCCCCTGCGATAGGATCGAACTCAGTAATTCCGTATCAGAATCATCATTTGTTTCTTTCTTACAACCACTTGCTATAAAGACAATGCCTGTTAATAAAAAGAAAACCATCACCATTCTTCTCATACTGATTCTACTTTCCCTCCTTTTGGGCAGCCTTGTCTATATCCTTTTTCTGAAAAAAACGAAGTCAGATCCAACCCAAACTTCCTTCGATTCCCATTCCGAGATCTACTGGCAGAGGTTACAAAATCGTCCAGAGGTTCTCCTCGGGCCAGGATATCCTTCGGATTTACGCGATTTTTTAGAAACTCTTCGCGGAAAAGAATCCTATCTTTGGAAAGGCGACAGGGAAAAAACCTTCGCCCATTTACTCGAAACCTATCCAGACGAAAGAGGCCAAGTTCTTTATGCGGTGTATGTGGCTTTTATGAATTGGAAGGAAAAAACTGTGGAACTGGAACAAAGAGAAGACCTATCTTCTTACGAAAAGCTAACAGCCGTGAATCGTTTGTCAGAAGAAATATTTCCTCTTGTCATTCGAACCATTCTTTTTCCCAAACACCCCACCACTCCACCAATTTTGCTTTTATCTTACCTAGAAGATTATGTTCAGAAAAATCCCTACAGTTATTCCCGGGAACGGAAACGTATCTTTCTTAGGAAAAAGGAGGAACTCTACCAAACCGAAAAATGGGAAATCCAATCCTGGGAAAGCCCTATGTTTTTTCGCCAAGTGGTTGAGTTGATTTACGCAAGAGAAATCTTAGAAATGTCCGATGAGGAAAAAACTACTTACCGCAGTGCAAAACAGGAGGAATTGAAAGTCGATTTTTGGAATTGACAAGACCCGGTTGTATCCCCCATATAAGTGGGGTTATGAAACAAATTCTTTTCTCCTTTCTCTTAGTAGGATTCTTATTCCAATGCAGTAGCAGTCCCAAACGACTTGACAACGCTGATGATTATATCTCCGACTCAGGTGGGCTCACAAGCCAAGAATTGGTAAAAGCTGCGGACAAACTAGCAGGCCAAATTGGGGAGTACTTTAAAGAAAACCCACATGAAGAAGGTGTCTTTGTTGCCCACTTCCCTACACGTAACGATACATCGGAACAAATCCAAACTGAACTTTTCGACAACGCTTTTGTTTCGAAACTGATCAAAAGTAAAATTTATACGGTTCGTACAAAAACAAGAGAACAGTCATTAAACGAAATCCAGTTCAGTTTGTCCGGCCTTACTTCCAACCGACTTTCCATTGGAAAACTCAAATCACCCAACTTCTTTGTTCGTTGCGATATCAACGAAAACATGTTTACTTCTGATGGTGAAAAAATTGTAGAACAATCCATCAACATAGAACTTGTAGAAGTAGAAACAACTATTGCCGTTTGGTCTGAAAAAGTTTCTTATCGCAAATTAGCCGTTCGAGGAAATAAAGGGGTTAGCTGGTAGTCCCTCCATCATTCCATGAAAAAAACAATTCTCTTTCTCTCTCTTTTCATTCTCGGTTGTGCCAGTGATTATAACAAAATCATTGAAGCAACCGAATCGGCATACTATGGGCAAAACTATGACTCTGCCATTCCAAAAATTCGAAAACTCTATGAAGGATCTTCCAGTAAGGACAAACTTCTATTTTTGATGGAAGCTGGTATGATTTTTCATACCAAAGGTGATTACGAAACTTCCAATAAAGTTTTTAAGGAAGCGGAAGACTTAGCAGATAATATCAGAGTCAGTATGACGAGGTCAGGACTTTCGTTTATCCTATCGGATAATGAATCCAATTATACCGGTGAAGACTTTGAAAGAGTCATGATCAAGTTCTATATTGCAAATAATTACTTACTCCAAGGGGATACAAATAACGCAAAAATTTACTTCCGAAGGCTCGACTTCGAATTAAAAGAAATGCGTTTTTTGGCTCCGGAGTACCGACAAAACAATGCAGCTAGACTTATCGATGCCTATGTTTCAGAAAAACTCGGTCGTTACAATGATGCCCGTGTCCAATACAAAAACATGGAACAACTGATTGGAAAAAGTCAAAATCTAATTGCCGATAGATATTTGTTAGCTGTTAGAGAAGGTGACTCTGGTGACCAATCCAAGTTTGCGGCAGGCCGTAATAGTTTACAAGCTTACAACAGTTCTATGCAACGAACCTCTCCAGAAAATGAAAAACTTTCTGAAGTCATCATCATTCATGAAGCCGGTAAATCAGCGATCAAAATGTCTAGGGGAAAACTTATGGACGATGAATACTTTGCAGTTGCTCTAAGGGGCGCTGTAGAAGTAGGATTACGTGCAAAAGGTGCTGGTGCTTCTCTTGCAGGTGCAGTGGCAGCTCTATCCGTTGCGGAAAATCCAATCCCTATATACAAAGAAAGGGATCAAAAAGGTTCCCTTCCTAAGAAGTATTATATCAACGGTGTAGATGTTGGGTATTCGGATATCATGAACAATTATTCCGAAACAGCGATGAACAATTTTAATGAGAATTACAAAACTCTTATCACAAAGAACCTGACTTCTTTGTCTTTAAAGGTAGTGGCTGCTGTGATTGCTTCGGAAGCTATGGCGCGTGCCATAGAATCTGGTGGAAAAAATAAAAACAATGATTTAGTATCAACTCTCATTCGAGTGGCCGCTGGAGCGGCGGCGGGACTTGCTGTTTCCCAAACGATCGCCCCAGACTTACGTTGCTGGCGAACCATCCCTGCCAACTTTCAAGTCAAAAGAATCCTTCTCGCTCCGGGAGAATATGACTTTAAGGTAGAATCCCCAGGTTCTGTTGTGACTTCTGCTCCGAAAAAACTTTTGGTTGAAGCCGACAAACCTCTGTTTGTTTCCGTTCGTTCTTATTCGAACTGACAAACAAACTGACTAGAATCGAATTACTGAGTCAGTCGAATGGTTTACTTTTAGTCGTTTTTTCTTCTTAAAAAAGCCGGGATATCGTAATCCTCCCCGTAGTTTTGAAACGGGGAGGATTGTTTCTGAGAAGAAAATCCCCTGTTGGATTGGCGAATACTTCGAGCAGAATCTTGTTCCTTTCCTAATCCAGAATCCTTTTCCTCACTCTTTCGAATGTATACCATGGGAGAAATGGATTCTTCGGAACCCACCGCCTTTTGTTCTCTTTGGTACTGTTTTCCTCGTTTGGAAAAACCAGTAGCAATCACTGTCACTCGGATTTGGTCCGAAAGACTCGTGTCTTCGTTGAGCCCAATGATAATGTTAGCATCGGGATCGGCTTGTGCTGTGATGATTTGCGAAACTTCGTTCCATTCATGAATGGTAAGATCATTCCCACCAGTTACATTGATGAGTAGAGACTTGGCCCCTTGGATGCTAGAGTCTTCAAGCAAGGTATTGTTAATGGCTTGTTCCACAGCCTCACTCACGCGTGTTTCCCCACTCCCTTCCCCTACACCCAAAATCGCATCCCCAGTATCTTTCATAATGGTTTTCACATCGGCAAAATCTACATTGATGATTCCAGGATGGTTGATGATATCGCTGATTCCACGAACCCCGTTTAACAAGATATCGTCGATCACTCGGAAAGCCATATCCACAGGAGTATTTTTATCTACCACTTGAAAGATGGAATCATTACGAATGGTGATCAGAGTGTCTACATTGGCCCGGAGTTGGTCGATTCCTTGTTTGGCAAGTTCGGCCCTTCTTTTTCCTTCAAAGGAAAATGGAACCGTTACCACACCTACCACTAAACATTTCATTTCTTTAGCAATGGCTGCAATGATGGGAGCCGCTCCCGTTCCTGTTCCACCACCCATACCCGCAGTGACAAAAACCATATCCGCACCTTTGAGGGCCGATACAATTCGTTCTTTGTCTTCAAGGGCGGCCTTTTCTCCGAGTTCTGGATCACCACCTGCCCCCATCCCTCGGGTTACTTTGTTACCCAATTGGATTTTGACTTCTACAGGAGATTTTAATAATACTTGTTCGTCGGTGTTCATCACAATAAAATCAACACCTGTCATTTTGGAATGAACCATACGTGTGACGGCATTCATTCCACCTCCACCAACTCCAATGACTTTGATAATGGCAGGGCTTGTTTTTTCTTCTTCTAGGTACAACATCGACATATCCTTAGAGATTATTCTCCATCCAACGACGAACCTTCTTCATCCAACCGTCTGAATCAGATCCGGAATGCATGTTTCTTTGTTCTAGGTTTTGTATTTTTGAACTATACTTAATGAGGCCAACGGCAGTGGCATATTCTGGTGAGGAAATTTTATCCACAAGACCACTGAGGCCCGCAGGTTTGGCACGACCCACTGACAGACGCAAAACTTCCTCAGCAGTGGCTTCAATTCCTTGTAATAGGGAAGTTCCTCCTGTTAAGATGACTCCTCCCGCCAAACTAGCCTTAAATCCTGACCGAACCAACTCATGATCAATCATTTCTAAAATTTCACGAACCCTCGGTTCCAAAATTTCCACTAGTTCTTGGCGAAAAACGGAACGTGAAGGTCTTCCGGAGATTGATGGAATTTCGAATTTTTCTGTAGGGTCCACCATATCAATACGAGTGTGACCATACCTTTTTTTGATCACTTCTGCTGTTTCGACTGTGGTTTTCAAACCGATCGAAATATCACTTGTGATATGGAATCCACCAAAAGGAACCACAGAGGAAAAAGCAATTCCCCCATCCACATAAATGATGATGTCACAAATTCCAGCCCCAATGTCAATGACAGCGGTTCCTAAATCTTTTTCCCCTGAAGTGAGGATGGCTTCAGAAGAAGCAAGGCTTGATAACACTCGGTCCATTTGTAAAAGGCCGGCTTGTTCCACACAACGATCAATGTTGTTAAGTGCTGTGTTTCCACAAGATACAATATGTACTTCAGCTTCTAAACGAACCCCTGTCATTCCGATAGGATCTTTGATATTGACTTGGTCATCCACTTTGAATTCTTTTGTGAGGACATGAATGACTTGTTGGTCGTTCGGAATATGAACGGCCTGTGCCGCTTCCACAACACGCATGATATCTGTTTCTGAAACAATACGTTCTCTGTTGGTAACAGCGATGATTCCCTTTTCATTGAATCCATTTACCGACTTTCCAGAAACATTAACAACCACCGTATTTACTTCTTGACCGGCCATAAGTTCGGCATCACCAAATGCCTCTATGATAGACTTTGTTGTTGTTTCTATATTAACGATTGATCCGTTTTTGATACCGGCAGAAGGGTAAACACCTGTTCCAATAATTTCGATTTCATGATCTCCCACAAGTCGCCCAATGACAACTTTAATGAGAGAGGATCCTAAATCCAAGGCCGTTATGATAGGTACGTCATCATAGGTCATATTAGTGGTAAACGGCGTCCTCTCCTCTTAAATCTATGGAAACAACTTTTACAGATTCTGCTTCCATATAAGCTAAAGATGCATATAATTTGCGAAACACATTCAATTCTAACTTATCACCTAAGTATACTTTAATGGGGTTTGGTGATTTTAAATACAATGTATAATTTCCATCACGTTCGACTGCAAGTTCTGAGATTCGTGATTTAAGTGCGGGATATAAGGAAAGGGCATGTCGCATTTCTTTGGTGATATCAAAAATCTGTCTGCCTTCTAGTTTTTGTTCCCCTACGGTGAATTGCCCACTAATCACAATTAAGTGATCAGCTAACACTCGATCTCTGGAAAGTATCTCCAGATCTTCATCCACTTCATACAGGGAATTTCCTACATGTATGACAAATTCGGCGACTTTCTCCTGTAAGTTGATAATCAAAAATCCATCGGGATCGCGAGTGATTCTAACCTTCCGAATCCTCGGATGACTAGCCAGTCGTTTCTCCCAATCCTTCCAATCCCCAATGTTTGGGGCTTTTGGATCCACTCCCAGATACAACAAAACCTCGGGCGGTGAGAGAGCCGTAAGGCCTTCCCACTCCACGCGAACCACTGGTTTTACGGGCCTACCCCAACGAAAGATAAGTCCGAGAGCCACAAGACCCACTAAAACTAAAAGGATCGGAACCACACGCCCAAATCGTTTTTCTTTGATTTCAGGGGGGGTGTCAACCATATATTGATTATGTCACATAGTTAGGCTGTTTGGAAAGCATTTATCAGCAGGACACAAAAAAAGGCCAGGCGAACCTGACCTTTCTCACTAGCTCAAATTGAATTTGAGGTGCTTAGTTTTGTGCGACTCTCATGGAACCTTGGCTTAGGTCCATAGAGACAGTTTGGTATTTTTTGGCTTCTTTTTCAAGAGCTTCTGCACGGCGAAGAAGTTCTTTCTTCTCGTTCATTTGGCTAAGAGCCTTACCACCACGAGTAGATCCTGCTCTGTCACGAAGTGCCTGAGCCATCTCTACTTTTTCTTTTGCGATGTTCGCTAGGTATTCTGAAACAGCAGATTTTTGCGCCGGAGTGGTTGCTTGTTCAATCATAGCAGACTCCAAAAGCTCTAATCTTTCGTTTGTATCTAAAGCTTGGAGATTTGCTGTTGCAAGTCCCATAGCCAAGATCCCTGTTGCGATAATCTTTATTGTTTTCATGTGATCCTCTCTAGAGTGGGAACCTCTTTTTCCGATTCCCTTTTTATTCTATGACTCAAGAAAACTCCTCAAGGAGATTAAATTCAATCGGAAAAACCAGAGAATTTCCCCAAGGAAAGGTAAAAGAAGGAAAAAATGGTGAAATCAGATTAATATTAATCATTTAAAGATTAAATTTAATCAGACCTCCTCATGGCAACTAATCATCAGATGCAAGCGAGAAACTAGATGGATGAATGAAAAGACCCTCCGAAGAGGGTCTTTTCATTGTCATTCTAAACTCTAAAAAAGGATATGGGTCAGTATTTGGTCTTGGTATAACTCAATTTTTTATTGAGGATGATCTCGACTGTTGTCAATTCCCCTGGTTTGATATTGATTTCCGAATTTTCCAATTTCATCTCTTCCATGAAACTCGCTCGGATTTCGTATTTGCCCGGTTTTAAGTTGGTAAACCAAAAGTATCCGTCTTTGTCGGTAGTGACTTTGAAGATTTGGTTGGTCGAGACCACTGTCGGCATGTAGATGGGGTGTTTTTCAATGGGGTTGTCCAAGGTTTTATAGAACACTCGGCCCCGAATCGCCCCAAATCCATCCATAGAATTGATAGCATCCACAGTGACGGTCTGCTTCGGAAGCACAGCAGTGGCCGTTTTGTAGATTGGATATTTGTCCGCACGGATTTCAATTTGGTGCACACCCGCAGGGAGATTGTCAATCTTCACATTGTAGATATCACCTTGGATCAAAGTTCCGTTTTTTGTCACTGATCCCCAAATTTTAGATTTCTCAGTAGTGACTTGGGAAGTGTATTCCTGATCATCGACAAGGACTTTGATAGCCCTTACTTTGTCTTCAGCTGGAGAGGATTTTAGTTTTCCTTGTTTATTGAGAAGGTCATAAGGAGATTTGGTCGCCGCTCCCCCATACGATTTATCTTTGATGATGGAAGTACGGATGAGGATACTTCCAGTTGTGACAGAAGGTGGAGCCGGTGGTTCCACTTCCGTAATCGGAGGGATGACCACTGTGGTTTCGTTCGCTGGAGTTGGTTCCGGCTCTGGTGCCACCACAGGAGGTGTCGTCGTATTATTGTTTGGCGGAGTATTTTCCACTGGAGTGATGGGAACGTTGATGACTACGTTTGGTGGTTTCGGTGGAGGGTTTTGTGGTTTGGGAGAACCTGATAAAAAGATCCCTGCCGCATTCCCTGAAACTTGTGGGGTTTGTTCGTGGTTGAACTGGCGGGCCATCTTGACTGTTTCTTCTTTAGCAACAAAGAAGGCTTCGAGGGCAGTCACCACACTGTCCTTGTTTAAATCCCCTTTTTCCAGGGCATTTCCAAAGTTATAAGTAAAGATTCCATGGTTGATGGTTCCCCCTACTTCGATGGAAGTTTGGTCATCGTCTGAGGAGGAAATGACTGCTTTGTCTTGGAAAAAATAATCTTCCGCGTTTTGGCGAACAACTCCATCATTTCCTTGGGCAATCGGAATCTCGGCGGCACCACGGGTATTTTTCCCTTTTTTGGCAATCCCTCCCGAATAACAACAGTCCATCACAAGAACCGTCTTTTGGGATTTGATATCTGTTAAAAATTCGTTTAATTCTTCATCGGAGATATGAGGGCGGTCGTAACAAATGAGGTAGTTGCGCATTCCATTTTTTGCCTTCGCATCTTTCATATACATTCCGTGGCCAGAGAAGTATAAAAAGACTGAGTCCTCTTTTCCCACAACTTTACCCAATTGGGAAATCGCGTTTTTTACATTCTCGCGAGTGACCATGGAACCTAACAGGACTTTGATATCCTTGAAGTTACCTTTCTTTTGGATTTTTTCTTTTAGGAATGTGGCGTCTGCTTCACAGAGATTCAACTCAGGGATTTTGGCTGTGTTCCCTTTGTAGTTAGTTCCAATGAACAACGCATAACGGTTCTGCCCAAACACCGGTACACCGATGAGATAGGCTGATAGAATACAAACAAATATGTTTCGAAACGAAAACATGATTGGGTTTCCTCTTATCCGGATGGAGTGGTTCATTCTCCATCACCAGAAATCGGAAATCAATTGGATTTTTCTTTGGATTGCAAAAAACGGAACACCTGGGGAAGAACATAATTACGAAATTCTTCGTTTACCCGTTTTTCTCCTCGGCAATCGTAATGGATATTATCTACAAATCGGTCCGCAGGATAGGAAGAATCCGGAAAGAAAAAAAGATCCGCATCTGGATAATTTCTAAAAAAAGTTTTTAGATCTGCCAGTAAAGCTTTAGATTCCTTGGATTCTTGGCGTTCCTTCATCCAAGGCATATACACCATTCCAAACCGGATTCCTTTGGCACGTGTATATTCGATCAGATCTTTTAATACAATAAAGTCTGGTTTGTGGTATACAGTGGGTTGTGGTTGGGTGAGTTCTGTATCCAATTCCTTTCGAATCAATTCTTTGGAAAAGATTACCAGTTCTGGTTTCAGTCGATTGGAAATATTATATTTTCCGAAATGACGAGTGATTTGGTCTTCAATGGTAAGGTTGTCTTCCAATTGAGAGGATGCAGGTTTACAAAGTCCCGATTCGACATTTTCACAAGACTCACAAAACAAAGATCGTTCTTTGTAGTTTTTATCTACCTTCCAATTGGTTTGGCTTAAGGCATTACGAATGGCTCCATGAAACCTGTAGGATTCATACAAAAGTGGGGTTGCTTTCGAAAGGATAAATAAACGTTCCACACCAGAGTATTGTTCCGATAGTTCCGAAAAGGTAAATTGGTGGAGGTAACGATGTCCAAAAAATTCCCAAAGGATTTGGTTGGCGTCTTCTTGTTTTCCACTATAACTGATAATGTTTGTAGGTGTGGGGGTGCGAAAAAAATTCTTCTGAATTCCTTCCTTCCATCTGCGGTTTAGATAAGTGGAAATAGATTCGTTTTCCTTTACTGACTTAGCATCGGGATCATAGAGGGGAGGTCCGTATCCCGTTGCATATAACTTAGGAGATGCGGCGAACAAAATCATTTTCGGTTTGGCGTTTCCTTTTTTTAAGTACTTATCCAAAAAGAAACGGTAATACTTTGGCCCCATGGCCGGCAAACTATGATTATAAACAGAATATTCGATGCCCGGTTCTTTGGAATATCCAGCCAAGGCCATAGACCGAGAGTCACCTAACACAAGAACTTCGGCATCACCCTTTCCTGATTCTACAAAGTTTTTCTTTAAGTTTACAAAAAAGATTTCTGGTTGTTCCAAGTAATGAATTCCGGTGAACCGAACCACAAGTTCCAATACCAAAAACAATAAAAGGGTGATCCCTATTCCTAAAAATTTAGAACGCAAAATAGATTACCTCCTTTCCAAAAATCCCACGGGTGAGGATAAGAAATCCCATAAAAGACAATACAAACACTTGGATGAGAGGATGGGATAGAAAAACCCAATATCTTTCTTTTTTGAAGTAAGTGATTCCATCGATAATAAGGAGTGGTAAAAAGATTCTAAAGTATTCACCAAAAAGTCCAAACATATCCTTAATATTATTGTTTGGATTCATGTCCCAATTCCAAACCGACAAAAATTTTCCCATATATAGGAACATCATCTGAGCATCGTAAGAACGAAACCCAACAGCACTAAACACAACGAGTGAATAGATAAATACTCGACTTAAAGTTCCCGTGAGGATACCAAAAAGTTTTTCCTGTAACGAAGGTTTTGTGACTTCAGTTGGCTCTGTTTTCTCTTCTTTCTTTTTAGCAAAAGCTACTAGATAAATGATGGTGTATACACCTTGCAAACAACCCCATGTGATAAAAGTCCAATTGGCTCCGTGCCAAAGTCCCGATAAGAAAAAAATGATAAATAGGTTTCGATATTGCGCAAACTTACCATATTTACTTCCCCCGAGAGAAATATAAATATAATCCCGAAACCACCGATTTAGTGTTACATGCCAGCGGTTCCAAAATTCGGTTGGTGTTTTCGAAAATTCGGGAGTTTCGAAGTTTACGGTGAGAGTGACACCAAGTAGGCGCGATACTCCAAGAGCAATAAAAGAATAACCGGCGAAGTCGCAGTAAATCTGAGTTAAAAATAAATATCCACCGGCAAATACTTGGGAACCATCCATAACTTGAATGATCTCAGGATTTTGTGTGTAAAGTGACTTTCCTGCAAAGAATACTTGGTCAACATAGGTGGCTAGGTTATCTGCCACATAGACTTTCATAAAGTAACCCAGAAGGATGTCATACAATCCTTTTTGTACCCCATCGAGTGTGGGGAATTTTGGTTTTTTCAATTGAGGGAGAAGGTCTTGTGCACGTTCAATGGGCCCTGCCACAAGCTGTGGAAAATAATTCACAAAGAGTGCAAAATCAAAGAAGTCGCGTTCCGCTTTGATTTGTTTGCGAAACACGTCAATGGTGTACGACATGGTTTGGAAGGTATAAAAACTAATCCCTACAGGTAGGATGATGTTTCGCAATAAATAGGTATGGGAATCGGTGGCCGCTGTGGAACCAAACCACAAAGCCAATTGGTTCCAAGAATCAATGAGGTTTACTGCGAAAAAATCGTAGTACTTCATTGTAAAAAGTAGGCCCAAGTTGGCAATGATGGAAACTGATAAAAAGAGACGACGGCGAATTTTGTTTTCTGTTCCTTCAATGAGGAGGGCAGCCGTGTAGTCGATGATAGTGCTGATCAGAATGAGGGTGAGAAAAAACCACTCCCACCATCCATAGAAAAAATAGGATGCAAGAAGTAACCAGAGGTTTTGGGCGCGGTAGGCCCATCTTTGTTTTCCGGCAAACCATCCGAATCCCAAAAAGACCGCATACACAAAGAGAAAGAAGATCAAAAAGACAAAGGTATTAAAAAGCATCGGTCTTCGTTACAATTTCCGGGTCACTCGATTCTGTAAAATTGAAAAAATGAGGTTAAAATGCGGAATCTTATCGTTGACCCGTTCGGAATTCAGGAAATCTTGAGAGTTACCTTGGATCTACGTTCGGAACTCAAAACCAAATTCGGTTTTTCGGAATTTCGCCCGGGCCAAGAAGAGGCCATTCGTTCTGTTCTCTCAGGAAAAGACACCTTGGCCATTTTACCAACAGGCGCCGGAAAGTCTCTGATCTACCAACTTCCTGCGGCCATCCAAACAAACAAACTAACTTTAGTTATATCCCCTCTCATTGCGCTTATGAAAGACCAAACAGAGAGTTTACTTGCCAAAGGAATTCCTGCTGCCTTTTGTAATTCCACCCAAGACGAAGTGGAACAAATGACCATCCTTGCCAAATCGGTGAAAGGTGAAATTCGAGTCCTACTCGTTTCGCCGGAAAGAGCCCTGTCCAATGGATTTCTTCGAATCTTTCGGGAACTCGATTTATTTTCCCTCGTTGTGGATGAAGCACACTGTGTCTCTCAATGGGGACATGACTTTCGGCCAGAATACCGCCAAATTCATGTTTTACGGGAGCGTCACCCTCGTCCGAACTTTCCTATCCTTGCTCTTACAGCCACGGCTACAGAAAGAGTCCAAACAGATGTACAATCCTCTCTTGGGATGAAAACACCCACAGTGATTCTATCTACTTTCTTTCGGCCCAATTTAAAATTCAGCGTGGAATACCCTGCCGCTGAAAGGGACAAAGCCGATCGTTTGATTGAACTTTTAGAACCATGGAAAGATGGAAGAAAATTTCCAGGACGAGCTATTGTTTATTGTGCCACTCGGAAAAAAACCGATGAGGTCTATGATCTTCTGAAAGACTTTGGTTTCTCTGTGGGAAAGTACCATGCCGGCAGAACCGATGGGATCCGAGAACGAACCCAAAATGCCTACACCTCGGGAAAAGTTCCCATCCTTGTAGCCACGAATGCCTTTGGAATGGGAATGGATCAACCTGATGTTCGTTTGGTGGTGCATTACCAAGTTCCTGCTTCCCTCGAAGCGTATTACCAAGAGGCAGGCCGCGCCGGAAGGGATGGGTTGGACTCGGAATGTGTTTTGTTTTATAAAGCGGGGGACGTTGCCACCCAAATCTTTATGTTGTCTAAAGAAACAAATTTCAAAGGAGGAGATACCCTTCTTAAATACATAAAGGAATATGCCAACAATGAAAAATGTAGGCAGGTCCAACTTTGTTCCTACTTTGGCGAAACCATTTCTCCTTGTGGGAGTTGCGATATATGCACAGAAATTGGTGCCAATATTGATCGTTCTAAATTTTTAAGAACAGAAGCCGCCAAGGTCCAAAAGAAAAATGAAAAACGGGATTATCCTCTTTCCGAATGGGAAGAAGAAACCATCCAAAACTTTTTAAAGGAACATCCGGCCGTATTTGGAAAAACCATCATAGCCAAAACCCTTGTAGGCAAACGTACGAAAGATGTACTCCGGTACCGGATGGAACGAAATCCATTTCACGGAAAGTTGGATGGAATTCCCGAAGAAGCAGTCGTTGCAAAACTAGAAACCTGGGTGGAACAAAAAAAAGTTTTGGTGGCCGGAGCCAAATACCCAAAACTCTATTTACCCAATTTTACAAAAATAAAATCGAAAGTATCCTCATCTAACTCTGATGATACGAGTGTTTCGATTTCAAAAACAAAAAAACCTCCCACTCTCAATTCACAAATTTTAAAAGAACTGATCAACTACCGGGATCGGAAAGCAAGACAACTCAAATGGAAGAAGTTTATGGTATTTCAAAATCCAGTTCTGAAACGAATTGCGGAAAGAAAACCAAGGAACCTTTCGGAACTCGAAGCCACAAAAGGTGTGGGGCCTGCGAAAGTGGAACGGTTTGGAAATGATATCATTGAAATTTTGTCCAAATGGGACTAAAAAGTCCTTTTGAATCAAAATCAATTTCGAGTTTGAATCTTAAGGCAGATCCTATAGGTGGATTGGGAACAAGGTTCTATTCAGTCATACCCCAAGTAAATTCCCTTGAAACTTTCCTAGTCTCTTAGAATCTGCAGATTCATAGGGGCAAAATGGAAAAAATTGCAGGGAAGATCATTACACATGAAAGAGAATTTGAAGGAACGATTTCTTTTGATCCCAGTTCTGGACTGATCACCAGTGTAAAAGAAGGGATCGATCCCGATGCCCGCCAGTTTTCCGATGGTTCGGTAATTTTTCCTGGTTTTGGTGATATCCACATCCATGCACGTGAAGATGTGAGTGGTAAACATACTTACAAGGAAGATTTTATCTCTGCTGGGAATGCCGCCATCAACGGCGGAGTGGTCCATGTGGCCGATATGCCGAATAACCCCGTTCCTCCCATTGATGACGAATCTTACACCGCCAAACAAGCGCTCACGAAAAAGGCCCCCATCCATATCACCTTGTATGCAGGAATTGGCCCCCACACCAAACCACTGACAAAAAAAGTTCCTTATAAGGTATTTATGGGTCCATCCATTGGAGAATTGTTCTTTCATGACAATGCCTCATTAGAAGAAGTCATTAAAAATTACGTAGGCCAAGACATAAGTTTCCACTGCGAAGATCCAGAAATTTTAATAGCAAACCAGACACAACCTACTCATGAAGAAAGACGCCCCAAAGAAGCAGAAACCGTGGCCACTGACTTTGCTTTGTATTTGATTGAGAAATACAATCTCAAAGGAAAACTCTGTCATTATTCGACAAAAGACGGTCTTTCTAAAATCATCGCCGCTAAAAAAAGAGGAGTGAATGTCACTTGTGAAGTCACTCCCACCCATTTGATGTTTGATACCGATATGTTAACAGAAACCAACCACAAGTGGTTTCAAATGAATCCACCACTGCGGGGAAAAGAAGACCGAGAAGCCATGGTCAAAGGGATCTTGGATGGGCATATTGACTATTTAGCAACAGATCACGCCCCTCATTCCATAGAAGAGAAACAAAAAGGTACCAGTGGGATCTCTCAACTCGATACTTATGGATTATTTGTCACCTATATGATACTCAAACTAAACATTCCGATGACTACCATAGCTAAAATATGTTCCAAAAACCCAGGGGAATTTGTGGCTCCCTACTTACCGGAAAAATTTGGGAAGGGGGTTGGCGTCATTAATCAAGGTTATGCGGCGAATTTTTCTATCCTAAATTTAAAAAAACCAGTTGAATTTAAAAAATCAATGGTTAAAAGTAAGTCCGGCTGGTCACCCTTTGAGGGATTTAGTTTCCCTGGATCCATCGAATCAGTTTACTTTTTAGGCAAAGAAATTCATGCAAAATGAGCCATTAGGCAGTAAAATTCTCTCTGGACTCACAGTTAAATCGCTCCTTGCGGAGTATCCGAATAGCTTTCAGGTTTTGGATTGGGATGGAAATTTTATTTCTGTTACCGAAAGGTTTGCCAAGTTTCTGGAATTTGAAGCCAAAGAGATTGTTGGCAATTCAATTGTTGAATTCACCCAAGAGGACGACAAAGAGAACACAAAGTACACCTTCGATAGTTTGGGTGAAAATCCAAATATAGTAAATTTCGAAAATAGGCTCGTCACAAAATCCAATGAAGTAGTTTGGATCATTTGGTTACTTATCCCTTTGCGGGAATCTAAAATCATTCTGGGTTTTGATCGTGATCTCACTATCCAAAAAGACATATCCTTTGAATTCCTCCTGCAACAACAAAAGTATAAATCTATCTTTGATAACTTACCTATGGGTATTGCCATCACCGATGAAAAAGGAAAAATTGTTGAAACCAATAAAACCGCGAGGACCTATTTTAATATCCAAGACGGTGAACTTTTAAACCGAACCTTAAACATTCGAAAATACACTCTCATCCAACCCAACGGAAACAAAATTTATCCACGTAAATCAAGTCTTATGCGTGCTCTCCGTCATAAAGAAGTGATTCGGAATTTGGAAATTGGAATGATCAAGGAAGATAAAATTACTTGGTTTGATATTTTAGCAACACCGATCCCTATTGAGAATTTTGGATTGGCTGTTGCCTTTCTTGACATCACGCAAAGAAGACATGCCGAAGAAAAAATTGCCTATATGGCTTTTTTTGACCAACTCACAAATCTTCCCAATCGCAATTCTCTGATTGATAAACTCTTTCCTATATTTGAAGAAGCAAGAAGGCATGGAAACCTGGTAGGAGTTCTTGCTATCGATTTGGATAACTTTAAAATCATCAATGATTCGAGAGGCCACGACTTTGGTGACAAAATCATCAAACTCGTTGCCTATAGAATCCGCGAAAGCATTCGAGTGTATGATTTGATCAGTAGACAAGGGGGAGATGAGTTTACTGTTGTATTACCTGACCTATCGAATGAAAGAGATGCTGCAGTCATTTCTGAATCCATTTTAGATGCCATGACCCATCCTTTTGTGATCGATGGAGAAAGGATTTTTGTTAATATATCAATTGGCATCGCCTTATACCCAACAGACGGAAAAGATTCCAATACACTTTTAAAAAATGCAGATAGTGCCCTGAACCTTGCCAAAGCCCAAGGAAAAAACTGTTATGTGTTTTTTACGGAAGAACTCCAAACCGTTGTTGCCGAAAGATTAGAAATCGAAAATCGAATGCGAATTGCCATTATCGAAAATCAATTCACTTTGATGTACCAACCAAAAATTGATCTTTATACAAGAAAACCTGTGGGTGTGGAAGCACTCATTCGTTGGCGCCATCCCGAACGTGGACTTATCTCACCCAATGTATTCATTCCTATCTCTGAAGAAACGGGAATGATTTTAGCCATCGGGGAATGGGTGATCAAATCTGCCATCCAAACCATGCGCATTTGGAAAGATGAAGGAATCAATGATGTTTCTATGGCAGTGAATATCTCCACCAAACAATTCAAACACGAAAAATTGATCTCCACCATTGCCGAAAATTTGAAACTTTTTAAAGTAGACCCACATGATTTAGAAGTGGAACTCACAGAAAGTTCCGTTATGGAAAATGCGGACGCAGCCGTTCGTACGATGCAAGAAATTCGAAAACTTGGTGCCAAAATTGCCATCGATGATTTTGGAACGGGTTACAGCAGTTTGGGGTATCTGAAAAAACTCCCGATCTCTTCCTTAAAAATTGACCGTTCCTTCGTATCAGAGATCACATCAGACAAAGATTCCAAAACCATTATCCATGCTGTTGCAAACTTGGCACATAACCTTGGTTTGAGTGTAGTGGCAGAAGGGGCTGAAACGGCAGAACAAGTGCAGTTACTTGCAGAAAGTGGAGTGGACCTTATCCAGGGTTTTTTCTTTGCCAAACCAATGACTTCCGAGGATTGCCTTCATTTTCTGAAGACAGAACTTGGAATTTCGGATTGACCCGTTCGCTTTCCCACCGTTTTTATCAATTAAGGATTTCACTTGAAACTTTCAGTTGATTGGTTAAACGAATTTACCCCGCTCTCCCAGATTCCTTTCGAAAAGGTTCTGGAAAAAATTAATACCTCCATTTGCGAAATTGATGATGTGGAAGAATTCAAACACCACCTATCATCGGTTATCATTGTAAAAATTAAATCACTTGAAAAACATCCGAATGCGGAAAAACTCCAAACCACCATCGCCACAGATGGTTCCAAGGACTACCAAATTGTGACTGCAGCCACCAATGTCAAAGTCGGAGACATTGTTCCTTTGGCCCTTCCGGGAACCAAACTAGACGGGAAAGAAATTTTAGATTCGGAACTGCGTGGGGTTCGTTCCCAAGGGATGTATTGTTCTGAAAAAGAGTTGGGCCTAACTTTAGAATCTTCTGGAGTGTTGGTTTTTCCCTCGGACACAAATCTTGGAATTTCTGTTCGCAAACTATTTTTATGGGAAGACACCATCCTCACCATCGATAACAAATCGATCACACATAGACCTGACCTTTGGAATCATTTTGGATTTGCTCGTGAACTTGCGGCACAACTCCAATTGCCTTTGAATGATTTTCCATTCCAAGCAGATACGAAATTAGAATCAGGCAATGATGGACTCTCAGTTACAAAATCGGAACATGCTCATGCCTACTATGTTTGTTCCATCCAAAATGTAAACATTGCTCCTTCTATTCCCAAAATCAAAGCAAGGCTCGAAAAATGTGGGATTCGTTCCATAAATAATGTAGTGGATGTTTCGAATTACTTACTTCTAGAACTCGGACAACCCACTCATTTTTTTGATAGAGAAAGATTATCCACAACCACTTTCTCTGTTATGAAATCTACAGAAGGGACTTCCTTTCCTCTGTTAGATGATACTACCCCCAAACTACAAAAAGACCTCCTTCTTATCCAAAATGGAAAAGATGCTGTAGCTCTAGCGGGTGTTATGGGGGGGAAGGATTCAGCTGTAATCGATTCTACAAAAAACATTGTGATGGAATCAGCTGTTTTCAAAAGAGAAGATGTTCGTTATACGATTCGTAAGACCAATATTCGTACAGAATCTGCAGTTCGTTATGAAAAAGGATTAGATAGTTTCACTTCATTGCCGGTGATTCGTCGGGCCGTTCAACTATTAAAAGAAAATGGAAATCCTAAAATTAAGGTTTATGAGCCACAAGGATTCAACCATACAGAATCAAAATCTGTTACTATCAAAACAAATCTTACTTTCCTACGCCATAAATTAGGAAAAGACATTTCCCAAAATGAAGTCACTGAGATTTTAACCCGACTTGGGTTTACTGTCACGAACCAAGGAGATGAACTCTCTGTTCTTGTCCCTAGGTATAGACAAAACTATGATGTGACCATTCCGGAAGATCTTGTGGAAGAAATTGGAAGAACCATTGGTTATGCGTCCATCCAAACACAAGCCCTATCCATGGCAGTGGAAACACCGATTCGAAATCCACTCCGCGAACTAGAACGAAGAGTCAAAAATTTCCTCGCTTTAGAAGTGGGATTTAATGAAGTATTTAATTATTCATTTTCTTCCCCGACAGATGCCAAATTAGAATCATCACAAGAAAGTTCCTCTTTGAAAATTGCAAACGAAATGCCCGACGAACATTCGTTACTACGAAATAGTTTATTTCCTGGTCTTATCAAACAAGCAAAAGTCAACCAAGATCGATTTGAAACAGTCAATATTTTTGAATTAGGTAGAACTTACCATAAAGAAGGCAAAGGTTCTGATTTAGCAGAAGAAAGACGTTGGCTCGCCATTTTATCTCTTTCCAAAAACAAACCCAGCGACTTGGCCGCAGTTGAATCAGAATTTCTTTATTTAAGAGAAACTATTTCCGAACTTTTCGAGTATTTAAACCTTCCAAAATTCCAATGGTCCAAATCAAACAGAAACTACTTTCATCCCAATGCTTCTCTTGTTCTTTCTTATGATGGAATTGAAATTGTTGATTTAGGAATTCTTCACACGCGTTATGCGGACGATTACGACTTAAAACGCCGCGCTATTCTCTCTAAAATTAATATGGAGAAATTAGTAGATGTTTGGGAAAAACAGGGAAGAAACTCACATTTTATTCCCCCATCCAACTTTCCTCAAGGTCAACTCGATCTTTCCTTACTAATGAACGAAAAAGATTCGACAGAATCCTTTGCAAACTTAGTACAAACGATGAAAATTCCCGAACTAGAATCTGTCTTTGTGCAAACTATCTTCAAAGGTGATTCTGTAGGTGAAGGTAAAAAATCCGTTACCTATCGATTCAAACTTATGTCCTATGACAAAACCTTTACTCAAGAAAGATTCAAAGAACTTTCCGATTCACTGGTAGAAACAGCAAAAGCGAACGGATACAGCTTACGATAAATTTGCTTTGACAAATCCCGGTTTTTATCGGGAAATCATCCGAGTTTATGCGGACACTCCTAACAGTCATTTTGTCGGGCTTAGTTTTGTCCTGCTCGCGATTGGAAATTCAAAAATCCATTGCTGACGACAGTTTTGTTCCGCAAAAAATAGATTACGCGATCGCCGCGGGCACTGACGTCAATTTTCAGAAACTTCGTTGGACTCCTATATTTAAGAATAACTTAAGTTTAGGTTTCCAATCAAACCATGTTTACCTTCGTATCAAAGCTACAAACCAAACTACCATTAACAGATTGATTCTTGATTTAGGAAATCCCCATCTTGACATGGTTCGTGTCTATGAAGAGGGAAATCCAGAGCCAATCAAAGAAGGCGGCGATTTTATCGCCCATTCTCACTGGGATGCTTTCTCCAAATCCATTGCTTTTGAATTGGATTGGAAAGAAAACGAAACAAAAACTCTTATTTTAGAAACAAAATCATCATCTAATATAAGTTATTTGATTCGCTTCTATTCGAAAGAAACATTTTACTTAAAAGAAAATTTAGAGAATATCATTCTTGGTTTTTTTTACGGAACCATCTTCATCATGGTAATTTACAACTTATTCATTTATTTTATCTTAAAAGAAAAAGCATACATCTCCTATTCCATTTCTATATTTTTTAATCTAATGTTACAAATGTATCTAAATGGAATTCTTAACCAAGTAATTACGTTAGATCATCCAGAAATTCATAATCGTATTGGAAGTATCATTGTGACTTGTTCGGCTTTATCGGGTTGGACATTCGCACAACAAACTTTAAACCTTCGGGAACTGAATCCTTGGCCTCATAGGCTAATCCAAATCCTCAAAGTCCTTGTTTTATTTTATATTTTGATTCCGTATGCTTATTTACCCATCGACATCGCAGTTCGTTTGGGAAATTTCATCGCGCAAGTTTTTGTTGTGTCCACTCTTTTTGTTGCCATAGTAAACTATAGCACGGGTAACAAACAAGCAAGGTTGTTTCTCATCGGTTGGAGTACATTACTCTTTGGGATCCTAATGTATACTTTGATGCAAAATGGAATTTTGCCTGTGAATGTTTTTACAATTTATGGAAATCAAATTGGATCTACCTTGGAAGCCGCCATTTTATCTTTAGCCCTCGCAAATAAAATCAATGAACTAAAAGAAGAAAAGACCAAAACACAAGCCGAGGCATTAGTCACTCTCGAAGAAAAAGTGAGAGAGCGTACAAAAACTTTAGATGAATCATTGAATTTGATTAAGAAAGATTTAAATGTTGCTAAAAAAATCCAAAAAACTTTGTTTTCGGATATTAAAACCAGCGATCCAAGAATCCATTTTCATTCCTACTATCAATCTATGTCAGAAGTTGGTGGCGATTTTTATGACCTAACACAAGTAAAACCTGATTACTATAGAATTTTTGTGGCCGATGCCACAGGGCATGGAATCCAAGCAGCCCTTATCACAATGGCAATCAAAGCCGAATATGAATCATTAAAAATGATTTATGACCATCCAGATGATTTGGTATTTCATATGAACCAAATTTTTATTAATAAATATAGCAATATTCAAACTATTTTTACTTGTTCTGTCTGCGATATTGATTTAAAAAACAAATTACTTTTCTATGCCTCTGCTGGCCATCCAGATCAAATTCATCAGAGAATTTATGACATCAAACTCCTGCCAAGGACGGGGAAAATCATTGGTCTTATGGATCATACTCAGTACCGAATCATTGAACACCAAATTGAAGAAGGCGATCGTATCTTTTTGTTCACTGATGGAATTTTTGAACAATTCAATGAAGAAAAAGAACTGTTCGGTGAAGACCGGTTGTATGAAATTTTAAAAGAGAACCTAAAGATGAGTTTGGATCATACAATGGCAAAAGTACTCAGTGAACTAGCTTCGTTTACTGAAGGGGATGTAAAACAAGACGACATTACATTTATCGGTTGCGAAATTCAAAGTCTAGGTTGAATTTGCTATCCATGTCCTATTCTGAAATTCCAGTGTTTACAAAACCCTTCATCCACCCTTCCGCTACCGCCTTCGGTATGATAGAGTATGGAACTTCTGTTTCTCTTTGGCCAGGAGCTGTGGTTCGGGCCGATATGAACTCTATCAAATTAGGAAGTTATGTGAATATCCAAGACAATTCAACACTCCATACAGATAGCACAAGCCCTATCTCTATCGGCGAATGGACATTAGTTGGTCACAATGTTATGATTCACGGTTGTAGAATCGGCAGAGGTGTTCTTATCGGTATTGGCTCTATCGTTCTTGACAATGCAGAAATCGGTGATGGTTCTCAAATTGCCGCAGGATGTATGATTCGCGGCGGTAAAAAAATCCCTCCACGATCTCTCGTTGTGCCTGATGGATCTGATATCAAAATTTTTCCAGGCAAAGCAAAACCAGAATTAACCGTAGCAGGTTGTATCGAATATGCCCATTTATCCGTTCGTTTTGAAAAAAATCTCTTTGTACCGTTTCAAAAAGAGGAAGAAGTTCATTTTGTAACACAAGCAAAAGAAATCATAACAAAGTTAGGTATCTAACATACCCAAATTCATTTTTGTATTGTCTAAGTGATACCTCTCTTATGAAAAAATTTATAGATAAAATCCAAATACTCGGAATTTTTTCCATTACCCAAACGGTATTCCAAATTGGAACCGTAATGATCATGGCCGTCTCTGCTTTAGCCGGCCAAAGTATCGCACCTTCTCCCGAATCGGCATCCTTACCCATTTCTTTTGTGATTCTAGGAACCCTTCTTGGTTTAGTCCCAGCATCAAGAATTATGAAATGGAAAGGTAGTAAGTTTGGTTTACTCACAGGAACAGTGATTGGTATTTTCGGAGCGGCCCTTGCATCGTATGCAATGTATGAAAGAAATTTTTTACTTTTTTCCGTAGCACATTTGTTATATGGGTTTCATCAAGCCTTTGTACAATACTTGCGATTTGTGGCAATGGAATCGGTCCCCACACATGATAGGGCCAGTGCTTTGTCTTGGATTTTAATTGCGGGAATTCCTGCAGCCTTTCTAGGTCCATTGGCAGGACTTCACGGCATCCAACTCATTCCGGATGCAATGTACTTGGGATGTTATATCATCCTTATTTTAAGTTTGTCACTTCAGTTTGTTTTTATCAGCTTTCTTCCCACACATTCTAAACCAACAAACGAAGCTCATATGATAGAAACACAATCCTCTCCTAGAGAAGCCGTAAGACCTCTCTCCTATCATATCAAAAACTTTGGCCTTTGGGTTTCTGTTTTAGCAACAGCCTTTAGTTTTGGACTGATGGCAATGCTTATGTCTGCTGTTCCTGTGGCAATGAAAACACATGGTCATGCTATGCATGCCTCCACCACTGTTTTACAATGGCATGTCCTCGGAATGTACATCCCTTCTTTTTTCTCAGGACAATTGGTGCGTAAGATGACAGCTCCTTATCTCATTCTCCTCGGAATTTTTGTTATGGGACTAGAAAGTTTCGCCGCCTTACAAGGAACCGAATTTTTGCCTTTTGCTGTGGCCCTCATCCTTCTCGGCATTGGTTGGAATTTTATGTATGTGGGCGGAACAAACTTACTTGTGGAACAATACCATCCTTCTGAGAAAAATACAATCCAAGCAATTAATGATACCATTGTTTACTCTATGGCCATCCTTTCGACATATAGCGCGGGTTACTTGGAAAATAAAATTGGTTGGCTTCGCCTGAATTTAGTAAGTATTCCTTTTCTCGTTTTGATTACGATTTTTATTATTGTTTATATCGAACGCAATCGAAGGAAATTGAAAGTTTATGGATAAGCAATTCCATTGGGAAACTATCTACAAAGATAAACAACCAAACGAAGTGAGTTGGACACAATCAACTCCTTCTTTATCCCTAAAACTGATTCAAAATGCAAATCAACCTAAAACAGCAAAGATCATCGATGTCGGTGGCGGAGAATCTTTGTTAGTTGATTGTCTCTTAGATCTCGGTTTTGAGAACATTACAATTTTAGACATCAGTAAAAATGCTCTAGATCGATGCAAAAATCGGATCGGAAACAAAGGTCAAAATTTGCATTGGGTTGTATCTGATATTACAGAATACCATCCGGAAACTTCTTTTGCCATTTGGCACGACCGTGCCGTCTTTCATTTTCTTACCGAACCTACTGCGATTGCTAAATATAAAGCGAATTTATTAAAAGCACTAAGACCAGATGGAGAATTCATCATAGGTACTTTTAGTACGGACGGTCCCCAAAAATGTAGTGGATTGGATATCAAACAATATACTGAAGAAACCTTAACAGATTGTTTTTCTCCTGAATTGGAACCGATTGAGTTTCACAGAGAGGATCATGAGACACCATTTCATACAATTCAAAACTTTGTATTTGGAAGGTTTAAAAGGGTGAATTGATCGAATATGAATTGTCAACTCTTCGCCTAACGATAGATTTTGATTTTATGATTAAAACCAAAATTTTCCCTGTAATTTATGCTACAATTTGGATCAGTTTGTCAGAATTTTTTAGAAATGAATTTCTTTTCAAATCCATTTGGCTCGATCATTTTACCAACTTAGGACTCACATTCCCTACTGAACCCATCAATGGCGCGGTCTGGGGTGTATGGTCTCTCCTTTTGGCAGTCTCAATTTTTTTCTTATCTAATCATTTAAAGTTTTTACAAACTTTTTTATTTAGTTGGTTTGTAGGCTTTGTTCTAATGTGGGTCGTAACCTGGAATCTAGGTGTCCTACCATTTGCGATTCTTTTGTACGCCATTCCTCTCAGCATTTTCGAAACTTATATAGCAACATGGATCGTATTCAAAACCAAATAACTGAAAAGTAACACTTGTTTGCTAAATGATCTTTCTTCCGGCTTTGATTTTGGCAGAAAATTCTTTTGCCATTTCAATCCGGAGTTTCCCCTCAGCAAACCTACGTTTTTCGAGATCAGTTTCCAATCGTAACGGAGGGACAGGGCATGGTTTTTTATTTTCGTCCAAAGCAACAAACGATAGATAGGCTGTGGTCGCACGAACCATCTCACCGGTATAGGGATTCTCACGATTGACTTGAACTCCTACTTCCATAGATGTAGTGCCCACATAATTGACCATAGCTTTTAAATTAACATGATCACCGATTTGAATTGGGGTTATGAAATTAATTCGATCGATACTTACTGTTACAGCTTCATGACCAGAATGCCTCTGAGCAGACATCGCGGCGATCAAATCGATCCAACTCATGATGGCCCCACCGAATGCTGTTCCATAATGGTTTGCATCATTGGGAAGGACAATATGCCTTGTTTCGACTGCAGATTCTTGGGGTGACTTAGCTGGTAAATCGTTAGGATTCGTCACAATGAGGTTAACTTCCCCTTGCCCAATCACCAAGGAAAGGCTTTTTTGAAGAATTCTTTCATAGCTTCCGTTCGTCCAATAAGAAACAATGCTAGCAGATAAACACAAATATGTCTACTGGACGAAATTCCGAAAGGACACAAGCCCTCTACTTCGCCGGTTTCTTATAGCCGCATCAGGTTTGTTCGTTGTTGCAGCAGGTTTACACATTGTTCCCCTATTAACACACCAAGGTGAAATTGATTATCTTTTTTTTACCGTAGATCTTAGTTTCGCAGCGATTTTATTTTTAGAATTTCTATTAAAAAACAAAGTACCATTGATCGTACGTGTTTTTAGTTTAATTTGTACAACTGTATTTATCTCCGTTTTATCCTATCTGCGAAGTGGTCTTTTAGGTAGTGCCGAAATTTCATTGGCATTTATGATTGTTTCTTTCTTTGTTTTTCTTCCACCTATCTTAAGTTTAATTTCTGCCCTCATCATATCGTTACTTCCTGCATTATTTGGTGGACTCGTTTATTTTTCCTGGATTCGATTCCCTGATTCTTTAGGTATTAGAAATAATAGCCCTAGAGAATGGGTTTTTAATTCTGTCAGTCTCATTCTATTTTCTGTTTTAACTGGTTTTTTAATTCAAAGACTACGGGCAAAACTAATTAAAAATATAATTTATCTCAAAGAATCTAGAAGCAAAATATTAAAATCGCAGAAACATATCGATAAACTAGCGTTTTATGATTCATTAACCCATTTACCGAACAGATATTTATTTGAAAAATTAATTCAAAATAGAATCAATTCTGGTGTATCAGAATCATTTCTTCTATTGATTAATTTAAAAGGACTCAAAGTAATCAATGCTTTACATGGAATTGGATTTGGAGACCAGATCCTTGCCTTAACAGGCTGTGTATTAAAGTTATATACTGATGAAAAACCAGATGTACTAGTTGCGAGTTTGGGTGGCGATGAATTTATACTTTGGATCGAAAACTCAAGCAAAACCAAAATCGAAGAGGCAATTGTAAAATTTGACCTCAACAATAACGAATTATTAACACCGGATCGGCTAGGACATAGACTACAATATAGAGTTTCTGGAATTCAATTTCCCCAAGATGCAACCCAACTAGATGAAATCATACGCAAACTTTCCATAGCAATGAATGTGGCAAGAGATGGGATTTTAACCAAATTGGTTTGGTTTCAATCAGGTATGGAATCGAAGATTGAAAGAGAACAAAAGCTAAAGAATTATTTGGAGAAAGCCATCAATGGAGGTAACTTCAAGATAGCTTACCAAGAAAAAGTAGATATTACTTCCAAAAAAACTGTGGGACTTGAAGCACTTGCTAGGTGGAGTTTACCAGAATTTGGGGATGTAACTCCCGATGAATTTATACCCATCATCACTAAGTCCGAGTTAATTGTTCCCTTCGGGAAATGTATTTTCGAAAAAGTAATTTCACATATTCCTCGTTTATTAGAATCTTATGGAAAACAAATTCAGGTTTCTATTAATATTTCACCCATATTTTTTCTGTATCCAAACTTCAACGAATACATAATTCGTTATCTATTAGATCACAACATTGATCCAAAAATCTTAATATTCGAAATCACGGAAGATGTATTCTTGGATGAAATAGAAACCATCCAACAAATTGTATCCGAACTCAGGTCTAAAGGGATCTCCGTATCCTTAGATGATTTTGGAAAAGGTTATTCATCACTTCATTACATGCAAAAAATACAATTTGATGAACTAAAAATTGATAAATCTTTTTTAGATGATATTGCCTGCTCTGATCGGAACTTTTTACTTCTAGAATCCATTTGTCATTTAGCTGACTCTTTGGGACTCAAAACAATTGCAGAGGGTATTGAAAACGAAGAGCAACTTCTCCGCCTAAAACAAACCTCTTGTCACGTTGTCCAAGGATATCTTTACTCAAGGCCGCAAATTCTATTTGATTGATTGTATTCAAATCCGTGAATTCACATTATTTTATACTCTTTCTTTAGTTGCAGAGAAAAAACTAATTTGAAACCATAGCCTCTATGGGACAAGGTCATAATCATTCTAACCACGACCATCACTCGCACGATCACCACAACCATTCCACATCATCATCTAAAAACTTAGCCTGGGCATTTGCACTTAACTTAAGTTTTTCTATCTTAGAGTTAGTCGGTGGCATCTTTTCTAATAGTATCGCCATTATATCCGATGCCTTCCATGACTTCGGTGATGCATTGTCTCTTGCTCTTGTTTGGTATCTCCAAAAGGTTTCAACGAAACCAAAAGACCTCTATTTTGATTATGGTTACAAAAGATTCTCTATACTAGGTGCCCTCATTATTTCAGTGTTACTTTCGGTAGGTTCTATATTCATGATCATTGAATCCGTAAAACGATTCATTACACCAGAAGAAACCAAAGCGGATGTTATGTTTGTTTTAGCAATTATTGGTGTTGTGGTGAATGGAGCCGCCATGATCCGATTGAATCATGGCAAATCATTAACAGAGAAAGCAGTGTTTCTGCACTTTTTAGAAGATATTCTTGGATGGATTGCCGTCCTTATCGGTAGCATTGTAATGATGTATTTCCAATTACCTTGGTTTGATCCTTTACTCTCTCTAGCGATTGCCCTATGGATTTTATGGAATGCTTACGGTAACATTAAACAGGTGATGACTGTAATGTTACAAGCAGTTCCCGAATCAATCGATAGACAAGACTTAGTCAGTAGATGGGAAAAAATCAAAGGAATTCATTCAGTGCATGACATTAAAATCTGGAGTTTAGATGGGAACCACCATGTAGCATCTTTACATGTATTGATAGATAAAACTGTAAAACTAAATGAATTTCAAAAAGTAAAAGAGAAAATTCGAAAGGTTGCCTTAGATTTTGAAATTATCCATACAACCATCGAACTTGAAACAGATGCCGAACAATGTGAGCTCCATTCAAAATGAGTTCATTGGTTTAAAGTTTTCTAAAGATTGGATTCGTTTGATCCATTCTAAAATTTTCGGATACGACGATAAATCAAATCCGCCTTCCTCGGCCACATGAGTATAAGCGAATAACGAAATGTCGGCAGTAGTCAGGTTATCTCCAACTAGATACGGTGTTTTTTCTAACTGGGTTTCCATAACCTTCAAAGCTTTATGACCTCCCATTTGTTTTGATTCATACTCACCACGCCTCTCGTCAGGAATTCCAAGATAATGACGAATGTATCTTGCAACTGCAATAAAGGGTTCATGGCTATACTGTTCAAAGAACTGCCATTGAAAAACTTTAGCTCTTTCGAATGAATCATTAGGAATCAAATCACTTCCTTCCGCTAAAAAATTTAAAATGGCATTGGACTCGGACAAAATCCGTCCGTCGTCTAAAACTAAAATTGGGATTTTTCCATTGGGATTCATTTGCAAAAAAGAATCTGTCCTGGTTTCTCCCTTTTTTGTGTCAATGTCTTGCCATTCATAAGGTATTTCTAAAAAGGAAGTCACTAGGATTAATTTGTAGCTATTGCCAGATTGTTTATCACCGTAAATTTTCATTTTCCTTCCTATAGAGATCAGGTAAAAAACGTTCGAACTGACCCACCTCTTCTATGTTATGTTTGATCCAAGCTAAGCCATGTTTTTTGTCAAAGAACAAAAATTCAAAGAATGGTCGAAGTAACTGAAAGGTAAAACCTTTCCATCCCACAATCAAACAATTCTCATAACTGGTTCCATTTTCCGTTTCTTTAAAACTATATTCCATTCGAGCAATAGGCAAAATCCCATACAAACGAGGATTATGAATGAAACCCTCCTCATCTAATTTTTCAATCGAACTGACAACATTCACTAAATAACTCTTATGCCTACCTAGGTATTCTACGATTCTAAGTTCAGCACCTGGCCCAACACTCCCATCGGGTTTTCGTTTTTCGTAACTGACATGAACATGGTCTTCCGGATGCCATACATGGTATCGATTATAGACACCTCCCTCATATGTTATATCCCCTTCTAAATGTTGAAACCACCAGACTAACATATTAGCATGAACTCCTTTTAATGTTTCATGTCGAATCCAATATTTAACTCGCCCATCTGCCATAACCTCTCTTCCTGTTTCTGCAGAAGTTACTGGCTTCCGATTCCACTGAATTTGTAACTTTGGCAATAGTCCCAATTTGACTTTTTTCATACCCTTCTCCAAGGTATAGTGTATGCTATACCAATATAATTTCAATGTAAAGTAATTACTATACAAAAAATCAATCGAAAAATTTGACAGGAGGGAAAAAATGATCCAAAAGGATCGAATGGAACTTGATGAAACTGACCTTAAAACTATTACAAAATGAATTTAATGCCTATAAAAATCCTCAATCAGCGAAGGAAGAAGACATCATCAGCGCCGCAGAAGATGTTTTTGCAGAATTAGGATTTGCAGGTGCTACCACAGCGGAATTGGCAAAAAGAGCTGGCGTTACAGAACGTACGCTTTTTAAATATTTTCCTACAAAGTTTGATTTATACAAAAGGATTTTGTCTGGTTTACTATTGTCCACAATTGTTCCCGGTCATATGTCAGACCTAAAGGAACGATTACAATCATTGAAACCAGATTTTAAGGATTGGTATATTATGATTCTCAAGGCAAGATGGGAAGCGGTAGCCAAAGAACCAAAAAAATTAAAACTACTGCTCGGTGCTCTTCTTTTCTCCAAGGAGTTCGCTGAAATTTTTGGGAATCTCTGGAAAACAAATTTATATGATACCTCACTAGAGGCGATTCGCTACTTCCAAGAAATTGGTGAAATCAGAAAGGATTTAGATCCCCATCAAATCGTAAGGAATTCTTTTAGTTTAGGTGCTAGTTTATTAATTACGAAATTTGTATTGGCCCCGAAATTGCCAATGGATCCAAAAGAAGAAATCGAAACTCTTTTTGAAATTTTTTATCATGGAATTAAAAAGGAACAATAATCTTCGGATTTATTTTTTTATTTATTTGCTCTTCCCTTCTCGGTTTTTCTTTTTTGGGGAGTAACAAAGTCACTTTTCCCTTAGTTAATAAATTGTTTGCGACTGCTTCCACTCCTTTTCCACTTCCCAGATAATAATCCAATCTGCCTTCACCAGTGATCGCATTGCCACGGTCGTGCACAAACACCAAACGATCGTTTGCCTGTTCATCACTCGATCGAAAGGATAAAAGGACAGGAAATCCTAAGGGGATTTTTTTGTCCATGGCGACAGAACGAAAAGCAACTAAACGGATTCCTCCACTTCCCAATGGTCCAAGTCCTTCTTCCATTATTTTAGGATTAGCTTGAGTTTCTTTCTCAAAGAAAATATATCTTGGATTTTTAAGAATCGCTTCCGTGACTTCTTTTGGGTTTGATTGGATACAATTGAATAAATGATATGGTTTTAAACTAGGACAAATTCCTTTAAGATAAACGGAAGGACTGATATAATTTTGGCCATTGTCCGCTGCGTAATTGATACGAAACAATTCGTTTGTCTCCGTCTGAATCAGTGCCGATCCTTCCAATTGTGCTAAATGTAAATCGGTCAAACGTAAAAACACAATTGGTTTTGAATATTTTTCCCAAAGGGATTTTTCATTCCATCTTTCTCGAGAAAAGTGAATTGGATTTTCTAGAACAGCATTGGTTTGTTTCAACAATGGTGGAGATAATGCTGGGTATTGGTATTCTCCTTCTGGCTTAGTTTTTCCATGAATTCGTATTTCATAATATCCTGTTATAGTAGGTGGTCCGTCGGAAGGACTTAATTCAATCAACTGGAAACGTTTTTTGATTTCAGTTTGAATCTGAAATTCTGATGCATCAAGGACTACCGAATAAAGATCTTCTAAAGAACTAAGAACTTCGCCATTCGTATACTCCTCTTCCAAAAAACGAATTTTTGTATCTTTTGGCATTCGTTTGAAATACAAAATGGATTGTCTGAGGCCAGACTCTAGATTCAAATTTTGGGGTGGATTGATTTGTTTCGGGCTTTTGTTTTTCGTTGGTTCTGAAAATAAAGACAGGGCCATAAATGAACCGATCACAAAAGACAATGAGGCGATTTTGATCATCAGAGGAAAAGCTAAGTCCGTTTCTTTTTTCATTACGAAATCCTCCCCCAAGGATTACCACAATTCCCCATAAAATGAAAAGAAACCTACTGACTGTGGAATCGCTTCGCAAAAGGAAACTCTTCGAAGGCTCCCCACCCAAAGTTTTACCTTATGTCTCATAAGAAAGTCGCTGTCCAATCATTTTTCCCAATTCCCCTTGACTTCCATGAGGGTACCAAAAACCTTTCAAAAGACCTCATATTTTTGCGATCATATATAGATAAATTAGGTGTTTCATGAAACGTACGTACCAACCGAGTAATATTAAACGCGTGAGAACTCACGGATTCCGAACTAGAATGGCTACCCCAGGTGGAAGAAATGTGATAGCCTCCAGAAGAAGAAAAGGACGCGCTAAATTAACTGTTTCCGACGAAAAAATCGGGAGAAAGTTCTAGTTTAGGAGCTTCCTTCGGAGACCCTTCACGACCCAACCAGAATCCAGGAACTCTTTCGTCAGAATCGTAAAATGGGCAGGCCACCAATGCGATGGCTTGTCCGAAAAAACGGCCTTCCGTTTGCCAGTTTTTTATTTTGCCCCGATAAAACTCACAAAACAGCCGTTGAACGTAACCGTTCCAAACGAATCCTGAGAGAACTGGTTCGGAAACATCTTCCTGCATTTCCAATAGGATACGATTACGCACTATTGGCGCAGGTAGGATTTGCGAAGTTATCTAAGGAAGACCGAGAGGTTTTTTTCCTTTCGGTTCTAAAACAATTCCCATGAATCGGCTGTTTTTGGTCCTTATTTTCCTCTACAAAAAACTGCTGTCCCCCCTATTGCCTCCGGCTTGCCGATTTACCCCAAGTTGTTCTGAATATGCCAAACAAGCGTTTGAAACCTACCCATGGTACAAAGCGTTTGTTCTTAGTGTGATCCGAATCTCTAAATGCCACCCTTATCACGAAGGTGGGCATGACCCTTTACCGAAATCCTTTAACAAGAGTTAACTTATGCAAAATGATTCCACTAACAGACAAAGTCGTTTATTCCTCGCGCTATTCTTAAGTTTAGCAGTATGGATGGGGATAAACTATTTCTTCTTTCCTCCACAAACGCCAAAACCAAAAACCGCGGATGAAACTTCTAAACAAGAAGGCTCTGAGAAAGAGAAACTTTCGGGAAATCCTGCGGATCCAAAAGCCGAACTAAAAAAACCAACAACGGAAACTACAAAGTTAGTTCCCGTAAAACCAGAAGATGAAAAAAAGTTTTCGCTTAAAACGGATTCCTTCTTAGTCCATTTCTCTAGTTTAGGTGGACGAATCACTGAATACTATATCAAAGACCATAAAGAACCAGATGGTTCAGAATTTGCGATAGCGAAAGATCCTAAGTTTGAAATCGAATTTGATGGAAAAAAAGAAAAGGCTGTGGAACTCACGAGAGGACAAGGTTTTGACTTCAATATTATTGAAGACAAAGACACAATTCCTTTTTCCGCCTATAACTTAGTAAACTTTAGTTCCAGTTATAATGCTGAAACAAAAACTGTTATCTTCGAAGCACCTTCGTTAGATGGCAAATTTACAATCCAAAAGAAATTCCAATTTTTCCCTTCTGAAAACTATTTCAAATTTCATTTAACTCTAAAAAACAGAACTAACGAAACCATCAATGTTTCACCCACTAAGTCAGATGTATATTTTAGATCATTTAGTTCTCTTGGACCAGTTCTTAAGAAAAAAGAAGACTTTAATGACCGCGACAACGCGCATTACTTCCGTTATTATTACTTAGATGGAAGTTTTAAAGACCATGTAGATGGAACAAGTACCCAAGGATTTTTTGATAACCTATTTGGTTCCAACGAAGGAAAAGACACTCGTTACGAAATCAAAAAAGGTTCTAATGATAAGGTTGACTTTGTGGGAACCGGAAGCCGTTACTTCATTGGGGTCATCGATCCTTTAAATGATAACCCAGCGGGAGTCCTTCTCGATAACCGGAAAGGAAATGAAACAGGGGTCCTTCTTGCTTACGACAATTGGAAACTTGGTCCTGGTGAAGAAGTGAACCTAGATTATGCGGCCTACGTCGGGGTTCGAGAGCTGGACGGAACAGCATTTAGAGATTCAAAACTTGATCCAAAAATCAATAAAGACTCAGTATTTGCTGGTCTCAGTGATTCACTCGACAAATCATTCAACCAAGGGATTACAACTCCTCTTCGCAACGGAATTGTTTGGATCTTAAAAAAGATCTATTTAGTAATTCCGAACTACGGTTGGGCCATTGTTATTTTTGCCATCCTATTCAAATTAGCATTCTATCCGCTGAACAAAAAACAAGCGGAATCGATGAAAAAGATGCAAGAGTTATCTCCGCAGATTAAACTCATCAATGAGAAGTATGCGGATGATCCAAAACTCAAACAAGAAAAAACGGTAGAGTTGTATAAGAAAAATGGAACCAATCCAATGGCGGGTTGTCTTCCGATGCTCATCCAAATTCCTATCTTTATCGCACTTTATACCGCGTTTTCTGACACAGTGGATCTTTGGAATTCTCCATTTCTATGGATCAAAGATTTAAGTGAACCAGATACAGTTTATACAACTCCCAAGTTAGCGTTCATCGGAGCCCTCGCCATCAACATCCTACCACTCATCATGGTAGCAACTCAAGTGGTTCAATCTCGAATGACAACTGTTTCGACAGACCCGAACCAAAAGATGATGATGTATATGATGCCTGTCATCATGTTATACTTCTTCTGGTCAATGCCTGCCGGTGTGACCATGTATTGGACAATGCAAAACATTCTATCCATTGCCCAACAAGTGTATACAAACAAGTTTGGAAAATCGGAAGATAAAAAACCAAAGAATAATGGGCCAGAACCAGCAAACAACGCAACGACGGTTGCCCGACCTGGATTTAGAAACCAGAACAAAAAGAAAAAATGAAATCATTGTTTAACAAGGAAGATCACAGATGAATAATTACATTTTCGAAGCCGAAGGAAAAACTAAAAGTGAGGCGGAAGAATACTCTTTAGAAACTCTTCGTCTCCAACCAGGCGATTTACGATTCGAAGTAGTTGATTCCGGAAAATCCGGATTTTTGGGAATCACACAAAAAAAACCTGCCGTTGTACGCGCGTTTGTTGCTAACAATGACATCCCATCCGAAAAAATCATCCATGGAGTGATCATAACCATTTTGAAAAAAATGGGAATACCTGCGGAAGTAGTGGGAATGGGTGATGTAGATGGAAAAATCTATGTAGAACTTACCAGTAAAGAATCTGGACTCATCATTGGAAAAAGAGGGGGCACTTTAGATTCACTTCAATTCCTTCTGAACCTGATGGTCGATCCAAGAATTCGCCACAATAGAAAAATTGTATTAGATATTGAATCTTATCGCGACAAACGCGAGTTATCTCTCATTCGATTGGCAAAATCGGTGGCAGCATCGGTGATCAAATCAGGAAGATCCAAACTTTTAGATCCAATGAATCCGTTTGAACGAAGAATTGTTCACATGGCAATCCAAGAAGACGAAAGAGTTTTCACTAGATCCGAAGGCAACGGAACTTTCAAAAGAGTTCGTGTCATCTCTGCAAAAGAAAAACATAAATACAAAGATTTGGAAGATAATTCGAAAAAAGGCCTTCCTGTCGAAGACTTTGCAGACGGAGTAGACCAAGAAGATCTTGATTGATACCATTGCGGCATTGTCCACTGCCTCAGGTCCCGGAGCGATTGGCATCCTTCGGGTATCGGGCTCTGCCGTATTGCCCATTGCCCTTTCTGTTCTCCAAAAGAACGCCTCTCCCCTCACCGAAGAATTTATTAAAAACCAAAAAAGAACTGCTATTTTCTGCGATTTCGTAGATGCAGAAAAACCTCTCGACCAAATTGTTTTTTTCTATTTCCCATCACCTAACTCCTATACAGGTGAAGACTTAGCTGAGTTTCATTTACATGGAAATCCAATCCTTCTCAAACGTGGTTTACAAATCCTTTTTGAAAAGGGAGCCCGCCCGGCACAGAAGGGTGAGTTTACCAAAAGAGCGTATCTGAATGGAAAAATCAATCTATCCGGTGCAGAAGCCATCAGTCGACTGATTGAAGCACGTTCTCGATATGAATTGGAATTGGCTCAAAAAAATGTGTTTGGGGAAATCACAAAGTTAAGTTCCAAAATCAGAAGTGATCTCATTTCACTCAAAGCAGAGTGCGAAGCTGAAATTGATTTTTCCACAGAAGACCTTACCTTTGAAAGTTTGGAAGAAAGAAAAAATCGGATGATCTCACTCAAGAATCTTTGTTCGAAGTTAATCCAAGATTCAGAACGAGCAGAAACTTTAATTTTACAATCTACCGTCGTTTTATTTGGAGAACCCAACACAGGAAAATCCAGCTTAATGAATTTACTCATTGGCAAGGATCGTTCGATTATCTCCGACATTCCCGGTACAACCAGAGATTATATAGCAGAAGAATTGAGTTTGGATGGAATCCCTATTCGGCTCGTGGATACAGCAGGAATCCGAGAAACATCGGATAATATTGAACAGATGGGAATTGAACGAAGCAAAAGAGAAGCCGACAGTGCCAATGTGAAACTACTTCTCATTGATACCTCTCTTCCTTTCGACAAAAGTTCGTTTTTATCAAAACATAAAGAAAGACTCCATGGTTCCATCCTTGTAGCCAATAAAATCGATGAAAAAAATAAAGATTGGAATTCAAATCAATTGGAAGACCTTCAAAAAGAATTTGAGTTAGAAATTACAGAAATCTCTTGTAAAACAAAACTGGGGATTTCTCACCTATTAGAACTTTTAAAAACAAAACTCACATCCCAAGATAATGCAGAAGATGTAGTTTTATTAGAAGATAGACAAAGGTATCACATTCAAAAAATCGAATCTAGTTTATCAGAAGCTGTCCATCTTATGGAAGATGGAGCTCCCGCTGAAATTTATATCCAAGAGATCAATTCTTCCCTGAAAGAAATTGGTGAAGTCAACGGTCATGTGGATAATGAAGAAATTCTAGGCAGAATTTTTAGTAAATTTTGTGTAGGTAAATAATTCACAAAAACCTCTAAATTTACGATTGTCTAATCGTCCAAATAGTATCTAATTGGTCGCACATTCGATACGAGGTAAAAAATGAAAAAATTTCTTGTGATTCTCACTCTATTCTCTTTCAGCACTTTTGGTCTGTTTGCTCAAACAGAAGCAGACGAAGAACCGACTATGCAAGCTGATGAAGCTTCTGAAACCGTTAAACCTAAAAAAGAAAAAATGAACAACAAAGACGGTGAGAAAAAAGAGAAAAAGAATAACAAAGATAGCGCAAAGAAGGCTAAAAAAGCTAAGAAAGCCAAAAAAGAGAAAAAAGCAAAAAAAGACGCAGAGTAATCTAAATCTTATCTCAAACCAAAACCCCTGGAAACAGGGGTTTTTTTATGCCTTAAAAACCAAATGAACTTAATCAGCAAAACCGCAACTTATCTTCCGTTATTCGTTTTTTTAATATTTACAATCAATTGTTCTAGTTCGAATGAAAAAGAAACTTCCCAACCAAAATCCATTCAGTTTCATTTAAAACTCAAATCCATTCCCAAAGAATTAAAAGGGGAAAAGATTTTTTACTCTTTAAAGTTTTATTTTTGCACCTCACCCAGTGCTAAAGACTGTTATACGCCTGTATCCACGAGTACACAGACAACCAATCAATCAATGGACTCCACTTCGGACCAAATCACCTTCTCACAAGAGTTACCAAACAATTGGACTCATCTCGCAATTAGCATTGAAGGAATTCAAAAAGTCCATGGAAAATACTCTCCTGGCCACAATCCTTACTGGATTCAAAATACAGATTCTCTTTTCAAAAATCCTAACATAAGACATGAGTTTACTTTTGTAAGCCAAGAGAACTTAATTCCCAATCAGAAACAAGAAGAGCTGGCTGCAAAGTTTTCACCCATTCTTGTCTTTCATAAAGATAAAAAATATTTACCAACTAATATCGAAAAGTATGCAGACTATTTTCAGTCAAAAGAATATATACTTCCCAATAAAGACATTCGCCGCAAATCCCTTCGCCAAACCACTTGGAACTATGTGGAATTTCCTGACCTAAGAGAAACAGAAAAACAAACCCATTTATACTATCACGTGCGTTATGCCAATACAACTGTCTCGGGAACACAGAAGGAAGCGCTTCCTGGATTTAGAGACAACAGTAACTATTGGTATGAAGTGGGGAATGGAGATATGGTCATTTCCTATTGGATTTGGTACGATTGGAATGAAGGACCAACCAAGTTTGGCAATATCCACCAAGGTGATTTAGAATCCTATGCACTCCTTATCTCTAGAGATGGAAAACCAAAACGAATTTTACTCACAGGCCATGACCATATCCTGCTTGATACAGATTTTAGAAATATTAACTCTATAAAAAATCACCCAATCCTTTATGTGGCGAAAGGCAATATGGGTTCCGATGGAGGGAATCCAACATCAGCTTATGGCGATTATACGGTTAAACTACATGCAGGAAATGCCTTGTTTAATTATGTTTCTGATCCTTGGGATGTGTTTCCAAGTTTGAATCCAGAAACATCTATCCTGATTGTTCCAAAAGATATAACCGAGAAAGATTTAACGAATGTTAAAATTGGTTCTGGAATCAAAGATAATACAGTCCCTTTAGATGATTCAGAATCCAAAGGCATCTCCGAACCAACACATTATGTTGACGCACGTAAAATGATCAAACAAAGAATCGAAAGGCTAGTGGCTTGGGAAGAACCGGGTTGGGTGGGCCAAACTGCAGACAAAGACCCTGACGGCCACCACAGGGTAGATCCCAAGTTGGCATCTTTCTTTCGATTTTCAGGTAGGCTCGGTAAACACCCCCGGTCGGATTTAAGAATTGGTGAACTCCACCAATACGGTGAATCACCAGAGAATGCACCTTTCAAAACCAATATAGAACAACATTATACCTTTGAAAGTCCAAAGTCTGACCGGACTCACACAGACCGAGAAGGAAATTATGGACCTAAGTTTTTGGGAGATGATTCCACTCCGCAAAAATGATGAATTCAGATTAGGTCAACTAACTTTGCTTTGGTTAATTCTTCTGGTTTGAATGGTTTTTCTTTTTTGATGTAATCGATCATCTCTTCTCGGTGCGAATACCCGGCACCGAGGATTGCTTTTTTGATGACAAAGTCTTTCCAAGTTTTCAAACTATGGCCAAACTTTTCGCGGTCCAAAAGTCGTGTGATGGATTCGTCCTTCTCTCCCCAAACAAAGGGATTCGCACCTGCGTCTAGTAGATCTATCAAACATTCAACGGCATCGGCAGAGGCTGCTAAAAACAAAGCGGTGTTCCCCAAATTGTCTTTTGTTTCTAAAGAAAAATCTCCCTCCTCCAAAAGATAAGAACAAAGATCATATAAATTTCTTTCTGCGACTAAATGAAGTGCCGTTTTTCCTTCACTGTCTTTGTGTTCGATTCCCTTAGGAAATTTAAGGATGAGATTTGTTACAATTTCCATTCGATCTTCCGCGATCGCTGCTAAAAATACAGATCGGCCCTCCTCGTTTCGTAAAGAGAGAACCTCCTCTGTTAAGGAGTCAGAGATCTCTTCCCAAAGTGGTTCGGCGGATTGTAAAACGGAAAGATGAAAGATCGTGTTTCCGTTTTTATCTCGGGTCAGAAGGTGAGGTGAGGTTTTCCAAACTGAATAAGTTTCGACGAGAATATTTAGAAAGGATTCTTTGTTTTGACTGATGATATCAAAGATTACATTGCCTGGGATGCGGTAAGGAAAAGCGGGATCGGCACCTTGTAAGATAGCATACCGAAACAAATCCTCATTCTCCATCTTGAACATCCAAGAGAGAGGATTTGTTCCATAGGAATCTAACTCATTAGGATCAGCGCCTGCACGGATCTCACTCTCCCATTCTTCGATACTTCCCGACTTGGCAACGTCAATCAAACTCATTTAGGTTATGATACACGTTTCCTCACAGAAGTCGATTTTTTAACGGAAGATTTCTTTGGAAAGGATCCAAGAATTTTATCAAAACCTTTTTTGGTTTCAAACGAAAGAAATTGGATAGGAGTTTTATCTTTTGTGGGAACCAAACTCATCGCTCGTTCGGAAAGGGCTGTGATCGTCAAACTTGGATTCACTCCTAAATTGACAGTGAGCATGGAGGCATCACAAACACGTAGGTTCTTATAACCAAACACTTTGTTTTCCATATCGATCACACCCCGTTCCGGAGAATCGGCCACAACACAACCTCCCATAATATGACCCGTAACAGGAGCATTGAGGAGGGTATCATTAAAGGAACTGCGAGGAATCCCTCCAACAATTTCAGCTAGTTTTCTTGCAAAAGCATTGGCAATAGGAATGTAAGTTGGAGTTGGTTCTCCAGTTGACAGAGCAGAGGTAATTGTTTTTTGGAAAGGCCAAATGAACCGTCTTTTCCGTACAAGTCGTACGCTATTATCGACCGTTTGCATCACAAGTAAAATGATGGAATTTTTTGCAAATCCAATGGGGTTATGAGATTTCAAAAAATAAAGAGGATGGCGAACCATCGTCCAAAAAAATTTGAGTGGTCTTGGAAAAATTCCTCCTCCATCCGTCATCACACTAGCAAGGACTCCAAAAAAATCAGATCCTTTTGAATACCGAACCGGTTCGATATGTGTATTTTCATCGGGATGGACAGAAGAGGTGATGGCAATCCCTTTGGAATAATCAGCGCCCTTGCTAGCAGGAACAGTCACAGGTAAAACCGTTTCACTATTGGTTCGAACGGTATCGCCTAACTTCTCAGACAAACGAATCATTTTGTTTTCTTGTTGCATCTTAAGCAGAAGACCAACGGTTCCCATCACACCAGCAGATAACACCACTTGTTTGGAACGAAGTTTTCTTTTAGGAGAACCAAACCAACCAGTTGTGCTCCTTGTTTCCAATTCATATCCAAATTCCCCACTCGCTTCCGGATCGGGAATGCCTTTTTGATTGATAGGAATGAGTGAAGTGACTTTGGTTTCAGGAAGGATAACGGCCCCCAACTTTTCTGCTAAGTATAAATAGTTTTTATCCAAAGTGTTTTTTGCGTTATGGCGACAACCCACCATACAACCACCACAGAAGTTACATGGATCACGGTCTGGACCATCCCCACCAAAAAAAGGATCCTTGGGATCTTTTTTGTTTCCAAAATAAATTCCCACAGGAGTTCTACGGAAAGTATCTTCCTTACCAAAAGTTTTTGCTGTTTCTAAAAGGAGACGGTCTGGTTCCCAAAGTTGGGGATTTTCGGTCACACCAAGCATGTGTTTTGCTACATCATAATAGGGTAATAAAGTTTTTTCCCCACCCATTTTTGAATACAAAGGAGAGTTTAATACTTTTGAGGAAGGCACATATAATGTACATGCATACACTAATGAACCACCACCAACACCAGACCCACTCACAAGTAAAAAATCATTGAGTAAATTGATTCTTTGGATTCCATAAAAACCTAGTTTCGGCATCCAAAGATACTTACGTAAACTCCAATTGGTTTTTGGAAAGTCTGTAGCCTTCCAACGTTTTCCCGATTCGATCACCAATACCTTATAACCTTTTTGAGATAACCGATAAGCGGAAACAGATCCTCCAAAGCCAGATCCAACTATAATAAAATCGTACTCATAATTTAGCTCTTTTGGAATGGATTGACTCATGGTTCGTTTTTCCTTGTTTGTGGTGCGTAAGCGAAACCGAGTCTGCAAAGGAATTCAATTCCTGTCAATTCGCTCTTACCGAATCTGATAAAAACTTCTAGCCGAAAGGTATAAATCCGTTTAAATCGGTTCATGCCTGAGATCAAAAAACAAATCCCTCTACTCAAATCTGACGGAACCCTCACAGAAGAAGGTTGGGCACGGTCCCCTCTTTGGACTTACAATCGCGAAAGTATCGCAGCTTCCGCGCTAAAAATTAAAGAATGGGATTATTATTCGGTTCTATCCCCTTCTAAAGATTTTGGAATTACATTCACTGCATCTGACTTAGGTTATGCGGGATTATTTGCTATTTGTTTCTTAGATTTTAAACGAGGAATATTCAAACAAATTGATACTCTTTCTGTTCTACCTTTAGGAAAAACAGGATTCCCTCGTGTGAACAGCAGTGGGGTTGTTCAGTTTGCAGATAAAAAACTTCGCCTCCGATTTGAAGTGATCAATGGAAAACGAATTTTAGAATTTGAATCCAAATCGTTTGATGCACCGGATGGTGCCAAAAGGATCCAAGGAAAAATTGAACTAACAGAACCAAAAATGGAATCGATGAATATTGCCACTTCTTGGAAAGAAAACAGAAAAGCATTTTATTATAATACGAAAATCAATTGTATGCCGGCCTCAGGCCAAGTGCAAGTTGGGAATACAATGTATCAATTTGATCCCAAAAAAGATTTTGGTGCTTTGGATTGGGGCAGAGGTGTATGGACTTATAAAAATAGATGGTATTGGAGTTCTGTATCCGCTTGGATTGAAGGAAAACCATTTGGCCTCAATTTAGGATATGGATTTACAGATAGGACACCGGCTTCTGAAAATACCATCCTTTATGATGGCAAAATTCATAAATTGGATGAAGTCAAATTTATCATTGATACCGAAAACTATATGGCCCCCTGGAAGTTCACATCCAATAACAACCGTTTGGAATTGGATTTTACACCCATTGTCGATAGAAAATCTTATATGAATTTTTTAGTCATTAAAACCATCCAACACCAAGTGTTTGGAAGATTTAACGGAACTGTAGTTTTAGATAATGGGGAAAAACTGAAACTCGAGAACATCCTCGGTTTTGCCGAAGATGTTCTGAATCATTACTAAAGAGTTTTACTTTCTTTTCTTTAGTTTGTAATAAGCAGAGAAACTGGCCGGGATAAAGATCAGGGACCCAAAGGTTCCAAATCCAAGTCCCCAAGCCAAGGAAAGTGTCATGGGTATGAGTAGAGGATCCGATCCGCCAATAGCGTAGGCTGTCGGGATCATACCGGCCATAGTGGTCATGGTGGTGACTAAAATGGGCCGGAACCTTTCAGAAGATGCTGTAATGAGAGATTCATACAACCCTTCTCCTTTCGCTTGGAATTCTTGGATGGTATCCACAAGTACGATGGATGCGTTTACAATCACTCCCGCAAGACCAATGATACCAATCATAGCAAGAAAACTAAGTGCCTTACCGGAAATCAAAAATCCAAATACCACTCCCACAAATCCTAACGGAATCGATAACAAAATGAGAATTGGTTTTTTGATGCTATTGAAGATGATCGCAAGGATGGCAAAAATTCCGAAAAGTGCCAATACTCCTGCTACCAGAAGGGAAACCATGGACTTAGCAGTTTCTTCTTGTTCCCCTCTAAATTTTATTTTATAACCCGGATACTTTTTACCAATATTTCCAAACTCATCTACAATTTTTCCATTCACAATAGAGGAACTTGTAATGGCTTCATTGACATCAGCAAGGACAGTGATGGCTTTTTCATAATCATTATGGTATAAAGCCTCTATTCCTTGGACAATAGTTCTTGTAGTGACTGCCGTAATTGGTGTTAGAAGACCAAATTTATTCGAAATCTGAATCGTATCTAAATCTTCGATTCCATCTCGGAACCTATCATCGTTTTGGATTATGATTCGAACTTCATCCTTTCCCTTACGAAGATTCGATGCTTCGAGTCCGTCCATAGCTGTACGAACATAATAGGCAGTAATTTCTGTATCGATCCCGGTAATGGCCGAGGCTGTGTCCTTCACTCGAATTTGAATTTCTTCTCTACCTGGTTTGTAATCATCATTGATGTTGATCACTCCCTCTTGTTTTTTAAGGAAACCTTGCATCTCATTCGAAATTTGTTTTAAAACTTTGTAGTCACGACCTTCGATGGCAACCGTTACAGCAGCACCGATTGGCGGGCCGTTCACAACCAAATCGACCATCACAGAAACCGCATTGGGTAGTTTTTTTAAATCCGGCTCCAATTCACCAAAAATTTCCTGAGCTGTACGGTTCCTTTCTGTTTCTGGAACTAAAATGATCTGTGCCATTCCTAGTTGTTCCCCAATCCTAGTGAGTGGGTCCGTAGGATCTGTTTGTTGGATTCCTATTTTTAGAATGATACTTTGCACTTCTGATTTTGGAATTTTATCCAAAATTGGTTGGAAGTATTGCAGTTGTTTTGCGGTCTCTTGAGAAGAAAAATCGGGAGGAAATTCCGCACGAACCAAAACATAATCAATCCCTTCTTTCGGGAACAAATTGAAATTCATCAGTCCGACAAGTCCACAAGAGGACAAAAACACAATAAGGATCGAACCTAATGTAAGGAATGGACGTTTGACAACTCGAGTAATGAAACGTGTAAATCCTGACTTTAAAGACTCAAACCCATTGTCTAAAATCGCACGAAAACGATCGCGGTGTTTGGAACGTTTTTTGACTTCATGTGACGTGAACTGTGCATACCGAACAGGAAGTAATAAAAAAGATTCAAATAAGGATAAAGTCAAAGCAACAATCACCATAAAAGGAATCTGCCAAATGAATTTACCCATAATTCCTGACATAAATGCCATGGGCAAAAAGGCAGCAACGGTTGTTAGGTAAGAACCAATGATGGGAACAAAAAGTTCGCTGGCACCAAGAACTGCGGCTTCTCTTGAATCCATTTTTCTGGATCTATGTTTATAGATATTCTCAGAAATAATAATACTGTTATCAACTAACATCCCCAGGGAAATGATAATCCCAAGCATGGACACTAAGTTAAAGGAAACATCAAAAATAGGAAACGCAATGGTTGCTGCAAAAAGAGTCAATGGCAACGAAAGACTTGTGAGTAGGGAATCCTTAAAACTAAAGAAGAGAATGAGGACCACCACAACCAAAAACAAACCTTGAAGTGAATTGGTAATCACCACATCCAATCGTTTGATCGCACGAGCTCCTTCATTGTTCAATTCCGTAAACTGAATGTTAGCCGGAATTTGTTTTTTTAATTCTGCAATTCGTCCCTGAACCGCTTCCACTGTGCGAATGATGTCCGCACTATCTTTTTTAATGATTTGCAAAACATAAGCCGGTTCCCCATTTACAATGGCAATCACCCGTGGCCTTTCATACGTATCTTTTACATTGGCAACTTGTGATAAAAGAATCGTATTTCCTGTTTCATTCGAACGAATGGGGATATTTTTAATATCATTGATTTCACTGATCTCTCCAGTCACTCGAATGTCTTGGGTGATGGGCCGCAAAAAAGATCCGGCGGGAACACTGATATTTCTTTTAGAGATTGCATTGATGATATCAGAAAAACCAAGAGTATAACGTTTCTTTAAATCTGGATCAACACGAATCCGCCACTCCTCTTTTCGTTTTCCAAAAGCATCCACTCGCGATACCCCAGAGACTTTACGCATCTCATCTTCAATAAAACGTCCCATTTCTTGAAGTTCCATCTCATCCATGGCACCATGGATCGCGATCTCTAACACCGGAAAATTGGAACTCTTTTGTTCTGTTACGATGGGTCGGTCTTTCACCGTGGATGGTAAGTTGGTTACACGATCGACAGCACGTCTGATATCGTTCACAACACCGTCGGGGTTATTGTGTTCTAAATCGATTTTAATGCTAATATCGGATTCAGAGTTTCGAGAGATAGAACGAACCGAGTCTAAACCTTCTACCTCGCGTAACTTTTCTTCAATGGGTATGGTGACTTTTTTTTCCACATCCACGGGACTGGCACCAGGATAAACAGTAAGAACACGCACTTGACGAAAGTTTACTCTTGGAAATGCTTCTCGTTTCATAGAAAGCACAGAGATCATCCCTGCAAGGAACAAAAAGATAAAAACCAAATTAGCAACTAATGGTTTATAGACGAAGAAATGGATAATTTTTTTCATAAATATAATTCGATTTTAATCAACCTAATGATTTTGAATGCCTGGTCAAGATGAAATGGAAATTTATTAACTTTGTTTTTCTGATTCGCGTTCTTTTAATACAGTCTCAATCACTTCCACAAAAACCGAAGTGTCTTGAGCCCCACTCACCGCATACTTTCCCCCGACGATGAAATATGGAACACCACTAATTCCATTTTGGTGGTAGTAGGAAATTTCTTGCCTGATATGTTCTTTGAGTTCTGGATCTGCAAATACTGCATCAAACTTGATACGATCTTTATAAACTGGTTCAGCTACTTGCCAAATTATTTCTTTATCCGTGAGATCTTTTCCCTCGGTAAAGTTAGCAGCAAAAAACAAATCTACCAACTTAGCTTGTTCTTCTAAGCTAGAAAGCCCAGCAACCAGAGCATGTAATACCAATGTGTTCGTAGCCTTTGGAATGGCATCGAACTGAAAAGAAATGCCAACATCCTTTCCTATTTGGGTCAGCCTTTGCCAAGCACCATCCAACCGGTCCAAACTTCCAAATTTTTGTGTTAGGTGTTCTTTATAATCAATTCCGGCTTCCGGAATTTCGGGAGACAATTGAAAAGGTCTCCATCGAACCTGTGGATCGATTTTATCTCCTACTGTTTGGAGAGCCAACTCCAGTTTCTTTTTTCCTACATAACACCAAGGGCAAGCTACATCGGACACGATATCAATAGAAAAAGGTTCAGAGTTGGTTGACATTTAAGGTTAGACTCCCTTTCAATTAAGGTCTAAAACCAGAAATGGGAAAATTATGAAGCTCACAAGAAAAAGATTTCTATTTAACAGTTTTGCCTCCGGTGCCTTGGTTTCCCTGTCCACAATACAAAGTGAATTGTATGCCTATTCGTCGGGGGATGCGACCCTTCACAGGAAAGACCCCCTCGGGTATGCGGAATCTTTGGGTTTTACCAAACCCTTAGACCAAATTCTCATCACAGCCCTCCTCGCTCCCAATTCTCATAATTCCCAACCTTGGAAAATCAAGCGGGTATCGGATTCGGAATTTTTACTTTTTGGGGATGGAGAAAAACAACTCCTGGAAATAGATTCCCTAAATCGCCAATTCTTTCATACACAGGGGGCTTTTTTAGAGTTAGCTCATCTAACGGCCGATAAACTTATGTATGATACAAAAATTACTTACTTCCCCAAAGGAAAACCTAGCTCCCAAACCTTTCCCCTAAACCCCGTTGCCAAATTTGAAATTTCTCCCAAATCCAAATGTGTTCATGACTTTTTATTTTCCGGTCTTCCCCACCGCCGAATGAATCGGTCCGTTTACTCGGGCCCCATGATTACTGAGGAAGAAATGGCTGACCTAAAAATGTTAACAGGACCATCCAAACATAAATTACTCTTTCTCAATGATCCAAAAAAGTTAGAATCCATCCTTCCCTTACTCGATTCTGCTTTTGCGATGGAAACTAATCGTACTGCATCCAATGAGTTAAATCGAAAGTGGTTTCGTGTTTCCAAAGAGGACATCTACAAGAAACGAGATGGACTCACACTAGAAGGTAACGGACTTTCGGGAATCAAACTCTGGTTAGCCAAAACATTCTTTGTGGATTTATCGAAGGATGCTTGGCATTCCGAATCTGCCAAAGAAGCGGGAATCCAAATGTTCCAGAACCAAGTGTATTCTTCCAAGGCATTGGTTTTCTTTATCACAGAAGGATCCGATGAAGAACGTACTTGGATAGAAACGGGTAGGGATTTTATGCGCCTAACATTGGCCTGTGCTGTGCGTAACATTGCCTTCCATACCATGAACCAAGCTGTCGAAGATTACCCAGAGAGTCGAACCTTCACCAAACAACTAAAAACGATACTTGGATTAAAAGCAAACGAACAGATTCAATTGATTGCAAGAATGGGAAGAAGTTCTTATGATTATGATTCTCCGAGACGGGAGATAGAAAGTTTCCTTATTTAGAGAGTGGGAAAGGTCACAACACCTGCCGACTCAAAAGCAGGTTTGGAAAACAAATACCCTTGGTAGAGATGAATTCCCATATCTACCAACACTTTTAGTTCCTCATGCGTTTCTACTCCCTCCGCAATGACAGCAATTCCGATTTCTCGACAAACACCTGCGATTGCATTCGTTAATTTTTGGGCCACTGGATTCAGATGGATATTTCGTATCAATTCCATATCTAGTTTAATCAGATCCGGTTGGAATTTTGCAAGTAAGTTGAGTCCAGAATAACCGGATCCAAAATCATCAATGGCAGTTAAAAATCCATATTGTTTGTATGCTTTAAAAATTTTTATGATATGATCGTGGTCTTGTACTTCTTCCCCTTCGGTTAACTCAAACACCAACCGGTTGAGTGGGAATTGAAATTCACGACTGGCTTCTAAGGTTGTACGAATACAAGTTTCTGGTTGGTAAATGGCATTGGGTAAAAAGTTAATATTCAAATAAGAAGGAATTTGGATCTGGCTTGCGAGTTGGATGGCTTTGATCCGACAGGCCTGGTCAAACTGATACCTGTTAGTTGCATTGACCCGAGAAAGAATGGAATAAGCAGATTCTCCTGAAATTCCTCGCACCAATGCTTCATGAGAATAAACAGTTTTTTGGTTCCAGTCTACAATGGGTTGGAAAGCCATCGTAAATGAAAAGTCTAGGCCGGCACCGCTGCGACATTCAGCACAACTATACAATTTGGGCACTTTCCCTTCGGGAGTGTTCACCAACTGGTCTTCGGGAAATTTGAATTTCATAATATCGTTACTCGATTTAGACGAAATCTAAAGATAAAAACAAAATTTGCAAACTAGAATTTGGGAAGTTTTCCGAGCACATACCAGATCACTACTAAAAATTGGAAGATCGCAGTGACAAGTAAGATGCTATAAGGTTTTGCATTCACTGCCTTACCTGAACCAATCCTTGCTCCAAAGATCCCACCAAAACTTCCCACCAGTGCCAGCTCCAAATGCAACTTTCCTTGCATAAAAAAAAGTACACTCGTTCCCAAAGAAGTGAGAAAAATTCCGAGGAAAGAAGTGGCTACGGCTTCCACAGGACTCATCCGAAAGTAATACACAAACAGGGGAACCGCAAGGAATCCGCCGCCAATCCCAAAAAGGGAAGAAAACAAACCAAAAAAAATTCCAGTGAAAAGAACAATCAAAACGGATTTAGGAGAATAGAAAAACAAATCTGTTTGGTTTTTATGTGTTTCTACTTTCAAATTCGTCTTACCTACGTTAGCCGACAAATCCATATTCGCATCAGAATCTAATTTTGTTTCCAGATCCGAATTAGATTTTGCAGAAACCTCATTGGCAGCTGGATTTAAATTTTCAGTCTGGACTGCCAGAGTTTGGTAGTATTTCCTCCTTCTCTTTAAGGCTGTGATTAAATTATAAACTGCAAGGATTCCCAAAAAAAAGGTAAACACAATGAGATAAATAAATTCCGACAAAGGAATCCCATAGTACAACTGTTTGCCGATTTCTGTGTCTTCAAACCTACCAAATTTATAGGCTGTGTACTGGGCCGAAGGAATGGATGTACATAACAAAAGGAGTCCTTGTTTCCATCGGATTTTATTGTTTTTATGATACACAACTAGGCCGGAAAGGGCCGAGACCGGCATCTGTGCTAAAGAAACTGCCACGGCTTGGACAGCAGTTAGGTGGAAAAAACTATGAAAGAAGGGAGTGTAAATAAACCCTCCCCCAAGTCCTAAAAATGAAGCTAAATACCCAACAAAAAATCCAACTCCAAATACTACTATGATTCCAGGCCAAAATCCCCAAACAAAATCATGATAAATTTGAAAGTTAAAATCCAATGGTTTTAGAAATGTTCCTTGGCATCCTCAAAAAACTTATGAGTAGTTCTTTCAAATACTTCTCGTTCGGTTGCAGTTTCAAAGTTGTACCAAGAAATAGGAACAAACAGTAACCACTGTGCATAATTTCTAAAGATATGATAATCATACGTTCCTACCTTCTTTCCATCTTTGTAGAGAAGGTATTGTACATCGTAACCATCTTGAGTGGACCAAGCGGGAAGTAATGTGGCGGTAAGAGTAGAAATTCCAAGAAAGACCGTCGCTTCTGGAGACGGAGAACGGTAATTGACTTTTACATTCACTAAATACCCAGACTTCGGAACATCCACACCTTCTACCGTGTTTTTAAAACGAGTTTTGTTTTGAAAGTAGTTCTTCAGAGCTTCCCTTCCTCCCAAGTTCATTTGAGGAAATGTGGGAAGTGCATACACAAAATTTGTATCACTGGTTTTTTCTTCCGAAGGAAGGGGAAGAATTTTTGGATGGTCCTTATAACTGATCAAACAATTGGTAAAAATGAAAAGTGCAACGATTACTGTCGCAATAGTTGATACTTTAGTTTTGGCTGTGGTCATGTAAACCTTCCTCGTCATGTCTTCTTTCTAATTCTTCGTACAACTCTTCTTGGTCTTCTGAAAAAAATAATTCGAAGCCAATGCGTAAACAAACAGGATCATCCTCAATCGAAACATTACTTGGTAAAATTAAATTCATTACATAGAATGTATTGGATTCTGCCTCTTCTAAAAATCCTTCTGTCGCATCCCACTCATCAAATCCCTCTACCTCAGGTTTACGGAATTCTTTTAAAATTTCATCGAAGGGTTCTGTGATGTAGTTAAATTCGCCAGATTCACTATCAATGATAAATTGAATGTGGTGACAACCGGGTCCTTCTTCTTCTAGGGGACTAAGAACGAGACTACCGCAAGCAGGACAATGGATGACGGGATCGATGGCTCCGCTCGGCCAATTGATATTGATGGTTTCGATCATAGGTTACAAACCTCAAGTCCCCATCCTAACGAATCTCATTCATAGGGAAACCGGAATTTCCTTTTCTTTTCCAAAAAACAATTCAAATCTTTATAAGGAAAATTCAGATAAAATTTGCCTTAAATCTGGGGTTCCATTTCTATCAAAAACAAATGGGAATCTCAACCGAATACCAATCCGCTTTTGCTTCCAGCTTCCAAGAATTTTTTGGAAACGCCAAGGATGTAGGATGGGAACTCTACCATTTAAGTTCAGAACCAGAAAATGATTTTCCCTCTTGGATTACTTTCACCATCAGAAATCCGTTAGGTGGAAGAGCATTAGTATTTCGTTATGAAAGGTTAGAGAATAAATTCTACGCCCATCTCAAAGTACAGGTGATTCCTGGAGAAGAAAACTGGAGCCTTGACCAATTATTTCATAAAAAAGGATACACCGATCTTGATGCCGACGACATCCTTTCTTCTGGCGGCGAATGGCTCTTCCATTCCTTGGCACGCCACTATTTCGGAATCATCATTTCTTTTTGTCCGAGGATCTTAGAGCCCGATTATTTTTTAGACTGAGATTTTTTCATTCGATCATCCCCAAGGACTTGGTTCCATAAAAAACCCCAAATAAAAAAGGTGGAATTAATATAGGTGTACAACATCAACACCACCATCTTCGATATCAAATCATAGGCTAAAGAATAATTCACTCCTACGTTTTTCATTTTTAAATACCATTGGAATCCAAAACTCATTCCCAGAACCAAGAGTGAGGCCAAAATGGCACCAGGAAGATTTTCTTTTAAGGTAGTTTTTGCTTTGGTAATATAAGCATAATAGAATGTAAAAAGTCCCACACTATATGGCAAAGTGATGAGGGAAACCGAAAGATATGGATGGTTCCGAAAAAAACCAAACCGAAACTTTTGAAACAAAAATCGTTCTGTGGCGACAAGGCCAAAAGTGATATAAAAATACAAAACCAGTAATAGGATTGAGATCACAAGCAATCGAAAGTTAATCCACTGCGAAGCGATAAAACCCACCTTGGTTTCGTCCCGCGAGATAAAACGAAGTGCTTTGGAGATCGTTCCAAAGATAGTCAAACTAGAAAAAAACGAAATCGCAATGCTAAGAGCAATTACATTATAGCTTTTAACCTTCGTTAGATTCTCAACACTTTTGTCTATGGGTTGAAAAATGGGTGCAGGCAAAAATTTTCCGATTTGGTCTGTCATCAAATTGATGGTTTTTGGATCTTGCAAAAGCCCGAGTAGGGTCACAAAGACTACTAGGAGTGGAAACAGAGTCAAAAGGAAGGTAAACGAAAGTTCCGAAGCCAGGCCATGGACATCGTACAAATACACTTCACTGAAAAATCGGCGGAGGCGTTTCATGCGGTCAGTTTGGAACTTGTCTGTATTTTTGTCTTATTTTTCTTGCAGTCTCCATTCCTACGGAAACCCTGGAAGAATCTCAGTGACGTACCTAAAAGGGGAAAACTTCCATGTCAGAAGAAAAAGAAAATAAGAACAAAAAAATCGCGAAGATGACGGTAGACGAAATTGACGCAGCCATCAAAAAGTCTGTGGAAACCATGAACGGCGAATCAAGCCTATATGTGAAACACCTTCGCGAAAGAAAGGCGGAACTTCTAGCCAAAAAATAAGGTTAGTCCGCTTAAATCACCCGCCGCATCGGCGGGTTTTCACAATCCTTGATCCAATTCATCCAAATCCACCAACACTTCGGCCCCAAAGTCCTATTTGAGGGATTCAGTTGGCATATCAAACCGGGGTGCCGCGTTGCCATTGTGGGACCCAACGGTTCTGGGAAAACCACCCTCTTCCAAATGGCCGCAGGAAAAATGAAACCCGAATCCGGGGAAGTCATTCGTTCCAAAAACACTGTCCTTTCTCTTTTCCAACAAATCCCAGAATTCAGTCCCGAGACATCGGTCATCGACACTGTCCTCGATGAAAACAAACTCTATGCCGAGTATGATGGGAAACGAAAACTCATCGAATCCAAATTCGAAACCATAGACCATGAAGACCCTGCCTTTGAGGATCTCCTGCATGAACAAAGTGATTTAGAAGAATTTGCCCACTTACACGACTTACACGGTCTTGAAGCCAGAGCCAAAAAAATTCTATCAGGACTTGGTTTTTCTACGGCTGACTTCCTACGCAAAACCAAAGAATTTTCACCAGGTTACCACCACCGCATCGGCCTTGCCATTGCTCTTCTCAATCCCCATAATTTATTATTACTCGATGAACCAACAAACCATTTGGATGATAAAACCAAATCTTGGTTAGCCGACTTTCTTGTTTCCCAAAACCAAGCCTTTGTTCTTGTGACCCATGATCCTGAATTTCTAAACCAAACGGTTGATACCATCATTGAAATCAATCCACATGGTACTTTTGAGTTCCAAGGAAGTTTGGAAGAATTTTTTGAAGCTAAAAACGAAATCCAAGAACAACTCAAAGCCCAATTCGAGAAAGAAGAAACATATCTAAAAAGCCGAATGGAATGGGTGGAACGATTTCGCGCACAAGCAACCAAAGCAAGGCAAGTCCAATCGGTCATCAAACGATTGGAAAAAAGAGATAGAGTGGACAATCCAGAAGAATCTTTTTGGAACCAAAAACCAGATTACCAATTCCAATTTGTCCCTTCGAGTAATATCATCCTTCGTTTAGAAGATGCCTCCTTCTCTTATCCTGATAAAAATACAGGGATCAAAAAAAGAATCTTCGAAAATGCAGAGATTGAAATCTCCTCAGGCGACAAAGTGGCGTTAGTGGGTCCAAACGGGGCCGGAAAATCTACTCTCATGCGTTGTCTTTTGGAAAGGCATAAGTTGGATTCTGGATCTCTCTATTATGGCCCAAAAACCAAACTCGGATATTTTTCCCAAACCCACGGCGAAGATTTAGACGAAAGCCTGAACCTAGTGGAAACGGTACTCAAAAAATACCCGGAACTGAGTGTTGAAAAAGCAAGAACCCTACTTGGCCATTTTGCCTTCCCGGGGGATGGAGTATTTAAGTCCGTCAAACACTTGTCTGGTGGAGAGCAGAGTCGACTCCGATTGGCCCTTCTTGTGAACCACCCCACCAATTGTCTATTTTTAGATGAGCCCACAAACCATTTGGACATCGTCATTCGAGAAGCCATCAAACGTTCCCTCATCGACTTTCCAGGAAGCCTTCTCATCATAAGCCACGACCCCGATTTTATGAAGGGACTTTGTAACCGCACCTTCCAACTCTCCGGGGGCGTTTTACAAAACCTAAATTGCAGTTTTGACGACTACCTTAAGTTCCATAAAGAGGATGAAAAAGAGTCCCCGGCCCAAAACCCGGCTGGCAAAGCGAAGTTTGAAGAAAAAAAGACAAATCCGCAAGCCAGTAAAAACAAACGTAAAAAATTAGAAAAAGAAATTTCCGATTTGGAAGTCCAAATAGAAAGACTGGAAAAAAATAAAAAGGACAAAGAGGAACTTTTACAGGACCCAGAGTTCTTTAAAAACAGAAGTTTTCAGTTGGAAATGGACACTTATAACGATATTAAAAGAGAAGTGGCTCTCCTCACAAAACGTTGGGAGGATGCAACACTCGAACTAGAAGAAATGGGCGGAGTTACATAATGGTACCGGAAATTGATGTAGTAAGTTTTAAAAAACGATTGGATGCTCGTGCCGAAGGGAAAGATGATTTTTTTGTATTGGATGTCAGAAATCCAAACGAACAACAAATTGCTCTCGTTCCAGGCACAGACAAACTCATCCCAGTGAGTGAACTTGCTGCCCGCATCGAAGAAATCAAAAATCAAATCGATAAAGAAATTTTGGTGTACTGCCGCTCTGGTGGAAGGTCAGGAATGGCCTGCGGAATTTTAGCCCAAGCAGGATTCAAGTCCTACAAAAACGTAGCTGGCGGAACTCTCGCCTATTCCGACTTAGTTGACCCTTCCATGCAAAAGTATTAATTATGAAACCTACAGCCAATTTAAGAATTTTAGAACAACATAACTTGATCCCTCCTTCTGTGATTATGGAAGAATTTCCATTAACGGATACGGCTTGCGAAGTAGTCGTTCGCACCAGAAGCGAAATTTCTGATATCATTCATGGCAAAGACAACAAACGTATGTTAGTTGTTGTTGGCCCGTGTTCTGTTCACGATATTGGTGCCGTGATGGAATATGCGGCCAAACTCAAACCAAAAATTGAAGAATTTAAAAACGAACTCCTCATTGTAATGCGAGTGTACTTTGAAAAACCAAGAACCACTGTGGGTTGGAAAGGACTTATCAATGATCCCGATTTGGATGGATCGTTTCATATCAACAAAGGCCTCCAACTTGCCCGCAAACTCTTGTTAGATTTGAATAATATGGGAATCCCTTGCGGAACCGAATTTTTAGATGTGATATCTCCCCAGTACATTGCTGATTTAGTGGCTTGGGGTGCCATTGGTGCCAGAACCACGGAAAGCCAAGTCCATCGTGAATTGGCATCGGGACTTTCTGCACCTATCGGTTTTAAAAATGGAACTGATGGAAATGTACAAATTGCTGTGGATGCGATTCGTTCCGCAGGATCGAGCCATCATTTTTTATCTGTCACCAACCAAGGTAGCAGTGCTATCTTTCGCACAGCTGGGAACAAAGACACACATGTAATTTTACGTGGTGGAAACAAAGGGCCTAACTATGATGAGGTGTCTGTTTCGGAAGTTTGTGCCCAAATTGAAAAAGCCGGCCTTCCTCCTAAAGTGATGGTGGACTGTTCTCATGGCAATAGCCAAAAAGATTTCAAAAAACAATCCGCTGTGATAGATGCTGTGGCAGAACAATTTGCCAAAGGTAGCAATCATATCTTAGGTGTGATGATTGAAAGCCATCTCAAAGAAGGAAATCAGTCGATCGATGCAAAACCACTTGTTTATGGTCAGTCCATTACCGATGCTTGTGTCTCTTGGGAAACTACGGTTCCTATGTTCGAACGATTGGCGGAAGCAGCGAGAAAAAGAAAATAAACGTAAGATTCCGATTTAGATTTATTTGAGTGAAAGATACCATTCATCCATCCTCAAACGAACCAAAGGCCGGATTCCTAAGTATCTAAAAAAACGTGGGTTTCCGATGGGTACTCACGTTTAGAAACTTCGCGGTGGTAAAGATTCACCGCATCCTTTACGGCTCCACTGAGGTTCCCAAACTTCTTTAAAAACTTAGGATGAAAGTCTTCATTTAGGCCCAGTAAATCTTGCATCACAAGCACTTGACCCGAGGTATACTTTCCGGCCCCAATTCCAATCGTTGGAATGCGGATGGATTCGGTAATTTCTTTACCCAAGGATTCGGGAACCATCTCAAGTAACAAGGCAAAGGCGCCTGCCTCTGCAATTTCTCTAGATTTCCGAATCATTTTGGAGCGAGCCGCTTCGGTTTTTCCTTGGACACGGTGTCCCCCGAGGGTGTGAACCGACTGAGGAGTGAGACCCAAATGGGCAAACACAGGAATCCCTGATTCTGTCATCCTTTTGGTAAGTTCGATGATAAAATCAGAATCCCCTTCCAGTTTGATACAAGAAGCGTTGGTTTCTTTTAACACACGGCCGGCAGAACGAATCCCGTCTTCAATCGAAGTTTGGTAAGATAAAAATGGCAAATCAGCCACGATGGTTTTGTCGGGAGCACCTTTACAAACCGCTTTTGTGTGGTAGATGATTTCATCCAAAGTCACAGGAAGTGTGGACTGGTTTCCTTGGATCACCATCCCGAGAGAATCTCCGACGAGTAAACAATCCACTTCGGTTCGGTTAAAAAGTGTAGCAAATGTATAATCGTAACAAGTGACAACGGAGATTGGTTCCCCGGCATCGTATTTTTTTTTATACTGTAGAATAATGTTTTTCATGGTTTAGTTCCAAAAAGAGTGCATACACTCCAATTTCTCCCATATCGGTTATCAATTGTTTTATGAAAGGTCGAGAATAGAGCGAATGATGAGGAAGGTGTAAAAAATCTGTTTTCATCACCACCGCTTCATAAGTTAAGATATCGATATCAATTTCACGTGGTCCTTTCCAAGACCTACGTTTACGACCGAGTTTATCTTCGATTCCTTGTAATGAATCCAATAGGCAAGGAAGTGTGAAGGCAGAAGATACCATCACTTTTAAGATTTGATTTAAAAAGAAAGGTTGGTTGGTGTTTTCTAAAGGTGCGGTTTCCAATCTTTCGGATTGTTTTAAAATTTGAAGTTCGGGTAGAGTCGAAATTTCCCAGATTGCCTGATCCATAAAATGATGTCTGTCACCAATGTTGGATCCGAGAGACAAAAAGGCAATGTTGGAATATTTCATCATCTTACCTCTTTACAAACTTAGTGCGATAGTCCGGACATTTTAATTCAATTTCTTTTGTCATTTCCATAAGCCGCGAGTAAATCCGACCTTGGCCCCGATCCCTCCACTCCACAAGCGAGTGGTTCGAAGTGAGAAGTGTGAGTTTTTCTTGTTCATATCGACTATCAATCAGATCGTATAACTTACGATTGTTGAATTCGGATTCCTTCTGAACTCCAAAGTCATCAATGATGAGAACATCCACGTTCGCAAATTCCTTTTCGATGGAACGTTCTTGTCCATGAGTTTCGCTATCGGACTGGTATGTATCCCGGATCGCAGATAAAAAGTCTTTGTTTACCTTGGCATACTTACAAGTAATCCCATAACGAAAGATAAGTTCATTTAAAATCACACAAGCGAGTAAGGTTTTCCCAGACCCAGTCCCACCCCAAAGATAAAATCCTTGTGGGGAAAAATCAGGATTTTTAAATTTATGAACCAGTTCATTGGCCCAGTCGTGAGCGATGATAAAAGACATATCAGGGTCGTTTGCCGTATCTCCAATGTCAATTGTGGACAAAAATTGGAAGCGGTAGCGTGCCGGAACGTTGGCCTTTTCGACTAAATTCTCTAGGTTTCGAAGGGAAAACCGAGCATTGTGGCAAACACATGGGAGCATTTTGTCCAACTTCCTGTCAAAAGTCATATAGGGTGGTTGCCCTTTCGACTCACAAGTGTTACAGTCGCTACCTATACAATGGCAAAGGACAAGTGCCCCAGAACGCGAGCCCCGGACATGTTCTGCTAAGGTAATTCCGACCCCGCCACAGGTTTTACACTGCGGATTTCCGTCTCGGATGGAAGTAATTTCGGATAAATTCATCTCCAAGGAGCAATCTTCTCGAATTCTCTAAGCTGTCAAGGAATGAGATTTTTTAGGAGTTTAAGGACTTATGTCCCTTTAAACCAAAGAGAATCGGAAGAAAAAGTTCAGGATTAGGTTTTTTTCCGCATTAAATCGTTATTATTGACTCTTGCCATTCCGATACTTTCATTGAAGAAATAGATAAACCTATTCCTTCAAAATATTGAAAGAGACAAAAGGGTCACACGACTATGAAGATTATAAAGTATCTCCTTATTCTCCAACTGGTGTCCGGCTTTAGTGTGCTTTTCGCACAAACTCAGCCTGCGAACGCTCAAGACAGCCAAGCGGCTAAAGACCAAGTCGACGAACTTCTCAAAGGCGAACTCGTTCCTGAGAATGACGATGCGGAACTTACCGAAGACCAAAAGAAGAGAAAGAAAGAAATTATGGAACAGGAATCTCTTTGGAAGAATCCTGATTTCAAAGGGTATAACAAAACTTTCCAAGAGTTACACCAACTTTCTAAAACTTTCGCAAACAACCAATTCCGTTTGGCTCTTTCAAACTACCAATCCGGTATCAATACCGTTATGAAAAATAGAGATTGGGTTGAACAGTACCGCAAAGAAGAAGCGGAAAAGAAACGCTTAGATGAAAAATGGTACTGGCAAAAAGTGGATCGTAAATCCAGAGAAGAACGTGTAGTTTACCGTGAAAAAATGAAAGCGAAACAAGACGCTCTCAACTACTTCTCTAAAGCGATCAACCACCTTGACGAAATTAAAAACCCTGACTTAAGAGAAAGACCTGAGTTTAAAAGACTTCTTTCTGATGTTTACCGTTCTTGGGTAATGGCTGAGTATGACTTACAAAATCTTCCTCAAACCATCCCCATTCTTGAACTTTACATCGAAATTGATGATAACGAGAAAGAATATCCTGCTCACAAATATCTAGCAAGTGCATACAGCTTCGAAGAAAACATGATCAAAAAGTCCAAAGGACCAGATGATATGCTCTTCAAGTATCGTTACAAAAAGAACGTTCACTTACTACGTGCCACTGAGTTAAAATATGGAAAGGATTCACCTGAATACAAACATATTGTTAACGTAATCAACCGAGATGAGGTTATTTCGGTAGCACAATAATCCCGAAAACATCTCTTTCAATGAGAAAGCCCGGCTTTAACCCCGGGCTTTTTTGTTTTATTTGATCTCTTTAAGCACTGTTTTTGTTGGCATTCGAAAGAAACTAAAAAGCCCGAGTGCATACAAACTTACCGTCACAAAACAAATTCCCAGAAACACAAGAGTGAGTTGTCCATAAGGATACACACTTCGAAGTTCCAAAACCGATCGGTTCAGCACTTCGTTGGAAACAACTGCGTAGGTGAGTCCCAGTAAAAACGAAATCACGGAAACAAGCAGTGCTTCTCGTAAAAAATGTTTTCCCATAAACCGACTGTTGGCACCAATCACTCGTAACAAAGCAAATTCCCTTTTTCGTTCTGATTGGCTTGCATATAGGGTGGTAAAGACGAGAACAAAGGATGCCGCTAATATAAAAGCAGTCATCAGTGCCATCATCTGTGTTACCTTTTCCAAAATTCCCATAAAGGCTTGGATGGTTTTTTCCGTATCAATTACGGTGATATTCGGAAACTGATTCACGATTACTTTTTGTAATTGGTATCTGTCTTCGTTTGTGTCAATGAGTAAGGAAACAATATAAAACCGAGGGGCTTTTTCCAAAATTCCTTTGGAAAAGAGAACCACAAAGTTAGGTTTCATATCGGCCCAGTTCACCGAACGCAGGTTTGTGATTTTTCCTGAAACTTCACGGCCTTGGACATTGAAGGTGAGTTCATCCCCCACTCCTGCTTGCAAATACCCTGCAAAATCCCGTTCTACCGAAACTTCATTTCTTCCCGATTCATTCCACCAATTCCCCTTGGTCACCTCTTCTGTATCATACAATGCATCGCGGTAAGATAAAAAGTATTCCCGTGTTCTGGCAGTGGCTCGCCAATTGCGATCCATCGCGTTTTTGATGGTATCTTCTTTTTTAATGGGTTCTCCATTGACTTTGGAAAGCCTTGCCCCAATCACTGGAGCCAAATATTGTTTCTCCACAGGAAACCTTTGAATGGCTGTTAGAAGGTCATTTTTTTGCGTTTCTCGGATGTCCAAAAGAAACATATTGGGTCTTCGTTCAATTTCCCGCGCACCACTCAGTTCGAGCAAACTCTCTTGTAAGATCAGAGACAATGTCAAAATAAACAAAGCAGACCCAAGTCCAATGATGGATAGTCGGAGTGCTCCCGATTTACGGGTGACTTTTTTTGTCACAAGGCTCCACTCCTTCGATAGCCATCCGAGTTTAGAAATTTTAGTGATGAAGAGTCCAAGTAAAATGTACAATCCGTACACAAGAACTGGTAGGGTTAATAGAACCAGTGTAAACAGAATTCCTTTAAAGATACTTTCTGTTTCCAAAACGGCAAGACTGGTAAAGAGAAGATAAATCAAAAGAAAAGAAACAAATTGCCATTTGGATGTGGATAAATTCCCGCTGGTTTGTGATTCTACTTCTTTTAATGCCGCAAGAGGTTTCACTGATCTTGTTTCCAACACCAGAGGAATGGAAATGAGAAGTGGCAATACAACTCCAAGAACCACACTCCAAAGAATGGAAGAAAAAGATAATCCGAATACTATCGCTGTTTCTACAGACATAAGCCCGCTGAGATCCGGTAAAATAGATTGGATTCCATACCCAAGCGCCAATCCAAGTGTGGTGCCGAAGATAGAAAGAATCAAAATTTCTGCAAAGACAAGAAGTAAAATCACATTCGGTTTGGCACCAAGACACATCAGGATGGCAATCTCATTTCGTTTTTCCAGTAACCTTGTCCTGACAGCTGTATACACAGAGATGGCTCCTAGAAAAAAACCAGCAAGGGCAAGAAGAGCCATATAATCAAAAGTGTTTTTGATAAACTGTTGGGAGCCTGAGTTCACTTCTGTATTGTGATAGATGGTTAAGTCTTCTTTGATGAGGGCTTCAAACTCTTTGTCTTTCCAATCTAAACTATCAACGGAATCTGGAAATTTGGCATAGATGGTATAACGAATGCGACTTCCTCTTTGCACAAGGCCCGTTTTGTTGGCTGTATCTCTGCGAATGATGGAACCGGGAGCCGATCCCACAAATGATCCCACAGCCCCTGGTTCTTTTACCACAATACCAGCTAACACGAGAAGACTATCGCCCAACCGCACACGATCGCCGAGTTTTAATTTGAGGTTTTCGACAAGGGATTTATCCAGTAAAACCTGGTTTGGTTTTAGATTGCGGTACGCCGCTTCCGGTTCGGTTTTCATTTCTCCGTAGAAGGGATAGTTTGTTTCGACTGCTTTGATAAAACTAAGTGAATTCTCTTCCCCCGATTCATTGGAAATCATGGATAAAAACTGGATGGAAGCACTGGTCTCTGAGCCTTTCGGAAGGGTGGTTTTCACCAATGTATCGGCAGTTTTTGTGATTTCTTGGGGGGATTGGAGGGCAATATCCGCTCCCATAATCGATTTTGCCTCTCTTTTGATGGCACTGGCGGTATTGTCTTTGTAGGAATGGATGCCAATCACAGAACCCACACCAAGAGTGATCGATACCACAATGAGGAGTGAATACCGAAACCGAGAGAAAAGTTCCCGTTTCAGGTAAAAACGAAAGAGAGATGCTTTCATCGACTGACCTGCTTCGAGGTTCGGGTCGTTTTCTTCTGTTTGGTGGTCTTTTTAGTGATCGATTTCGAGGAAGAAGAAGAATTACTTTTCTTTTTGTTTCTAGAATCCGAAATAATTTCCCCATCTTTCATTTCTAACACACGATCGGCTAGTTTTGCCACATCGGGGTCATGAGTTACCACAACAAGAGTAGTACCTTGGCTTTTGTTTCTGTATAACAATAGATCCAAAACAGTTTTGCTATTCTTTGAATCCAAGTTGGCAGTGGGTTCATCGGCAAATATGATTTTGGGATCATTCACAAAACTCCTTGCGATGGCGATTCTCTGCTCTTCGCCACCTGACAACTGTTTTGGGAAGTGAGTGGCACGATGGGACATAGATACAGACTCTAATATCTTTTCTGATTTTTTTAAGATCTCTGCTTCTGTAAGTGATGATTTTAAGTACAATGGAATCCCTACATTCTCAATGGCATTGAGGCCAGGGAGTAATTGGAAGTTTTGAAAGATAAAACCAATTTTATCGGCACGCAAATCAGCTAAATTCGATTCATTTTCCTCTGTGATCACAACACCATCTAAGGAAACACTCCCTGTATCCGGTTTATCTAGACCGGCCGCTACACCAAGTAGTGTTGACTTACCTGAGCCTGATGGGCCTATAATCGCTACAAATTCACCTGTTTCCATGCGAAATGAAATATTTTTCAACACATCAATCGTTTCCGATTCATTGTGAAATGACTTAAACACATTTTTAAATTCCAACACTAGGTTTTTCCCCCAAAGATTTTATCACCTAACAAAAATGACATGACTAATAACGGGCATTTATCAGAAAAATACCACCTAACAACGATTTTTCAATTTTTTCCATAACAGTTATAATTTTTTTAATTTTCATTTCCGTTCCAACTATATTGCACCGATTGAAAAAAAATCTGACAAAATTTTACTTATCTTTTTGAGCGTACATCCTAATTTTTTTTGACCCCAAAGGGTGGGTTTCATATAAAGTAACTTCATCGTAGTGTTTCCCCTCTCCCTGTTTTTGGGAAATTTGGGGAGTTATGAACAGCACTGTCGATAAGCGGACTCATACAGGTAAATATAGAATGCTCGAATGCAATACAAAGATAAAAACTGCAGACTTTATGAATGTGAAAATCAATAATCTTAAACCTTGTGCGGAATGTGGATCCGTCACGAACCTTTATCAATACAATCTCTGCAAAGTTTGTTTGTCCAAGAGTTTCAAAAAGCTTGTAAAAATCATCGACTCCGTGAGAAAGTAGAATTACTACACTTTCTCTACGTTAGTCGATGAATTATCCATTCCAAGATATTGAACAAAAATGGCAAAAACACTGGGACGACCACCAGACCTTTCGCACAAACGCCCATTCAACCAAACCTAAATACTATTGTTTAGACATGTTTCCCTACCCAAGTGGCGCAGGACTGCACGTAGGCCACCCTGAGGGATATACTGCCACCGACATCATTTCACGACTCAAACGAATGGAAGGATTTGAAGTCCTTCATCCCATGGGATGGGACGCTTTTGGCCTACCTGCTGAAAGGTATGCGATGACAACGGGTGTCCACCCTCGCACTACCACAAAGAACAATATTGATACATTTCGTCGCCAAATCAAAAGCCTTGGTTTATCTTATGATTGGGAGAGAGAGATCTCTACTACTCATCCAGACTACTACCGCTGGACCCAATGGATTTTCCTGCAAATCTACAATTCCTACTTTGATCGCAGCGAAAACAAAGCCCTACCCATCACCACACTCATCAAAACCCTAGAATCGGAAGGATCCGCCGCTTTTGAAGGAAAGGAACTCCCCAAAGGAATTCAATTCTCGGCTTCCGACTGGAAAGCCAAATCCCGTAAGGAAAAGGAAGATATCCTCTCCCATTTCCGTTTGGTGTATGAGGCAAACATTCCCGTCAACTGGTGTGAAGCCCTCGGCACAGTTCTTGCCAATGAAGAAGTAGAAGAATGGACATCTAAAGGGTATTCTGTCGAAAGAAAACCTATGCGCCAATATATGATGCGCATTACTTCTTACGCCGAACGCCTGTTAAATGATCTTTCTCTTTGCGAATGGCCCACTTCTACCTTGGAGATGCAAAGGAATTGGATTGGAAAATCAGAAGGATTGGAACTCAGTTTTCCTGTTCCCTCAATTTCCAAAGAAATCACTGTTTATACAACAAGACCCGATACCATTTTTGGAGCGACTTATCTTGTTCTTGCGCCGGAACACCCACTTGTTTCTCTGCTCACCACTCCTGAACAAAAATCGGCCGTGGAAAAATACCAAAAAGATTGTTCGCTAAAAAGTGATTTGGAACGCACCGAACTGAATAAAGACAAAACAGGTGTGTTTACAGGTTCCTACGCTAGTTTGCCAACAGATGCTTCAATCAAAGTTCCCATTTATATTTCTGATTATGTATTAATTTCCTATGGAACCGGTGCCATTATGGCGGTTCCGGCTCACGACCAAAGAGACTACGACTTTGCCGTGAAGTTCCAACTTCCGATCCTCCAAGTGATCGATGGAAAGATGGAACCAAATCTTGCTTTTGATTCCAAAGATTCCGTTTGTATCAATTCCTCATCCGCAGAAGTGCAGTTAGATGGTAAATCTTACAAAGATGCCTTCCAAACTATGTCCACTTGGGCAGAAAAAAAAGGCATCGGTCGTAAAAAAGTCCAGTTCAAACTCAGAGATTGGTTATTTGCCAGACAAAGGTATTGGGGAGAACCCATTCCTCTCGTTCACTTTGCCGATGGAACACCGAAAGCTCTTTCTGATTCTGAACTTCCCTTAGTACTACCAGACCTAGAAGAATTCAAACCATCTGGTACGGGAGAATCTCCTCTAGCCCTTGCGAAAGATTGGCTTGTTTACACTGACCCGGAAACGGGAGAAGTGGGAAAAAGAGAAACCAATACCATGCCACAGTGGGCTGGTTCTTGTTATTATTACCTTCGTTACATTGACCCAAGAAACAACGACAAACTGATTGATCCAGAATTAGAAAAAGCATGGATGCCTGTGGAAGTCTATGTGGGTGGGGCAGAACACGCCGTATTACACTTATTATACTCTAGATTTTGGCATAAAATCCTTTTTGATTTGGGTCATGTTTCTTCCCCAGAGCCTTTCCAAAAGTTAGTCCACCAAGGATTGATTTTGGGGGAAGACAAAGGGAAAATGTCAAAATCTCGTGGAAACGTGGTCAATCCCGATGATGTAGTTTCAGAATTTGGTGCCGATACATTAAGACTTTTTGAAATGTTTATGGGTCCGTTCGAAATGTCCAAACCTTGGAGTAAAAACGGAGTGGATGGAGTCTTCCGATTTTTAAATCGAGTGTGGAGACTTTTTCATTCAGGCGAAAACGAATCCTTCTTTGTGGAAGATATTGAACCTACCGAAGCCGAACTGAAAACCCTCCATCGTACGATTAAAAAAGTAAAAGACGATATCGATCATTTTTCCTTCAACACAGCTGTTTCTCAGATGATGATCTTCATCAATGAGTTTACAACGAATCCGAGAAAACCAAGAAAAGTTTTGGAGCCGTTTGTTCTCGCTCTCTCTCCTTATGCTCCCCATTTGGCAGAAGAACTTTGGGAAAAACTCGGACACAAAGAATCACTCGCTTACCATCCTTATCCTAAATGGGATGAGAAGTATTTGCTCGATGCGAACATCACCATTGTAATCCAAGTGAATGGAAAGATGAGAGGAGAGTTTCTTGCCCCAAGAGACATTGAAGAGAAAGAAGTTTTGACTCTTGCCAAAGCAGTGGAAAAAGCAAAACCATTTTGGGAAGGAAAAGAAATCAAAAAAGAAATCTACGTGAAGGGAAAACTTGTGAACATTGTGGTTGCAGGTTAAAAATCTCGATTCTAATTTTAATAAATAAGAATTCTTAATTATATTTGGGAAATTTTTTTTGATACGTAACAATTATATTATAGTTACAAATCAAAAACAATCACAATACAAGACTGAACTTTATTGATACTAAGCTTATTATATTCTAAACCTTCAATAATAAGAAATTGATTCAAAATCGAAATCCTTTCCAGTTTAGGGATGGATTCAAATCATATTTTTGGAGTTTTTGATGTTTCGTTCTTTATATAGCACTATATTTCGTATGCCTTCTGCTTTTATTAAATGCTGCAAAAACATGTGAAACAAACCCTGAGTCATGCACCCTTAGTGATTTTACTTTAGCACAAGCAACTGAGGCAAATGTATGGGCGGGCATTTTGTATGCAGCCAATCAGTTTGTGGCAGTTTCGCAGGACGGAAAACGAATCGGGTGATGACTTCCACTGATGGTATTTCTTGGACTGCAAAATCTACAGCAGCTAATTCCAACGGATGGAAAGGATACTTGGGTAGTCGTTTCGATTGATGGAACGGGAACAAACCGCGTCCAATGGGCCACCTGGAAAAAGAACTAAGAAAGACAAACAGAATCTGATTTTTAAAAACGAATGATCAGATTCTGTTTTTACGAAATCCACTAACGAGCAATTAATAGTGCTTATAAAATCACCATTACAAAAATTAAAACTCCAAATAGGACGATGGTGACAAACGCTCCCATTAACATAAATAAGTTGGTGCCTGAACCCTTGGATTCCTGGGCTGGAGCATTTCCCACTTTTTTCTTTTGCCCTTGTGCCGCAGAACTTTTGTTTGCTGTTCCTGCCATCGCTGCTGGTTTTGGAATGGCCACCTTCACTGGATGTTCTTCTATAGAATGAAGTAAGTATTGGTTTGGGCCTTCGGCAAAAATATGGTATTCTGTTTTGTTTCCCGCGATTCCGAGAAATCTCCCCACGACTGGTTCTTTCGAAATTTTTCCTTCTTCATCAATGAGCCCAAGAATTTGTGCATTGGTAAGACCTTCCGGAGTTTCAGTAGGAACACGAAAAAGAATTTCCATCCCTTCCATTAAATTATCAAACTCAACACCGTTGATGGGAGAAATCACTGTTTTCATATTTAATTCTTTAGGAAAGGAAGCTCTGTATTGAGCAATTTGGCGTTCTAAGGATGACAGTTCACCTCTGGCTGGTTCGGTGGAGACCCCTGGAACCGAAGCATCTTGGGCTGATGCTGATTCATCTTCTGGTTTCGGAATGGGTAAAATCACCCCTTTCATTGGATTTTCATAACGAAACTTTGCTGTCGAAAGTTTATCCACTTCTGCTTGGAGTTTGATATTTCTTCCCTTGGTTGCTGCAAGGATTGGCTTTTCTAAAATTTCAGCAATATGGGAAGGATCTTTTTTTTGCCAAAGGGGAAGGAGTTCCTCTAACTTCTCTTTGGTGAAGGCTCTGTGGACAGCGCGACCAATATTTTCGGAAATCGCTGGATCATACCCAGCAGTTTTTCCAATATCACCTAAGTCTGTAGAAATTTGTAAATGATCTGCAAAGGTTCGAATCCGTCGAAATGTGGGAGAAGTTCCTACTACAGCATAAAGTTCCATAATATGTTTCCGAATGGAGGAAACAAGGATAAGAACCATACCGTTCAAACTGTCCAAGTCGATTTTAACTTTCACAAGATAACCGTCTGTAATTTTACCTTGTAAAACTTCCTTGGCTTGTTCGTCCGTAAATACGGCTTCTCTTGTCAGGCCGATTAGGTCTGCTTGTCGTTTGAGTTGGTCTGCTTTTGAACTTAATTCGGACATTATTCTACAAACAATTGTTCGTGTGTTTCAGAGGATTTTGGAATCCCACTGAGAGGTACTTCCACACGCGCTACTGTTTCCTTTTTCCTTTCTGATGAATATATAGAGAGTAAACGACGGTCAAAACCTGATTGAGACAACAATATTTCTACCATTGTGATACCCATTCCTGCTCCTTCCGTACTGTCGCCATGTTCCATAAAGAACTCGAATAGATTATCATACTTTTTGGCATTAATAAACTTTTCTTTTACTCGTTCGGCCTCAATTGGCAATAATGGAAAATTATTTCTGATTTCTAGGTCAATTTTATCCTTTTGGTAGATACAAGTGATCTTAACAAAGAGCCCAGACTCCCGCATTTTCTTTTTATAAGCAGGGAACTTTCTTTCATTGAGACTAGACTTAAAAAGTTTCATCCCCTCTTCATAATCCTGTAAGTTCTGGATATTGAGTTTGAGTTCTCCGAAGATGATTCGTTTGATTGCGGCCTTTGTGGAATTGACAATGAGTTCCTTGGCAGCCGTATAAAATAACTCCATCAAATCTTCACGACCAACAGAACCTAAAATTCGAAAAAGAATGTATTTAAGTTTGGCCTCACCAATATCCCCCAGCACGTACGTGATCATAGAAACCTTCTTCCCTAACGCCACGGCGCGATCCACAGACGTGCAGAACTCAGAGCTTAGTTGGATCTCTTGGTACATACCGGTAAACTGAAAAAATTTGCCAACATGTAGGGGATTTGTCTAGCGATTTATAATTTCTTCAGTTGTTTGCCTAGGATTTCCATCACTCCACTGAGATTTGGTTTGCATGATTGGATTCGGTTCTTCAGTTTCTCATCAATATTAGGGATTTTCCCTTCATGGAAGGCAAGTTTGAATTCAGTGAACTTCAGTCCATTCGCTGTGGAGATCACAACCACCGATTCACCCTTTTTGATTACTCCCGATTCCACCGATTTCAATAGAGCGGCAAGAGCCACTCCCGTGTGCGGATCATTGTAAAGTCCATAAAGATCCCCGCGAGCTGCTGCATTTGCCAACTCTTCTTCCGTTGCCACTTCCACAACTCCATTGAATTTTTTTAAGACACGAATTGCTTTTTTGACGGAGACTGGATCACCGATTTGGATCGCAGAGGCTAAAGTTTTTTCTGCGGTCACAGGAGAGAAGTCCGCAAAACCTTTCTTAAACGATTCATAGAGTGGACTTGCATTTTTTGCCTGGGCTAAAATAATTCTTGGGTACTTATCGATAAGTCCGAGCTCATACATCATTTCAAATCCCATTCCAAGCGCAGAAACATTTCCTAAGTTTCCACCAGGTATAACAACCCAATCGGGAACCTTCCAACCTAACTGTTGTGTGATTTCTACAGAAATTATTTTTTGTCCTTCGATTCGTAAAGAATTCATGGAGTTGGCAAGATAAATTGATTTTTCTTTAGTGAGTTCTTTTACCACCGCCATACAACCATCAAAGTCTGTCTCCAGTGCTAAAACTAAGGCCCCATTGGAAACAGGTTGGATGAGTTGAGCCGTTGATACTTTGTTTGCTGGTAATAGGATGATCGATGGAATTCCTGCTTTGGCTGCATATGAAGCGAGAGCGGCAGAAGTATCTCCCGTAGATGCACAAGCAACCGCTTGGATGGGAACCCCATCAGCGATCATTTGTTTGACTTGGCTCACAAGAACCGTCATGCCTAAATCTTTAAAAGAACCGGTATGGGATACACCACATTGTTTGACATGAAGGCTTGTTAGTCCCAAATCCATAGCAAAACGAGAAGCATCGTACAAGTGGCTTGTCCCTTCTCCCGAAGTGATGATATTTTCATCACTGATGCCTGGAAGTACCCATTCCTTTTTCCCCCAAACACCGGAGGCATTGGGAAATTGGCTAGAACGGAACCTGGATTCAAATTCCGATTTCCATTCAGACGCGGAAACTTGTTTCAAACTGTCTATATCATGTTCAACATTTAAAAGTTCCCCGCAGGATTCGCAGGAATAAATCACTTGGTGGAGAGGGTAGGTTTTGCGACAAGAGTCATTGGTGCAACGAAACTGTGCTCGGAATTGATATTTTGTAAGTGACATAGACTTCTCTAGGCTTCAGATTTACGGAAAGTTCCTTTTCCATTCTGGAGAAAGGGGAAAAATGCACGAATGATTTTTATCGTTTTTTGATGGATATGGAAACAGAAACTAAAGTCTCTAGGTGGTGGGTAAAATTCAAACGTTATACCCGTCGGAGCCTTCTGATTTTTCTCTTTCTCTGTTTTCTGCTATTTGTGCGCATTTTTTTATTCCAAATCTATTCCATTCAGGGAAATTCCATGTATCCGACCTTAGAACATGGGTCGATCGTCTTCGTATGGAAGGGGGGATTTGCCATTTCTGCCAAATTCTTTGGAACGGAACTTCTATACACGGATCCAAAAATCGATAAATTGGACTTAGTGCTTTTTGTGAGCCAGGAAGAGGAACTTGTCGTCAAACGAGTGATAGGTTTACCGGGTGAATTTTATTCCATTGAAGCCGGACGAGTTCTGATTGATTCTACCGAGCTGTTAGAAAACTATCTTCCCAAGGGTACTTACACAAGCGAACCAAGTACTTCCATTTTTTTAAACCGTCATAACTCACCCTTTCTTGCTATGGACAAACAAGGTAGAATTCCTCCGGGTTATTATCTTCTTCTTGGTGACAACAGACAGTATTCAACGGATTCCCGTTCGTTTGGACTCGTACCTGTAGAAAAAATCAAAGGCAAAGTAATCTTCTATTTTTAACAATGACCGAATACAAACAACGTTTTAAGTATATCATTCTATTTATACTCTCTTTGTTCGTGATCCTACTCTTTCGTGTTGTTTTTCTCACTTATTTTAATGATAATATCATCAACTTAAAGTCGAGTAAGTATGTCCAACGCGGAACTATCTATGATAGACGCGGGATTGAACTGGCGATCTCACGCGAGTCGGCTACAGTTGGAATCGATCCCACTAACATCTATGATCCAGAACTTACTGCGCAGGAACTTGGCCCCATTCTTGGAATCACACCAAACAAACTGATTGAAACCATCAGAGACAAACAAAACTACTTTTTGTTAAAAAGAGAAATCGAACTTACCAAAGCAGAAAAAATCAAAGCATTGGCACTTCCCGGTGTTCGTGTGGAAAAAGAGTACAAACGAATTTATCCACAAGGAAGTTTGGCCGCAAGCCTTCTTGGTTTTACAGGTTACGATGATGACAAAGCCCTTTCAGGACTTGAGATGTTATTCAATTTGGAACTCTTATCCACACCCGATGCAGAGTCTAGCAAAGGAAACAACGTCCATCTAACCATTGATAGTATCATTCAATACCGATTAGAAAAGTCTCTGCAGAAAGCTTTTATCCAAACGGCTTCTAAAAGAGGCATCGGAATGATTATGGATACAGAAACTGGGAAAATTTTGGCGATGGCCTCTTTTCCCAATTTTGATCCCAATCATTTCCAAGACTTTCCTTTGGAATCTCATTCCAATTGGTCCATTCGTCATATCTATGAACCGGGATCGACAATGAAAATCTTCATTGCCCTGATGTTACTGAATGAAGGTAAAATCCTGCCAGGAGAAAGGTTTCATTGTCCGGGTTATATTGAAATTGGAAAAACCACCATTCGTTGTACAGACAATCATGGCCATGTCAATTTGGATGAAATTTTACAATACTCTTGTAACGTAGGAATCATCAAAGCTGCTCAAAAAATTGATGAAGCGACATACTACAGTTATATGGATAAATTTAAATTTGGAAAACGAACTAATTTTTCCATCCATGAAGCAAAAGGATACCTCCCTCCACTAAACAAATGGAATAAAAGTACACCTTACTTTTTATCGATTGGCCAAGGTTTATCTGTCACACCGATCCAACTCATCACTGCGGCCGCCGCTGTTGTGAATGGTGGGATTTTATTTGAACCCTCTGTCGTTTCGCAAATCACCAATTCATATGGGGAACTCGTTCATGAATTTTCCATAAAACAAGAGTTACTTGGTATTAGAGAGGGTGCTGCCAAAAAAACCTTAAATGCCATGAGTAAGGCCGTTTCGCAAGGAACGGGAAAAAAAGCTTATTTAGAGAACTACTTTATCGCAGGAAAAACAGGAACTTCACAAAAAGCAAAAGCGGGAGCAGGATACCAAGCAGGTTTATTTACCGCTAGTTTTCTTGGATTTTTCCCAGCAGAAAAACCTAAGTATGTGGGCCTTATTGTTTTTGATGAACCTGGTGGGGATGCCCATACAGGTGGTGGGATTGCAGCACCTGTCTTTCGTGAGGTGGTAGAAAGTATCATTCCCATTGTAGAAAAAAGTGAAAAGGCATTAGTTTACCGATTAAAGGGAGAAAGAAATAAAATCTATAAATTGGATCCTAAGGTGATGCCGGATCTGAGTGGATTCACTGCTTCTGAAACCATTCAAATTTTAAAACAACTCAAAGCAGAATACAAACTGGAAGGTTCTGGATTTGTCAAATCACAAGACCCGAAAGCGGGAACTTCGCTTTCTCCCAATGCCGCGATTAAAATTGTTTTGGAACCGTAAGTGAACGAATCTTTCTTAGAAAAAAATCTAGCGGCCGTCCCATCAAAATTGGCAGAGGTTGTGCGTCAAAAAAAAGGAACCCTCGGTCTCTTGGATTCCAATTCAGAATCTATAGAAACCAATTTTTCTTACGAACTGACCAAATCCAAAACAGGAGATCCTACTTTAGAATTGGATGGTGTGTGGATTCATAGTCGTTTTGATCCTAAAAAAGAAGCAGAACGTTTTGCCACCGAACTTCCCCATGACGGAACTGAGCGCATTTATCTATTGTTTGGTGCCGGTTTAGGATATATTCTTCCATATTTGATAAACAAAGAGAAAGTCACAATCATTTGGATGGAACCCTATCCTTTTTTTATTTGGGAAGCATTCCAAATCTTTGATTTTTCCAAACCACTGTTAGATGGAAAATTAATCCTTATCACTGGTGATGGAATGGAGGACCAACTCACCGAAGCTGTGAAAGGAAAAGGAACCCATCCTATTAGTTTTGTTCCTCACCGTGGTTCTTGGCAATGGAAAGAAGCCGAATACCAGAGATTGAAATATACCGCCGAACAAATGTTTCACAAAAAAGATGTGAACCTTGCCACTCTCACTCGTTTTGAAAAAATTTGGGCAAAGAACATTTGTTATAACCTCCCTGAGTTATCCCAGTTTCGACCTGTCTCGGACCTTTTTGGAATCGCCAGTGGGATCTCCATTGTTGTCGCTTGCGCTGGCCCTAGTCTTTCCGAGTCCATACCCGACCTTGTCGCCTACAGAAATCAATTTTTACTTTTAGCTGTGGACACGGCTCTTCCTATCCTTACTTCCTTTGGAGTAGAACCTGATTTAATTTTTTCTGTCGATCCGCAAGCGCTCAACAGCCAATACCTAGAGGATTATTCTGGAGAAGCCATTTTGGTCTTTGATCCAACTTCTACTTACTTAAGCCTACGATTGGATAAAGGGCCAAACAAAGGTTTTGTGACCTCGTCCCCGTTTCCACTCATTCGGTTATTGGAAAAAACAGGATCTTCTGAGATTGGTTCTGTTCCCTTTGGTGGATCTGTTTCTACCAATGCCGCAAGCCTTGCTACGCTTATGGGTGCGAAGTCTGTCTATTTAGTCGGACAGGATTTGAGTTTTACCAAAGGCCTTGCCCATTCGAAAGGGGCAGTTCTCGAAGAACGATTGAACTATTTAGAAACTAGAAAGTTTCGCAGAGAAAAACACAACTACAAACAACTCTTTGCTTTACCGAGGAAAAAAGTTATAGGGAATTTAGAAGAAACCTATATCACCAATGAGAAGATGTTGATCTTTAAAAAATGGTTTGAAGACCATGCCAAAGAAAATCCTTGGACCAATTTAACTAAGTTTGGTGCTAAACTCGAAGGAATTCCCCACTCCGAATTTGGAAATGAATTTTCGAATGATGAAAGTGAAGTAAAAAACCAAACTCATTTAGTTCAGTCAGTTCGAAACCAAATTCATTCCCAACTGAAAAAAGAAGAATCTTTTTTCGATAAAACAGGATTGGTTTCAGAGATTCTTTCCACCACAGAATCTTTATCAGAATTTGTTATCACTGTAAAACGAGGACTTGTTGTGTCCGAAAGGATTTATAACCAAATCAAACGAAACCAAATCAATCCTAAAACTTTTTCAGAAGATATCAAACAAATGGACTCCATTGATGAACAAGTCTCTGGAAAAAAAGGTTTGAATGAAATTTTGAGTTTAGGAATCCAAAGGGTGATCTTAACCATCACGGAAGGATATGATGATCATTTGAGTTTAGAAGAAAAAGAAAATACCCAACTCGGTGTAGCTAAAAAGTCACTTCTTTTGTACGAAGGGTTGTACGAATCCGTTCGGTCCACCAAACGGATGCTCACTAAATCTTTATATAGATTACAATAGGCTATTCGGTTAAAGATAGAACAGTAAAATCAACACGTCTATTTTTGATCCGACCGGCTTCTGTGGAATTGGATTCAATTTCCGCCGTTTCACCAAACCCACGATAGTCGAGCTGTTTAACACTTACACCATTTTTTACTAATTCATCATATACAAACTTAGCACGTTCATCTGATAGAATTTTGTTTTCATCCATCTCACCAATAAAACAAGTATGTCCTTTGACTCGAACACGAATTCCTGGATAGGATTTCAAAGCTTCTGCTAAAGTAACAATTTTGTCTGCTGCGGCTTCTTCTGTCTGCATACTTTGCTTGATAAAACGAATTTGAAGGTCATTGATGTAGCGAATCGCTCTAGCTTGGGATTCAAATTGGTCGGAAGCTTTTCCTTCTGTTAGGGCCACTCGCTCCAAAGACCGAGTTCCAACATCTCCCGAAATATTAGAATTTTGATTTGTGTTTTCAGAAATATTAGAACTTCGATTGCAACTGCGAATTCCAAAAATAATTAAAACAATAAAGAATATAAGAATCAATGTAAGTAAGATGATTCTTCCTAAACGATTTTGTTTGGGAGTGATTTGAAATTTATTCAAGGCTACCAATTCATTGTATTCTGGAGTTGGAGCCACTTCGTCACGTGAACTATCATCACTTTCAAAGGTTTCATAGTACGGAGTGAAACCTTCAGTGGAAGATTTTGCAGAACGAGAGGAATTACGCTTTGCCGTGGTTTCTTTTTTAGAGGATGCCTTATTTGTTGCTTTTTTCTTCGCAGCAGGAACAGAAATCTTTGCTGCCCACTTGCGAATTTCCGAGCGAAGGTATTCATCGGCCTCTGGGCTAAATTTAAAATTATCTCGAATGTATTTTACAGTCCGCTTTTCAACTTCCGTATAGTCCCCACCATCTTTAATGGCATCAAAAAGGGTCTTTGCAATATTTTTGCCAATAGGAGCTTTGCTACGTTTGGTGGCTTTCTCAGCGATTTCTAACAATTCATTATCATATTGTTTACCACTTATGGTACGGTAATAACTATCTGCCACGTGAAAGCTCCTTTGTAATCATATCGACAGATCAGGCCAATCTATCCATTCTTTTCTTCGACTTAGGTGTTGAATCCGTCCAGAAATTGGTTATTTTTGATCTTATACTGTAAAGAACCGCGGCTAATTCCAAGAAGTTTGGCTGCTTCTTCCTGTGTGGATACTCGCTGGAATGCCTCTTTGATCCAGATGGCCTCCAATCTTTCTATGGCAATGTTGAGTGATAGATTTTCCGAAGGAGAGAGAATCTCCGTCCCCACTGCAAAACTTTGCACTTTTGAAGTTGATTCGGTTTCTCGTTTCCCATCCTGCAGGAAGGAATGTGGCTCCAAAACGGTTTCGGGTGGAACAAGAACCGCATACTGGATCACACTTTGTAATTGCCTAACATTTCCACTCCAAGGCATTCCTGTCAGTGCCTTCAAAGCCTCTCTCGAAAAAGTTTTATTCCTTCCGTATTGTTTGTTGTATTGGTATAAAAAATGGTGAGCAAGAAGTGGAACGTCCCCTCTTCGTTCGCGTAACGGAGGCATGCGCAACGGAACTTCCGCTAAGCGATAATACAAATCCATAGAAAAAGTTTCTTTCTGGATATCTTCTAATAAATCCCGTTTGCTTCCGGTAAAAATTCGAATGTTCAGAACCTCATCCTTCTTTTTTATAGAGGGGTTCGGCATCGTTTTATCTCGTAAGGTTTGGAAAAGTCTTGTTTGTAAATTTGATGGTAAATCTCCAATGGATTCAACGTATAGGGATCCCCCATTGGCTTGTTCTAATTTTCCGGGATTGAATATCTTGCCACTGGAAACACCAAAAAGTTCTGCTTCCAATAGTTCGTAACTAAGACCGGAACAATCTACAGTAAGAAATGGACCATTTTTTCTTTGAGATATATAATGTAAGGCCTTAGCGATTAATTTTTTTCCAGAACCCTCTTCCCCAATGATCATCACCGATGTATCTGAGGGACCCACTTGCCTGATCCTATGTTTTAAAAAAAGTATGCTCGGGTCATACCCTAAAATTTCTTCAACCGGATCTTCTTCTCTTTTAGATTTTTCAAAAGCTTCTTTGGCAATCCGTTCTTCTAGTATAACAATTGTCAACTGAGATGCAAATAGTGTGGCTTGGTTGATAATATCAGATGAGAAAAAATTCACTTTATCCGACTCTAGGTTGAGGACTCCAATAGTAGAATCTCTAGTGACCAGTGGAATCGCAAGCTCCGAACGAACGGTTTCGATGAGTTTTACATAATCTTTGTCTAAAGTGACATCGGGAACATAGATAATTTCTCTGGTGGAGGCAGCACGACCAGTTACACCCAAGTTAAACGGAAGTTTGGCAGCAATTTTTTTTTCCCAATCCATCCCTTTGGCGGCAACAATGGTAAGGACTTTTTCTTCCTGGTCCATAATGGAAATACTACCGGTAGAGGCTCCAAACAGAGTCAGAGTCATGTCCAAAATGAAATTCAAGCGATCCGTAATATTCGGAAGTTGTTGAATTTCCTTTTGGATCTTCCTTAAAGTACCGGAAATATCCTGTTTTACAGACATGGGATTATACTTTTGCGTTTGCCTTTTGGTTTGTCAGGTATTTTAAGTAGGCAATAATAAAATCTTCTAAATCCCCATCCATCACAGCATGAACGTTTCCTGTTTCGAAATCAGTTCGATGGTCTTTTACCAAATTGTAAGGATGGAACACATAACTTCGAATTTGTGATCCCCAAGAAATATCTCTCTTTTCACCGGCTTTTTTAGCATTTTCTTCTTCGGCCTTTTGTTTTTCCATCTCATACAAACGAGCACGAAGCATCTTCATAGCCGTATCACGGTTTTTGATTTGGGATCTTTCCATTTGGCAAGAAACAACAACCCCCGTAGGAATGTGTGTGATTCGCACAGCAGAGTCTGTCGTGTTTACGTGCTGTCCCCCTGCCCCTGAAGATCTATACACATCCACTCGGAGGTCTTTTTCTTCAATGTTCACTTGGATATCATCGTCAACTTCTGGTGTTACATACACGGAAGCAAAGGAAGTATGTCTTCGTTTATTGGAATCAAAAGGAGAAATTCGGACGAGTCTATGAACCCCAGACTCACATTTTAAGTATCCAAAAGGATGATCGCCTTGGATGTAAAGCGTGGCGTTTTTGATTCCCGCCGTTTCTCCTGGTTGGTAGTCCACAAGTTCTGCACGGTAACCTTTTTGTTCACAAAACCTTGTGTACATTCGAAGTAACATATCAGCCCAGTCTTGTGATTCTGTTCCGCCCGCTCCTGGATGGATATTGATAAAAGCTGCTTTTCCATCATCTTTACCTGCAAGTGCATCTAACATTTGCAAGTTTTCAAAGGCTTCAAACATTCGATCAAAATCATCGTTTAATGATTTTAATCCAACCTCGCCCATCTCTTCGGAAGTGAGTTCAATCAAATCAGGAAAATCGAATAGTTCCTTTTTTAATTCCAACCAAGGATCTAACTTTAGTTGTAACTCGTTTCGTTTTTGAGTGACAGTTTTTGCTTGGTCAGGTGAGTCCCATAATTTTGGATCGTTTGCTTTTTCAATGAGTGAATTTAACCTGTCATAGTCTTCTTGGAAGTTTTGAGCCGTCCAATAGGTTTGAAAGGATTCCATCATTTCGGATGTTTGTTTTTTTAAGTCTTTGAGTGATCTATCCATAATAGTAAAACCGAAATAGAAGTTTAAAATAAAGAATCTTTACGAAGTCTTTCCACTTCCCACTGAAAGGTGGTTTCTCTGAGTTGAGGTGTATTTCCTTCCACAGTTCCTACAAGAGAATAACTCGATTCTTTTCCATAGGTGTCAGGCAAACGTTTGAGTATAAACTTACCTGACTTAATGAGTTCAATGATATGAAGCAAAAAAGGATCTTTTTCCTTTCGACTCATCTCTTCCATCGAATAATAAAAAGTAGAAAGCCCTTTATAGAACCAATCGATACATTCGTTTTTACCACGAGGCCAAATTTGTTCCAATCGAATTTCCGATTCTTGGACGAGTGACTTGCCAAGAAATGGTTTTTGTAATACCCGGCACTGCGAATAAATTTCAAAATTTAAATCTCGATCTCCCCCTTTTTCAAAATCCACACCGATCCAACGAATCCAGGATTTTTTTTCTTTGATGGATAAGGCAGGAATCAGTGCAAACAAATACCCTTGGTCCTTAAAGATTCTTTCATGGGCCAAATGTTCCAAAATTTCCATAGGAATCATGTAATGACCCTTCGTCCATTCCACCACATAAGGAATGGATTCTAACAAAAGGTATTCCGGTGGTGTTTCTGAACGAATGATATCACCAAACTGAGTGAGAATAAAAATAAAAGATAATAACTCCTGACGACTGAGCCCGGAAAGAACACTCACAGAACCACTTAAATTCTGGAGGGCCCTACGAATCATAAGATGTTGTTGGAGTTGGGTTTGGTTTTCAGACAAAATGATCCCTAGATGTTTTTCAAAATTGCGAAGGTTTGTACGTTCACAATTTTTAAAATTTCCAGAGATACTAAATGGCACTAGAGAGCTCTCCTACCTATGTCTTTTCTGTAAAACGTATCGGGTGCTTTGATTTTTGCGAGGAACGTATAACAATCACTAATGGCATCTTTTAAAGTGGTCCCAAAGGAAGTGATTCCGAGAATCCTTCCCCCATTTGCCAAAATTTGATTCTCTTGGCGTTTGGTCCCTGCATGATAGACAACCACATTCCCTTCGTTTGGTGGAATCTCCAAAGACATTCCTTTTTCTGGCGAATCGGGATATCCTTTGGCTGCAAGGACAACGATGGCAGAAGATCCTTCTTTCAATTTTAAGTTTCTTTCCGGAAGATTGCCAATCGCCGATGCATAAAAAATTGGCAATATATCTTCATCTAAGAGACGAAGTACACACTGGGTTTCTGGATCCCCAAATCGACAATTGAATTCCACGACATTGGGAATTCCTTCTTTGGTAATCATCAGGCCGACGTACAAAAGTCCTTTGTAAGGATGGCCAGATAATCGAAAATCATCTAACATTGGTTCGATGATTTGTTCTTTCACTTTCGAAAGAACAGAATCAGTAACAATCGGTGCGGGGGCATAGGCTCCCATTCCGCCAGTGTTCGGCCCAATGTCTCCGTCATAGGCACGTTTATGGTCTTGGGCCGCAGGCAGGCACATATACCTTTCCCCATCGGTGATCACAAATAAAGATGCTTCTTCCCCTTCTAAAAAGGATTCAATCACGACTTTATTGCCACTTTCCCCAAACTTTGATTCTAAAAAGATTTCATCTAATGCCTGTTTGACTTCTTTGATCTCAAAGGCAACAGTGACCCCTTTTCCTGCAGCAAGTCCATCCGCTTTGACCACCAAAGGTAAGATCTCTTTTTGGGCATAACTCCAGGCTGTTTCATGATCCGTAAAAACGGCAAAGGACGCAGTGGGAACTTTGGCTCGTTTCATCATTTCTTTTGCGAAATGTTTACTCCCCTCCACTTGCGCACAGTATGCGGAAGGCCCAAAACAAGGAAGGTTGATTTCCGCACACCAATCAGAAAGACCATTCACAAGAGGATCTTCTGGGCCAACCACAACGAGGTTTGTTCCCGATGATTTTATATAATGAATAAATTTAGATTTATCGGTGATTGAAATCTCTGAAGGATCAATAAGTACCTCTTTCGAAAATCCACCATTCCCTGGAAATACCCGAAGGGATTCCAAGGAATTTGATTTTGAGATGGCATCGGCTAACGCGTGCTCTCTTCCGCCACTTCCAATGAGTAAAACTTTAAATTTATGTTCCAATTTTTTCTAAAGCCCTTACCGTGCTATCTAGTTTCTCTTTCCAAGTATTGTACTTTTCTCTTTCTTTTTCTACAACATCTGGTTTTGCTTTTTCTAAGAAGGCTGGATTGTTGATTTTATTTTCCAACTTTTCCATTTCTAATTGGATTTGTTTTTTCTCTTTTTCCAATCGTTGTTTTTCTTTTTCAAAATCAAAAATACCTTCTAATGGAAGAATAATTTCTCCAATCGAAAATGCCCCTACAGAATCAGTATTTTTTGCTTCATACGAATCGATAAATTCCAAACTCTCTGCTTTCGAAAGTTGAAGGATGGATTTAATTTCTCTTTCCATCATCGCCTTTAGTTCGTTATGGTTACACTTGAGAATCACCTTACATTTTTTCTCAGGTTTGACCCCGAGTTCGGCACGCATATTGCGAATCTTTGTAATGATCTCACGAACAAGCTCCATCCGAACCACTGCTGGTGCGGAATCAGAAACCCCATAGGTTTTTGGAAAATCTGTTTTGGCTAGTTCGGTTGTTTCCAGTAAAGAGTGAATCTCTTCTGTGATAAAAGGCATAAAGGGATGCAAAAGCCCGAGTGATTTTTTTAATACACTGATAAGAACTAGTCGTGCTTTCTCTTGTGATTCGGGAGTTACATTTCCATACACACGAGCCTTCGTTAATTCCAAATACCAATCACAAAAAGATCCCCAAACAAAATCATAAATGGAATTGGCCATCTCAAAAAAATGGTAATCCGAGTAAGCCTTTTCGTAACGAGATAACATCCGATCAAATTCATTTAGAATCCAAAGGTCAGTGTCTTCTAAGGTACTAATCTCTGGTTCTTTGGCTGTGAACTCTTCCGGTAGGTTCATAAAAATAAACCGACTCGAATTCCAAATTTTATTACAGAAGGAACGATAACCATCTAACCTAGATTCGTCGAAAAGGATGTCTTTTCCTTCCGGTAACACGGCCGCGAGAAAAAATCGGAACGAATCCGTTCCGTATTTACTCATCATATCCAATGGATCGACTACGTTCCCAAGAGACTTACTGAACTTCTTCCCGTCTTTATCCCGAACCAGGCCATGGATGAGAACTTTCTGAAAAGGTACATCATCCATAAATTTCAGACCGTTCATAATCATCCGCGCCACCCAGAAGAAAATAATATCAAAGCCGGTGACTAAAACCGATGTTGGATAGTATTTTTTAAGTTCTTCGGAATTCTCAGGCCAACCAAATACAGTGAATGGCCAAAGTCCCGAAGAAAACCAAGTATCGAGAACATCTTCATCTTGTTTGATGGTCTCTCTTGTAACAGAAATTCCTTTTTTAGAAAAGAGTGATACGGCTTCCTCAATGGATTCAGCGACCACCATATCCCCGTTTGGTGCATAGTATGCAGGGATTCGATGTCCCCACCAAAGTTGGCGAGAAATACACCAATCACGTATGTTTTCCATCCATTCAAAGTAAGTTTTTTCCCACATCTTGGGTTGGAACTGCACCTTTCCCGATTTTACCACTTCGATTGCAGGTTTCGCTAATGATTCAATTTTTACAAACCACTGGGTCGATAACAGCGGTTCAATGACAGCCCCACCCCTTTGGTTGTGGCCGACACTATGGACATGGGTTTCTATTTTTTCAATATAACCCTTGGTTTCCAACTCTTCCACAACCCGTTTGCGGGCTTCAAACCGGTCAAGTCCATTGTACTTGCCTGCTTGTTCGTTTAGTGTCCCATCCAAATTCATAATATTGATAGGTGTTAATTGCAAACGAAGTCCGGCTTCATAGTCATTGATGTCATGGGCAGGAGTGATTTTGACAAGCCCTGATCCAAATTCTTTGTCCACAAAGGAATCAAATAAAACAGGAATTTCTTTTCCTGCAATCGGGAGAAAAACAAACTTATTTTTTAATGCCGCATAACGCGCATCATCCGGATGAGCACAGACTGCCACGTCACCAAACATCGTTTCGGGCCTTGTGGTCGCCACAACAATGTATTCGTCTTTGGTTAGAGTTTTTGGATCTTTAGATTGGAATTCTGCTATCGGATATTTGATATGATAGAGTTTGCCTTGTTTTTCTTTGTATTCGACTTCAATGTCAGAGATGGCAGTTTTGGTAACTGGGCACCAGTTGATGATTCGTTCCCCACGATAAATCAAACCTTCATCATACAAACTGCGAAACACTTTGATGACTGCTTTGGATAATCCTTCATCAAAGGTAAATCTTTCCCGAGACCAGTCCACGGATTCGCCGAGTAACCGCTGTTGTTTGGCAATCATTCCACCAGAGTGTGCTTTCCATTCCCAAACTTTTTTTATAAATTCTTCGCGGGTGAAATCGGTTCGTGACTTTCCTTCTTTGGCCAGTTCCCGTTCCACAACCACTTGTGTGGCGATTCCTGCGTGATCCATTCCTGGAACCCAAACTACGTTTTTACCTTTTTTACGTTCAATGCGAATGATGATGTCTTGGATGGTATGATTGAGTGCATGCCCAATGTGTAAGTTTCCAGTTACGTTCGGTGGAGGGATGACGATCGAGAATGTTTCTTTGCGAGAGGAATCAGGGGCAAAGGTTTTTTTTTCATCCCAGGTTTCTATCCATTTGGGCTCTACGGATTCGGGATCGTAACGGTCAGGTAGCTGTGATTTCATAGGCTCTTTGGATTTCTTGCACTTTACTATGTTTCGTAAAGAGTTTAGGGGTCAAGGATGAAACAGCAACCATCAGGTTCGCATTGACAGAAAGGGGTGGCAAAAGAATCTGGTTGGCATGAACGCAAAAACAGCAAAAATTCTCGGCAAATACGCAACCTTCAAAGGTGTTTCAGAAAAACAATTGAAACGCGATTGGTTGTCTCTTTCCCATATCGATAAAGATAAAAAAAGACAAGAAATCCTTAAAGAAATCGCTAAAAAATAAGACATGCGGAAGTTTCCTTCCGCTCTTTTTATGGAACGTAAGTTTCGAATTCTTTTCTCTCTCCTACTCTTTGCTTCTTCCCTTGTTAGTCTCACTCACTGCTCCAAACAAAGTGACATAATACTTTCCCAATACGAAGAGAGTTTGGCTATCGCCAAAGACTCCAACCGCAAACTCATTGTGGTTTTCGGGGCCGATTGGTGTCCTGATTGTCGTGCCTTAGATCTTATTTTTCAGGAGCCAGAACCAAAGGCCCTACTCTCTCAGAATTTTATCGTCTTCAAGGTAGATGTGGGTCGCTTCGACAAAAACTTAAGTCTAAATGACAAACTTGGAAATCCCATCCAAAATGGAATTCCAGCTTTGGTTGTCATTGATCCAACAGGAAATATTCTCACCTCGACCAAAGGTGGGGAATTCTCTAACGCCAGTAAGATGACAAAAGAACAAGTTTTAGAATATCTATATCGACTTTAGGAGATGGTTTGTTTTCAAAAAAACCACTTTAGATCAATGCACAGAAACAACAACCAACTAACAAATAATATATTTTCATTCAAATTAAAAACTCATTTACGATTTATCCGAAACTCACTCTTATCCCTAAGCCTCCTTTTGACTTTTTCTCTTTCTGCGGAAGAACTGGCTACTCCCACTCTAGTGGTTGGAAATCCACTTCCCGAAATCAATTATACAAACCAGTGGGAAGAACTTTGTCCCATTCCAGTGGAAACCACAAAGGTTTTGTTTATCGCCGATATGGATGCGAGTAAAATCATCCACCCGATCTTAGAGAAAGAAGGAAAAGGATATTTGGAATCCAAACAAGCAGTTCTAATATCAGACATTCATAGAATGCCATCACTCATTTCAAAATTTGTGGCCCTACCAAAAATGAAATCTTATCCGTATACTCTTCGTTTGGTGAGAGAGGAAAAACTAGCCGATCCATTCCCAAGGACAAAAGGATCTGTGACCATGATCCAATTAAAAGAGGGAAAGATCACAAAAATCCATATAACAAATTTGGAAACGGAGATTCGTAGCTTTTTGGATACACCGCAAGGCAAATAATAAGTGAAATCTCTTCCTTTCCAGAACCAACTTAGATCCTACTTTTCGCATACCGGCGAATTTGTGTCAAAATACCTCTTTTTTCCATTAAAATGTAAAATCTACTTGAAAACGACGTTCTCTATTCACAAAATCTCTCCCTGAACCTATCTTTTTCGTTACGAGAGAAATACTATGGCACTTCCTAAAGTTTGTGTAATTGGCGCCGGATCCTCCGGAATCACAGTCATTAAATCCTTAAAGGAACATGGCATTCCTTTTGATTGTTATGAAAAAGGAAGTGATGTGGGTGGAAACTGGCGTTACAAAAACGACAATGGCCTGAGTAATATTTACAAGTCTCTCCATATCAACACGCATCGGGACCGGATGGAATACCGTGATTATCCGATGCCCGCAAATTATCCTGATTATCCCAACCACGAACCGATTCAAAAATACTTTTTATCTTTTGTAGACCACTTTGGGCTTCGTAAACACATCCAGTTTAAAAATGGTGTGAAAAAAGCGGAGCGAACCGAAGAGGGAATTTGGAAAATCACTCCCGAAAAAGGACCTGTCCAATACTACGACGTGTTAGTTGTCGCCAATGGACACCATTGGAATGAACGTTGGCCCGATCCCGCCTTCCCTGGAAAATTTTCTGGCCAAATCATACATTCCCATTCATACGTTGACCCAAAAACACCTGTTAATTGCGAAGGAAAAAATGTCGTGGTTCTTGGAATGGGTAACAGTGCGATGGATATTTCTGTAGAACTTTCAAGGCCCGGTGTTGCTAAAAAAGTATTTTTATCAGCAAGACGCGGCGCTTATGTGATTCCCAACTATCTATTTGGAAAACCTTTAGATAAACTAACCGAGTATACACCACATTGGGTTCCGTTTTTTATCCAACAAACACTCGCTCACCTTCTCATTCGTTTCGGCGTAGGGAAAATGGAAGACTTTGGTTTACCAAAACCAGATCATAAGTTTGGATCAGCTCACCCTACCATCTCACAAGATTTACTGGTAAGATTAGGGCGTGGTGATATCAAACCAAAACCGGTGATCACCGAACTCAAAGGTAAAAAAATTGCCTTTGCCGATGGAACAGAAGAAGAAGCAGATGTTCTTATCTATTGTACGGGATACAATATCAAGTTTCCTTTCTTTGAGGAAGATTTTTTATCTGCACCCAATAACTACATCCCGCTATTTTATAAAATGATGAAACCCGGAATCAAAGATTTGTTTTTTGTCGGTCTTATGCAACCGTTAGGTGCTATCATGCCACTGGCAGAATGCCAAGGAAAATGGATCGCGCAATATCTCACGGGAAATTATGTGTTGCCTTCCAAAGAAGATATGGAGAAGGCCATAGAAAAGGACCAAGCGGATATGAAAAAACGCTATGTGAGTAGCACACGCCATACCATCCAAGTGGATTACGATACCTTCATTTATAATATGAAAGAGGAAATGAAAGCTGGTAAAAAAAGAGCCGCAAAACTCGGAAACCATTTGCCAATCGAAGCCCGAGCGGGATTGTTTTCGGAAAGCCTTCATGTATCTTCCAAATCCTCACAAAAGAAATTGGTGCGTAAGTAACCCATTCCTTCATTTCCTCCTCACAACCTGTCTTTCTCTACTCGGGACAGGTTGTGCTTCCAAAGGGTATTCCTACCAAGGAAACCCTCTCTTCGGATGGATGGAATCCTCAGGCGAAATTCGAACCACAGACCCTTATCCCATTCTCAAACGGTATCCCTCCTTCCAAGCCACTGATTTCGAATTTCCCGTAGGGGGAAAGTATGCCGAAGGGTATTATTTGGCCCAAAAATTTGGCGCTGAAAATGGAAAGTTTGGCGGTCGCAAACACTTGGGGGAAGACTGGAATTCCGTGACTGGCGGGGATAGTGACTTTGCTGCCCCTGTTTATGCGTTTGGAAACGGAGTGGTTTCCGAGATCGCCGACTACGGGGGTGGTTGGGGAAAAGTGGTTCGGATCGTTCACCATCATAATGTCGGCAATGGAGATTTTTGGTTTTTAGAAACGGTCTATGCCCACCTCCACACGATTGATGTAGAACCTGGACAATTGGTAAAAAAAACCGAATGGATTGGAACCATTGGAGATGCAGGTGGAAATTATCCGGCCCACTTACATTTCGAACTTCGTTCGGTCATTGGGGCACCGTTAGGTGGAGGATATGCTCTGAAAACTGAAGGTTTTTTGCCACCCACTCGGTGGCTTATGCAGTATGGACCAAAAGAAAAATCTTTTTCTGAGGATAGTTTTCAGTTTCTCATCGAAAAGGGAGGAACTCTCTGATCTATTATTTTTTATATACGAATTTAGTAACTGCTGATAAAACCTAACACTTCGTCTTCTTTCTCAGCATTTGTGTCATAAAAATTACAATGGATTTCATAAAGAGGTTCACTTCCCACTTTTTCGCACTTCAAAGTTTTCACAAGAAAGTCGACAGAACCTGTCATAGAAATCATTTTTAAGGAAACTTTCAATATCGAAGGCACTTCGATGTCATAAGGATGGAAAAACATAATCCCCCTGGCACTGATATGTTTTTTAGAATCATAATCCTTTAGGTGTTCCAATTGAACTTCGAATGTGGCGGGGATTTCAGTATAATGATTTGGTTTCATAGTCTTGGTGTATATTGCAACAAACATAGTATCATTGATACTCTCATTCAATTACTATTTTATTACGTTCCTATAAATCTTTATGCAAAAACGATATTGAATCCTGCAAGAAGGACAATGAGTCCAACTCCCCAGGCTAAAATTCGAGGATCCCAAAATGGATTTGTTTTATCCCGATCTGAATAAATCAAACCATGAAGATCTTTGGTGGTATCCTCTGTTTCTATATAACTCACAATTACCATCGAGAGAAAACAAACTAAACCTGAATAAATCGCCCCATAAAAATTAGAAACCATATCCGATTTGTAATATAAAATTCCCAATGAATATAGGATAAAATGAACGAGGCCACTAGATGTTCCAAGGATCATACCGTAAAAGGCACTCCAACCGGAAGCACGTTTCCAAAACATCCCGAGCAAAAATATCGAAATGAGAGGTGCATTAAAAAAAGAAAACAGAAGTTGGATGTAATTCATAATGTTCTCAAACTGCATGGCAATGTAAGAAGCAAAAATGGCGAATACAATAGCAAACATAGTGGAACGTTTTCCTACCTTTAAATAGTCTTTATCCTCTTTGTTTTTACTAATATATGTTTGATAAATATCATAAGTAAAGATAGTATTCATGGCGGTAATGGAACTGGACATACCTGCCATAAAGGCGGCAAGGAGTGCTGTCGTTCCAAGACCTAACATTCCAGAGGGATAAAAGTTCTTCAATAAGATGATAAAACTTTTATTATATTCGCCATTCATCTCTTTCGAAAATTCTGTTAAGGCAATTAATCCCGGTATCACTGTTAAAAATGGTAAAAATAATTTGAACATAGCTCCGATAAGAGGAGTTCTTCTTGCGGCTCGAAAATCTTTAGCCGCCATGGCCCGCTGCACTTCTGTAAACCCACAAGTCCAATAGGAAAAAGATAATACAAAACCAAGGCCGACTGTTACACTTAACAAATCCCATCCAAGTTCATTTTGTCCACTCACAAGCCCCTGCCACATATGTTTGTGAGAATTTGGAATTTTTTGCATAAGCCCATCCCAACCGCCTAACCTAGTCAATCCGATGATAACTAGTGGGAACAAACCAAGGACAGTTAAAAAAAATTGCATTACCTCTGTATAAATAGAAGAACTGAGTCCCCCAAAGTAAGTATAAATGAGAACAATACCGGCACTAAACAAAATGGAGAAATGAGGATTCCAACCAAACATAGTTTCAAAGACCAAAGACAATGAGTAGAGATAAATTCCAGAACCAAGTGCCAGTGATAACAAGGTAATCAGTGAATTGACTAAATGAGCGGGCCTATTGAAACGATAACGCAGGTATTCGGGAACACTTCTGATTTTTGAGGAATAGTAAAATGGCATCATAAAGATCCCAAGAAAGATCATTCCGGGGATCGCCCCTAAATAGTAAAAATGGAAGGTCAAAAAACCATATTCTGCCCCGCTGGCACTCATTCCTAACAATTCTAAGGCGGAGATATTGGCCGAGATAAAAGCAATTCCCGTAATCCAACTGGGGATATTCCGTCCTGCGAGAAGGAAATCGCTGGACTGGTTCATGGATTTCTTTAATAAAACTCCAATCACCACCATAAATCCAACAAAAACAAAAAGGATGAGATAATCGATGAGAGAAAGGGTAACGAACATAAGCTCGTAAAAGATGAGAAAACGAACCTTTGTAAAGTGGAAATCCCGAATCTCACCTACCCTTGCTTATTTTCCTTCAAAATTTTGAAGATTTACCGACATTCATTGTAACTCTTTGACCGAAAAAGACTTTTCGAATTATGTCACATTGATAGATTCGGAACCACCAGGAGGACCTATGTTCTATCTTCTTTTAGCCCTGCTTCACGAAGACTATTCTTCAGGAAGAATCGATTACTCTACCTATTTCGAAAATACCGTCCTTCTCGCCCTAGACCACGAACGCATCAAATCCAATCTAGAACAAAGTAAAGCCGCTTAATTCGAATCCTACACTAAAAACCTGGGGTTTCCTGCCAGGTTCCTTACGGAATTTTCTCCTTGTTCTAGGAAGTCCTCTCTGTACGGTAACAGAAAAATCACATCTCAGGAAGATTAAATGACATCGGCCAAACTCCTTACTGCTACCCTCCAAAATTCTCAAAAATTTTTCCTTCAATTTGGGGGACAGGGTTCACCTTATCTAAAAGAACTCGTAAAATTGTACGCAGAACCAGAACTCAAAGAATTTTTCGAAACTAGTTTCAACACTATAGCTGAAATTGCCGCACGTGATGGCAAAAGTCCCCTCCTCAATGAGGGATTCGATTTCAAATCTTGGATTGAAAATCCAGACGCTGCTCCTTCCGAAGATTATTTAGCCCGTGCCCCCATCTCTGTACCGGGAATCTTTATGACTCAAATTGCAAATTATGTTTTGGTTTCCAAACGTGGCTACCCAACAGCAGATTTGATCAAAGCAACGGGAGCACTCAGTGGTCATAGCCAAGGGGTCATTGCTTCTGCCTTAGTGGGTCTTGGATTAGATGGGGCCGATTTTCTTAAAGCATACTCCGACTTTTTAAAGTTTGTTTTTTACCTAGGATTTAACGGTCAAAAAGTTTATCCTAACTTTGTAGTATCTGAAGAAGTCGTAAAAGAAAACGAAGCAAACGGCGATAAAAATCCAGCTCCTATGGTTGCCGTGATTGGTTACACTAAAGATGAATTAGAAGAAAGAGTGAAAAAAACAAATGACTCTCTTGGACTCAAAGGCCAAGACACAGTTTTTATTTCTCTTTATAACACTCCTGATTCCATGATCCTTTCGGCACTTCCGTCTTCCCTTCTTGCCTTCCGTAAACAATGGAAAGCCGAGATGGATGAGAAAAAATTCAAGTTTGTTTATTTAAAAACAACAGCACCTTTCCACTGCCCATTTATGGAAACCTCTCTCGACAAATTCAATTCAGAAGATGCATCTGTAGTTCCATTTCCTTATACTGGTGCTGATTTAAAAGTTCCTGTGTATAGTATCTTTGATGGTCATAACTTGCAAAAAGACGGAAACCTTCGTGACATCCTTTTTAAGATGGTATTGATTGAACCACTTTACTGGGATTTGGCGATCGCGCCGATTTTTAATGACAGTGCGATTAACACAATCATTGACTTTGGACCAAGTGTTGTGAGCCAAAGACTCACTGGCGGACACCTAAAGGCAAAAAACATCGAAAAACAATCATTATGTGCTTCAAATGCTAAGGAATTAAAAGTAATTCTAGAAGCATAATGAATCCATCCACTCTTCGGGCCGCTTCCAAATTAAATTTAATCCGCCTTCTGGCTTCACATCCAGAAGGTCTTGGGTTAGAAGAAATCCAAAGCGTAACGGGACACAAATCAATCTCAGCACTCAAAAAAGATTTGGGTGAATTGTATATGATTGAGATGTATCCTTATTCACCGACCGATGCTGTGGATTTAGATTTTGATGGGGAGAAGGTAAAAATCAGACTCCCCATCGCTATTGATTCCGCACTCCCCCTTACCCCAAAAGAATGGTCACTTCTAAGATCACTTTTACTCACACAAAAAACAAAAGAAGATTCCGCACTAAATCATTCTATCTTAAGTAAAATCGATTCGGTAATTCCTTCGGGTGATTGGTCTCCCTATCAAAAATCAAAAGAAACGATTGTAAATGCCATAAACGAAAAAAAAATACTAACAATTGTTTACTGGAAAAGGGATAACCAAGAAAAGGAAACAAGAACTCTAGCTCCGTGGATTCTCTGGGAAGAAAATGATTCTTATCTTTTGGCCTATGACCTTACCAAAAAAGGATTCCGCTCCTTTCGATTGGATTACATTTTAGATATTACCATTACTGATACAAAATACCCGACCCTACCTGACACGGCAGGGGAATTTTTAGAAGGATTCAAACAACTGTTTGGTGCCGATTCCGAGAACACAAACTTGGCCAAACTATGGATTACTGATTCTGCTTCCTACCATTTGGGAATGAAACTCACCCTAACATCCACCGGAGTCCAAAAACAAATTGGGGATACTCTTTACCGAGAATTCACGGCTCCCATCCGAGACCAAAACTGGTTTGTCCAAACCATTCTAGGATATGGAACCTCCATACTCGTTGCAGAACCGAAGGAATTAAAAGACTCCATTCAATTCCACTTACAATCCATAGCTCCTTCACAACCGAATCTTCAAACGCTATCTTAGGGATGAATTCCTTGAAGTCCATTGCAAAGGGAAAGATTAACATTGGTTTAATAGTTCCTTACAAAAGGGAAGACGGGTTACACGAAATCCGTAGTGTTTTTGTCCCCATTAATTTTGGTGATCCCATGGAAATTCAAATCACTCCTCTCCCGGAAAGCCAAATCCCAAGTTTCCAACTGGTTTCCGAAAACCATCTCCACGGTTACCGTTATGAAAAATTCGAAGAAGTTTCGGAAAGGGGAGACCTCACCCGAAACATACTCTACAAAACCTTCCAAAAGTTAACTTCGTACTTGCGAGAACCCGTTTCTATCTCCATCCATTTACAAAAATACCTACCACCCGAAGGGGGAATTGGTGGAGGCAGTAGCAATGCGGGCCTTTTTCTACAAGAACTCTTCCCTTGGACCCACCTTCCGAAAGAAGAAGAGATTCCCTTAGCAAAATCTATCGGTGCCGATGTCACCTTTTTTCTACAGTCCTCGGCTTGCTATGTGAGTGGGATCGGTGAGGTCCTCGAACCCATTTCCGTCGCCAATGGGTCAGGAATTTTGGCCATTCCTCCCTTCGGACTTTCTACAGCATCTATGTATTTAGGCCTTCAAAAAAGTTTACAAAAACCCTATGGTTCCGAAGTATGGAAATCTCTGGCAGAGGATTTAATTCGAAGTCTTCAGGTCGGGGATTGGGCATACCTGCAAAACAGGCTCGAGAACGAGTTTGAAAAAATCGCTTTTCAGACCCAACCCTTACTAAAGGAATTGAAATTAGGGTTCTATGAGTCGGGAGCAGTCTATGCTTCTTTATCGGGTTCGGGTTCTTGCTTTTATGGCATTTATCCTTCAGATAGAGAGAGAGACGAAGCCCAACGCATTGTCTCCGATCGATTCCCCGATATGGAATTTCGAACGTTCTCTTTTTAGAAACTGGCCTGTAGCCAAGCGGTAAGGCAGCGGTTTTTGGTATCGCCATTCCCTAGGTTCGAATCCTAGCAGGCCAGCCAGTTTTAAAAGATCCGATAGAACGAACGATGAACCTACATAATACTGTAACTGCTGTTATTTTGGCGGCGGGGAAAGGAACTCGAATGAAGAGTGAACTTCCCAAGGTTGCGGTTGTACTGAACGAATCTCCACTTTTAATTCACGTTCTTCGTAATATCGAATCCGCCGGCATAGAGCGAAAAGTCGTGGTTGTCGGTTACCGCAAAGATATCGTTACAGATATCGCAAAATCATTTTCTGGCGTAGAATTTGCCGAACAAACAGAACAATTGGGAACAGGACATGCTGTCCTTTCGGCAGAACCTGCCCTTTCGCCATATTCAGGTTATACGATAGTTGCCTGTGGTGATGCACCGCTCATCTCAGCAAAATCATTTTCTGAACTCATAAACCTTCATAAATCAAACGGATATTCTGCGACTGTTCTCTCTGCCAAGATGGAAAACCCTACAGGTTATGGTCGGATCATTCGTTCTGCCGATGACGGTAGTCTTCTGCGTATTGTAGAAGAAAAGGACGCAAGTCCTGAAGAGAAGGTCGTAACCGAAGTGAACACTGGAACCTATTGTTTTACAACGGAAGATCTTTTCGGTGCCCTAAAACAAATCGGTAATGACAACGCTCAAAAAGAATATTACCTCACAGATGTGATCAAAATTTTCAGATCTTTAGGGAAAAAAGTCGGGGTAAAAACTTTGGCAAATGCATTAGAAAGCCACGGTATCAATTCCCCTGATGATTTGGCTCTCGCAAAACAATATATAGATAAAGGGTTGGTTGGAGTATGAATCCCAGCGAAGTAGTTGTATTTTCTGGAAATGCAAACAGACCTCTTGCCGAGGAAATTTGTAAACACCTAGACATTCCTAACGGCCAAATCTCTGTGAAGAGATTCTCCGACGGGGAAAGTTCTGTAAAAATCGAAGAAAACGTTCGGGGAAGGGATGTATTTGTGGTTCAATCCATAAGTTTCCCAGCAAACGACAGTTTAATGGAACTTTTACTCATTATTGATGCCGCAAGAAGAGCTTCTGCTCGTCGTATTACTGCCGTTATCCCTTATTATGGATATGGACGCCAAGACAGAAAGGTGGAACCGCGGGTTCCAATTTCTGCTCGTATGGTTGCCGATTTAATCGAAACTGTTGGTCCTGACCGAGTCCTCACAATGGATTTACATGCTGACCAAATCCAAGGATTCTTTCGCATTCCTGTAGATCATTTATACTTTTCACCAGTCCTTGCCGAGTACATCAATTCACTCGGAATGGATGACCTTGTCATTGTTTCCCCGGATTCTGGTGGTGCAGAAAGAGCTCGTAACTTTGGTAAAAAAGTAAACGGATCTCTTGCCATCATTGACAAACGTAGACCAAAAGCTAACGAGTCTGTGGTGATGCATGTCATTGGTGAAATCAAAGACAAAAACTGCTTATTACTTGATGATATGATCGATACAGGCGGAACGATTGCAAAAGCAGCAACTGCCTTGTACCAAAACGGAGCAAAATCTGTATTATGTTGTGCATCTCACGGAGTTCTTTCAGGGGAAGCACCTGCCAAATTGAATGAAGCTGACTTCAAACAAATTGTGCTCTCAAATTCTATCGCCATTCCGGAGACCAAAAAAATAAATCACTTGAAAACGCTCTCCATCGCCCCACTCTTTGCTAAAGCCATCGAGCGGATTCATAACGAAGAATCAATCTCTAGTCTGTTTTCATAACTTTAAGGAACATAATCATGGAAAAAATCAGTATCAAAGCACAAACAAGAACTTCTAAAGGAAAAGGTCCTGCAAGAAGAATGCGTGTGGAAGGTTTAGTACCGGCGAACATCATCGGAAGCGGTGAAGCAAAATCGGCAAGTGTTGTCGAAAAAGAAATCCAAAAACTCATCGACTCCGGAATCCGAAAGGCAACTCTCATTGACCTCGAACTTGATGGTAAAACAGAAAGAGTCTTCGTAAAAGAAATCCAAAGGTTTCCACACACAGGGCAAATCCGTCACATCGACTTCTTTAAAGTAACTCCTGGTAAAAAGATCCTAACAACAGTAGCAATCAAAACAACTGGTGTTGCAAAAGGATCCAAAGCTGGTGGACAGTTCGAACACCTCGTTCACGAAATCAAAGTGAAGTCAACTCCTGAAGATTTAACGGACGTAATCACAATTGATGTGAGTGGTCTTGATATCGGAAACATGATAAAAGTTTCTGAACTTCCACACCCGGCGTCTTGGGAAATCCTAATGAATGGTGATCCTATTGTTGCTTCTTGTAGTAAAACAAAAGCAATCTTAGCTGCGGAACGTGCCGAAAAAGCAGAAGCAGAAACCAAAGGCAAACCAGCAGCGAAAAAAGCTGGAAAGAAATAAGATCTACTTTTAGGAACCAATGAAGTTAATTGTAGGGCTAGGAAATCCTGGCGATAAATATAATAACAATCGATCTAACATTGGTTTCAAAATTCTGGATGTCATTGCCAACAACATTGGCATCGAAATCAAAACGAAGAAAAAGAAATCTCTCATCGGTCGAGGTGACTTTGAAGGGGACGAAGTGGTTTTACTCAAACCACAAACCTTCAGTGACCTTTCCGGTGAGTCAGTTCTGTACATTGCTTCCTTTTTAAAAATCCAGGTAAAAGACATTGTGGTCATCCATGAGGATGTCGGGTTAGAACTCGGACAAATCGTGGTCACCAAAGGTGGGGAAAACGATGTCAACCCTGGGGTCAACTCGGTTTCTGTCTCATTACGATCCCCTAATTTTATACGAATTCGGATCGGCGTTCTTAATTCAGCCTTTGATCCAAAAAAAAGAGAAGAATTTTTACGTGAAGATTTTGAGCCATTAGAGAACCTGAGCTTGATACAGATCATCAATGACGCCGAAGCGGCGATTCGTTCCATATCCATGGGGGATATTGACGAAGTGATTCAGAAATATCACCTTTGATTTCAGTCTAACTAGCGAGAAGTCTTTACATGAATAAAAACATCAAAACCGTATTTCTATTTTTGCTCGTATTCCTTGTCATTTTGGCAACGGTTTATAAAGGTCAGGACTTCGCCGGTAAACCCGACGAAATCAGCTATTCCGATTTTTTGAATATGGTGGAACCCATCGAAGGGAAAAAGCCAATTGGAAAGATCACTTCGAAAGATGGAAAGGATATCTCCTCTAAACAACAAATCATCATCGATAAAGAACTGATTGAAGGTTGGTACATTCCAGAAATCAGCAAAGACAACAAACCAAAACCTTTCAAAACTAACGTCGCACAGGTGAACGATGATTTGGTGACAAAACTTCGTAAGTCACGCCTAAGTTTTACTGCTAAGTCTACAGAAGAAAACAAGTTTTGGAGTGTAGTTACAGGAATCATTCCATGGCTCTTTGCCCTCGGTATCATTTGGTTTATCATGATGCGCCAACTCCAAGCATCGGGCAACAAAGCATTTACCTTTGGTAAGTCTCGTGCCAAAATGAATGTGGATCCAAAAGTCAAAACCACATTTAATGATGTAGCTGGATGTGAAGAAGCAAAAGTTGAATTACTTGAAATCATTGAGTTCTTAAAAGATCCAAAAAAATTCCAAGCCATTGGTGCCAGAATTCCCAAAGGAGTATTACTCGTTGGTCCTCCAGGAACTGGTAAAACCTTACTGGCAAAAGCAGTTGCGGGAGAAGCGGGAGTTCCTTTCTTCTCTATTTCTGGTTCTGACTTCGTAGAAATGTTTGTGGGTGTGGGAGCATCCCGAGTCCGTGATCTCTTTGACCAAGGGAAAAAAAATGCCCCTTGTATCATCTTTATAGATGAGATCGATGCTGTCGGTCGCCTTCGTGGTGCCGGTCTTGGTGGTGGTCACGACGAAAGAGAACAGACCCTCAATCAGATGTTAGTCGAGATGGATGGATTTGAAATGAACGAAGGAGTCATTGTAATGGCAGCAACAAACCGTGCTGACGTTCTCGACCCTGCCCTCCTTCGTCCAGGTCGTTTTGATAGACAAGTGATTGTAGATCTTCCCGATCTTAAAGGCCGTGAAGAAATTCTGGCTGTTCATTCTAAAAAAGTCCCATTAGTTTCTGATATTTCACTGAACTCCATTGCTCGCGGAACTCCTGGTTTTACAGGAGCTGATCTTGCGAACTTGATCAATGAAGCGGCACTTCTTGCAGCTCGTCGTAACAAAAAACGTGTCACCCAAGAAGAACTCGAAGAAGCACGCGATAAAGTCATGATGGGACCAGAACGTAAATCTATGTTTATCTCTGACAAAGAGAAAGAAATGACAGCTTACCATGAAGCGGGTCATGCCCTACTCGGCACCTTACTGCCGTATACCGAACCTGTTCATAAAGTCACCATCATCCCTCGAGGTCGTGCTCTTGGCCTCACTCAATCCCTTCCTGTGGAAGACAGGCATTCCTATCGTAAAAACTACTGTTTGGATCGAATTGTAATGTCTATGGGTGGATACATTGCCGAAGAACTGATCTTTGGTGATCCTTCGAATGGTTCTTCCAACGATATACAACAAGCAACGAATATTGCACGACGTATGGTTTGTGAATGGGGTATGTCTGAAAAACTCGGAACCATCCATTACGGATCAGGCGAAACCTCCCCATTTATGGGCCGAGACTACGGTCATACAAGTAAACCTTACTCAGAAGAATTTGCGGCCCTAATTGACCAAGAAGTGAAACGCATCATCCAAACCTGCCTTGACAAAGGTCGTGATTTGGTGAAAAAGAACCAAAAAAAATTGGATTCCATTGCGAAAGCGCTCCTTGCCAAAGAAACGATTGATGCACAGGAGCTCATGGACATTGTCCAACCTTCCTTTGACAAATATGCAGATTCTAAATCTGGTATAGGGGCTAAAAAAGGCAAAGGTGCTTCGGCAACAAAACCGGCATACTCTTCGTAAGAAACATTAATGAAGTATTGGCTCTTTAAAACAGAACCAGATGTGTTTTCCATCGACGACCTAATCAGAGAAAAACTCTCTTATTGGGAAGGGGTAAGAAACTACCAAGCACGTAACTATCTTCGCGACGAAGTGAAGTTAGGTGACTTGGTTTTATTCTATCACAGCAGACTAGATCCACCAGGAATTGTAGGTATTGCAGAAGTTGCCAAAGAAGCAACCCCTGATCCTTACCAATTTGATCCCAACCATAAATACTTTGATCCGAAATTGAAAGGAACAGAACCAAGATGGTTTGGAGTACACTTAAAACCTCATTCCAAATTTAAAGATTTGATTTCTTTGGATGATTTACGAAACACCAAGGGATTAGAAAAAATGGTGGTAACACAAAAAGGATCTAGGCTCTCGATTCAACCCGTGACAAAAAAAGAATTCGATATCGTAGTCAAATTAGCAAAGTAACATAAAGCCAATATCAATTCATTTGATGGATGATTTCCCTTAGTTTTTCCAGAGTGATTGGTTTGATTATATAATTGCCTCTTAGGTTGTATTTTTCTGCCTTTCTTAAATCTTCTTCATTAGAAGAACTAGTTACAATATAGATGGTAATTTTTTGAATCAACGGAATCAATGTGAACTCATCCAGAAATTGCCAACCATCCCAAACAGGCATATTCAAATCTAATAATATTAGTTCAGGCAAACTTTCTTTTAAGGAAATTCGTGAAGAAAGCATATCATATGCTTCTTTTCCATTCTGACAAACTAAAGTATGATTGACGAGTCCAGAAAGAGTGATGACTTGTTTTGTCAAAAAAAGATGAACGGGATCATCTTCAACAACACATGCTAAATTAATTTTGTTCATAGGGTAGAAATACCGTAAACTTTGTACCAACTCCTACCGCACTTTCAACCTCAATTTTTCCACCCATGGTCTCTATTTGGTTTTTTGATATAAACAATCCAACTCCCCTTGCTTCTTTGTTTTCGTGAAATGTTTTGTACATTCCAAAAAGTTTATCTCCATGTTTTCGCAAATCGATTCCTTGACCGTTGTCTTTGAAATAAATTTCGATAAATTTTCCTTTTTGTAACCCAGAGATTTGCAAAAAACTATTCCGATCGCTCGCTTTGTACTTAATTGCATTCGTGATCAAGTTCAGCACTATGCTATCCAAATAAGCAGGGATTCCGCTTACAAAAAATGGTGTTGGAAGGTTAAATTCAATTTTTAACTTTGACTCTAAAATTTGTAAGGCCAAACTTTCGATATTTTTCTGAACAATTTGAGCGATATCAACAGACTCATAATTTTCTTGTGCAAGATTCACTTTAATGACTGCAGTAAGATCCTCAATGGTGCGTTTTAAGTTTTCTGTGGCTCCAAACAATAATTGCATCATTTCATTTTGGAAGTAATCAGGATAAGAGTTCTGTAGTATATCCATCATTCCACTAATTCCAAAACTATGTGATCGCAAATTGTGAGAGACAATATTCGTAAAATTTTTCAATCGATGGTTTTGTTCATTCGTGATATCAAGTAACGATTGGATTTCCGCTTCTGCTTTTTTCTGGTCTGAAATATCAACCGCAACACCTAAGTAACCAGATATTTTATCGTTCTGTTTTACTGCAGTAATGGATAAAAGGACAGGAAATGTAGATCCATCCTTTCTTTTATGAGTCCATTCCAGTGTATTTGGTTCTCCAATTTTTGCATTATAAGTTAGGATTTCGAAACCCTCAAAGGTTCGATTGTATTTTTTGGAAAGTAATTTGGCTCTATTTGTTACTTCACTCTCAATATGAAAAATTTTAGGCGTAAACTTTCCAATTAATTCTTCTGCCGTAAAACCTAACATTTTTTCGGCACCATGATTAAATTCTGTGATCGTACCTTCCGTATCTGTACTGATAATTGATACCAATGTACTCGCATCTAAAATAGCTTGGTTTTTTGCTAACGCTATTTTTAATTCTCTCTCAACTAACTTCCATTCCGTGATATCGATAATTTGAGATACAAAATAAAGGACTTTTCCTTCTTCATTTTTTACCATAGAAACCGCTAAAATAGCGTATACGATATTGCCTTTTTTATGAAAATATCGCTTTTCCATTTGATAAAACTTTCTTTTGTCAGTTACGAGTTCCTCTAAATAACTTAAATCCAGGTTTAAGTCCTCGGGGTGAGTGATATCCTGAAACGTGAGCTCCATCAATTCTTTTTCAGTATACCCAAGGATGTCACAAACTCGTTTATTAACTTTAAGCCATCTACCAGTTTCATCTAATAAGGCCATTCCAATCGCAGCGTTATCAAAATTTCCGCGAAATGCATCTTCGCTGATACGGAGAGCCTTTTCCATTTTTTTGATTTCGTTTATCGCTTGTTCTGTGCCATAAACAGAAAAGTGAGTTCCATCTGCTTTATGTCCAAATAAAATCAATTCGTTTCTTTGAGATAGACCGACTTTAGATATTTCTTCCATTACAATAATTGTTCGATTGGCAATGTCTCGGAGGAGTTCCTTTTGTATGGAACTGAGTGTTTTTGGTTTTTCATTAAAAATAGAAATGAATCCAAACAAGGATCCATCCTTTTGAAACATTGGAATTCCGACAAAGAAGCCAATTGGGACATTCGTGTTTATATCAATGGATTTTGGTTTGTTTTGGTAATTTTCGATTATGGTGATATCTGTTACTGATTCTAAAACCCGAGAAGTAAAGGAAACCAACTCAAGGCTTTGGTTGGGTGAGGTTCCAAAGGAACTTAGAGGGGTAGGGAGTTTTTCGTCTAAAGCGGTAATTAGCGAAATTTTCGCTTCGCAAATCTGCGCGGCAAGTTTTGCCAAAAAATCTAATTCGCTAATACCCAAATAGAAAAAAATGAAGCCTTACGGTTTTGCCGTAAATACTTGCACTGCCTTTACTTTATCAATATCATAAAACTTTTTGTCTTTGTAGAAGGAAGTTCCCGCACCCATATAAGTAAATTCTGGATTGAGAATATTTTTTCTATGGCCTGGGGAATTAAACCAAATTTCTACCACAGTCTTTGCCAAACTCAAATAAGTGTGATTGGGAATGGGTGTCCCTGCTTTTGTATAACTGAAAAAAGGGCCGCCGTTTTGTACGGGGGTGAATACAGCCCGTCCCCCTTGGTATTGAATTCCAAAGGCATTGATAATATTTTCTGCTGAATAAGTGTCTGTAATTCCCACCAAATCCAAACGGTCTCGCAAGGTTTCTTTCCCATTCACGGTGCTCGTATGGGAATAAAAATCATAGGTTACCATATCTTGCGCATGTCCGAAGGCAGCCTGTTCACATTTTTCTGAATATTTAAAAGGACGAAGCCCAAGAGATTTTCTCTCTTTAGATGAAACATAAAAAATTGCGGCATTTAACAACGGATAATCGACTTTTGCAAAATCGATATTTGAATTTGCAGGTGCATAGGATGGAAATGTATCTTCTGTAAACGATTCATATTGTTCCACTTTCCACTTATCTGAATCAGGTAGTTCTCTTCCATCTTCAATACTTTCTAAAAAAGCTAAATTAGGATTTTGTGGTTCCACAACTTTTTCTACAGGTTCTGGTTTTTTGACTTCAACAACGGGAGTTTTTTTTACCTCGGGAGTTTTACAAACAAAGGTAAACAGACTCAAAACAAAAACAACTGCTAACGTTTGCGATTGAATTGTGGGAAGTTTTAATTTTAGTAACAAGTTCATAAAGTCTCCTATAAGTAACGGTTGTAGTCTTGGACTACATTGTGGATTAGATTTTTTTCTTTATTGAAATGAATTGTTTTCGCTTCTTTGATTCCAGTTTCCCAGATAAACATAAATGGAACTCCAAATAGAGTAGAATGTTTTTGTCTGTATTTCTCTCGACCAATGAGTTTTTCGTTTAGATAAAAATCGGCATGAAGAACTCTTTCTTTTGAATAAATGGATGGTAAAAGACCAGCAGTACCTAACATAAATAATGTGGAAATGGATGAGACCCAAAAATGTTCATATTCATTGACTTCGCTTGTATACAAATCGATGTGATGGTTGGCCCTGACTCCATCCGATAAAACACGCCCAAAGTACCCCGTTTCCACTAAATATTTTGTATAAATGGAAGTGATTTCTCGTTTGGTTTTATCGTTTTCGGGCGTGGAAACTTTAATGGTAAGGATAGCAATTTGTTGTTTGAAGTCTGGTCTTGCGATGATGGGAACATCTTCGCTCATATAATTATAACAAGAAAGAAGAAAAAATGGTACAAATACGGAGAGAATTCTAAGAGACCGAAACATTCGCATAATTCGAAAGTAGAGTAATGGACATCCGAAAGAGGAAAAGTCTTTTTTTTAAAACCTAGAAAAATCGACAATCCCCAATAGGTGTAAAATAAGTCCCCCAACCGTCACAAAAAAGGTCCATGCGATGATGGAAATGATCCCTCCCACTTTTAACATCTCGACACTTCTGATTCCACCATAACTGAAAGCCAAAGCATTGGGTGGAGTGGATACAGGAAGAGGCATGGCAAGGGATGCACCAATAGTAGCGCCGATGGCAGCTGGCAAAATGAGATGAGTGGGTAAACCCATAGTGATAGGAAGAATCAAATTGGCAACACTGGTGTTACTTAAAAAACAAGAAAGCCCAAGGGAAAGGATGGAAAAAAACAAAAACAATCCCAACTGACCAGAATCACCTAACATAAATAGTTGGACAAAATGTTTGGCAAGGCCTGTTTCTTCAAAAGCTTTTCCAAGAGCAATTCCTCCCCCCATAAGAATGAGCACATCCCAAGAAAGGTTTCGAAATTCTTTTAAATCTAAAAGTCGAAATCCAAAAAAAACAATCACTGGAAATAAAGCCACAGTTCCATTGGACACTCCATGCCAATCAGAGGAAATCCATCCAATGATTGTAATTGCGATGATCCCCAACGCAAACGAACGATCTCGTTTGGATAATGATGGATTCACATCCGATACTTGAATGGAAGCTGTTGAATTCCCTGATTTGTCTTTTTTTAAGTACACAATGTACAAAAGAATAGCAAGTGCCAATACGGAGAGGATGAAAACTGGAAAAGCAAATCCCATCCAATTTAAAAATCCAATTTCTAATCCTCTTTCTTGTAAGTATCCAATCCCTATCACATTGGGAAGAGTTCCTACTGGAGTTCCAATTCCACCCAAGTTTGCAGAAAAAGGAACAATGAAAAGAAGTGATTTTCGTAAAGGATTGTTCTCTTCCAAAGACTTCATCATCGAAGAAACCAAACCCAACATCATCGCCGCAGTAGCAGTATTGTTCATAAAGCAGGATAAAAAGGCAGTGGCAAAACCTAAGGAAAGAACCAGTAAAAAGGCAGAACCTTTTGTTTTTCGAATCACAAACCGAGCAATGGAGGAATCCAATCCATAGGATGTAATTGCCGAAGAGATTACAAATCCACCTAAGAATAGTAAAATGGTCTCAGAAAAATAACAAGAAAGGAAAGTAATCGTTTTTGGTGCCCCAGGCCCCCAAGCCGGAATTAACCAGACTAGTTCTAAAAATAGAACTAAAAAGCCCGTAACATAGAGAGGAAAAAGTTCTGTCACCCAAAGAAAGGAAACTAGTAAGGCAATTGCCAAATTGATCTCTTGAGGCCTGCTTAGACCGAGCCAGTTTTGGTACCACCCGAAGAGGGCAGGAATCACGGCAAGACTTGAAAATACAATACCAGCTCTAATCATTGTGACTTGACGATTTACACTCTCCTGATACTTTTTCGATAGACTCGAATCGTTTCAAGCAAACAAATAAAGTGAGATTTCCCCTCGATTCGTAATGTTCATTTTTTATGCAAATAGCCTATAACGACTTAAAACACGCAGTTCTGGGAAGCGGCCCTATGGGTATTATCATCGCTTCCGTTTTAGCACAGAAGTACGACCCCATTACCCTCTGGATCCCGGACAAAGAATTGGTAGAGGTTTTAAAAAAACGCCGCCAAACAGAGATTATGGGAAAGACAATCGATCTTCCTGACCATATCGACATCGTGTCCAGTTTGGATTCGTTTGGACGGGATGATTGGGTTTTTCATGTGGCCGTCCCTTCTCGGTCTTTTTTGGATAGTGTTCATGCACTTATGGAAGTTTTAGAACCCACCAATAGTTATGTGTTTTCTTTTTTGACCAAGGGAATTTTGGATTCTAAAAACAGAAAAAAAACTGGGTTCATTACTTACTCGCAATACTTACAAAATTACTTAAAGGAAAGAAATTTTTCCAATGCCTCAGTGGCAGTGGTGAATGGCCCTTCACTTTTAGGAGAGATTTTAGAAGAAAAACTTAGTTTTTTTAATATTGGTTCTTATGAAAAACAAACCTCAGAATTCCTTTCTGAAGTACTAACTTCAAACTTTAACAATACATCGGTTACCGATGATGTAGTAGGAATGGAAATCGTAGGTGTAGCCAAAAATCCAATGGCAATCGCGAGTGGGATTGTATCACTTATGCCACGTTACGGTGCCAACTTACTCGGTGAAATATTATCCGTAGGATTCCAAGAAGTAAGAGACCTGGCGATGCGTTACGGCGCAAGACCGGACACCGTGATGGGAAGATCCGGTCTTGCCGATTTTATCACCACGGCCACGAGTAACAAAAGTAGAAACCGAGGATTTGGTCAAAAAATTGTAGGCGAACTTTTGTCAGGTGGAGAGAAGCTAAGTATCAAAGATCGAATTGAAATTTTCTTTGCTCCCAGATCCTTTATCGAAAGAGAATCAACCAAGTGGCATGATAACGTAGAAGGAACTTATGCACTGAGTATCCTTATCGAACTTGCCAATGAAATTCGCCTACCCTTCACATTACATAGAACACTATTTGATGTTCTGACAAGAAAACAACAGCCAGATGCCCTAGTTGATTTGATTTGTGGTAAAAAAACAGAATCTAAAAGCATTCCACTCGTTGTACAAAAGAAAGTTGGACTTAACTTAACCTCAGGAATTGATTTTCAAAACCTACTTGTTGATCGGATTTTAAAACATATCAGTAATGTTCCAGGAACAGTGACACGAGTCAAAAAACAATCCTCTGCTGTGATTGAATCCACTCAAAAACGACTGACCAAAGCCACTCGTAAAAAACAAAAACTGGATGAAGTGAAGTTTGAAGCGGAATTAGAAATTTGGCAACGGTTCCATAATTGCCAAAAAGATGAAGAAAACACTTTGGTGAAAGAACTCGTTCGATTTTATGTAACAGAAATTGCCGACAACTATAGCCCCACAGTCAGAGAATCGGTTCTTCGTTTTGTAGCTCCCATCCGTCTTTTCTCTGGTGGTTTTTTGAAAGGATCCATGATCCCTCACATTGGTGGTAAAACGGAAGTAGTCAAAGCACTCTCTTCAAAATACAATTTGTTGTATGCTCCCACTCATAGATCTCACTTGGATTCGGTGGAAGTTGCTTATTCGTTATTTCATTTAGGACTACCTGTACCTCGTTATGCGGCTGGAATCAATTTAATGTCCAATCCGTTTTGGGAATGGATGTTAAAGTCTCTTGGCGCTTATGCAGTGGATCGAGAAAGAACAAGAAATAGTTTGTATTTAGAGTGCCTCACTCTCTATTCGCAAGTGATGTTAGAACAAGGAATTCCCTCCCTTGTTTATCCCGAAGGAACTCGTTCTCGTACAGGTGCCATTGTGCCAGTCAAAACAGGACTACTCACAACAGCAGTGAATGCATTTCGCAGTTCAGGAACAGAGATAGTGATTGTTCCTATTTCTGTCTCTTATGAAACCGTTCCCGAAGACAACCAGTTCTGTAATATGCCGGAAGAGTTAGGAATGGCAGGATTTCTTGCCAAACGAACCAATGTGTATGTTGAGTTTTGTGATCCGATTCCGATTTCTGAATATGCTCATACGGAAGATCCGACACTTGAGCTCAGTTACCGAATCACCAAAGGTTGGAAACAATACCATAAAATTCTACCGAACCAAATTGTTGCCAAAATTCTAGCGGAAAATGATTTTTCTGTCGAACTCTCACAGAGTACCATGTTAGTCGAAGATTTTATTTCCCGTCATGATGGAAATTATCTAATCAAAGATCCAGAAGAAGTATGGGACAAAGGTAGAAAGATTTTGGAAAAACGAAAGATGATCGAAGAATCCAATCGTGTCATCCATTCTAAAAATGATGCTCTATTACTTTATTATGCGAGTATGATCCCAGAAGACGAAGATAAAAAATATTAAATAAAAATCAATGGATCGATGATTCGATCCATCATTCATTTTCTGTTATCCTTTATCCGTTCTGGACGGGGAGCCTTCCCCGTTTGCGAATGTAAACAGTCTTTTCAAGTTTCGCAATCACTTCCCCTGCTTCGTTTTTTACATCCGTTGTAAATAGATAGTCCCCTTTTTTTTTCGCTTCGATTTCTTCTTTGATCCTTTCGATTTCGGAATCGGAAATGCGGAACTCAGCAATGACCTTACCCATTCCCGGTTTGATAAAAATCATATTACCTGCTTTGTCCCAAACAATATAATCGGATCCGAGTCTTTCCAAAAGGATTAACATAAAAAAGGGATCACACATCGAATACAATGATCCGCCGAAATGAACGCCCACATAATTTCTGTTATAGAATCGTAAGTTCATTTCCGAACGAAAATAAGAAAAGTCTTTTGCAATTTCTTTGATGCGAATACCAGCTCCCACATACGGTGGATAGAAGTTAAATAACCAAATTTTCAATCTTTTTTTCCAAGAGATCTTCTTCATCAAAGATTCGGTTCCTTCCTTTTTTGTTTCGAATTGATTAAATACACAGCAAGAATGGCCAAAGCTCCACCAATGATTACAGGAATTTGAACCACTTCATCTAATATTAAAAAACTACTCAAATACGCAGAGAGAGGAACGATAAAAATGAAACTACTCGCAATTTCTGAACCAAGCCTAGTGGCAGCATAAAAATAAACGGTGGTTCCAAAAGTAGTCGAGATCACTGTCAAATAAAAGATTGAAGCCCAGAAATCAAAGCCCAACTCCCATACCATCCAAAAATTAGGATCATTGAAACAAAATAGGAATTCAATGACCGAACCCACCGCATAAACATAAAAACTATAGGTAACAGGAGACATTGATTTTCCAGTGGATTGGCTATTGAGAGAAAGTGTGGCCCAAACAAAAGAACATAACAAAAAGAATAAATTTCCAGATAACAATAGATAGTCGATGCTGATCTTCCAAACTTGTAAAATCACAAGGCCACCCATAAATCCAAAAAACAAACCAATGACTTGTCTTTTGGAAATTCGTTTTTTCTGCACCAAAACAACGATAAAAAAAGTAACAATGGGATTGAGAGTGGTGACAAGGACTCCACCTGCCCCGGGAAGTCCATTCTTGAGGCCCAGAAAAAAGAATTGGTTGTAGAAGGTATAAATGATTCCACCGATAAGGACATTCCAATAGTCTTTTCCTGTTTTGAGTTTAAAGGGAATTCGCATCACAAATAGCAAGGGAATGACAGAAAGGAAGGTGGCGAGAAACCTCCAGAAAACCAAAACGGAAACAGGAACTGTTCCTGCGATCATTTTGCCAATGGGCCAAGAAATTCCCCAAGAGACCATAGCGAGTATGAGTAGGAGTAAAAATTTTATATTCAAATGTAGTTTCCTTTCAACAAAAAGTTGAGAACGTATGTGGTGCCAAAGGAAATAGGAATTCCAATTCCCAACATAAGGCTTGCTAAATGGGGAGAAATATTTTTTTCAATGGTAATCACTGTGGAAGTGACCATAGGTGCCATGGCCGATTCCAAAACAATGGTTTGGTAAAGAAGGGTATCTTCTTTTAAGGGAGAATAGATCCAATACACAAAGAGTGGGGCTAGGATCAGTTTAAAACCAAGGCCTAATACCAGAACTCTACCGTGACCTGCGATGGTTCTCATATCCAACATAAACCCTACAGATACTAAGGCAAGTGGGGTAAGGGTGTCGCCTAACCTTAGTAAAACTAATTTTACGGCATCTGGATAAACAAATTGGCGAGTGAGGACGGCAACAAACAAAGCATAGATGGGAGCAAATCCCAAAACTCGTTTGATGAGTATTACCAAATTCCATTTTCCATCCATAGCAAGGGATGCTAATATGATTCCCGGAAAACTGAGGACCATAAAAGTTCCCAATTGATCCGCTAAAATTCCATATCCAAGGGATTCTTTTCCTAAATAGGTTTCGAGTAGCGGAAATCCAACAAAAGAAGTATTACCAAGACCAGCCGTTAACACCAAACAGACGGCCGTGTGGAACTTTAAAACCTTTAGTTTGTACAATCCAAGAAAAAAAACTACAGCGATCCCGAAGACAAACCATGGCATGGAGGAAGGCAAAAGAGATGTCGCATCCACTTTTAATTCATGGACATGATACAAAACAAGAGAAGGCAAAGATATAAACAGAATAAACCCATTTAACACTTTAGGAGTGGATTCTGGAAACTGGGGCAATCTTCGAAAAAATAACCCGAGTCCAAAACAAATTCCCAACAGTAAAAAGTTTTCCATATTCTAAAAAGAAAGAAAGGTCTCTATGGCCTTCGAATCAAAAAACACCCCATCTTTTTGTCTAGGCGCTTCGAGTCCATCACGGACCATCTCTGCATATCCATTGGCAAAGTGTAGATACTTTGTTGGTAGTTTCCTTTCGCTATCATGTGCTGCCTGTTCGATAAACTCAGCCAGTAAAAACACTTGGTAGGTGACATCAGCGATGTAGACACGGTTCATATCTTTCCAATCTTTAGATTGGTTTTTCACAGAGTCTTCCAATTCTTTCCGTTTGGATTGGAACACAGAAAATGCATTTTTTAATTCGGGATACTCGTTTGCTTTCTTTGTTAAATCATCTAACAAAGTTTGGAATGCCGTATATACTTTTGGTTTTTGCAAAGCATGCAAACAATGATCGGTAATGATGAGATGAGTCCCTTCCCAAGTTTCATTGATGATGGAATCATTATGAAGGCGAGGAAGTGGAGAAAAGTCTCCAATGATCCCATTCCCACCGAGAGTGAGGATGGCTTTTTGCGTGATATAACTTGCCTGCGAAGAAGATTTATACTTCATTAGGGGAACTGTAATCTCTGCAGCATCGTCACCCTTTTCGGCAAGATTGGCAGAGCGAAAGTTCACAAAACAATTTCCTGTTTGTAAAATTTGCATCTCCGCTAAGGTCTTGGTAAAGGAAGGAAATTCTAAAATCTTTTTTCCATAGGCAGTGCGATACTTTGCATATTCGGATGCTTCCATCACAGACCTTCTTGCGTTTCCACTGGAACCAAGTCCCACATGCAATCGAGAGGTTTTGATGATGTAACGAATGAGATTTACCAGTCCGTGACCTGGCCGACCAAACTCTTCTGCTTCCACTCGGTCATAAATAATTTCTACAGTGAGTTTTCCACGAGAACCTATGATGTCTTTTTTACGTAAGATATGGTGCCCGTTAAGTTCTCCATTTTCTTTGATCCTCGGAACAAGAAACATACCGACTGTATTTGTCCCTTCCATTTTTGCGGTTGTGACCCAAAGGTCACCGGGATTGGAACAAAACCATTTTTCACCAGTTAACTCCCATTTGCCGCTCGGAAGTTTTTTAGCAATCGTGCGGTTGGCAGAAACATTACTTCCTCCCACTCTTTCTGTTACATATTGGCCTGCCATAAAATGAGAAGAACTTCCCTTACCCGCAACAAGTGGTAGGTATTTTTTCTTTTGTTCTTCTGTTCCAATTTTTTTAAGTGCTAAAATGATTCCATCTGTCATTGCCAATGGACAGGCAACTCCACCCTCTCCGTTCATATTCATCAAATAGGTGAGCGCATAACGGTGGATATGTGTGAAATCAAATTTCCATTCGGGATGGAAATCTAAATTCACCACACCATGGTCATACGAGATCTTTCGTGCTAATTTTTGTTCTTCGGAATATTTAATAAAATCGATTCGTTTGCCCGTTCGGTCATATTTAACAACCTCTCCGTATTTTCCTTCTTTGTGGCACTCTTCTGTGAGTTCATCCAAGATTCCCCCCACAAGTTCCCCATACTTTCGGATGTGATCTTCCATCGCTTTTTTATGTTCTGGCGTATAGGATTCTGAATAACGGTGAACCATCCTTTGTAAGGCGGGGTCCATTTCATAAAAATTCTTACCGCGAACTCCCTTGTATTCGGAAATATCGAATGGTTGTAAGGAAGGATGTTCAGAAATATGGTGGCTCATTCTTCCAGTTCAAAAAAAGGAATAGGATTCACTAGCAAAAAAGTCGCCCAAGTTTGAAATTGACTCTAGAGTTGATTCTTTATGGTTCAAAGAGTGGAAACGAGAAAATCCAAACAAATTCTGCACGATGTCATATTCGAACTGCAGAACGTTTCTGAGTCGATGCAATGGTTTTTGTCCTATGACCGGCTTTCGGAACTTTTGGAAATCAGAAAGGAAGAATGCCTTCGTAAAGTTTATCAATTCAAATCCGCAAAACCACAAATGACACTCTCGGGTGGTTTCCATGAAGTGGATGGGGATCTACTCGTGGATTTTCTCGCCTGGATTTTAGAATTGGATGAAGTCGCAGAAGACTTTCTAAAAGGCGGAATCTTTTTTAGTGAACGTCCGTTATTTGAACTTCGCGAATCTTATAAATCACTCATTCAAAAAACTGTCGCCAACCACAAATTAGACCGCGAACTCATTTTACTTTTAACAGCGGCGACTGTTGATTTTGATGATGCCATTGATTCTTATTTGATGGATAAATTCGAAATTGATTTTTTTGTGAGAAGGTCCATCCACCAGTTTTTAGAAAAGTTCGATATCCATCCCGAATTTGGTGCCGAAGAATTTTTATACGAATATCTAAAAAGTCTGATCCCCACAAAAATTTTGAACTTCCGAGACATCACCCGTGAATTTAGAGATAGAACCTACTATGAGTTATATGGTCGATTTCGCGAAGCCAAAAAGAAAAAGAAGAAAATTGTAAAAACAGTTTCGATCGAACTGAAAGACCTACTTGCTTTTTTTGATTTAGAACCTGGTGCAGGGATCACTGATGTAAAAAAGAAATTCAAAGAACTATTAAAAAAATACCATCCAGACATTAATAAAAAAGGGGAAGAGATGACAAAAAGAATTATATTAAAGTACAATCGTCTTGTCGAACTTCTAGGAACCTAAATTACCAATTTCCAACCCGCATTCTATTTCAGTTTGATTTGAAAATGATACTTCACTCGAATTTCGTCCTTAGCTTTCATAAAAAGTAAAGAGGGGTTTTCTAATTCATATTCAGAAAATTTTACAATTAACGATCCATCAATGTTTAATAATTGTAAATCCTCTGGGCTTACAATGGCCTCTGTAGTAAATTCCTTCGTCTTTCCATGAATAGTTAATTTCCCTTTTACCGTATAGGTTTTTTCCTTCAAGAGATTTACCGATTCGATTTTCACGAGTATATTTGGTGAATTTGGATATCCAAGTATTTCTTGGATGTGAGAATCGCGGGCCTCATCTCCCGAAGAAATCTTTATAAGAGGAATCGTAATCAAAAACGTAGACTTTAACTTATATTGGTTTCCTAAGAATTGGATGTTTGGTTCTTCCATTTGGATTTCACCACAAACTCCCGTTACATTTTTTGTTGTATGGTCTACATAAAACTCAATATTTTTTTTAGTAACTTCTGCCGAAAAAATGTTTCCAACGTATAGGAATATAAAGAACGACAGTAAAATTTTTTGATTCATAGATCTGTATACCAACCTTCTAGATTAGACGTAACCACAAAAGACAATTGAAACCCTTTACTGTAAATAAATGATCCTACCGTCCCATTTATAAAACAAAGGATACAAAGTTGAAATGACTGGAGATAAGATTGCTAAACTGATCCATAAATAGCGATCCCAAAACTTAGAACCTTTCCAAAATTCGATTGAGTATAAAATCAACACAGGTGTAGAAAGGATCGCAAACACACGATTGGTATCATAAGTTAACATCGAAATTATATAACAAACAAAAATTACAAAAATGGAAATAGGCTTTCGATACATTAGGTAAATGACAAATGGCCAAAGTCCATGAAAGAGCCCAACAGTTCCAAGAATCGGTTCTGAAACATTCATTCGAATGAATTCCCCACCAATCATATTAGAAAAAACAGAAACTCGAGTCTGGTTCCAAACCACATCCGTAGTAGAAAGAAGAAGAATCGAGAATAAGCCGTATAATATTGCCGAGGTGAAAGCAGGAAATAACAATAACTTCCATCTGGTCTTGTCTTCTAAAAATAAAACCAATCCAACAATGGAAATCAAAACAATAAATTGAAAACAATGATTAGAAAAACCCAAAAAAAGAACGAGCGTCAAAAGGATCCACTTCCAACGAAAAGTCATTGGACCCAAAGAGATGATAATATAAAAGCTAATGAGTAAAAAAGTGATCGGATCAGAAAAACCAATCCAAGTTTTAAAAATCAAAAACAGTGGACTTGACGCAAGTAAAACTGCTAAACCAAACCCAAAGAACCAATGGAAACGATAAGTCACAAAACAAACCATGGAAACACCAGATACAATAGTTACAAAATCTAAAAGGGAAACAATATCCTCTGGTCTGGACACAAGGCCTGTTGCCCAAAGAAAAAAAGGTGTCAACCATTGGTCCCAAGGAGTATTTGCAGAAATAGGATTTAAACTTAAAAGATAAAAACCTGAATTATAAACTTTAGCTTCAAAAGAAGAGGCAAATAATTCTTTTGGTAACCATCTAAAAATAAAAATAGCAAATCCAATCGTAAATAAACGCATTAAGTTGCAACGAGATTTTAATTCAACTAATTTCATTTATGTGATGAAATTGGGATGGAACCTTTCCAAGTAGAGACACCACTCCCTTCAATCGGATAGGGTTTGCCTAAATACTTGGGTGGAGTCTCCCATTGGATGTCCCACCAAGCAAGAATTCTTGCGGGATATTCGCGAAACCCATAATACATTTCTTTTTTATAAGTTCGTAAATTACATTCATAACCGTATAACTCAAGTTCTAACTCTCTTCCTAAATAAATCGCTCTCGGTAAAAAGAAAGATTGGCTGACAAAAATTGCTTTTTTTACAAGAAATACTTCTTTGGCACGAATGAGAGTATCGAGTGTTCGAAACCCCGCGTGGTCCACAAAGATATCTTCTGGTTTCACTTTGTGGTTTAACATAAACTCCAACATGGGTCGGAGTTCGTTGTAATCGGACTTACCATTGTCTCCAGAAAGTAAGATTTTTTTGACTCTTCCTGTGTTGTATAAATCCAACCCACAAGCCAGTCGGTCCATAAGAATCGGTGAGGGAATTTTTCCATAAACCGCAGCCCCTGGAACAATGGCCACTTCTGCTTCAGGGATTTCCATTAGTTCGTTGGAATGAACTGAGGTTTGGTATACATACCAAAATCGTAAATTCGTTGCCAATGTGACAAAAACCAGAATTCCCAAAAGGAAAGCAATCCCAAGAAATAGGGATTTCCACTTGACCCTTGAGAGGAATCGGAACGTCATATTTATGTAGGACACGCGGTTCGTCATGAAGAAGAAAATTAAAGAGATTACGTCTGTTTTTTCACAGGACAATCCGAAAATCAAGAAACAGATTGATAAGGTGAAAGAAAAAGGTCACCAACGGATGACCATTCTTGTCATTCCTCATGGATATGATAGTTCTTTCCACTTCCAAATTTCTCATTTTACCATTCTATTCTTTTTGGCTCTGACTGTAGGGCTTCTTAGCCTTGCCATCTTTGGAATTTTTCGTTCGAGTAACACCCAATCACAAATCAACCAACTCTCCAAAATCTACGGAACGTATTTCGATACATACATCACACACGCAAGCCAACTAGAAGAGATGAAAGAAGAGTATTCTAGACTTAATGAAAACATGTTAGAACTCTTCACTCTCATTGATGGAAGCGATGATGAACTCTTAAAAATTCCAACGGAAGATTGGATCGAAACCTCTGCGGTCGAATCACTCCAAAAAGAAGAAAGAGAAGACAAACAATTGGATGTAGGTCGAAAATACTTAAGCGAAATATACGACCTTCGCCAACTAAAACACCGAATGGACAATTACCAACGTTTGGTGGAAGCAAATTATCAATTTTTATACCAACGCTCGGACATTTTATCTCGCTCCCCTCTTTTTAACCCCATGTATTCCTATAACTTGACCTCTCCCTTTGGTATGAGAAAATCACCTACTACTGGTTATTGGGAATACCATGACGGTTTGGATATGGCAAACGCCACTGGAACGCCTATTTACGCCTCGGCACCTGGTCGAGTGGTTCGTGTTACTTATTCGAACGTAGGATATGGACATCATGTGATTATACAACATGATTTCGGCTTTAGCACGTTATACGGTCACTGTTCGCGAATTTACGTAAGAACCGGACAAGAAATCAAAGCCGGAGAACAAATTGCCGAAGTGGGTGCTACAGGAAACGTAACAGGTCCTCACTTACATTATGAAATTTTTATTTCCGAAGAAGGAAAAACAGATCCAGAACAATATATGCAAGCAGGGGTTTACTGATTGCCTAAGAAAGATAATCCTGCCAAACGAATCGCAGAACTTCGCAAAGAGATTCAAAAACACAACAATCTTTATTATAAAGACAATACCCCAAAAATTACGGATAAAGAGTTTGATCTTTTAGTCAAAGAACTACAATCCCTGGAAAAAGCAAATCCCAGTTTGGCGACTGATTCTTCGCCTACTGCTCAAGTAGGATCGGATCTCTCTCCCCAATTCAGTAAGTTCAAACACAAAGTTCCTGTTTTATCGCTAGAAAATACTTATAATGAAACCGAACTCTCTGAATGGTTGGAAAAAACTGGCCTTGAAGAACTTTATTCCTTAGAATGGAAAATTGATGGCGCCTCTATCTTGTTATATTATGAAAACGGAAAACTTACTCACTCTGTAACGAGAGGCTCCGGAGGAATTGGCGACATCGTAACCGAAAATGTCAAAACCATCGAATCCATCCCGCAAAATTTGTCTGAACCTTTAAACCTCTCCGTCCGAGGAGAAATCTTTATGACCTTCGCCGACTTTGAAGAGTTCAATGAGGAATATGGTGGAAAATTTGCTAACCCCAGAAATTTAGCCGCAGGTTCCATCAAACAAAAAGATCCAAATGAAGTCGCCAAACGTCCGTTAAGAATTTACGTATATGATGTATATTTTTCCTCATCACGTAAAGGAATCAACCAACACAAAGACATCATAGCATTATTAAAAAAAGAAAAGTTTCCCCTCGCTCCCGATTCCACCATCATCAAAGGGAAAAATCTTATCAAAGAAATTGATTCCTTCCGAAAGAAAAAAGACAAAATGCCGTTCCCTGTCGATGGACTTGTGATCAAACTCGATGACCTGAACCTTCGCGAAAACCTGGGCGAAACAAGCCAATCACCTCGCTGGGCTCGAGCCTTCAAATTTGATGCTCTACTCAAAGAAACTACGATTGAAGAAATTGATTTTGCGATTGGACGAACAGGAAAAATCACACCAAGGGCCAAAGTCACACCCATCTCTCTCGCAGGAACCACGGTCACTTACGCCACCTTACACAACCAAGACTATATCGACCAACTGGGTGCAGGAATCGGTGCAAAAGTCCTTATCTCAAAAAGAGGGGAAATCATCCCCGCTGTGGAAAAAGTAACCGTCCCTCCAAAAAGTATTTTTGTATTACCAAAAGAATGCCCTTCTTGCAAAACCAAACTAACAAAAGTAGACGACTCCGTTGATTTTTTCTGTACCAATCGCAACTGTCCTGAACGAAAACTAAACCAACTCATTTTCTTTTGTTCCAAAAAACAAATGAACATCGAAGGCCTCGGCGAAAAACAAATCCAAGTTTTTTTTGAAAAAGGTTGGGTTAAGGACATATCCGACCTATATACATTAGAAAAACATAAAACCGATATACTTGAGTTAGATGGTTTCGCCGAAAAATCGGTGAAAATCATTTTTGATGCCATAGAAAAATCCAAAGAAAAAGATTTTCGTTTTACCTTACCTTCTATTGGCCTAAATGAAGTGGGCCCCAAGGTCACAGAAATCCTCATTGAACATGGGTTTGATTCTTGGGAAAAACTCCTCACCCTTGCCAAATCCAAAACTGCGAAAGAAGAACTGACCTCAATTCACGGGATCGGCCCCCGAACCATCGATGCTCTTCTCACTCATCTAAAAAACAAAGAAACACTCAAACTTGTAAAAACTCTGATCAAACTTGGACTAAAATTCCAAGCAGACGAAACCGAAAAAAGCGACATACAACCGTTTGTCGGCCAAAGTTGGTGTGTGACCGGAAGTTTCGAAAACTTCCAACCTCGAGACATCGCCATGGACCTCATCACCAAACACGGTGGCAAAAAAGTTTCCGGTGTCTCCTCCAAAACTACCCACCTTCTTTACGGCCCTGGTGCCGGCTCCAAATTAGAAAAGGCCACCGAACTTGGTGTCACCTTAGTTTCTGAACCAGAATTTTTAATCCTCTTGAAAAAAGAAGGAATCCCTTTGCCATAACCGGAAACCGACCTCTTCCCTTGGTTAAGAAAAGAATTGATTGATGTTTGTTTGGGCGCCTCGAATCCGTTAGTTGATTAGAGTTCTATTAAATAACGACCGCGCTATTCGCTCCAATCTTTCGCTTTGCGAAAGGATTTCCGCTACTATCGCTGGCGCAGGGATTTGGTTTTTAAATCTTTCAAAAAAAGACTTGAAACATGTTAATGAAAAGTTTTTCATTAAGACATACACGATGGTTGGAATTTTACTATGAAAGTTTTGCTAGACATCAAAGACAATAAAGCTCAGTCGTTAATGGAAGTATTGAAAGGACTGTCTTATGTTAAAACAAAGACTATCACAGATTCTAATGCGGAATTTCTAGAAAACGCGAGAACAGCTGTAGACGAAATGAATCAAGTGAAGGCTAAAAAAATAAAACCGAAGGTTGCTAGAGATTTTCTGAGTGAAATATAATGTTTTTACAATACCTAGTTTTGAGCGGCAAACCAAACGTCTTATAAAAAAATATCCTTCTTTAAGGCAGGAATTACTAACTCTTGTTGATTCATTAACACTTAATCCGTTTCAAGGAACTCCACTTAACAACAACTGTCATAAGATACGGATTTCAATTGCTTCAAAAGGAAAAGGAAAATCTGGTGGAGGAAGAGTCATTACACACACAGTAATTAAAGATCGTTCGATTTACTTAATCCTGATTTACGATAAATCCGAAATCAATTCCATCTCAGACAAAGAAATAAACGAAATATTAAAAGAAATTTCCTAACACATCCACCACCAACCATCCGATTTCCAAAAGGATGGTCACTCTTCTTCTCTGTATCTCCTTCCTCTTCAATACCTACTCCTTGCTAATTTCTAAGTCTCTCCTCCTAGAAAATGCCTTCCTTAAATCCCAACTCACTGCTTACAAAAGAAAAGAAAAAGTCTTCCACACGAAACCAAAGGAAAGAATTCTGTTGGTTCTTATTTCCTATCTTTTACCCAACTGGGAATCCTCACTCATTCTAGTATCACCAAACACCTTACTCAAATGGAGAAAAAAGAAATTCCAACTCTTCTGGAAACTTCTCTCGCCAAGGAAAAAATCTGGTAGACCCAACATCCCTTGGGATCTCATCAAACTCATCAGGAGACTCGCCAAAGAAAACAGGATTTGGGGAGCCACCAAACTCCACGGTATTTTACTCAAATTGGGATTAATAGTATCGGAAAGAACCGTTTCTCGTTATATTCCCAAACGACCAATCGATCCTAGAAAAAGACTTTCTTGGAATCAGTTCTACAACCTTCACTCCGATTCTCTCATTGTATCTGATTTGTTTAGCGTCATCTCGTATAATTTAAGAGAAATCTATAAAGTGATCTTCTTTATGGACATAGAGACAAGACAAATCCTTCACTTCGACATCCATAAAAAACCAACAACGAGTTCAGTATCCCTCACTCCTGCCAGCGGAACATCCTGTTCCGACTGGCGAGCTTAGGCCATCCCTGGCCACGCCACCGTGAGGGACACTTCACTTGGGAGAAACCTATTGATAAGATTTAACTTATATTCAACGAGGAAAAAATATAAAGATTAATGATGAAATAAATTGAGGAAGGATTGATTCGTAAATAGTTACCTATCACAAATTAGGTTTATATGAACTACAAATAAAGGCAAAGAAATTGTCGGCTATACGTATCGCGTTTATCACCCGCCTATCTCGAATTAGTTGAGTTGCAATTAACCGCCACCCAATCCCAGCAAAAAAACTCCCCTCACCAATCCTTCACAAACCAAGAGATGGAAACTGCCATATGCATTCCACTCCTGTGTTAGGTGGGCTCTACCACACCTACTCCTGGAAGAAAAGCGCTTAAGAAAGATAAACTCTCTTTCTTTCGGTTGCTTTCATTGTTTGTGCTAGTATAGTATTCACCTGACAGTTTCGTAAAGAAGCAGTGGTCACACATCCTCTAATTAGAAAAATGATTTT
>NZ_JAFFPR010000055.1 GCF_016918735.1 Leptospira abararensis
GAACTTATCACCATATCCGCATTAGGTGCCTGTGGGATGTATCTTTTAAGTCTTGTTTCTTATTTTGTTTTGCGGAACCAAAGAACCATAACTCAGTTTAGAAAGATAGGTTGGTAAATATCCTTCTTTCGACATGGCGTAAATCAACCGGGAGTTTCCCAAAATGATTCCGAAGAGTGATGCTACAAGCCCAAATAAACCAATAAAAGTAAATACAAAAGGCCAAATCAAATCACTACCATATAACTTCTGCAACACATAAGACAATGGATAATCCAATTCAGCAATTTCTTTAATATCAACAACGGAAGCTGTAAAAACAAAAATGAGGCCCGCCAAACAGAGTAAAGTAAAAATCCCGGCGGTATATCCAATGGGTATGTCGCGTGCTGGATTACGAACTTCCTCTGCTGCTAACGCCACTCCCTCTACTGCCAAAAAAAACCAGATAGCAAAGGGGATCGAAAGAAAAATAGAATGAAAGGACATAGAACTGACTTCAGGAAATTTTGGAATGCGTTCAAAGGTTACATGAGGCCAAAGAAAGGCCAGATAAAACAAAAGTCCAAATACAGCGACAATCGTAACTAAAAGTTCAAACCGAGCCGTTTGTTTGATTCCGGTTAGATTAATTAATAACAACAAACAGAACATAACGATACCAGCACCAAATGCTGGTATAACGGGAAAAAGAAAATGGATGTAACCTCCAAGGGCCGAAGCAATGGCAGGTGGTGCGAGTAAAAATTCCACAAGGACTAGATACCCAGTGATCAGTCCAAACAAATCACCAAGTGCCCTCTTTGCATAAGCAGATGGACCACCAGACTGAGGAATGCTTGCCGCAAGTTCGGTAAAACAAAGGGCAAATAATACATAGAAAGTGGCAATCCAACCGACGGCAAAACTGAACTCCCAAAAACTGGCCTTGGACCAACCGAAGTTCCATCCAAAGTAGTCGCCAGAGATTACTAACCCCACAGCAATGCCCCATAAATGGACAGAATGCAGAACTTTATGCATTTTTTGATCCTCTTTCATCCTACCTCTTTGTAACATCAATGGTCATTATAAAAATAAAAACATCAGCAAATAGAATCCCTATAAAAAATGCAATATACTAATTTCTTTGCCCTGTCATAGGCAAGAACTTTGCAGCCTCGATTGAAGGATGTTTGGCGGACTTAAAGCCTGACCAGATCTTGATCACCGAACATTTATTGAAGTATTTCCACAAAACAAGAAAATTCGGTATTGCAAATGATTCTAATTCCTAATATTATAGGGTAAATACTAAGAACGGACCTAAAAAATGCGAAACATCTATTCTAGCCTAATCATACTATTATTTGTAATTTTTCCTTTAAGTGCAGTACAAACCATTCTTCTCAAACAAGGCAAATCCATCAAAGGGATTGTGACCAACCAAAACGTAGATAGTGTCGAAGTGGACACACAAAACGGAAAACATATGGTCATTTCCAAAAAATCCGTTTTGAAAATTATTTACAAAGATTTAGCGGAATCCGAGGAAGAAACGATTCGTAAAGAAGAAGATGAAAAACGAAAACTTGAAAAAGAAAAAGCCATAGCAGCCAAACAAGAAGAGATTCGAAAACGAAGAGAAGAATTGACACGACAAGAGTCAGAAAGAAAAGCAAAACAAGAAGGTGGTGAAGTAGTCACTCATAGCCTTCGTGATTCCTTTGTCCTTGGTTCCGTTGCCGATGGAAATATGATCACCCTTGCTCCCGACTCTGCAAAATGCCAACCCTTCCAAGAGTATCCAGAATACTTTTGGTTGTTTGGTGGTCTAAGATTCAAAGAACCTGATTGGAATGTTCTCCTTCCAAAAGACAATCGTCCCGTAAGAATCAAACAAACTTCTACTTGGACAGACATGGCTGTTACCCTACTCGGTGGATTTCTCATCACAGTCACTCGTAAAACGATTGTAGTCGATGTTTGTGATGGAAGTGGATACCGTATGGTTTCTGACTCAGAAATCAAACGCATCAAAGATGAAGCAGTAGAACAAATCAAAACCGAACAAGAACTGAGAGAAGCTGAAGAAAAATACGAATTAGAACAGCTAGAAAAAGATTTAGAATCTTTAAAGAAGAAGAAGTAATAGAGTAGAGATCCAATGAAACATCTCCATCGCTTACTAAAACTCATTCTAATAACCTTCGTCTTTCTGTTTTCGACGACGAACTGTTACTTCAACCCTTTAGTGAATGACTTACTCAATCCCAAGGTAGAAGAATCTGACTTGTCCGCATTGCTTGGATTAGCTGGCGGATCTGGTGACTTAGGAATCACTGTTAGCATCACAGGCCAAATCAAAAGATTAGGAGTTGCTCTTGAAGGTGTAGAGATCAAGTTAGCGAATTCCTCTTTTTCAACAAAAAACCAAACCAATTCTTCAATTACTAATGCGGCAGGTAGGTTCTATCTAAATATTCCAACGGGATCACCTACTTTACAATTTTCTGATGCAGGTACGATTGTAAATGTCCAATTAGGGATTACTCCCTTCTCTGCAACGGTGATCTCTAGTGATAATCTGGGTTACCAAATACAAAGTCTGGATGTGTTTTTCATTGGGGTAGAACCTCCCGTTTATTTGGAATTGGTGTCTTCTGTGCCGTATGAAGGTTTGCTGATTGATGATAGTAACTATAACAATCTGATTGGCGGTAGTTTTAAGTTTAAATTCTCTGAAGATTTGGAGTATCCATCTAATCCACCCCTTTGGGTTGCCGAAAATTTTATAACCTATCCACCCATGACTTTTGAATCTCCCAGTATTTCCAAAAACGATGTAACCATCATGCTCAGTAGCTCGCTAAGTCCATTGCCTTATACCATCACATTGAATTCTGGGATCAAAACAGCGACAGGGAAATCGGTCAGACCAACAACGATCCAATTTGTAGTTGGCCCTTTAGGATTATAAGATAAGTATTCCAATGCAAGATCTGGCCCATCCATTGAAAAAACAAAATGCCTTGGGTTGTTGTTTCATTTATGTAGGAAAAATATTCTAAAAATAAAAGGAGAGTCATCTATGAAAACGCGAAACCTCAAGATCCTTTTCCGAATATTCTTCCTTCTCCTATTTTCTAACTGCTACTTCAATCCCTTGGTGCAACCCATAGTCAATCCAGAAGTGACAGAAAAAACAAATCCGTTTTTAGCACTCTTAGGATTGTCAGGGGAATCAAACCTTCTTATCACTGGTCAGATTCTTGATCCCAATGGGGTAGCCTTGGAAGGTCTTGTTTTGGTTCCATCGCCAACATTGATTCAAGCCAAATCAACACTACCACCTTACGCTACTGATGCGGGAGGAAGGTTTTATATCCCTTACCAAACGGGTAGCTTTACATTTACAGTAATTCGTGATGGCCTATCATTTTTTATTCTGACTCTGAATGTATCTAGCCCTAGCCAAGTCACTGCGACAACTACAGACGCACCACCGGGACTGGAGATAATAAACCTAGGGACTATCAACATAAATGAAGCATTTAACTTTTTTGAGTTGGTAAAGGTATTTTATCTCGATGGCGAAATGAATGAGGTGAGTTTGCATAATGCAACTGTAACCAACTATTTCAATCAATTTGTTTTTAGATTTTCAGAAGCACCGATGCCTGCGTTGCCAACTGGCCCCTTAGTCACAGCTTGGATATCTCAAAATCTTGTTGTGTCTTCACCGATTTCCTTTGATAATTTTATGAATGTTTCAGAAAATACCTTAACGATAGCTCCATTGACTATACCCGGTATGACTGTTTACGAGATAACCTTAAAGCCAGGAATCTTTTCTGCAACCGGGAAGCCATTAACAGAAAGGACAATTCGATTTGATTATCAATATAATCCTTAATTTGGACATCAATAGGCTCCCATTACTACAGAAATTTCTTGCCAAACAATAGGGAATTCGATAGTATTAATGTCTTGGTTCTTTTCCCCAAGACATTAAGTTTCATTTTCTAAAACCCTCACCCCAACTTGTGGAGCCCATTCTTATGAACCGACATTCTAAATTACCAACTTCACTTGTTTTAGCATGTTTATGGTTTTTATTGGGGAATTGCTATTTTAACCCCTTGGTGCAACCCTTAGTGAATCCAGGAGTGGAAGAAGAACCAGATTCAGCAGGTGCTGGATTCATTGCCGCCCTTGCAACGCCTGCAATACCCCCATCACCGTATTTTTTTCTGGTAAGTTCGAGTCCTGCTGATGGACAAGATATTCCTAATACCTTGACCCAATTTTCTTTTACCTTTTCTGAGGAATTGGAAAATAATGCATCAAATGGAAGTGCATGGATCAGCGAAAACATCATTCAAAATGAATCGATTAACTTTGACACAACCGTAAATATTAGTGATCGAAAATTTGATCTTAATGTTAATTTCGGTTTGTATACTGGCAGAACCTACATTATTTTATTTGGACCTGGAATCAAAGTCAAATCAGGCAAAACATTAGCTCCCGAAACAAAGATCACTTTTACATGCACTACATGTGGGGGAGCATAAAGGAATTGCTTTCTTATTGAATAATATAATTTCATCTGTATCAGTTCCCTATCGTTTATCCCTCTCACGCCTCGAACCATTTTCTACATGGTAACGTCCTCCTTAACTCCGACTTGACAAAGAAATTAGGTCTCCTACTGTTTAGCGGTCGTGAATGCACCTTTAAAACTAAGACAAATCTACATCCTTAAATTTTTACTGACGCTAACAGTAAGCTCTTCCCTATTTACTTTTTCCTGTTCTCCTTCCCAAGAAGGGATCGACTCACGAGTGGCCCAGGTTCCCAATCCCAAAGAACTTAGGAATAGTTGGGTAGAAGACAGTGCGGGAGTTTTAACAGACATCGCAAGCATCGATCAAATGATCAACACAGAAGAAGCTTCCTCGGGAGTGGAAATCGCCGTGGTCACATTACCAACAATCGAAAGTTATGTGCCCAAAGATTTTGCTGTGGCACTCTTTAACCACTGGAAAATCGGGAAAAAAGATAAAGATAATGGAATCCTCATTTTACATGTGATCGACCAAAGACGTGTGGAAATTGAAATCGGATATGGGTTAGAAGGTGACCTTCCCGATGTAACTGTCAAAAGAATCATTGATACTTATACAATCCCTGCCTTCAAAGCAGACAATTTTCAAAAAGGGCATTGGGACACAGTAGCAGCACTGATCAAGAAATTGAACCACCCGGAACTAGAAGTAGACAAACTCCTTTCAGAAACAAACACTGTAGATGTCGCAGAGGCTGCGACTGAAGATACAAACCAACAAACTACAGTCGAAAGAACCGATTATTACGATTATCAAGGTAAAACATACACCCAACTTAGTGAAGAAGAAAAACAAACTTTGGACAGAACCATTGATACTTACAATACAACATCCAATTATTTTTTAAATGATGAAGAATCTAGATTGTGGGCTGAAAAAACTAGCGAATTAGAAAGAATCGAAAAAGAACAGAGCATCCGATACAGACAGTATTTTATTTTTGCCTATATCTCGATTTTTATTCTATTACATCTTTTGCAAAGAATCGTTGTATGGATCATTCCCTCACCGACCGCAAAATACCATATAGTTCACAATACAGACTTCCCCTTATTTTATGGTCTGATCATAGCTCCTGTGGTCTTTTCCATTACCATACTCTCGCAATTTCTAGATGATGCTATTTTCCCAGTCTCCATTTTCTTAACCATTGCCTTTATCGTGATTTATGCAATCTTTTGGGGTGACTTACGATTACGTAAGTTAAGCGAAAGACTTTTGAAAATTAGAAACATTCCGAGAAATTGCAAAAAATGCGGAACGAAGATGACAAAACTTTCGGAAGAAGAAGATAACGTCCATTTGTCGAAGGGTCAAGTCTCAGAAGAAATCGTAAATTCCATAGACTATGATGTATGGGTCTGTCCAGGATGCGCGGCCAATGCCATCCTAAAATTCCCGAGCATCAATCCTGAATATATTTACAAAGGTACATCCTTTCGAAAAATTAAGGCCTGCCCCGAATGTAAGTTTGAAACCTTTGTTTGTAAATCAAGTAGAATCATCAGTGAAGCTACCTATAGTAGTTCTGGATCAGTAGAAGTGAAAAGAACATGTGCCCATTGCAAACACAGTGCAGTTGAATACGAAACCATTCCCAAAAAACAAAAAAGTAGTTCCGGTGGTTCTTCTGGAGGAGGTGGTGGTGGCGGAAGTTTTGGTGGTGGGTCCTCTGGAGGAGGGGGAAGTGGTGGCAGTTACTAAAGAGAACTAAAACCAAGAGTTTCGATTACAACCGAATTTGAAGAAAAAATATAGTATTTATCCCTACTTAAAAATTTCTTCTTTTTCGGAACCAAACATACATTCGCCTATTCGATTTTGATACCAATTTAGAATATGGTTTATGTTCCATTTGCATAACCGCAAAAACAAACATTCGTTTGTTTCTAAAAAGCATAATTTTTACTTTTTTTTGCTTTGTTTCCTTGTAAGCCCATCACTTTGGCCCAATGAAAATAGTGCTCCGCTCACGATTCTTGATAAAAAAGGAAACTGGACTATCCAGTGGGGTTATAACAGAAGTTACTATACGCAAAGTGATATTAATTTTCGTGGTCCTGGTTACGAGTACACACTCAAATCAGTAAACGCAAAAGACAAACCAGAGTCTTTTAGGGCTGATGTATACTTAAATCCCTCCAAATTTGAGATTCCGCAATACAATTTGAAGGTTAGTTATTTCTTTACAGATCGATTCTTTTTGGCATTCGGTCAAGACCATATGAAGTATGTAGTCACCCCGGGCCAACCGGTAAAGTATTCCGGTTATATTGATCCAGGTGTCATTGCAAAAAACCAACTGGCTTTATCACCTGAAGCTGCACTTTTTATCCTTCTGTTTCCGAACCATGTACAAGAGATGGCTGGTTACCATGGTGGAGACCAAACTATTTCGCTAACTCCCGATATTTTAAAGTATGAACATACCGATGGTTTAAATTACCTTTTTTTAGATTTCGGATGGATCACCCCTCTTTATACTTCATCTGATGGATTAAGTGGTGTTAGTTTGGTATCTACCATCGGCGGAGGGCCAGTTGTATGCCGAAGCGATGTACGCGTGTTAGGCAAAGGTCAAAATAATAACTTTCATCTCTCGGGATATGGAGTGTCTGGATATGTTGCCACTCGTTATGAATTTTCTAGAACTTACTTTTTAGAATTAGGTGGTAAAGGTGGATATATTGACCTAACAGATGTCCTCACAAGTGGTGGTTCCAATCGTGCCTCTCAAAATTTTGGATTTTTAGAATTAGTTTTGTCTGGCGGAGTTTCCATTTAGAATTTTCCCAATATTGACTTTGGTCTTAGCGGCCAAAGTTTGATCATTTTTATATCTTACCAAATCCACAAGAACCCAATTCTCCTTCAATTTATTAGATTGATTCTACATTGTCATCGATTTGAATAGAAGAATGAATGAATCGATCGTATATGAAATCTCCGTCCAATCGTTTAAAAGAGGGCTCGGGAATTTAACTAAAATTTTAGAAAAAGCAGAAGCCCATTCCGTTGCCAAAAAATTTGCCTTTGAGAACTTACTCAACTCACGTCTCTTCCCTGACCAATTCCATTTAACAAAACAAATTCAAATCGCTTGTGATACTGCGAAACTTTGTGTGTCTCGTATTTCCGGTAAAGAGGCTCCCGTTCAAGAAGATTCCGAAACTAATTTAGAGGAATTAAAACTTAGAATTGGTTCCGTGATCCAATATTTAGAAACTTACAAAGCAGAAGATTTTAAACAAGTTTCTGAAATCAAAGTATCTCAGCCAAGATGGGAAGGAAAATACCTAACAGGCTTTGAATACCTCACCAATCATGCCATTCCGAATTTTTACTTTCACATAACCACTGCCTATGCGATCCTTCGACACAACGGAATTGAAATTGGAAAAAAAGATTATTTAGGGGAGATGCCATTTAAAAAATAGAAAATATGAATCAGAAGAATGAATCACATTTTTTGGATTTCCTGGGAGCCCCCGCACAGAGGGCTCTTTTGAATGAACTAGGAATTTCACGATTAGAAGATCTCACTCGTTATTCTAAAAAAGACCTTCTTCGTTTGCATGGATTTGGCCCGAGTTCGATTCCTAAAATCGAAGAGACCTTAAAGAAAGTGGGAAAAAAACTAAAAGATTAATATAAAAGCCAACTATTGTTGGTTCCGCGCACACCTAACTTGCGAATTCCTTTCCCAGGATTTCCCTAAAGCCTCTCTTTCCATCACAACTGTTATCTTTTCTGAACCGTTAAAAACGGCGGAAACTAGATTTTAAAACACTTTTAGCGGTGCACTGCTGCTTTTTGCACAAACTAATGAAAATTAGTTGTCCTTGTTGGATGAAACCATCTACATTAATATTTTTGAATATTAATGCGAAATTTTAGGCACATACATGCGAATCCAAAAACAACTTTACCTTCTTTCTTTTCTAACCCTCTTCACAAGCCATTGTACCTTATTTGCTCCAGGAAACTCTGGGCAAGACTTTAGTCTCTTTGCCTTCTTATTCGGATTAGTTGGCGGTTCGCCTAGTTCTTCACAGAATTTAACTCCAGGTACCGCAGTCGACCTGTCAGGTGATGGAAAGCCGGATGGGACCTTAGTAGATTCCGATGGGGACGGGGTCTCCGATGGAATCAATCTCACCGGTGGCACAACACCGAACCTTCTCTTAATCGATACCAACGGAGATGGAATTCCTGATGCGGTCGATTCTAATGGAGACGGATTACCAGACTATTATATCAGTCTGAACCCACCAGGTTTTCTGACCACGGGGCCTGGCGGAACAGGAAATCCCGTTGTCATCATCGTCGATGGCAGCGGCAAGCCAATTGGATTTGATACCGATGGAGACGGAACTCCGAATGACATTGCGATTGTCTCAATCTTAAGTGATACCACTCCTCCAACCATCACTAGTTCTTTGTTAACTGGTATTTACTCAACAACACAAACCACAACCCTCGCTTGTGCTGACAATAAAGCACCGGGTTCCATTGTGTATACTCTAGATACATCGACTCCCGCTTTCTCTCCAAAGAATGGTGTGGTGATTGCCACCTCTTCCAAAGCCATTTCTTTATCCACGGAAGGATCCCATACTTTGAATGCAATTTGTCGGGACTTAGCGGGAAATCTATCTGCACCAATTAACATTGTTTATACGATCGATACCAAAATCCCAGCGCTTGCAATTGTAAGTCAGTCTTCATTAGCGATTAGTTCCCAAGCCAATGCCATAGCCAGTTCCACGGCTACTTGGAGATCTGACAGATCAGGATCTTTTACGGTTCGAGAAGGAAGTTCTTGTGATACGGGGACTATTGCGACTACGGGATCGGTCACTGCGAGTTTAGACCAAGGGTTTGTTCGTTCTCATACCCATTTTACTGGCGAAGGTACAAAGACCTACCGCATCTGTGTCACAGGAAGCAATGGACTGACGGGATTTGCCTCAGTCACTTTACAAAGAGACGATACAGCACCTATAGTGACTGCAAATCCAGGTGCAGGAAATTATGAAACGACAACTTCGGTTTCTCTTTCTTGTTCTGATACTGGCGGATCAGGTTGTGATCAGATCGCCTATGCTGTACAAGCTGGTTCAACGCCTGCAAACCCGGCCATCCAAGGAACTACGGGAACTGTTTCCAGTGGAACTTTATACACAGCCGCCATTGCAATGACCGATGGCTCTGTCACCTATACAAAGTTTGTGGCTCGTGACAAAGCAGGAAACGTTTCGAATGTCGATACGGCAAACTATACAGTGGATACTCAAGTCGCCACAATCACGGTCAACTCGCATACCGCTTCCATAAATGGAGTTTCAAATGTTTCCCTCAGTTGGCAAAGTTCTAAGGCAGGAACCTATCAAATCCGATTGGGCGGAACTAGCTGTGCGAATGGAACTACCCTCACAAATACTGGCTCCAATGCCAATGTAACCGGAAGCATTGTAGCAACCACCGACACATCCACTACGATTGCCAATACCCACTTTGTCGAAGGTGACAATACCGTCCGCATTTGTGTGGCAAATTTAATTGATAGTTTTGGATCCACCACTCGCACTACCAAGAAAGATACAACAGCTCCCGTCTTAGCCATGGCCTCACCCTCTGGATCAGGGCCCTTTGCTTCGGGAACCCAACTCCAACTCAGTTGTTCGGACACTGGCGGATCTGGATGCGATAAAGTCATCTACACTCTCAATGGCACAGAACCAGCGTTTGATGGAAGTGGTGCGATAACTAATGGAACTTTATATTCCTCGCCAGTAGCACTTTCCAATGGAAGCAACCAAGTAAAGTATTTGGCACGCGACTTGGCAGGAAACTTAAGCACAGTTGGGAACCAAAGTTTCCATATTGGTCCACCGGATGCCCCTACCTTTGTAGAAGCACAAGCTGGCGGAACCAGTGCAGTGGTTCAGTGGTGGCCGGTTACGGGTGCTAAAACGTACACAGTGTACTACGGAACAAGTCCAGGTGTGACGACGGAGTCAACAAGTTTTGGGCCAGTGACAGATCCTTATGCGACTGTTACAGGACTAAGTGGTGAAACACTATATTACTTTAGGGTGGTGGCGAGTAATTTGATAGGCAATAGTCCGATTTCTTTATTAGAATCATTTGCATATACGAGTGCGATCCCGCCGGGGACAAATTCGACAGGGTTACATGTCGATATTTCGGCGGGGCAAGGATTTGCATCAGGAGATTTTCCGAATGCATATATCGATAGGAAAAACCGAAAACTACTTGCAGTGACTTGGAATAATTTTAATAACTATAAACCTAGTCTATTTAGATGCAACCTAGACGGCACAAACTGTAGTCATTCTGATGTTTCCGCAGCCCAGGGGAATGGTTCGGCTAGTTTTCCTCATTACCCAGTTGGGGTAGTTGATGCTGTAAACGAAAAACTTTTGGTCGTGGTTCAAAACTATCAAAACAATAATAATAAATCTAGTCTATTCCGATGTAATTTGGATGGATCAGATTGTTCGCATATTGATATCTCGGCAGGACAAGGAAGTGGTTCCGGAGGTACTCCTCATGCTGTAATCGATCCTTTCGATAACAAGTTACTTGTAGTCACTCGAAACAATACCAGCAATTCTAAATCTAGTCTATTCCGTTGTAACCTAGATGGTACTAATTGCTCTCATACTGATATATCAGCAGGACAAGGTACTGGTTCTGGTTATAATCCCTATGCAGTGATTGATGCTATAAATAAAAAGTTACTAGTAATCACTCGTAATAATGCAAATAATAATGAACCAGGATTATTTCGATGCAACTTAGATGGAACAAATTGTAATTACTCAAATATCTCGGAAGGACAGGTAACTGATCCCCAACATGGCTCACATGCAATTGTCGATACTATTAATAAAAAGTTGCTCGTTGTTACACGCAATGCTTTAAATAACAATAAACCTAGTCTGATTCGCTGTAATTTGGACGGAACAAATTGTACGTACTCAGATATTTCCGCAGGGCAAGGAAGTGATTCTGGTTTATTTCCTCATGTGGTGATTGATATGGTAAATAGGAAACTTCTAATTGTGACTCGAAGCATTCCAAATAACAACAACCTAAGTCTATTCCGTTGTAATCTAGATGGCACTAATTGTACGCACTCAGATATTTCCGCAGGGCAAGGCAGTTATTCTGGACAATATTTAAGTCCAGTAATCGATCCATTTAGTGGAAAACTCTTAATCGTTACACGCAACAATGCCAATTCCAGCAAACCCTCCCTCTTCATTTGGTAACCAATTCCACACCAGGGATCGGTAGGGCTTGGTCTCACACGACTTGGGTGAGACAGGACAGCGCACCCCGGAGGAGCCCAATCGGTTTTGGATTCAATGTCGATCACCTAACTGATTCGAGGCGCACAGAACTTTTGATCCTGTCTTAGAGCAAAACTGATTCAGTGAATGAAAAGCCAAAAATTAGATTAACCAAATTATCCCTTTCAACTCGATTCAAGAACCAAAAATCCCATTCATCCTTCCGATCCCACCTTTATCATGTTGACTTTATTTTCATTATTGAGAGAACTATCAATAATGAAAAACGTTCAATTATAGGATTTTATTTCTATAATCCGCTAACAAGTGGATTTAGGTTTTGCCTCGGATAACCACTACCTAGTCCTTGGATTCTATTGTTAATTTCTCATAAAAAATATGGATAAGACTGTTATGGATATTTTAAACCAATATAGAAAAAGAGGGTTCCTCCTCACGGCTTTGTTTCTAACACTAATCCTTAACACATCAATCTTCTCCCAGAGTGAAAATTTCACTTCTGTTTTGGCGAAATCTGAAATTGCCACAAATGTTTCCTCGTTTTCTTATCGAGACCAAGCCAGGTGGGCCGAGCTGCGAGACCTCTTCACTCAGGATGCAAAGATATCGATCAGTTGGTATGAGGGAACCGTGGATGGTTTTGTAGAGCGATCACGTCGCATGGTAGAAGAAGGTGCACCTGCCACCAAACACTGGATCTCCTCACCAAGAATCACCGTTTGTGGCAACCGTGCCTTAAGCGAAGCCGATGTCATCATCATGATACGTAGCAGTGCGGGACCGATCGATCTGGATGTAACCTCATACACAAGGTTTTACGACCAATTTGAGTTGGGAGATGATGGTATTTGGCGGATACACAAAAGAACCGGCATCTACGAAAAAGATCGTATCGATAGTGTTAGTCCCTCTTTTTTATTTTGGGTTACTTACCTCTTTATGCCTCTCGGCAAATACCCGAAAGAGTTTCGCCATTTAGCCTTTGGATTGGAACGTAATGGCCTTTCGATTATGCCGAACGTTGTCACGTCTGGTAGCGAAAGGGAGCGGACTCTGAAACAAAAAGCCTGGGAGTGGAGCGGTTGTTCTGCGACCTTAGATGCAAGACAACCATAAATAAAAAAGGGTCAAACCACTTTTGCTTTAGCGATCACCTTAGAAAAAAATCTAGGGAAATTTTTATGCAAAAAGATGGCAAATTTTTCCTTGGGCCTTGCTATCACCGATTCCAGTTTGCCAGAAACAATGGCTGAAAGAATTTGATTGGCACAAGTTTGAACATCGATCCCCTCCTCGATCCCTGGATCAATCTTTCCATGTTTGGAACCATCTCCCGAAAAAGCGTTTTCTGAAATTTTTGTTTTGATGAATCCAGGATAAATCAATGTTACTTTTAGATTTTCATTTATGTTTTCTGCTCTGAGTGCTTCATAAAAACCAGTTAATGCAAATTTAGAAGAAGAGTAACCCGTTCGAAAGGGAACACCGAATTTTCCAGCAATACTTGCAATACTTACGATATGACTTTCTTTTTTATCTCTAAAATAGGGTAGAACTGCCAAAGACAATGCGATATTACCAAAAAAATTAATATTCATGAGTGATTGGTAGGTGGAAACAGTAGTTTCATGTGCCAGAGACCTTTGGCTAATTCCTCCATTATTGATTAGAATATCAATCCGTCCAAATTTTTGAATTACCAAAGAAGGTAATTCATTTAACATATTATAATTTTCTAAATCAAGAGGAAGAACCAAAGAGTTTTCTTCTTTCCATTCAGACTCATCTCTTACTCGGATTAATTCATCTTTTCGTCTAGCGGATAGAACCAAGTTTGCACCGGAATTCTTTAGCGAATGAACCAAAGCCTCACCGATTCCTGATGAGGCTCCCGTGATCCAAACCACTTTGTCTTTCCAAAAAGGATATGTTTTTCCTTCTTGAAATTTCATGATTCTTGAACCACCAGTAATTCCTGATCACCTAAATCAATTCTGCGATCTGCAGTTCGGATGGAAGATTTAATTTTATCTCCAGGTTTTAGATACTCTGATCGTTTCAATTGCCCAGTAATAAACAATTGCCATTTCTTTTTCTCCGGAAGGAGGGCCCCAATTTTTTGTAATAACTTTCCAGGGGCTCGGAGTGCACAACCAGAAGGTGTTCCCGTAAGGAGTACATCTCCTGGATTTAAATTGCAAAAACGAGATAACTCTTGGATCGATTCAGCCGGTGGAAAAACCAAACTTGAAATGGTATCATGTTGTCTGACCCTATCGTTTACGAGTAAGGTAAGTTCTAAACTTCCTAAAAGTGAAAAATCGCCTTCCTCTAAAACGGCAAGGACTGGTCCTGCCGGTAAAAAACTACGGTATGATTTTCCTTTGTACCATTGTAATTGCGGGAGTTGTATATCTCTTGCCGAAACATCATTTGCCATAAACAAGGCAGATACATATTCAGAAATATTCCCAGAATGAATCTCCACAGGACGATTGATTGTTTTACCAAATACTAACCCTAGTTCGATTTCATAATCTAATAGTCGAACCTGCTTTGGGCGGATCACTTCTCCTATTGGTGGAGAAAGAGAGGCATCGGATTTTGTGAAAAATAAATTATATGATTTTTCGTCAGGATCCAATCCTGATTCAATCAAATGTTGTCTGTAATTGGCCCCTTGGCAAATGATTTGGCACGGGGCTGTGATTGGTGAGAGGATCTGAACTTCTTTCAGTTGATACACAGGAGAATCTGGCAAAACAGGTTTTGCCTTTATGAATTCTAAAAATTCACTTGTGGTCAAATCTCCAATACCCAGTGGAATCGCTTTCCCATGTTCAGACTTAGCCCAATCGATTTTTTGATCCTTCTCAAAACGTATATAATTCTTAGCCATATAAGATTCCTTTAGTATTAGTATTTAATCCAATTTCTAGGAGAAATTTTCATCGTTTTTTGGAGTGACAGTAAAGTATCCATGCTAATTTCTTTTCCAGAAAAAATCCCTTTTAATAGTTCTTTTAATTTATGAAAAGATAAAGTTAAATCCAGAAAGTTTTTTGGCATGTCTTCCCCCCATTGGTACAAACTTTTGCGGTTAATCCAATGATATCCTACGGGAACTGTTTCATCAAACTTATCTCCGTCTGAATAATGTTCTACGAGCATTCCGGTAGGATCTCTGTGGTAATCAAAAATCTGACTTCCTAAAAGATGCCTTCCAATTCCCCATGCAGATTTCCAACCTTTTCCCAGTAACCATTCTCTTCCTTTCGCAACTTCATCTAAATCTTCCAATTCAAAAGCACAATGTTCCAATCGATCATCAATTCCATTAGCAATAACGATTGTATGGTGGTCAGTAAGTTTGTCTCCTAAGTTACATCGTAAAAAAACGATTACAGGTTCTTTGAATCCAGGAAGAATTTGAATGTCGGAAGGAATAAGGCCAAACGTATCACAATACCACTGAGCATTTTTTAAAAATTCCTGTTTTAGTAATACGGCATGTCCTAATCGAATAACCTTTGCTGGCCCTGACTCAAAGGGATGTGGCAAATTAATCCTTTCTGTTTTACCCGGTGCGTTCCAAAATTTTTGCCCATACAATTCCGAACTCTTTAACTCTTCAAAAGCCTCAGAGAATACTGCGTCCACAGAAAGGCCGGATGGATCGCTTAGATTGACATACGGAAAATCTCCGAATCTTCCCGATGGAAAAAACTTGGCACCTTCTAAAGTTTTAAGTCTTTCAAATTCTTCCTTCGAAGAAATATAAAAACCCAAGCCAAGTAAAACATCTCGTTTATTTTTTTCAATCGACCAACAAGGAAATCTTGAACTATGGCCATGGAACAAAATTCTTTCTTCTGTTTTTTCCAACAATGAAAGGCCAAAATCAAGATAGTAGCGGAGGGAAGACTTTAGGTTTCTTCTGCCTAATCGAATGTATGCGATATCTTTTGCTTTACTCAAAGGACTGTCGGCTCGCACAGGACAGGCAGAAGGAAATTGTTTTTTTTTCATAACTTGGAACCTAAGTATATTTGCGAAAAATCTTGAATGGCCTTGTTTGCATTTTCAGAAGAAAAAACAGAAACTACAATTCGATCGGGGCGAACGATCGCAAACCTTTCCATACCACCGAAAGCAGAGAAAAAGACGGAAGTTACATCTTCCGCATCAGGTATCAAGGAATCCGATTCTAAGGCAGTTTGTTGCGTTGCCATGTATAACATTTTTCCACCCATTTGTTTCCATAGTGATAAGGAGTGAGAATCTAAAATAGAACTAGGGTGTTTGCCAAACCCAACCAAATAGAGAGTTGGCTCAAACAAGTCGTCTGATAGCTTCCAAGACCCATCATTTAATTTAACCGGTGTTTGCGGAAAAATAGTCCCTGGTGTTAAGACACTTTTTGAGAGTTTGAACCTTTTTAAAAAAAGACCATGGTTGAACGAATTTTTTGGTCTAATCCTTAAATCCAATAGAAAACGTTTAAGCGGTGTATAATATAAAAATTTAAAAACAATATCACGAAAGATCGCTTTCAACTTACTTCTTGTCATAATGACAGAACCTAAAAGAACTGCTAATCGTATTGTTTTGATCGTATGTGGTTTTCTTTCTATATGATAACTGGAAAGTATTTTAGATGATGCAGAATTCTTTAATACAGCAGCTACCTTCCAAGAAAGATTAAAACTATCTCTCATTCCACTCACCAAACCTTGTCCTGCAAAAGGAGGTGTTAGGTGAGCAGCATCTCCAAGTAAAAATACTCTCTCCTTACCCATACAGTCTACAACTTTTGCTTGAAATCGATACACTGCGATCCTTTGCACTTCCATGGTAGAAACATCTCCCCATGGTTTCATTAGTTCCCGAACCTTACTTGGCTTTTCCATATCTTCTCTTCTCTCACCATTCCGAAGAAGAAATTCCCACCTCTGCGAACCATTCGGACCTGGCACATGGGCCACTGGCCTTTTCGGATCACAAATAAATTCAACTTTATCCAATGTTTTAGGAGTTTTTGCCACATCCAAAATGAGCCAGTCTTCCTTATAGGAAGAACCCTTCAAACTCCAACCTTGTTTTTCTCTTACCCTGCTATGAGCTCCATCACAGCCAAGAAGATAACCCGTTGTTACCTTACAACCAACTCCTTTCCAACTAACATCAATTATTACTTTTGATTCTGATTCGGTATGAGAATTATATGTGCATTCTGATAAGAGACGGACATGAGGAAAACGTTTTAAACCGTTTCTTAAAATTCTCTCCAGTTCGGGTTGGTAAATAGAAACAAGATTTGGATGACCATCAAACGATCCAGCTGAATTGATTTTTGCAAAAATTCCGCCAAAAGGAGAAATCATTTCGATGGAGGAAATCGACGGCATACATTTCGAAATCACTTCTCCAAAACCCGCTGCCTGCAAAATTCGTAGGGCATCCTGATCCAATGAAATGGCTCTAGGGATCTCCAAAATTTCAGGATTTTGATCCACCAAAAGAACAGGAATCCCTTGTAAACCGAGGAGGTTGGCAGTAAGCACTCCCACTGGCCCTGCACCAATGATTACTACATCAGGAGTCCCTATATTCTCTAAATTGATGTCTCTTTCCATAAATGAAAAATATACTTATTTTGAGAGATTTATCAATTATGAATATATTGTCAATTACATTTCTCTAGAATGCCACACGATTTAAGGTAATTCCATTAATTTGCAATTTTTGATGGTATGTCCTGGATAAAGGGTCGAAGTCAGCCCGTATTTTGTGAATATGGAAGTTTGTATGATTAGAGAGATTGTGTTTTACAGGAACGAGAAGGGATCTGCGGATAAATTCCAATTCGATCGGAACTGTTTACAGGTGAATTTTCCCGATTCGATTTTGATTCTATTCTTATTTCCAGGCTTTCTCATAGGCTCTTTGGCTAATATTTTTGGCGGAAGTTTGGGAAATGCCAAAGGCTTTTAAAACTAATACAATCATATCAACATCATGTGACTTATGATTGGCTCTTCCTTCCAAGATATTTCGAATTCCATAATGAATTGCACCCACATACAACCCTAATGCCGAGTCTTCTGAATCAATTGTAAATTTTCCAGATTTAACTGCTTTCTTCAAATCTCTTAAGGGGTATGTGCGAAGAATTTCACTCATCCGGGGAGCCACGGAGGCAACTCGAATCAAAGCCCAAGCCCAGTCGGAATCTTTGCGGGCCCTTTGAAGAAAAAGGATAGCACCAAATGCCAATCGGTCTACTTCATTCTGAATATCAGACATCAATCCTTCTGCTTCCGCTACCATCCTTTCTGCCAAAACTAACGCAGAAGCATCCAACAACTCATCTTTCGTTTTAAAATAATTATAGAATGTTCCGTTTGCAACCTCCGCCTCTGCAGCCACTTCAGCAATAGAAGTTTCGCCTGCATCTTTTACAGCAAACAAACGTAACGCTGCATTCATAATTTGGGCGCGGGTTCTTTCCTTTTTAGGAAGTAAGGGTTTTCTAGATTTCAGAGTCACCATCTTCTCTATGAATTTCATCCGAGATGTAATCAACAACTACATTATTGAGAGATAACTCATTTTTTGTGGACCGCGCAGAGGGCCCTTGTGAAGGAAATTGTTATCGAATTGAAAGGTTGACACTTAAACTAGCCTTCGTTATAGTATCTTTTTTAGGTTATGTAATATTTTAAAAGGATAATACGTGTTATAAGATTAAGCCAATGAAAAAGGCAATGTCTTAGATTTCAAAAATACTTATGAAGCTAAAATCCGTAGTCTGTATCTTTCTAGTATCCACCGCCATCCTAAATGCAGAAGAAACCAAATCCAAACTGGCCACTTTTGAATATGGGTTAAAAGCTCAAAACATAACTTATTTTCCTTATGAAACAAACTCCAGTCTGAGACAATCACAAACGAATTTAAAAAACAACAAGGACTTGGCATATTTGCCATTCTTTAAATATAGAAATACAAGTAATAAAATTGGTTTTGAGTTTGATATGATCGATGTAAAGCTCAACAACCCATATTACAAAGGTGTCTTTTTCGGTCCAAATGCCTCACCAACCACATTCACATATGGAAATGTGCAAAGACAAGAATTCCGGTTTAATTTTTTCTACTTACCTTTAGAGAATGAATTATTCTATTTCGGTCTGGGAATATTAAAGATTGATCGATTGTATAAAAACCAAAACTATGATGAGTTTTCAAATATTTACTCTGACAAAATCAATTCCTACGGAATTTTATTGCCACTCCGAAGTAAAATCAAATTTGTTGAAGGGTTGGAGTTAAATTTAGGTTTTGATCCTTATGTGACCTATGGAAACAGGAATTTTGTAAATCAACGAGTCAGTAGCATAACATATTATGAAAATAGACCTGGCCCATACTTTTATCTTTCCAAAACAAATCCAAATAACATAACAGAAATTTTAGGGTTCCAAGCAGAGATCTCACTCTCTTATCAATTTTATGAAAATTTCAAACTTTATGTTGGCTTCAGTAGAAACCAATCAAAAATTCGATCCATTAACTTTAACCAAACGAACTATTCTTATATAGGTGCGATAAATCAACTAATCGTAACGAGTGAATATTCTTTTGAAAGATTAATTGATACACACAGTTCTATCTATTTTGGAATTTCGAATATACACTAAAGAAATTCATTCATCGATAGAGCCAATTTACCATTTAATACAGGAAGAATTTGATTTGTTCAAAATCTTTCCCTGCGCCATGGGATCTGTAGGGCCTGGCCTGCCGAAGGCAGGCGGGAGCGTCAGCGCACCCCGGAGGAGCCCGGTCGGTTTTGAAAAAATAATCTTCACCTAACCAATTCGAGGCGCACATACTTTTAAAGTTCAGGCCATGGCTCTTCGAAACAATTCACAGGAAAATCCTTTACAAGGGATCCGAATGAGTTTCATTGGAATCAATTCTCATGAAGCCGATTGTCATCGAATACAAACCTGGGCCGCAATTAATTCGTTATGTGGAGAGTTATCTTTTTATTCAATGTGACGAAAGTTTTAGTAAATCGATCGTTCCGCACCATTCTTTTGTGCTGACAATCAAACTCAAAGGAAGTCATGACTATCATACCCATTCCGATCGGAATCATTTGCCAACAATCTCTTTATCAGGACTTCGTAAAACGGTAAAACACAACACACTATCAAGAGGGACTGAAATCATAATTGTTAAGTTTCAACCATGGGGTGCTTTTTCGTTTCTCAATAGACCGATGTATGAATTGAATGAGATCGGCATTTCCGGATATGACTTATTTAACAAAACAGATCTAGATGAAATACATTCACGGTTACAGGAAACAAAGGACAATTGTTCCAAGATAGAACAACTTGAAAATTTTCTATTGAAGGCCATTAAAAATCAAACAATTGACCTGAGGATCATCGAAGCGATTTCACAAATGAATTTAACCCAAGGTAAAATCAAAATCCAAGAGATTGCCTCTTCTGTAAATTTAAGTATAGATACTTTCGAAAAAAAATTTAGAGAAATTACGGGAGTTACTCCCAAAAGAATTTCATCAATCATTCGCATGAGTTCTGCGATTCGAGCAATTCCAAATTACACTTCTTTTACTAGACTAGCTTATGATCTTGGATATTTCGACCAATCGCATTTCATTAAGGAATTCAAATCCTTTACTGGGCAAACACCAACACAATTTTTGGCTTAAAAAATTCATTCTCCCTGATTTTTTACAATCGTTCTTTTGAAAAATCCGCTATAAAGTTCTAATACTTATTTATTAGAGGAAGATTGTTTATGTTAGAGATTTTTTTTAGTTTGAACTGGGTTGCAGTGTTATTGGCATTCTTTGTATATTTTTTCTTAGGTTATCTTTGGTTTACGATTTTGTTTAAAAGACCGTATCAAATTTCTCTCGGAAAAGAAAACGAAGTAGAACAAACGTTAGCGATGATTTTTGTGGTTGGCCCAGCTGTTTGCACAATTCTGATCATTCTAACAACAGCCATTTTATTTTCTTATTTACAGATCCATCAAACTATAGATGCACTAATTTGGGGAAGTTTGATTGGAATTGGATATTTGTCGGCGAATACCTTTAATATTGCCATCAATCCGAATATTCCAAAACCCATTCTATATGGTACCATTTCTAGTGTTTACCATCTTGTAGGGATCAACATCGCCTCTTTGATTTTAATTCAAAAATTCTAAGGTTACAAAATCAAAAAAGCCGTCATCTTTCTGATGAACGGCTATATATTCCCAACAAGAAACCGGGTGTGTTCAAGAAAAAGTATAGACTTATTTCCTTAAATAATCAATCTCAAATACGATTACATAAACCATATAGGAAAAGTTTTTTACATTGGAACAATCAATCAATAGAATTCTAGTTTTTACAGATTCCTTAGGAATGCCAAGAAGAGGAACACCAGTAGAATCCACTTGGACCGATCGATTACTTTCTCATTGGAAAAATAAAAGCCTAATTTATTTTAAAAATGGTCGAGGGTATACTTCAAATAATCTATTATACGAACTCGACGAAATCACGTTTCTAAAGCCCAATATTACAATTTTACAGTTGGGAATCTGTGATTGTACAAGAAGAGGTGTTCCACCTAAGATAGAAAAGTGGATTCGAATGATCCCTTATTTACGCAGATTTTTACTTAAATACATAAAAGAGAACAATTTTAAATTCACTAAAATCTTCGATTATAGATATATCTCTATGGATCAATTCAAAGAAAATATCCAAACTTCGATTAACCGCATCACAGAAATAAAATCATCAATGTTAATCATTGCGATTGCTCCGCCCGGTGACCATATGATTGAAAATGTTTTTAATATTGAAGAAGACGTAAAAACCTTTAATGCCGTTCTGAGCGAATTAGCCAACTGCAACAACAATGTAACCTTTATTAATCCATATGAGGGAAAGGTTGCTAAGGAAGTTGTTGTGGACTATGACGGACACCATCTCTCTGAAAACGGACATGATTTAGTTTTTAGAAAAATCAATGATTCAATATTTAATCTAACAAAAAATCATAATGAATAAACCTAGCTTTTGGAATCCTGTAAGCCATAGATAGAGGCACAAAGATCCATTGACGCTGTCGCTGCTTCAAGAGTTGCTAAAGAATAACTTTTACCTTCCAATAGATTCACAATTTGTTCGGCCTGGTAACGTAACCCAGGTTTATAATCACTATCGATTGAATCTGGTTCCACTTCAGTTAATCTGCGTTCCCCTCGACGTTGGATTCCTAGTTTTTCAAGTGGTCTCATTTCAAGTCTTGTTTGACGATTTGAAACTGTAACAACCCAAGGTCCAGGTCCATCCCAAACAGCTTGGTAAACACCGACATCCCCACTTGAAAATCGAACTACCGATACAACATTTCCAGGATGTTCTGGATTCCAAGGTGAAACAGAATCGACAGAAATAATATCTCCGCGACCAAACACAGTAAAATAATCAATCAAATGTATGGAGTTCGCATACATATAATTACTAACAACAAGTTCGGGTTGACCCATTTCCCTTGCAGACACCATATCTTGTTGATCAAGAATTGATATTAGTCTCGGGCTATCATCATTAGCGATTTCTACCAATGCTTGCCGCGTTGATGCGTATGATCTTCGATTTAGTGCAACGAATGCTTTTGTTTTGGTTTCTTGTGCTTTTTCTAAAATAGATTTTGCAATCGGTAGATTCACCCCAACTGGCTTTTCTAAAAAACAAATCCATGGGTATTGAAAACAATTGAAACAAATTTCTGGCATTGATAATTCGGTAACCGTTACAACAACTACATCAGCTTTTGTTTTTTGATACATAGCATCAATACTATCAAATGCCTCTGCACCGTATGTTAAAGCGAGTGCTTCAGCACGTGACTTGGTTCTGCTATAAACTCCAACAATCTGAATCGAAGATAAAGAAGCGAATGCCTTCGCATGTTCTGCAGCCATATAACCGGCGCCGATGATTGCAACTTTCCATTTTTTCACGATAAACTCTCTTGATTATGCCCAGTTAAATTTTTTATCTTTTGAAATCGCTGAACTATTGATAGCAACAGGAGTTCCACCATTTTCATGAGATGAATGAGCAGCGACTAAACATGCAATTGCATGTGCTCCAGCTTCCCCATCTGGAAAAGGTTGCCCATCCAATAATGCGTTCCACACACGAACCGTTGGCACAACTGTGTCCGCGGGCTCAATTTGTGTATTTATAATATCTACAGGCATTCCATAACGACTAGTTGGCAATTCGCGAAATTCGGCTTTACGAGCTGATATTCTTAAATCCCCAGTCAGTTCATCCACAAGGATTTGCCCATTACGACAAATATAAACAAGTTGCAGACCATAACCTGAATTAGATGAAAAATCAATGTACATAGAAGTGCCCAAATGATTTTTCGCAAGTAATCTGCCAGAACGATCTTCAAATTGTGGCCCTCGCGGGTTTGGCAACTGACCTTCTTCAAACCAAGCTTGAATGGTTTCCACATTTGTATCGGTCATATATCGGAACATTTCAAAATAATGACTCGCATTCATGGCAAGCCCAAAGTTAGAACCAGCAACAATGATACTCGATAGCGGACCAAGGCGATCACCATCTTGAATCAAAGCTTTCACCTGGGTATACTGTGGCATAAATCGCATCTGATGATTGATTGCCAAGATGGATCCAGCTTTATCGCAGGAAGATCTCATTCGCTCAACTTCCTCCAATGAAACTGCCATCGGTTTCTCACAGAGAATATATTTTACGCCCAATTCTGCAGCTGCACAGACATAGTCACAATGAAAAGGTGCGGTTGTTGCAATAACAAGGGCTGTTGGTTTTACATTTTTCAACATCACATTTGCATCAGTAAAACCTATAGAGTCCGCTAATTTGTATTCTTTTGAAACTGAAGCAATGACTTCTTCAGATACATCCGCAATACCACAAACCTCCATTTCTAGGTTTGTGACCGCTTGCAAGTGTCGAACGCCCATACGACCAAGTCCAATCACTGCGACACGCATACCCTTTGTTTTTTTAATACCTTCGTTGCTCATTTTAATCTCTTATTTTGTTCAATATAATAAAAAAGCCGCCTATCAAAAGACAGACGGCTTTTCAACATTTTAACCTTTAACTAAGTATAACTCAATTATAGGCTAATGCAACTTAGGCTACTGGGCCGTATTGGCTGTAGTCAAATTCTTTGGAACCAGTGAGGTATTTTTTGTAGTTCTCAACGAATTGTTTTGCGAGGTCAGCTGCGGTTTTGTCGTAGTCTTCTTTGTTTTCCCAAGCGTTACGTGGGTTTAGGATATGAGAATCCACACCTTCTACCGTTTTAGGGAAAGAAACTTGGAATACCGGGTGTTTTTCGAACTCGGATTTTTCAATGTTCCCGTTTAGGATTTCATTGATGATTTGGCGAGTTGCAGGAAGGTTCATACGTTTTCCTACACCATACTTTCCACCCACAAGTCCTGTGTTGATTAGATACGCGTTTACTTTGTGAGTTTTCATTTTTTCACCAAGTAACTTTGCGTAGTATGTTGGGTGAAGAGTCATGAAGGCCTGACCAAAACAAGCAGAGAAAGTGGCTTGTGGTTCTTTTACACCGCGCTCTGTGCCCGCAACCTTTGCTGTGTAACCAGAAAGGAAGTGATACATTGCTTGTTCGATAGAAAGTTTAGAAACTGCAGGAAGAACACCGTAAGCATCGTAAGTAAGGAAGATCACAGTGTTTGGGTGACCTGCTTTGGATCCTGGTTGGATGTTATCGATGTGAAAAATGGGATAGGATACTCGAGTGTTTTCTGTTTTTGCTGCAGAAGAATAATCTACTTTCTTAGAAGTTGCATCAAAGACTACGTTTTCAAGAAGGGCATCACGACGAATCGCTGCATAGATTTCTGGTTCTGTTTTTGGATCTAGGTTGATGGTTTTTGCATAACATCCACCTTCAATATTGAAGATACCATTATTGTCCCAACCATGTTCATCATCACCGATAAGGCGGCGGTGTGGGTCTGTGGAAAGAGTGGTTTTTCCTGTTCCTGAAAGACCAAAGAAAAGAGCGCTATCTCCATCTTTGCCAACGTTCGCTGAACAATGCATAGTAAGCACGTTTTTGAGTGGCAAGTAGTAGTTCATGACAGAGAAGATACCTTTTTTCATCTCTCCACCGTATTCAGTTCCACCGATGATACAGATTTTTTTTGCTAAGTGGAAGATTACGAAGACTTCAGAGTTAAGTCCGTGTTCTTTGTATTTTGCGTTTTTGTAACCAGAAGCGTTGATGATGGTAAATTCTGGATGGAGTTTTTCTAATTCTTCCTTAGTTGGGCGAAGGAACATGTTCGTGCAAAAATGGTGTTGCCAAGCTCTTTCCGTGACTACACGGAGAGAGATTCGTGTGTCATCGTTCGTTCCTGCGTGACCATCAAAAACATAAAGTTTTTTGTTATCGAGGAATTTGGTTACTTCTGTATAGAGTTCGTTGAAGATCGCTTCAGAAACCTTTGTGTTGACCGGACCCCACCAAATGTTGTTTGTGGAAGAAGGTTCATCGACAAAGTATTTGTCTTTAGGGGAGCGTCCCGTAAAAATCCCGGTATCTACCATCATCGTTCCATTATCAGAAGTTACGCCTTCTTTGTTGTTCAATTCGTGCTGGTAAATTTCTTCGTAAGATAAGTTATGGAAGACTTCGGATGGTTTAAGGCCTAATTCAGCAAGGCCGCGCAGATTAGTAGATACTGACATGGATCTCTCCTCGATTTCACTTTGTGTTTTTCTAGCTTCTTACTTTGCGAGTCGGTGTCAATAACAGAAAATGAAGATTCTACACGCATCTGCAGAATATTTTCCCTACATCAAGATGGGAGGCCTTGCCGATATGCTTGCTTCCCTCACCAAAGAACAGGCAAAATCGGAAGAAGTTTATGTCGCATTACCATTCATTGGTGGATTGGGGAAAGAGCCGCTTTGGACGGGCAAAGAACATCCTGCCCTTCTCCCCAGAGATGCCAAAACGGATTCTCTTGTGGTTTCGGTACTGAAGGCCTCTCGGTTTTTGGAAGCCGAAGAATCTGGGGTCAAGTTGTACTTTTTCCAATCGGACCTTTTCCGGTCACTGGATTCCATCTACGGACATGCCGAAGAACACTTTCGATTTGCTATGTTCTCTTACGCTTGTTATGCGTTAAGTCAAATTCTGAAAGTAGATATCTTTCATGCACATGATTGGCATACAGCCCTATCTCTTGCCTTACAAAAAGATTCCGCCTTCGCCATTCCGAGTGTGTTTACCATCCATAATTTGGCCTACCAGGGAGATCATCCGTTTTGGATGACTGGGTTTTTAAAAGAAGAACCCTTTCGTCTGGTCACAAGCCCGTTTGACCACGATGGCAAATGCAATTATATGAAGGCCGGGATTCTATCGGCTGGGCAAATCACCACAGTAAGCCCTGGGTACAGGGAAGAAACACTCATCGAACCCAATGGGTTTGGCCTCAGTTACTGTTTGAACCAAAGAGCCTCTGAATATTCGGGGATTCTGAATGGAATTGATACAGAGGAATGGAATCCAGAGAGAGACAAACGAATTTTCAAAACCTTTACCAAATCGAATTGGAAAGAAGGGAAACTAAAAAACAAACAAGAGCTGTACAAGGAAATTGGAAGACCATCTTTACCTTTGGATCTTCCTTTGGTGGGGCTCATTGGTCGGCTCACCTACCAAAAAGGATTTCCCACATTTTTAAAAGCGTTTCTTGAGAGACGCCATCTACCACATCGTTATGTGGTCCTTGGTTCTGGCGATCCAGAAACTGAAAATACTTTCTTTCATCTTTCGGAAACTTTCCCCGATGTATTTTATTTTTACAAAGGATACAACGAAAGTCTGGCTCATAAAATTGAAGCAGCCAGTGATTTTTTTCTGATGCCATCCCTCTTTGAACCATGTGGCCTAAACCAAATGTACAGCCATACCTATGGAACCATTCCCATTGTTTCTCGTGTGGGGGGTTTGCGTGATACGGTAGAAGAATCCAGTTTTTTAGAATACAAAACGGGAATTGTCTTTGAGCCGAATGACACGGGTTCGCTGGGGTATGCTTTAGAAAGAGCCAATGATTTGTTTCGATCAAAAGAAAGAGACATTGTAGTGAAAAACATTATGAAATTGGATTGGAGTTGGGAAAAAAGAAAAATAGAATACCAATCAGTCTATTTTAAAGCCATCGAATTTAATATTTAGTCAATTTCTTCTATTCATCAAGAAGGGTTCTGGTTTCGATTGTTATCATTCGTATATGAAGTTTTTCTATTTATCGTTATTTGTAATTTTAACTTTTTCAACATCCTGCAAATTAAGACTCAACAACCCGAGTGACCCCAACTCGCAAGATTTTTTCCTGACCCAACTTCTGAGAGCGTATTCGTTATTTGATCCCTGCCCTGGATTTCAAACTTGGAAAAAAACATATGGAACAGGAATCTATAAAACAACAGGATCCGATTTAATCGTTCTTTCGAATGGAGACTATTTGGTTTCTGGAATCACACAAGAATATTTGATTCCAGGTTCTTCTTCTGGAGTCACCAACAGTTTCACCGGAAGTGCAGGAATTACTCTGAATACATTCTTAATGAGAGTCTCACATACGGACGGTGCGATTCTCTGGGTAGATTATCTTGGGGAAGCCGTGGACGAAAGAAGTTATAAACCTAAATTAAGAAAGTATCCCAACGGAGATATCTCCGTTGCTTTCATTGTGACAGGAGCATCGCAACCAACCCCCCTCAATGCAAAATCAGGAATTGGAATTCCTTCTTTATTTGTCGGAAGGATTAGAGAGGATGGAACACGCGTTTGGTATACCTACTTTGATTCAGACAGCATTGGAGTTTATGTTGTCTCTGCCTTAGACCTATCCAATCGCTTGCATGTATTTATTGAGAATGTTGGGAGCCATTTAGCTTTTGTAGATGGGCCTGGCATTAGCAACTCTACTCTCGGCGGAGGTACTGACTCCGATTTCATTCATGTAGCCGTCAATGAAAATGGTACCATGGCATACCAAAGATACTTTTCTAGCTCAGGAAATGATTTTGTATTTGGAGCAGAAACCAACTTGTCTGGACTCTTTATCACCGGTGCATCAAACCAAAGTGTCAGTGGAACGACACATCCTAATGCTGGTTTGGTGGTTCCTTTTGTGATGAAATTGAATGAAGCAGATGGAACTATTCTCTGGTATACTTACTTGGGAATCGCAGCGGAAGGTGACTATGGAGATCCCAATCGTTTCCTAGTGAAGGATGATTTGATATATACTATCGGATCAGCTCGATTCACTTATGGAAGTCCCGCCGAACCCATCGTAGCAGCAGATGGAGTGAGAAAACATTTTGTTTTTTCCAAATTAAACACGAGCGGTGCAGTCCAATGGAATTCCTTTTTAGGAAATGCGACTGAAGATGTGTTAGCGATGACAGAAGCAGATCCTATCTTCCTTTCCTCAAACCAGCTTTTATTTAGGACACAAACCACAGAAACCAGCGGTCGTTTTACCTCCTCACCCGATGCCACCACTGGCGAGGGAACTGGTCCCTATACACTCGCTGATGTTTTGATCAACCCACAGACTGGAACTTTCAATCGCTTTCATTATTCTTCCAACTTGGTATCACCCAAGCAGGAACGAACGGAAGTGATGCGAGAGGTTTGTTTCGGAAAATTGGCTCGTTTGAATTATACAAAATTTTCTGCGACACCTTCTCCCAATCCGACTCAAATTTCCATAGAGAATGTGAGTTTACCTTAGCTGATTTTACTTTGCGGCCTTTCTCGGAGATTTTATCAGATTGTCCATGACCTCTTACTTAGATTGGCGGAAGTCTTGGCAAAGAAAGGGACCTAAGCTAGGACTATCCACAAGCCATAAACTTATTTTCTAATAAAATTCTGCAAATGACTTGAGAAACCATCTTATTTCTGTTCTCTTTTTAGAATCTAAATTGAAATAATTAATTTCCATTATTCCTTCTGGATCAATGGACTTGGAAAACCCAATGGTATCTTATTCGCAAACTCAGAAAACTCTTATCATCTTTTTTTATCTAATTTGGTTCAGTTTTTCCTTCGACCATTGTAAATTAAATTTAAACAATCCAAGTGATCCTACTTCCAGAAGTTTTTTTGAAACAGCAGTCATGAATACCTATTTAAGTTCTATCTGCAGTCCATTTATTAGAGGAAACGTAAGAATTGGAAGTGGTAATTATAAAGTATATCCCCACTCTTTACTTCCCTTAAAAAATGGAAACTTTGTAGTCACAGCAATCGTGATCGAACCAATTGTTTGGGCAGGCAGAACTAATGGTTTTAATTTTAGTTATACGGGAGCAACAGGAACCGATCCTGCCATCGTTATTTTTCAGGTCAATGGTCGATCCTTTGAAATTGAGTGGTTGGATTATTTAGGTGTACCTGCTTCCAACACCGAGAACTCTAACTTTTCAACACTCTCCGAATTTTCAAATGGTGATATTGGCGTTTTTACTCAAGTCACTGGAACCGAACAAATAGGAGCCATTTCACCAAAACTAAATTCAGAAGCCTTTATGGTCGCACGTTATTCAAGCTCTGGATCTCGCGTTTGGTTTACATATTTAGATATGGCCATCGGATCATTTTCCATTGGTAGTTTAAATCACATAGTAGATGTCAACGATCAAATGCATTTATTTTTTACCTCTATTAGCACAGGGACTAACACGCCAAACACAGTTGGAATTACAGAATTCCCCCTACCAACATTTTCATCTAATGGAATTTATGCGGGGCAACGTGAAATTGGTTGGGCAATTCTAAAAGGTGATGGATTACCAAAACAACAGCGTTTCATTCGCACGTCAGGTGATGCAGAAGTAATTTCAGCGTCTTATCAAAAAAACGGATATATATTGTTAGGTGGTAGCACAAACAACAATTTCGATAACTTTTTATCTCACCCAGCGGTCAATTATCAAAGAAGTTATGCTGCTTTACTTGCTCCAAATACTCAAGAAGTGCTAAACATCTCCTATCCTGGATCTACAAATTCTGCATTTAACCTTGGGAGTATTGAAGAGATGAAAGTAGGTTATGACGGATATTATGCGACAGGAACAAGTGCCGGATCCTTTGGTTCACCTACATACGATTATCAATATTTCCCATCAGGAAACACTCGAAACTACTTTTTCTTAAAGTTTGATTTGTTTGGAAATCTTATATGGAACCAATTTCTTGGGTCTACAATCACAAATGTAATGGAACAAACTCCAAGAATTGCTTATTTATCATACTTCGATGAAATACGTGTGAAACTTCTAGGAAATGCAAGTGGGGATCGAATGACAGGACTCGATCTTATTAGTTATGGTGCGGGAATCAATCCATACCAGGATATCACTTTACGAATTAACGGAAGGGCAGGTCGCTATGAATCCATTCGATATGAAACCAATATCTTTGTCACAACACCAGTTTCCGGACTGATCGGATTTAATATCAGTGTCCAAGATGTTTGTAATGGGAGGTTGTTATCCCTACGTCGTTACTTGAACTTTCCTGCAGAAAATGGATTTTTAGAAGTCTCCACCAAACCGGGAATCGAAGAACCATAAGTGGTAGAAAAATTTACTACAATCCTTCGTTAAATATCCTAATCCATGGCCAGTCGATTTTCAGTTACATATGATTTATTGAAAAAAACTCTCTTTTAGGGATTTAGACAAAGGGTTGAGAAATTAAAACCCTCTCGTTAAATGTCCAAAAAGCTTAACAACTTTCGTAGCAGAAAGAGAAATTATTTTGAACATGCAGCAAAAAGCGATCTCCTTAAAAAAGTTTTCTTCAATTTTCATTCTGACCATTCTCATTCAACAGTTTAACTTTTGTAAGTTGAATTTCAACAATCCCAGAGACCCTCAGTCACTCAGCTATTGGCAGACCTGGCTCTGGGAGGAATACCTTCGTGGATTATGTAATCCAAATTTGCGAGCTTCTGTCCGCTTAGGAACGGGGAATTACAGAGTCTATCCTTATAAATTACTCAAACTGAAAAATGGAAATTTTGCCATCACCGCTGGAGTTTTTGAAGAAGTTGTTTGGAATGGCAAAACTGCAGGAAAGAATTTTTCGTTTTCTGGAACAACCGGCACAGACATGAATTTGATTGTTTTTTTAGTCAATGGAAAGACATTCCAAATTGAATGGTTGGATTATATCGGTCAACTTGTCGCAGCCTCAGATAACAAAGAAGTCTCCCCGATTACAGAATTATCAAATGGTGATGTAGTTGCTGCCGCATACATTAAAAGTGTAGAACAAGGTACACCAATTTCTTCAAAATCGAATACAAATTCATTGGTTATGATTCGTTTTAATGGGAATGGCACTCGTGTTTGGAGCACCTATTTAGATAAAACAGATACCTCTATTGTCGAATCCAGGTTTGCACTGATTACCGATGGAGTAGACAATCTACATTTATTTTTCAATGGCAGAGCAACAGGATCACCGACTTCAGACATTTACGGTTTCAGCGAATTTCCAATTTTAGAAGTTGCATCTTATGCTCCCTATCTGAATACAGAAGAAATTGGTTGGGCAATGATTTCCGCGCAAGGAAATCCTATTAGACAAAGATACTTACAATCTAATGGCAGTGTCAGAGTGTTAAACGCGACTCTTGGCCCAGACAACTCCATCCTATTATTCGGATCTGCAGACGATAATTATATAGGCTACACAGGCCATCCATTACCTTCCTATAATTACCAAAGACCCATGGTAACAAAGCTTTCCATTTCTGATTTTTCAATGATAAATCGAACGTATCTTGGATCCATTAGTGCAAGCCATACTTTGGGAACCATCTATGGAATTGCGCCAGCTTCCGATGGTATTTATACAACGGGAATTAATGCCGGAGATTTTGGAACCTCTTTCCACCAATACCAGTTATATTCAGGATCATCAAATTTTCGAAATAATATTTTTTCTAAATTTGATTGGAATGGAAATCTACTTTGGAATCAATTCCTTGGTTCCACTACCACTGATACCTTAGAAATTCCACCTACGATCAGTTATATTACCGACACAAATACAATAAAAGCATTTGCATTCTCTTTAGCTGACGGAAGTCTATATACTGGGTTCACCGTTCCTACAACAGGTCGAGGAATTAACCCTTACCAGAGAACTACTCTAAATATAGCTGGTTCCAACGGACTTTACCAATCCATCCATTACGAAACTAGTTTTACCAATTATCCTCCTACTGGTGAACCTCTGCACTATACAATCGCATCGGCAGAGGCCTGCGGAGGCCGGATGGTGAAATTACAAAATATCTTAGATCTTAGCACTGAGGTGGGTGTTCTGGAAGTGGCAACGAGGCCAGCTATCGAAGAACCATAAAGTTAGTAAAAATGTATAAAATTCCTTTTCCCAAACAAAACGAAGAGAATTTTTCTATTTTTTTCTAGTAATTCTGTCACAAACGGTAAAATCAATTGTCCCAAGAAGAAAACAATTCTTTAGGAGAATTTTATGAAACTCACTTCTCTCATCCTCACTGGCTTTGTGGCCGTAGAACATGTGTTCATCTTAGTATTGGAAATGTTTCTATGGAAAACTGAATTTGGAATGAAAGTATTCCAACTGACACCAGAAACCGCGGAGATCACATCTAAATTAGCAAAAAACCAAGGTCTTTACAATGGATTTTTAGCTGCGGGACTTTTTTGGGCTCTCATTTTTATCAAAGATCAAAAACAACAATTCCAAACCATTTTATTTTTTCTTATATGTGTTGTAGTCGCAGGGATTTATGGTTCGGCAACAGCTAAGTTTTCCATTTTATTTTCACAAGGTTTGCCTGCTTTACTGGCACTGGTTGTACATTGGGTCGCAAATAAAAATAAATGATTGAGGATCCGCATCTTTCTCTATTAGAAAGTTCTCTTGCTGGAAAAACAAATGCGTTAGAAGAATTAATTCAAATCTTCCAACCAAAAGTTTTTTCTCTTGCATTGAAATTTTTATGGAATCCAGAGGATGCGGAAGATGCCACTCAAGAAATTTTGGTGAAAGTGATCACCAACTTAGGTGGTTTTCGAAAAGAAAGTAAACTCTCCACTTGGATCTACCGGATTGCAAGTAACCATTTGATCAACATACAAAAATCAAAAATGGAACGCCGTAAAGTGCATTTAAGAGCCGTGCGCGAAGAATTACACCGAACGCAAGCCCCCCACAATTCTCATTCCCATTTCCCTTTATCCCCAATGGAAGAAGAAACTTCGCCCAAAGTTTCTGAATTGGTTTTGCATGTCCAAGTTGCTTGCACCTATGCCATGTTACAAGGTCTTACAAGGCCCTATAGGATGGCTTATCTTTTAGGAGAAGTATTTCAAACTTCAAGTGAAGAAGGCGCCTCCGTGATGGGGGTTCGCCCAGAGGCCTTCCGCCAAAAGTTATCAAGATCAAGAAAACAAATGGAGGCCTTTCTTGGGAAGGAATGTAGCTTAACAAATGCAGAGAATCCTTGCCATTGTGAAAATCGAATCACATATGCCAAAAGAGCGGGCAGGATCAAATCCTATCTTAAACTTTCAGAACAAATGAAATTAGATGGCAGATGGAAAGAGATTAAACCAATGATGGCAGATACTTCCAAAATTCGGAAGGCCGCCGAGGTATTCCGAAGCCACCCGGAATACTTACCAAAAAAAAACCAATTGGAAAACATTCGAACTTTATTACACAACTCGTTTCCACTCACGACTCGGTGAATTCCCAAAAATTCGTTTATAAGCTTTCGAAAAAGAAAATGCGGACGCATAACCGACATTTTGTGCAATTTCCTCCAGACCCATATTCCCTTTTTGAAACATTTCTTTGGCTTTTTCCATTCTGAGTTTAGCCAAATATTCCATAGGAGGAATCCCGAGTACATCACGAAACCGGTTGGCTAAATTGGCACGAGAAACTCCAGTTTCTTTGGCCAAAGATTCAATCGTCCAATCCTTACTAAATCCATTGTGTAATTTTTCCAAGGCATACAACACTTGTGTGTCGTGGAAAGCTTTCACCCATCCTGCTTGTGAATCCACACGATTATTTAACCACATTCTTAACATATAGTATAATAAAATATCTGTTAACCTTTGTACGATTAAGTCAGTACCAAGGTTTAATTCCAATTCACGGGAAAGGATTTGAATGATATCTCCGAGGGCATGGTGTGCTTGTATGGTTTCATAAGGTATATGGATATAATCAGGTAATTCCAAAAAAAGTGGGTGAATGGGACCCGGTGGGACTTCATAACGAACGGAAACAAAGGTCGTCACGGGATTTTCTTTTTTGATCCGAATCTCTTTGTCACCTAAGAACCGCTCAATGGTCACAACTTTTGCTTTCGGGTCTGATAATAACTCGTGATTGGTTCCTCTGGTGATAAAGATAAGATCACCCTTATGAAGAGGAATTGTGGTTCCGTTCAGTCTCGCATAACAACTGCCTTGTGTTACCACATGGAAACCACCACTCTTTTCACAAGGGAAGTGAAACCCAAAACTATCAAAAATTTGCCCTTTGGAAAGAAGGTCGTTTTTCCAACCCGCAGAAGAAAGAATATCGGAAAGTAGATCCATAGGTCTTTTTTGGAAAAGAATTACCGAATGTCTAGTATTTTATACGATTGGATATATTTTTAATATTTTTCGACATAGACGGTCTAGATTTTTCAGAGTATATTAAAGGAATAATAACGGATTCATTTCCGAATTCAAGGATTAACTATGAAAGTATTTGTATATGGCGGCTCAGGACTCGTAGGCGGCCACCTAGTCACCGAATTATTAAAACAAGGACATGAAGTCTTTGCCGGATCCAGAAAACCAGAATCCCAAAAAAGTGCCTCTAACTTACATTGGGTGTTTGCCGATTCTAGTGAACTCACTAAAGGCTTGGAAGTTTTGGAAAAAGTGGATGCAGCTTATTTTTTAAGCCCTCCTGGCCAAACCAACCAATATGAAATTCTTTCCCCTTGGATAGAAAAGGCAAAACAAGTGAGTTTAAAAAAATTCGTTTTGATGACAGCTATGGGTGTAGAACACGCCCCACCGGAAGCCCCCTTTCGCAAAACAGAGATAATGCTCGAAGGAGCGGGAATTCCTTGGAATATCATTCGTCCAAACTGGTTTATGCAAAACTTCCATACCTTTTGGATTGCAGGAATCAAACAAGATGGTAAAATTTATTTCCCAGGTGGAAATGCAAAAACAAGTTTCATTGATGCTAGAGACATTGCTTCGGTCGCAGCTATTCTTCTCACATCTTCCAAAAATGATAACCAAGCATTCACATTGACTGGACCTGAATCCATAGATCATAATGAAGTTGCAAATCATTTAACAAAAGTAAGTGGAAAAACAATTGGGTATGTAGACGTAGATCCAAAAGTATTTGAATCTTCTCTTGTATCGGCAGGACTCACAAAAGACTATGCTGCTTTTTTGGTAATGATTGCGGGTGCCTTAAAAGAGGGATTTGCATCTCCTATTCTAGATACAGTGAAAACTCTGACGGGGAAAGACCCAATCTCCTTTAGTCAGTATGCAAAAGACAATGCGGATGCTTGGAAATAATTCCAAACATCAACATATGATTTTTTTTCATTCGGAGAGGATTGATTTTTAATCCGCAACTAAAACCCGGTTGGCAGCTCCGCCTGCCGGGTCTTCTAATATATTCCTTAAAAGCAATTTACGGAATGGTAAAAATGCTGAACCACTTACATTGACATGGTTCTTGTAAAATTTTTTTGTTGGAATGACTTTCTTCTGTTTCAAAGTTATGGGATCAAAGATATGTAAACCAGAGTTACGAACCCAAACCAGTTCTCCTTCTTTCCAAAACCCCAACTTATGACCATGAGTTCCCCATTTTGTTTTTTTTACGTCAGAGAGATTGTCCGTATTGTACATTCGAACTTCACCTGTATCAGCTGCCGCCATATACAAATACTTTCCATCTTTCGAAAAACTGATTCCGTAAGGAGTTGATGGGATGGAGAACTCTTGGAATGAGTTTGATTTTATTTTATATAAATATCCCATTGGATTTCTTTTTTGAAAAGCTTCCGTATAACAAGCAATCAGTATTTGTTTTGATTCTGGATGAAACTCTGGTGTGTAAGGATAAAATTTCGATTTGTATTCTTTTAACTTAATCAAATTCTGGTTTTGAATTTTGTAAATAAAAGCGGTAACATCCTCTGATTCATCATCTTTTAGATCTGCATCCACAGCAAAACTAAAGTAACCGGTATTGTCTTCTTGTGAGTATCCAATCGGAGAACTTTGTGCAAAAGATTTTTTATCATCTTCTGCAATTTCATAAATTGGTTCGACTACATCAATAGTATTGGTTGCGAGATCCCAGCCCACAAAAAAATACCGTTTGGAATTTACCGATTTATGTTTATTTTCGATTACAATACCTGCACGGTTTGTTGTTTCATCATAAAACAAAAACTCGTAAACAGTTAAAGGCAATCGTTTACCTTTTGTCTCAATTTGGCCAACAAACTCTATTGCGTGCCTAATGTAATAAGCTTCTAAGGGAACCGATTTATAAATTCGTTCCTTAGAAAGAGTATCGTAAAAATACAACCCAGGTTCATCAAAATCAGCCGTCCTTCCTAAATAAATCCATTTCCCACCGTTGACAAAAAAAGGAGAGTTTCCCTCGACGAAGGTAGGTCGAACATTGAAATCCGTATTGAATGAATACTCAGATTCTACTTTTTGTGCTGCTAATGAAACACTGAGAATAAATATAAAAATAGAAAGAATTTGCAACTGCATGGTCATCCCCTATTACCTTTTTGGTATGGTGGAATACACTACAATAGTTCCAATAATTTACAACCAATGTTTATAATTTTTTTCCTAAAACCATAAACTTCAGAAAAAGAAACGGAAAAGTAGATAGATCATGTTTCGACTAATGAGAAGCCTAAATAGAAACTAATTCATATTAGTCTACAGACATGATTCTATTTTTCTTAATTCTGCAAGAAGCCAATCAGAGGATTTAAATTCTTTTCCATCAGAAGTTTTGATTAAATAGGGAGTTCCTGATAAAAAAGATTTCGATGCAATTTTCTCTATGAATAGTTTGGCAGTCCATTCTTTGGGGTCAGGTGCAAATATCGAGTTCTTTGCTTCTTGTAATTTATAACGAAGGTGTTTTTCTGCTTCTTCGGCAGTATGAGTTTCTCCGTTACGAATAAAACTACCTTGGAGTTTCCCCACTCGCTTTAAAAGTTTTTCAATTTTTTGTTCTTCAGTCGATGGCTGACAAGAATCAGTTTTTCCATATAAAAGTGATAACTCAGTAACAAATAAAAATAAAATTGCCAAGAGAAACCAATTGAAGCCACGAACTTTCATAATCATCTCCTTGTTTTAGATAAATTCAAAGTATTTGAACTTATCCTCCATCATTATCAAAAGATAACAAACAAAAACCAACTTTGTATAGACGAATTGTACAAAACCTACAATAGAAATAACTGCGTTGTACGCAAGTCAGAGATAAATGACTGGCGGTTGCTCTAAATTGACCCCCAGTCAATAATATGTTTTTTTCTAGCATATTTTCTAGGATTTTACTATCCTGGAGGTATGAGCCGCGCGCCGATTGTAGAACGTTCGCCAAAAAAAAGAGCTGTATTGGAAAAAGACAAACTTTCCAAACGAACTTCCATACTTCAATCCGCAGCCTTTCTTTTGCAAAAAAAAGATTGGGCGGAACTTTCCATGGATGAAGTCGCCAAACGTGCAAAAATTGCAAAAGGAACTTTGTATTTATATTTTCCTACAAAAGAAGATCTTTGCCTTCGAGTACATAATGCTGATTATGAAGCTTGGTTTTTGGACATGGAAACTTTTTTAACAGAAACAAAAAGTATAGATGCAGAAGTGTTTTCTAAGTGGTTTGTGGAATCGATGGATAGACATGTTCGATTTTTAAAACTGTTGCCCATCGTTCCCACTATCCTAGAAAAGAATGCAAGCATTGCGACCATTCGAGAATTCAAACTTAGTCTAAAAGAACAAATTTCTAAAACTCTACCCCTTCTCATCCAGACCTTTCCATTTTTAAACGAACAATCTGGATTTTTATTTCTGATGCAGTGCCATGCTTTAGCTGTAGGATCTTGGTCTCATGGTTTTCCCTCTAACCAAGTGAGAGAAGCAGTAAAAGAAGATGGATTAGAAATGTTTGTTTTGGATTACAAAATTTTTTTAAAAACATCCATTCTGACACTCCTGAATGGCAATAAGATCTCCTAACGAATTTCAGAATAAATTTGATTCATTACTTTTTGTTTCCTACGAGGATCAGTAATGGGAGTTCTATTTTTATCCATCAGATCCATCTGAAGTAATTGGTCTCTGTCACTGTGATAAATGTATTTTGTATCAGAAGTGATCCAAGATTTTTGAATTTCAGAATTCCAAGTTTTTAATACTAAATTTGGTTGGTAACCAAAACTAAAAAAATTCAATTTTTGTTTTTCATTCTTTTGTTCTGGGTTGGTTTCTAATAAATTTAAAACAGTCTCTTTAAAATCTACTGACGTTCCTAATTTCGGAATGTATACTTGTCCTGATTTTAGAAAATAGAATAGGAAGGGAACATCTGTCTCTTGGTTGTATAAAGAATAATTGTGGGCAAAAGCACCTTCCTCTCCAAAGGATTCGCCATGGTCGGCCGCAAGAATCAACACTGTTTCACGAGAAGAGTTTTCTTTCCAATAAGCAATGATAGAATCTAATACTTCTATATCTTCTTTTATCGATGCCTGATAACGAACCAAAGGTGATTCCCATTGGAGGGTAGAACTTTCTTTTGATACAAAATAGGGACTATGTGTTTGGCTAAGCCCAATCAACAAAAACAAAGGTTCCTTGTCTATATCTTGAATTTGTTTCATTGCGGAAAGAATGACTCGGTCATCCATTCCCCAACTGAATGATGGATAGAGCGATCCATATCTTTTTTCCAAATTCGATTTATCTAAAACTGTTTGGAAAATCTTTGGAAAAAACTGATCCATTCCTTCCAAGTATATGGATTGGGAGTAGATCATAAATGTTTGGTATTTGTGTTTTTTTTGTAATAACAAAGGAAGACTCGATTCTAATAACGAATCATCTAATTGTAACCTAGGATGATGAAGTTGTGATTCGCCTGTCATCCAAGTAAATAAACTTTTGGAAGTATGTGGCATTGGAATCCAAAAATGAGAACCTTCCAATAAAGAAAAATCAATATAACGTGATTCTAAAGACGACAGTTGTTTTCTAGAAACACCTTCCAACAAAACAAAAACAAGATTTGGTTTTCCAGAGATGGATTCTAAAATTGTTTTTTCTTTTTTTACCTGATAGGAAGAAATTTTATTTTGGTTCTCACTTCTGAACAACCATTCCGAAGACATACGAAAAGATAAAAATAATAAACAACCAACAGAAAGGACAAATAGTATCCTTTTCCTATTCGTAGCAAAAATCAAATAAAAACCAATTCCCAATGCCATCCACTGTGTTAGTTTCCAGTGGTATAAAAAATTAAAAAAATCTGCATACAAAAGAGATAAGTGTTGGAAAGAATAAATCAGAAGGTCAAACGTCAAAGCAGTTTGGTAAACTTCTTGGTAACTAAAGATAATTATAAAGAATGTCCATAAAAGCAAACGGTTGGTAGCATTTAATTTTGTTCTTTGATTTGAATTTTGATTGAGATAATATTCTAAACCTAAACCAAAAAATGTGATCGTCGAAACAATAATTCCATGAAAGTAAACCCAAACACTAAAGGAAATGGAAATCGGAAAGTGAAAGAAATACACAAACAAATACCATAACAACAAGGGTGATTCTTTTAAGTAATACCAGTTGCTAAAACGACCTAAGCTATTTAACTTCAAATTCAACGGATGCCTTCTTTATTTCCCCATCATATAATACTAAAGAATGTTTTCCACGAATGATGGGTAAACGTAAGTCTCCATTGGAAGTGGGTTTGAATTCAGTTTTTCCGTTCCAAACCAATTTCGGAACCTTTAATGTCTTAAACTCACGAACTCTTACTGGAATACTTTGTGTTTCTTTTTCATACGATGGGTGATATAAATAGACTTGGCCCATCGAAGGATAAACAAAACCAACACCTAATACAGAAGGATTTGATTCTGCCTTATGTTTATCACATATTTCGGAGAGAAGGATTTTTTTTCTAACTTTCAAAGCAATGGATGAACATTGATCCGAAGCTAACTTCCCGGTAAGGCGACAAAAGTTTTTGGTTTCTGTATAACTAGATTTAAATTCCAAACTTGGTTTATCTTTCATCAAACTTCGAAATATATTCTGAACAATCCGTCCGGCGCCAAAAGAACCCGAAACATCCATAGTTCTTTCCCCAGAAAAGTTTCCCACCCAAGCCCCAACCACATAATGATCATTAAATGCAACTGTCCAAGAGTTTCGATAATCTTTGGAAGTACCTGTTTTAATTGATACCGGAAACGGAAAATCCAAATAACTCCTCCTTCCAAAGGCTCTTTGCCTTAGTTTCGGATCTTTTAAAACAAACTTCAACTCTTCAGCAGTTTCTCCAGAGAAAAGTCGTGTAGGCAAGCCGTAGTACAAGGGCTTTTTATCCATTTTTCCCAATCGAATTTTTGGTAGTATTCCGTTCAAAGGGAATGACCCGTAAGCGCGCGTTAGCTGAAGGAGGCTTGTTCCACCCGACCCCAGAGCAAGACCTGGTCCATAAAATTGAGGTGATTCTTTTAAGTGAGTAAAACCGGCGGATTGTAAAAAACGATAAAAAGTTGTGACTCCTATTTCGTTAATCGTTGTGACAGCAGGAATATTTCTAGAGTTACCGAGTGCCTCTGCCAAAGTTAAGTCTCCCCAATAACGAAGGTCCGCATTTCTTGGAAGATAGTTTCCTCCTTGGCCCAAAGAAAAAGAATATTTTTCATCAGAGAAGATAGAATTTACAGTATAAATTTCTTTTTCTATAGCAAGTGCATATAACAGAGGTTTCAGTGTACTTCCGGCATCTCTATAGGCCAAACTACCGTTTACCATCCCATTTCCGTCTTCAAAAAAATTTTTGGAACCAATCATTCCTTTTAGTTCGAGTTCGTCATCTTTACCAGGAACACGTTCCAAAACAATCGCAGATGCATTGGATACATTCCATCGTTCTAACCCATCTAGTTCAGAATTTACTATCGAATGTAACTCCGAATTTAATTCAGAGGATAAAGAAGAAACAAATTCTTCGGAAGGAATCGAAATCAACTTTCGAATCCAATTCAGAAAGTGCTGATTTTCACCCTTCCATTGCTCAGAAAAATCAGCTTTGTTTTTGACCTTTGTATCAATGGTAAGTTCATTTGGATCATTTAAGACGGGTATTTCGTAAGGAATCCTCTCTCGTAAATTGTGATAACGAATCGAGAGTTCTTTTAATTCTGGGTGATTCTTTCGAATCAAAACGGTAAGATATACAGTTTCTTCGAGCGATAAAAAACGAATATGTTTACCAAATAATATAAGTGAGGCGGATGGAAACCCAACAATATTGGAATGAATTGATACGGAATTCAGATATGCTTCTAAAATTTCGGACTTTGTGAACCAAACTTCATACCGAAGCGCCTCGAAGATTTCAAAGCCTTTACGTAGCACAAATGGATAACTTCGAATCTCCGGGTTTTGTATTCGTACAAGTTGCATGGTAAGTGTCGATGCACCCCCTCTTTTTCCTTTGGAAAAAAGATAAGAACGAATGGAGTTGAAACCTGCAAATAGGTCAATTCCATGATGAGAATCAAATCGTTTGTCTTCGGCAATTTTTAAAATTTCAGGAACAAAGGTTGGATACTCCTGGATACTTTCCCAATCCTGTCTTGTTTGATTTTGATTTTTTCCTCTTCCAATTAGAGTCCCTTCCTTTGTAAGGATACGAACTGTTGTCTGATTTCGAAAAGTTTCAAAAGATATCGGTCTTAATAAAAATCCTGCTATGGGAAAGATAACTCCTCCACCTAACAGGATATAGAGAATGAAATCTTTTTTCGAAATCACTCCACTTTCACTCGAATCGTATTAGTATTTCCATAAAACTGGGGATGATACATTAAAAATGTTTTGGAAGCTGGCAAAATTGAATTTCCTTTTGCTACTGGCCTCAATATATAATTAAACTCTGTTTCCCCTCTTCCCAATCTATCTTCAGAAAAGATAACTCGATCATCACGGTACTCCTTGTATCCACCATAGTAATTTTCAGTGACTTCGGTTTCATCCGCATCGGAAGTTTTTTCTGTCAAAAATGAAGTATTCACAATTTCCGTGTTACTCGGTATTGGATCCACAACCATAACAAAAGCATGTTCGGTATTACTGAGTATTTTTACTTTGACAAGATAAGTGGAACCGCGTTGCAAGCCAGTCACTTCTTTTAGGATGGCATCTCCACTAGAATCCCTTCCATCAATTCGGTATAAGGTCTTTCTAATTTCAAGACCATTAAACTTTTGGGTGGTTGTGTCTTTTACAGGAACATACATCAATCTAGATTGGAAATACAATCTACCTTCCGCACTTGTGCGTTTGAAAACGAGAGGTCTACCGGACGGATCTTTTCCTTCAAATAGACGATCAAAGGTAATTTCTTCTTTATAGATGGAATCAGAAGAAGCAGAAAAGGATTCATCAATTAATGTTCTTTCGCCAAAGATGGCCTGCCCTTCTGTGTCCGCTGAAGTTGACTCAAAACGATTTCTGTATTCAGCCAACGCGAGTGCAATGGTTCCGACACTATGACTATCAGACCAATATTGATTTTGACGATCCATCATAATTGATTTCACTAAATCCACAATGCGTGGGTTTTTAGAATCTACTTTGAGTAACAGTCGCAAATAGTTCCCAAGAACTGTTGAGGAACTATAATAAGAGTAATAATAGTATTCATCCGAATTTTGTTTGACCGGTTTTATGGTGAATAACTCTTTTTCATACACAATGTATTTTGTATACTCCGCGAATAGTTTTTTAAACACAGAGTCCGACTCATAAGATTCGAGCTTATGTGTCTCGGCATATGCGGTTAGAAAAATTCCGCGAGACTTTAAGTTTAATTCTTCGAAATGGTCTACCAAGGTTTTCTCTAAAGTATGAATGTCCTTTTTATCTTTCGATAGTACGGAATAAATTAAACTTAGAGTTTGGTAGGAATTGATCGAAGTTTCTGTAGGATTTTTTACGTAATTTTGTAAGTATTGGATTGCCGATTGGTATGCTTGCGGATTGGATCTTTTTCCTTTCTCTTTTGCAATTTGCATCACTGAAGCAATGTAGGCAGTTAAATATGGATACCCTGTCCTTCCATGACCTTTCCAAACTTTAAAACTTCCATCAGAAGCTTGGAAGTCAGACATTTCATCTAAAAACAATTTTTCAATTTGAGTAAAATCATAAGAATCTTTTGCAGGAGCTTTGTATTGGAATTCCTTGAGTAACTCCCCAGCACTCAAAGAGAGTAGATAGGCCGAAGTTCTTTGTTCCATACAAAAGTAAGGATTGGATTCATAAAAGTCAAAAGCAGATTTTAATGCCGTAAGTGCCGTTCCCGACATACGAATGTCTAACGAACCTTTATTAAGCAGTATTGATTCTTTTTTTGGGAAAGTAATTAGTGTTTTGTGTTCCGAATCAGTATAACCAGAAAATTGAACTGATGTTACTGGATCAAATTCTTTGATCGGAAGAGTAACCACTAAAGCATCGGAAAGATCATTTTTTTTCAGATCTGCAAATTCTGCAGAATTTTCTGGCTCTACTGAAACTTGATAAGACATTTGGATTTCATCCTTTGGATGGTCAAGTTTTAGTTTGATATACTGTGATTCTGAGATTTGGAATGTTTTAAGGACTTCTTTGGTTTGACCCGCAGCAAGTTCTATCGGTATCCAACCTTTATCTTCCGAGAGAAATTTAGATGCGATTTTATATTTAAACCTTCCTTTTTTCTTAGTATTATTTGTGATACTACCACCTAACTCTAAACTATCACCAACTCGAATGAATCTAGCAACTGTCTTCTGTAAAACCAAATTCTTTTTGACTGTGAATTCTGAATTTGAAGCACCAAACTTTCCATTGGCGGAAGAGGCAACCATAACTCGAAACGTTGTTAAATTATCTGGCAAAGTAAAACTTAGATCTGCATTTCCATTGCTATCAGCAGTAACTACGGGATTCCAATAGGCCGTATAACGGAAGTCCTTTCTCGCACCAGATTCTGATTCAGCAGAGAACCCTCCCCCTGAATCTTCACCATAATCCCCTCCTGGACTATCTCCTTTATTTTCGTATATATAATGTTTGATGATCATACTACGAAGTTCAAAGGTCTTAACAATGTTATACCAATACTGATAGAACATTTGCACTGGGCTTTGAAAGGAATATCCCACCAAGTCTAAAACTCCACGGTCAGCCACAGATACGGTGAGTTCTGCACCTGGACTCGATTGAATCGACAATTTCACCTGTTCCCTAGGTTGGTATTCCGTTTTGTCAGTTTTAATTACAACGGGTGCCGTTCTAGAAGCTAAATTGACTTTTAAAGTTACTGATCCCGTTTTTGCTTTGGGAGCACCTAAGTCCTGTTCGTTAAATTCTTTAATGTCATCAGCAGAAAGTCCTTCAGGCACCGGAAGTCTACCTGATAACATCACCACATTGACATCTACATTGGGAAGATATGATTCCTCAATGGGAATTTCCAGAGGAGCACTGTTTCCTTTCATCAAAAAAGATTTTTTAAAATACACAGAATCTCTTTCGACAGTAACTATGACTCGTGCATTTTGTAATGGAGATTTAATTAGGATCTTTGCTTTATCACCAATTTTATATTCTTTTTTATCAGAACGTAATTCGATGGAATCATCGCCACGAAAGTCCCAAGTGTAATAAGATTCTTTTTCATAAGCATAAAAATCCACTCGAGAAAAAACCTTGTCTCGATTCAATACTAAAACAGTATAACTTCCAGGATCTTTAGCACGATAATCAAAAGTGACTCCATCGGTTTTCGAAATCAGTTTTTTTGTCTCAACAACTTTTTTTGTTAATTGGTTGCTTCTAAAAAAGAACTTTCCTAATCCTTGAGACAAAACAGAAGTCCAATCATTATAAATAATATAGGCCTTAAGTTCTACGCCAGCGACAGCTTTACCTTGTAAGTTGACTGCCACAGCACCAAACTGAAATGGTTTGTCCAAAGACTGGTATCTATCATTACATTTTAGTCCCACATACGTTTCTGAAGGATTATAAGGTATACTGGCAGATTTTGTAACAGACTTCCCATCCACATCGAATACAGATGATTCTACCACTAAATGAAAGGGATCAGCAATTTCGATATCTTCCCCATCGGTAACAAATTTGCGGGTTAAATCCTGAACAGGAATGTCTAAGTTAAAAAGACCTTTACTATCCAAAATACCTTCGGAACCACTTACATAGTCCGAGTTACCACCAGAATATTCGTCTTCGTAATCATACCAAGTGTCGGAGAAATCATAATTCGAAAAAATATCAAAGTTTATGTATCTTTTTCTTTTTAATACCGAATAACTGATCTTAGCTCCTCCCATAGGAGCTCCGAACATATACTTACCTTCCACAGTTCCTTTGACATTTTGGTCTTTGTTCACCACATTGGCCAAATTCACATTCACCATAAAATTCACAGGTCGGAATTCTTCTACTTGGAAAGTATCATAGGTGACCGAACCATCCTTTCCAGATAAATAAACAGAAACAGAATAATGCCCAAGGGGAGCATCAGAAGGAATGGTATAACCTGTGGCCACTCCCCCTTGTGTCGTGGATGTAAGGTTTGTATTAGATACATCCTTTCCGCGAGAATCTCGAATTTGTACGTTTACTGTTTTCGAAGAATAAGGAACCAACACTCCATTTTTTCTGTCTGCAAGGACTGCTTTGATCTCTACTCGATCCCCTGGCCGATACAATTTTCTATCAAAGTATATTTTTCCTTTTACATGGTTTTCTGTGTAATAGTCACTATAACCTTCGATATGTGTTTCATTAAAATGAAGAAAAGCTTTATCACCGGAGGTATCCTCGGCAATTAACACTGACTTATCGAAAGCCCTTGTATCGCTGATAGATGGCACGGTACAATGGCCATCTTTATCTGTTTTACAAGTTCCGCGTAAGTTTCCTTTTTCATACAAACTAATATTAGTATTGGCAATAGGTTCTGCTTTGGAAAGACTGTGCACCCAAACATGAAGTGTATTTGGGTCTAATTTTGTTGTGATTCCTAAGTTTGTAGATTGTAAAAAAATGGATTCTTTTTTGAATTCTTCCTTATTATTTTCGCCGATGATATTGGCACCTAACTGAAATGCGATCCAAGCCTTTGTATTGGGTTTGGAGCCAAAATAATTGTCAATATCCATCCCTTGATTTCCAAAGGAATTGATTTTGATCCCAGACTTCCAAACCGATTTTTTCCAATTCAATTGGTTTTCAAATTCATAGTATTTGTTTCCCATTGTTGCAACAGCATCTACAAGAATTGGTATAGACAATTCAGCAGATCGGATTTGAAATTCAGGAACATTGGAAATAGAAATAGGAAGTACTTTGTTTAAATTGGATTCAAATATATTTTCCCTAGATAAATAAAAGGAAGGTTTTTTGGCCATCACAGGGAGTTTGAAGCTAACAGGCGTTTCTAAAAAACAATCATTTTCTGCATAAAACTTTCCAATTTTGATTTCGTATTCGACACCCGGATCAAAGTTCCAGGAATCTAGAGAAAATTCTCGAGTTACATAATCAGAAAATTCTGTCTGAGGGTTGGAAGGTTTTGGAGAAATTTGAACTGCGGAGGCAAACTCTTGTAAATTGGTATCTTCTGAAACTGTAATGCGGTAGTCCCAAAGGTCTTCTAGATATTTTAAATCGGTGGTGTCTAATTTAACTTCGATTCGGCAACTGCTGGGAAAGATGGTGCGTTTGATGGCCTTAAAAAGGCCGCTGATAGAATTGCAGGAACTAAGGAAAAATAAAAAACTAAAAGCCAATACCAACTTACGCATAGGGACTCCGAAATTCGAATGTTCCCTGTTCTATGACGGATATGTCTTATTGCCAACTCTTTCCTGAATGAAATGGAAAATCTTTCCATATTTTTTTGATTGGATCGGAATTTTCGCTATGCTTTTGTTATTTTGAAATTTGATTGATGACGATGTCCCTATCTGAATTTAAAAAACAATTTTTGGAATTAAAGGCACCCGATTCCTTTCCGATTGGAAATTACCGAGCCGAATGGTTAGGTCCCAAATGGTTTCAAATCAGTGCTCGTTTTAGTTTGAATTTTATGTCCTTTCGTCATTGGTGGGGGAAATCATTTGATGGATCCGACATTGCCTACAATCTCTTTTTACTTCCCCACTCTATGGATTTCCAAATGCGCCATCCCATGAACTTATCCATTGGAAAATCGCGACTCGACGGGAATCCCAGCTTAATCCTTGAGTATACAAAAAATGCCCCCTTTCCTTGGCCTTACTTCGTAGACGAATTTCGAGTTTTAAATGGGACGGATCTCTTCGGAATGAATTACAGTAAACTCACTCCCCAGTTGGCCCTACCCTTTCTCATTAGAAAGACCTAATTTAGTATGTTAGATCTTGCGAAAAGATTCGTCCAATGGTTCGTATGCGCCCTCCTCCCCCTTCATTGGAAATGCAGATTCTCTCCGCCATGGAGGAGGTTATTTTTTCAGCCAGTTATCCAGAATTACAAATTATCTACATAAGCCCTTCTACTGAAACTCTCACTGGATATCCGATTGAATACTTCACAAATGAGCGGGATGCTTGGCGGGACCTAATCCATCTGGATGATCGCTCGATCGTAGAACTTGCATTAACCTCTCTAAATGTCGACGGTAAAATTCGAGTTCGTTACCGCATCCATACAAAAGACAAACAAACTAAATATGTTCAATGTCAAGGTAGGTTGATTCGGAACGATGCAGGAGAAATCCTTAGGTTTGATGGGATCATCTCAGATATTTCCGAATTATTATCCTTACAAGATGTTTTTAAAAACGAATCCGTAGAAATCAAAGAACTGTTACTTGAAAATAATATTTTGTTTAATGGAAGTCAAGATTCCATGTTTCTTGTAGAAGTAATGGGGGATGGAGATTTTGTAATCCGCCGAGTCAATACCGCATACGAAAAATCCACTGGAGTTACCCAATCGTTCATACAAGGAAAAACTCCTATTGATTTATTAGGTGAAGAGTTGGGTACACCCATAATCAGAAATTACCGGAATGCCCTAAAAGCAAAAACAACAATCTCTTATGAAGAAAGTATTCCCATGCCTGCAGGTACAAGAATTTGGACTACTGCTCTCACCCCGATTGAAGTTGATGGAAAATTCAAATTTATTGTCGGTGCCAGTAAAGACATTACAGAACAAAAACGTGCGGAAAATGCTCTAAAAGAATCTAATGAACGTTATGCTTTAATTTTAGAAGTTAGTTCCGATGGTTGGTTTGATTGGGACTTAGTCAATGACACAGTCATCTATTCACGTCGCTGGTGGTTAGAATTTGGTAATGATGAATCACCAGATAATATTCCCATCAGTTATTGGAAAAGTTTAATCCATCCCGATGATGTAGATTGGGTAACTGAATTTTTAGAGAACATTTTGCTCTCACAAAGAGAAACCTTTGAATTCAGTTTCCAAATGAAAAAGAGGAAAGGGAATTTTGCTCATGTATTATCGCGATGTTATATCCAAAGAGACGCTTCTGGAAATAAAATCAGAATGGTTGGGTCAAATTCCGATCTTACAGAAACGAAAAAAATAGAATATACTTTGCGAAAAGCAAAAGAAATGGCAGAAGCAGCAAACATGGCTAAGGGTAATTTTTTAGCCAATATGAGCCACGAAATTAGAACTCCACTCAATGGCATCATTGGATTCACAGAACTATTACTCCACTCATCCCTCTCAGAGGAACAAAAAGAATACTTAAGAAGCATATTCCTTTCTGGGAAAAGTTTACTATCTTTAGTAAATCAAATTCTAGATTTTTCAAAAATTGATTCTGGAAAGATGGAACTTGAATTCATAAGCACGGATTTAAATGATTTGGTCCAATCGACTGTAGATCTTTTCCAAATTTCTGCAGCATCAAAAGCCATTCCTTTGAATCTTCATTTGGATCCCAACTTACCTCGATTTGTTTCATTGGATCCCTTGCGAATGAGACAAGTACTTTCCAATTTAATCGGGAATGCCATCAAGTTTACTCATGAAGGAAAAGTAGAAGTTTCAGTCAAACCAATCAAACAAAAAGACGATATCATAGATATCGAATTTGCTGTATCCGATACCGGTATTGGAATCGATCCCAATTCACAGACAAAATTGTTTGATTCATTTTCACAAGCAGATACATCAATTACCAGAAAATATGGAGGTACAGGACTTGGTCTTACTATCACAAGTGAACTAGTCCATAAAATGAATTCTCACCTTCGATTCGAAAGTGAACTTGGGACAGGGAGTACGTTTAGCTTTATACTATCCTTAAAAGTAAATTCGTCAGGATCAATATCGTCCAATTTATTCGAAGAAAAACACACGACTCCCGATGAGTCTGTGATTGTTGAAAACAATCTAATTCAAAATGAAATTTTGATTGTAGAAGATAATGATTTAAACAAAAAATTATTATCAAAAATGTTATTAAAAAGATATCCTAATATAAAACTAAGATACGCTAACGATGGAGCTGATGCAGTTGATCAATTCCAACAAAAAATTCCCGATTTAATTTTTATGGACTTACAAATGCCGGTAATGGACGGTTATACGGCAACAATTCAGATTAGAAAACTTGAAAAAGGATCAAACAAAAAAATTCCAATCATTGCATTAACTGCAGGCGCTTTTTTTTCTGTAAAAGATACGGCGATGGAATCTGGAATGAATGACTTTCTCACCAAACCAATTTCCGCCGCCGATCTCTATTCAACTCTTGAAAAATGGTTATCCTCAAGCCGCGTGTAATAGGTATTCAAAAGCACTGATGGCCGCCTTTGCTCCCTCACCCATAGCAATGATGATTTGTTTGTAAGGAGTGTTTGTTACATCTCCACAAGCAAAAATTCCATCTACATTGGTTTTACATTTTTCATCGACAAGAATCTCTCCAAAACGATTGGTAGTAACCAAATCCTTCACAAAACTACTGTTTGGTACAAGACCAATCTGAACAAAAACTCCATCAAGGGGAATGGTCTCTGACTTTTCTGAACTTCTGTCCTTATAGGTAAGCCCAGTGACTTTTTCGGTATTGGTCTGGATTTCCATAGTTTGCGTTTTGACCAAAGTTTTGATATTCGGAGACTGGGCCACTTTGTCTAACAAAACCTTATCTGCATTCAATCTATCACCAAACTCAATTAAAGTGACCGATTTTACGATTCCACTAAGGTCTAATGCTGCTTCCACACCGGAGTTTCCCCCACCAACCACAGCTACATCCTTATCTTTAAAAAAAGGTCCATCACAGTGCGGGCAATAGGCGACACCTTTTCCAACAAACTCTTTTTCTCCAGGAACATTCAGTTCACGCCATTTGGCTCCTGTGGAAAGTATCACTGTTTTTGTAACAATCCGTTCTCCAGTATTCAAATGGATGGTCTTTAAATCACCAGATTCAATTTTCAAAACGCGGACATTTTCTTTTTTGCGAATTTGGTTTTTGTCCAATTGTTCTGACAATACATGGGTAAGTTCAGGTCCCGTTGTATAAGGAATGGATATAATATTTTCGATTCCCAAAGTATCCTTTACTTGACCACCTAACCTATCAGCGATAACAAGAGTCTTCAGGCCTTTTCTTGCTGAATACACTGCTGCTGTTACACCAGAGGGCCCACCACCAATCACAGTTACATCGTAAACATCAGATGGATTCGTTATATCGGAATTTTCTTCTTTTGTTTTAGGAACTGAATATAATTCCAAAAGTTTATCGAAGATAACGGAAGCTTCGGCCTTTCCTGATAGGAATCTTTTTCCATTTAGAAAAACGGCCGGAACTCCTTGGATATTTTTTTCTTTTACAAGATCTGGATACATCGCCCCGTCGATCATGTTATGCGAAATCGAAGGATTCACGAGGGCAAAACTATTAAGAGTTTGAACCACTTCGGGACAGTTATGGCAATCAAGAGAGATAAATGTTTCAAAGTGTAAGTTTTCTTTTAGTTTTGATACAGCAGAAAGAATCCCTTCTTCCAATTTGATTGGATTTCCACCGGACTGCAGAATTGCTAATATCAATGAAGTAAATTCATGGCCCATAGGAATTCCAGAAAATTCAATTCCGGTTGGTTTTCCTTCTGATAGAATGGAAAAACGAAGACCATCCTTATTATCCACAGAATGTTCTAAAGAAATCTGAGAACTTAAAGAGACGATATCATTTAAAAACTCAATCAACTCCTCTCGTTTTTCATGATCTCCCGAAAACAATCGTATGTTCACTGGATTTTTGATTCTTTCGAAGTATTGTTTTACTTGTTCTTTTGTTGATTCATCTAACATAATAACCTCCCGATTTAGGCGGGTTTTATCCCGCCTAATTTAGTTTAGATTTTTCCTACCAAGTCAAGACCTGGTTTCAAAGTGGAATTACCTGGTTTCCATTTTGCAGGACAAACTTCTCCGTCATTGTTTGCAACGTATTGTGCTGCTTGCACTTTACGAACTAATTCTTCTGCAGAACGTCCTATTCCAAGGTCATGGATCTCAGCAGTTTTGATCACACCTTCTGGATTTACTACAAATGTTCCGCGAAGTGCTTGGCCATCCTCTTCAATCATAATCCCAAATCCGCGAGTGATTTTCCCAGAAGCATCACCTAACATTGGAAATTTGATTTTTTTGATGGTATCACTTGCTTCGTGCCAAGCTTTGTGAACAAAATGTGTATCTGTAGAAACGGAATACACTTCCACTCCCATTTTTTGGAGTTCTGCATAATAATCTGCTACGTCACCAAGTTCGGTTGGACAAACAAAAGTAAAATCCGCAGGGTAAAAAACAAATACGGACCATTTTCCAAGAACGTCTTTTTTGCTAATTTTTTTAAAAGCACCGTTATGGAAGGCTTCCGTGGTAAAGTCAGGAATTTGAGTGTTGATATTGGACATTGAATATCCTCCTTTGTTGTTAAGAAGAATATACTCGCAAACGGATCATTTGTAAAATAAATACTATAAATTACGAGATTTACAAAAGCTATGACATAAATCCAGCGAAGATCTCTAATCTTGGTTTAAAGACACCCCTATGATTTTATATTTTTCTTTACTATGGTATTCTTTAGGAATCACACCGAGAATCAAACTTGTGAGTTTTTTTAGAATTTTGGTTTTGTAAAATCCCTTTTTGTAAACCAAACTGATTTCCCGAGCAGGCTCCGGGGAATCAAAAGGAACAATCCGTTCCGAAGATTGGTCCACGGACAATTTAGGCAAAAGAGTGATCCCAATTCCCATATCGACCATTCGTTTGAGAGTTTCCACACTTCCACTTTCAATTTTCGCAAGCGAATTACGATTACAGATTTTTAAGGACTGGTGGCGAAAACAATGTTCCTCTCCAAGCACAAGGAGAGGATATTTTTCGATATGTTTCATGGAAACAGAGGCTGATTTTTCTTTGGCATCTTTGGGATAGTAAACAACAAAGGGCTCGTAGTAGAGCGGGTGTTCAACGATGTTTGAAATCTTTAGCGGAGTTGCGAGAATCCCTAAATCAATTTCTTCCGATTCTAATTTTTCGATAATGGAAAGTGTTGGTAATTCCGAAATCCGAAAGTTCACTTTCGAAAACTCAGTCTGTAAACTCTGATAAATAGAAGGGATTAAATAATTACTGACTGTAGGAATGATTCCAATAGAAATATTGCCAGCAGGTTCATCCTTCCATTGGCCGACAATTTCAAAGAGCTTATCAGCTTCTTTTAAAGTATTTTTTGCCTGATCAACTACAGCTTTACCTAATTTTGTGGTAATGACCGGATTTTTCTTTCTATCGAATAATTCGAAACCAAGCTCCTGCTCCACCTTTTGAATTTGTAAACTCAATGTAGGTTGAGCGATTAAGCAATGTTCGGCGGCTTTTGCAAAACTTTTGAACTGATCCAAAGCGACGATATATCGAAGTTGAGTGATTGTCATTTAGATTCTCTCCAAAAAATTAACTAAACTATATAAGAGATTGAAAATCAACTTGCATTCTCCCTGTTCAGAACTACCTTTAGCCGATAGTGATGAGATCCCTCTCATTTATTTTCCCCATTTTACTTACTGCGGTATTTTCGCTTTCCTCGGAACCATTGAAAGTAAGTTCCCAATATCTTACGACTTTGTCGGAAGGTTGGACTTTTACGTCCCAAGGGGAAACAAAACCAATCCAAGTCGGAAAAGGCCTCTCTTTGCAAGGAATGAACCCACCGGTTCACGGTTCTTACAAAACCAGTTTTTATTACGAACCAGACAACAAACCACTTGGCATCTATTTAGACAGAGTCCAAGAGGTCGACAAACTTTTTGTGAATGGAATATTGTTAGGAGAGACTGGTAGTGTATCTGCAGATGGATTGTATTTACCCAACTGGTATTACAAACGATTATATTTTATCCCTAGTTCTGTTCTCAAAGTCAATGAAGCGAACGAACTAGAAATTGAAATCCACTTCCGGAATAAAACATTCCAAGGTGGTTTGTTTCGAAAAGTTCCTGTATTGGGAAATTACGAACAATTACAGGAATTCATCATCCGAGAGGATGGGAGAGATTTTTGTTTTATTATGTTATTCTTCGGAATTGGTGCTTACCAAATTTTTTCGATAATATTAAAAAGACAGGCAAAAGCAAACTTCTATCTTTTATTATCCACATTAATATTTGTTATGTGGAGATTACCCCTATTAAACATTAGTTATACATATACAAACTTCTCATTTTTCTTTTGGTTAAAGGTTTTTTTTACAGCTCAAACTTTGCTTCCTGTTTCGATCTTTCTGTTTAGTTATTCTTTATTCCAAACCAAATTCCACATAAAAGAAAGGTTACTTGTATTTTTCCTTCTCGGTATTGCATTTGCGCAAACATGGGAAATTGAAATACCAACAAGAATATTACTACTCCGGATTTGGGAGTTTTCTTTGTTATTGGTTATTTTCTTTATCATTAGAGGGGTCATTAGAGCGGCAAAGGCAAAAAAAGCAGAAGCTTACTTTTTAGCTGTTGGTTTTATCTGTATTTGCACCGGTGCTACGATTGATATCATCATCGATGTTACTTCAGGAAAAAATATTTATTTAACGCAATACGGATTTTTGATTCTAATGATTCTTTCAGGAGTCGCTATCTCTTACAGACATGCAAAAAATGAAAAAGAACTTTCTATACTAACCAAGGATTTGGAAATTCGTGTTCGCGAAAGAACCATTGAACTCAGGGAAAAAAACCAGGACTTAGAACAAGACTTATTCTTTGCCTCCCAACTACAAAGTTACCTTCTTCCAAAAGAACATCCAAATACAATTGGAATTCGAATTCATACAACTTACCTTCCTATGAAACAAGTGGGTGGTGATTTGTATGATTGGGTAGAGTTAGACGACAATCGCTTGCTTTTGTTAATTGCTGATGTAGCCGGGCACGGAGTTCCTGCTGCTTTTGTATCTTCGATGGTAAAAGTGCAGTTTAGGGAATCTACAAAAAATATCAATTCACCCAAAGATGTTTTAGAACATATGAACCAAGCATTGACATCACTAGTCAGTAGATATTTTATTACGGCATGTTGTGCTCTCATTGATACAAAAGAAAAAAATATTATCTTTTCCTCAGCGGGTCATCCCAACCCACTCATTTACAATCGAATCCGAGGTAAATTCGAATTTATGAATGTAAAAGGTCCCATCATTGGATGGCGAGATTCCTTTACTTACGCTGAATGGACGCATAAAATGGAAACTGGTGATCGCTACTTTTTTTTCACAGATGGTGTAACAGAAGCTCGTGCAGAAAATAAATTGTTCGGTGAAAGCAAAATACTTGATCTACTGGAAAAAGGGAAAAACAAGGACATAAAAACATTGTCACAAGAAATCATTGTTCAAATTTCGAAATTTTCGGAAGAAGAACTAAAAGACGATGTCACTTTTTTCTTTATTGATGTAACATAAATTAAATTCATGGGCTCCTCCACTTATTCAGTTCTAATCATCGAAGATGAGTATCCAGCAAGGATGCTTATGATGGATTATATTATGAACTGTGCCGAGTTAAAACTTGCAGGGATTGCTGAAAGTGGTGATAAGGCATTGCACTTACTCCAAGAAAAACAATTTGATCTAGTTTTTATGGACATCAACCTCCCCGCAGTTAATGGAATGGATATTTTAAGAAAGGAGCATAATAAATCCATTTTTTTCATAATCACCACTGCGTATAGTGAACATGCTGTAGAGGCATTTGATTTAGATGCGACTGATTATTTGCTCAAACCCTTTTCTTTTGATCGATTTCGAAAATCTGTGGATAAAGCTTTACGATTTCTACAAGAATCGAAACAAATCAAAAGCACTTCTAAGGAAAAGATAACTAATCTCAAAATTCAATCAGATTCTGCTGTATTTTTATTAGCGTTTCAAGACATACAATTCATTTCGGCAAATAACAAAAGTTGTGTGATTCATACTACACAGAAAGATTACGAAACTTCAAAATTGCTGAAGGAAATTGAAGAAAAATTACCTACTGAACAGTTCATTCGAATCCATAAGGGTTTTTTGGTTAATTTAGATTACGTGACAAGTCTACGCTATGATAAGGGTGGATCTTATACCATCCAACTAAAGAATGAGGACGAAACCACCCTTCCGGTTGGTAGGTCCTTTGCTCAAAATCTCAAAGAAGCACTCAAACTGTAACAGATTCTGATTTCACTCCCGAATATGTAGCGTTCATTCCAAGTTAGGTAGTTAATCGTCGTTAGCCCAATTATTCCGTTGACCAAAGCCATAAAAATAGTATCTGGACTCAAAGACGGAGTTTTTTTATGAAACATTTTATCGCTACTGCAAGCATCTTCCTTTTAACTTTAGGTTCATTCAATTGTGCCTCTTCTTCCGTTGGAATTGCTACTAGTAATAAACCGATCCCAAACACACCTTACGAAACAGTAAAAACTGTAGAGAAAACCTTTACATGGTACGCACTAGACTTTATTATTTTTGGTCTACCTTTCACCGAACCACCTATTACTGACTTATACGAAAGAGTGATGGAAGAGGATGCAGGGGATGCACTCGTTAACATTCGTTACTGGAATGATAAATCAATTTTTGGACCATTAACACGTTATCGATTTACCATCAAAGGTGACTTGGTACGATTCCCGACGCAATCAACGAATAAAAACAAAAGATAAAATAACGAATGAAAACCTCGATTCCCAAAATCTTTATCAGTTTCCTGTCGGCCTTAATTATGGCAATGGGTTGTATCGGTTCACATGTTCCGAAGGATATTCATTTATTTGATTCAGCGACAGTTGTACGTTCCACAGAATATAAAATTCTAGGTAAAGGGACAGGACAAGACTCTGCTTTTTATTTACTCGGAATGTTTCCAGTAACAAAAGCACCTAATGTAGAATTAGCGATGAGTCAAATTTTAGAAAAATATCCTACTGGAAAAACTTTGATCAATATCAAAATCCAAAGAGAAGACAAAGCATATTTCCCTTTAGGATTGGTTACAGTGGTAAATGTAACGGCTGATGTCGTTGGACAACCGGAAGAGGCGGAAAGCCCAGGAACAAAAGGTACCAAATGAAATTTTGGTTTGGAATATTTATACTCACGGTAGGGTTAACTTATCATTGTGGGCCCGGTGTGGATCGTGTAGAAACAAATGATGCACAAAGTCAAGTGTATGCTGCTGCAAAATTTGCATCTGAAAAATGTGGAAACCCCATCCCAAATCCACCTTTGGTGATATTGAATAAACCAATCCAAAGGAATTTGGATTTTTGTACGATTGCGATTACGCGTACGGAATGTCCGTTTCTCGGTTATCCCTTACCCTGTACTCTCATTTACCTCGAAAAAGAAACGGGAGACCTCCCTTGGTATTTAAACTTCAATGAACTCAGTAAAATTCAAATTAAATAACCCTATCTTATTTGGAATTTTCCTTTTTTGTATTGGATCCCCACTGTTTGCAGTGAGTATTCGTGCCAAACTGATCAATCCAAAAAAAGAAATTGCAGAGAAGAACCTATCCGTTTTAATTTTTGAAACGAAAAAATTTGCGCAAACGGATGCAGAGGGAAATGTTACACTAGAGTTTCCAACTGCAGGTGATTACACCTTACGTTTATTACGCGACACAGGAATCCAAGAAATAAAGATTTCAGTTGGATCCGAAGATGAATCAAGAACCATCTACACAGAGAAAAAAACGAGTGCACCCAAAACGGGAATCGTTGTGGAAGGGGAAAGGGAAAAGACGGTTTCTTCTCGAACTAAGGTGCGTTATGAAGAAATCAAAAGGATGCCAGGTACTTTTGGAGAAGCTCTCCGTGCCTTGGAAACTCTTCCGGGAGTCATTCCCAACATAGGTTTCGGAGGCGGTGCCAATGGGATTATTGTACGTGGTGCCAACCCTAATGCCAACACCTATCTTTATGATGATCTCCCTATTTTATATCCATTCCACTTAGATGGATTAACATCGGTGATTCATAACGACTTAATCAAATCAATTGACTTATATTCAGGTGCTTATCCGGCAAACTTTAATAATGCGACAGGTGGTATCATTGAAATTGAAACTGTTGACTCTGTTCAAAAAACAAAAGGTGCTTTTCAGGTCTCCTTATGGAATACAACGGCCTATGCGGCGACTCCCACTTCAGGTGGTAAAGGTTATTTGGCAATTGCTGGTAAACTTGGATATCTGGATAAAACGTTAGGTGCAACAGGACTTTTACCCGAAGGAATTCGACTTCCGAGGTATAACGACTCTCAAATTAAATATGTTCATAACTTTACCCCAGAGCACCAAATCTCTTTTTATAACCTAACGGCCCAGGACAATTTTGCTATCGATGTTCCGAATAAACCTGCCAATGATCCCACCGCTTCCGCATTTGCACTTTTAAGTGGAGCCAAAGCAAGTTTTGGGCAAAGTTTTAGAACAACAGCACTTCGTTATACTTGGATTCCTGGTGACAAGTTTCAGAACCGTATTACATTGATTAACTTTGATCCGATTGGTGAATACAATGTTGGTTTTGGAACTATCCAGGGAAAACAATACCAAAGAGGAAGTTACGTTGGTGTCCGCCAGGATGCATACTGGACAGCAACCAGATTTTTAAAAGTTGATTTTGGAACAGAGGTAAGAAGATTTTCTTTTAGAGATTATGGAACGGAAGTAGCTCTGCGAGATCCAACAAATCCCTCACCTAACCCATACAATTCGGCAAACCCTGATTTTGTTGGTCGACCTATTAGCATTCAAGGGAATTCGCCTTACTACAATGCCTATACAACACTTCATTTTAAATTTGGTAATTTTGTTTTCGAACCAGGTGCACGTTATGACTATGTTCAAGTTACAGGTAATGGTGCCTTAACACCGAGAGCGACAGCCTCTTATACATTTCCTGAAGTTGGAAAAGGTATGACTGTCTATGGAAGTGGTGGTGATGTGTCCAGATTTCCTTTAACTACGAACTTTAACTCAGAAACAGGAAACCCTGATTTACGATTCGAGAGAGCAAGAAAAGTCAGTGCGGGTATCGATCAAAAGATCGACCAGGTTTGGCAGGTGAAAATGGAAGTTTTCAAAAACCAATTCACAGATACCATTATTGATGATCCTTATGTATCCAGTCCAGTTGGATTAAATCCTGATAAGGGTCAATGGTTAACTCAACCAATCGTCGCCAATCGTCCGTTAAACTATTCAAACAGAGCTTCAGGTTGGTCTCATGGATACGAACTTTTGATTCGTAAAAATGCACGCCCAGGTACAAGAGATTGGTTTGGTTGGATCTCCTATACTTGGTCACAATCTTTTCAAAACACAAACCTATACCAAGTTTATGAAGGTGATACATCACAAGTTGGTGGGATCGAAAGAAAAATTCTTGCTGCTTATTTTCCAAACTCAAAAGAACAATTAGCACCTTGGGATAGAACCCACGTAGCAAACTTTATCTATGGTTGGAGAATGAGTGAAGGATTTCAAATCGGTGGTCGGTGGAGTTATTTAACATCGGTTCCTTCAAGACCTGTGGTTGGCGATGATGGAGGAAGATTTTCAAATCCACTCAATGGTCTTACCTATTGGAACCCACAATATTCCAATAACCCCAATTCACCTCAGTATGGATATGTTAAACGTGGAACTGATTTTCATAGGTTCGATATTCGATTTGATATATTTGAAAACTATTCTTGGGGTTATATGAACTGGTATCTAGAAATCGTAAACGTTTATATGAGAAAAAATAAAAACGGTTATGATTTTGATAATTCAAGACCATTTTCAGCAACAAACCCTAAAGAAAATGATACCTTTGGAACCTTAGAACTTCCAGGTGGTACTGTAATTCCATTTTTCAACATTGGTATGGAGGTACACTTCTAATGAAGTATAACATCCTTTTTCTTGGAATTCTAATTCTGTTTTCTTGCGCTGAGTCTAAAAAATTCGAAGATTCTTATAAAGAAACAGTTTTGTTACAGTATCTGGCAACACCGAATGCACCGCAAGAAACCTGTGAATCAATCATCACAAACAAAGATTTATGTTTCAAAGCCTATGCTGAATCAGTCGGGGCACCTTTTACAGAAACTACATCAAGTGCAAAAACTCTCACTTGCCAAGGAATGATAAATTCTACATATAAAAATATGTCAGCAATTGCACAAACCTGTGCCTTCAATTGCCAAGTGACTGATTGGAAATCAAAAACAAGTTCAGGACTTTGTATTCAATCAACAATCCCTGCACTAATAGAATCTAGTCTAACATCTAGTTCAGCAATTTCTTGTTTGAGATCTTGTTTTGCATCGACGAACAATCAAATTAGCACAGACCAGATTCCATTATATTTATTATTTAATATCATTCAAAACGGAGAATAGTATGCAAGAGTATGTAGAAATAGGTGAAGAATTAGTCTTTATTGCAATGGCAGTAGCAAGTGTTATCGCATTGGCAGTGTTTGCCGAAAGGTTAATTTATTACAAAAAATCTTTAGGTAAAAAAAACGAAGATTATTTAAACGAAGTTAGAACTTCCTTACAAGAAGAACCAGAAATTCATTGGAAAACCGATGCCGGTGAAGAATCAGCTTATACAAGATTCCTTCAGTTTGCTCTCAATCAATTGAAATTAGGAAGAAAGGGATTGGATGAAAGTTTAGATGGCCAAATTCTATCTGAAAAATTGGAGCTGGAAAAACGATTACCAATCCTAAACACATTGGGTAATAATGCTCCTTTTATTGGATTGTTGGGAACGGTTCTTGGTGTTATCAAAGCATTTTATGGTTTGGGAACCTTGGGAAGTTCTGGTGCAGAAGTGGTGATGCGTTCCATCTCTACAGCTCTTCTCGCAACGGCTGCGGGTCTTGCGGTTGCCATTCCTGTGGTAATGGCGAACAATTATTTTTCTAGGAAGTCCAAAGTCATTTTGCAGAATATGGAAATTCTGAAAAAAGAACTACTCTCTTATCAAATGAATAAGACAAAGGTATAATTATGGCTGGAGCATCAGGTTCTCAAGACGAAGAAATTGGAAGTATTAACATCACCCCCATGGTGGATGTGATTTTAGTTCTTCTAGTCATTTTTATGGTAACGGCAAACTTCCTAAAAAAAGAAAGTTTAAATATCAATTTACCAAAAGTACAAGCTGCTGATCCGAACGTTGCCGAATCGGTACAAGTAGCGTTAACTAAAACGGGTGCAATTCTATTAGAGGGAAAAGACACGGACATTTCTGGCCTAGTCAGAAATCTAGAAAGAGAAGCAAAAATTAGACCTAATATGCGTTTAACTCTCTCCGCAGATGAAAGTCTCCCTTATGGAAAAATTACGGAGCTGATGGGAATCATCCGAAAAGCGGGTGTGACTAAAATTGCCCTCAGTGTAAAAAAATGAATCGTTTTGCGGAACTATTGGAATCTTTCAAACATTCTATCAAACAAAATAGAGAACGTTTGTTCCACGTTTGTTTGATTGGTAGTTTGTTTGTTCATACGGCAACTTACGCTGGTTATAAGATAAGCCAATTACGTGGTGATGAAGTGATCGAAGAATCAAACTTCGAAGATGTGGATGTTAGTTTTGAAGAAATTCCTCCAGAACTGATTGGGGGAACCTCCTCTCCAGCGCCTATTGAAAAACAGGAATGGGTGGAAGGAAGTAACAAAGACAAAGCCGATGAACCCGACAACTCAGACATCAATCCAAACCAACTTTCAGGTAATGGAACGGACAAAGACGGATATCTATTCTCTTTCAATGGAGACAAAATGCCGACGGCTATCATTGACTTTGACTTGAAGGAATACTTTCCTCCACAAGCAAAAGCAGCCAATATTGTTGAAAAACAAGTTGTACTTCTAGTTCAAGTGAACGAAGATGGAAGTCTACAATCAGCAAAAATTGTTTCTGGTCGGGCTGGTTATGGATTTGAAGAGGCAGCCATGAAGCTCATCAAACGAGTTCGATTTAGTCCAGGTTATGTGCAAGGGCAGCCAAAAAAAATGGCCCACAGACTTCCTATTTTATTTTCCTTAGAAGACTAACGTAAGTTCTATGGGAAACTATTGGAGCAGATTTTTAGAAAGACCAACTCTATCCATCTGCCTCCTTTCTCTCGTTTTAACAGTCTCTTTAACCTCTTATAGTTACTCCGTATTAAAACCCACAGATAGTTCTTTAGCAGAATATTACCTAGCTGAAAATACCGAATATTTTGTTGGAGATATACCGACGGATGACAATGGAAAGATTGACTTTCAAAAAATGCATAAAGTTTACTGGGAATCCATTTTCGGTTGGATTAATGATACGGAACTTCAACGAATCACAGATTCTGAATTTATTTGGTTACGTTCCAAAGCATTTCGAAATCAAAAAGTAAAAGAAGAACTATACTTTTTATTAGAACATGGAGGTTTAAATATAGAGATTTTTAATGAATATGGAGAATCCATTTTCAAATATGGGGACTTTTTAGAACAGGAAAGATTACCGAATATATTTCAGTCAAAATTTGATTGGGTTAAAATTCCAAATGATGATTCAAAGTACTACTATCTAAGATTGTATCATAAAAAAGGTATCCTCTTTCTTATTTCTATTGTTGAAAATTTAGTAGGTAAACAAACCGCCTTATACCGCGAAGTCGCTTTAAAAAATTTAACACCTATTTTCTTTCATTCCTTCTTCCTAATGATTGGAATTATATGCGCACTAGTCTATTTCATTGAATTTAAAAAACAATACAATATCCTTCTGGATTTTTCTGCTTTTTCTTTGTGTTTCGGACTGCTCGGCCTAACCTCCAATATACTCATTCGATACCTTTTTACAAATTCAGAAACATTATTTATACTCACTACGATATCTTCCAATTTTGTTTTTATTCCTATGTTATCAGGAGTGCGGCGCCTTTTCGGAAGTGGAAGTTATAGAGTTCTCGATATACTAATTTATTTAGATGTATTGATTTGTACATTGACCACCATTTTAGTTTTTTCCCTTCCATTCTTTGATGTTTCCCATACATTGCTCATTAGTAGCAGAAGTTTTTTTATTCTATTCAATCTCATCAACATACTTGGACCAATTTATATTACCTTTGAAGCTTGGAAAAAAGGAAATCCCGAGGCTTTTGGACATTTTATAGGTTTTAGTGTTACATTTTTCCTTGTAATTTTAGAAATTTTCCTAGCAATCAAATCGAATGATAACTCCACAAACAAAGTAGTTCTTTGGGGAGTGTTATTCGGTGTTATTTCCCAAGGTTTTGCTTTAGAACGCACAATATTTGCAAATAGACAAAAAGCACAATTGTACAAAGAAGATTTATTGAAAGCAGAGAAATCATTAAAAGAAAGCCAACTCAAGACTTTACAAACAAAGATGAGTCCACATTATCTATTCAATTCTCTAAATACGATTCATGCTCTTCATAAAATCAAACCAGAGTTAATTGGTGATGCTATTTTGAGTCTAGCAAATAATTATAGATTCATTTCGGACAGAACCGATAGAGATTGGATTCCCTTTGAAGAAGAATGGAATTTTTTAGAAGATTATCTACATCTACAAAAACTAAGATTTTACGATACAATCCAAATTGATTTCAAAAAATCTGGAGACTTTTCTTCGGTAATACTTCCGCCACTTCTTTTGCAACCGATTATCGAAAACTCTTTTAAACATGGATTTCGGGGATCAGCAGAGGAACAGTTCCAATTGTTCATTCATGCAAAAATGATACGTGATTCTGTTTTTAGTTTCGTTGTCTATGACAATGGGATTGGAATTCCAGAGGAATTACTTGCGGATAAAACAAAATTATTAGAACGATCTTTAGGAAATATAAAAGAACGATTAAAAAATCTTTATTCGGAGTTTAGTTTCGAAGTGTCTAGAAATTATCCTGAAGGCGCAAGGACTGAAATCGAAATCATCCTTACATCTAGAGTTCAGCAAGTTCTCTAAGTTTTGTTGCTAGGGCATTACCAGAAACTCCACCAGGAAAACTTGTGAGCGTATTCAGATTTTCATCCAATACATAAATAAAATTGGAATGATTTATTCTATAACTTTTTCCCTCACCGACTTTTTCTCTGACAATTCCAAATAGGTCGGTGAGTTTGATTAGAGACTCTGCATTGGGAGAAAGTGCTGTTAAATTCTTTCCAGGAAAATTCTGTATATAGTTTTTCAATGTCGCAGGAGAATCCCTCTCTGGGTCCAGCGTTACAAAAATAAATCGAAATCGATTCGATTTTTCACCGAGTATCAGTGAAGCCCGACCAAAATTAGTCAATGCAAGAGGACACATATCGGGGCAATGAGAGAACCCAAAGTACAAAACAGATTTTTTTTCAGACCAAAACTTCGGGTCGAGTAAACTCCCATCTGGTTTTACAAAGGATAAATGTTTCCACTCTTCTTTGATTGTATCTTCTTTGGATTTACAAAAAGAAAAAAAACTTAGGATCAAAAAAAGGCTGATCAGAGTTATACGGCGACGATCCAACCCATTCCTCCATTTTCAGCCATATGTGTTTGATGGGGATGAAACATATACCGACCTTTTTTCTTCAGTACAAATTCAATCACAACTCGTTCCGTTTGGCCGATAGTCACAACATCAGAATGTCCATCGGGAACAATACTTCCCAAACTTCGAATGATATCAAAAGTCTGCGCGTGTAAATGAAAGGTAATGATGGGTTCTCTTTCCATCATATTTTGAATGTAGAACCGAACCCTTTCCCCTACGGGAACTTTCATAGGATAACGATCATAAATCCCTGCTATCCCATTCCAAGTATAATAATCGTTTTTACCCTTTCCTTTGGTATCCCATCCAGAAAATGTCATAACAAATTCATGGGCAGGTTTTCGTTTGGTAAGTGGATCTACGAGCAAAGCACCATACAACCCTTTGGCGGTATGCACCATAAGTGGCGGTACATGGCAATGGTAGGGATGAAGTCCAATAGGACCTGCTTCTATTTGATAAGTTCTTTCTCCAAAGGCCGGAATTGGCTCCCATCCATCCTCTAGAGGATCATGAGTTCCGTGAAAGTGCAAAGAATGAGGATCCGGGCTAGAATTTTTAACATGTATACGAAGAGTATCACCCAAATTGGCACGAAGAACAGGGCCAGGAACGAGTCCATCAAAGGTCCATGCCGGGTAGTTGATATTATGAGCAATATTCATACTCAAAGGAAAAAGATTTAAATTAAATTCTTTTACTTTTTGATTCGTATTCTTATAGTTAGGCGGGTAGTAAAACCTTTGAGTATACTCCTCTTTAATAAAAAAAGGTGGGTGGGCCATACTCCCGTAAGTGTTTGTCCCCCGTAAACTCCCGCCAGCTCCAATCGAATTTTGGTAATTATCACTTACAGTAGGAGTGGTCACCACTCCAAAGTTAGTTGCAACGGATGGATCAGAAGGTCCACAAATTTCTTCAGAGTTCCGTGAATTGAATTTGATAGATCCAAAAAGTGATCCCACAAATCCCATAACACCGAATCCGATTGTTGTTAAAAAACTCTTCCGATCCATAATAAAACTCTCTTATATCTTAGATGTGAGAAATTAAACTGAGAACCCAAACAAGAACTAAAACTCCAAGACCGCCGCCAACAGCGATCTGTTTGAATTTTTTTTCGTATTCGGTATCGGCTACTAACAAATAAACCGCGGGCCCAACTACCGGAACTACCAAAATCACAAGTGACCAAATGATTTGTTTTGTTGTATCCATTCCTTTTTGTTTGGATAAACCAAAGAGTGCCAGCGGTGCCCAAACCATCGTTAAAACAAAAGGAAGGTAATACGCATAAGATCCGATAAAGTATGTCCAAAAACCTGGGTTTGCAAAAGTTGTTTCCATAAATAAACTCCTATATTAAGTTACAGACGGTTCTGTTACCGCCGTCATCGCATAACCGGCATAAGCCAGAATGGTAAAGAAAAGAAAAATGCCACCGAAAACTACTGTGTTTCGAACGGCTTTTGAAATTTTTGATTCTTTGGAATACAAATAGATCAAAGATCCAATAAACGGAACCAGTAAAATCAGCCAAAAGTAATAATCCAACTTGGAACCTTTCGCAGAAAATCGATCCAAAATGGCAAGACCAGTCCAAGCTGCAAAAATAGCAAATGGCAACAAATATCCCATAAGATGGAAATACCATGTTTTTAAAGTGCCTGGAAAATGAACTCTCCATCCCGATGTGTACATTTTGTTCGTGGCAGAATCAAATTCAGCTTGGCTAAGTTTCGGAAGTTCCGCAGTTGTTATCAAACCTTTGTTTGTTTCAAAAACATCATGTGCAGGTAACACATTCGCCAAACTTTCTTTAGGCATATTCATTTGAGAAGGTGGGATTGGTTGGTTTTGGTAAGAGCCAAGTACAAACTCCTTAAGATTTGCCTGAACAAATAAAGCTAACAATCCAATGCTAGAGGACATATCTCCCGTGTGAGGATAACGAATGCCTGTACAAGATTGTAGGGTTTCGAGTAGTGGTGGGCTTGACACTCCATAAGAGTTTCCTTCAAAACAGTTTCCCACATTCACAGGTCCGCTAAGAGCAATATCCCCCCTACCAGAATGATATACCTTATTATTTTTTACGACGTTGTTATTGGAAATCCAAATGTTCTCGTCGATATTCATGGTAACTAAAATTCCGTAGTTGTTATGATTAAAAACTAAATTGTCTTCCACAACATTTTCTAAGGCCCCAAGTAAAGCGATACCGTTTCCAATTGATGGATATTCTAACTTTTTAGAAGGAGCATTGGTATTATTATTATCATAAACAATATTTTTCTTCACGACAATTTGTTTCTGAGGAGGAAGTAACTCTCTATCCAATGTATTTGGTCCTATACCCAATTGGTTTTTTCTCCAAATAGAAGATAAAAGGTATAAATTTCCACTGGAGTTAGTCCCCGAATATCCAAGGGCATTATTCTCAGAAATCACATCATTGATAATCGCATTACATGGATTACACTGGCCAATATAAAAACCAGAGTCAGGAGATCCAGAAGCATAAGAATGTTCCATAAGTCCATCAACTGAATCAAATGCATAAACTCCGTAGTCTCCGTTATTATAAGCCGTTAAGTACGATCCGCGGTATCCTTTTACTCCCGTCCAATATACACCATTGAGTGTGGCATTTCTTGTTGTTAGGTTTTCTACCGCAACTCCGTCAGCTCCTACAACCATGATTCCGTTTCCGCGAAGGAATTCACCATCGATAATGGTTTCATTACGATCTTCTCCACGAATCACAATCGAAGGTGTAGTGACAGTCACTTCTTCTTTATAGACACCTTTTGCGACAAGGACTAAGTCACCAGGTAAGGCAGCATCCACTGCATTCTGAATGGTTTTGTATTGGGAAGGAACCTTACGAGTGACCCCTGTCCATTTTTTTGATATCTTTGATTTTGTTATGTTCGTCTGCGGATTGTAAGTTGCATCTCCAATCACGGCAACACCGGTCATTCCGATTTTGCCATCGGGTGAGGCATGAAAGGAACAGAAATAAGGAAAAACACCCTCTTCTGGAAAGAACACATCCGTATGTGCACCGCGAAACATAGCCAAATTACCAAATGTTTTCTCTGTAGACCAATCTTTGGTGATAGAGATAGCATTGTGAGGGTTATTTCCTTCGTTCACAAATCGAATTTTTCCGCCTTTAAAAGTTCGAATGACTGGCGGGTGAAAGGCATTGTCCATCATGGTAACGTGGACAAACGCCGAATTGGCAGGATCTTCTGAACTGCAATGATTCATACCAAGTGTTATGAATACGGCAATTGAGATTCCTAATAAAATCTTTTTGGTCTGTTTCATCGGTCTTTCCCAGAATATGAGGATTCCCTCACATTTTGAGAATTTTACATCTGTGTTAAAACTTTGTCAATGTTAAATCAAAGGAAGGAGGAAAAATATACAAACAAAAGATTCTTAAGCTCCGCGATCACTGCCTTCTTTTCAGTCGGTTTTCCCTTTCTTTGGGCAATTTTGAACACAGCATCCACCGTTTCCACAATCATTAAGGAACTATAGTAGGCGCGTTTTTTATCTACTTTAGGAAACAAATGGAGGATCACTTTTTTTGCTAATGACTTTGCAAATCTTTCATTACTCTCAATATCCAATTGCAACAAGGCTTGGTTCGTATAGAGTATGGAATTGATCAAACGATATCCTTTGACTTCATTTAAGGCTCGTTCAAACGATTGAAGTGTAAATTCAATGAAATCCGGAGAGAACTTTTTTTTCTTTTTTAATTCTTCATCTAGAAGTTTAAAAAAATGATCATGAAGGATAAAATAACACGATTCCGCATGGGAATAAATAATAGATTCTTTGTTCGGAAAAAATTGATAGATAGATCCGACAGAAATTCCACTCCTTTCGGCAATCAAATCCGTAGTCAGATCATCATATCCAACCTCACCTAATAACTCAATTGCGGTATTTACAATTTTTTGATACCTCTCTTTAGAGCGTTTTTGTTGAGGGACTTTCCTTGGATTCAGTTTTATATTCATTCCGATCGTAATGCCACGATGGGACTCAGTTTGGCAGCATACTCAGAAGGCCACCAGCCAAAGAGAATTCCGATCGATATGGAAAATAGAAATGCAAATCCAATAGAAGGAAAGGACAAAACAATACTCCAACCAAAGTATTCTTGTAAAAATAAAACGGACAGGATTCCAAATACAAGTCCCACAATCCCACCAGTCAAACTCGTCAATGTCGATTCAATTAAAAATTGCATCCGAATGTCTGACTCACGTGCACCTAGAGCTTTTCTAAGTCCAATTTCTTTGGTTCTTTCTTTAACTGAGACTAACATAATATTCATAATTCCAATCCCACCCACCATAAGAGAAACCGTTGCGAGGGCAATGAGAAGGGTAGTCATAGTTTGGTTGGTTTCAGAGACAGCGGATTGGATGTCAGCCATGTTCATCACTTGGTAAAGATTTCCCATCGATTCATTTGTTCCATGTCTTTCATGCAAATATCGTTTTAAGGAAGTTGTGAATTCGTCTGAAGATTCTATTTTCTCCAATTCCATTTCTAAATTATCCACTGCATCTTTATTTAATAATCTTCGCATAGCAGTGTTTAGTGGAATTAAAACTACATCGTCCTGATCACGAAATCCACCACTCCCTTTTTCGGGCAGAAGACCAATGACTCGAAACAATATACGATTTACTTTTAAATAGGTTCCTACAGGATTTTTTCCTTCATAAAGTTCTTTCACGACGGTGTTTCCCACTAGACATACGAGTGCTCTCTTTTGGTTTTCTTCTTCTGTAAAAAACCTACCTTCTATTGGTTCTAAGTTCCTAAGAGTTTCATAGTTGGGACTCGCACCCGTGATATAACTATTCCAATTTCGATTTCCATAGACCAATTGTCCTCGGCCATTCACAACAGCAGAGATTTGTCTTACTTCCGGAAATTTTTTGGCTACGGCTCCGACATCAAAGATATCCAAACGATTGACTGTACCTGCCTCTAAGGACACTCCCCCACTTCTCATTCCTCCTGTACGAACAATGACCAAATTGGCACCTAACGAAGAGAATTGTTCTTCTACTGATTTTTTAGCACCTTCTCCAAGTGCCATCACAGAGATGACACAAACTACGCCAAAAAGAATTCCAAGAGCCGATAAAAAAGTGCGCAATCGATTAGATGATAAGGAAAATAGCGATTGTAAAAAGATACCTTGGAATAGAGGCCATCCTGTTTTTCGTTTTAGATTTATGTTTGGAAAAAGATTTTGAACCTTTGCTAGCTTTTTCTTTTTTCCTTCATCCGATACAATTTTCCCATCACTCACATGGATGACTCGATCACAATACTCCGCCATTTCCGGTTCATGGGTCACCATAACTATGGTCTTTCCTTCCCGATGGAGGCGTTGTAATTCCAACATGATTTCAATTTTACTTTTGGAATCTAGGTTCCCTGTGGGTTCATCCGCAAAGATGATCGGTGGATCGACAAGCAGCGCACGAGCGATGGCCACTCGTTGTTGTTGTCCTCCTGATAATTCATTCGGAGTATGATGGATTCGATTTTCCAAACCCACCTTTTCTAACTGCTCCACAGCACTTTCATTGGTATGATCCACATCTGTATATAAGGATGGTAAACTTACATTTTGTATTGCATTGGATTTGGATAATAAATGGAATTGTTGGAATACAAATCCAATCAGGCTTCCTCGCAAATCGGACAATGTATTTGAAGATTCGCCATCTACTTTACGACCAAACAAAGTATAGGTACCTGAATCTACATGATCCAAAAGTCCCATCACTTGCAATAATGTGGATTTGCCAGAACCAGAAGGACCCATAATGGCCACAAACTCACCTTGTTCGATTTTTAAATTGATCCCGGAAAGAACGGGGAATTTCGAATTCCCTATGGAATAGGATTTATTTAAGTTATGAATTTCAATTGCTAACAAACATTATCTCTTCGGCATTTTAGGTGAGGAGAATGGTCCACCGCTACTTGCCTTTTTTTCCTCTTGAATTTTTTTCTTTCTATATACCATTTCATTTTCCGTAAGGCCTGAAAGAATCGCAGTATTCTGTTCGTCGGAATTCCCAATGGTTACCATTGTTTCCACAAGTTCCCCCTCAACCTTTTTGGTGACTTTCGCTTTACCGGACCCAGCTTTTACAAATTCATTAGGAAGCAGTAACACATCTCTCTCTTCCGAAATGATAAAGTCGATAGTAATCGACATCCCACTTCTCAAATATTCGGGAATGGTTTTTAATTCCAAATCCACATTGTACATAGTTACATTATTTTCCGTCACAGCTTCATAGGCAATATGGGTCACCTTCGCTTGAATAGGAGTATTGGAATAAGAATCTACTGTGATATTGGCAATCTGAGCAATTTTTATTTTTGATAGATCCGTTTCGTCCACCTTTGCCTGTACCATTAGGTTATCTGACAACACATAGAGAATGTCTTGTTGTGTGACAGTTTGTCCAGGGCTAATGTTAGATGCAATCACCAAACCTCGTAAAGGCGAAATGACAGGAGTTGGTTTATAAAAATCTTCCCATTTTTTTAACTCCTCTTCTCCTTTAGCTCTAGCTGCATCGAGAAGGGCTGCCCTTTCTGTAGAGCTCATCCAAGCAATAATTTTGCCACGACCTACATGGTTTCCTTCATTGACTAAAATGGATTCCACCCGTCCTGCGATGGGAGGTTTGATTTCCAATCGGTTTTTGGGAATGGCAGTTCCTGTGGCACGAACCGTAACAATCAAATCACCTCGGAAGGCTTTTGAAGATTCAAGTTTGGTATTTGATTTTGATTTTCCAAAACCAAATAGATAGACTGTTACAGAAATTATGATTACAACAATGGAAATGAATATAAACTTAATCTTCATCAAAACACTTTCCTAAATTTCGCAAGTAACTAGCTTCAGTCAAATTCAGATCCCTCTTACCTAACAAAAGATTTTTTTCACGATTGATTAGATCGTTTTCGATAATATCCCAATTTTCAAAACTAATCAGTCCATTGGAATATTGGGATCTAGCAATCATCGCCCGAATCTCCGATGCTTTATAGAATTCTGTTAATACTATCAGTTGGTCAGAAGCATTTTTAAAATTTAAGTGGGACTGCTCCAAAGAAAACGAAAGTGCGTTCCTTTTCGAATCTCTAGTATAAATGGATTTTTCATATTCCGTTTTGGCAATTTTTACATTATAATAATCTCGACCGCCATTAAACAAGGGATAGGTTAAGTTCAATCCAAAACTATAATTCCTTGGTTTGGGTAACCAAACATCATCTTGTCTTGTCACAGTGGCACTTAAATTGAGGTCAGGATAAAAGCCAGCTTCCGCTACACCGATATTAGCTTGAGCTGCTCTCACTTTTGATTGTTCAGCCATAACAGATGGATGAGCCTCTAAGAGTGATTCTTTTTCTTTTTCTGAGTACTTTTTTTCGAGGATTGGTTCATAAACAAATTCAGAATTGATATTAATATCCAATCGATTGGCAATCACTCTCTCCACTTCATTCAAATTACTTTCGAAGAGGCGAAAAGCCGAGGAAACTTCAAATTCGGATTGTTTCACAAAGGATTCGCTGAGTAAAAAACTTCCCTTATGTTCCCTACCTACTTCATAACGAAGTTTTACCAAATCACGATTTTTAGTCCGCCTATCTTTAATTTTTTCGGAAAGTTGGTGGAGTTCTTTTGCGTACAACATTTGTGCATAACCCGACTTCAATTCAAAACAAATCTTCAACCTTGAGTCATTTAATGTTTGTTTTGCTGCCTGAAGTAAGGCTTCAGTTTTATCGATCCCACTTTTATCTCGAAATCCAGCAAAAAGGTTTTGGTTTGTACTAAGTCCCACCGAATATCGATTGACTGCTGTTGGTCTGGACTCCCCTGAATTTGAAGTTTGCGTTGTAGTTGAACCCGTGTTTGCCCCATTGATCAAAGGATCATTGACAGTACCCGATCCACTAAAGTTTGCAGAAGATTGTCTTGCAGATGCCAATACATTAACTGTTGGTAAGTAAGCCGCATAACTTTTTTCGTTTTCAAAGAAGGCTTTGTCATAATCAGCCTTGGCGGATAAAAATTCTGGATTGGATTGTAAGGCTGTTTGCCAGAGTTCCTTTATTTGAATTGGTTTTGCAGACAGACCGAACAATCCAGATACTTCCAAAATAACAAATGTAATTCTACTCAACTTCACCATATACTAAACCCAAGTTTGATGGGATAAGTTCCGTGGATTGAGTTTTTTTAAAAAAATTACCAACTTCCAGAACTACCTCCCCCTCCAAAACTCCCACCACCGCCGCTAAAACCACTGGATCGGGAGCTTCCCCCACTACTGCTACTCGACCATCCTCCGCTACTACCAGAGCTGCGATAAGATCCTCCAAAAATTCCCTTCTTCATTCGCTTACGGCCATGTGGGGTCAATAGATGATAAAGTTTATACAAACCAACTCCAATTGCATACGCTAAAAATACTGCGGCACCAATATTGGCACCATGAATGGCCGTGGGGAATATACTCCAAAAGGGAAACAAAAAGAAATAGATAAACCAACCAATATATGGTGCGTTAGCTGCTACATAGGTAAAAATTCCTAAAATGATCAATACAAAAACGGAGATAAAGATTCTCACCTGATACGGAATTTCATCTTGGCCTGCACCAATTTCCCCTAAAAAAGAAAGAGGCCCTAAGTGAGAATAGTCTTCTGTTTTGGGAGTTGTATAGGAACCAGCAATGGCTTCAATAATTGCATTCACACCATTTTGAATTCCAGAGGTAAGATCTCCTTTTTTAAAATCAGGTTTAATTTCATTTTCAATGATATGGCGACACAAAATGTCCGTTAAACTTCCTTCTAATCCATATCCGACTTCTATTCTTATTTTTCGATCACCAAGAGAGATTAACAACAAAACTCCATTGTCTTTTTTCTTTTGTCCCAGTTTCCACTTTTCAACAACTTTGATTGAGTATTCGGATATATCTTCTCCTTCGAGCGAAGGAATCACAAGAACAACTATTTGGTTACTAGTGTTACTTTCATGGTCTTTAAGTTGTTTCTCTAATGCAGAAACAAACCCAGGATCCAAAGTCCAAGTTTCATCCATCACCCTGCCACTTAAAGTAGGAACATCTTTCGCTTGGATAAGAATGGGAAATAAAAAAAGGAGGGAACAAACCAATATCCGCTGCATACAAGGATATTGGTTTTTAAAAGTTAAGTTACAAGAATTTTTTATGGACTACTTATGGATTCGAGTGGCTCCATAATAAGCAGAAATCGGTTTTAAATCCTCAAATCCAATCAAATTCACCTGCCCACCACGTTCCTCATAATCCCTTTTGAAACTTTGTAAAAACTCAATGGCCGAAAAGCCGATCATTTTCACATTCTTATCAAACTTAAGATCCACTCGTTCACCAGGTGTAATTTTTCTAAACAAAAGTTTCAACGAAATCATATTAGAAAATAACAAAGCATGTTTTACATCCAAAGTATGTGTCTTGTTCTCAGATTTAACAGTGATGTCAGCAACAAAGATATAACGAAGAGGGACTCCAAAATAAATTTGAATCAAAATAGCAGTCACGATTCCACAAAAAACACCAACTAACAAATCCTCCACGATAGTAAGCACTACGGTTACAGTAAAAATAACAATTTGATCCCATCCTTTTTCGTATGTCTCTTTAAAAACATGTGGAGAAGCCAATCGAAATCCCACCATAATTAAAATCCCTGCCAGCGATGCCAGAGGAATCTTATGGATCAGACCTGGTAAAAGTAAAATGAAAAAAAGTAAAAAAAGTCCATGGAAAAAATTGGACCATCGAGTTTTTGCACCATTTTCCATATTGGCAGAGGATCGAACCACCTCTGCAATGATTGGTAGCCCTCCGATCCATCCAAGAAAGAAGTTACCAGCCCCTTTTGCGACTAGTTCGCGATCCATATTTGATTTACGTCGATAAGGATCTGTATTATCAACGGCAGTTGCAGTTAACAATGATTCAATACTTGCGATGAGCGCTATCGTAACTACCATCACCCAAAAAATTCCGTCCTTCCATCGTGAAAAATTTGGGAAAGTAATCCCATCATAAATATGATCTGGGAGGTTTACTAATTTTTCTGGACCAATTTTATAAATTTGGTCGAGCAAAGTATAAGAATGTTCGTCCGCTAAATCAAAAATGATCCCAAGGAGAATACCAACTAACACTGCTACAAGTGGCGCCGGTAGTTTTTTCACTATAGGGTTTTTGATTTTAGCTAATACGGCAATGATCACAATGGCGGAGATCCCAATGATGGCCACTTCGGGATTCACAAAGGAAAAACTAAAAGGAATTTCTAATAGTAATCCCCCGATCGTTTTTGCTTTAGGAGTGATTCCTAGTGCTACATAAAATTGTTTTGAAATAATAATAATTCCAATAGCCGCCATCATCCCATGCACAACTGAGATGGGGAAATAAACGGTTAAATTTCCTGCTTTGACTAAACCTAAAACAACCTGAATAGCTCCAGCAATCACAATGGCAGCAAGGGTCAGTTCAAATCCAAGTTTTGGATCTCCGCCACCTAATACCATAATTGAGTTCAAAACAACAGCGATCAAACCAGCAGCAGGACCATTGATTGTTAGGTGAGAGCCACTTAACAAGGACGCGATAACACCACCAACAATTCCGGCAAAAATTCCTGCCATAGGTGGTGCCCCAGATGCAAGCGAGATGCCCAAACAAAGGGGCAACGCAATTAAAAACACGATAAAACCGGAAATGATATCCGATCGCCAATTTTCTTTTAACCCGGGTAACCAATCTTTTGGTTTCTCTTTGTTGTTCATAGGGATTGTCCTCTTTATCTAACTATCTTAAAATGGCTTTTTATTTTTCCGAAACTGGTTCGGATTCACACCGGATTGTTTTTTAAATTCCAGATAAAATGCAGACCTAGATCCAAATCCAGAAAGTCTACCCACTTCTGCAATATTGAGCTCTGGCTGTTCATTCAATAAAGCCATGGCTTCTTTGATTCGGTATTGGTTTAACAATGAAGGAAAATTGAAGTTGTATTCTGAGTTGATCAGTTCACTTAACTGGTGGTAAGACAGACCCATTTTGGAAGCAATGAGTTCTTCATTACAATTTGGATCAAGATATACTTTTTCGGCACCTAACAGAGTTTCGAGCTTACTTCGAAATTCACTTTTATCTAATTTCGTTGTTACCGACCGATACCTAGTTTTCGATTTATCTTTTTTTTCGTAATTTCGCAAAAACAAAAAAGAGCCGGCTGTCAAAAAAGGAAGATAGAAAACTGCGGCATAAATAAAGAATGGTTGGTATGGATAAAAATCAAAATGGAATAATGTTTTCAAGAAGACTGAAAAAAGAAAAAAGAACCATCCAAATACATAAGCCCTTTCATCACTTTCTTGTTTTGTTAGCAAAAAATTATGAGTTTTAAACAGATAGTATGCTGCTGTTCCAAAAATAGACAAAACCAGAAAAATTCTAAATTCATACACACGTGGATGGAGAGGGACAAACAAATACAAAAATCCCGCAAACCCACCGATCCAAAACAATACCTGTTTTGAAAAACGATTGCCTATAAACTGATCAAAGGAAGCAAGATAAACAAAAAATATGAAATGATTTATCGATAAAAATATATAATAAGAATGTCTGACTAAGTTATTTGAATTTCCAAATATAGAAGCGAACTCCTTTCCATGTACAGAATACACAAGAAGGAAAAACATTAAAAAGTGAACTAAGATGGATAGGTAAACCTTTTCCTTTGATTTTAAGTATTCTGCGATCGCCCACCCAAAGGAAACAATTCCCACCATAGAAAAAAATAAAAATGTTAAAAACCGAAATAATACAATGGAGCGGTAACTTGCGGAGGAGACAGTTCGAATCGGAAAGTTGAGATCTTCGTTAGATACTAAGTAAATATAGAAGTATCGACTTTCCTTCGCCTTAAGGGTAACGTTAAAATGCGGAAAAGGAGAAAGTAACCCCATCCAATCTTCCCAAACATACCCACTATAAGAATCGACAATTTCTCCATCAGCACCTTCCGAACAAAGTTCCACAAAGGGAATGTTGATCCATTGGATCAGAATACTGAAATAATTGTCCACGGAGGAGTCATTCTTCAGCTCGACTCGAACCCACTGCCCACCATCTTCCCTTTTTCCCCTAAGCGAGTCCGCACTGCGGTTGTCCATCCAGACCAAAGTTCGCAAAGATTGGATGGATTCATGACTGCAATTTTTGGGAATTTCTGTCCGGAGGGGTACCAAAAATTGGACATCTCTGCTGATGTTCCGCCCATAGAAACTTTCCGGTTTCCACAAACACCCACCGAGTCCTGCTAGGATTGCCAATAGGAGGGGAACAGCGGCAGTTCGTTTCATCTGAATCACCAGTTTTGGCGCATTCTGTGCGTAAGGAAGCGATTTCAATGTTTGAGAAATTTTGAAACGAATTATTTTTTGTCCAATTTTATGATATTGGACAAAATTGGTGTCTAAAATGATGACAACAAGAGGGTAGAAATTATGGATTTCCATGCAGCACTCAACAACATCTTAAACCCACCGGTACTCTTTTTCTTTTTAGGAATGGGTGTCGTATTTTTTAAATCAGACCTACGGATAACGGAAGGAGTCTCCAAGTTCCTATCTTTGTATCTTTTATTCTCCATTGGCTTCAAAGGTGGCCATGAACTATTTAAGTCTCCCTTTGCCGAAGAACATCTAATGACACTGATTGCCTGTATGTTCATGGCATGTTTTGTTCCCATTTACTCTTACTTCATCTTCAGAGCAAAGTTGGACCATGCAAATTCTGCTGCCCTTGCGGGAAGTTTTGGATCCATCAGTGCAGTGACCTTTGTAACTGCCGGAGCTTTTTTACACAGTTACGGATATGAATACCAAGGTTTCATTGTGGCGGGAATGGCTCTTATGGAATCACCGGCAATCGTTCTTGCAGTCATCATTGATCGATTGGGCAAAAAGAAAAATAACGAGAATGTAAATGAAAAAATCCAGTGGAAACAATTACTCCATGAAGCTTTCTTCAGTTCTTCGGTTTATATTTTGATTGGAGCATTGATTGTAGGTTATTTATCAGGTGAGTCCGGATGGAATACAACCAAACCATTCACTGAAGATATTTTTAAAGGACTACTTACATTCTTCTTATTAGATAAAGGAATCGATGCCGCAAAACAAATGCGAGAGTTAAAGAAAGTAGGTTTTTTTCTCGTAGGATCTGCGCTCATCATTATGTTGATTAACGTAATCATTGCTATTCTACTGACTAAAATCATCCAAATGCCAATTGGTGACGCTCTTATGTTTGTGGTATTGTGTGCGTCAGCTTCTTATATTGCCGTGCCAGCTGCTATGAAAGAATCCATTCCAGAAGCAAACCCAAGTATTTACCTAACAGTTGCTTTATCGATTGTATTTCCAATCAATATTATCATAGGGATCCCTTTGTACTTTTATGTTCTGAAAGTGATCACAGGAATCGTTTAAATAAAACAAACTTCATCACTTAAGGAAAAGGAAAGATATCATGTATATTTCAAAAGGTTATTTCTATTTTCTATTGTTAGCGTTTTTTTTACCGCTAACAGTTTCCATGGCTACTCCTACAGAATCACAAAATTCTGACGAAACAACCGCAGTTCCCAAATCTTACGTTTCTTCTATGAAAGAGAAGGGAATTGATCCAGAATACAACCGCCATATGTTTGTAGAGCCCGAGTTATCCAAACATTCAGCAAACTCACAACAATTTTGGTTAAACGATGTTTTAAGATTTGGTTTGTATCTACGACCCAGACAAGAATCTAGATACAATTTAGATTTTAATGCCTCTGACAAAGGTTATATTGACAGGACTGTTCAGACATCCTCGATTTATTTTATCTTTGATCCCAGTCCCTATATACAAGCAAAAGTAACTCTCCAAGATGCTCGTGTTTGGGGAGGGGAATCCCCTGCTTCCTCTGGCGATATCCGAGCCAATTTTTTTAACAACACAGCAGACATTTATTCCAAAAACCAAACGAATGCAGTATCTTTAAACCAAACAGGTGTCAGGGAAGCTTTCTTGACATTAAACCAACTTCCACTTCGTTCTAAATTACAAGTGGGACGACAAATTTGGGCTTACGGCGACCAACGGATGATAGGTGGTGGAAACTGGACTGTTAATGGGCTTTCCTTTGATGGAGTTAGGCACATGTTTAACTACGACAATTTGAAAATCCACTTTTTAATGGCAAGGCCCTACTGGACACAAAGTGGGACTAATGGAGTTGTATCGGCTAACGATCCAAAATTAAATTCTGCTGCTACAGGAACAGACACAACCTTACTGGGAACCTACAATAGTTTTACCATTCCTGATTGGGTGACTTTGGATCTTTATAGTTTGGGAGTGGTTCGAAAATGGAAAAAAAATCCAGTGAATCCCATTACTGGCCTTCCTGAATCTTCTATCGATGATCCACTTGCGGCGAATAGAAGTAGACAAAACCAAAACTTAATCACCACCGGATTTCGTCTGACCAATAGAACCAAAGGAAACTTTCTTCCCGAAGGAAAATCCTGGGATTTCACATGGGAATCTGCTTTCCAAACAGGAACCAGCGGGCGACGGATCCAAGACCCTTACTTAAAAGAATATCTTTCTAACGAGTATGATAATGCAAGAACCGAAAGAGAAAAATACACAGGTCAAATGCATGTTTTTCAAACGGGATATACGTTTTTCAAAAAACTAAGATTAGGAGGGCAAGTTTTGTATGCATCTGGAGATAAAAATAGGGCAGACGCTTCTGTATCCACATTCCAAACTCTAGCCAATCCAAGGTTCGGAGTGATTCCCTATTTTAATAGTGTGGCCGGAATTTCAGAAAATATCAATGCCCAGAATCTATATTCAAAATCGGTGAGTATCACTTACCAAACAGAATCCTTTGGCGAATTCCAAGTTACCTACTTCCAAAACGATAAAGCAGAAAAACAAGATGCTTGGTATGCCATTAGTGGTGCGGCCAATTCCACAAGTTCCCTGGGTGAAAAAAATCCCTATCCAGTAGCGGCTGACAAAGGAAGTACGGAAAACTACTCGAACAATTCCTATTCGTCACCATATGCATTAGGAAAACGGATTTATACAGAAGTAGACTTAACTTGGCACGGACAAATCAATGATTTTGTTTCTCTATGGATGGGATTTGGGTATTTGAGCGCGGGTGATTCCATCCGTAATTATCGAAATAGCAAAATCCAATACAATTCCACCACCCAATCCTTTGAGTGGAACCAAAACTACTTACAAGGCAAAAACCAACTGGCAAAAGATGCTTATATGGCTTACGTCCAAATCAACGCTGCTTTTTAAGAAAAACGTTCGATTTTTGTATGGATTTGAATACAATGGAGGTCAGACTGATTCAAATCCATGTTGGACGCTCCAAACAAACAAAGACGGATTCGCAATAGCCTCTCTCGAGAGGAAATTAGAAACGTTTCCCTCCTGATTTTAAAAGAAGAAGGATTGGAAGGTCTCTCCATGCGAAAGATTGCCAATAGACTCGGTTGCAGTGTCGCAAGTCCCTATTCCTATTACGAAAGCCAAATTGACTTAGTCCAAGATTTGATCAAATCAGGAGAGGACGAACTCCTTTCCATGCTTAAAAAAGCCAGTGCAGAAGTGGAAACAGGATCTGCATTTCAGCAGTTAGCTGCCATTGCGCGATCCTACTTTAACTTTGCAAGTAACAACCGAGAGTTGCACAAAGTGATGTTTGTCACCGATTACGGTGGAGTCCACAGAAAAGCCTTTCCACAACTACCAAAAAGTTACCGTTTCTTTTTAGAAACAGTCCGCATTGGATTTGAATCCGGTGAAATTCCCTATCCCAAAAATGAATACCCGGCGATCGCTCGTATGATGTGGAGTTGGATGTATGGCGTGATTGTTTTGGATATGACAGGAATGCTACGCAAACGAAAAGGATCAGGAAATCCCATTGAAGAAGGGATTTCCTACTTTCAAAAACTTCTCAGCAAAAAATAGACTAACTTACGCTTGGTGAGACTTCGAGTCCATCATCATCCAAATCCAAACTTCCTTCCACTTCTCCTGAAACCGTTATAGAAGTTCCTTTGTCTTTCAATCGAATGAGTTCGCTCCGAACATAATTGATCGTTTCTGGAGCATCGGTCACTTCCCAAATGGGATTTCCAACTGACATTCGAATGGGTTTATTCAAATTGTAGGCATCCAAATACAAAGGAATGATTGGCAAGTTATATCGTTTGCTTAAAACTACCATACCAGGATAAAGTTTTCTACTCTTACGAAATCCCCGGTACCAAGTTCCTTCAGGAAAAATTCCGATTCCTAAGTTTCCACGACTAATTCTGCGTTTAAAATCTTTGATCGTAACGGGATCTGATTCACTACGATTCAGAGGAATTAAATCAATGGACTTCACAATTCCTTTGACCATTTGTTCTTTTCTGTACAACCATTTTCTTTTTTTCCCTTTATTGGGAACTCCAGAATCATAACTAGTGAGTGCTGTTGTATAAATTCCGTATCGTTTGAGAACACCACGAATTACAAAAGCATCATAAGGCATTGTAATCGCTTTTAAAAATTTATTTCTAGGTTTGATATGGTTTGAAATTAAGATGATGGATCGGCCATTCAACTTACGCAAGATATGGTCGTTTTGAATTTCAACTTTTTTGTTTCCATACTTCAAACGCATTGGTTTTACCACTACCCACATAAGCACAAATCCGATGGATCTTCCCACATAATAGAACATAACTTTTCCTCTTATTCTGTAAGTGCCCAAAAACCCAATTTGGTTGCAAAAGTTTACCGTAGATTTTCGCTACAATTCCAAGTCGTTTCTGTTTCAAATCAAACTTTCTTCAGTGCCAATCCTTGCTTTAAAAATTTGACATTTCCTTCGTTTGCGAAATCCTGGAAAATACCTTTAGGGAGGAAACAGGTGCAATTCCTGTGCTGACCCGCAACTGTAATCCAAATCAAAGTTTGGTGAGCCAGATCTTCCCCGTAGAGTTTACCTCGTGGTTAAGGAACTTTACAAACTGATTCCAAATGTCCTCCATTTGGATACAGGGGCCCCGAAGGCATCGGGGCACCCGAACAATAGCAAACAGTAATTGTATTTTAGGATACATTCTTAAAACCTAACAACAGCTTGTTTCTTGTTGGATCGGCGTTCCCCTAAATTCAAAACATTTAGGAGACTTCTATGACTAGAACTATCAAAACAACAGCCCTTTCCCTGATTTTACTTGCACAAATCATCGCATGCCAAACGGAAAAACAAGTTTCTGAATCGGATGCAAATAACAACTTACTTGTTGGTTTACTTGCCGGTAGCGCAGTCTCTACTTCCTTTTTATTGGATTATAACGGACAGTGGAACGCAGGTTTTGCTTATAATGCCAGTGGACAAATGACGGGAACTCCTAATGGACGACTCATCATTGCAACCAATCCAGATGGATCGGGAAGTATCATTTCTGGATTTAATTCCAATGCAAACTACTTCGGTGGTGGTGACACAACCTATCGAATCCTGTATTTTGACAAAGCAACTCGTAGGCTCTATTACCAAAACACACCAGGCGGAAACAACTTCGCTAACTCTACATTCGGACGAATTGATTATACTGCCGTCACTACTTCTGGTTGTGAACTCGGTGCCTCAAAATGTTTCTATTTTTGTGAAGCGGTTTCTGGAAAAGCAACACTTGCCGAAGTAATTGCAAGTTCTGTGACAAGTAATTCTGCGAATTATGCAACCAATGGTTGCGGTGGGTTTACATTCAGTAGAGCACTTTCAAGAACTGAAAACTCAACTTGGACTGGACTTTAAAAAATAGTTTCTTAACTTGGGAGATGTGATGCAAAAACTTTCAAAAATAAAAACATTTTGTCCTTTGTTTCTGATGTTTTTTGTATCCTTCTCTTCTTGTAAAAAATCTGCTTCTGCATCTGGAGAAGAGAATCTTGCTGCATTGTTGCCCTTACTGAATGCAGCATCCAGTGCAAGTTCCTGTCCCAAGTCTCCCCTTCCCTCAGATATTTTGCTTGCAACAACGGTTGTAAGTGCAAGTGCCAACGTTTCAGGATTTTCTGATTCAAATAAGGCTGTGAATGGAATTTGTGGTGCGGGCGAACTCGTAGGATCTTTGGATGTCTATGCTTTGGACATCACTGGAGCAGGTGCCACCATGATTCTCAGTTGGGGGGGAAGGACAGTCAAGAACACATTTGGTGATGACTTCATTGTTTATGACAATAGCTTTCGTATCTCTGACGACACCAATACTTATGCTATGGATCCATCTGTCATCCAAGTCTCGATTGATAATACAAACTACTGTGGTTTTAATCCAAGTTATACGGGTGCCAATGTCAACCTCATGGATAGTTGGGTACGTTTTGGCGGACTCCGACCAGTATACTATAACATGACTACTAAACCATATACCAACGAAGATTTATTTATCAACACGGGTGGACTTTTTTTGTTAGGTGGGGGTGACGGATTTGATTTAGACAATTTAGATGCGGCTGATCCGAACGATATCAATTGTAATGCCACTTTAGTTGGTCAAATCCAAACAAATGGATTCAAATTCCTAAAAATTACTTCTGCAAGTAATGTGAACAACCCTAACACGGGAACCAACTTTCCTTGGCCCCCTGGTAGTTATAATGGAAGCGATATTGATGGCGTGGTCGCACGCGAAATCCAATGATTCCGTGTCCCCACTCTATCCCTTCCATCCTTCCTTCGAAGTTCTACTAAAAAAAACAGAAAAAAAACACCTGTATTTCAGTTGACCGATCCTTAAAAAAGAGTTTTTTTTTAAAACCACTTCTCGGTGAGGAGCCAAAAAGAAGCGGAGGCAAAATTGAATCAAAAGGCACCCACGATTATCGGTGAATACCACATCATTCCAGAAAATTTGCCTGCTGATGGCCAACTTCGATTGATCTTCCAACCAATCGATATGACTACGTATTGGAGCCGATGTGGACTCACTGCAAACTTTGTTGCCGGATTTTATTCCTATTGTTACGAAGCTAGTGAAACCAAAGCCAATGCCCTTTCTACAATCATTAACGAACTTTTGGAGAATGCTTCTAAATTTTCGAAGGCCATGGAAGGAAAAATCAACGTAGAATTGAAACAATACGGAAATCTTTTAAGAATTGATGTTTTAAATGTGGCGTCAAAAACCTTACGAGATAGTTTTGAGCTTTTTGTAAACAAACTCTTGTCGGAGAACGTGGAGGAGATGTATTTTTCTACACTCGAAACCAAAGAAGACGGTGATACTAAGTCCGGTTTAGGACTACTGATGATATTAAAAGACTACCCCGTCCGTTTTGGTTATAGTTTCAACGAGATCGATGCCGATACTCATGAAATCACGATAAGAGCAATTATCAACGTAGAAGAGATATAATAGGCGAAGCTTCATGGAAATCAAAGACTTAGATTATAATATAAAATATGACGAAGCAACTAAAACTGTTAAATTCGCAGGTTCCATCCGATTGCAGAACTTACCCGCTTATGAACCCATAAAATTATTTTTAAAGGACGCAGCCAAACTTTGTCAAGGAAGCTTGCTTACCATGGACTTCAGAGATTTACAATTTGTAAACAGCTCAGGGATCACTACGCTTTCCATGTTCATTATTGATTCAAGAAAAAGTGCGGCTTGCCAAATCAAAATCCAAGGATCCCTCAACGTTTCTTGGCAGTCAAAATCGCTATCAAATTTCAAAAAACTTTGGGACCAAGTGATTTTGGAAATCTCCTAAATCACAAATTCTCGCACCTCCTCAACCATCCGCCCATCTTCATCTTGTACATACTTATAAGTTCGAATATGAGGCGGAACATTATATTATAAAAAATCATTTGCAATTTAAGTAAAATGTATGAAGTTATCATGTAATTCGCCCCATTCTCTTGAACGAAATTTAAAAAAGAAAACTTTACTCTATGCCGCAACCTCCTTCCAACGAAAATCGATTCGTCCTGCCTGATTATTACAAGAAACAACTGAAAGAAATTGCCTACCAAGGGGAATTCCGTGCAGAAACTTTTGCGACCAAGTTCCGATTCTTCTTCCTCGGAATGATTTTTATTTTCTCCACTTTGGGACTGCTATCTGGCCGTCCTGTTGTTGAGTTTTATTACCAAATTTCCTCTATCTTAATACTTCTCAGTTATAACTTCATTGTTCTTTATTCTTTAAAGAAATCTGGCAAATATCTCAATATCTTTAAATTCCTTTCATCCTTTTTAGAGATCACTCTACTAACATTTGTTATAGGATACACTGCAAACGCCCAAAAAAATCCGAGCCTTGTGTATGCGGCTCCCATGATTTATGTTTTCTTTATTCTGATTGCCCTTGCTTCAATACGTAATAATACTAAAACCATCATCTTTGCAGTCATTGTCCTTATTGTAGAGTATGCATCTCTAACCATTTACTTCTATCCAGAGATGTCCGATTTGAATACAAAACTCATCGAATTATCTTCTAATCTCAAACCAAACTTCCTAGAAGAGAACAGTAGTTTCTTTTTAGTCAGTGCGGTTCCCATGGGAATTTTTCTCATCCTGATGTACATGATTGTCACAGGTGGATTGATACTTTATGCAATCCTAAATACATCTCGTACAACCCATGAACAAGCAGATTTAATTTTTAACGCAGAAAAACAAGCCATCTTAGAAGAGAACATGCATCTCGGTATGGAATTGGAAGTAGCAAGACAAATTCAGGCTATGGTACTTCCACGTAATGAAGAATTAAAAAAGATCCAAGAATTAGAAATTTCTGCTCGGATGGACGCAGCTAATGAAGTGGGTGGGGACTATTACGATGTTGTCTACCATGAAGATGGGACTGTCTACATTGGAATTGGGGATGTAACAGACCATGGTTTGGCTTCTGGAGTTGTTATGCTCATGACCCAGTCGGCTTTTATCACCACTTTACGTTCCAAAGTGATCTCTTTACGCGAGTCTCTTCGTTCCATTAACTCTATTTTATTTTCTAATATTCATGTGCGAATGAAGGACATTCGTAACCTTACCTTGTCTTTATTTTCTTATAAAAATGGTGTGTTTACCACAGTGGGACAACACGAAACCATTATGGTTTATCGTCATGCTCTGAAAAAGACAGAAATTATTGATACTGTCGACAATGGTATGTTAGTTGGTTTAACAGAATCTATTGACGAATTCATTCATGAAAAGTCAATCCCTCTGCAACCAAAAGACATCATCCTATTGTATACTGATGGAGCAACGGAAGCCGAAAATCCCAAGAGGGAACAATTCGGATCTCATAGGTTAATCAAATCATTCGAAAAACATATCGAACTTGATACTACAGATGCTATTTTAGAGGCCATCTTTAAAGACATCTACCTCTTCATTGATGGAATGGATGTTTATGATGACATTACCGTCATGATCATGCGTAAAAAGTGATAAACTGAGCACAAATCCCGAAGAACGCCGATTAATGTAACAAGCATTACAAAAAGCGCTTGCGGCAAAGAAATAGCTCATATACATTCGTTAGTTGAACTAAAACTATGCGAAAATACGGCAATTTTAAGTCTACCAATAGTATTAACCAAGATCCTGATTCCATAATTCAAATCCATTTAAAACCTTTGGATTTAATGCGTTATTGGCGGCGTATCGGAATCCTATCCGACTTTATTGGATATTTTTACGGATTCTCTTTTTTACCCAATGTCCCTACCGAATCAATGGATATAAAAAATTCAGATATCGTTCATTCCATATCCACCGTCTTTAACGAGTTACTAGAAAATGCGGCCAAGTATTCTTATGATAAAAAAGCAGATATCGAAATCTCACTGATCCGTAGAGCTAAAACATTTGAAATGTTAGTTCGTAATAAAACAAACGAATCGAATGTAACTGCTTACGAAGCCAGTTTAGAAGAAATTTTTTCTACAAAAGATCAAGAAAAATTGTATCTAGAAAAACTAGAAAATAATGAAAACGATCCGCTTCGTTCCGGTATTGGACTGATTATGGTTTTGAAAGATTATCCTGTAGAAATGGAAGTTGTTTTTGAGTCCGAAGGAGAGGATACAATCATCACAAGCAGAGTTATTTATTTTACAAACGGGTTCCCTCAATCATAATCTCTAAAATCTGATCTACCTCTTTACGAAAAGATTCTTCTTCCTCCTTAGATTTGATTTGTTTCCACTTACGTTCGTTTAACACCGCAAAACCGTGAACCCCGCTCCAAAAACTCATCATCAGCGTATCTGTTAGAACTGAATTTTTTAGTTTCAATGTTTTTTGCCCATACTCTACAATTTTATACATTCCTAAATAGGCCAACTTTCCGCATTCCCGCAAATCATCAGATAAAGTATCCCCTGAAACGTATATCTCACCACCAAACATGAGTTCTGTCCTCCTTGGATTTTTCAGTAATAGAAAAATATATTCGACACCTGCCATTCGAATTTTTTCCAGAGGATCTTCGGAATATGCCCAAGCTCTTTCCATACCTTCGGATAGTTCTCTAAATCCTTCCGTCACTAGAGCCTGGAGGAGATCATTTTTTTTTGGAAAATGGCGGTAGGGTGCGGTATGGCTCACGCCCAAATCAGTAGCAATATCCCGAAGACTTAAAGAAGAGACACCTTTTGTTTCTAATACCTTTCTCGAGTGTTCTAAAACTTCTTCCCTGAGATTTCCATGATGGTAGGTGCTAAGTTTTGATGCGGTCGCAGAATTTGGTTTTGCGAGGTTTTGTTTTTTTTTGGCTGCTTTCATTTAAAAAATGTTTACAATGTATACTTTATATGTTGACAGAGTATACATTGATATTTACACTGTCTACATTATGGAATTTGCCGACTATAGAAAACAACCACTTTTTTGGAATGGGATTGCTATGGCAGCACTCACAGTTGCCATCCTTCCCCTCTCATTTCTAGATTCAAGAACCCTTTTGGGAACCAATGTTTGGATCAAACCCTTAAAATTCTCCCTTTCGTTGGGATTGTATTCTTTGACTACAAATTGGGTGATCATTCGATTTTTAAAAGATTGGAAATACCAACACCGGATCCAAATCGCCTTAACCATCACCTCGTTGATTGAAATTGTATTAATCACCTTACAAGCGGCGCGAGGCGAGGCGAGCCACTTCAATATATCCACCACCTGGAACCAAATTGTATTTTCAGTTATGGGAGCGAGTATTTCTATCTTTTGGCTTTTCCACCTTTGGGTTGGTTACCAAATCTTTCGAAAAAACTCAATTTCAGGATCTGTAAAAGAAAGTCTCGTTTGGGGGCTTACCATCGCTGGCTTTGCTATGATCATTGGATTTTTTATGACCTCACCGAGACCTGATCAAATAGAAGCAATGAAACAAGGAATCTTTCAAACCAGCGGTTCCCACCAATTTGGGAGCGGAGATCCTGGAAGTACGTTATTGTTCTTTGGTTGGAGTACAAAACTCGGTGATATGCGAGTTCCTCATTTTTTTGGAATGCATGTGATGCAGGTCTTTGTTTTCCTGGGCGCTTTTCTAATGAATCAAAAAGATTCCGTTTCAAAACAGAAACTAGTTCGATTTACTGGAATCTTATTTTTACTGATGAACATAGTGATGGTCATCCAAACCTTAAATGGAGAATCCGTTTTTCATTTAAATCCCATGTATTTAAGTGTTTATGGAATCTCCCTACTACTCATTTCCTTTTGTTTCTTTCAATTAATTTCAAAACCAAAAGTATTTCAATCACAGGTGACTATATGAATCCTTCCTTAATCTTTAAAATTGCCAATGGCATCACCGTATTATCTTGGTTAGTATTAATTCTTTCGCCAAATCAAACAAAGGTGATTCGTCCACTTAGAGTTTTTATTTCAGGACTTGTGCTTGGTGGAGTTTATGTGTTTTCTATCATCATCGGGAATGGACAAGCGGAAGGTGACTTTTCCAGTTTGGAATCAGTAAGGTCACTTTTTGCCAATGATTACTTTTTACTGGCAGGATGGATCCATTACCTTGCCTTTGATTTGTTTTTAGGGACTTGGGAAGCAGAAGACGGGGCCAAAGAAGGAATCAATAGATGGATTCTTGTTCCAGTCCAAGCACTTACTTTTTACTTCGGACCCGCAGGTTGGCTATTGTATTTGGTTCTACGATTTGCGACAAGAATGCTAAATAAAAAGGTTAAGGCAACAACTTAACCCCCGTAAACATCTAGGAGAGAAAGGACCCTTTGGCAACGGTTCTTTTTCTCTTCATCACCTTCCAATTCAGCAATTTCTAAATTTTCGAAAGCTAGATCCCTGCCTGTTTTTTCATCTAAGGTTTTCGCATTGGATTTGGCACCCGATTCTAATAATAGAGCAAGCACCGCAGAGTTCCCGAATTTACATGCTTCGTGCAAAGCCGTACTACCACTGTTATCCGACACGTGTATGTCAATCCCAGCTTGAATCAACCTCTTTGCCATACTGGGTTCTCCAAAAACAGAACACCAATGTAAAGGAGTCATTCCATTTACTGACTGAAGATTGACTTTGGCTCCTCTTCGAATGAGTTCATCCATTAAGGTCGTTTTTTCTTGTAATCGAAGTGTACTGTCTTGGCACAATTTAAAAATCGCAGTTTCTCCATTCGCATCTACTTGGTTGGGATCAGCCCCTCGTTCCAAAAGTCGCATACAGGATTTGTATCTCGCTCGAACAAAACATTCTTGTAGAAGTGAAAACCCCAAAGGATTTCGGATTGAATCAGTGATCACATAATCCAAAGAACCCACAGTCCGAACAAAGGAATCCAATAGATATATATCATCCGAATCCAACCAGTCCAAAGTTTTGTCCTCATTAGTAGATTCTAAACTAGAACCCAAATGACTTTCATATCCTTCTGGGAATTTATTTTTCAGAAGTGGAATAAACAAAGGTTCCGTTTCTGAATGGCAGACTACATCATGGATGAGTTGCCAATGTTTTTGGTTTGGCACCACTTGATTAGATAAAAGAAATATCAATGTTTCATTCAACTTCTTTTGAGTGAGTTGGAAGGCAACCTGCAAGTTTCCTTCTTTGAAATGAACTTCCGAAATTGTGGATTGATTTTCCGGCCAATGGTACATGACAAGCGTTAGGAGTTCATCTTTTGTTTCTTGGTCTAAAAGAGAAAAATTTTCCTGCAAAGCTAAAATATTTCCAGATAGTGCGAAGATTTTTGCCGCAAGTTCACTCGAGATAAAATCTGGAAGTTTTTTATCTGAGTCTCCATGTTCATCGAATTGAATTTTGTAGATATGTGTGGCACTAAAACTTCCGTGTAAAAAAGTATTCCACTGGTCTGCTATTGCTAAATATAATTTTCCTGATACGGAGTGATCATCTGATGTATCCACTGTGATCGATAATCTTACTGGGGAAACATTTACGTTTTGGTTGATAATGATTTTTAAAGTTTTTGAAGGAGCTTCAGTGGTGATATCAAATAAGAAATTTTTTAATCTTACAATTTCAGGTAGTCCCGAAATAGAAATACGGAGATCGTTTTCGTTTCCATCCTCATCTTTCAAAAAAACAAGTTCTTCGTTAGACCAATCCGATATAAAATCCGTTGAGTACCTTCCAAATATTTGGCCTTGGAGTTTGTGTTCTGGAATTTGGTCTTTAAATTGAAGATCAAATAACACGAGTGAGTCGGATGTCGCCGATCTAAACTCTTTGCGGTAATCAAAATGGTTCCAGGCGGAACATTTTTTACAGCGATACTTCCCTTTTTTTCCTTCCAATTTGGAAGTTGAAACGGAGTGACCACTAAAACAATTAGAGCAGGATAAGATCGTTTTCATATTTCGCTTGTTCCGATATATAAAACAGGAGAGTTTTGACGGATCAATCGAAAATTGTTATCTTATCACCATTCAGGTAGGAATTCATGAGACAAAATCAATATTTGGTCATCGGAGGATCGGGAGAGGCTGGCCAAAGCGCCATTCTTTGTCTTAGAGAGAAAGATCCAACTGCCTATATCGTAACATCAACTACAACAAACGAACCTGTGTCGAATGCGGACCTTACACTATTCAATAAAACAGCAGAACCTGGGCTTGCCGATCAGATTCTAACGGATCTGAAAAACCATACTATTTCTCCCAGTTTTAAAGCCATCATCTATACTCCCGCACTCGGGGAAGTTGGATTTCCAATTGCAGAAACCACTTCCGAACAAATCAAAGAAACTTTAAAAATTTGTTTGGATCCTATCCTGGAATTGGAACAAACATTGAAACCAGAGCTTATGGTCGCCTATTCTGCGTTTTATTGGCTCAGTCATACTTTGTCCTTTTATGGATCTATGGGTGTTGCTAAGTACAAAGCGGACCTTTGGGCCTTGGAAAATCCAAAAACAAGAAGAATCGTCAGAGCCGGTACTTTTTTCTCCAAAAGTGTTAGAGGGATATCCATCATCCTCCAACGAACTATGAAAAAAACAACCAATCCAGACCTTCTAACATTAAAAAGTCGATTTGAAAAATCCAAACAAAAGTTTATGGATTTTTTTCTATCCTATGCTTGGGAACATGAAAAGGAAGCCTTCCCATCTCAATTTGATACGCCATACCGCCCGACAAAACGAGAAGACCTAAGTCGTGGTTTGACTTTGGCTTTGGAGTCAAAAGCACCGATCGTTACGGTGCTTGGAGATTGGTCATGGGAAGAAACAGAACTTCCTAAAGTTCCGGATTGGTTTGGTCAATTTTAGTTGAATTCTTTTTTGTAATCAGCAAGAATAGACCAATCGGTATACGGAGGCTATATGCGTAGGTTAATGTTTCGTAAAAAAGGCATTTTAGAATGGGAAGAGTTAAATCCACTCACAATCACTGGAGAAAACCAAGTGATCGTAGAACCTATTTCAATTGCACGTTGTGACTTGGATCTACCTATCCTTCGGGGAGAAACACTATTTCGAGCTCCTTTTCCCGTAGGACACGAGTTTGTTGGTAAAATCAAATCTGTCTCAGAAGACCTGATTCATTTGTATTCGGTAGGAACAACAGTGGCCGTTCCCTTTCAGATTTCCTGTGGATCATGTCCTTCTTGTTTAGCTCATCATACAAATTCCTGCGAGTCAGTTCCTTATACATCGGGGTATGGAATGCCGCCAGGAGCTCATTCATTTGGCGGAGCGATAGCGGACGAAATCAAAATTCCATTCGCCAAACAAATGCTATTTGAAATAGATAAAAAAATTGATCCAGTCGGTGTTGCTAGCTTCAGTGATAATATTGCCGAAGTATGGAAACTCGCAGGAAGATTTTTAGAGCAAAAAAAAGATCCGAAGGTTCTCGTTGTGGGTGGCCATGCAGGTAGTATCGGACTTTATACAGCATTGTTTCTCCACCAAACAAAAAAAGCCGAAGTGCTGTATGTCGATACCGATCCAACAAGAATCCAATTAGCCGAATCGCTAGGAATCCCTGTAGAAATGTACGTAACCTTTCCCAAACCGACTAAAAAATTTGATTTGGTTTGTGATGCATCTGCGAACAAACAAGGTTGGGACTTTGCCGTTCGTTCCCTTGGCAAAAATGCGATTTTTAGTTCTGCTTCTATCTTTTGGACCAACCAATGGGAAATTCCTTATCTGGAAATGTACAACCAAGGAGTCGAAATCCATTTGGGTCGAGTGGAATCTAAAGATTCCATGGAAGCACTTTATCCCTACATTCTATCGGGAACCTTTACACCGGAAAAAATTGTGACAAAAACAGCTAACTTTAATGATGCGAAAGAAGCCTGGCTAGAAGAATCCATTAAGTTGGTGATTACAAAATGAAATCTGGCAAAGCCCAATCTAAAATTTTGGCTGGCTCGCCTGATCAATTCTACTTTTTTCTGATTGGGATGATTCTTTCCATCCTTTCATTATGTTTCCAAAACCTTTATGCCGATTCCATTCAAGACCGATTCCCACCACCTGATGGATTCCAACGAATAAAATTTGCTAACGAAAGTTTTGCGACTTATTTACGGAATTTTCCATTAAAACCGAAAGGAAGTTCTGTTTTACTCTATGATGGAAGGATCAAAACCAACCAAGTCCATGTGGCTGTTTTGGATTTTCCTCTCCTGAAAGAAGATTTGATCCAATGTGCGGATGCCGTGATGAAACTAAAGGCAGAATATTTTTATTCGAGAAAACAATATGACCAAATTCATTTTAAAATCAGTAATGGAATGGAAGTCGGATTTTCGCGGTTTGCCAAAGGGGAAAGAGTTCAAGTTAAGGGAAACCAATCCCAATGGAAAAAAGGTAAATACAAACAAGGAACTGGACGGGATGTATTTGAAGAATATTTACGATTCATTTATATCTATGCCGGAACCATTTCTTTAAAATCAGAATTAAAGAAAAAATCCATCCAAAACTTAGCTCCTGGGGATGTATGGATCGAAGCAGGTTCGCCAGGCCATGTGGTTTTGGTGGTGGACCAAGTAACAGGAAAAGGTGGACAAACTTTATTTCTTTTGGCACAAAGTTATATGCCTTCCCAAGAAATGCATATCCTAAAGTCTGAAAGTCAATACTCACCTTGGTTTGAAGTTCCCAAAAGCCAGTCCTTTCCCACTCCAGAATGGGAATTTCCAGCTAAAGAAATTTATGGGTTTGTAAAATGAAAATCACATCGAAATACTTATTGAAGCACGCAGAAATTTTTTACGAATCAATCATCATGAAATGCTGTATATAGATCTAGACAATTTAATCGTAAACACTATCTATTACAAAGAACAAATTTAAAAATGAATATAATTAAAAATATTGCGATATATTGTGGATCTTCATCTGGATTTGATCCTTTCTATTTGTCCGCAGCTTTTGAGTTAGGTGAATATTTAGGAACCCACCAAATTGGTTTGGTTTATGGCGGAGCCAGTGTGGGCCTAATGGGAGCTGTCGCGAATGGCTGTTTGTCAAAAAATGGATCGGTCACTGGTGTTTTACCAAAATTTTTAAAAAAGAAAGAAATCGAACATAGTGGACTCGGCGAACTGATCCTCGTGGAAAGTATGCACGAAAGAAAATTAAAAATGTTCGATTTGTCCGATGCCTTTATTATTTTGCCCGGCGGACTCGGAACCATGGAAGAATTTTTTGAAGTCATCACATGGTCTCAGTTAGGTTTACATCACAAACCAATCATCATCCTCAATTGGCAAGGGTTTTATAATCCCCTCTTAAAACTAATTCAAACCATGGTCGAATCTGGATTTCTCAAAAAAGAAAATGCTACCCTCGTACAAGTTCTAGAAACCTCAAAAGATCTACTACAAACCATCCAAAACTATTCACCGTCTAATACGGAGAAATGGTTGTCTGAAGATAATGTATAAAATTTGATTACCGATATGAAATCTTCCATGCGAAATCTTTTATATTTCCTTTCTCTCTCACTTTTGGTTGGATTTATTTTTGCAAACTTGGAAGTTGTAAGAGCCGACCCAAGACATGGGGGGCATGACCAGAGACAAGGGAATCATGACAATCGTCTCACGCCGCTCCGCCACCTCTCTCCCGAAGCCAACCGAATCCTCAATGCTCCGCCACCGAAACACCAGGTCACCACTTTTGAAAGTTACGTTACAGACAAAACCGCCTATCCCTATATTCAAACTACTTTAAATTTTGTAGAAGGTCATCTTTCCTATAAGGCTTTTTTATCATCTGGTCAAGAAATTTCCTATTCCACTCGCGGGGAACATATCTGGTATTCGCAGTGTTATGGTGACCTTTGCATATTGGTAACAAACAAAAATTTATTAGGTGTTAGTAATTCTATTACTGAGTGGGAAAAGGGGCATCATTTTGGAGAGGAACGTTACCGAGTGGCCATGGGGCATAAAGCTGCCTTAATCATAAGCGAAAGAAAACTATACCTTTTTAATAGTTATACCAACCATTGGGAAACCATCAGTTTAGAGCAAGAAACCATCCGTTCCTTTGCCAATTTATATGATAAAGTGGCCATCACAACAACTCGCAGAATGCTTGTGATTGATCTCCCATCAGAAACTCAATTTGAACAAAACTTACTCCTCCGAGATATTTACCAATTGGAGATGAGAGATGGTTTTATCAATTTTTATTCCGGAGACAAACTTTGGATGTTTCGCCACCAAACACAAAACTTCGAAGAGGTAGATTTGATGGATTGATATGGATTTTGATTCACTGATATATCAAAATAATCATAGTTTAACATAATGAAAAATATTCAAAAACCAATCCTTCTCCTTTTTCTCATCCCTTTAGTATCTATATTTCTTTCCATATTTTATGAACATGGATTCCAAAAAAATTGGGAAACGTATTTAACAGAAGAAATTGGGGCAGAGGAATCAAAAAATTTACTCTATTTCGATTTAGAAAAATTCTGTAAATCGAGTGATGTGCAGGATCAAACATTAATCGATTTTTGTGAATATCCTCGTTATTCTTATTATATCCGAGACCTATCCATTTTTTTCTTAGCATTAGGACTTTTGTTAATCTTATTCATTGCAATTGCTGGAAAAATTGCCATGAATCACAGAATTTTTCTTCTGAAAATTTTTAAACCAGGTTTATACATCACTCTCTTCACGCTGTCTATATTAATTCTTGGTTTATCTTTTTTATCGATAACAATCCTTTACTTTCTTGAATCTTACATTTTGGGAATGATTCACTTCCAAATTTTAGCTGTGATTGGGATCGGTGCTTTGGTCGGGGCCTATCAAATCTTAAAATCAATTTTTTCGATAGTCAATACAAACCAAATCCATGTTGCAGGAACCGCATATGATACTTACGAATTGGGAAATTTATCAAAGTTAATTGAAGAAGTATCGGAGATGTGCCAATCGTTTTCTCCCGATAACGTAATCTTAGGATTCGATCCAACTTTTTTCGTAACAGAAGGTAATGTCTTATGCAGAAATAAAACAACAAGAGGAACTTCACTTTATATTTCGCTCCCACTTTGTCGAATATTATCAATCAATGAATTAAAAGCAATATTAGCGCATGAATTCTCTCACTTTACTGGCGAAGACACCTCCTTCAGTAAAGAGTTTTATCCAATTTACAAGGGTACTTTTGATTCCTTACAAATCATACAAGATCAAATCAATTCCCATAGTTACAGTTTTTCGTATTATCCGGTAGCCTATATCCTCGATTACTTTTTTCAATCATTCGCATTGGCGGAAAACAATATAAGAAGGAGTCGAGAACTGCGTGCGGATACAATCGCTTCCGAAACAATGGGAAATCAAAACTTCGGTATGGCTTTAGTTAAAATTTATGCATATTCCGAATTATGGGAACAAATCAATGATGAAATGTATTCAAAAATCAAAAATAACGAAAGAGTCACCAATGCGAGTGAATCATTTCAAAATTTTATTCTACAAAAGAATACACCAAATTTATCGATTCAAGAGATAGAAAAAAATTCAGACTTTCATCCGACCGATACCCATCCGCCACTCAAAGAAAGATTATTGAATGTATCTTTAGATCTCGAAACAATTCTGCCTCAAATCAATTTGGATCTTAATTCAAATTTAAGTGTAAAGTTAATTCCGGGTTATGAATCCATAGAAATGGAACTCACTGAATCCATGAATGAAAATTTCCAAGAATATTATGAGTTGTATGAAAAAGAAAAATTGAAATGAAAAAATTAATTATATTTCTCTTCTCATTCAATGCTTGCGCCTTAACACTTATCTCTCCAGGATTAAATTCTAATTATAGACTAGATAACATAACAGGGATTCAATTTTTAGAAGCTGCTTTCTATGGAACCAAACTTTCTGATGTGCATTAGAACCATTTTGGTGTTTGAAAAAGAAAATCAAATCAATGGTAAAAATGAATTCGAGATCCTAACACCAAGGAATACGCATATATTTTTTAGTTATGAATACAATCATCAATTTATATTTTTCAAAGGTGAAAGAATGGATTTTTCAGCTAAGTGAAAATACAAATTGAACAAATTGTTTGAATTTTTATTGGAACCAAGATAGTTTCGAATCGAGGCCTCGGAATGGAAGGACATGTCGCACTTTGCATTCGTTTCTAATATAAACCACAAATGATTTTCTTAATCGTTGAACCTAACGAATTTGCAAAATAAAAATATTTAAAACAGGAGAGACTATTTTCATCAAAGATTCCAAGCCACCACTTTGACTCCCGGAGAATAATGGCACAAGATTGGATGTTGAAAATCTACAATACAATCAAATTGTTTGTATTCGATATCTAAACTTCTGATGTCTATGCCATATAATTCCCAAGGTTTATGATGGATTTCCAAAGGAATTGAATCTTCCTTCGTACCTTTATACAAACAATATCTTTCCGTTAACCATAAATCAATTCTTTCGGGCTTGTTTTGTGGATTTGTTACATTGTATTTTATCTCTACTTTCCCTCGTTTTCCATTTAAAGAATATGTATTTGAAGCCCTTGTAATCTTTGAATGTTGGTAAGGCAAACCAGAGAGAAGATTTGCGATTAAAGTGGGAATCCATTTTTCTGCTTCAATACTTAAAAAAAATACCCCTGGCTTATTGTTGTTTTTTACATAAGTTCGTAAGTTCACTTCATGAAAGTTAGAAAAGTATTGTAATGGGAAAGTATGCCTGGTATGAATTTCATTCATTGAAAATGCAACGACAGAAATCCAAAACGAACCATCGAAAGAATCCAATTCCAAAGAACGTGGAACCAAATCTCTTACTATCTTTTCTTCTATTGGGTAATGTAAAAAAATTACATCATTCCATTCTTGGTACCAAAACCATTTTTGGTTTGGTATTGGCCAAGGCCTATGTGCGGTAGAGGATAGAATGTTTTCGATTTCTTTTTTCATAGGAGTAACATTTCGACAGTTACAATCAAACCAATTGAAATAGGTAAGTTCGGCACCTACTCAAGCGAAGAAAAAAACATATCACTGGTTATATGACTGATCAACTTTTCTGAGTATTTTTTATGTGATTACTACTTTGGTTGATTTTTTCAGAAAATAACAGCAAATTAAATCTCTTTAATTTATCGAACTCACCTTCTAAGATCTTTTTATTTATAAATGAATAAATTCTCTCTAATGGTTCAATCTCATCCTGATAAATTTCCCATGCGTTTGAGACAGATAAAAAATTATCATCCAGTATATTTGAGAATAGATTTAGACTTGAATTTTTAAGATAAATAAATTTCTCATGAAATTCTAGATTATAGATTGTTTTGAAAATTCTGTATGCACGAAGTTTATCATATTGATTGTAAAATTCGGTTAGTTGATTTTTTTCAGCGTAATCAAATAATAATTGAAATCGTCTTGATAGAAGTTTTGATTTTCTATTTTCTTCAATTAAATTCAACTTCTCTATAATTATGTTGGAATCAGAGTCATTGAAAGATTTAAATTGAGTCGGAGAATACAAAGGTATATCTAGGTTTACTTTATCGACTTGATCATTTAATTCTTCAATTTGTGCCTCGATTGTTTGTTTGATATTATCTATATCTACATCTACAATTTCCTTTTCCATCAAATTTTTAACTGTAGATAGAATATACGGAAATTGATGTGGTAAATATTTTTTATCATTTAAATAGATTATAATTTTATTTAAACATTCACGAAGTTCATTTAATTCAAGATTTGTGAAAAAAACTAATTTTTCTAACTCTATATTCCATTCTTTGCTTAGACTATCCGATTTCAGCTCCAATTCTTCAATAAATAAATCAGGATTGAAATGTCCTGATTTTACAAACTTAAATATTTCTTTTGATGGAAACCAATATAAGGAAGTATCTTTTAGATAAGTTTCATAAAAATCCAAACAAAATTTTTGTTCTTCATTCAGATCCTTTACATCTTTAGACGCTCTCCTTATTTCAACATTTCGAGCTATTGGTATTAACTTCTCATACAGTTCTATTTGCTTTTCATCCGGGAATTTAGTATTTTTTTGCGTATATTGCGAGGTAATGCAAATTGTGTATGTTAGTAAATTAGATAAGTGCTTTGAATACGAAGTGCTTAAAAGGCAACTGTGTATTTGAGCAAAAATTTCAAATATAAAATTATATGTTCGAATATTTTCTATTTTTGCTTTTTTGATCAAACGAATGATCTGATTTTTCTCACTTATCAGAAATTTTTTATATGATTCATCATAAATTAAGGTAGAAATATAATTAGGAAAAAAAATTTCCACATCTTTTGCAAACTCAAGGGTTCGTCTCACTAACTTTTCTTTTGTTGTTTTGTAAGTTTCTTGATCATTAATCTTCTCTTCATCGCAGACTAAAATAACATTAAAACCTTTATCCTCTACAAAGTTGCTGTGAATAAACCCAAGTATTTCGTTTATTCTTAATGATTCGCTTGCTCTTTCTATGTCGTCAAAGATTAATATTTGATTAGAAAAGTTAATAGTTGTATTCTGTATGATATTTTGAACTGAACTAAATACATTTTTAATGAAGCCTATTTTGAAATATGATCCGCCCATTTGTATTAAAGTGGAAAGTAAATCAACTCCCATTTCGACTTTATTTCCAATTTTGTAATAGGATAGCAGTAGATTTGTTGAAATTTGCTCAGTAGTTTTTATGCCATTTAGAGAAACGTAAGTTATTTTTTTATCACCAATTGATTTCTTAAAATCGTTTTTTAAATAATACGTTTTTCCTGATCCCCATTTTCCATTTATAAGAATTGCGTAGTCTTTTTTTTCAGTGTTAATATAAGTAAGAAGGATTTCTGTAATTTTTTCCATTTTTTATCTTCGTTGTAAATTTTAAACCAGTCTCACCTAACGCCAAATTACTCCACCCCTACTCCGCACATAAAGCACAAAATCCAACTCCAATCCGTCTAACAACCGATGTTTCCAGAAAGACCAGTTTGGATTTGGCAAGGCAACCAAGAGTTTGTACTTTTAAAACTGATCTTACTTCTCCTTTTCTTTTACCTTTCGTTTCGTATCTCGGCCTACATCACCCGGAGGATAGAACTTGTCCGAATGCATAGCAAAAGGTTGGATCGTTTGGCTTTCCGAGCCGGCTGTAACCAGGAAGAACGAAAACTTTTACAGTTGTTTTACTACCAATTGGACAGGCGCCATCGAGTGGTCCTTGCCCACAACCATGCCAAAGAATACCTCCGCCAACATTTACTCACTTACGTGTCTTCCCTAAACAAGGCCGACTTTCCTGCCTTCCTTTCCCTTATTTCCAAATTTTTAGGGACTGCAGGAGATAGAAGGCCCCTTTTCCATGTTCGCGAATTTGCCATCGTCCAAATGGGTCCAAAAACCTATTTCGCACAAGTGGTAGATCCAGGTGTTGGTGAAGTTCGCTTAAAGTTGGGACTTTCTCGGGAGAGGGAAAGCATCCCTTCTGCGGACAGTGTTCGGGTCACCGTCTTTCGCAGTCCCAAAGGATTACAAACCACCCGGGGTGGGGCAAGAATCGCATCCTCCTCCTCCTTTTATTTCCTTCCCGAACTTACGAACCTCTGAAATCTCAAAAATTAACCAAATTCGATTCGCGCTTGAAATATTATTTCCAATAAAATTAATGTGACATAAGTCCATGAAGTGGAATCGCATCAATCAAAATGACGAATTGTTTTCCCTACTTTTCGTATTCCTGTTTTCCTTTACTTCCCTAATTTGGAACGGCAACTTCATGGTGAGAGGGATTGCCAGCTTTCAGGGTGTAGGCGATTTTTTTTCTGGGTCCTTTGATTCCTTTGGATCCCTAATCAAAAGTAGCTATAACAAACTTGAGTCTTTCGAACGTGTCCGAGAGGAACGCGACTCTTGTTTGAACGTGATGGAAGAATACCGCCAACTTTCCAAAGACGTGGAAAGACTAAAAGCCGAGAATGCGATTCTTAGGCAAGAATTGAACTTCCCTCTGCATATTGATTATCCTTCGGTTCGGGCTGAAGTTTTGAGTGTTCGATTGAATGCCATCTACCGCACCATCATCATCAACAAAGGTTCCGAAGTGGGAATCAAACCCTACATGCCTGTGGTCGCTCGGTCACTGGACGAAAAAGGCAAATTTACAGAAGCTCTTGTCGGTAAAATCATCGCGGTTTCCAAAGGATCTTCTGTCATTCAACCCATCATCAATTCTAACTTTTCTATGGGAGTGTCCATTCCGGGAACCAACCTTTGGGCTTCTCTGAATGGAAACAGTGGCCGCGGAACCGATGTTTTGTTAGATTATATTGATGCCGGAATTGTAATTGATCCGAAAGCCATAGGAAATTTTCCTATGGGTCCAAACCCACCGCCAACTTCAGCAAACACAATGTTTACAGAAGGATTTAGTAAAATTGGTAAGGCTGTGTTTAGTTCTGGTGGATCGGGAGTTTTCCCTTCGGGAATTCCAGTGGGAACCATTATCGAAGAAGGTCCAAGAAATGGATCTTTTAAAACTGCCATCTTACGGCCGTTTGTTGAGTTTGATAAACTGCTACATGTAATTGTTTTAAAGAAACAACCGGAAAAGTGGCGTGAAGAATGGCCGGCAGAAAAAACAATTCAAATTGACGGCCCGTACTTTGGAGAAATTGATTTTCCAAAAGAAAAAGATTACAATAAAAAAGAGAAAGAAAAGGATAAAAGGCAAGGTAACTTTCCTTCTACCTTCGGAACTCCTCAATACACAAAACCATCTTTGAATACAAACACACAAGACTCATCACCATCAGTTCCGTCTAGTCCTTCCACTCCGGAAGCTCCGAAGGAGGTAACACCATGATTTTAGATAAACTTTTTATCATCATCGGATTGTTACTCTCTCACTTCCTTAATGGATCCAATTTATTTGAATTAGGGAACGCAATTCGACCAGACTTTATGGTCATCTTCGTCGTCTTTTTTGCACTCCGAAAAGGACCACTTTATGGACTTTGGTTAGGATTTTTCGGAGGCCTTCTCACCGATACAGCGCTAGGTGGTGAAATTGGTGGAGACAATATTGTTTATTATAAAATAGGACTTCATTCCTTTTCCTATGCCATCATAGGATACATCGTAGGAAAAGTGATGCGAAGTTCTTATACAGAAAACTATATCTCTATTACCATCTATATCCTTGGATTTACACTAGTTTCGAGAATCATCACTTATCTTTTATTTTTGATGTTTTTTCATTCCAACCATAGTTATTCCTTTTTGTATGTTTCTTTGTACAATGCATTCATAGGCCCGGCCTTGTTCTTTTTATTCTCATGGGCCTTTCGATTAGATTCGGATGAGGTGAGGCAATGAGCCAGTCGGCATCTGAGTTTCGCTTAGAAACGAGTTTTCGAAAACGTCTGTATTTTTTTACGGGTATGGTTGTTTTTACATTAACAGCCTATATTCTTCAGTTGTTTAATCTACAGATTGTACAGGGAAGCGAGAATTCGCTAAAAGCAGAACGTTTTGTACGCAGAAGTGAATCCATTCCCGCTGATCGTGGCAATATTTTTGACCGTAATTTTCTCACTCCCGAAACAAGCCAGCCGCTAGTATCAAACTCAGCATCATTAGATGTGATTCTTAATACGAGTTTATTAAAGAATGATCCAAGAAAGGTGAAGGATTTTATTTACAAATTCTGTGAAGCACTTTCTATCCCCATTGTTTACTACGAAAAAGAACTCCAAGACTCTCGGATGATTAAAAAAATTCGTTCCAGAGAACCTTTTGTATTATTAGAAGGGATCTCCCGCGAACAACAAGAACGAATCCTTGTACTTGATAATATCAATAAATATGTCTATTTGGTTTCTTCCCCTGCTCGAGTTTATCATATGGGACCGGCCCTTTCACATGTAACTGGTTATGTGGGAAAACCAACAACTAGCGACTTACAAGAAAAAGAAATTAAAACCTACCAACTCATCGGTAAAGGCGGAATTGAATCTCTCTACGACACAACGCTTCGTGGACAAGATGGGTTCCGCATCCAAAAAAGGAACACAGAAGGAAATATAGAAGAAGAACGTGTGATCGAACATTCCGTTCCTGGAAACAATTTAGTTTTAACCATTGACCGTGACATGCAGATTGCCGCCTACCGTGCCCTAAAAGGTGTTCGGGGAACGGTTCTTGCTATTAAAGCAACCACCGGTGAAGTTTTGGCCATGGCATCAAATCCTTCTTATGATCCCAATATCCTTTCAGGAAAAAACAAATTAGATCGTTCCAATCACTTTACACGTGTTACTAACAACGGTGGTTTCTTAAACTTAGCGATTCAATCCAGGTTTCCGCCAGCTTCCACTTTCAAAACTCTAGTGGGCCTTGCCGCCATGGAGAGTGAACATAAAATCAATTTTGATCCCAAACAAACTTTCTCTTGCCCTGCCAGTTTCACTTTGAAATCAACATTCAAAGGTGTACCGGACCAAGTTTTTTATAACTGGGACAAAAAAAATCACGGGGATCTCAACCTGGCTCAAGCCTTGGAAAAATCCAATTCAGTCTATTTTTATCAATTAGGATATAAATTAGGAGCAGAACCAATCCTCGCCTATTCTAGGTTATTTGGTTTAGATAAAAAAACGGGAATTGATCTTCCTGGGGAAGCAACCGGTTTCATTCCAAGTTCCGATTGGAAAAAAAGAACTTATGGAAACAAGTGGTTTGATGGGGATACGGTAAACCTTTCCATCGGACAGGGATTTATTTCAACCACACCCATTGAGATGGCGCTATTTTATATGGCAGTTGTCAATAATGGAAAAATTTACAAACCATATATCGTTTCGGAAATTAGAAGTCCTCTCGACAACTCTCTCATTCAAAAAACAGAACCAACGATTTTAAGAGACATTCCCCTCAAACGATCCACAGTAGAAGCACTCAAAGAAGGCTTGTATTTAGTGGGATATTCGGGAACTGCATCGGGTGTTCTCAACTCACCAACACTTCCAGAAATTGCAGGTAAAACGGGAACGGCACAAACGAGAAGAAGAGGAGCTTCTTCCTCAAACCATGCATGGTTTATTGGATATGCACCTGTGAACGCCCCTATCGAAAAACAGATATTAGTTGCTGCTTTCGTTGAATACGGTGTAGGTGGAGCAGCTTCCGCAGCTCCCGCAGCAAGAGAAGTGTTTAAAGCTGCTTTCCCGCCAGGATCATTCCCAAGAACTGATAGATCTCGTGCCAAAACCATGGAAGAAGAAGCACCAGTAGAACAAGAGGCATTTTAATGGCTGATCGCAATACAGAAAAACTCGATTTTTTTCTCATTTTCTCCGTAGTCCTAGTGGCAATGGCTGGAGTTCTTACGTTATACACCCAAGAAGCAAATACAGCAGATGGACTAGGCCGCTGGTACAAACAATTTACATTTGTTTTTGTGGGCCTAATCTCCATGTGGTTTATGTCTAGGATCAACTATCAGTTGATAGGTTCTTATGCACTTTTCATTTATATCTTTTCTATTGTTTTACTTGTGCTCACACTCATTCCGGGAATTGGATACCTTCCTTCTGGACGCGGGGCACGTTCTTGGTTAAAACTAGGACCAATCACTCTCCAAGCTTCAGAGTTTTCTAAACTGGCAACAGTGATTTTACTTGGACAGTATTTGGTTTTAAAAGAAAAAGAAATGCACAAAATAACTGTACTAATCATACCGTTTATCATTTGTTTAGTACCAATGTTATTCATAATTTTACAGCCGGATTTTGGAACAGCAGTATCTTTTTTACCAATGTTATTTACAATGTTGTATTTAGGTGGTGCTGACATTTTGCATGTTGGCTCTCTATTGACCTTTGGCGGGATTTCACTCATGGTTCCGATGTATCTTGCCTACTCTCAACTAACACTAATTCAACCACTGATTGATTTACTTCGAAAAGATAACAAAACAGAACTAGTATCAATTGTAAACCAACTCCAAGGTAAAATTTGGCTCATCCTCGATGGAAAAAAAGTATCAGGCCTTACTTTACCTGGAATCGAAAACCCAAAAAATTTGCAGATGATTAGAGAAGCCGCTGATATCGTAAAAGATGAATATGCTAGTTTGGGTTTTAAAATTTTATCCAATGAAGCATTTATGTTTGGTCTCGGTGGGACACTTGCTCTCATTAGTTTGGTGATGATTTTTATCCGCATTGCCCGTGGTTCCAAACATCTTAGAAACTATTACATCACGATAGGAATTTTGGGACTTTCCATTCTCTCCGCGATTGCAGTCCACAAATCCATTCCCTTCCGAGAAAACCAAGTCATTCGTCTCACCGCCTTCCTAAACCCTGACCAATTCAAACAAGGGGCCGGTTACCAACTCCGAGCCTCCAAACCAGCTGTTGGTTCGGGAAAGGTATTTGGAAAGGGACTCTTTCATGGAGAGATGACGGAAGGGAGAATCCCTCATGTTCCCGAATCGGGAACTGACTTTATCTTTGCTTCCTGGGCCGAACAAACTGGATTTTTTGGAAGTGTGCTACTTTTATTTTTCCTGATGTCCATTCCTCTCCGAGGACTCCAAATTAGTTTTGAAAGTAAAGATAGGTTTGGATCACTTCTTGCCGCAGGAATTGTGGCGATGATATTTTTCCATATTGCCATTAATGTGGGAATTGTGATTGGCCTACTTCCTGTAACAGGTGTTCCACTCACATTTATGAGTTATGGTGGGTCCCATTTGGTAATGGCGATGACTGCCGTTGGAATTATCCTTTCGATTAAAAAACGTAAGTTTGCAAACTAAAAATCGCCATGAAACCAACCAAAAAAGAATTGGGGGCAGAAGAGTTCTTTCAGACCAAAATCAAATTAGAAAATGAATTGATCCGTCTGGAAGAACTAGAAAGGGAATCAAAAGAACGGATCACCAATATCACAAAATTATCAGAACAATTGATTCAAATTTCCGAAACTAATGAATCACCCTATTTTTTACAAAGAAGTAAACGTCTCAATACAGAAATCCATAAGTTCCAAATCAAAAATGAATACAAACAAAAAGAGTTCGATACCCTATTTCATATCTTAGAGAAAATTAAATCAGAAGATAAAATTGAGTTTTTAGATTCTGCTTTAAAAAATAGAATCACTCGGATTGCAAGTCGTCTCACAGAAAAAAAAACAAACCCATCATCCTCATCACAAAAACTTAACGGAAAGTTGGTTTTTATTTGTTATGAGTTAGAAGGTTTACACTTTTTAATTCCTAAAAAAAGTTACCGTATTCTTAGAAATATTCCAGCATTCAAAAAACAATTACGAATCAAAGATAAATTAGTACCATTGTTTCCTGGACCTGGATTTGTTTTAATGGAAGAAGGTGAAAAAAAACAAAAAAATGTATTACTAATGAAAGACTCTTCCAAAAAAGACCATGGATTCTATTTTGATGAACTGAAAGAAGATTGGGCGGTATCAAAAATATCCTTGGAAGGAATATTAGAAAAAGATTCTACGAACGGACAGATTTTGGGAAAAATCAAAAGAAAAGGAAAGTTATACTATTTAGTCAAAATTTAAAATGCGAATGCTCTCTTCTTTATCTTTTGTTAGTTGGTTTTTCAACTCATCCAATCCACTAAATTTTTTTTCATCACGAATTTTATGAACAATTTCTAATTCAACTTCTTTTCCGTATAAATCTCCATCAAAAGCAAAGACATTCACTTCCACATGAAGTCCTAATCCATCAAAGGTTGGATTGTGTCCTATGTTCACCATTCCTTTGTGATCTTTTCCACCAAACTTCGCAAAACATGCATAAACTCCAATGGCTGGTAAAAGTTTATCCTCTGGCACTTTGATGTTTGCAGTAGGAAATCCAATAGTCCTTCCTCGTTTAGCTCCTTCAAAAACAATGCCAGTGATATGATAATTTCTACCCAAAAGGATTTTTGCTTCTTCCATTTCTCCTTTTTCCAAAAAACCACGGATCAGAGAGGAAGAGATTTTACTTTCTTTTTTTAAAACAGCTTCTTTTAACTCTACCGCATAACCATAATTAAACTTATTCGAATCTAAAAGTTTAAAATCACCTCGCCGTTCGGCTCCAAAAAAATGATTATAACCTATCACAATATGTTTGGCATTCAAAGTTTGGATCATGATTTTTTCTAAAAAATCTTCAGCAGTCATTTTAGAAAGTTCTAATGTAAAATCCAAAACAACTAAATAATCGATTCCAAACCCACGGATGAGTTCTTCTTTTTCTTTTTCAGAGGATAGGTATTTGAAATTTGGTTTTTTGCCAAGAACCACAGAAGGATTGGGGTAGTATGTCACTACTACAGAAGGCAGGTCCAACTCCTTTGCCTTTTCTACAGTTCGGACAAGTAAGGTCTGGTGGCCCACATGGATCCCATCAAAGTTACCGAGTGTCAGGGACGAGCCATTGTGAAACTCATTTTGGATCGATTCTAAAGAGCGAATAATTTTCAAAGGGGGACTTGTCTCGTAATCCGATACTTGAACTAGGTGCTTCCATTGAAACTACGAATCCTTCTCCTAACGGCAATCTTTTTATCATGCTTTGGTTCGGTGTTGGCAAAAGACACGAACCTTCCCAAACAGGAATTTGGTTTGGAAGAAGGATTACTCCCAGAAGACATTTCCACATTCCCAGAACTAAAGACCTGGGCTATCTACCAATCCTATGAATTGGAACCAGACGCACCTCATTTAGGGCTTCAGGACTATATTTGTCGGATGGTGCCAGAAACAGGGCTTCAGTTCCTTTTAGAAAAAACCATAGTCTCCAAATCTACCGTATACCTTTATCTGGATCTCACACGCTACCGCCCCCTGAAGGGTTCTAAATTCAAACCGAGAAAATTAAACATTCTCGTGAATGGAAGGCCTAAACGATTTGTATATGCGGACAAAAGCCAAAGTTTCTCCAATCCGGTGGAAATCCCCTTAGAACCATCAGAATACCCTGACGGGAAGATCCATGTAGAACTTGTGCCAAGCAATAACTCTCTTGGTCGATTTTGGGGGGTTTGGGATGCCTTTGTTTTAGAAAATCGGTTGGATGCAAAAGATTGACTATACCGCGTATTTTTCGCGGTATTCGTCTTCACCAATGGTTTGGAAGTAACTAGTAAGCCCTGCCACTTTGAAAACCTTCTCAATAGCCGGTTTCATATTGGCAATGGAGAACTTTCCTTTCAGTTCCTGGACATAATTCAGCTGTTTGATGAGCATTCCAATTCCTGAGGAGTCAATATAATTGAGTTTCTCTAAATTGATGATGACATGCAGATTTTCCGTGGGTTGGCTTGGAACATTGGTTTCTAGGAAATTTTTAAAATCCAGGGAAGTATAAATGTCCAAACTTCCGGAAATGCTGATCACGTAGGCGTCGGCATTTTTTTTTAGATTTATTTCCATGGGAGACCTTCCGCTAGAGTCGGGTTTTTACGTTTTTTATCAACCTTATTTTTAACAAATTAATGATTTCATTTCAAAAGTCGAAAATATATATAGAGTCTACTACTTGGGAGTTCGTATGCGCATCTCGTTTGTCCTAATTTTATCCTTTCTACTCACCGTTGGCCTTTTTGCAGCCGACGAAAAAAATGAACCTGTTAGCCAATCAGATTCTCAAAAGTTAAATCCGGATGGAAGCCTTGCTCTCATCCCTTATAACGCAAAACAGCAACAGAAGATCGAACGAATTGGTAAAGAAGTGGATGATTATCATGCAGTGATCAACGAAAAGATAAAATTCCTAAGTTACGAAAAGAAAGTCAAAGATAGCCGCTATGGCCAAGTGACCAATGCAAGGGAAATCCACCTACCGTTTGAACCAAGTTATGTCATGCACAGCCGTTTTGTCATGAAATTGAAAGGTGGTGGTGGAGCCGAAGGTGGTGGATTCTCTTTAGATGAAATCTCCTTTTGGTCTAGAAAATCACTTACGGAAAAAGGCAAAGACCCAGTCACAACTTACCGTGAATTAAAAAACAATACTTCTGGCGGAGTGAAAGGACTGAATCTATCAGTTCGTACAGTTACCAACGCAGACGATAACACCTTGAGTTTTGAGTTAGAAAAAATCCAAAGCCCATGGGAAAGATTACGTTTAGCAGCAGCTTACCGAGATAGACTCCGCGAAGTGGCAAGAACCATTGACAGGTACATCCAAGCAAAAGGAAGTTTAGAAACTCGTATGGTTTCTGAATCCGTGATGGAAGTTTCTGTCAGCGGGGATTTCCAAGAACCATAATACGCGAGAGGGTGGAATGAGTTATACCATACCACCACAACATACAAACCTTTACGAAGTCCTAGAGATTCCCTTTGGCGCCACGACGGAAGAGATTAAATCCTCTTTCCGTCATCTGGTCAAACAATTCCATCCAGACAATCCAGTCACTGGCTCCTATTCTAAATTTCAAATCCTTTACTTCGCCTATCAAACTTTATCAGGTGATGGACGAAAGTTTTATGACGAAGAATTCAAAAAAAATTATGCTCGTGAATTCTTAAAACGTAAATTAGAAGAACATCCAGTAGTCTTACCTGTATCTCGCGTACGGTTCACGACAGGAATTTTAGAGCTCGCCAAACGTGGGTTAATGAGAAAAGGGTTTCGGAACAAAGATAGGCGAAAGGTTACGGGAATTGATTATGATTTGATTATAGATTTAAAAGAATCAGAAATTATAAGACCGGTAATCGCAGTCATTCCTTTGACTGTAAGATTAGTTTGTATAGATTGTATGGGTAGTGACCCCCACTGTCCCGCTTGCAGTGGTCGAGGAAGTTACAAAGGTTATCGGAATCTCAAAGTGGAATTTCCTAGATCTGCCCTTATCCATGGAAAGGTTTTTGAATTTGACCTCTCCAAATTTCGACCCGATTCCTTTACCCATTTTAAGAAAAAATACCTACGAGTGAAACTATTGGTTCATAAAAATATCCCTTTACGAGTGAAGAGTGCTGTCTAAAAAGGAAATCGATGGAAAAGATTCCCAAAGTTTTATTTTTAACCCCCCTTTATAAGGAAAAAATCTGGGGAGGTAGAAAACTCGAAACAACTCTTGGTCGCCAAATTCCGGAAGGGTCCATCGGAGAATCTTGGGAAGTCTCTGTATACGGAACCGATGTTTCCCCAATCAAAAATCCAGAGTTTCCGGATCTACCACTAACAGAACTTATTCGAAAATCTCCCAATCATATTTTAGGCAAACCTTTTTCTGACTCAGGATTACCCTTACTCGTGAAGGTCATTGATGCAAAAGAAAAACTTTCTGTTCAAGTCCATCCCGATGATGAATACGCACTCAAGTACGATCCGAAGTCCAATGGCAAAAAAGAATGTTGGTACGTATTGTACGCAGACCCTGGGTCAGAACTAGTAGTTGGATTTGATAATCATACAAGCCGCCAAGAATACGAAACTCTTGTAAAACAAAACCTCGGAGAAACTGTTCTTCGGAAATGGAAAGTAAAGTCTGGGGATGTGTTTTTATTGAATCCAGGTACAATCCATGCCATAGGTGGAGGAGTATTGTTACTTGAAGTACAACAGTCATCTGATTCAACATACAGAGTGTACGATTATGGTCGATTGGGAGATGATGGAAATCCAAGAGAGCTCCATTTAGAAAAAGCATTGGCAGTTCTAAATTTTCAAAAATCCGATGGGTCAGAAAAACAAACCAAACAGCTCATCACTTATCACCCTTTCCCAAGATACCTTTTCACTTCGAATGATAAATTTCGATTGGAGTCTTGGGAATTTAACCAAACACAGAACTTCAGCTTCTCTCAGTTATGTGATCCTGTGGCCTTTGGAATTTTTTATACAGTTTCTGGATCTGTTTATTTTCCTGAAATGAAAAAGTCTGTCGGTCCGAACGAAACATTTATGGTCACCGCAACTGGATTTGCAGAAACCATCCCTGCCTTTGCCGAAGCGGGTACCAAACTAGCTTTTATGTCCGCTGGCTCCGATTCTGTAAAATATCAATAACCACCCCTATTGACATTCCAATAGAACCAGTATAATTGATTCCAGAGAGGATTCTATGAAAAAATTGATTACCCTGTTACTCGTGTTAGCATCTACATCCGTATTTGCTTTGTCTGACTTGGAAAACTTAATGATTAAAGAAGCAAATTCTCCAGAAAGTAAACAGGCCGCACGTTCTTATCTAAATGCAATGGCAAAAGAAAAGGAAGCAAGTGCGAAAAGACACGAAAAAATGGCGGGAAACAAAGGTGGAAAAGCAATCACAGAAGCAAAGTTTAAAGAACATTGTTTAAACCTTGCAAAAGAATTTCGAACAGAAGCAGAAGAATACAAAAAAGCTGCTGATGATTTGAAATAAATTTCTAACCTTAACTTTTAAGTGGGCAAGGGAATCCTGTCTGTTTCGTTCGGAACTTTTGGAAATTCATCTTTTGCCCATCTTTCCTTTGCTCTTTCAATGGTCTCCTGACTTGTGGAAACAAAATTCCAATAGAGATGTCTTTTTTCATTCAATGGCTCTCCACCGAGTAACATCAAACGGCTGTTTTGTTTCGCCTTAAAGGAAACGGCAGTACCTTTTTCGAATAAAACCATCGATCCTACGGCGTAAGATTCTCCATTCGATTCAATCGAGCCACGAGAAACATAAAGGCCAGCCTCTTCTGTGTCAGAAAGAATCCAATTCACCGCTTCTGCTTCTGGTTTCATTTCAATGTCTGCATAAAATAACGGAGAATGTACTGTGGCAGGAGAATGTAATCCTAAAAAATTTCCACCTAACAACCGAAAGATCAAACCATCTTTTTTTAAAACAGGAATTTCTGATTCAGAAAAATGTTCGAAACTTGGATCTATTTCCTCTTTTTCTTTTGGTAAAGCAATCCAAGTCTGAATGCCTTCTAACACTTCGTATTTAGCATCAAACTTAGAGCGTTCACTATGTACAATACCGGAACCTGCAACCATCCAATTGGTTTCATGAGGTTTGATATCCATTTCCACTTTTAAACTATCTCTGTGGGTAATCACACCATCATAAAGAAATGTGATGGTAGCAAGACCAATGTGAGGATGGGCACGAACCACAAGTTCCTCACCTGTGACCACTGGCACTGGGCCAAAATGATCGAAAAAAACAAAGGGACCTACCGAACGTTTTTCCATAGCAGGGAGGACTCGGCGGATGGTAAAATTGTCTCCTAAATCTTTGGAGTGGCCTTTGAGAGAATTTGTCATTTGCGTTTAGACTTCTTAGCTTTAGGTTTTGGATTTAGTTTTGGTTTCGCTAATTTCTTTTTTGAAGGGGACTTTTGTTTCTTCGCCGGTTTGGTGGATGTTTTGCCGACAGCCCCTTGCGATTCTTCTACTTTTCCCACAAAGAGTCCAATCGCTTCTTTTCCCTTCATCCAGTGCGCTTTGTCCCTGGCATTGAAGTAAAGGATAAAGATTTTTTCTGCTTCGGAATACTTCACGTCACAGGCATAGACATGGCTTGCCTTCCATCCCCTTCCCGTCGGGCCAAGGATAGGAGTTGGGTTGATTCGTTCAAAGTTAAGCCCATCTTCACTTTGTAAAAACAAAATGGCAGAACAAGATTCCTTCCTTACTGGATTCCAAAAGATACCATTTTGAAATCCAAGGTAACGCCCCTTCCATTCGATCACTTTGATGGAGCCGGCACCCAAATTACAAAATGGATCCATTTCATTTGGGGAAAGGATGGGATCTGAGAAATACGAAAACGGTCCGAGAGGAGAAGTAGACTCCGCTACAGTGATGTATCTGGGTTCACAAAACCCACAATCAGGGATAAAAACGAGAGATGAAGAAAAATACATTCTGTATTTATCTCTAAACTTCACCAAACATGGATTACTGACTGATTCGCCAAACTTTGGATCTTTATGGAATGGAAATTTGGGTTCAATGACAGTTTTTGGCGCTGACCAAGTTTTTAAATCTTTACTAGTTCGAACTTCGATCCGCGATTTCCATTTTCTATAAGGAAACCAAGACATAAGAACATGAAGGAATTTATATTTCTCATAGTACAGATAGTAAGTTTCGCTTTCATGAAAGATAAACGGACGCATGGCATTCCAAACCACGGTTTTTCTTTTTTTCCAATGAATGCCGTCTTCTGAGAGAAATTCTTGGACACCGAATATATTATGGGCAAAGAGATGCCAAAGACTGTCAGGAGTTGTTTCGGGAAATAAAAAACTCGGATCCGCCAAAACGGGCGACGGAAATCCGGGTTTTAAAATGGGATCGTCTTGGTATAATTGCCAATAGATATTTTGTTTGTTCAATCGAAATGAATTTCCTTACTTTTCTAAGACAACTTTGAGGTTGGATAGCCCCTCTTCAAAGTCTTTTCCTATCATTTCTTCAAAATTCATAAAAACTAACATCAAATTAGAGGGATAAGGCATGGAGCCATCAAATCCCCAAATGACTTTGGATTTTTTTTGATCCAAAGAAGAAACTTTCATATAACTACGTTCGGTGCCTTCAAAGGGTTCAAAAAATCTAAGTTCGGTTTCCATTTCCAAAGCATCGACATTGATCATTTTGATTTCTTGTTCGCCAATTCCAACTTCTTTGTCTAAACTTTCCCAACGAGAAATAAAGCCAACAGCACCATCTTGGCCAGTGTAAATCTTTTTCATACTGGGATCTTTTTTTGCCCAAACACTGTACTGGTCTTGGTTCTTTAACATGCGGATGAATGCAAATACATCCGAGGCTTGTTTGTTTATGTCAATGGAACGTTCTACCTGGTATTGGGTAGGTAGAAAGAGAGCCACAACTAATGGGATGGCTATGATGCCAATGATTCCAATGGAAATTTTTCTGCCGAGTGTCATAAGTTAATTACCTTATCCTTATTTTTGATTTAGTCAATTTATTTACCCACGTGGTCGTAAATTCCAACTAAAAACCAGTAGGACGATAGCAATCAAAGTCGAAACAAGGACAGCAGACAAGGCAACATCCCAAGAGTATTCTGTCGCAAGGATGGCAAGACCCTTCCCTTGAGCGGTTCTTCCCAAAGATCCAAATAGACCAATAAATCCCGCGGCAGTGCCAACTGCTTTTTTGGAGGTAAAGTCCATACCAGCAACACCTAACAACATAACGGGTGGATAGATAAAGAGTCCGATGAGTCCAAAGAGTATATAATCAATCCATAAGGATCCGGGGGGATTGAACAAAATTCCTAGAAACGCGAAGAAAATCGGCAAAATACAAAGTAAACTTACCATTCCTCTGCGCCCATCAAATTTATCCGAGACCCATCCCATAAGAATGGTGGAGCCAATCCCTCCAAATTCTAAAATAAAAGTTGAATATCCTCCACCCAAAAGGTCAGCTCCTTTCGTTTCTTTTAAGTAAGTGGGGCCCCAATCAATCAAACTATAACGAATGATATAAACAAAAAAATTAATAATGGCAAAAAGCCAAATGTATTTATTCATAAGGACTTGTTCAACAATCAATTGTTTGGTGGTTAGTTCAGCTTCATGGTCTTCTTTTTCTTCTGGTGGATAATCATTTCTGTAAACTTCCACAGGTGGAAGGCCTTCTGATTGAGGTGTGTCCACAAGTCGAATGTATAAATAAACGGATCCAACAAGTGCGATGATCCCTGGAACAAAGAAGGCGTATTGCCATCCAAATTGCGATGCGGAATGAGAAGCGACCACTCCGACAATGCCGCCTCCAATATTATGTGCAATATTCCAAAATGCAAACGTAGTACCACGTTCTCTTACTGAATACCAGTGTCCTAAAGAACGTCCACATGGGGGCCAACCCATTCCTTGCACAAGACCATTGGCTCCCCATAAAAATAGATGAATCCAATAATGATTCGCAAATCCAAAAGAAAAATTCAAAATGGCGGTAAGAAACAAACCTACTGCCATAAACTTTCTTGGATTGGAACGATCGGAGAGTGCTCCCATTAAAAATTTTCCAATTCCATAAGTGATGGCTGTGACTGCGAGGATGTCACCTATATCCGCTTTCGAATAAGATAAGGCTTCCCCAATTTCTTTGGAAACAGGTGAGAAGTTATTTCTAGTTAAGTAATAGGTCGTATAACCAAGAAAAGTTGATTCCAATACTCGAAATCGGAATTTCGGATAAAGGGATTGGATTTCTGATTCCGGTTTTTGCGAAATGGGCGGAGCAGGAGCGAACCACCGGCGAATGGTTTGTAACATAGACTTGGAAGATCTAAGTCTAAAGGAAAGGAGTCAAGTTCATTCTCATGAAAACAGATATACGAAACGGATTTATTGATACTGTTGGAAATACCCCGCTGATACGAATTAACTCTTTGAGTGAAGAAACGGGATGTGAAATTTTAGGAAAAGCTGAATTCTTAAATCCTGGTGGATCGGTAAAAGACAGAGCTGCCTTATATATTATCGAAGATGCAGAAAGGAAAGGCCTTCTTAAAAAAGGTGGAACCGTTGTTGAAGGAACTGCTGGCAATACAGGGATTGGTCTCACTCATATTTGTAATGCCAAAGGTTACAAATCCGTCATCGTCATTCCAGAAACTCAATCCAAAGAAAAAATTGAAATGCTACGCACGTTAGGTGCCAATGTGACTCTCGTCCCTGCCGTTCCTTATGCGGATCCAGGAAATTATGTACGAGTGTCAGAACGAATTGCCTTGGAAACTCCAAACTCAGTTTGGGCCAACCAGTTTGATAACTTAGCCAATAGAAAAGCACACTTTGAAACGACAGGACCTGAAATCTGGGAACAAACCCTGGGCAAAATTGATGTTTGGACGGCTTCCCTTGGAACGGGCGGAACCTATGCGGGAACCGGACTTTTTTTCAAATCAAAAAACCCCAATATCAAATGCATTGTGGCAGATCCCTATGGTTCAGGAATTTATTCCTTTGTCAAAACAGGAAAAATCACGATTGAAGGTTCTTCCATTACGGAAGGGATTGGGCAAGGCCGGATCACTAAAAATATGGAAGGAATGCCTGCCGACGATGCCATTCGCATTGATGACAAAGAAGCCCTTAGAATTTTGAATTTGGTTTTAAAAAAAGATGGTTTGTTTATGGGCGGAAGTGTTGGGATCAACTTGGCTGCGGCTTATCAAATTGCCAAAGATTTAGGTCCAGGACACACCATAGTCACTGTGTTATGTGACAGTGGAGCAAAATACCAATCTAAAATTTTCAATCCTGAGTTTTTGGCATCCAAAGGCCTCCTTTAAACCAAACAAATGTTCGTTTTTTTAGATTCTTTTTTGCAACTCTTTCTCAAAAAAAGCACTGTCATTACTTTTCCTAATTATGTAGGTACATTACCGAAGGTTAGGAAAGAAATTCTCTCGACTTTGTAAGTTCTTCTATTTTAGTTTTCGATAATAGAAAAGTCGCAAAACAAAAATGTACGGCTCTTTCTATTCAGAAAAAAATGAGTTACTTCCGAAGAATTTGTATCTGTCTTATTTTACTACCTTTCTTTGCCTGTAAATTTCCAGGGATCGAACGCTCTTTTTTGGATACCTATACTACCTTTCGTTTTTTACAAGCGAACACGCTTACTTATTCTATTTCTTTTCGTGTCTCGGGACTTTTGGGATCCGGCCTACAAATCGAAAACAATGGAGATGTTGTGGATGTGTCGGCGAACCAAACTTATACTTTCTCAAAAAAAATACAAGCCGGCTCTCCTTATAATGTAACGGTCAAAACCCAACCCTCGGCTCCCATCCAAAAATGTGTAGTTTCGTCTGGATCCGGTACAGTGCTTAACGGCAATATCGAAGGAATTCAAATTGTTTGTGGGGATGCACTTTATCTTATTTACGGAACGGTCACTGGTCTTCTCGGAAATGGACTCCAAATACAAAATGTAACAGGTGCCGGGACCGATGTGGTCAATGTCAATTCCTCAAGTTTTTCCCTACCACCAATCCCTTCTGGAGAGACTTATAATTTTAGCATCATAAGCCAACCCACAAGCCCAAGCCAAACTTGTTCCATCACATCCCCCGGGGTCACAACAGGAACGATGGCTGCGGCCCATTTGCCAGCAACAATCAACTGTACAACGAACTCATTTGCAGTCAATGCCCAAGTGACGGGGATTTTAGGAACACTTTCTGTTGGCAATGAACTAAAACTTACGTTAGATGGATCGAACACAATCAATGTCACGGCAGATGGAACCTTTGCCTTTCCTGGAACCTATTTGAGCGGGGGAACATTTTCTATAGCTATTGATAACCCGGGCGGTAACATAGCAACCGGAGTATGTACATTGGCTTCTGGAACCATCACTGTTGCCAATGGTGTTTATACCGTTCCAGTCAATTGTAGCAATGCATTTCTCGTCAGTGGAACAGTTTCTAGTCCTGGGGGAACTACAACCAGTATCCTGAGTGGATCGGTCACTTTGGATTTAGTAAATACAGGGGGGACCCCATTTGTCACACAATCTGTCACAGTCAATGCAGGTGTGACCAATTTTTCTTTTCCTTCCACAATTCCCGGTGGTTCTGATTACCAAATTGTTGTTTCTGGATCTTCACCTAATCAAGTTTGCACGATGTCAGCCGGAGGAACCCATTCGGGAACCACTTCGGATCAGGGAACTGCTATAGTCAATTGTAGTCTTCCTATTCCCACTTTTTCTCCTGTCAGTGGATCTATTTTTAATGATGATGGAACTGTAACTCTCGCCACTTTAATACCTGGGTCTGAGTATCGTTATACTTTGGGAAACGGAAGCCAAGCAGATCCCACTTGTGCCACAGGAACGGCGACAACAACTACAGTATCCTTAACCGATACAAACCAAGGCGTGATCAAAGCCATTCATTGTAAAGCCGGTTGGGTCGATTCAACTGTTGTGAGTTCGGTTTATACTCTGAAAGTCGCAACACCGACTCCTAGTTTGGCGACAGGTTCTCTTTTGAATTCCGGACAATCGGTAAGTTTTACGACAACCACTACGGGAACCACATGGGTTTGTTCGGAAAGTGCCGCAGGAACGCCAACAGATCCAGTATGCGGAGGAACAACAAATACTTGTTCTACGGGGACAGTAGGGAATTATATTTTTCCCACTCCAGGTTCTTCCCAAAATGTAAAGGTTCGTATGTGCAAAACAAACTTTGTTAGTAGCGACATCTTAAATTTGAACTACCAACCAAATGTATATTCTGTGGGCGGAACCATAAGCACCCTTACCTTTCCGTTTGGGGCAAATACCTTTGTTTTACAAAATAATTTAGGTGATGATTTGATCATTGCAGCCAATGGAACCTTTACCTTCAACACGGCCATTCCCACAGGTTCCAATTACTCTGTGACCGTCCTCTCTTCTCCGCAAAACCCTTGGCAAACTTGTAATATCACCAATGGATCAGGGACAGTGACCAACACTCCCATTACCTCGGTTGCCATCTCTTGTACTGTCAATCAGTATGCGATGAGTGGAAACATCACAAGCACTTCCGCATTACCTGCTGGACTCACTGTCACCAACGGAATTGATTCCATCAATGTTCCTGGTGGAGCAACAACTACTCCGATCTCCTTTGTTACACCGATTGCCAGTGGAACCAATTATGATATCACGATTACAGCAGAACCTCCAGGTCACGTCTGTGCCATCCAATCCGATTATTCAGGCACTGTCCTTGGAGCTAACATCACTAATGTCGCAGTGAATTGTGTCGCAGGATTTCGGTATGGGAATGCCATTACAGCCAAAAAACCAGCACCATTACAAGTGCATTATTATCGCGGTCTAGTGAGTCTAGCCGCAGGGCAAGTCACAAGTGGTTCGACAGATGCCATCGGACCCGCAGCAAGGTTCAATAGTATCAGTGGGATTACATTTGATGGAACCAGAGGATACATTGCCGATTCAGGAAATCATAAAATCCGGATTTTCCAACCTGGCACTGGTGCTGTGACATCCCTTGTCGGAAATGGAATTGCAGGAAATACAGCAGGATCAGGGGCTGTTAGTGCCTTAAATTATCCGAGAGGAATCACTACAGATGGAACCTATCTCTATGTTACCGAATTTTATGGAAACAGGATCAAAAGAATTCTCATTAGTTCCGGTTTTGCAGAAACAATGGCGGGTGATGATTCTACAATTTCACCTGCCAATGGAAACGTTGATTCTATAGATCCTACTTTAGCCAGATTTGCCGCTCCGACAGGAATTGTTTACGATGATGATAAATTATACATTGCGGAAAGAACCAATTCAACAATCCGCATTTTGAAGCTGCGAACAAGAGAAGTTTCGACTCTTACAAGCGGCGGAGATATCAACCAACCAGAGGGAATCACAATCTCGGGTGATTACATTTATGCTACTAATTTAGGAACTCATAACATCACAAAAACTCATAAAGTTACAGGAGCAACGACCATCCTAGCCGGCAATTCGAGTTCTGGATTTATCGAAGGTACTGGAACTAATGCTAGTTTTGTGATGCCACACGGAGTTACAAACGACGGGATCTTTTTATATGTGGCTGATTATGGAAACCATCGAATCAGGCGTATCCACATGCTAACAGGTGAGGTGATCACTGTCGCGGGTTCAGGAGGAACTGGTCTTACCAATGGAGAAGGCATAAATGCAACGATCGATTCACCGATGTATATGGCAAACATTGGAAATGTTTTGGTATTCGGAACCACACATGCACTTAGGTCACTCAACGCCTCTGGACTATTAGCATATTATCCTCTCAACGGTGTTGTTTATAATTATTTAAATAACCAAACCATAACGGCTGTGGGAAGCCCTGGTTTTGGTCTCGGTCGGTTTGGAGAAACTACCGGAGCCGCTTCCACATCCACAGGCAATGCAGGGATAGCTCCTTTACCTTCTGGATCAGTAAACAACGTTACCATGTCGGCATGGATCAATTGGGATGGAACCAATCCTGCCATTGCCAAAGTGATCTTCTATAATGGAACCGCAAGCTCCAACGGTCATGGACTTTTTATTTCCTCCGAAAGCCAACTGGGAATATTAAGGGGAGGTTATGCACCTGACCCAGTACATGCAACAGTCATTCCTGGACAATGGACACATGTAACTATGACGGTCGATAACAACGATATTTACCGAGTTTATATGAACGGTAATTTGGTGTTTCAAAAACAATTTCCAACAAATGCCCCCGCAGGAGACTTTTCGATTGGTGTTGCCTCTCTTGCCAATTTTTTTCCGGGAAGGATTGCTGATGTTCGGTATTACTCCAAAGTTTTAAATGAAGCAGAAATCAACGACCTGGCTCGGAATGCCGATTCAAGTTTAGTGGGAAATTCCTACGCATCTCGCCCCATTGAACTTCTCATGTTATATGAAATGAATGGGAATTTGAATCCCACAGGCCCAATTGGAGGAACCCTAACTCAATATGGAGGATTGACAGTATTTGCTCCGGGACGAGATAAAAGTCCGAATTCCAGCATAAGATTTGTTGCAGATAACTTAGGTTCTGCGGAGGGTTCAGAACTCGGATTGCCATTAAGCAAACACCCTCGTAGTGTTTGTGCGTGGATCCACCCAGAAAGATACCCACCGAGCTCGCAGAACTCAGCAATTTTTTCTTATGGCACTTCGAATCCAGAAACTGAATTCATTCTATCAATGTATACAGACCCAAGTGGAAACAATCTCCTTCGCTACGGAGGATTGGGTAGCGGTGAAGTATTTATAATGCATTCTGTTCCTTTAAACCGATGGTCTCACCTTTGTGGAACTTTTGATGGTACTTATGGATCTATCTATGTGAACGGAATTGATATCGTTGGACCCACTGACATCGGTACTTTTGTCAATACAACTACTGGAACCGGAGTGTACATCGGAAAAATGATGTATTTTCCAACACAAACCTTTGCCGGTAAAATTGCAGACCTAAGAGTTTATTCCAAAGCACTGAATGATAAAGAAGTGAGAAGACTCTCTGCTCAAATTCCTGTTGGTCTTGTGGCCCGGTTTGATTTTAATAAAGACCTTCAAGATGTCAGTGGAATGGGAAACCAAGTCACGAATATGGGTGTTGGCCTTTTTACAGATCGATATGGAAATGCTGCCGGTGCCATTAGTACAAACGGAACCAATTATATCTCGGTATCCACAACCGACACCCAATTGCCGAAAGCAAATAAACCAAGAACCATTTGTGCGCATTACAAATCGTCGATTGCAAATCCAGGAACGATCGTGAGTTATGGCCAACCTAGCACAGACAATATGATCTCACTTGGTACAGCAAATGTGGGAGCGAAGTATCTATTTTCAGGATATGGAAATGATGTAGAAGGCGCTTATTACAATCACGAAAATGTATGGCACCAAATCTGTGGAGTTTTTCACGGGCCAGCTAATGGGAATTTGGCGATGGTTTATCACAATGGTGTTTTACTCGAAACGCTTATTAAAAATACTTGGAATACAATTCCTACTACCTTCACCATTGGAACGAAAGCCGATCTCACCACATATTTTCCTGGATTTATTGATGATGTTTTAATTTATAATCGAGCATTAAATGCAAATGAAATCCAAGCGTTATCAGGTTATGACCCGAGGCAAGTAGTTTCCTGGTCTCCAACATTGGGACTCAGTAGTTTACGTCTCCACCTAAGTGCCGATAGTTTATCAAACCAAGGGAATGGCACCTCAGTTACCACATGGCATGATCGCAGTGGGAACGCAGCTTCATTCTTTGCCGGCGCAACACCGCCAAATTATAACAACGCTGGCTTCAATGGGAAACCATCTGTAAACTTTAATGCAGCAAGTTCACAATATCTTTATAGAGGATCGGCTTTAGACTTACCATTTGATAATTCTACATTCTTTTTGGCATTTAGCCGCACCGATCTTAACGATGGCCCAATACTAGAATCTGCGGCTGGAGGAGTTTCCTACAATCTCCAAAGCAATCGAGTCCACATGGTCAAAACAGGAATTGGAGATGTAGGATATAGTAATCCCATTTTTACTTCTACACTCACTCCATATATAATTGCCGTTGAACACTTAGGTGCCTCTTTATTTGGATTTTATTCCAGTGGACTCTCTTATGGAATTACTATAAATACGGCGCATACTTTTACGCAAAACAATGTCTATTTGGGAACCGATGAATCAACAACTCAATTTTTCTCTGGTCATATTAGCGAAGTCATTTATTACAAAACAAGTCTAACAAATGTTGGAAGGAATATTGTTTTTTGTTATTTATCACAAAAATACAATTTAAGTTTGGCAGGCTCAGGAACCTTTTGCGAGTGATTGGTTTCATAAAAAGAAATTCAGGAAACTTAATTAAGATTAGGAACCAAAGTTCTTATGTAAAATTCTATTTTAGTTTATTAGGATTATTTACTTTTTCCATTATCTTTAACTATTGTTCTCCGGAAAATGAGACTCCCATCAAAGAACCACCTCCCCCGCCGGCAGTGACAGTTCCTTTTCCAGAAGCAATGTACGTACAAAATGGATGTGCTTCCTGTCATGGAATGGAGGGCAATGGAAGGGGTACAAGATCCAGATTATTATCCAATTCGCGAGTTCCCAATTTCCAAGATAAGTCAACTTATATCTATGGATCCTCTAAAGAAGCTATTGCTAAATCGATTAAAAACGGAATTCCGGGAACATATATGAAAGCTTATTCACATATGCGAAAAGCCGAAATTAATGCGGTTGCAGAGTATATTCAAAAAATGCAAAGATAATTTTTCTTTTGTTCTTTATCTTCCTAAATTCATCAACACTGTAAACATTTCGCAAGCAGTCACAGAACCTAACTCGCAAGAGTCGCTCAACTCCTCCAATGCCATTGTAATTTCCTCTGATTTTTTTGTTTTCAGTCGATTCAGGGCACTGGTTTCCAATTCCTTTGATTTAGAAACTTGTTTTTCTGGATCTTGGATCTGCCAAGGCACCGGCCTTGTCCCCCAGGACAAACTGTCCAAAAATAAGTTTATATCTTTTTCAATTTGGGGATAAACAGACTCGTAACATGTGATTAATATGGTAAATCCAAATTCTTCTTCTGTAGCAGTGATATAATGTTGTAAAATTGTATCTTCTTTATCTTTAAAACTCCCAGACATTCCTAAAAACTTATACCCGTTATCGGATTTTGGGATTTTTTGTAAGGTGAAAGATTTACGAATATTGGTGATTAAACTAAATCTTTTGGATTCTGAATGGAAAAGAATGGGATTTAAGGGAAGTTTGTTTTCTGATTCTTTAAAAAGGACGACCAGGGCTGGAATGATTTCTCTACCTGATTCCTCTTTCAATGGAGAGGTTTTGAAATGATCAAACTTTGTGGTCAACCCATTGGATCTTCGTTCCGTAAGAAACCACTGAGAAGGAAGCTCAAACGAAATACAATTGGTCCGAAAACAGGAACGCCAACGATTCGACTCCGCTTGCAAATTTGTAGAAGCCAAAATAAAAAAAGTTAAGAACCAAATTGCGATCCGAAAAAAAATCATACACCCAGTTCCTTTCGATCTTTAAAATAATCTAGAGAATGCGGATTGGAGAGCGCGTTTTTATTTTTCACTTCGATACCAGCTACGGTTTGTTTAACGGCAATTTCTACTTTTTTTCCATTGACGGTATACGGAATTTCGGGAACAGAAAGAACCAAGGAAGGGACATGCCTTGGCGAGGTTTCTAACTTAATACGTTCCTTGATTTTTTTTATCAGACTTTCATCCAAAATAACACCATCCGCAGGAACCACAAAAAGAATCACACGGACATCATCCTTATACTCTTGTCCAATGATGACACTGTCTTTCACTTCAGGAATGGTGGAAACTACAGAATAGATATCAGCTGTACCAATCCTAACACCACCCGGATTTAAAGTAGCATCGGAGCGGCCATAAATCACCAATCCGTTCTCAAGTGTGATGGATGCAAAGTCGCCGTGGCACCAAATATTATCATAAGTTTCAAAGTAAGCAGATTTGTATTTTGCACCAGAGTTATCATTCCAAAAGTAAAGTGGCATCGAAGGAAATGGTGTCGGACAAACCAATTCTCCTTTTTGATTTTCTACTGATTTCCCCATATCATCGAATACTTGTACATCCATCCCCAAACCCTTACATTGGATTTGACCTTCAAACACTGGTAAGTTGGGGTTACCCAGAGCAAAACATCCATTTAAATCTGTTCCGCCAGAGATAGAGGAAAGTTGTAAATCTTTTTTAATATTTTCATAAACATAACGAAACCCTGAGTTCGGCAAAGGTGAACCAGTGGAAAGGATCACCTTTAAGGCAGACAACGAATACTTAGATTGAATAGATATCTTTTCTTCTTCCAAAACGGAAAGATATTTGGCGCTGGTTCCGAAAACTTGAATAGATTCCTTTTCTGCCATTGACCATAAAGTTTCCCAAGATGGATGGAATGGATTTCCATCAAATTGATAAAGTGTAGCACCCAAGGCTAATACCGATTGAGACCAATTCCACATCATCCAACCGCAAGTTGTATAATAAAAAAAACGATCTTGTTTGGATAAATTACAATGTAAAGAAAGTTCTTTAGTATGGTTGAGTAAAACACCACCACCTTGAACAATACATTTCGGAAGGCCTGTAGTCCCAGAGGAAAACATAATATACACTGGATCTGAAAAAGCAATGGAAGTATAAGTCAACTGATCTGAGGGATTTCTGGGACTAATCTCACTGTATCGAAATGGAAATTGGATCTTAGCAAAGTCTTTGGTTGGCTCAACGAAATCGTATACCAAGGTCTGTTTAAATTCAGAATGATTTGCTTTCGCCAATTGGATGGATACTTCTTCCAACTTATCTATAATGGAAATTCTTTTGCCTTTAAATAAATAGGATTCCACCGAAATCAGTACTTTTGGATTTATCTGTTCAAATCGATCTAAAATCCCTCGAACACCAAAGTCAGGTGAGGCGCTGGACCAAATAGCACCTAATGATGTAGATGCCAACATTCCGATTGTGGAAATTGGTGCATTTGGTACAAGACCAACCACACGATCTCCTTTTTTAACTCCAAGAGAGATGAAATGTTTTTGCAACCTCAATACTTCTTCTTTGAGTTCCGAATATTTCAATCGTTGAATTTTGCCATCTTCCGAATAAAATACTAATGCCCAATCATTCGGATTCCCAACGTCCAATAAATTCTCAGCAAAATTATACAAAGCACCTGGAAACCAAATCGACTTTGAAAAATGATCCCCATGTTCTATCGTTTTTTCTGGTTCTTTGTGTAACTTAAAACCAGAATAAGACAACCACTCATTCCAAAACAGTTCATACTGTTCCACTGAGAACTTATGAAAGGAAACATAATCAGAAAATGATTTTTTAAACTTAGTTTCCAAATGACCTTGGAAACTAGATAAATTAGTGATATTTGAATGAGGTGTCCAAAGTATATTTTGAGTCGCCATGGGAACTGATTTTTCTGGATTCGATTTTTGAGGCAAGTATGATTGTATAAAATGACTGGTAGGAAAAAATATCGATGTTATTCTAAGGCAAATGTTGTTTAATTCTATAGATTATTTTTTCTTTTTTATAGCCTGCTATATTATCTATTGGATTTCACCTTCTCGCTTTCGTAATTATGTCCTGATTATTTTTTCTCTGATATTCTACGGGTATTGGAGTGGTTCCTTTTTAATACATTTCGTACTTTTTATTATTCTCACTCATCTCTGTGTCCTCGGTATTCTCAAAACAAAAAACAGAATTTTTCTAATTTTGGGAATATCAATCAATTTGATTAACTTGTGTTTTTTTAAGTATTTCCTTACCTATATAAAATATTTAATGTTAGAGGGCGAACTAACCATTCCCTTTTTCCAGTCTTTGTCAGAAATAGTATTACCTTTAGCGATCAGTTTTTATACATTCCAAATGATTGCCTATTTGGTGGATGCTTGGAGAGGGAATTTTACTGAATCACCATTTCTTAACTTTTTGTTATTCATTTTATTTTTCCCCCAACTCATCGCAGGCCCTATTATGCGACACGATGATTTTTACGATCAGATCAATCGTTCCAGATTAACCTTAGATTTTGTACAAAGAGGTATCCTACACATCCTTTCGGGGTTAGTTAAAAAAGTTCTTATCGCTGATCAAATTGCCAAAATCATCAATCCAGTTTATTTAAACCCAAGTGAATATGATGGCCTTTCGATTTTATTATCAGCGATTGCCTTTTCTTTTCAAGTGTATGGTGACTTTTCTGGTTATACAGATTTAGCAAGAGGTTCGGCATTTCTACTTGGTTATAAAATTCCAGAAAATTTTCATTCTCCTTTTTTATCAGTCAGCTTCAGTGAATTATGGAGTAGGTGGCATTATACTCTTTCTTCATGGATTAGAGATTACTTATATATTCCGTTAGGTGGTAATCGAGTATCAGAACTTAGATACAGTATAAATACGATCATTGTAATGTCTTTATCAGGTCTTTGGCATGGGAATACTTATACTTTTTTTCTATGGGGATTTTTTCACGGCATTTTCCTTTCAATGGAGCGGTTTGCTTTCGGAAAACCCGATCGAAAATCTATGTCATTATTAAAAAAAATAATTACGATCATTTGGATCTTTCTTGTTTTTTCCGTTCTTATCACTTTTTTTCGTATAGACACTCTAAGCAAAATTGTAACATTTTGGTCGGCGAGTGTCAATCTGACGGGAAAAGTCATTTATCGCCCAGAATTGTGGGGACTCATCCTTGCAAGTTACCTAATTCAAATTTTTGAATTCAAAAATTACTTTTCTGCTAAATTCAAACCGCATCTGAATTGGGTTATTTTTATCCTAAGTTTTCTTGTTTATTTTGCTCTTATCAGAGTTGAATCTCCAGTCGAGACATTTATATACTTTCAATTTTAATGAGAACTTATGAAACCTAATAGAACTTATTTTTTACCATTTATCATTTTAATTACCATCTTCTTAATCGATAAATTGATTTGTATTCCCGATGTCAGAGAAAGTGGCCGGAGAAATTACAAAGCTACTCAAAATATTTTACTGGGAATGCCTATTGTTTGGGAAGAGAATAGAAAAATCCAAAACAGTGGGGAAAAAGTAGCAGTTGTTATAGGAACATCACGTTCAGAATCATTCCATGAATGGGCAAAAATTCCAATAAACAAATCAACTATGAATGAACCAGTGTATTTCGAAACTCGTACGGCGGTGAAGGCTTCAGAGTTTTTGTTATATTATTTATTAATCAAATCAATGTCTGATGCCGGTTTTAAACCGGACGTATTGTTTTTAGAATTTTCAGATGAAATGTTGAACGAAAATAATATTTATTCATACAAATCCAAATGGGCCGAGATCATGTTACATGAAAACGAATTGATCGATATCTATGATTCAATGAATTCGGAAATGCAACGAGATATTATTGCACGTCTTTTATTCTTAGGTTATAACTACCACTTCAAACCAGTTTTAGCAGTTAAAAATCTTTTTACTGGAAATCGTGTTACAAATGATACTTATTTTATTGGAATCTCTTCGTATATGAATCTGAAAAGACCTTACAAATCGGATGATATTGGATATGATATTAGCCAATTTCCTACTAATGAATTTCAAGAACGAATCATCGATTATGCAGAATCGAGAAAACAACATTTTCTGAGTCGTTTTGAAATTTCAGAAACAGAAACAAATTTCTTCAAAAAAATAGTAAACCATGCAGAAAAACATAATATCCCCATGGTAATCTGGGAACCACAAATTCACCCCTATTACAATGACATTCGGCAACAGATCACAAAAGGTGGGATTTTTAAACAGTATATTCGCCAGTTTGTGAATTCAAATTCAAAAAATATTCGTCATGTAAGTTTAAATGAGGGAAATACAAATTGCAAAACCTATGTGGACTGTAGTCACGTTTCACCAGTTTGTGTTCCCGAAATTGCAGATAAGTTATTGCAAATTGCAAAGGAGATACCAAACTTTAAGTAAGGTATGAAGCTAAATCTGAAAAAACCCACTTTTTTGAGGCATTTTTTTCTATTTATCTTTTTGTTCCTATTTTCCGCTAATTTCATGTACCAACGCATTGTTGATAACGAAGTCAATTGCGGCCTCATTGGTTCTCCAGAAAGTGGATGTCCCTATGCATTTTTAGACCATGCTTTAGGTGTGGATCCAGGTCATGATTTACAAGAAGACGGAGAACACACTGACCATGTTTGTTTTTCTTGTCCTTGCAATTTGATTATGTCTTGCTCTTGGGATTTGTATCTTTCTCACGTGCGCATTCAACTTCATAAAGTTTACATCCACCAACCTGAGCTTCTCATACCAAAACTTGTTACTTTAAATAGTTTTTTCCGACCTCCCAAACATAACCTCACTTAGTTGATTCGCAATTGTATTGCGTGAACACTTGGGAGGTTCTATGAATTTTTATCATTTCTCCAAACAACTTAAGATGGTTTTAAGTTGTTTGCCTTATATCTACATTACTACTGGCCCACTCCAGGCGGAATCAAATGTTTCCTTTGGAGGAAATTGCCAAAAATACAGTTCATTACTGGAACTCAGTCATTGTATTGTCCTTAAACAACCTGATTATCGAATCGAAGAAATTAAACTCAGAGAAATTTCTGGAAGAAAAAAAATTGCCTCTTACTACTTCCCATCAAATCCAGTTTTTAATAGTTATGCGGCAACAAGAAAAGGAGAAACGTCTAGCCCTGCTTTTTTATCTGGAACCACTGGAGCAAATAACTTTCAGGTAATGGTCAACCAAGAAATTTTTACCAATGGGAAACGAGAGATTGCAGTTCAAATCGCAGACGAAGAATTTAAGGCACAAGTCATTCGCCTAGAATCTGTAAGGCGAATTTTAGAATTCAATGTTTTAAAAAAAATAACAAGATTTCGTTATCTTCATATGGAAGAAGAAAATAGTCTTAATAGTTTAAATCTTGTTAAAGAGTTAAAAAAAGTATCCAAAGCAAGAGTAAACGAAGGTTTATCTCCTGGAATTGATGAGTCCTTATCTGAATCGGAAGAAATTCGGATTTTTAAAATTTGGAACCAAACACATAGGTTATCTGAAAATGCAAAGTCGGAACTAGAAGTTTTACTTGGTTTACCTCTAGAAATGGATACAACCCAGATTCAACAATGGTTTTTGCCCAAAGATTTGCCAAAAGAGAAAGCAGATTTAATTCAGATGGCAATGCAGATGCGTCCCGAACTTTCTTTGTCTGAAAAAGAAATTGAATTATCAGTTCTACGACAAAACGAAGTTAGACGCCAGAAAATTCCCAATGTAACGTTAGGGGCTTTTGCACAAAACGATGGATTTAATGAAAGAGTCGTTGGGGGAATGGTAAGTTTTCCCATGACTGTTTGGAGAGATTATGAGGGGGAAACCATCATAGCTTCATCAAAAATTGATAGTTCTAAAGAACTGAAAGAATCTGTTTTTAGAAATATCAAACAAGAAGTCCTATTTGCGCTGACTAACTATTTAACTCTTTCCGAAGAAATCAATCTCTACGATGCAACAAAAATGGAACGTGCTGAATCGGATTTAAAAAATCTGCAAGAAGCAATCCGATTTGGAAAAATAAGAATCATAGATGCCATCAATCACCAACGAATTCTTTTACAAACGAAACTGAACTATCTGAACACAAAATCTGAATTTGAGTTATCTCAAATTGAACTTGTTCGTGTTCTCGGTCTACCTAGCGACTCATTAGGGGTCAAACCATGAAAAAACAAACAATACTACTTCTTAGCTCCCTACTACTTATTGTCCTTTCTATTTATCTATGGAAATTCCGTGGAACAAACGTTAATTTAGATAATGCAGAGGAACCCAAAGACATTGTAAAATTATTGGGGGACAATAGAAAAAATCTCTCCTTAGAAACGGAAGTCGCCATAACACAACCCATCCAAACAAAAATCGAACTGATTGGGGAAACAGAAGCTGTACCCGATGCAATCATTGATGTGCCAGCCAGAATCTCGGGACGTATTACCGCCGTTTTCTTCGTAGAAGGTGATTCCATCAAAAAAGGACAAAAATTAGCAACTATTGATTCCCCAGAACTTGCAAAACTCAGATCCGCATATTTAGTAGCAAAATCCAAATATATTGCGGCTGAACAAAATTCAAATCGTATCAATTCATTAGTAAAAATGAATTTGGCCGCCAAACAAGAGCTTATTGATGCAGAAGCAAATCTAAAAGTCATAGAATCAGAAAAAATTTCAGCAGAAGAGAATTTAAGAGCAAATGGACTTGCTATCGATAACTCTGCATCGGGAGTGTATGCAGTGTTTTCTCCAAGATCGGGTCTCGCACTTTCTAGAAATGCAATTCCAGGATCGATTGTTTTAGGAAATCAAATCCTAACAACGATTGCAGAACTTTCGCATCTCTGGTTTCAGGCAAAGATTTTTGAAAACGATTTGAAATACTTGTCGGAAGGTATATCTGGTAAGATCATTTTGAATGCATACCCAGATTCAGAATTCGAAGGAGTTTTGGAGCATATTGGCGAAAAAGTAGATCCTGAATCCAGAACCGTTCACGCAAGACTTGTTTTTAAAAATAAGAATCGAAAAGCAAAGATCGGTTTGTTTGGAAAGGCATCTTTAAGTGTCAACGGTAGATCAGGAATCCAAATCGCAGAAGTTGCTATTCAATCTTACCAAAATAGAAAGTTTGTATTTATAGAATCGCAAACAAATGAATTCAAATGGAAAGAAATCACAACAGGAAGCACTACCGATGGAAAAACGGAAGTAATTTCTGGAATCACTGAGGGAGATCGGATAGTCACCAAAGGGGCTTTTGAACTCAAGGCAATTCTCTTCAAATCAACGTTTGGTGGAGAATGATATGGAATTTTTAACAAAAATTGTCCAAGTATCTTTAGAAAAGCGATTATTAGTTATTATATTAACAGTATTACTTTTGTTTGGTGGATTTTATTCGCTCAATCATTTAAAAGTAGATGCAGTTCCAGATATTACTAATATTCAAGTGCAAGTGATTACAACATCACCGGCTTTATCGACCTTAGAAATTGAGCAGTACATTACTTTACCTGTGGAGAGAGCCATCACAGGAATTCCTAACTTAATTGAGGTCCGTTCAGTTTCTCGTTACGGATTTTCTCTTGTAACGGCCGTATTTGCAGACGGAACTGATTTGTGGAAAAGTAGACAATTAGTCAGCGAAAAATTAACTGAAGCCTCCGAAAATATCCCTGCCATATTTGGAAAACCAGTGATAGGTCCTATTACCACTGGACTTGGTGAAGTGTTTCAATTTACATTGGAAAGTGAATTCCATAACCAAATGGAACTCACCACCTATTTGAATTGGTACATCAATCCAACACTCAAAACAGTTCCAGGCATTGTGGAAGTCAATAGTTTTGGAGGCAAAACAAAACAATACCAAGTCATTGTAGACCCATTCAAAGCAGCCGCGCTCGGAATCTCTTTAAACCAAATAGTAAATGCCGTCCAATCCAATAATTTATCTACAGGAAGTGGATACATAGAAAGGTCCGGCGAACAGTTGATTGTTGGGAGTGATGGATTACTAAAAAAGATTTCTGATTTTGAAAAAATTCAGGTAGGGAAAATGGGGGACGGATTTCCTATCTATTTAAGTAGCGTTGCAAAAATTGTCGAAGGCCCAAGGTTACGAAAAGGTGCAGCAACTGCCACGGGAAAATCAGAGGTGGTCGGAGCCGTAACACTGATGTTACTCGGTGAAAACTCACTGGAAGTGACAACGGCAGTGAAAGAGAAAATCACCCAAATTGAAAAAACTCTTCCTACTGGTATGAAAATTAAACCTTACTATGATCGTTCAATTATGGTAAAAAGTACTTTAAATACGATTGTATGGAATTTATCGGAAGGGGCAATCCTTGTGATTATCATATTATTCCTAATGATCGGTGATTTTCGATCAGGACTAGTCATTGCATCGGTCATTCCACTTGCCATGTTATTTGCCATTACTCTTATGTTTCTGCGAGACCTACCTGCTAACCTCATGTCTATGGGTGCTATCGATTTTGGTCTTATTGTCGATGGAGCTGTCATTCTCATTGAAAACTCACATAGGCGCTTAGGATTAAAACGAAAAGAATTAAAAAGAGATCTTACTGACAAGGAACAAAAAGAAACAATTTTAACAGCAACAATTGAAGTTCGTAAGGCAACCATTTTTGGTGAGATCATCATCGGAATTGTTTACATCCCTATCCTTACCTTAAGTGGAACAGAAGGAAAAATGTTTATCCCCATGGCGACGACCGTATTGTTCGCATTACTTGGTGCTTTCTTTTTAACACTCACACTCATTCCTGTCTTAGCATCTTATTTTCTAAAAGGGGGACATATCGCAGAAGGAGAAACAAAATTATTCGAAAAAATCCATAACTGGTATACTCCGAAACTCAATTATTGTCTGAAAGAACCTAAAAAAGTAACTTATTCTACAATTGGCGTCCTTGTTCTCTCGATCATCTTGTTCTTTCGATTAGGCGGAGAATTCCTTCCCAAATTAGATGAAGGGAATCTACTCATTGAAATTAGTCGTTATCCTTCCACTACATTAACCGAGTCTCTCCAATCTTCTATGAAAATTGAAAAAGCGATCCTCAAAGAAATTCCAGAAATTACTGAAGTGGTTTCAAGAACTGGATCTCCTGAGTTAGCTATCGAACCTATGGGTGTAGAAAAGACGGACATGTATATGGATATGAAACCGAGATCAGAATGGAATCTGACAAAAAAGGAAATCGAATCCAAGTTAGAAGAGATTATAGAAAGAGTCGCTCCCCAAGTAGCCTATGGACTGTCACAACCAATTGAAATGCGAAACAATGAAATTATGGCCGGTATTCGCGCCGATGTGGGGATCAAAATATTTGGTGATGATTTAATTCAGTTAAAATCCATTGCAGAAGAAATTTCTACAAAAATCAAACACATCCCTGGCGTTGTGGACTTACGAATTGAACAATTGTATGGACTAGAATATCTTAGAATAAAACCTAACAGAGAAAAGTTGGCAAGATACGACCAATCGATATTGGATGTCAACAAAGTCACGGAATCCATTTCCTCGGGAGTTCCTGCGGGTATTGTTTATGAAGGTATGAAACGTTTTGAAATTGTTGTAAAAACGGATGTTGGTTCCAACCCAGATCAAATCAAAAATATTCCAGTAAAGGTTGGAAAAAACACTTTTGCTCCCTTACATGAGTTATCGGATATCCAAATCGAAGATGGACCAGTACAAATTTACCATCAGAATCAAAACAGGTATGCTCTAGTTCAATTTAATATCCGAGGGAGCGATATGGTAAGAACGGTGAGTCTAGTGCAAAATGTTCTGCAAAAGGAAATCAAGTTTCCAGCTGGATACTATTATACGACTGGGGGTGAGTTTGAAAAATTTGAATCGGCAACAAAAACACTTTATGTTGTTGTTCCCATCACACTCCTAATTATTTTTCTGATACTCTATTTCGCATTTAACGAAGTTTCGGCGGCTATCATCATTTTTTTAAATGTTCCTTTTGCGATCACAGGTGGGATTTTTGCACTTTATCTCAGGAGTTTGCCATTTAGCATTTCGGCTGGTGTGGGTTTTATAGCACTCTTTGGAATTGCAGTACTCAATGGTCTTGTGCTCATCAGTTTTATCCGAAGTTTAGAACAGTCAGGAATCACAAAAGAAGAGGCAGTCAAAGTAGCAGCCATTTCTAGACTTCGGCCCGTCCTCACAACGGCTCTTTTAGCATCGATTGGATTCATCCCAATGGCAATCAGCTCATCACCCGGCGCAGAAGTCCAAAGACCTCTTGCTACCGTAGTGATCGGAGGGTTAGTGTCTGCGAGTGCACTTACCCTCTTTGTACTTCCTCTCGTTTATTTGAAGTTCGCTGCAAAAAAAGTCTTCATACTATCAAAAGACGCATAGTCCGCTTTTTCATTGTAAGCCAAACCTGGTAGTCCATGTTTTTCGGAACCAGGTCTTGTGAACCCGTGAACGGCTCCTGGGTGCGAAACAAAAGTCACAGGAGCTTTTGCATCCGTTACCGTTTTGATAAAATTTTCGACTGATGTTTTTGGAACAAAAGGATCAGCAGCACCATGGTGTACTAAAACTTTGCTTTTGAGTTTTTTTACACCCGATGCCAGGTTTTTACTCCCTAAAAAACCATGAAAGGAAACCACTCCTCCTTTTAAGTCAGCACCATCTAACGCAAGCTCAATGACTCCTCCGCCACCAAAACAATAACCAATCGCACCAATTTTACTTGAATCCACATTTGGATTTGATTTTAAGATCTCAAGGGCTTTGTAGATTTTTTTAAGGATAATTTTTGGATCTCCATTGGCACCAGATAGTTTTCCTGCTTCCACATGGTCTTTTGCAAGAATTCCTTTTCCATAAACATCCATAACAAATGCTACATAACCTAAATCAGCCAATTGTCTTGCGCGTTGTTTCGGATACTCGTTTAAACCCCACCATTCATGAATCACGAGAATGCCGGGTCTTTTTCCAGTAATCGAGGAATCAGTAGCGAGATAACCTTCATAGGTTTTCCCGTCCAATTTATATTCCACTGGAGTTCCCGAAACTGTTGATTTTACGGAAAGTTCTGAAGTGGGAACACTGGCACATTGTATGGCAAATACAAAGGTAAGAATGGAAATGAGTTGTTTCATAAGTCTCCTGTTCCGTCAATCAGCAGTGCCTTCAACGGAGATAGATCTTGAATTCTAAATCGAAACCTTAAAAAAGAAACCAATATTTCTCTTCATTTTTTTGAGATTTCCTCCAAGCCAAAAATTTGTTACTACGTTCTCTTTTGTTTTCTGATCACATTCCCGAATTTACAGTATACCGTTCGGTTCACCATAAAAACTAAATCCAATTTTTTTTGTTATACGATTATTTTTTTATCGCCTCACATCTATAAAATTTATCTTCTAATCCAAAAGGAATTTATATGATCCAAAGCAACTACTTTCAAACCAATGAAGATTTAAAGGAACATTTTTACGAGTTGATCGATTGGAATGAAATTGTACCCATCTACGAAAATCAATTCTCGGATGCCAAACTGTATTTGGAAAAGCATAATCCTAGACTAGAGTATGCGCCATCTAATGTGGATGAGGCGAAATCATTTTACGAAGAGATTCTAAAATCTTGCGGAGAAATCAGTGGGATGTATGTATCTCAAGTGGCCGGAGTGGTAGATTCCAAAGGACTTAAATTTGATAACGGAAATGTGATCCATCCCCAAGAAATGGTGGACGTAATCAAAATGTACCATGATGCGGGTCTTGGTCCCGTTGCTTTTAAAAGAAGGTATGGTGGACTCGGTGCACCTAGCATCATCAAAGCGATGATAGCGGAGCTTATGTATAGATCTGATAGTTCCATTACCATAGCCGTGGGAAGTATGGGACTTGCCGCCATCTTAGAAGTCTGTGCTTCCGACGAAATGAAAGAGGAATGGATCCCTAAATTAATCTCCGGAAATTACACAGTCACTATGGGGCTTTCAGAACCAGACTTTGGTTCTGATTTGCCGAATGTAACGACCAAAGCAACAAAGAAGGATGACAAATGGTTTCTCAATGGAACCAAAAGATTTCAAACTGTTGCTTGTGGTATCAATGGAAGTCCAGGCATTACACTCACACTCGCACGAACAGGAACTCAAGAAAGTGGAGCGAGAGGTCTTTCCTTCTTTATCGTTGAAAACAAAGATTATGCAGTCCAAGGAATTGAAAAAAAATTGGGAATCAAAGCTTCAGCTACATGTGAAACTGTGTTTGAAAATAGCGAAGGCCATTTAGTTGGCAAAGAAGGTTTCGGACTTGTGAAGTATGTAATGGGAATGCTGAATGGTGCCCGCCTCAGCGTTTCTTCCCAAGGAACAGGGATTGTGACTGCAGCATATGAAGAGGCGCTCAAATACGCAAAAGAAAGAATTCAATTTGGAAAACCAATTTATGAAATTCCTGCAGTCCGTCGTATCTTGGATCGAATGGAAAGAGAAATGGCTGCAATGCGTTGCCTTATGGTAGAGGCCGCTTATTCAGTGGACAAATACTATTGGTATGAAGACGGAAGAACGGTAACTCCAGAAGAATCCAAAATCGGAAAGTTTTGGGAAAAGGTAGCAAACACACTTACCCCCATTTCCAAATACTACAACTCTGAAATGTGTAACGATTTAGTTTATGACGGATTACAAGTATTAGGTGGAGCAGGTTATACAGAAGATTATGATCTTTCTCGACTTTACCGAGATGCAAGGATTACCAACATTTACGATGGAACCACACAAATCCAAGTCAATGCAGCCATAGGAGGGGTCACTTCCGGAATGAGTGCAACAGGTACTTTCCGTGCTTACCTAGACCATTTGGCAAAAGGAAAAGAATCCAATCCCAAACTACAAGAAATCAGGACTCTCTTTGAATCCATAGTGGAAACATACAAATCCATTACAGACCAACCAACCAAAGAAGCGCATAGCTTTGAAGTGGTGGAGTCAGCAGCAAGAGTGGTTCTGAGTTATCTGATGGAAAGAGCTAAAAACAAATCGACGAATAGAAAAGAATTACGCACCCAGTGGTGTAAAGAATTTCATAAAGACAGTTTAGCGATCCTATCTGCAAACAAAATCAAACTCACTTGAAATAAAAAAAAGGGGCCTCATCATTTGAGAGCCCCAAGAAAGGAAAGGGATTGATTTTCCACAATGCGCCAGTGGAAAATCCAAAGTTGTTCAGATTAAGTAAGGGTGACTGATTTCTCTCCAGTGGGAAGAGTAACTTGAAAACTCGGTTGGGTAACGATGGCTTTTGGTTCCAAATACACTTTACGGTTTCCCATTAATTTCCCTGCTATTGAATCAGGAAAAGAATAAGCAATGATACGTTTCCACACAGATGCGAACTGTTTCACAAAACTTCCCGTATTGTAGTGTTGGCCATACTTTGCACAAATTTCTTTTAAACGGGGAGCCACTTCACGGTAACGTTTTGCTGGCATACCAGGAAACATGTGGTGTTCGATTTGATGACTCAAGTGCCCAGTCATTGTATAAAACAATTTACTGCCATCTAAGTTAGAAGAACCTTTGAGTTGTCTCAAATACCACTGCGCTTTCGATTCTCCAGCGATTTCCTCTACAGAAAAGGATTCTGCATTCTCTGTAAAATGACCACAAAAGATCACTGCATAAGTCCAAAGGTTTCTGATTAAATTTGCGATCATATTCCCTAGAATGATTTTTGGAAAATTCAAACCAGCAAGAAGTGGAAACAGAATATAATCTTTTACAAGTTGTAATTCAATCTTCTTAAAGAAGACAGCTTTGTAGTCTTTTAAAGATTTTTTCTTTCTTTGTTTTTTTGGAATTTCCATGTATTCCACTCGGTAACCATGTGCACCAATTCCCCACTGAAAGTTCATCGCTAGGAATAAATTGGTGAATGGTTGTGTTAGATGAACCGGTTTCCATTTTTGCCCTTCGGTCAAACGGGTAAAATTATATCCATAATCATGGTCTTTGTTTAAAACATTTGTATAAGTGTGGTGCATATAATTGTGATAAAACTTCCATTGGTGAGCATCACTTACAATGTCCCATTCAAACGTTCTTGAATTAAAACGAGGATCATTCATCCAATCATACTGTCCGTGTAGAACATTATGACCAAGTTCCATATTGTTTATAATTTTTGATATGGAGAGTAACAATGTTCCGGCTACAAATGAAATTGGTTCAAAACTAAAGTGGATGAGTCCACGACCTAATATTTCAGTATATCGATATGTTTTATAAATGAATCGGATATGATCTGCATCTTCTTTTCCCACTTTGGACATCACTTCTTCCCTAAGGGCATCCACTTCTTTTCCAAAAGATTCAATTTCTTCTTTGTTTAATTTTTTACTAATTGTTCTCATTTTTTATTCCTATGATTATTTCTTTTAATTCTGATTCACGAATTTTAGTTTCTAGATTGTAAATATCTAGAGTTCCAGCTCCAAATTTGATTCAGCACGAGAGATACAAATCTGAATGTTTTCTTCACCTAACTCTGACAATTCGTCTTTTGCTAAATCCGTTACAGAACCAGCTGTTTTTTTACAAACACAAGTATGGCAAATCCCCATTCTACATCCACTTTGAGGATAAATTCCTTGGTCTTCTAATTCTTCTAGTAAGGAACGTTCCCCTTTCACTTGGATGGTTTTATGACTTAAGGAAAGAAATACATCCACGGTTCCTGTTTTTTGGACCTTCAATGCCGATTGACCGGGTAACATAAATAACTCCGACTTCACTTCGTTCCCTTCTAAAAGAGAAATGGCTTTGGTTTGCATTGGTGACGGGCCACATACATAAACAGAATAGGATTTTAAATCATCCGTATACTTTTGTAAAATTTCTTTAGTTAAAAAACCAGAATCGTAACCGTCTTTAGGAACATCTGAAAAAACATAACGAATTTCTAACCAACCTGTGACTTTTGCGATTTCTTCTAAGGAAGAACGTAAGATGATATCTTCAAATGATCTAACAAAGTAAAGAAGTGTAGCTTTGCCATTGTATTTCAATGATTGAAGTTGTTTGAGAATGGAATGGATTGGAGTGATTCCACTTCCTCCCGCCAAAAATAAAAACTTAGAAGGTAATGTCTTTGGAAGAACAAACTCTCCAGAAGCCTCGCCCAGTTCCAATAAATCACCCTTTTTGATATTTTGATTGATAAAGTTAGAAACAAGACCACCTGACTGACGTTTCACGGTAATAGATAAATATTTTTCGCCAGGAGTAGAGGACAAAGAATAAAATCTTGTCACTCGTCTTCCTGCAATCTCCACTGTGACAGGAACATGTTGGCCGGCAGAAAATCCTTTCCACAACCAATTGGGTTTTAAAACCAAAGTCTTTGCATCCGCCGTTTCTTCGTGGACAGCGACAACCTTAGCCTTGATGGCCGTTACCGAGAACCTAGGATTGAATTCTCCCAGTAGGAAATCGGCCCAATCTTTGAGCTGAAGGAAACTCAGGAATTCCTTGGGTTCGTTGTAGATAAAAGGAAATGTTTTCATTTTCGCCTCGTATTTCGCATTTAAGTGAACACTCGTTCACAGAGATATTTAATAGTGTTAATTTACGTTGTTAGATACGTCAACCCCAAAACGAAGTTTTAGTCCTTGCTTTTTGAAAAAAAGTGAACAATCGTTTACTGAATTCAATCCATGAAACTCAACAAACGATACGCCCAGAAACTTCGTACCCACAGCAATCTGCTTGAGGGAGCGTTACGACTCATGGGAGAGGAAAAAGGGTTAGGTGATCTAAGCCTTCGCGAGGTGGCGGGTGAGGCGGGGATTGTACCGGCAGCCTTTTATCGGCATTTCAAGAATATGGAAGAGTTGGGTTTGTCCTTGGTGGATGACTGTGGGGGCCGAATCCAGGCCATTGTGGGAGATGCCAGAAACAAAGGCGCTTATAAATCTGCCTTACGACTGACCATTGGATTTTTTTTCGACTACGTAGCAAACAACCGCTCCCAGTTCCGTTTCATCGCTAGGGAACGGACAGGTGGGAATCAGAAAATCCGAGAAAAGATCCGAGAATCCATGAAGGCCATTGCCGCTGAACTAGCAAAAGACATGCGAATGCCAAAAATGATTCCTGTGGACGATATCCAATTTGCCTCAGAACTGATCGTTAGTCTCTGTTTCCAAATGGCCTCTGATTTTTTAGACCTTTCGACCGATGCCCATTCCGAAATGAGAAAACTCAAACTACAAACGATCAAACAAGTTCGGCTGGTTTTTATAGGAACGATTCGAGGGAGAAAACGAAGATAAAAAAAAGAGAGATGAGACAGGAAAGTTAGGAAACGAAAATCGTTTAAGTAGTTTTGTCTTTGTTTTGCTCTGGAAAAGAAATCATGATATTCAACCCTTCTCCCTTTTTAGAAACAGAAGAGAAAACTCCTTTTAATTGAGAGGTCAAACTACGGATCAACTCATAACCGAAATGATTTCCTTTTTCGATATTCACTGAATCCGGTAATCCCTCTCCATCGTCCCCAACCGATAAAATAATACTCTCATTCGAACGTGATAACTGAATACGGATATCTCCACCTTTATCATTGGGATAAGCATACTTTAAAGCGTTGGTTAATAATTCGTTGAGGATTAATCCCAATGGTAAAGTACGTTTTAAATCCAAACGAATGTCATCCAACTTCACATCAAATCGAACTTTAGTTGGGTTGAGAACAAAGATATCGTGAAGACTAAATACTAAATCTTCAATGTACTTACGTAGATCTACAGATTCTAAATCCTCTGATTGGTATAGGTTTTCATAAACCTTAGACATAGACATGATACGTGACTGAGCATTCAAAAACGACTGTTTGGCGACTTCATTTTCAACCTTAAAAGATTCTAAATTCAAAAGCCCAGAAATGATTGCCAGTGTGTTCTTAACACGATGTTGTAATTCTTTGAGCAAAACATCTTTCTCTTCTAAAGACTTTGCCAGTCGGTCTTCCATATCTAAATTTTTGGTTACGTCTAAGTTAATCCATAAAATGAAACGTTCGCCGGCAATTTCAAAAGCTTGGCTAAACACGAGAACATCAAATTTTTTCCCATCGGAATGTTCTACAGACATCCTTTCACCGGACATTCGGCCTTTTTCCTTAAAGATTTTATTTAGTCTTTCGCTCTGTTCAGGATTACTCCATGCTTTAAACTCTGCTGTTTTTCTACCAACAACCTTGGATTTTTCTAATTGAAAGATGTTCTCCATAGAAGAGTTCACATCCAAATAGGTTCCATCCTTAACTGTAGAGATTGCCATGGCAATAGGGCTGAGTTGGAATACCTTTGCGTATAAACTTTCCCCGTCTTTTGGCGGAACCATAACGGGAGTGTCCGGTGTTTCTCTAAAAACGATAACAATTCCGTTTAAATTTTGTTCAGTATCCAAAATGGGTGAAATGGTTTCAGTAACATGCGTTTCGCGACCTGTGCTAGAAACAACAATCAAATCATTCCTTCGTTCTGTAGTTTTTAGATCATGGGAAGAGTTTAAAAAAGGATAAGATACTCTAGACCTTGTGTCTGCTTGAACTAAATATAAAAAAGAACTGAGGTCCTTTTCTAAAACTTCAGATTTTTGATAACCCAACATATCAAGAGCTTTGTGATTAATCTCCCGAATGAATCCTTCTGGAGTGAGAACAATTACACCATCCCCCATTGCTTCAAAAGTAATCCTAAGTTCGTTTTCCCGAAAGGCTAATGCTTGTTCTGCTTTGTAAAGTTGGAGTGCCGATCTAATCATACACTCTATAATATCCGGACTGGAGATTTTTGGAACGAAGCCATAGTGCTTCACTTTACAAACACGATCCAAGATTTTGTTATCTGAATAACCACTTACAAATAATATTGGAATTTCACGATAGAGAAGAATTTTTTCTGCAAGTTGGATCCCATCCATACCATCAGAAAGATTAATATCCATTAGTATTAAATCTACTTTCTCACCTGATGTTATATAGTCATAAGCATCACTTGTATTTGATACATATTGCACGGAATAGCCTTTGTTTTTCAAAAATTCTGATTGAGAGATAGCCAGTATGGCTTCATCCTCCACAAGCAGGATATGACCTAAACTATGTTTGATTTCCGTAAGTGGCATGGAGTCTTGTATCGATTTTCATAATTAGCCGGTAGAAAAGCAATCGATTAAGATGTTAAATTTTTATGAAAAAAACTAAAACAAGTGCAATAAAAAAATATGACAAATGTTGAACGAATGTCAGTCTTAATTCGCAGAGTTTCAATCGATCTTTAGATTATGTCGAATTTAAATCACAAACGAACGTTCGCTGAAGTAAAATTTACGTCAAAAACTAAGCTACGGAAGTAGTTTGAAGCCAATGTTCTTTTTTCAGATTTTTTATAGAGTCATACGAATAAAACTGAGGAGTAGTACCTAACCATTGTTACCAATCCGATAGATCATGGTTCTAAATTGGGTTCGAAGAAAGCTAGATTTTCAGGTCCTTCGTGGATCACAATCCGACGGATTCTCCCGTCCGAGGATTTCACATCGGCCTTCAAACCGTAATAAAACCAACGAGCGACATTCTCTGACGTTGGATTGATCCCTTTAAAATCTGGATGGTCATTGATTAGAATATGGTCAATGGAATGCACAAGCTCAGTGAGGCGAGTCCTCGCTGTTAAGAAATCATAGGAGATGCCATCAGGCCGGAGGTTTGTATTCCCTTCCAAGAATACTTCCACCTTCCAGGAATGGCCGTGGATGGGCTCATCGGAGCCATCGGCAAAGTACTGGTAGAGGAAATGGGCTGACTCAAACCTTCCCTCAATTCTGACATAAAATTTCCCGTTTTCCTGGGTAAACATTCCATTGACGAATAGAGCACAGTCCAATATTTGTATAGTAATTTCCTTTCTGAGGGTTCTTAAGATGACTGAAACTACAAAACCGCGCTTTTTTAAAGAAATGACTGTGGGCGAGGCGATCGCAATCCACCCAGAAGCAGGTCTAGTTTTCTCCAGCTACCATTTAGGTGGATGTTCCCATTGTTCCATCAATGAAGTAGAAACTATAGAACAAGTTTGTATGGGTTACGGTGTAGAGGTTGATACTCTGATCGATTCGCTGAACAACCTTTTCTCTGAAGAATAGACTTCTAACTTTCGTTACCACAGGGCCTAGTGCAGGCCCAGGTGTTTTCATTTCCCACCTAAACCAAAATTCGTAAATCTACGATGGCAAAACATTTTGTACGATTTCAAAATAAGAGAACCAGTTGGACAACTTAACTTATAGTATACCGGGGTTATTGTTTCCAGCGATCTCTTTACTGATGCTTGCTTATACCAATCGTTTTTTTGGACTTGCTAAACTTTCCAGACAACTTTTATCAGAATATGAAAAATCGAAATCTGAGATTTTAGAAAAACAAATTCACAACTTAAGATTTCGAATTTCTTTGATTTTATATTCTCAAAGTGCAGGAATCTTTAGTTTGATTTTATGTACATGCTCTATGGGTATGATTCCCTTTTATAACATCGTGGCTTGGATTTTATTTGCTTCTTCACTTTTATTTATGGTGATCTCTCTTGTGTTAGCTCTCATAGAAATCCATTTATCTGTGATAGCGTTAGACATAGAAAGAAATTCTGTAATGAATTCAAAATCTGACACAGATTAATTGCCCAGAAGTAAGAACTTCTATTTGTAATATAAGTTATATATTACAAATAGATCATAGAAATGAACACATCACACAAAGAATAACAAAAAAAATAATTTGTTCCCTATAGCGAAAATAAAATTAGAGATTTTGGCATTATTGAAAAATAGCTCTTCCCAAACTATCTAATGTATTACCATTACAATCTCCAGAAGCGACAGTATTATTTACAGCTGCAACAACTCCAGTTCCGGCACTATAATACACTCTAGTAACGATTCCCTGGCCATTTGCAGTGGTAGAATTTATAGAATAGGAACATCTGCCGCTTATTGTTGGAGTAGCTCCTGCATTGACCGTGGCACAACTGCTTGTTGCATTGTAAGTTCCCCCAGCACCACAGAGTGCGGAAGTAAAAGTATTTCCTGCTGAAAAGTCAAAACAGGAACTTCCACCCGCATTTGTCAAAAAATTACAACTACCTCCACTACTTACTGCAGTTGGATTATTCACAACTTGTACCTTTACAGTCCCCCCGAAATTACCAGAAACAAAATAACTTTTTACTCTAACACGATATGTGCCAATCGCCAAATTTTCCTTTAGGCGTTCTCTACTATTACCAGATGGATTAGTATCTGTTGCACTGATGACTACTGTCCCTGCAGCGTTTGTTAGCTCCAATACCAAATCAACAGTACTAGTTGTTGTAAATGCCGTGATGATATGATTCCCAGCAGATGTAACATTCAGATCAAAGTCAACCAATGGTCTAGGTGTTATAATCGAATCATTCGATGGTGTACCATTTATCGCAATATTCCCGCTAGTGGTTGGGATTGTTTTACATCTATCGGTAGTAGAAGTTTGATCTAAGTTAAAAGCGCTTACACATAAAAAACCAGAAGCACAATTAGCATTCGAAGTGCATGCAGAACCATCTGTACCTGTGCCACTTGATCCACTTCTTGGTGCAGCGAGCAACAACAATAACAAAGAATCCTCTGAAGAAGACTCTGGTTTTGAAGACGAACAATTTAGAACGAATACAGAAAAAATTAGGAAAAGAGTATAGAATTTCACATTAAACCTTTAGGTATTAGGTGCTAACGACCGTATATCGTCAACAACTATCTGTTAAACTTTCAATATAAATTAAAAACTATAACTTAATTTTTGTTTAATTGCGTATCAACTAACCGAACGAAAATCAAGGGAAATTGCCAGGGTGGACTAGCTTTTATTTTTTTGTTTGGTGGATGACAGCTGACTCCTTAGGAGGATTTTCTTTATATCCGAATGACAATTTTTCCAAAATGAGATCCAGATCGTAAATAACGAATCGCATCCGCAGATTCATCCAAAGAAAATATTTTATCAACAACAGGACGTAATCCAGAGGCTTCGATCGCTTGGTTCATTTCGATAAAAGCTTTTCTTCCTCCGACAACTAGGCCTTGGATTTTTAAGTTGTTCATAACAGCCGGAAGTAAATTCAATTCTCCTGATTTACCTGCAAGAATTCCAATCAAATGGATCACACCAAACGGACGACAGGCGGCAATGGATTGTTCTAAAGTTCCGGCTCCCCCTACTTCAATGATATGATCAGCACCCACTTTATTCGTGATACGGCGAACTTCCTTTCCCCATTCCGGTGTTTCCTTATAGTTGACTAAAAAATCTGCACCCAATTCTTTTCCGCGTTCCAACTTTTCGTCACTGGAAGAAGTAAGAATTACTTTAGCACCAACAAGTTTAGCAAACTGCAAAGCAAAGATAGAAACCCCACCTGTTCCCTGTACGACGACAAATTCCCCAGGTTTTAAATTGCTAAATTGAAAAAGTCCAGACCATGCAGTGAGGGCCGCACAAGGTAAGGTTGCCGCTTCTTCGTAAGATAAATGCGATGGAATTCGAACAAGTCCGGTTTCTGGCGCTAAAGCTAACTCTCGCAAGGTTCCTGGAAGTGGACCTCCAATGGTATGTCTCATTTCGGAGTGAGTGGCTTCTCTCGCGATCCACTTGGGAGCAAAGGTAAGAAGGACACGATCTCCCACTTTCCATTCTGTCACCTGCGAGCCTATGTTTATTACCTCACCCGCTCCATCACTGCAGGGAACCAAAGGGAGTGGAAATTTTGGATTGTACTTTCCTTCGACAACTAAGGAGTCTCGGTAGTTGAGTGAAGCAGCTCGCAATCGAACCAAAACTTCGGTAGAACCTGGATCTTCAGGATCTGGAACCTCAATCACTTCTAGATGATCCAAACCAAAACGAGAGATCTGTGCTTGTTTCATAAAATTCCCTTTGCTAATATCTATTTTTTATTCAAAGTGCATTCGATTCAAAATTATTTATTTAAAACGATTTCTCCCTTTTCATTTAACGGGAAAAAAGGATTGAATGCTAATTCGAAAATATGACCATCCAAGTCTTTAAAATATGCACTATACCCACCCCAAAAAACTTTCTGCGGTTCTTTTAAAATTTTTGCACCTAATGCCCGCACCTTCTCAATAACTGAATCCACTTCCGCTTCACTTGTAAGATTTTGTGCCAAAGTAATTCCCGAAAACTCCTGACGTTTTTGAAAAGGGATACCGATGTCTTTTGCTAAATCTTCTTCACCAAACAAACCAAAGACGACCGCACCTATTTGGAAAAAAGCAACACTATCATTACTTTCTTCTGATCGTTTCCAACCAAGGCCAATTTCATAGAAGTCGATGGAGCGTTTTAAATCGGACACCCCTAAAGTAATTAAATTAATTCGTGGAAACATTTGCCTCTCTCCTTTGTCAAAACATGAACTTTACAAAAATAAAAAATAAGAAAATGAAAACTTGGTTCACAAAACGGACGTTTCATGGTAGATGGAGCCACTGGGTGGCGGGTGGATAACCCCACCCAGTCTCAATAGGGCGGGGACATGTACTCTAAATACTAACCTGGAAAGAATTACTTCTTCCCAAGACCTGTAGTTTTTGCACCAACGAGGATTGACATGTTTCCTGATGGGTGTTTGTTTTCGCGCATCAATTGATGGCATTCACCAGTTTGTTCAAAACTGTATGTTTCTGCCAAAACTGGATCCACTTTTTTATCGATCACGAGTTGGTTCAAATCACGGCAATTGTCGTCGTTTGCGAAGTGTGAACCTTGCAGACGTTTTTGTCTCATCCACAGATAACGAAGGTCAGCTGTTGCATTGAAACCAGTGGTTCCCGCACAAATCACAACCATACCACCTGTTTCACAAACAAATACAGAAGTAGGAAGAGTCGTTTCGCCTGGATGTTCAAAAACGATTTGAGGGTTTTTGCCTTTTCCAGCAATGTCCCAAATGGCTTTTCCAAATTCACGTGCTTGTTTGGTCCATTCCACAAATGCTTCTGGTTTGTTGATGTCAGAAGTAAGAGCTCCCCAATGTTTAAACTTGTTACGGTTGATCACACCAGTAGCACCTAAGTTTTTACAAAAATCAATTTTGTCATCAGAAGAAACAACTGCGATCGGAACCCCACCAGCTGCTTTTACAATTTGGATAGCCATGGCACCAAGTCCACCGGCTCCACCCCAAATCAGTGCAACATCACCTGGTTTTACATCGTTCGGTTTCCAATGGTGTAACATTCTGTAGGCGGTTGCAGCAACTAACATATAAGCTGCGGATGCTTCCCAAGTTAGGTGTTGTGGGCGTGGTAAACATTGGTGGTCTTGCACTTTGCAAAACTGTGCAAAGGATCCCCAATTGGATTCATATCCCCAAATGATTTGGGAAGGTGCATACATCGGATCTTTTCCAGAAAGAACCCATGGATCTTTTGGATCCCACATTGCACAATGAACAACGACTTCGTCACCCACTTTTACATTCTTAACTTCAGCACCAACTTTATAGACAATACCGGAAGCATCAGATCCACCGATGTGGAATTTTTCTGGTTCGCCTTTTTTATTACGAGCTGCGATTACATCAACCGGATACCCAAGGGCTGCCCAAACGTTGTTATAGTTAACTCCAGCAGCCATAGTGGCCACGAGAACTTCGTTCGGACCGATCTCCGGAACATCAATGACTTCTGATTGGAAAGAAGTTTTCGGTTCGCCGTAACGTTCCGGGCGAATGACCTGCGCGTGCATTTTTTTGGGCACAACTCCAATAGGTGGAAGTTCCCCTACTGGTACGATTTCTACGTTGCTCATAGATTACCTTTTACGAATAAAATTTATAGAGTTTCTTAGAACGTTTTAAAAAAGGCATCAGTTGTCAATCGCTTCCCCACTCCATAGAAAAGGCAAATGTCCAGGCTGATTGGTAGAGCCTGTACTCACGATCCCTTTGTAAGGGGTATCTATAGGCAAGACTTAGATTATACTTCTCCGAAAAATTCCAAGAAAACCCTGCACTGGCCTCCGTAAAATAAGAGGGATTGGCTTTGTCTTTTTCTTTGGAATAATCCACACCGTTATACGGATTGCGATACAAGAGTCCTGTAAAAAGAGAAATCTCCTGCATCAAATAATACGTCACATAAGCCGACACAAGTGCGGTTTTTTTAAATTCATATTCTGGTTCCGGTGGCGAAGCCGATGGCCTTCTCAGATAAAATGGAATTCCGTCATTGTCTTGTAAGTTGTTTGGTTGAGGTCTAGAAAGCGGATTTAGTCCACCAATCTTTGTAACGAAAGACCACTTCTCATACAAATAACCAAGTTTGATAAATCCTGAGCCCGTATAATAATTTCCACCAGTAAACCGATCCGTGTCGGGTCCACTCGGAAAACCAACAGAACCTTCGATCACAAAAAAGTAAGGTTTGTCCAAATCAAAGAAGGGTTGGTATTTAAAACCCAGGTAAGTTTTTCCCATCCTTGCCGCATCCTCTCTCCCTCTTTGTTGGTAATAATTCCAAGGAACAGAAGCATTGAGAGCAAACCGACCATCAAAAAAATTCATCTCTGCAAAAGCCGTGGTTGTAAAGAGATGGCTATTCTCTCGTGTGGACTGGTAATAATCTTGGGTCATGACTAAATAGTTTGTTGGTTTCTCTCGTTTCCCAGTAAAGGGATCCACAAATCTTGCCGTTGCATTCGGACTATCCGACGAACCCGTGTGATGCGAATATAGGGACTGAATGCATAAAAAAGAAAGTATTAATACAATAAAAATTTGTTTCATCGTTCCACTCCAGGGAAACATCCAGGAAAACTAAAAACGATATCTTCGGCTTGGAGATTTTGGAGAAGGATATTGTATAAAGGAATATTGGAGACTTTAGATATAACAACGGGGCCAGCGCCGGGCAGTTGATCTAAGAATTGAATTGGTGTTCCTGAGACAGTTCTGTCTTTGAATAAAGAAGAAAGTGACATTAATATTTCAATATTACCACTACGTCCATATTTGATCGGAATTTTGCATTTGGGTGTGATAGATTTATTTCCTTGTGGAAGTAGAATTGTTATATCTATTCCATTCACTGTCATCCGAATATAAATCTCTTCCCAACTTACATTGGCCACTGCCACCACTCCCAGGGGCATGTTCGAAAGCCTTGTATTGGGATAAAGGAAACTGGCTCCTGTTTCCATCGTACTATTGAATTGTGTTATGTTGGGAACAGTCGATGCAGATAAAAATGGATAGGTTTTCCCATACAAATCATCTGCTGGTAAATCCAAGGGTATTGTATAGGGTGTATGTGTTTTCACTGTTGCTGTAGAACTCTTCTCCGAAGCAGTTGTCGAGACACCTAACGTCTGATTTGGCGGATTGATTCGATACGTTCCCGTTTCCCACTGAATGTAAGAACTTGATTGGATTGTGATATTGTATGTAGTAGGTCCAGCGCTCGTTAAACTAAATTGGTTTAAATTATCATCCGCTTGGTCATCATAACTTCGAAGGTTTGTTCCGACAGAAACCAACTGAGTATTGTTGAAATAAATGAGATTCTGTAGGATGGTAAGCTTTTCTTCATCGCTATTTCCCACTGAGCCGAAGGTGCAGTGGGAAAATAAAAATCCAACCAGAAATACTAAAAGTGGCTTAAACTTCATTCGTTTCATCAAAACGGACTCGCGAACTTGGGATTGGTTAAGAACTCTTCGTCAGTGAGAGCCAAAAGAAAATTCACCATATCATCTCGTTCTGAATTGGTAATCGTAAAAGCCCGAATCAGAGTTGCATCTTTTACTGAATGTGCCTGTCCACCTGAACGGTAGTGATCCACCACTTGGGTGAGTGCATCTCTAGCACAGTCTACTTTTGATTTCCCGGCACCCGCTGGTTTGTCTGGATTATTTGCATCCGCACACATAAAAATCCCATCATGCATATAAGGATAGGTAACACCAATGTTTCGTAAGGAAGGTGCTCTAAATTTTCCCGTATCTGATGCAACACCAGTTAAATCAAATAACCCTCGTTTGTTGCTTGGAACACCTGCGTAGTATGCGTCATTATGAATTCCATTGCTATGATAAAAGAATTCTTCTGTCGCCCCACCGTGAAAGGAAGTGTCCGTAAAATTAAATCCACCATGACAATGAAAACACTCCGCATTTTCCCCGTTAAATAGGTTCAATCCACGAATTTCGGAAGCTGTTAAAGCGGCTTTGTTATTTCTAAAAGTGTATTGGTCGTATTTAGAATTTCCTGAAATCATAGATCTTTGAAAACTCGCTAAAGCAAATCTTACATTCTGTTCATTGACAGCAGCGTCAGCGTTACCAAATGCATTTCGAAAAAGAGTCTGGTAAATAGATTTTGATTTTAGTTTATCCAGAAAGGAATTGGAAGACAAACCAAGTTCAATTGGGCTTTCTCCAAACATAGGAGCACGAGCCTGAATTTCCAAACTTGTCATTTTGGGATTACTCCAAGTGAGTCTGGGCATATAAGCCACATTCGATAGATGTTGTGCATTTCTGGGATGAGCATCATTCGTGATTCCAGTTGGAAAATCCTTTCCATCCGCAAATGCTAAAGATTGAAAATGACAACTAGCACATGACATCGTTTCATTTCCCGAAAGTGACTTCTCGTAAAACAAATGTCTGCCGAGTTCGACCTTAGATTTCGACATTGGGTTGTCTGAAGGAACATTCGGCACAGGAAATCCCGGGGGCAAATCCCAAACCCAGTCCGATGCAGTGGCCAAAATTCCAAGAGCTGCGAGTAACATATCTTGGTTGTTTTCTTTTTTCTGGAACGGCAGAACATTACACCCAAAAAGAAAACTAAAAAAAATGATGAAAGGAAAACGAAATGAATTCATAAAAAATATCCTTTAAAAACTCGGTCGCTACCTAAAGCGTAACAACCGAGTAAAACTAAATTACTTTAGACTAAACACTCTTTGGGTGAGGGAACTATCTACCAACCCACTTGTATTTAATCCAAAAGCTTGGACTAAGGTAGTGCAAGGAGCAGGCCCCCCCATCATCGGTAGTGGCATACATGACGCGGCGGCACCCGGATTATGACTATTAATCAATTGGTCTATGTTAAAGGAAACTTTTTGATTTGTAGAGCTAAATTGGCCTGTCAGTTGAATTAAAGCTCTATACTTTGCTGTACAGTTCCCATAGTTAGGCGCTCCAGAACAACCGGTTGACCCTAAATGTAAACTTGTCCAATTTGTTCCTGAATCTAGACTAAACTCAATCTTTGCATGTTTATAACCACCTGTCCAAGACCAATACATGGCGCCGTTGTTTAAAGGTGCAGTTTGATTGGTACGTTCCAAATGGTTCAAAGTTTCTGGAACACCAACAGTAAACTGAACTCCAGTATAACTACCTGCAAGCGCAGTTCCCGAAACCTTTGTATTTGTTTCCGTTGTCTGGGTTGTTTCTAAATCCACCAGAGCCACTCCATTGGACTGCCAAACATTGTCAGAAGATAAAGTCACATCTGTAGTCGACCCATCAGCTTTTACAAGTTTCACTTCCGAAATATACATTCGAAAGTCACGAAACTGAACCGTTCGACCATCTGCATTAATATTCGAGCCAGTGACTAAAGTCTGTCCATTCGCTAGTGCCTCAAAATTCAAATTCACAGCTTGTGGAATTGCCAAGGCCAACAATGCTAATGTTTCGTTGTCATTTGATTTGGAATTCGGATCACAGGAAACAACTCCTAATACCGAAAGGATAATAAAAAACTTCTTAAATATGTTCATAAATACCTAATATTCTAAAATACGATTGTTGCTTTGAATCAGTAGATAAAGAAATCATCTACCAATAGACTTAATTGTAGTTAAAGAAACTTAAGCGCGGGGTGGTCGAAGTAAAGTGGGGATTTTTCCATCCAGAAGAGTGGAGGGAGACTCATCAATTGTATAAAAAATCACAGCAGGAACAGCAAAACCCAAAGCTAAATTAGGTCTATCCATAGTTTGGTGGTGAGTTCGCAAAGATAGCGCGTCTTTTTTTTTCTTTTTGCAAGAACAAAGATGGGCCTCGCCATCTTTGGCATCATGGCAACTGGGTTTCAGGGCGAGTTCTTTTGTGATGCCGTGCTCATCCAAATGGGCCGTTGACACAGAACTGTCCTGACCTTCGGAAAAGAGTTTGTCTTCCGCATTCCCATGTTTTTCTTTTTTAGATCCATGGTTGCAATGGCAAATTTTAGAATTGGACTCTAGGCAATACCCAAGGAGCCCACTTCCTAAAAATAGGAATTGGGTGCAAAGGAACAAGGCCAGACTACCGGCAACCCACCGTTTGCAGAGCATCTACCCCATACTTAGCCACCCAAGCCAAAAATCGAGCCAATTTTTGGACAAATTTGGTGTCCCCCCTCCTGCCTTTTGAAAACATGGTCTTGGAACCAATGCAAACGAGCTAGAGGCCATCAGATGAAACGCACGGAACTAGAACGCAGGGAACGAGAACTGCGAAAAGCAGAAAAGAAAAAGATCCAACCTGGTGAAAAAGAAGCCATGAGCGTGGGTGACTACATAGATTCCCTTTTTGGAATGTTTCGGTATGATTCGGATGAGATTTTTAACGCAGCCGATGATGAAAACATTCTAGAACTTCTGGAAAACATGAAAATGGAACACCCAGAAAAACAATGGGATGTCATCATCCGCAAAGCTGTGAACAAAACCAAAGTGGAACAAAAAGAAAAGGCTTACGACTCCCTTCGTATCCTAGCAGGAATTCCTGCCGTCACCGCTTAATTCCTTTTTTTCCGCTACAAACAGATTTACAAAGGAAGGTCTTCGTCTGATAGTTGTGACCTTCCTGTATGAAACAGACCTACACCTTAATTCTGTTATGTCTCCTTCATACAAACATATTCGCTACCCCCAAAAACTGTCCAAACACAGAGCCAGTTCCGCTTTCTGTCACGAATGGAACTACCTATGACCTCTCTAAGCATTTAGTTTTTTTTACTGCAGGTTCTACCATTCATTCGGTGGATGATGTTTCTCACCAGTTCCAAACGGCAGATTTACAAAAATCAGGCGGAGTCATTCCTAATTTCGGAAACACCGACAAACAATATTGGTTTTGTTTTATCATTCATAATGATGAAAACCAATACAAACGAATCATCACGTATATCAAATATCCTTTGCTTGACGATGTTAGATTTTTCGCATTACGTGAATCAGGTGATATATCCGAGAACCAACAAGGAAGACGATATCCTTTTGAAAACAGAGACAGAGACTATAGAGGATTTAGTTTTGCAGCGGATTTATTACCAAGCGAAACAGTTACTTATTTTGTAGGTGTCAAAACCAATAGTTCCATGTCCGTTCCGCTAATGGTGGCAGAAGAAAAGAATTTTTATACCTTTGTCTCTTTCGACACTCTCCTCCAAGGTATTTTTTTCGGGATTGTTGGTGTGATGAGTATTTATAATCTTTTTGTCTACTTTATGGTACGAGACAAAGCATATATATTTTATGTTTTATATTTACTAATTTCTGCAATTTTGTTTCAATTTTCTCTCCAAGGTTTGTTACCTGTTTTGTTTTTTCCAAACTCACCTGAGTTTGTATACAATGTACATAATCTCCTCTACTTTCTATTTTTATTCACTTGTTTTCCGATGAGTATCACCTTTATGAATCTAAAGGAAAATGCTCCTCTAATTTACAAATGGTTTTTGGCTCTCGCTACTATTCCTATCATTAGCATCTGTCTCCTCCCTTTTTTACCATATCGACTTATGAACCAAGCGGGAGATATTTTCTCCTTTTTACTCGCATTTTTTGCTTTGTTTGTTTCTTATTACATTGCCTTCATAAAAAAATTTCCGCCAGCACGATTCTATTTTTCTGGATACTTGATGGTGATTGTGGGTGGGCTTGCCACCGTTCTCCGATATATGGGATTTTTACCAGTGAATGCATTCACAGAAAATTCATTTCAAGTGGGAATGGCGATCGAAGTTTTGCTTATGGCCTTTGGTCTAGGAGATAGGATATCAGTTGTTCGCAAAGAAAAAGATAAAATCCAATTCAAAGCAGAGATCAACAAACAAAAGTTAATTGCTTATGGCAAAGAATTAAAACTAGCCCAAAAACTCCAAGAATCCACGCTCCCGCAAGTTCTTCCAAAACTTCCTGGACTTATCATCAAAACGGGATACTTTCCTGCTTCTTTAGTCGGAGGTGATTTTTACGATCTTACCGTTTATGGCAAACACCAAATCTGTGGACTCATTGCCGATGTGACAGGACATGGTGTACCCGCAGCCATAGAAGCGGCCATGTTAAAGATTGCTTATATGCAAACTCTGGCCTTTGCTAACAAACCAGGGAAAGTTTTGGAAAGTATCAACGTTTCCCTTGCCGGAAATTATAAAAATCAATTTTTGACTGCTAGCGCTATCTTTATCGATTTGGAATTAAAGCAGCTAAAGATTGCAAATGCAGGTCATCCCGCCTTATACAAGTTCAATGAAAATTCTACAAACATCGAAGTGATTCGCCCCAAAGGCAAACTCATTGGTTACTCCAAAGAAGTACAATACCATGAAGAAATTCATAAACTATTCCCTGGAGATAAAATTTTATTATTTACCGATGGAATTTGGGATTTGTGGGAAAATGGAGATTCAGGCGAAGAGGAACTACTGAATTGGTTACTGGAAAGAAAAGCAGAGTCGGTGGAATCTTTGTATGGTGGGATTGATGGACACATTCGCCTACGGAACAAAGAAGGTCCCGCAGACGATGATATAACTTTGATTCTATTTGAAATTACATAACAGAAAATGCGGACTAAACGTCCGCATAAATTGCCGCATTCAATAATCTGGAAATATTATCCAAGTTACGAGAAATATCGCGATAAAGAAGAGCCGGCATCAAATTCTCTTTTTTCTGATACTTTTTCTTTTTCACTTTAGAATCGTTCTTTTTGATAGAACGAATCATTTGGAAACGGTATTCACGGCTTTGGTTACGAATCTGTGGATTACCAAGGATATCAAAAGTTTCACTTTGTTCCAAGTTCACAAGTAGAATGTCGTAGTGGTGTTTGAGTAAATCCATTTGTTCTTTTACTGAATGACCGAACGTTTTGTCCAAAGATACCTTTTGGCGGTGTGATTTTCGCATCTTTCTTGCAATCGATGCAAAGTTATCACCCATTTCTTCCACGGCCTTCACCCTTTCCATAATTCCTAAAACATCTTTCGCATAGTTTCCGGTAATACCGGTCTCTTGGATTTGGTTTAGGTAAGTAAGGACTTCCGATCGCACTTGGTCTAACTCTTCTTCTTTTTTTAATACCTGAAGGACACGAGCCGCATCATACGGTTGTAATAAAATTTGTTCTGTTAAACGAAGGAAGTCATATGTATCACGAATGATTTTTTTCGTGAACTCAACTAGTTCCACCATCGCAAGTTCCGTAGTTTTTACAGCGCCAGCTTGCAAAAGTCGAATCGAATCTTTATCTTTTCCTGATTTGGAAGCCAGTCCATCTACGATGGCACTCACTACTTTGGTGATTGTATTCACAAACCAAATGAGAAGTAGAGTGTTTGTGATGTTAAACATCGTATGGAAAAGAGAGATATGGAATCTTGTGGATTCTTTATCTGTGAGTGGATCACCAGGAATTAAGTCATCTACAATTCCCGTAAACATCTTAAAGAAAAGTAAGGCCCATAAGACTCCGAACACATTGAACATTGTGTGCGCCAAGGCTGCCTTTTTAGCATTTCGGTTTCCTGGTATGGCGGCAAGGTTTGCCGTAATCGTAGTTCCGATGTTTTCACCAAGGATCATACCATAAGCGGCATCAATTGGTATATAACCGGAAAAAGCAAGTGTGATGGTAATCGTCGTGGAAGCGGAGGAAGATTGGATGACAATGGTTAGCAATGCTCCAATCAAAACAAACAACAATATGGTGTTGAATCCCATATTTGTGTATTGTTGTAAGAAGAGAAAACTTTCTGGATCCTTGGCACTATCAGGAACGGCTGTTTTTAAATAATCCAAACCTAAAAACAAAAATCCAAATCCGATGAGAAAACTTCCCCAACCAGATCTACTTTCTTTCCGTGAAAAATTTAAGATCACCCCTGCGGCAACAGCAGGCAGAGCGAATGATGCAATGTTAAACTTAAAACCTAAAAAGGATACAATCCATGCGGTGATGGTGGTTCCAATATTGGCCCCCATGATAACACCGATAGCTTGGGCGAGCGAAATTAAACCAGCATTTACAAATCCAACCACAAGAACGGTGGTTGCCGAACTGGATTGTATTGTAGATGTAATAAAAAGTCCGCTAAAAACAGCGGACACTCTATTGCGTGTCATAGAGGAAAGAAAGGAACGAAGCCGATCTCCCGCCACACGTTGTAAGGACTCACTTAGTAATTTCATCCCGTAGATGAAAATCCCGAGTCCACCTAAAACTTGAATGAGTAGTGACCAATTCATAGATGTGATATTTCCAAGGTTCAATTTCTTCGATTACAATTTGGTACCAACCTTTTATTCGGTTGCAGTATTTTTTTCCATTGGTAAAGTGTAATGAATATGTCAAAAACCATCAGCAAAGGAATGGTTGTAGGATTTTCCTATCACCTAAAGAACGCCCAGGGAGAAACTCTGGACCAATCGGACGAACCGTTATTATACCTCCACGGCTGGCAAAATATCATTCCCGGTTTGGAAAAAGAACTAGAAGGATTAGTGAACGGAGATTCTAAAAATGTAACTGTACCACCTGAAGATGGTTATGGGACATATAACGAAGCTCTGATCTTTCAAGTTCCCAAAACAGAACTTCCAGAAGAAGCCGAGTTAGAAGTAGGAATGGAATTTCAAACCGACACACCAGAAGGTAGAATGGTTCTATATCTCCAAGAAGTTCGGGATGCCGATGTCATCCTAAACGGCAATCACCCGTTAGCTGGAGAAACCCTCCATTTTGCGGTAACAATTAAATCCATTCGTGAAGCAACGGAAGAAGAATTACAACACGGCCATGTGCATGGTCCGGGCGGACACCACCACCACTAGAATTTTCTTTTTTCGATATTTTCCCTCTGGGTCTTCTTTCAGATTGCTTTTTTTAGAAAGGGTAATTAGACTGACAGAAGATTCAGAGTATTGTTGATTTTCACCGCCGAAGTAGTCCTTTCAAGCTTGCACGCTGGTAGCTTTCCCAAGTTTTTCCCTGCATTTTTCTGGAGTTCTTACCCAAAATCCCGTCAAGGGTTCCGACGATTGTAAATCTAGAATTCCCGAGTCAACTTTAACAAACAGGATAAAAACTATGTCAGTAAACATTTATGTTGGCAACCTCTCTTACGATATGACTGAAGGAAAACTCAGTGAACTTTTTGGAGCTCACGGGGCAGTAACTTCTGCAAAAATCATCACTGACCAGTATTCTGGCCGTTCTAAAGGTTTCGGATTCATCGAAATGAAAGATGGAAAAGAAGCTGATAACGCGATCAAAGATCTTAACGGAAAAAACATCCTTAACCGTGAGATGAAAGTAAACATCGCAAAACCTAAAACTAACAACTGGAGATAATCTAGTTTGTCATAAATCCGTCGCTTAACGTTGTTTAAGTGACGGATTTTTTTTGCCTACTTGGTTTTTGAAAATAAGAAAAACTCACACCAATCCTTCTTCAAACTAATTTTCCTTTTCTCAGTTTCTGTTAGATGAAAATCCATCTACATTTTAGCATCTATTCCCATTGACATTTGATCGATTACCATATAGTATTACGGTAGGGGTATCGATATGGGTAAAGTAACCGTCTCACCAAAATTTCAAGTAGTCATTCCAAAAGAAATACGCGAACAAATCGGTGTCAAAGCTGGGATGAAACTCGAAATCATAACTTTTGGGAATCGAATGGAGCTCATCCCCATAGAACCCATTAAAAAATTAAAGGGTTCACTATTCGGGATGGATCCAAAATTAGATAGGGATGGCGATCGGATTTGAATGTTGTTGATTCCTCTGGGTGGTTAGAATATTTCACTGGAACGAGTCGAGCGCATCTATTTGCAGAACCCATTGAAAAAACAGAAATCTTAATTGTGCCCAGTTTGTCCTTATTTGAAATCTTCAAAAAAGTGTATAAAGAACGAGGTGAGGACCTTGCTCTAAAAATGGTAGCTCATATGCAACTCGGCACGGTCGTCAATTTAGATTCTAGAATATCAATCTATGCCGCAAAGATCAGTGCGGAAAAGTCAATACCTATGGCAGATAGCATCATTTATGCTACGGCCCAATTAAACAAAGCAACTCTGTGGACTCAAGATAATGATTTTCGAGGACTACCAGGAGTGAATTTTTTCGAAAAGAAAAACTGAATAGAGGATCCTCGGTTCAAAAACATTTTATATATTTTTCGAAATGTAAGGATTGATCAATTCTCATACCCGACCCGATTACAAAACCACCCGATACTTTGCCTTCATCTTTTCTATCTGTTCTTCCGGTATCTGATGTATATTCTTTCCACCATGTCTGTTTTCGACAGTGACCACAAAAAATAAATATCCAAATTCTTTCGCTAAACGTTCGTAAGGTTCTAGTTCCCAATCTAAAGTAAAAGTATTGTCAACGATGACAAAGGGGATTCCTTCTTTCAAAGCCTCTTTGGTTTTTGATTCACATTCTTTGTAGGCTAGATGATTTTTTTTAAAATCAAAGCTATATTCACCCGATTCATTTTCAAAAAAGGAATCAATCGAGAAGATGGGTGCTCCATTGGATAAAGACAAAGTTTTTGCTAAGGTAGTTTTTCCCGATCCGGGAATTCCCCGTAAGGCAAGGAGTGTTTTTTTTGATTGGGCCGAGTTTGGATTAGTTCCCGAACCTTGCAAATTCTTAGATTCCATTCTCCAAACCCTAATTCTTTTTCCTCCCCTGGAAAGAGAAAAATCTCGCAAGGAATGGTTCTATCTGAAAGAATAGAGCAGAATTAAGGAGACTTTTGTGTCATACGAAGCTTATAAACTCATCCATATTTTCGGAATGTATTTGTTATTTTTATCCCTCGGAGGTGTTACCCTCTACACCATCAATGGTGGGAAAAAATCGGAAAACAAATTCAAAACTGTAGCTGCCATCACTCACGGTGTTGCCCTCATACTTCTTTTCGTTGCAGGATTTGGACTCATGAAGTTTCGAGGGATATCCCATGCGGCGATGCCAGTTTGGGTCATTTTGAAAATCGTCATCTGGCTTGCGTTTGGTGGACTTTTAGCAATGGCTTCTAAAAAAGAAAAATTTGCTAAAATCCTTTGGTTTGTGTTTCCACTTTTGGGTTTGTTTGCAGCTTACCTTGCGTTCTACCAACCTTTCTAATTTTTATGGTGATGATCCTCCCGTAGATTCTAAAACGGGAGGGTGACGACTTTTTCAATCCTGACTTTTTCTTTTTCGATTCCCAAACCCAGCTCTGTCTACATAAAGAATACAATTTATAATTGATTCTCGAGGGAATATGAAAACACGAATCGAAACCGACTCTATGGGTGAAATCGAAGTGGATGCCACTCGTTATTGGGGTGCACAAACCGAACGTTCTCTCCACCACTTCCGCATTGGAACAGATAAATTTCCAAGGGAGATGATTCGTGCTCTTGGGATTTTAAAAAAATCAGCTGCACAGACAAACCTGGAATTGGGAATCCTTTCCGCAGAAAAAACCGATCTCATTGCGAAGGCAGCAGATGAAGTCATCGCTGGAACTTTGGATGACCATTTTCCCCTTGCGGTATGGCAAACCGGATCGGGAACTCAAACCAATATGAATGTGAATGAAGTGATTTCCAATAGAGCGATCGAAATCGCAGGGGGAGTCCTCGGTTCGAAAAATCCCATCCATCCCAATGATGATGTAAACAAAGCCCAAAGTTCCAACGATACCTTTCCCACAGCCATGCACATTGCTTGCGCGGAAAGTTTGGTTCACAAACTAATCCCCGCTTTACAAACGCTCCATGACACATTGGAACAAAAAACAAAAGACTTCGCTGGTATCATCAAAATTGGCCGTACTCATTTGCAAGATGCCACCCCACTCACACTGGGTCAGGAATTTTCTGGGTATGTGCAACAACTCAAATATTCGGTAGAGAGAATCGAACGAGTATTACCTTCTGTATACCGGTTGGCCCTTGGGGGAACAGCAGTGGGAACCGGCCTCAATACCCATCCCGAATTTGCTGTGAAAGCAGCAGCGGCCATTGCCAAAGAAACAGGACTTCCCTTTGTCTCTGCGGAAAATAAATTCGAGGCACTCGCTACCCACGATTCCCTTGTGGAAGTGAGTGGAGTTTTGAAAACCATTGCTTGTTCACTGATGAAGATCGCAAACGATATCCGATGGTTGGCTTCAGGTCCTCGTTGTGGGATTGGAGAAATTTCCATTCCTGAAAATGAACCAGGCTCTTCCATTATGCCAGGAAAAGTAAACCCCACACAATCCGAAGCCATGACGATGGTAGCCGCTCAAGTGATAGGAAATGATGTGGCAGTCAACGTGGGTGGATCTTCTGGAAACTTTGAACTGAATGTATTCAAACCACTGATTATCTTTAATGTACTGAATTCTATACGGTTGTTAGCCGATTCTACAGTTTCTTTTGAAGAACATTGTGCACGGGGGATAGAACCAAATTTGGAAACGATCGAACATAACTTAAAAAATTCACTGATGCTTGTGACGGCTCTTAACCCACATATTGGCTATGATAAAGCAGCAAAGATTGCAAAAACTGCCCATAAAGAAAAATCCACTTTGAAAGAAGCAGGAATTCAGTTGGGAATATTGACGGCAGAACAGTTTGATGAATGGGTGAAGCCGGAAGAGATGATTTGAAATGATTGTATCATTTCTTTTGTTCTCCGCTGCTAGACAGAGTTCTGACAGCATTCCGAATCTTATCCCAATAGTTTTGGCGCCAACCTTCTTCTATATCTGGAATCAGAGCCTTTGGTACACCGCGATGTGTTAAAGTTAATTCAGTTCCACCTTCATTCGTTTCTTTGAATGTAAACGTAGCCATTGAAAAAATCCCTTCAGGAAAATCATTTCTTCTCCAGGCTTGCACAATTCTTCTCGAAGGTTGAAGGTCTACAATGATTCCAGATACCTTTCCAGACATTGTAGAAAAGTCACCCCCAATCCGTTTACTGATCATCGCAGTTTCCCCTGTGAGGGCCGTGACTTTCTTCGAATCTGCAATAAACTGGTAGATCGTTATTGGAGAAGCCTTAAATTTTACTTTTTGTTGGATCGTTTTACACATCTTAGTTTGCCTTGTATCAGTTTCAAAATTCTGATCTGCACTTTTTAAACCGTGTTACAAGTTTTGAATTCACCTAATACAGTTCATTCTAAGAAATCAATTTTCAATTCAACATCTGGAAAAAATCATTTCCCTTGTCATCGACTACGATAAAGGCTGGAAAGTTTTCTACTTCAATGGACCAAACGGCTTCCATACCTAACTCAGGAAAGTCGAGGACTTCCACCTTTTTAATGTTTTCTTTGGCAAGTAGAGCAGCCGGGCCACCGATGGATCCGAGGTAAAATCCTCCATTCTTCTTACAACTGTCCGTCACCACTTTGGAACGGTTCCCTTTGGCAAGAGAGATCATGGAATAACCTTTCTCTTGGAAAAGAGGAACATAACTATCCATTCGTCCTGCTGTCGTTGGACCAAAGGAACCGGAAGGCATTCCTTCTGGAGTTTTGGCTGGACCCGCATAATACACTGGATGGTTTTTGAAATAATCAGGGAGAGGTTCCCCCTTATCCAATTTTTCTTTGAGTTTTGCGTGAGCAATGTCACGCGCCACAACGAGTCGTCCGGACAACATAACACGCGTTTTAACGGGATATTTATTTAGAATTCCGAGAATCTCTTTCATGGGTTGGTTTAAATTGATGTGAACGGTTTCATTTCCAACATCCGATTCTTCGACTGTAGGTAAATAACGAGCCGGATCGTATTCGAGTTGTTCTAAGTAGATTCCGTCTTTTGTGATTTTGGCTTTGATATTGCGATCGGCACTACAACTGACTCCAAGGCCGACTGGGCACGAAGCACCATGCCTTGGCAAACGAATGATTCGAAAATCGTGTGCTAAATATTTTCCACCAAACTGCGCTCCAATTCCCGATTTTTGAGCCGCAAGTAACATCTTCTCTTCGAGTTCGATATCGCGAAAAGCAGTTCCTTCTTTGGTTCCTTTTGTGGGCAAATGATCCAAATAACCAGCTGACGCTAGTTTGACGGTCTTTAGATTTGCCTCGGCAGATGTTCCCCCAATCACCACTGCTATGTGGTAAGGAGGACAAGCAGAAGTTCCAAGTCCTGCCACTTTTTCCGAAATGAATTTTTCGAGAGAGGCCGGATTGAGAAGGGCTTTCGTTTCTTGGTAGAGATAGGTTTTGTTAGCAGACCCTCCCCCCTTTGCCATAAATAGAAAACTATATTTTTGACCAGGTGTTGCATAAATATCAACTTGTGCCGGTAAGTTGGAACCAGAGTTGGTTTCCTCATACATAGAAAGAGGAACTACCTGCGAGTAACGCAAGTTACGCTCTACGTATGTATTATAAATTCCTTTGGAGAGGGCTTCGGCATCATCGCCACCGGTGATGACATACTCGCCCTTTTTTGCCATAACAATTCCCGTTCCCGTGTCTTGGCAAGAAGGCAGTTGTTTGTCTGCAGCAATCACTGCATTTTTGAGAAGGGCCATTGCCACAAACCGATCATTTTTAGTGGCTTCCGGATCATCTAAAATTTTGCGAACTTTTTCCAAGTGGCCAGGGCGAAGGTAAAAAGCGATGTCTTCCATGGCTTTTTGTGCCAGATAAGTCAAACCCTCGGGTTCAATTTTTAAAATTTCCTTATCCCCGAATGGGACAGTGCTTACAAAGTCTTTGGTTAATAATTTGTAAGGAGTGGTATCTTCCCCGAGCGGGAAGGGATCGGCATAAAAGAATTCTGGCATGGAAACCTCTAAACTATCCTTCTATCATATGAAAATTCTCTTTCCAGTAAATGAATTTTTACAGGGACTTTGGGAAACACAAAAGACAGAGTCCAAAACCAAATGGGAAAAAACGTTTCTCTTTTTTTAAAATCAGTTTATAACAAAGGAAAATGAAACAGATCCTCATTTACATTGTAATTTTATCTTTCAGTCCTATGCTTTTTGCAGAGGAAACGGCGACGAAAATAGATACCTTACAAGACGAAAAAAGTAAATCCTCAAAATTCAGCCTACTCTTAAAAAGGCAGACCTACCAGTATCTGCCTTATGAATACACATCTCTCACTGATAAAAATGAATCCCTGGTTCCGACTCGTTCCAGCTCTGCTTTGAAGGAAAATGGAAAGGTTCTCATTCCCTTTGTATTCAGTTATGAAAATTTAGCGAAGGGTTTTAAATTAGAACTCTCATACTTTGAAGTGGAAATTGTAAACGCAAACACTCTCCTATACCAACAAACATCACAAGGACCCAATATTTCCCGGTATTACCTTTCACCAATGGCTCGTTCGGAGTTTGAATTCAATGCCTATCAATCTTTGAGTCCCACAAAAGATTGGAAACTTTATCTGGGTGGGGGGATTCGTAATATCAATCGTTACCTATATGGAAATTATCTAGGGCAAGGAACTTTCAAAGAATATTTTTTCACTTATGGGCCACAAGTCTCTGCGCAAAGTATCTACGAACTTCCTTATGACTTAGCATTCCACCTAACAATAGATTTATTCTACACTCAAGGCACTCGGTTTTTCAAACAACCAAATCTAACGGAAGACCGGTTCCAGTATTCTTTATCCACCGCAGGTACAGAAGGAATCTTTCGAGGATATGAATTTGATGGTTCCCTCGCTTATTCTTTTCACCCCCATATGAAATTCTTTGTGGGTTACAATATGATTGTCTCTAAATTTTCCTATTACCATTATAGCGAAATTCAATTCAGTCGCAGCACAGAGAATTTAGGTTCTGCTAGTCCCTCTGTCACAGGAAATTGGGAGATGAATCTTCCGAAAAAATCGGAAAACTTTGATACTTTAAGAGGGATTTATCTGGGGATGATGGTGAGTTTTTAAGGGATCTTTTGGGATTCAAGTTAGGTTTCCGATTGATGCCTAAAGTCAAGGGGATCGTATTCCCTACTTGACAAATTTGCAAATAACGAGTGATATGTGAAATTAAGGAATTAATTTCTGGTGCCTCTACAAACTTGGGTTTAGTTGTGATTAAATTTAGCTAGAACCGCAAATTTATAGAGTTAAATGAAATTAGTATTTTCAAAAATTTAAGTAGGGAAAAATGAACATAGAAAAAGAAAATGATTCAGATGCTATTGAATTAGCCTCTTTAGGAAAACGAATTAAGGCTCATATTGTAGATTTTCTAATTATGTTACCTTTTCTCTCAATAATGATTGGAGCTCTGATTTACTCTCAAAAAATTGGATTTATATATTATTTTGCTGCCACTATAATATACTCTTTTATCTTCATTGGATATAGAATATTTTTTGCTTTCAAATACGGCGGAACATTAGGAAAATTGGCAGTAAAAATTAAGATTATCGATTCTAATAACAACAATCTTAATATCAGAAATTCAGTATTAAGAGAGATTCCACACATATTCATTTATATCTTCTTCGCTATAAATGTATATTTAATGCTTAATTTTTATAATCAATCTATAGAATCGCTAACTGATTACGATTTTTCAAAGTATTTTAAGGAATTGGAGAACCAGGAATTTTTTCCAAATTTTTCCACTTATTACTATATTCTTTCAATTCTATTTATACTTTTCAATAAATCGAAGAAAACTCCACATGATTTGATTGCAAACTCTATTGTAGTAAATTCTAATAAAAATCAACTGTAGGCTACCTAAAAGAGTTATCTGGCAAAAAGCTAAATGATTGTATTGGTGACTATTGTATATATTTCGTTTTTAAAAATTCTAAATTTAAGAATGAAAGTGTCGCCTGTGGAATTGGAAATTTATTTCTAATTGGTGGGTATAATTATGACGAGAGGTGAATCAAAAACCATCGATTTACTATAAAAACAAAATTAACATCAATTAAATACTTAGCTTCAAGATAAGCCCTAGCTTTTTCTGATAACATCGTTTAAACTATTTTGCAATTTGCCATTGCAAAATATTATGAATTCCAAAAATCTTCATTGCAATTCAATTTACCGAATGAATTTGATAATAATTCACTAAAGGAATAATTATGAAAAAAATAATTGCAGCAATCAATATGACCCTTAATGGAAATTGCGACCATAACGCCGGAATTCCAGATGAAGAAATACATTATCATTATGCTGACTTACTCAATACTGCTGAAGTTATACTATACGGAAGAATTACATATCAACTTATGCAATTTTGGCAATCACTTCTAAAAAATCCTTCAGGAGAAAAATCAATGGATGACTTTGCTGTAGCCATAGACAAAATACAAAAAATTGTTTTTTCGAATACATTGAAAGAGACGGGCTGGGATAGTGCGAAACTTTCGACTAAACCTATAGAAGAAAAAATTTTAGAACTAAAAAAGCAATCGGGCAAAGATATTTTTGTAGGCAGTCGAAGTTTGATTATTCAGTTAATAAAACTTAATTTGATTGATGAACTTCAACTTTGCATTCACCCAGTTATTGCAGAAAGCGGTTTGCAATTATTTGAGAACTTAAACATTAAGACAGACCTTAAACTTATTAAAACAAAAGTTTTTAAAAATGGAGCAGTCATTCTTTACTATAAGCCGACAGTTGAAAGCATAACGATCAGGTAGAAGCACCGAACGCATAACGTGTATTTCCCGCTTCGTTTCCTAACTTTCGCACTTGGAAAATATGCTTTTAAGTTTTCCATTCCCGTCTAATACAATACCACTATGGAACCAAATGTTTTCGACCACCTCGCCAACAATTACGATACAGCAGAACGAAAAGAATTAGCCCAAGTCATTGCGGGTGCGGTCCAAAACGAATGTAAGGACAGCCAAACAAAGACCTTATTTGATTACGGTTGTGGCACCGGCCTTGTAGGTCTTAGTTTGTCATCATTAGTTGGTCGGATCGTCTTTATCGATTCTTCGGAACCTATGTTGGACATTGTCAGGGAGAAAATCAAAAGAACGAATACTACGAATGCAGAAGTGATCCATTCCAATTTTCTGCAAAATACAAAATCCAAAAAAGCGGATCTAATCCTTGTCTCTCTTGTCCTTTTGCACATCCCCGATACAAAAAATATTCTGAAATATTTTTATGAAATCTTAAATCCGCATGGAAAACTGATGGTGGTTGATTTTGATAAAAATGAAAAGATAAACCACCCCAAAGTCCACAATGGATTTATGGAGAGTGAACTTAGATCCTTACTCGAGGAAGTTGGGTTCAAAAATATAAAGATAAGAACCTTTCATCATGGGAAAAATATTTTTATGAAGGAAGATGCTTCGCTGTTTTTAGCAACAGGAACAAAATAGATTTAGATTCAATCATTAAATTTGATTTTTCTCATAGAGTGCGATCCAATCTTTAGGACTCATTTTCGACACAAGTTCTCCAATCAATTTCCAGGGAATTTCTTCTATCTTTTTAAATCGAATGCAACTTTTTCCCATATCCAATTTAGATTTAGAATGTTTCGGATATTCGGTTTGGAACCATTTGAGTAATTTTAGATCGGCATAAATTCCCATATGATAGAGAGCAAGCCCATTCTTTTGTGAAGCAATATGGATAAAAGGAAGTGCTAGTTCCGAGGTTACATGATAACCAGCAGGATACGTTTTTTTGGGAACCACATAACCGATCATCTTGTACTGGATGGTTTCTTCAAAACCTTTGGGAAGATTTTTTTTGATGATGTCTCGCAGTTTAGAAAATGGCTCTCTTCGATCTTCTGGTAAGGATTGGATGTATTCTAGGGCAGTGTTTGGCATGGTGCTCTAGTTTACCAGATTTCCGAATGGAAACAGTAGAAAAAATCTTACTAAGTCCTGATTTTGTTGATTAAAATAGATTCCAGTTCCTAACTCCGCGCCAGCGATAGAAGCGGAAATCCGAAGGATTGGAGCGGATAGCGCGGTCGTTACAGAAAAAAATTAGATTCGCATAACCAATCCGAGGCGCCCCAACCTCAAAACCAACCAATTGAATTTACTGATTAAACTTTGAGTGGGTATAAAAAAACCCACCAAGGGGTGGGTTTTCTTTTAGAGAAAATCTCTAGTTTAGAAAGTGAACTTTCTTATTTAGAAACGACTTGGAAAGTCACTCGGCGGTTGATCGCGTCTTTTTCATCAAAACCAGAGATTGGTTTTGCGGAACCAGAAGCTTTCGTAACGATTCTGTCTGCAGGGATTCCTTGTTTTACAAGAGCATCTTTCACAGCGTCAGAACGAATTTGTGAGTAGTATCCATTTCCTTTTTTAGCACCTTCTGCTTCTTCGGGACCGGAAGCATCTGCATGACCAGTCACTTCAAGTGCATAACCTTCAGGAAGTTTTGCAAGAGCATCTTTGATGTAAGAAACATTGTCTTTTGCCCAAGTTTTGAAATCTTCTGCTTGGATGTCCGCTTGTTTGTAGCTAAAACCTCTGCGACGAACGCCGTCTGGATAGCGGTAGTCTTTGAGTGCTACATTGATTTCGTCCAAAAGAGCTGCATTCAGATCTCTGGAAGAAACAGTGGAGGTTGTTTCCGTTGTGGAAGTTGTTTCTTTGGGAGTTTCTTTTTCTTCAGAAGACGAACAGTTCGTTAATGAAAGCGAAAGACCTGCGAGGAGGATGAGGCTTAAAAAAAATCCTTTTTTCATCAGTTGACCTACCTTAATGTTTCCATAGTTTAGTTCTTTTCATTAGATAACAACCGAAAATGCAAATATTTGTAACTGTTTCCGAAGATTATGACCAAAGTCGCCTGGATGTCTTTCTAAAAGACAATGCCGGAGACGATCTCAGCCGTTCTACCGTTCAAAAGTGGATTGATTCAGGATTTGTGACAAACAAAACCAAAGAACAATTGGCCTCTAAAAACGGATATAAGGTGACTCTCGGTGAAGAGTATGTCGTGGATGTGATCGCAAGACCCCCTTCCCGACTCGAACCCATCGCTATGGACATTCCTGTCCTCTACGACGAAGACGAATTTATGGTTATCCATAAGAAAGCGGGGATCGCTTGCCATAGTGGACCGGGAGATGACCAACCTTCCCTTGTGAATGGATTGTTACACCAATTCAAAAACCTATCAGGCACAGGCGGTGAACGTCGTCCAGGAATTGTGCACAGGTTAGACAAACCCACAGAAGGAGTTCTCATCATTGCCAAAACCGATAGAGCTCATGCGGCACTTTCCAAAATGTTCCAAGAGCGAATGGTGGAAAAAACCTATTATGCTTGGGTGCTCCAAGCCCCCGTGGAAGGAGAAGGGACAGTCAACCTACCGATTGGCCGTCATCCCGTAGAACGAGTGAAGATGTGCGTGCGAGAAGATGGACGAATGGCCATCACTCATTACAAAACCGAAAAAATTGTCCAAACACAAACGGGTCGTAAATTTAGTTTGATGAAACTGGGTTTGGAAACCGGTCGTACCCACCAAATCCGTGTTCATATGGCGAAGTTGGGTTGTCCTGTAGTGGGGGACAGTTTGTATTCTAGGTCCGCAAAAGATTATACTCAATATGGACTTTTACTTTTTGCGAAACGATTGGAATTTCCCCATCCCTTCCTTCCCGACAAACGGATCGAAGTCGAGCTGGATTTTCCCGAAAGGTTCAAAACCTTTGAACGAAAATGTCCAAGTTATTAATCCCTCTTACATGTTTTTATGCATGTTTGTTTTGAATGTATATGTCAGGTATGTTTTGGAGCAAGGATATTTTGAATGAATGGGATCAGGATTGATTTTGAATCCGAGTTTGATAGATAAAGAGAAAGATTAGCTAAAATTAACAGTCATTTTGTGATGAAATTTCGAAACTTAAAACCGCTTCTCATTCTATTGGTACTTTTTGGCACCTTTCATTTGTTTTACGATGCCATTTATGAAAATCATTTAGGAGAGGGAACTGACAGTGATGTTTTGTATCCTTATTTGTTTGCTCGCGATTTTTGGATAGGAGGATGGAAAGGGTTGCAGGGCTGGAATTTACCACCTTGTTCCAGTTTATTTCCGGAAATCGGACTTGCGATCCTAATCTATCCCATTTTTTCTTCTGTTGGTTCCTTTCATTTTGCGTTTGGGTTTTTCTTTTTTATCATACCATTTTATTTGGCAAAGGCTCTCGGGATTAAAAACCAAAAAGCCTATCTATTTTCTTTAGGATTTTTGGCCATAGCAGGGATTTTGCCAAATAGTCTCGGGCAGTTTTTTTTCCCTAGTTTTCATGCCGTAACCTTACTTTTTGCAGCCTACACTCTCTATGAAATCCATCGTTGGAATTCCAAAAATCGAATCCAAATTTTCCGATTTCTTCTCGTTTTTTCTCTCATTTGGATTTCTGAGTATTGGTTCTTTGTAAATGTTGCACCCTTCTTGTTTGTCTATGTTGTGGTTCGTTTGCGAAAACAATCAATCTATCCCATCGGACTAGTACTCCTTGGATTTGGTTTAGGAAAACTTTGGCAACAAGGACTTCGCACCTGGGGGATTGGAATTTTTACCTCCAAAGAACTTCCCACGATGGACCGAATCCATGTGGCTAAGGATTTGATTTCCAAAGATCCCTACTCTTGGATTTCGGGAGTAATAGAATCGATCACCAAACATCCCCTATTTGCCGATTGGTTTTATTGGTATTTTGTTCTCTGTGTAATCTATATTTTGTTTTTATTCCTAAGGTTTGAATTCAAAAAACATTTTTTAGATTTGGTATTACTTCTATCACCTTTTCTTTCAGTGGTTGCTCTTTATATATTTCAAATAGAACCTAACTTCCGCTATTTATACTTTTTGCCGTTTTGTATGTTTTTTCTCGTCTTTCGGTTAGTGGGAATGTTACCCCTCATTCGATCGGTCGCCACCTTAGTTTTGTTTATTGGGATCGTTTTCTTTTATAATGAAAAGTATCCTCTGTTAGCCAAGACAATTCAGGAAGGAGAAGCAAAACGGGTCCACAGGATGAAATGTCTTTCTGAGTTTGACTCCACAATTCCTGGAGCCTCCACTTACTGGCCGATCAAATACAGTTATGCCTTTGCAGACAAAACCTGGACTTTAGTTCCCTTCACAAAGGAAGGAATTTACTACCCGTGGGTTTCTAACAAAACTTGGGACAAAGGACTAGGCCAAAAAACTTTCGACCAGTTTTCTTGGGGAATCACAGAAACCAAAGAACATTTGGATGTTTGGAAAGGTGTTCGGTTGGTGAAAGAATGTGAAGGTTGGTATTTTTACCGGCGTTAGTCCCGCTTTGTGAACCAAAGTTTAAGATTTGGATTGATTCCATTTTTCTTTTTAAGACTTTAGGATACGTTATGATAGAAATTCTCTCCGATCCCTCGGTATGGCTTGCCCTCTTTACTTTGACTGCTTTGGAAATTGTCCTAGGCATTGATAATATCATCTTTATCTCCATCCTTTCTTCGCGGTTGCCCAAAACAAAACAAAAGTCAGCGCGCCAAATTGGACTGATGTTAGCCATGTTCACACGTATCCTTTTATTATTTTCTCTCTCCTTAATTATGAAACTGACGGCTCCCGTTTTTTCCGTCCTAAACCATTCCATCAGTGGCCGTGACATCATTCTGATTTTGGGAGGTTTATTTCTAATAGCAAAGTCAACCACAGAAATTCATCACAAATTGGAAGGAGAATCCGAGTTAGGTGAAGAGAACGGCAAAAGAGTTTCCTTTACCAAAATCATCATCCAAATTATGATTTTAGATATTGTGTTTTCTTTAGATTCAGTCATCACCGCTGTTGGTATGACAGACCAACTGGGAGTTATGATCACAGCAGTTGTTTTGTCTGTTGGGTTTATGTTATTATCCAGTGGAAGTATTTCGGATTTCGTAGACAGACACCCCACTATCAAAATCTTAGCTCTGAGTTTTTTGATTTTAATTGGTGTTGCCCTTCTCGGTGAAGGATTGGAACTACACATTCCTAAAGGTTACATTTACTTTGCGATGTGTTTTTCTGTGATGGTAGAATTCTTAAATATGAAACTTCGTTCCAAACCGGAAAAAAAACATTAATAGGAGAATTCTAATGAAACGAAAAGAGTTTATCAAGCGATCTGCTTTGGTGTATACTGTCCTCCAACTTCCTTTATTGAGTGAATCCAAATCGGAGGAAGAAACGAATCCACAAACAACCGCGAAAGAATCTCCATGGTTAGACGCTGACGATCTTTCCGATCTTCGCACACTGCTTGTACAATTACGATCTGACCCCAAAGAATTTAAACTTTCAGGAAATTGGAGTCCAGGAAAGGTGTTTGCCCACTGTGCCCAAAGCATTGAGTACTCATTGAATGGATATCCGGAAATGAAATCATCCCTCTTTCGGGGTTCCGTTGGTAAGGTTGCCTTTTCTATTTTTGCTTTCAAAAACAAAATGAATCATGGACTAGAAGAACCAATTCCCGGTGCCGAAGATATCAGTAATACTACGGAACTAAAAATGGGGATTCAAAGACTCATCCAAGCAATCGATGATTTTTCCAAAGCCAAGGAATCTTCTCTAAGACCCCATTTTGCTTATGGAGAACTGACCAAAGAAGAATATGATGTGGCCCATAGCCTCCACATTAAAAATCACATGGAACGAGTATTAATCTAAAATCGATTCGATTTGTTGGCAGAGATCCTCTGCCTTATACATCTTAGAAAAATAAGCAGATACAATCGTTTCCAGTCCTTCTTCTTCCAAAAATTTATCACCACCAGAAAGAGGAGCATCGGAACTAATCAGAATGATAGGGATTTTTTGGTTTTTATTGCGACGGCCTTCCCATTCGTGAACTAAAGAAATTCCATTCATTCCAGGCATATGTAAATCTGTAATGATGAGAGTGGGTGTAATTCGGGAAAGATGTGACAATGCTTCTTCCCCATTTCCAGCTTCAATCACAATCCACTGATTTCTTCGCATGACTTCTGCTAGGTCAGATCGAAAGTTTCCAGAATCATCAACCAGAAGAACCGACTTAGTACTCTTTGATAAAGAAATCTCAAAGGAAGACCCAACTCCAAGTACAGACTTAATTCTTAATTTTCCAAAATGAGCTTCCAAAATATTTGTGCATAATTGTAAACCAAGTCCCGTTCCCCGTTCCCCAGCCGTTCCTGGCAAACTTTTGATATTTTCTTCGCCGGTTAATTTGTGAATTTGTTCCTCGCTCATTCCCAAGCCACGATCACGAATTTCGACTGAAAGCCATTTCCCCTGAAAAGAAACACCAACCCATACTTCGGAATTGAGATAAGAATATTTGATGGAATTGGTGAGGATATTTTTAAACACCTCCCCTATCAAAGTACGATCAGCAATGATTTCTGCTTGGATGGGGGTATCTTTTTGGATTCGAATTCCTTTCAATGTTGCCAGTGGTTCTACCGATTCTATGATTTCATTTAAGAGGTCATTCACTGAAAATCGAGTTTGGATGAGTTTGGTTCCAAAAGCATCAAACCGACTCACATCTAGTAACTGCTCTAACATCCGAAGGGATTGTGTGACTCCCGTTTTACAAATTTCTAAAAACTTCTTTTTTTCTTCTTCTGTAGTTTCACTAAAACTAAAATCGATTACATCTAAAATTTGATTCACACTATTCAGAGGCGAACGTAAGTCATGCGAAATGAGAGACACAAAGTTTGCTTTCCAACGATTTGCTTTTTCTAATTCCAATGTGCGGGCTTTGACTTTTTTTTCGAGAGCTTCCTTTCTCTTGTATAATTCTTTGGATAAGGATTCGGACCTTTTGTAAACACGAACCAGTCCCAAAGTTACGCCTAAGGTTTGCGGAAAAATAAACAAATACAACGAAACCAAACCCAAAGGTCTATATCCAAAATTTGGATTGGCGATCAGAAAGATATCGATGAGCCCACCGATAATTGCCAATAACAAACTGAAAAAATACAACCGACTTTCTTTTCTTTGGAAGTAGAGGGCCAGTGAAACAGAAAAAAGCCCAAATACCACAAAAACTACGGACATAAATTCAAAGTAAAACAAAACCTTGGATAAATACGGAACGGGAGTCAATAGACTAACACTGAGAAAACAAAGAGCATAAATTTTTAATACAAACAAGATACGTTTAAAAAAACGCATTTGTGCCATATTCAAAACAATGTAACTGCCAAAGTATAAAACCAAAACAAACCCAACTCGGGAAAACCGAAACAACGGTATACAATAATCATCAGAAAAAAGATTAAAAAGGATTCTAGTTTCTATTAACGTAGAGGAAAGGATTAGAATGCCTAAGTACACAAATGCCATTCGAAGTGCATTTCGTTCGGAACGGTTGATAAAATAAACTAATGCATGATAAACTGCCAGAAATACCATAAAGATCATTATGATCCAGGAAACTGTAAAATTTACGTTCCATGTATGAATGATATTTTGAAGTTTTCCTATTCGAATGAGTCCATGAATTCCGGCATACTTATGTGAGAAGTTGGATATATGAATCACTAAATCTAACTTTTGGGAAACAGTTTTCAGCGGAATGATTTTGGAATGAAAGGAAGGTCGGTGTTTTTCTGCCGTTGTTGCTATGCCTCCATTTTCAGCAACCAACTCTCCATTTACATAAACTTGATAAGCACTATGTAAAACGGGAACCAGAAGAGCGAAAGGTTCGTTCCCATAAGGTGGATTTGGCAAAACTACAGTTAGGCGGTACGTAGCAAACCCAAAACTAGGGTAAACTTCTCCATCTTCATTTTCCTGCAAAAACCAAGGAACTCCCACTTTTAGGTAAGATTTGTGTAAGGGAGATTCTCTTTTTGGATCTAAGAACTCATTCCAATAGAATTCCCATTTCCCGGCAAGGTTTATGGTTTCCCCTGAAAAATCAACCTCCCGGACGTCCAAAACACCATCTTTCGCGAGTAAGGTTGGGTAGGCATCAAACCGACAGGAGGTGGTGCCGAGAAGGATTAAGATCAAAATTAAGGGATAACTACAAAAAATAAGTAAGTCTGAAAAAGATTTTTGGATGGATGAGAAGAATACTCTGAGAATCATAAGGCTGTGGAATCCGTTAAAATTGCCATCTTAGAAGACCATTCCGTTGTCACTGAAGGAATCATATCTATCCTGAAATCCAATCCTTTCTTTTCTCTTGCCGGAGAATTTCGAACTGCTGCCGATTTGTTTCATTTTTTAGAATCTAGTCCCATTGATCTTTTGGTTTTGGACATCGACTTACCCGATAGAAATGGTATCGATGTTTTGCGTGAGATTAAAGAAAAACACCAACCCACAAAAGTCATTATCTTTTCTTTGCATGGGAGTCGGGTGTATGTGGAAGATGCTCTGAAAGCCAAGGCCGATGGGTACATGTTAAAATCAGATCCCATTTCCAAACTTCCCGAAGTCATTGAACTTGTGATGAAGGGTGGATCCTTTGTTTCCGATGGTGTGAGTAAAGTGCAACTTCCTTTCTCTGCTTTCCAAATGGAAATCCTGAACTTACTCGTACAAGGTTTGTCTCAAAACGAAGTTGCGGACAGAATCCAAAAGTCGAGAAAAACAGTCGAATACCACCTCAACCAAATGAGGACCAAATTCTCTTGTAAGAACAACAACGAACTCATCTCCAAGTACGAAAAAGAAATACAAAAATAGCAGTTTCGTGATTTCCGATTCGTTTGTTTCGACTAATCTATTAGTATGAAACAAATTTATTTACTGCGCCATGCCAAATCAGAATGGGATGAACCTTATGATTCTGATTTGGAGCGGTCTCTCTCTCGTCGAGGGAAAGAACAATCCAAAGCCCTGCGAGATTATTTAAAAGAAAGTCGTTTTGAATTTGACCAATGTTTGGTTTCGCCAGCAGACAGGACGCAAAAAACCTATGCAAGCCTACGCAAAGAGATCTTACGATTTCCAAAGCCGGAACTAAGAGAATCCATTTACGACTCAGATAAGGAAGACCTACTTTTTTTATTACAGGGACTTTCACCAAGCGTTCGTTCTGTCTGCTTGGTCGGCCACAATCCTGGGTTAGAAGAATTGGGAAGTGCCCTTCTCTTTGGGGAAACTAGTCCCACAAAATTTCAGAAATTTCCTACAGCCTCATTTCTCGGCTTGAGTTTTTCCGAAGAATCATGGAAAAATCTTAGTTGGGGAAGTTGCCAACTGGCAGTATTCTGGATCCCTGGGCAAATAGGCAAAGAATGAAACCTTTATATTCAGAAGAACGAATCCATCACCGTGTAGAGGAACTGGCAAGGGAGATCTCACGCGATTTCCTAAGCAAAGACCTAGTTGTGATTGGGATCTTAAATGGTGGATTTATCTTCACGGCAGATCTTTGTCGTAGCATTGCCATCTCCCATGAGGTAGACTTTATGGCTGCCTCTTCTTATGAAGATGGAACCACTTCCGGAAATCTAAAAATCACCAAAGAACTAAAAAAATCTGTGAAAAATAAATCGGTCCTCCTTGTGGAAGACATTGTGGATACAGGAAAAACATTAGAATATCTTTTGGAAGAAGTAGGAAAACAAAATCCCAAAGACTTAAGAGTGGCTGCATTATTTTGGAAACAAAACAAAGCTAACCCACATATTCCTGTACATTATCCAGGTTTCATTATCGAAGATGAATTTTTAGTAGGTTATGGTTTAGATTACAAAGGTCAATATCGTAACCTGCCTTATGTGGCAAAGTTGGAAGGAACGGAGTGAATTTTGAATTCAATTGAATTCGTTATTTAAGTAATCAAAACAACTAATGTGAATTAGATGAAATTTACTACAAAACAAATGGTCTGCAATCGTTAATCAGAAGAAATTTATTTCCAAAGGCAATACATAAAAAAACATATTGCCAAAATCCCTCTCCCTGAATCTATTTATTGTATAGATGAATGTCCGGCTAATTTTCTTTTCTTTGGTATTCTGTTTTTCTGGAAACTGCCAAATGGCATCCTTATCCAATCCTTGTGATGCTGATTCGAAGGACTTCTTTCCTCAACTAATTGTTTCTGCAAACATTGAAGGTGGTTTTTGCCAATTCCAAGTTGTCAATACTGGTGATTTGTACCGATTCACTGATTTTACATTTTATAAATCTATTCCCATTTCCGTATTATCTAGGTTAGGTTCAAAAACCGAAGTCAGTGTACGCCCCAATCTTCCAGAAGGATTGTATATAGATCCAAATACGGGAGCCCTTTCGGGAACGCCGACATCTCCAATTGAGAGACAGAGTTATACTGTTTTCCGAAAGGGTGTGGCTCTTGGACAAATCACAATTCAAGTTCGAGATTTGGTAGCAACTAAAGTTTATGGACAGTTAGGAAATCTGAACTGTGGTCTTCCTTACTTAACTGTTAGTGATTGTTCTGCTGGAGGGCCAGCCACCGCTGAAAATTTATCAGGACCCAATGCTGTAATCGCTGATAATGCAGGTGGGGTATACATTTCCAGTGGCAATCGTGTTTTATATTACCCTCTTGGCCAAACAACGGCTATGCGAGTATATGGCCAACATGGTTCGTTTACATGTGACATTTCCAATGCCCATACGAATCAGAGTTGTACCCCATTGGGTTCTATCGCCGCAACTACTTTGAATAATCCTCGAGGGATCTTTCTAGATGCATCAAATAATCTTTTTGTGGCTGATACAGGCGCTAACCGCCGATTGTTAGTCTATGCAGACCAAATTACAGTTCCCTTCCGAGCGATTGGTGTTCCAAACTTTGTCACACCGGGAGGAGGCGCCACTTCTCAATCCAGTTTTTATACGCCAATCGGTTTGAGTTTAGAAAGTTCCGGTGGGTTCTACGTCTCTGACTCCGGTGATAGCCGTGTACTTTATTTCCCCAAAGATGCAAACCTTCCCTCCGCAGTTTATGGCCAACCCGATTTTTTAAGTAATGGGTCGACACAATCTGCTAATGGTCTCAATGCAAACCAAGGAGTCGTGGCTGATTCCGAAGGGGGAATTTACGTTGCCGATACTTTAAACCACCGAGTGATGTTTTTTCCGAGGGGATCCAATACTGCAACCAGAGTCTATGGCCAAATTAACTTCACAACAAACACAAGCTCTACATCCAGTAACGGTTTAAACAATCCCGTAGCAGTAGCTTTGGATCAAAGTGACAATTTATTTGTAGCAGATCTCAATGGACACCGGGTTCTTATTTACCCCAGAACTAACCTTACCTCTGGAATGACAGCAACTGGAGTCGTTGGGCAATTTGGAAACCTAAACTGTGGGGCCGATAACAATTCAGGTTCCTGCTCCCCTGGCTCACCCACAGCCCAAAATTTATACCGACCTACTGCCGTCCATTTTGATAAACAGGGTCGGTTGTACATCGCTGATTATGGGAACAACCGAGTTTTGGCTTATTAGTCGATACGAATCTACCGGCAGTTACTTATTTCACTGGTTCTGCAGAAACTTCTACTTCTGGAAGAGAAGCTCTTAAATATCCCGACTGTAACACTGCCACCTGACCTTGTTCACTGGTAAGGAAAGTAACAAAGGCATCAATTTTATCACCTTGGTCAGTTTTATAAACCATAAAAAGTTCCCGAGCCAATCTATATTTTCTATCATAAACATTTCTGACGGAAGGAGAAACATAAGGATCTTTATTGGTTCTAGCATAATCGAGGGCTTTTAATTTGTCTTTGTTTTCGACAAGTGCAGAACCCATTCCCATATAACCGATGCTATTTGGATTTCCTTGGATGAATTTTGCCATTTCCGCATTGTCTTTTACAATTTTGGCATCTGGAGAAAATACATTAGCCTTGTATTGATTAAATTCATTCAAACCCAAATCTTTTCTTTTGAGGATGTGATTTTGAAAATAGTCTTGGGTTCCCGATTTATCATTTCGAATGACGATCGAGATAGGGGCATCGGTTCCACCTACTTCCTTCCAGTTTTTAATTTTTCCAGAAAAGATATCTGAAGTTTGACTTAGGTTCAGTTTGGATACCGTGTTCTTGGTATTGACAACAAGAGCCACACCATCGTAAGCCAATCTTACTTTTTCTAAATTTCCCGTTTTGCGCAGGTCATCAAATTCTGCCTGGTTTAGGTCGCGAGAAGAAACTGCCATATCAATTTCGCCTTTTCGTAACCTGTCAATCCCTGATTCAGATCCACCACCTTCGACTGTTACACGAACATTGGAATTAACCTTTTCATATTCGGCTCCTAAATACCGCATCATACTGTTCATGGTTTCAGAACCTGCCACTTTCAGGGTTTGTTTGTCCTTACAAGCGACAAAGTTGATTGTAATCAAAATGTAAAAAAGCAGAGAAAGGTTTTTCATGGTATTTCAGGTAAAGCCCAAAATCCATCCTTCGTCAATCGCAAAAACCGCTAGTTTTTTCCATTTCCCCTATCAGTTTTTCAAAAAATTCCCCGATCTTTGCAATGTGAAGACTCGCCACCGATTCCTATTATTTTGTTTTGTCATAATTCTTCCCCTGATTGGATCTAGCCCAGTTCCCTCGGGAAAAACCACTTTCCAGTGGAAATGGAAAGAAAACCAAGTATTGGAATTAAATGAATACCATGATGTTTACTTCCGGGTCGGCACTAAAACGGTCGAAAGAGAAGACAAAAACCGAGTCGTGATGAAACCAAAAAAATGTTCATCTGATTCTTGTTTGGTGAATGCTTTTTTTGATACTTACATTCGGTATGGGAAAACATCCGGCCCATTTTGGAAGGACAAAGAATTTGTTTCTGATTTTACACTCTTTCGCAATGGAAGGTATGAAGTTCCAAACGAATTCATAATGCCAAACCTTCGCAGTTTTCCAAGTTTCCCCGAAGAAGCAGTTTCTGTTTCCGATGTATGGAAACTACCTGCAGAAGAATCCTTTGATTTTAATGCAGAACGCATTCGTGTAAAAGTAGTTCCCGAATATACCTTCCAAGGCACTGCCCCTTGGTCGGAAGGAAATTATAAAGGAAATTGTGAGAAGATCACTTATACCTACCCCATTTTTTATACAAAACCAGAAGGTGAAAAGATGGTACCGAACGTACCGTATAAAATTTTTGGGTTTGCATCGGGAACTGTTTTCTTTAATGCGACAAGAGGTGTTCCCGAGTTCAAAGAAGTAAAACTATCTTATACCTTTATCTATCCGAACGGAACCGTCCAAGAAGCAAATTTTCACATCAAAGGAATTTACTTTCTTCGTAACCAAGTCAATGCCAAAGACAAAGAAGCCATTCGTGAAGATATTCTTGGTGATTTGATCGTGGGTTATACGGGAGATCCAAATCGAACTAAGTTAGGAGAGCCAAGGAAAGATCCAATCCATGGAAAAGAACCGAACGGTGATAATTTAGGACGTATTACAGATACAGGAGAGGTTCCCATTCCGGAAAAAAATTCTGTTCCTGAAAAACTTCCGATCTCCGTTCGCACTTCTGAGGATGGAATTGTATTCTCTTTGGATTCTATCCTTTTTGATTTTAATGATAGCAAACTCAAATCCGATGCCGAAACCGCAGTGGCTAAGATTGCAGAGATCTTAAAAAAATATCCCGACAGAGAAATTCGAGTTTCTGGACATACAGACAATATCGGGAAAAAAGAATACAACAAAAAACTATCAGAAGATAGAGCAAAGGCCGTATTACATTCCTTAGTTGATAATTACAAAATGGATGAAAAACATATTTCCTTTAGAGGATATGGTGATGAAATCCCGATTGTACCAAACGATTCAGAAGAAAACCGGCATAAAAACCGTCGAGTGGAAATTACATTGGTTTTGGACTAACTAACCTATCTGTAAATCCAATCCTACCGAATAGGGAGGAACGATTGGTTCGCTTTCCTTTTTTCCTCGTTCCAATAGAAGTTCCATTTCTTTTCTCATCTCTACGAGCAAACTTTGGATGGCTTCTTTTTTGTTCGACTTATAGAGTTTATAATAGGGTGCCACAGAAAATGCCGGTCCTAAAACCACATGGGCTTTCCTTGCTCTTGCTTCTGTTTTTCCAAATATATGTTTTTCAAAACTGCAAATACATTCCATCAAACGCTCCGCAGATGGCCATTGAATTAAGTTTTTTGGTTTGGTAATGATAAAAGCATAAGCAGTATCCACTAATTGTTTGGCTCTGCGTATGTTTTGATCGGTTAAGTTTTTTGGTGTAGAAGAAAGGGGGGAACCTGCTTCCAAACTATCTATGGCCATAAAAAGAAGCCTTAGTTTCTGGATGGCATTGTCGGATTCATGAAACTTCACATTAAGAATGGAAGCGGCCAAATTAAGAGCCGTGTGCCTTGCCCTCCCCAAACGGTAATCAAAATCTTTCCCATTGATTTCCGACCTGGGTATTCCTAATTCAAATTCCGTTTCTTCCAACATCACACGACCTACAGTTAAAAACCTTCGTAACAGTGTTCGTCCACCAGGATAGAGTTTCAACTTTCGTTCAATCCTAGATAAAGAAGTTTCAATGTCGGCGAGGATCGAATCACGAGACCCCGAAATTTTATATTTCACAAAACTTGGTTGGATCCATAATTCCGCATTTGGATCCTTTTCTAAAGCAGCTTCCAATCCCCAAAAAGACACTTGCGCCACTCCAGGCATAAACGATACTAAATTATCATTTTCCCCAGACACCATTCCTTCTGGATACATAACAAGTTTTCCATCTTTTTCGGCTAATATTTGTTTTGCGGTTTTGATTGCATTTCGATTTAACCTTCCTGTGATCACTGAAAAAGCACCAACTCTTTTGATCACTTCTCCTACCAAACCAAATCCCCAATTAAAAATACTTCGAGAGGCCATAAAATGGAACCTTGCTCCAATTTTAGTCGCTACATAATAAGCAATGATGGGTTCCAAATCGCTCGGTTGGTTGGATAAATACAAAACTCTTTTGTTTTTGATTTCTTTTAAGCGAAGTTCATCTTCTTTCGATATCACAACTCCATCAATATTAAAAAGGAGTTTGGAAAGAATGGGAAAACCTAAATCCAATCCCAAGGCAATGGGAAATTCAAAACGTGGCGGAATAAAAGAGTCTTTCATACAATTGTCTAGTTAGAATAAGACGAACCCTATTGCCAATACGAGCAATTATTCGTGGATGTAACCCCAGGTTTCTAATATTTTTTTCACTTCTTTGCCCATCTCACGTTGTACTTCCGATTCCCTGGTCCCACTGAAGGCACCATCGTTATACACCCAAGGAAGAGCAGAGGAAGGAAAGCCTTCGGGCTCTCTTTCCGACACAATTAAGTCTTCTAAGTTGGTGATAGATCTTTGGTATTCCAATCCATACCTACCAAAACGAACAGGAATCGTTTTTCCATTCCGTGAAAAACTAAAGAAAGCTCCAAGCTCTGGATTGACTGTTTTGAATACAACTTCCTCACCTAAGTTTGGAGATCGTGCAGCGTTAGATTCCTTTTGTAAGGAGATTGTTTTTGCAGAACCTGAACTCAATTGGATGGAGTCAGAAACCTCCCAATCATAAATGGAGCCTTGTACATTTAAAGAAAGGAAGTCTCGGCAAATGGCTTCCGAACAAGGCGGAATCAAAATTCGTAAATGGTTTCGTCTTAAAAAATTTTCCCGTCGGAAGTCGGCCCTTGCGATTTGTAAAAGCCTTTCTCCTTCTGGCAAAGGACTTAAATTGTTTTTTTCTTCTGGGTCTTTTTTTAAGTCATACAATTCTTCGGCCATGGTGTGGGGTTCTCCCGCCGCCGTTCGCCTAACTGTAGTAAAACCAGGATACCTACGAATGTATTTGTAATTTTCTGTCCGAACCGATTCCGACATCCTTCCTTCGGTATAAATAAAACTTTCTTTGGGACAAACATCTGCCTTGCGAATGCAAGAAGAATAGTCAGCTCCTCGGTAGCTGGATTCTTTGGGCAATAAATCTAAAAATCCGAGAATGGTTGGCGCAAGTGAAAGCAAAGAGGACTGGCCAGGAATTCGAATCTGTCCACCATCAGCTTTTTTAGCCAAATCAGATCCTAAACTATCTTGGATAGACTTAGGAAGTTTAATAAAGTAAGGAACATTAATTTCCTCATCATAATGGGTTTCCCCATGGCCAAACCGAGTTTGCATAATGAAATGATAACTGTAATCATGATGGGCACTAAAAAGTTCACCATGGTCACCGGTCACAATGATCATCGTTTCGTCATAAGTTCCTTGTTTTTTTAATGTTTCCACAAGCCGTCCAATCTCACGGTCGGTATAGTGCATCTCGCCTAAGTACCGCTGCACGGGAGATTCATACTTGTAAAAAACTTCCGTTGGAACCACCGAACGAACAGCGACCATATCTTCTGGCGGTGGAGAATAGGAGGCGTGAGGCGTATTTAAATTGAAATGTAAAAAATAAGGTTTGTCTTTGGATTCGTTTACAAACTCAATCGCGTGGTTTGTGAGAACTTCTGTATCCACAATGTCCATTCCTACTTGAAACGAATTATGAAATCCTAAATCCAAACCCACCGTTGTATAATCCAAAAAGAAAACATTATTCATGATCGTTTTGGAAAAATAGCCAGCTTCTCGAAAGGTTTTGGCTAAGTTGTCTCTTTTTTTCCCATAATAAACTTTTCTCTGATAAGGTTTTGTCGAAAACCAAGAATTCCCCAAACCAAGGTTAGATGAATAATCCGAATGAAAAAAAGACATCATCGATGGTTTTGTCCAATTTCCATTGGCAAATGGATTTTCAAAGAACACAGATTCTTTTGCCATTTGGTCCATCACAGGTGTGACAGAATATGGATACCCGTAAGAACCAAAAAAATCTTTCCTTGCCGAATCTATGACTATGAGAATCACGGACTTTGGTTTCCCCGAACTGGCAAAAGATTCCAAAGTATCCTTGGAATATAACAAAGGTTCACCGACAAAAAGATAACTATCTTTACTTTCCCACACCAACTGAAGAGATCCCGATTCTCCGATTTCCAAAACTTCTTGTTTCGAAATCCAACTTTCCTTCATAGTTCCGGCAAGGTTCCATTCCTTAAGAACTTTTTCACCTGAATTCAATTTTAAAATTCCTGAAACTTGGGATTGAAATTCTGTTCCACCTAACAATCCAACAAGCGCAGAAAATTCATATTGGCCCGGTGGGACTTTGAATTCATACTCCTGGCCCGGTGGGAAAAAAAGAGAATCCAAAGAATGATTTAAAAAGATTTCTTTATCAGAATTAAAAGTAATCTGCGTATTCTCCCATTTGCGTGAATGGGGAAGGCCACTTTGGCGACCGGGATTTTTTTTCCAATGGTAAGGGAGTAAATCTTTGGAAATCGAAATTTTGGATTTGGCATTTCGTAACTCCAAAACCAAGTCGACGGGGAAACGTCTTTCCGATTTGTTCAAACAGCTTAGGAGACAAAAACAGATCGATAGGGCGAAAAGAACAGTCGCTCGCATATGGAACCAGTTTGGAAAACAGGTATCCGACGAACAGGAAAAGTTCTTTCTTTTTAGGTTTCCATCGTCCATGTTTGACATCTATGAGTAATTGGGAACAAGCCTACTCCCGTGAGGAGTCTACCTTTCAAAATAAAGACGGCGGAAAGATTTATTATCAAATCTACCGACCCAAGTCTGGTGTAAAACGTGTGCTCGTTGTGCACCATGGAATTGGGGAACACGGTGGTCGTTACAATTTTTTGTTGGAAGCCATGGCAGAACGCAATTACGCCATTTACCTCATCGACTGCCGTGGTCACGGTAAATCCGATGGACGCCGTGGTGTCATCACTCACTTCTCCGATTTTTTTGCTGACCTGAAAGAACTCATCGATATCGCCAAACGAAATGAAGGTGTAAGTAAGGTGACTTTACTTGGCCATTCTATGGGAGCAGCCGTTACCTTTCTTTATACGGCCACTGACAACTTCCAAAATGATTTAGATGCCTACATTTGTAGTGCCCTTCCCATCAAAGTCAAAACCGACCTTGTGATGGATATTAAAAAAGGTGCCGGTGGTTTATTAGCAAAATTTGTTCCGACTCTCACGGTTCCCACAGGTCTCGATGTGAATATGATTTCGCATGACAAATCTGTTGTGGAAGCATACGTAAAAGACCCGTTAGTGCATGGAAATGTTGGTGCCTATTTGGGAGATTATTTACTGAATTGTTATGCTCTCGCTTTAGAATCGGCTACAAAAATCAATGTACCCATTTATATGTTCCATGGAAAAGAAGACCAAATCGCTCTTGTCCAAGGAACTTTGGAGGCCTTCGAGAAGGTAAATTCCAAAGACAAAACAATGAAAATTTTTGACGGATTGTACCACGAGACCATGAACGAACTTCCGAAAGACAGAGCCATCGTCTTTAAAGAGTTAGTTTCTTGGATCGATAAACACTAAGGAGATAAATGCCAATGGCAATAACCAAAGATATAGTTGGAAAAAAACTAGATCGTTTTGATTTCACAGTGGAACGAGGAAAGATCAAAGAATTCTGCCTCGCCATCAACGAAAAAAACCCAATCTATTTTGATGTAGAAGAAGCAAAAAAAGCAGGATACTCAGATGTTCCCGCTCCCCCTACTTTCCCTACAGTCATTATGTTTTGGGGATACCCAAAGATTTGGAACGATATGGCCGAACTCGGAATCGATCTTTCCAAAATCCTTCACTTAAAAGAAGAGTATACGTATCACAAAATTCTGTATCCGGGCAAAGTGTACGCACAGTCCGAAATTGCCGATGTAAAATCGGGAAGAGCAGAAATCGTAACTTTCAGAACCACCATCTATGATGAAAAAAATGATCCTATCCTCTCTGCTGAGATGGCGATCTTCATTCGTAAGGATTAATACAGGAGGCTAACCATGGCAAAAATCGAATTTGATAAAGTAGAAGTTGGTCAGACACTTCCTCCACTAGACATTCCAGTCATCGAACATGCAAATTTAGTTCGTTATGCGGGAGCATCTGGAGATTTTAACCCCATCCACAATGATCCTGATTTCGCAAGAAAAGCCGGACTTGATGGAACTATCTCCCACGGTATGTATGTGATGGCGCAAGTAGGAAGACTTTGTACTTCTTGGGCTGAACAAAAAGACATCGCTTACTTTGGTGTGACTTTCAAAGCCATGACAAAACTTGGTGAAAAACTAACCATCGTTGGTACCATCAAAAAGAAATTTGAAAAAGATGGGAAAAAAACTGTAACTGTTCTTGTAGAAGCTAAAAACGAAGCTGGTGAAGTGAAAGCCGGTGGAGATTTAGTCGTAAACGCAGTATAAATTTTACACCCTCTCCCTTTAAATGAGATCGTTCCATCATTTGGAGGGAGAAATCCATCAAACAAGGAACAGACTATGCCATCCCAAGAAACTATCGTTTCGCAAATCAAAAGTTTACTTTCCAATCATCCGAACATAAACGTAGATATTTTATTTCTGTATGTACCTGAGTTTAAAATCCTTCACAACATAATCGAAGAAGACGAAATCATCCAAGGGTATTGTATCGGTCTCCTCGAAGGATCCAAAGAAAAATTGAGCTCAGGAAAATGGCTCGTTCTACTCACCAACAAAAGATTTCATTTGGTTCAAAATCCCATAATGCGATCCAGCCACCAACACATCCCATTAGAATTTTCGAATATTAAAAAAGTCACTACAAAACTCGGTTGGTTTTTTGGCCAAATCCAATTTGAATCGGAAGACAACACAATTAGAATGTTACAAATCGGTAGGAAGGATTACAGTTTTTTCCTTCCTTGTTTGAAAGATTTTTTATGATTTCAAAAGCCTTTGTTCGCATAACAAATTTCATGTGGATATTACAGCTTTAACAATATACCGAAAATACTTGATATCTAAAACCATTCTTTAGTTAGCTCCATTAAGGTGGGGCGCCTCAAATCTTAGAATAGATCAAAAACAAATCCAATAACGACCGCGCTATCCGCTCCAATCCTTCGGATTTCCGCTTCTATCGCTGGCGCGGGGAATGAATTGGTTGCTATCAAATTCAGATTCTTTCCATTCCGTCGATCCACAACCATTAAGAACGCAGACGAAACATCGACTAACAGAAAGAAATCTGAAGGCAATAGCTTCAAATGGTTGAAATGGATGATAGAACTTTGAAGGATCATAAAAATATCTTGACGTCTTCCTATGAAAGAAAGTTGAATCTCTAAAGTCATGATTATTCGGTATTAAGAGTATAAACTGTTTTATTAAAGATTTCGCGTAAAAATATATAATGGACTAGTCGCTTTAGTTTATGCACCTAACACCGCACCAAAGAAAGATAATTGGCTTAGAGCTAACCAGAAAACGTGCCTCTGGTGATCCAAACAGACTCGGGCAGGCTATGCTCGGAGCCCAAGTAGATTTAAATCCTCATCAATTAGATGCATCATTATTTGCGTTAGAATCGCCTTTATCTAGAGGAGTGATTCTAGCAGATGAAGTGGGCCTAGGAAAAACCATCGAGGCTGGTCTAGTGCTCACTCAATTTTTGTCGGAAGGGAAAAAGAGAATTTTGATCATTGCGCCGGCAAATTTGCGCAAACAATGGAATGGTGAGTTAAGAGAAAAGTTTCATCTAAAATCCGAAATTCTTGAAGGGAAAAATTTTAATTTAATCCAGAGAAGCGGAATCTCCAATCCCTTTGACTCAGAGTCTGTAGTTATTGCATCCTATCAATTCGTAAAAGCAAGGGCATTTGAAGTCGCACAAATTCCGTGGGATCTTGTGGTTATTGACGAGGCACATAGGCTCAGAAATGTTTATAAAGAGACTAACATCATAGCAAACACAATTAAAGAAAGTTTACGTGGTAGGTTTAAACTTCTTCTTACAGCAACTCCCCTACAAAATTCACTCAGCGAATTATACGGATTGGTAAGCATTATCGATGAACAAACATTTGGTGACTTTGAAAGTTTCTCCCAGCAGTTTTTACGAATCCAATCAGAAGAGCAACTTCAATTACTTAAAAATAGAATAGAAGGTATTTGCAAAAGAACCCTTCGAAAACAAGTATTAGAATACATTAAATATACCAAAAGAATTCCTATTACGAAAGAGTTTGTTCCAAGTGATGATGAAAATCGTTTGCATGAATGGATCAGTGCTTACCTACAACGAGAAAATTTAGCTGCACTCCCCAAAAGCCAAAGAAAACTCATGACCTTAATCTTACGCAAACTTCTTGCTTCTTCCACTTATGCAATTGCTGGAACATTACAGGCTTTAGTCGATAGATTAGAAAAAAAGTTACTTACAACCGATAACTCTATTGATTTAGAAATCCAAGATTTGATTGCTGAGGATTTTGAGGATTACGAAGAACTACAAGAAGAATGGTCGGAATACCAAAGTCAGAAAACCGCCTCTCAACCAATTCATTCGGTTGAAACAATTGAAAATCTAAAAGCTGAAATCAAAGAATTAAAAGAATATCTTACACTCGCCAATAGTATCCAAGCAAATAGTAAAGCAGAAGTATTACTCGCAGGACTTGGGCAAGCTTTCTCCGAAATGGAACGATTAGGTGGAGCCAAAAAAGCTGTCATTTTTACAGAATCAAGACGAACTCAGAATTACCTATACGACTTTTTATCAATCAACGGTTATGCGAATCAGATTCTATTGTTCAACGGATCTAATAACGATGAAACCTCAAAACTTATCTTTCAGTCTTGGATGGAAAAATACAAAGATTCTGACAAGATATCAGGTTCCAAGACGGCAGATATGCGGGCGGCCCTCGTAGAAGAATTTAGAGAGAGAAGACAGATTTTAATAGCCACAGAGGCCGCAGCAGAAGGAATCAATCTTCAATTTTGTTCTATCGTAGTCAACTATGACCTTCCTTGGAATCCACAAAGGATAGAACAAAGAATTGGAAGGTGCCATCGTTATGGTCAAAATTTTGATGTTGTTGTGGTTAATTTCCTTAACAAAAAGAATTTGGCCGACGTTCGCGTCTATGAATTGTTAAGCGAAAAATTCCAGTTATTCAGCGGTGTTTTTGGAGCGAGCGATGAAGTACTTGGAAATGTGGAGACAGGTGTTGATTTTGAAAAGAGAATTGCAGAAATTTTCCAATCTTGCCGGACCAAAGAAGAAATCCAGGATGCATTTGATAGACTTCAATCTGAATTACAATCAGATATAAATGAAAGGATAAAAGAAACCAGAGAAAAATTACTTACCAACTTTGACGAGATTGTGCAAGAAAAGCTCAAAATCCGAATGGAGGAAAGTGAAATTTTGTTCGATCGCCAAACCAAGTTACTATGGATCTTAACTAAGGACGCCATATTGAAACACGGAAAAACAAATGATGCAGAACTTAGCTTTCGATTAGATTCCAACCCATTTCCATCCATTCCTATCCAACTCGGCCATTATCGAATGGGAAAATCCTTATTTCAGGAAAATGTTTTCCATACAAACCATCCCCTTGCCAAAAAAATCTTGGACTTTGCTCTAAACGATAAAGTTCCAGAGGATGGTCTTTTGACATTTACACTGAGTAAAGATAGAATTGATCAGAGTTACGCGAATTTAAGAAACAAACAGGGGAATATATTAGCGACGCTTTGGACTTTGGATAGTTTTGAAAAGGAAGAAATTCTATTATTAACAACTCTATGGGAAGATGGCTCAACCTTAGATAATGATCAGGCAATTCGTCTATTTTCTAGATCCTGTCAGTGGAAAACTTATACAGAAAAAGATTTAAATTCAAGAAAAACCAAATTGGATGAACTTCATCTAATTAAGAAAAACCAAATCTTAATCAATCGAGACTTAAGAAACCAAGAGCTCTTTTCCAAAGAATATGAAAAATTAGATGCTTGGGCGGATGACAAACGTTTGAGTCTACAAAAGGAATTAAAAGCATTTGATGAAGAAATTAAAATTCGCAAAAAACAAGCGAAGGATGCAGGGAACCTAACAGACCGATTAAAGCTAGAAAGAGAAAGGAAAGAAATCGAAAAAAAAAGGGATGAAGCCTGGAAGAGTTTTGAATTTGCGCGTCGTTCTATTGATGAAGAAAAAGAAAAATTCTTAGAAGAAATGGAAAAAAAAGCTAAATTTGTTATCGATGAAACTGTTCTATTTTCTTGCACAATTCAAATCGTTTAACATTTATTTTCTGTTCATTTTTCCCTTGCCAACCTTGTGATTTCTGCCATTTTATGAAGGAAACCCTGCCAAAAATATGAACTATTTTAAAAATGATTTTCGAAGCCCATGTGATTTTTCACTTGCGAATCTACCGATATGGCCGATCATGATAGATAGCATACCTGCCAGGCCTCTGAATGTAAGCCCAAATTGGCAGGTCTTTTGCCCTCTATGGAAATAAGGGCGATGATTTACGGAAAAAAAGCCCTCACAATCGAAGAACAAGCGGATCAACTTCTGAGCAGAGGATTGGTTGCCCAACGTGATGATATAATCGCAATTTTAAAGCAGGTTAGTTACTATCGCCTCAGTGGATATTGGTTCCCTTTTCGCAATTATCCCCAAGAAGAATTCAAACAAAATACCTCGCTAACAGAAATATGGAATCGGTATTGTTTTGATCGGAAACTTAGGCTTCTGGTTTTAGATGGAATCGAAAAAATTGAAATTGCCTTACGGACAGACATCACATATAAACTTTCTCACCAAACAGGTGCTTTCGGGTACACAGAAAAGTCCGCATTTCCAATGTTAAGTGAATTTGATTTTGAAAAACTCCAAGAGGAAATCAAAAAAGAATATTCAAGAAGCAAAGAAAAGTTTGTCTCTCATTTTCAGCACAAATACGGCGACATACACGATTCGTTACCTCTATGGATGGCTACGGAACTCATCAGTTTTGGTGCACTTTTTACCATGTTCAGAGGAATATCCACATCCCATTCAAAATCAATTGCGAAAAAATACAATTTGCCCGAACCCGTTCTATTGTCTTGGATTGGCAGTTTAAACTCAGTCAGAAACATTTGTGCACATCATTCCCGGCTGTGGAATCGAGAATTTGGCTACAAACCTATGCTCCCCAGAAATAATTTGGTTTGGAAACAACCAGTAGAAATACAACCTAATAAGATTTTTGTTATCCTATCTATGATTCAATACATGTTAGGTTTCATTTCTCCAACGAGCCAATGGAAATATCGTTTTTTAGATTTACTGACTGCTTATCCCAATATACCCATCCGCGAAATGGGCTTTCCACTTCGCTGGAAAGAGATTCCGTTTTGGAATCTAACCCAACCAACATAAGGAATCCCATAGAATGACCAATCCCCCGAAACTCCCTCTCACATCGCACACCCTAACAGACGACAAACTTCGCATTCTTAAAGAACATTTTCCGGAAGTATTTACCGAAGGTAGTCTCATTGATTGGGACAAACTTCGCCTAACTCTGGGAGAAAACATCGAATCGGAAGATCCAAAAGAACGATTTGGTCTGAACTGGCCTGGGAAACGAAATTGTTTTAAAGCCATCCAAACTCCCACAACGGCCACCCTCCTCCCTGACCGCGAAGCTTCAGTGGACTTTGACACTACAGAAAACCTATATATCGAAGGGGACAATCTTGAAGTTTTAAAACTTTTACAAAAGTCCTATCTTGGCAAGGTCAAGATGATCTATATCGACCCTCCTTACAATACAGGAAATGATTTTGTCTACCCCGATGACTATACCGAGTCCTTAAAAACCTATTTGGAATACACAGGGCAAGTAGATGCCAAAGGCCGTAAGTTTACGAATAACACCGAAACTACAGGCCGGTTCCATTCCAAATGGTTAAATATGATGTACCCCAGGCTTTTCCTTGCACGCAATCTTCTCCGTGAAGATGGGGTGATTTTTATTTCCATTGGTAGATTCAAGAATCTAATGCAACAAATCCCGATAATATAAATCGGAGAAAAGATGACAAAATACTCAAGAATTAG
>NZ_JAFFPR010000035.1 GCF_016918735.1 Leptospira abararensis
AATACAATCCCTGCTTTGGTTCTGAGTCCTTCTCTGATCAAATAGTGATGAAGTCCTGCAACAGCTAGTAGCGAAGGGATGGCTGCTTTTTTCTCACCCACACCGTGATCGGTTAAGATGATAAGGTTCACCCCTTGTTCACGAACCGCTTTGGCTGCATCGGCACAAACACGATCCAGTGAGTTTCTCATATCATGTTTTTTGGATGGATCAAAAAGGATGGCAAAGGTTTTGGCTTTGAAATGACCTTCGCTACTAGCTGTTGCAGGACTTCATCACTATTTGATCAGAGAAGGACTCAGAACCAAAGCAGGGATTGTATTAGAATCCGGCGAACCAAGAGAAGTGGCCCACTTTGCATTGTTATGTGGTTATGGCGCCAATGCCATCAATCCATATCTTGCTTTTGAAACCATTGCTGATTTATCACAACAAGGTTTACTTCCAGAAGTTCCCAATTACAAGGATGCGAAAAAGAAATACATCAAATCCATTGGGAAAGGACTTTTCAAAGTATTCTCTAAAATGGGAATCTCCACATTACAGTCGTACTGTGGTGCCCAAATTTTTGAAGCTGTAGGACTTGATTCAGAACTTGTCAACACTTACTTTGCAGGAACCCAATCCAGAATCGAAGGACTTTCTTTGGAAATGTTGGAAGAAGAAACCGTTCGCCGCCACAAAGCAGCATATGATCCTACATTCTTCCCTAATAACTTGGAACCAGGTGGAGTTCACTACTACCGTAAAAATGGAGATAGCCATCTTTACACTCCGATTACTGTACATAAATTACAGAAAGCAACACAAGACAACGACTACAAAACTTTTAAAGAGTTTTCAAGCCTAATCGATAACCAAAACGAAAAGGCCATCACTCTTAGAAGTTTATTCCATCTCGACTTCGAAGGATCCAAAGGAATCCCAATTGAAGAAGTGGAATCTGTGAAATCCATTCTGAAACGTTTCCAAACAGGAGCGATGAGCCATGGATCCATTTCTTGGGAAGCACATACGACACTTGCGATTGCCATGAACCGAATTGGCGCTAAATCCAACACAGGCGAGGGTGGCGAAGATCCAGTCAGGTTCAAAACTCTTCCCAATGGAGATAGCATGCGTTCGGCGATTAAACAAGTCGCTTCTGCTCGTTTTGGCGTGACTATGGAATACTTAACCAATGCCGATGACATCCAAATCAAAATGGCACAGGGCGCAAAACCAGGAGAAGGTGGTCAGCTTCCAGGACACAAGGTCGATAAATACATTGGATGGCTTCGTTATTCCACACCAGGTGTGACTCTCATCTCCCCTCCTCCTCACCATGACATTTATTCGATTGAAGATTTAAAACAGCTGATCTTCGATTTAAAAAACTCAAACCCAAGAGCACGAGTCTCGGTAAAATTAGTTTCTGAATCAGGTGTAGGAACTGTGGCTGCAGGAGTTGCCAAAGCTCATGCAGATCATATCCTCATTGCAGGTCATGAAGGCGGAACGGGTGCAAGCCCGATCTCTTCCATTCACCATGCAGGAACTCCTTGGGAACTTGGACTTTCTGAAACCCACCAAACCCTCGTCGCCAATGGACTCCGTGATCGCGTGTATCTAGCAGTGGATGGAAAACTCCTCACTGGAAAAGATGTGGTTGTGGGAGCTCTGCTCGGTGCTGAAGAGTTTGGATTCTCAACTTCTGCACTCGTCTCCGTGGGTTGTATCATGATGCGTAAATGCCACTTGAATACCTGCCCTGTGGGAGTTGCCACACAAGATGAATTCTTAAGAAGTAAATTTACCGGCAAACCAGAGTATGTTGTGAACTTTATGACCTTTGTTGCAGAAGAAGTACGCGAAATCATGGCGAAACTTGGATTCAGAACCTTCGAAGAGATGATCGGACAAGTGGAAAAAATCAAATTCAAACGACCTCACCACCACTGGAAGGCACGGGGACTTGATTTTACAAAAGTGCTCCATAGACCAACTCCTGTATTTCCAACTGGTTTATTCCGCGCGAAAGAACAGAACCACCACTTGGATGAACAAATCGACAACGAACTGATTCGTAAGTCACTTCCTGCGATTGATCACAAACAACCTGTCAAAATCCAAACTACGATCGTGAACTTAAATCGTTCCGTAGGGACAATGCTCAGCCACGAAGTAACGAAAAAGTATGGAGTCGATGGTCTTTCCGAAGACACGATCGACATCGAATTTACAGGAACCGCAGGACAGTCCTTTGGCGCTTTTGTTACCAAAGGGATGACACTTCGTTTGATTGGCGAAGGCAATGACTATGTAGGAAAAGGTCTTTGTGGCGGGAAACTCATCTTCCAAACGCCAAAAACGGCCCCTTACAAAGCAGAAGAAAATATCGTCATCGGTAACACTTGTTTTATTGGAGCAACCAGTGGGAATGCTTATGTAAATGGGATTGCTGGCGAAAGATTCTGCGTTCGTAACTCAGGGGCTCATGTCATAGTCGAGGGAACGGGTGACCACGGTTGCGAATATATGACCGGTGGCCGAGTTATCATCCTCGGTGATATTGGAAGAAACTTTGCTGCCGGTATGTCTGGTGGGATTGCTTACCTTTGGGATCCAAAGAAAAACAAAGAAGCCCAGATCAACAAAGAAATGGTCGACTTAGATCCGTTAACGGATGCCACCGAAATTGCGGAAGTAAAGAAGATGGTAGAAGATCATAAAACTTACACAGGCTCTAAGAGAGCAGAAGAAGTTCTTAACAATTGGGACACAGTCGTCAAAGAAATGATCAAAGTGATTCCGAGAGATTATAAAAAAGCTCTAGAAAAAATGGCCGAAGAAACTGCATCGGGAAAACCAAACAAAGAAGGGGTAACAGCTCGTGGGTAAACCAACAGGATTTTTAGAATTTAAAAAAGAATACCTTCAGAAAATTGAACCGAAGGAACGAGTAAAGAACTATAAAGAGTTCGAAAAACCGTTCCCAGAGACTGTTGCCAAAGACCAAGGCGCTCGTTGTATGGACTGCGGAATTCCGTTCTGTCATGGAGATACAGGTTGTCCTGTTGACAACCTCATCCCTGAGTTCAATGACTTTGTGTTTCGAGGTCGCTGGAAAGAGGCTTGGGAAAATTTATCGAAGACAAACAACTTTCCTGAATTTACCGGAAGGTTGTGCCCGGCACCTTGTGAGTCGGCTTGTACCTTAGGAATCATCGAGCCGCCTGTTTCGATTAAGTCTATTGAAAGAACTATCATTGATCGTGCTTGGGAAGAAGGATGGGTCATTCCACAACCACCCGTTTCCAAATCAGGAAAAAAAGTTGCCGTTGTTGGCTCGGGACCAGCGGGTCTTGCCGCAGGACAACAGTTAGCTCGTGCCGGACATACAGTCACCGTCTTTGAAAAAAATGATCGTATTGGTGGCCTACTCCGCTACGGAATTCCTGACTTCAAAATGGAAAAAAGACATATTGATCGCCGCATGAAACAAATGGAAGCAGAAGGTGTGACTTTTAAAACCAATGTCAATGTAGGTGTAGACATCACCGCCAAGCAATTATTAGCTGATTTTGATTCTGTCGTGCTTGCATGTGGATCCGAAGTTCCAAGAGACTTACCCGTAGAAGGGAGAAAAAGCAAAGGAGTCTACTATGCTATGGAGTTTTTATCCAAAAACAACAAACATGTTGCTGGCGACGATATTGAAATCATCAATGCGAAAGACAAACATGTCATCGTAATTGGTGGTGGAGATACTGGTTCGGATTGTGTAGGAACCTCCAACCGCCATGGTGCCAAATCAGTCACTCAAATTGAACTTTTCCCAGAACCGCCAAAGGAAAGAGACTCTTCGACTCCTTGGCCACTTTATCCTAAAATGCTCCGCACCTCCACCTCACATGAAGAAGGTGTCAGTCGAAAATGGGCCGTTTCCACGATGGGTTTTAAATCCAATGAAAAAGGCGAAGTCACTGCCATTTACGGATCGGAAGTAAAAGAAGAAAATGGAAAATTCAATCCAGTTCCAGGAACCGAATTTGAATGGCCTGCGGATTTAGTCTTTCTAGCCATGGGATTTGTAAATCCTGTCAAAGAGGGATTACTCGCTGATTTACAAAAAGAAGGACTGGAACTTGACGGACGAGGGAATATAAAGGCGGATTTTGGAACAAAACCGGGATCTTTTGCAACTTCTGTACCAAAAGTGTACGCTTGTGGAGACGTGAGACGAGGGCAATCCCTCATTGTTTGGGCCATTTCCGAAGGAAGGAAGTGTGCAGACCAAGTCCACCACTTCCTTATGCAAGACCTAGAAGGATAAAACTCCTTTCCTTAAGAACCACATTTGGAACATGCCTTGTCATAACAGGGATAATTTGTTTCCAAATGTGGACTTACTTTCGAACCATCTTTGGCAAAAAAATTCTTGCCTAACTTCCAAATTGCAAAAATCATTGGAGAGATCAATTGAAACGTAGCAAGTAACACTATAGAGATTGTTATATAATATTCCAACACTTGAGATACCCTTGAAACTGACTATTACACAATTCATTAAATTCGCAACACTTTTGGTAGTGCTCGCAGGTAACCTATCCGCAGAGAACATCCTTCTCAAAAAAGGGGGAACTCTCCAGGGTAAGGTGGTCGAACAAGACCAATATAAGCTAAAAATTCGAAAAGAAGACGGGACCACTGTTGTTCTCAACAAAACCGACATTCTGAAAGTGGTGTATAAAGACCACCTAACTGCTGCAGAGGAAGACAAACTCAGAAAAGCCGAAGAAGAAAAAGAAAGGCTTAAAAAAGAAAAAGAAGAATTAGCTAAACTCAAAAAAGAGCAAGAAGAAGCAGCTCGTTTAGAAAAAGAACTAGCATCAAAAAATGCATCAGCTGAAGCAGAAGCCAAACGGAAAAAAGAAGAAGAAGCAAAGTTAGCCGAAACCGACCGCAAAAACCTAACAAGAACAGGTGCCGCATGGCGATCGGCAGTACTCCCTGGTTGGGGCCAATGGAAACAAGACCGAAAGGTTCAGGCAATTGTTTATCCATCCATCATTGCTATTGGACTCTTTTTCACATACGACAAACACCGTATGTATTTAAACGCCAAACGTGATTATAATAATTTAGAAAATCCTTATACAACAAACGGTTTGATCCGTGCGGCTTTTACACCTCAAGGTACCGCTACGGTATCGCCTGCAGAGGCAGTGGTAGCAAGCCAACTCGGTCCTTTCAAGGGACAAAGAGAATCTGTCGAACGTCACTATCAGGAAATGCAATATATAGGAGTGGCAACCCTTCTCGTCTATTTTTGGAATATCTTTGATGCTTATTACTTCCACCCAACAGGTTCTGGCCTAAGTATGGAAGACACTCGCAAAGAAAAATTCTTCATGCACTCCTCTGTAGATCGCGTAGGATACCACCCAACGGCGATTGCGGGAGATCGTGGTATCGAACATCGTACACAATTAGGATATGAGTTTACTTTCTAACCGCTGTTAGAAAGTCCGCTACCCAACCCCTCACCAATTAGATTCAGTCTAAGTCTCAAAGTCCCCCTTGACAAATATCAAGGGGCGATTCAAAGAACCAGATTCTGTTTTTCTTTCTTTTCTTCGTCACTTTATAGACAAAGGAATTAGTTCGCTATATATATTGGAACTGATAAAGATTAAGGAGAGAAACATTGGCTACGGAAAAAACTCAATATGACGATTTTATCGTAAAAGGGTTTATCATTTCAGCGTTAGTCTGGGGCGTCGCATCAATGACATTCGGTGTCATTATTGCCTTCCAGCTTGTATATCCACAGCTGAATTTGGAACTACCTTGGACGAGCTTCGGAAGGTTACGACCTCTACATACCAATGCTGCCATTTTTGGATTTGCATTGAGTGTTATCTTCGCCACAGCGTACCACACAGTACAAAGATTGTGTCGAACTAGAATGTGGAATGACACACTTTCCAAAATACACCTGGCATTGTATAACCTAACAATTGTCCTCGCAGCGATTACATTACCACTTGGATACAGCCAATCAAAAGAATATGCCGAATTAGAATGGCCTCTCGACTTATTGATTGTTGTATGGTATGTAATTTTCTTTGCAAACTATTTGATGACGGTGATCAAACGAAAAGAAGAACAAATGTATGTGGCTATTTGGTTCTACATTGCTTCTTTTGTAACTGTTCCGCTTCTTTTTATCGTAAACAACATCGTAATCCCAGCAGGATTCTTAAAATCTTACTCGGTATATGCAGGTGTGTTTGATGCCAACATCCAATGGTGGTATGGACATAACGCAGTAGCATTTGTTCTTACGACTCCATTTTTGGGACTTATGTATTACTACCTCCCAAAACACATCAAACAACCCATTTACTCTCATAGACTTTCGATCATTCACTTCTGGTCGTTAATCTTTATTTATATTTGGGCAGGTCCTCACCATTTACTTTACTCTCCAATTCCAGAATGGTTACAAACAACAGGGATGGTATTCTCCATCATGTTATGGATGCCTTCTTGGGGTGGTATGTTAAACGGATTCCTTACTCTGACCCAAGCAAAAGATAAAATCAAAGTGGATGCAACCCTCAAAATGATGTTAGCTGCTGTAACCTTTTATGGTATGTCTACATTTGAAGGTCCCCTTCTTTCCATTCGTGCGGTTTCTGCTCTTGGACACAACACTGACTGGATCATTGGTCACGTTCACTCAGGTACACTCGGTTGGGTCGGATTTATGTCTGCCGCAGCTCTATACTACCTAGTGCCAAGACTTTGGAATTCCAATCTCTATAGCGAAAAACTAGCAAACGCACACTTTTGGCTCGGAACTCTCGGTATCCTACTCTATATCATTTCTATGTGGGTATCTGGAATTACGGAAGGTTCTATGTGGCGAGCAGTCGGCGAAAACGGCGAACTCGTTTATAAAGACTGGGTGGAAATTGTTGAGTTCTTAAAACCATTTAGACTTTTCCGTGCGATTGGAGGAACACTCTATCTAACAGGAATTCTACTTATGGTGTATAACTTTATCAAAACCATTCAAAACAAAGATAGTGGGTTTGTAGAACAAGACTTACGTATAGGAGTGAAATCATAATGTTTGGATTTAACAAATTCTTAGATTGGTTTTCAGAAATTGCAGACCGTTGGGATACAAAGGGTGTTAAGTTTACTCTCTATACAACGATTGCCGTTGTGATTGGTGGACTTTTTGAACTAATCCCACCGTTTTTTTTGACAAAAACGGTAACACCCATTTCCACTGTAAAACCTTATTCCGCATTGGAACTGGCAGGACGTGACACTTACCAAAAAGAAGGATGTATCGGATGCCACACGCAAATGGTTCGACCATTCAAATGGGAAGTGGACCGTTTTGACCCAACAAAGGCTTACGGAAGAACTGGATATTCTAAAGGTGGAGAGTATGTTTATGATCACCCTTTCCTTTGGGGATCCAAACGTACAGGTCCAGACTTAGCGCATGAATCTCAAATGTTACGTTCTGACGAATGGCATAAAAACCATTTGATCAATCCGAGAACAGTGGGTGGAGTACCTAACTCTATTATGCCAGCCTATCCATGGTTATTCGAAGAATCACATAAGATAGATGTAGAACAAGTAGTATCTAACATGAAGGCTCTTAAATCCATCGGGGTTCCTTACACAGAAGAAGACTTTGCCAATGCACCATCTCTTCTAAAGGACAAAACCGAAGGACAAGCCCTCGTAGCTTATTTGCAAAAACTGGGAAGAGATTCTGCAGAGTTGCAAAAAGGTATGAAGTAAGATCATGAACGAAGCAGACATTCTACTCGTTTATAAAAGTCTGAGATTGCCGATACTCGTGATCGCAATCTCTTACATCACCTACTACGTTTATAAAAAACGTACGAAAGACGAAATGGAGAAACCCAAGTATAGAATGCTTGAGGAGGATTAATACGAATGAAAGAACCAAAAGAAGTAGACGGAATCTTCCAAGCCGACAACCCGATGCCCACTTGGTGGAAATTGGTCTGGCTCATCAGTATCATCGTTTCCATCGGTTATGTTGTATACTTTCACTGGTATTCTGAATGGCCGCAAGAAGTTGCGTTTGAAAAAGAAGTTGCAGAACACGAAGCGCAATTTCCAGCCAAACAAGCAATTGTTGCGAACACAGAAGATGGATCAAACCCTTACCGTGACGATGCAGTTGCTATCAAAGAAGGTGAAGGAACTTACAAACAAATTTGTTCCGCTTGCCATGGCCCAACTGCAGAAGGTGCTGTAGGACCAAGTCTTGTAGATAAAGATTGGATTCATGGAAACACTGACAAAGAAGTGTTTAACAATATCATGAAAGGAATTGGCCCAGAAAGACAAAAACTCAACCGAGGGGGAATGCCAGCTTGGGAAGGTTTAGGTGCTGAAAAAGTGTATGCCGTGATGGCATGGATTGCCACTAAAAATAGTAGTTTGGTAAAGGCTAAATAAAGATGATCATTTCAAGACCACAGACAGGGAAAGTAAGAACACGTAGAAACTTCGTTATGAGTTTTCTCGTAGGTTTATTTTTAGCAGCGCCATGGGTAGTGTTACCAGATAGTAGCCCTCTCATCCGGCTGGACATCCCTCATAGGATGTTTCACCTGTTTGGTGGTCTTTTTATCCCACAAGAAGGATTAATTTTATGGTTTTTCCTGCTGACAATGGGGCTCTCTCTTTTCTTTTTCACCTCCGTCATTGGCCGTGTTTGGTGCGGATGGGGGTGTCCTCAAACCATTTATACCGATCTATTCGATAGAATTGGTCGGTTTGTTTTGGATTCTAAATATGGGAAGAAGGATGCATCGATTCACGGAAAACTCACAGTATACTTTCTTTGGGTTGTTGTATCCTTTATTGCTTCCTTCCATTGGATTGCTTACTTTGTAAGTCCCTATGAAATGTTAGCTGACTATACCAATTTAGCTGCATTTTCACAAACTTACTTTTATTTTACATTATTCTTTACTGCGGCTATGTTTATCGATATCGGATTTATCCGAGAGCAGTTCTGCCGTTATGCTTGCCCATATGCAAGATTCCAAACCCTCCTAATGGATGAACATTCTTGGAATGTGACTTATGACTTCAAACGAGGGGAACCTCGCCGCGATGGGAAAACCAAAATCGGGGATTGTATCTCTTGCAATATGTGTGTGGTTGTTTGCCCTACCGGGATCGATATCCGTGAAGGTCTACAAGTTGGTTGTGTGGCTTGTGGAAAATGTGTAGATGCATGCACATCCATCATGGCAAAAGAAGACAAAAAAACACTGATCGGATACTTCTCTCTGAAACAAATTGAAACCGGTGCCAAAATCAAATGGATTCGTCCAAGAACCGTTGTTTATGCGATTCTTTTGACAGTGGTCATTTCAGGAGCGATCATCCAACTCATTACAAGAAGTCCTATGTCGATGATTGCCGCATCTAATAAATCCATGCCCCCGATTCTAATTCCCGAAAACAAAATCAGGGCATTCGTCGCTCTACGCATTCAAAATATTGCGCCAATTGAAAAGGAATTCCATCTCTCTGCATTTGATACAAGACATGGAAAAGAAATTTTAATTCGCTCCGGTGAGGAAAACAACCAATTCAAATTGGGATCAGGCGAAATCAAAAGTATTTCTGTGGTTTTAGAGACACAATCTCTCACAGAACAAGAATTAAATGAAGGATATTTACCAGGTTCTATTGTGTTAAACAATGCACAAGATCCAGACGAACGGTTGGAGAAAAAACTCTCCTTAACATTACCAAGGAGGTAATGATGTTTAAAGAATTACACCCAAGCTTACGAAACGCCATGTATGTGGTACTTTTTAGTTTTACTGCTCTTGTGGCAGCCACGTTCTATACCATTCGTCTTACTTACAAAAACTTTGAACCGGTAATGGATAAAAACTATTACGAAATCGGACTCAACTACGAAAAGGCAATTGAGAACCAAAAGGAACTTTTGAAACAGGGGTATGTCTTAAAATCCAATTGGGACAACTTGAACCTCATTCCGTTCGGGGAATCCGAAATTTCAGTCCAATTGGAAAAAGCTGGAACTATTACTGCTGCAAAGTCTATGGTCGTGTATTTAGAACGAAATGCAACGACAAAGAACACAGTACATTATAACTTAAAACCAAACGCAAATGGATTTAGCGGCAAAATTCCACTTTTAGAAAAGGGAACTTGGAATTTGCGGCTGGTTGCAGACATTGATGGTAAATCCTTTGAAAGAGAAGGAAAGATCTCCGTTCGATGAACGAAAACCTTTCAGTCCTAACCAAAACAGAATGTGACCATTGTGGAAATCCCATCCGATTGGTAAGGATTGAAGCAAAGGTCGCAAATGATACAAAAGTTTTTTGTTGCGAAGGTTGTGAAACAGTTTACTCCATCATCAACTCACTCGGTGGAAGTTACTATTACAACTTAAAGGGAAACACAAAACTTGATCCTGTAAACATCGAAGATAACGATCTGGATCTGGAAAACGAACTTGTATACGAAAAGTTTGTTCGCACCTCAGGAAATCATTCTGAAGTTTCCATCCAAATCACGAATATCCATTGTTCTGCCTGTGTTTGGATCAATGAAAAAGTTTTAAACGAAGAAGAGGGAATCCTCTCGACTCAAATCAATTTTGCCTCCGGTAGAGCAAGAGTTCGGTTTGATCGTTCCAAAATCAAAATCTCTCGAATCCTAACTCTCATTCGTGCCATTGGGTACAAACCTGTCCTATTCTCCCCAACAGAAGGAACACTCGAAAAAACAAAACAACTAAAAACCCTACTCCTTCGTATCGGTGTGGCCGGGTTTTGTTTTGGAAATATCATGATCTTAAGTGTTGCCTTATATTCAGGATATTTCACTGGAATTGACTTAGATATCAAACGCCTTTTCCACTATGCCTCTTGGGTATTTGCCACTCCTGCGTATTTATATTCCGGATATCCTTTTATGTCTGGCTTTTTAACAAGTGTCAGACGACGCACACTTTCTATGGACTTCCTATTGTTTTTAGGAATTTCCATGGCCTATTTTTATTCGGTTTATGTAACACTGACTGATGTGGGTGAGGTCTATTTTGATTCGGTGGCGATGATTTACTTCTTTATATTGATTGGGAAGTACTTCGAAGAAAAAGCCAGAGTGTTTGCTTCTGATAAATTAGAATCCATTCTTTGTAAACTTCCAGAGACTTCCATCCGAGTGACAGACTCTGGGGAAGAAACAATTCCCAGTAGTGAAATCAAAACTGGAGACAAAATTCGTGTGGCTCCAGGAAAACGCATTCCAGTGGATGCCATCCTTATCTCTGAACAAACCTATGTAGACGAATCCTTTCTCACTGGTGAGTCTTTACCGATTCGAAAAAAACGAGGGGACAGTATCCTTGCCGGTTCCCTCGCAATGGACAACCCAGCACTAATCGTCGCAGGTTCTGATTATCATGCCTCCACTCTTTCTTCCCTCAAACTCAGGTTAGAGGAAGCACTCCATCTCAAACCAAAATTACAAATTCTCACAGAACGTATCGCTTCGTATTTTATCTCTGTAGTCTTTGGACTGGCGTTTTTATGTTTTTTTGTTTGGTACTTTGTATCAGGTGGGAACCTAGAACAAAGCCTTGTGACAACCATTTCTGTTCTGATTGTGGCCTGTCCTTGTGCATTGGGGATTTCTGTTCCCACAGCCCTTGTTACCAATCATATTCTCAATGCCGATAAAGGTGTACTTTTAAAAAATCCTTCTGTTGTGGAAGCACTCGCCAAAGCCAACACCATCTTTTTAGATAAAACAGGGACTCTAACCGAAGGTAAATTTTTAGTAAGACAAGTATCTGTATCCGATGACCACCTACCACTTGTTTATCGAATCGAAAAAGAAGTGAACCATCCTTTGGCCAAATCACTTGTGAAATATTTAGACCCATTTAGTTCTGTTACTAAAAGAGCAAACTCCATCAGGCTGCTAAATTTAGAAAACATCCCTGGGCGTGGAGTGAAAGCAGAATTAGAAATGGATTCTAATTCACTTTCCGTGCTGATTGGGAACAGAAGTTTACTCGAAAAAGAACAAATCCCGATGGAAAAAATGCCCGAAGGGGAAGGATCTTTGATTTTACTTGCTGTGAATGGAACTTATCGGGGAAGTTTTTTACTCGCAGATGAAATACGACCTGGTGCCAGGTCTTTTGTTTCCTTACTCAAACACTTTGTTCCGAACCTATCTATCCTTTCTGGGGATCGTTATGCAGCTGTGAAGTTCATTGCAGATACACTCGGAATCGAAAAATATTCCTCTGACCTTTCCCCCGAAGACAAACGCGGCCTCATCGCTGCATCCCAAAACAAAGGAAATATTGTCATTATGGTGGGAGATGGGATCAATGATAGTTTGTCTTTGGCACAGGCCAATGTTTCCATTTCTCATACAGAAGCAGAAGACCTCTCTTTAGAAAAATCAGATGTTGTTTTGACTTCAGGCAATTTGAATGGGCTTGTGCATTCCCTACTTTCTGCAAAAAAAACAAGAGAGGTTATTTTACAAAATATCATCATATCTTTCTGTTATAATTCCATCATGTTACCACTTGCCATGTTCGGGCTTATGTTGCCCGTAATCTGTGCTGTGTTTATGGCATGTTCTAGCTTGACAGTCCTTCTCAATTCTCTTTCCATTAGATTTAGGATCCCCCAATGGAAGCCCTCTACTTAACCATCCCTATGGCAATGTGTATTGCCGCCTTCTTTCTCTATGTCTTTATCACTGCTTTTCGCAAAGGCCAGTTTGAGGACATAGAATCTCCCAAATATAGAATGTTCTTCGAAGAAGAAGAATACCCACAAAGTAAGTCAAAACCAAATCAAACCGATGGACCAACTAGCAAATCTTAGCTTCTTTGTATCCATACTTGTGTATGGATTCGTCAGCAGTTTTCATTGTTTGGTGATGTGTGGTCCCTTTGTTTCGCTTCTACAAACAGAAAAAGGAAAACCCATTCCCATTTATCTCTACCACCTAGGAAGAATGATTTCTTATACTTTTTTAGGTATGGTACTTGGCTTTCTTGGCAAAGGAGCCAATGCCTTAGGAGATCTAACTGCGATCAAAGGTGTTGCAGGAGTATTTACTTTTTTATTTCTGATTGTATTTGCCATCCGCACCTACTCCCTCAAATCAACTTCAACGTTTGGAGCTTTGCCTCAAGGGATTCGAAAGTTTTTAGAGAAGGTTCGTTCTCGGTTTAGTAAAAATGGACTTGGATTTGGAATCGGAATTGTGAGTGCCCTACTCCCTTGTGGAGTTTTGTATCCAGCCTATGCAGCATCCTTTGCCACAGGAAACCTACTCACAGGAGGTCTTGTGATGTTCTTCTTTTATTTGGGAACAGTTCCGGCACTCACCGGACTGAGTATCCTTGTAGGAAAATGGAGGCACCACATCCAACCGAAGTGGATTCCAGCTTTTGGAACTCTTATGATTTTAACTTCTCTCAGTTTTTTACTCTATAGATTGTTTTTCCATAATCATGGAGAATCTTGTGACCACTTGTTGTAACTCCAGTGTTCTCTTAACTTATTTCAGTTAAACTGTCGCTTACATCCACCTAATACTGAAATACGGTCACTAGTGCCGTATACTTAAAAACTTCTCCCTCGGAAATATTTTTCTTTGAAGTGACTCACTAAGTCTTGGTTGATATTGGTATCGTTGTTATTGCCAATCACGGCGATGAGTTTTTTTGCTAAGTTTCGGTCATGATTGACTAACCATCGTCTATACTGAGTATTCAGTTCCGACTCTCCTACAAGGATGACCTCGCTTGGTGACTGTAAGGTATTCGTGATCTCCTCAAAATCCCAGACATCCGATTCCATCGGTTTCTCCCAAGTTTTAGATCGCATTTGGTCTGATTCAAATTTGATCATCTCAATTCGTTTTTTGTTGAGGTATAGGATGCAGGCGTTCATATTTTCACTTCCCTTTCCTAAATTATGACGCAAAGGAAAACAAAATCACACCCTTTTTAAAAAAACCTTCTGTTCTCTTTCCTAACTTTTATCATTGATAAATGTCAATCCATACTCAAACTCACAATCGATTCTGAACTGAGTTCATCCACCAGATAATGGATATTAGTTGATAGTTCACTAGGCTCAATGATCAACTCATTAAAAAATAATAGGGAAAAGACCAAACTAGAAGTAGCTAAAGCGACATAAATTTTGCGTTTAGTCTTCTCGGTTCTGATCCTAACTTTGGTCTGTCTTACTAAACGTAATTCGAAATCAGAATCATTCAAAAGTTGTTCCCATTTTTTAGGATTCTTGGAATTCATTTTTTCCTCCTGGTATGTGTTTGCGGATCCATTCTTTCATTCGGAACAAACGTGACTTTACTGTTCCTTGTTGGATTTCCAATTCCTTCGCAATTTCTTCCATCGTATTACCAGCCAAATAAAGGCGTAAGGTTTGGCGATACACTTCAGGGATCCTGTCAAGCATGGATTCGATCCAGTCTTCCTTTTCCCATGTAGCTGCATCGCGTGCGCCCGAAAGTTGAACTTTGTTTTTTACTAAGTATCGTTTTGCTTTCTCTTCTTCTCGTAATCGTTTTTCATTCATACGTAAGGATTCATTACGAGCAATGGTGTAGATCCAAGTAGAAATCTTGGACCTTCCATCAAACCCACCCTTCTCCAAAGATTTAAAAGCACGAAAGTATACTTCCTGAACTACATCTTCTGTAGCATCATCAAAACGGTCGATGAGAGTATCACCGACCGTTTTAAGAACCAAATATTTGGTTTCTTTGACTACTGTTTCGAAGTCAAACTCTGGCATTGTTTACTCTTCCGGTGGTTGGTGGCGGCTTGCGAAACGTTCCACTAGATCAGCAAATTTTTCCCTTTGTTCTGGTTTTAAAACTGCATGGAATTCAACAAGTTTGGATTGAAAAAACTTACGCATCTCTTGATGGCGAGTTTCTCTTTCGATACTCATTTTATCCAATAACTTGGTATCAATTTTCTCAGCCCGAATCTGTGTAGCCATTTCCTTTGCCCAAGATTCATGTTTTGGTTTCATTTCTTTGTGTTTAGCAATGAGTTCCGCTTTGATGGTTTCTAATTTTGCTTTTTGTGTTTCATCCAAATCTAATTTGGATGTCAGTTTAGAAGCCACCCATTCGATACGTTTTTCGAAATCTTTATGTCCACGGCAATTTCCGAAGGCAAATGCCATAACGGATACAAGACCGACTGTTGTTGTGATTTTTAAAACTTGTTTGAGAGAGATCATAAAACCTTCCTTGTTTGTTTGGGAAATAAGACCCGGAAGATCGAGGAAGAGTTCCCTACCTCTGAAAAAAAGAGGCAGGGACTAAAAAATTTAAATTAGAAACTTGGAAACGGGTCTCCCGTAATATAACCATCTGTTTTCAAATCTTGGCATGAAATGATATTGGCGATTGTTGGACCAAGGACCACTCCTTTAAACCCTTGGATGTCAGTAATACACTGATCTATATCAGCTTTGACATAGTATTTTTCAGACTGGATATTTGCAATATCCGGCGCCACTAAACTAAGTATACTGATGTCAGCTCTACCAATTAAAATGATAGATCTGACTAAGTCCGTTTGGATAGCCGCATCAGTAATTCGGGAAGCCGCAACAGAACCTTTTTCACGATCGATCGTTGCGCCTGCTGGATTTAAGATCAAACAGTTAGTTAGCGAAAACGCTAAAGCAACAAAAAGTAATTTTTTTAACATAAATGTTTCCTTGGACAATGGTTTCACCAAATCTAATTCATCCATATTTGTGTTTCAAGAAAAAACTAGAGTGATTCTTTAATTAACAGTGGTCAATCGCCTACGATAAAGATAGTGAGATACCAATTGTTTTTCTTTTTTTCAAAGAAGGCTCTGTAGTCAAGAGGACTACGTAAGAACCGGTCACATACGTACCCTGGTTTTCCTTGCGGTGTACATATTTTTTTCCAGTTACAGTTACTTTCCTTCTCCAGACGCCTTCCATCCAAATCATCTGCTTCTGCTCTCACAATTTGATAACTAAGCTTTTCGATGGATTTTGATTCTTTGGAAGCATCTTCTCTTACGTTGACATTCTTGCCAATGACCAAATAATGAGTGAAGGGATCATAATCACCAGGGAAGGTTTCGAAAAAATAGGGAGCCACCATTTGTCCTTCTTTGTTCTGTCGAAAACCCAATTTGACAACCTCTTCCATCAGTTCCCAAAAATTAGAAGATGATGGTTTTTCTGTTAGTTGGAATGATTTTAAAAAATCCTTTTTTCCCTCCTCCCCACCAAAAGAAAAATGAATGTCTTTGTCGATTACCTCTTCCAAGGTTTTCCGGTCTTTGGATTTCAGGATTTTTTGGAATTTGTTTTTGAATTCAACAAAACTTTTATCCTTCGCCGAATGGTCGATAGGTGTTAACGTTTTTGATGTAAAAGGGTCACAAGGTAAGAGAATTGTAGGGACGAGGAAAAAAAGAAGAAGAAATGTGTAGTATTTTAGCATAAAACTTGCGAGAAGGATAAACCAAACCTGTAAAGAATCAATTCTTTTTCGACATATTTACGGCAATGGCACATTGTTTTGCGATCCCAAGATTTTCCCGGATTTCTTCTAATGAAAGTTTTTTCCGTTTGAGTTCACATACTTTCAAAAATAGGTCGGCATATTCTTTGTCCAATTTTTCGCCCTCTTCGTCTTCTTCTGTAAGCACTAGTTTGGCGATATCGACACAGGATCTTTCCGATTCCGGTAATAGTTGAAAGATGGTTTTTACGGTTTCTTCTTTTTGTTTACAAGAAACATTAGTGGGTTGTTTTTCCTTTCCCACGAGAACTGCCTGGGAAAAAGGAAATAGGAGAACGAGAAGTGAAAGTCTGATTTTAAACATCGGCAACATAAATCTTCTTCCCATTTGGATTTGGTCGAGTATCTTTCGTCCTATCCAAGAGAATTTAGGAAACTATGAACCAAGCCACACGCAGAGAACACGACCTTTTGGGGGAGCGAGATCTCCCGGCCTTTGTCTATTGGGGCATCCATACCCTGCGAGCCCTAGAAAATTATCCCATTACTGGTAAAACCATCGGAACCTATTCTGACTTAGTTCGAGCCCTTGCTTATATCAAAAGGGCCTCTGCCAAAGCCAATTTACAACTGGGACAACTTTCCAAAGAAAAAACAAAAATGATTACGGAAGCCTGCGATAGAATCCTAAACGGTGAGTTCCATTCTGAATTTGTTGTAGATGTAATCCAAGGTGGGGCTGGGACTTCCACCAATATGAATGCCAATGAAGTGATTACAAATATAGCTTTAGAAATGAATGGATTTTCAAAGGGAGACTACGATCACCTACATCCCTTAAATGATGTCAATATGTCGCAAAGTACAAATGATGTATACCCCACTTCCATTAAAGTTGCTGCGGTGTTTGCCATCAAAGGATTACTCGCGGCGATGGAAGGGCTCCAATTAGCTTTCCGCAAAAAATCAGAAGAGTTCAAGGATATTTTAAAGATTGGTAGAACCCAATTGCAAGATGCAGTGCCTATGACCCTGGGACAAGAATTTTCTACCTACGATGTTATGTTAGGTGAGGATATCAGCCGATTAAAAGAAGCTACCTCCCTCATTGGAGAAATCAATTTAGGGGCTACGGCCATCGGTACCGGAATCAATACAGACATTCGGTATTCTCAAATTGTCACGGATATTTTATCCAACGACACAGGGCTTAGTCTAATTGCCGCACCCAATTTGATCGAAGCCACCCAAGACACAGGCGCCTTTGTACAGTTATCTGGTGTTCTCAAACGAATTGCGACCAAACTTTCTAAAGTATGTAATGACCTAAGACTTCTTTCCAGTGGGCCACAAGGTGGGTTTAACGAAATCAATCTTCCTGCCAAAGCTGCAGGATCCTCCATTATGCCGGGAAAAGTAAACCCTATCATCCCAGAAGTGGTCAACCAAATCGCTTATGAAGTGATTGGAAACGACATCACGATCACAATGGCGGCAGAAGCGGGACAACTCCAACTGAATGCTTTCGAACCTATTATCGCCCATAGTCTTTTTAAAAGTATTGAGCACCTAACAGCCGGTTGTAAAACATTAGAAACCAATTGTATCAATGGAATTACAGCCAATCGTGAACTACTCGAATCTCGAGTCAAAACCTCTGCAGGCCTTGCCACGGCCTTAAATCCATACATTGGGTACGAAAACGCAACCCTTGTAGCAAAGAAAGCCCTATTAGAGAACCGATCGGTTGAATCCATCGTACTTGAACTCGGATTATTAGAAGAAACTAAACTAAAAGAGATTCTGAGACCAGAAATCCTCACATCACCCCATACACTTTAGAATAGGTTTATTTCTTGCTTTCTTTTTCTTTTTTTGGAAAATACGCTCGGCTCTATTCGTAATTTATGAAACAATTAAGTATGGTATACCTAGTTGAAGATGATGTGATCACAACATTTCTCATCAAAACTTTGATGGAGAAATTTTCTTTTGCAGACGAAATCCATGGATTCCAAAATGGTGAGGATGCCTTAAATGCCCTCTTAAGCGGATCTGTCGACCCTGACTTATTATTTTTAGATTTGAATATGCCCATCATGGATGGATGGGAGTTCCTAAGTGCTATAAGCAAACATCCCAAATACGCAAAACTTCCCATCTATATCCTCACCTCTTCCATTGACCCCACTGACAAGGCTCGTTCCGCAGAATTCAAAAATGTAAAAGGCTACCTTGTAAAACCCCTCTCCCTTAGAGATTTACAATCGATCAACCCCTCAGTGGGCTAATGAGACATATTTTTTTCTTCAGTTTTTCCCTTCTTGGCCGATCTTTTAGATGTGAGACTGACTGATATTCCCTCTGTATCTTCTGTGTTAAATCGGATGGAATCCCTTTCCAAACTTTCGGAAAATCCGAAGTCGTTGGTTTCTTTTCCTGATGTTTTAGAGAGGGAATGGAACAAACAAAACCCAGCACAAAACCTGCCAGTAGTTCCTTCTCAAATAAAGCCCGTTGATTCCATCTCCCTCCCCTTTCCCGAAGAAAGGTCCAAAACCACTCTGTCATCAACGGATCTTGGAAACAAACCAACAGACATTCTCGGAACCATTGAATCGATTGCGAAATCCCAAGGGATGGATCCCAATTTGGTAAAAGCCATGGTCAAAGCAGAATCGAATTTTAAACCCCAAGCTGTATCTCCCAAAGGTGCCATGGGCCTTATGCAACTGATGCCAGAAACAGCAGAATCTTTAGGAGTCGCAGATCCCTTTGATCCCGAAGACAATATTGGCGGTGGTGTGAAATTTTTAAAAGGCCTAATGAAAGAATTCAAAGATCCGGAAAAAGCCATTGCGGCTTACAATGCAGGGCCAGGCGCAGTGAAACGATACAAAGGCATTCCTCCTTACGAAGAAACACAAAAATACGTAAACAAAGTCAAACGTTACTATAAAGATTTTAGTTCTTAAAATTTAGAATCTAATAAAAAGTTAGGTATCCAAACTTTTTCTGCAGGCCGGCTGTATACACATCAAACGGACGTTTGATGGCAGTACCTAGCCAAGCTTCGTCTACTTTTTTCACAATAAATTGCAAACTCTTTTCATTTTTGATCTTTTCTGCTGTGGCTCTTTGGATGAGGACATCCGCTTCACTGACAGGAACGATTGCAAAGGACCGAGAATTACGACGAAACAGTCCTGACTTTTGTATCAGCTGGATGTCTTGGTTCCAAATTCCATCCACATACAAAAACGATTTATCGGAAACCTTTTCCTCACGCATGTATTTCGTTTTCGTACCCGTTTGGAAATAGAAAGCAAAGGAAAATTCTTTTGGTAGATAAATGGGATCTGATTTTAAAATCAGAGCTTGTCCAAAAGCCTTGGTCAGATTTTTGGATTGGAGTTCCCATGGTTCTTTGTTCAATGATTTTAAGTTTTTGAAAACAAAATAGATAGAGCCAGCAATACAAAGAACAATGACAATCGATGCAGTGATCGTATTTAATTCTTTTTCTGTTTTTAATAACACATGGCCAATCCCAAGCACGATGAGTGGCAGTAGGATGAGTAACGCTGATGAATACCAAGTTTTGAATAAAAATGAGATGGAGTTTGGTCCAAAAAAATCTGTATAGGAAAAGTAAACGAGAGAGAGGATAAAAAAACCAAGATACCCCAGTAAAAATAGGAAGGGCATGTTTTTCTTTTTATAGAATACAGAAGTTTTTTGCGCGGCCTTACGAGACCCACGAATTCCAGTAAAGATTACAAAAAAAGTAAATCCAAGATAAAACATAATAAAACTAGAAAAAAAAGCAAAAGCAGTAAAGGTAGGAAAGATGAGAAGATCTGTCATCTTCTCCAATCGAAAAGTTAAAAAGACAAGAAGTAAAAACACGAGACAAAGTGTCTCAGTGAAATAAGAAGTAGGGAAACCATAGGAAAACGGCAAAAAAGCAGCCAGGTAAACCAAAAGGTAATGGTTTCGTTTCCACTCTTCTTGTTTTAGTAACAACATAAAAAGATGAAGGAAAAGACTATAAAAAAGTCCAGCTAACACAAGAAAGGATGGGATATAATTCATCCCAAAAAGTTTTTTCCATGCCACAACAAACCAGATAGCGAGTGGTTCTCTGGCGGAAACGAGTCCCCCTTCTTCTGTTGCGGCCTTGGTATTGGCCAAAAACTCCCATTCGGTCTCGGTAGTAGGAAATGGTCTAAAATAAGAAAACAGAGCAAAGCCCAAACTTAAGAGTAAGATGCTAAAAAGGAAAGGAAGTGGTGAAAAAGGTTTAGGGTCTCGCATCTTGGAAAAGGCTCAAATTGCCTAGTCCTGTATAAATTTTTAGGTGAAAATATTCCAGAAGATTTTCAATTATACATAGAATTTATAAAACGAGGCAAAGAATGTCCGCCGAAAAAAAAGATTACCTTCTCGTGGACGAGAATGGGCAGGGAAAACCTGACAAACCATGGATTTTTAGGACTTATGCAGGGCATACCAATGCAAAAGCCTCCAATGAGTTGTACAGAAAGAACCTTTCTAAAGGCCAAACAGGGCTTTCCATTGCATTTGATCTCCCAACACAGTGTGGTTATAGTTCCGACCACGAGGTATCACGCCCAGAAATCGGAAAGGTGGGAGTTCCCATCAACTCTTTAGAAGACTTTCGTATTTTATTCGACCAGATCCCGATTGAAGAGATGAACACCTCCATGACCATCAATGGAACCTCCATGTGGTTACTTTCGCTATATGTTGCCCTTGCTGAAGAACGCGGTGTCCCACTCGAAAAACTCAATGGAACCACTCAAAACGATCTTATCAAAGAATACTTAGCGCGCGGAACCTATATCTATCCTCCTAAAGAATCTATGAAAATCATCGTGGATATGTATGAGTATAGTTTACACAAAATTCCTAAATGGAATCCGTCTAACATTTGTTCCTACCACTTACAAGAAGCAGGTGCCACTCCTGTCCAAGAACTTTCCTTTGCGCTAGCAACCGCCATTGCCGTGTTAGATGCCATTAAAGAAAGAAACTGTTTTACAGCAGAAGAATTTGAGCAGTGTGTGGGTCGGATTTCCTTTTTTGTCAATGCAGGGATTCGTTTTGTGGAAGAGATGTGCAAAATGCGCGCCTTCACAGAAATGTGGGAAGAGATCACAACAGAACGTTATGCCGTAAAAACAGCAAAATACCGAGTGTTCCGTTATGGAGTGCAAGTCAACTCCCTTGGACTTACAGAAGAACAACCGGAAAACAACGCGTGGAGGATTCTTATTGAATCCCTGGGTGTGACACTTTCTAGAAATGCAAGATGCCGTGCCCTCCAACTCCCTGCTTGGAACGAAGCCCTTTCCCTCCCAAGACCTTGGGACCAACAATGGTCACTCCGTTTACAACAAGTACTTGCTTATGAAACAGACCTTCTCGAATACCCAGACATCTTCGAAGGATCCAAAGTCATTGAATCGAAAGTAAAGGCTCTCAAAGAAGAAGCCAAACTCGAGATTCAAAAGATAATCGATATGGGCGGAGCCCTTGTTGCGATTGAAAATGGATACATGAAATCTCAACTTGTGAAATCACAAACAGAGAGACTTTCCAAAATCAATTCCAACGAACTAGTGATTGTTGGAAAAAACAAATGGACCGACGGAATCAAATCTCCACTCATGACTGACTCGGATGGAGGTATCTTTAAAGTAGATCCTAAATCCGCCGAACAAACATTAAACGTATTAGCGGAAGCAAAAACTCGCCGTAACGCGGAAGTAGCAAAAAAATCTTTAGAGGAACTAAAACAAGCAGCGAAAGATGGGAAAAACTTGATGCCTTATTCGATTGCTTGTGCAAAAGCACTTGTGACTACAGGGGAATGGGCGGATGCTCTTCGCGAAGTGTATGGGGAATACAACCCACCCACTGGTGTGGATGGCCAAAAGTTATTTTTGTCGGATGATAAAGTTTCTACAGTTCGTGGGAAAGTGGACGCCTTTACCAAAGCCAATGGACATAGACCCAAAATTGTTGTGGGAAAACCAGGACTTGACGGCCATTCGAATGGGGCTGAGATGATTGCAGTATCCGCAAAACACAGTGGTTTTGATGTGATTTATTCAGGAATTCGCCTTTCTCCAGAAGAAATCGTTCAGTCCGCCGTCGAAGAGAATGCCAATGTCATTGGACTATCCATTCTTTCTGGTTCTCACAAAGAAATCGTAAAACAGTTGTTTGATGAACTTACTCACTACAAGGCAAAAATCCCTGTAGTGATTGGCGGAATCATTCCTGAATCCGACTTTGAAGAACTAAGAGCTATGGGAATTCGGGAAATCTTTACACCAAAAGATTATGATCTCATGTCGATTATGAACAAAATCATCGATATCATCACCGTAGAACCAGTTCTCGTTTAAACGAAGGCCAATTTTCCACTTCCATTGCAACTGTTAATGCGGATCTGCAATGGAAGGTTCCACGACTCTATTTTAATTCTAAACTATGGCAACATCCCTTGATTGATACGAAAGAATCTTTACCCCAATTGGTTTCTGATGCTCTCCTCGGGGAAAAATATCCGATAGCCAAAATCATCTCGCGAATCGAAACCGAAAAAAATTTAGAATTTCGGGAATCATTATTCCAGGAACTATCCCTCCAAAAACCAGATTATAAAGAAGGACTCACCATTGGGATCACGGGAACTCCTGGGGCCGGCAAATCCTCGTTACTTGGGGAACTCTGTCGCCTTTTCTTGGAATTTGCTCCCGATAAAAAAATGGCCATTGTTGCCATTGACCCCTCTTCCAATGTCAGCGGTGGATCCATCCTTGGAGATAGAACTCGTGTCACTCTCCCAAGACGTGACATCCGACTGTATTTTCGCTCCCAACCATCCCAATTGGAACTCGGTGGACTGAATCCCTATACTTACCATGTCATTCGATTTTTGCGACGAGTGTTTGATTATGTATTCATTGAAACTGTAGGCATTGGCCAAAACGAAATTTCAGTATCCCTAATCTCTGATTTGTCCTTTCTTGTGATGCAACCCCTCGGCGGTGACCAAGTGCAATTTATGAAGTCTGGAATTATGGAAGTTCCAGAAGCATTTATCATCAACAAATGTGACGAAGAGTCTTTGGCCAATTCCAGTTACTATATGTTACAATCCACTTTGGAATTTATCAAAGACATCCTTCCTAACCACTCGCTTCCTCCCATTTTCAAAACATCAGTTACGAAACGCAAAGGTATCGAAGAGCTATTACAATACATCCTTAAATATCAAAAGAGAAAGGATAAAAATGCAGAAACACTCACCCAACTCACACAATGGATTCGCAATGAATATGGTAGGTGGGGAATTTCGATTTGGGAAGAACTCGAATCGTCCCAGTGGAACAGAGCCGTCAAACAAAACCCACTGGGTGGAATTCATAAATTAAAGTATGAAGAGGAGGAACGTAAAATTGTTTCCTCCATCCAAACAAAAATAAAAATATAACTATTTGTGTGATGATCTAAACGGTCGAAATTCCCTAACGGTAACCATACCGTTTCTAACCTAACTTAACCAGCTTAGGCCAATACTTTTAAAAAAACTTCGGGTATAGGACAAGGTTTCCTTTCCGCATAATCAAAAAATACGATGGCAGTTTTGGCTCTTGCAATTTCTTTACCTCCATTCTTATGAGAGATGACATACACCATCTCTAAAGACTTTTTGGATATGTTGTCTACATAGAGTAACATCTCTAAGTCATCTGGGAAAAAGGCCTCCGATTTATACACGATGGCCACATCAGATACTACAATGCCCTTTCCTTCTACATTGATTTCTGTCCAACCATGAAAATGGAAAAATCGAGCCCGGCATTCATGAGTTAAGGTCAAAATCGCATCATGAGCCAAATGACCTGCAAAGTTAATGTCCGAGATCCGAACACTAAGATCCGTAGAGAAAATTTCTTTTTCTGGAATATCGATAGTAATTCTTGCCATTTAATCCACAAACCACTTGTATCTTTGGTCAACGGCTTTTATCTCTTCTTTGGTTCTGTCAGCATTCCATCCGAGCAATTTAGCAATTTTTTTATCCAACCGAGTCCTTTCTAAAGGATCCAGATTTCCTACAGTTCCGACTCCCGACCTTCTAAAATAAAAATCCGTTAGGTGGAGAATTTCTTCATGAGTTACCAAATATTCCACTTCTTCTTCGTAATAAATTTCTCCATTGGGAATTCGATAGGAATCGTTTCTTTCCAAAGACAAAATTTTCCAAGCCACACTTCCATACCGTCTCGCCAAAGTATCAATTTTAGATCCTGCAGCTTTTGGAAATTTAAACTCTAATTCATTTGTAAGTTCTTTTAAACTTTGGTATCTCCCCCCAAGTAACGGTGTGAATTTTGTAACACAGGTTGATTCCGCGCCTTTATAATACAAATCAATCGCATTCACTAAAGTTTCGGCCACGGCCCGGCTTGTTGTATATTTCCCACCTAATGCAGAAAAGAATCCGGGGAACCCTTCTTTTTCATAGTGAAAAATCTCTGATTTCCGTGATGCAGAATAAGTACCTTCCGTACTTCCCGGATCTTCTACAAGAGGGCGAAGACCACCATAGTAATAATCCACATCTTTCAGAGTTAATTTTGCAAATCCAAAACTATAATTCACTTCATCTAATAAATCTACAATTTCAGATTGTTTGACTTTAAAAACATCAGGATCCTCCTCATAGGCAGTATCCGTAGTTCCTACAATGGTTTTTCCTCGCCATGGGATGACAAACAAATGTGATCCGTCTCTTTTAGATAAAACCACACATTCATTGCCACAAATATTACGAACCACAGCATGGATTCCTTTGGAGCGAACCAATTTTTTTTCTGCAGTGACACCAGTCATCGACTCAATCACATCGGCCCATGGACCTGCTGAATTCACAACCATCTTGGTCGATACCAATACCTTTTTTCCAGAAATAGAATCGGTAAGACCAACCGTATAACCGCCGCTATTTTGTTTCTTTAACGTAGTGACAGAAAGGTAATTAAAAGCATGTGCACCCTTTTCTTTAGCTGATAAAATAAACTCTGTTGTATGTTTTTCCGGATTGGGATTAGCATAGTCGTAGTATTGAAAACTCCCTTTCAGAGATTTTCGACTAAGTCCAAGAACTTTATATATGGTTTCTCCTAATGAATTCCATCGGTATCGGGGAAGCTGCACATCTGGATCAATTTCTTTATTCCGATCAAAGGATAAAGCATTGTACAATTCCATTCCCAAAAACAATTGAATGCGTTGGAACCAAGATCGGATAGGAATGATAAAACCCATAGGCCGAACCGCATGGGGGGAAATTTTTGCCAAATACCTGCGCTCGGATAACGATTCACGAACCAGTGCAAACTCTAAATTCTTTAGATACCTGAGTCCCCCATGAATTAATTTTGAGGTGGCTTGGCTTGTACCGGAAGCATAATCATTTTTTTCTACAAGAAGGCAATTGTAACCACGAAGGGTGGCATCCCAAAGGACATTGGCACCTGTGATTCCACCGCCAATGATGATAATGTCGTATTCATTTTTAAGATTTTTTAATCGGGAGTTTTCTAGTTTTGTAATATGTTTCATTCGTTTAACATTTGATCGGCAGAACTTTCGGTAGAACTTTGAAATGCGCAGGAAGTTGGCCCATATTTTCACCATCCACATCGATAAAAACATCTTCTTCCGAATCAGCTGAGAGCTCAGTAATTTGTTTGGAAATCACTTTGGAATCGTCTGATAACTTTCCGCGATACAGATAACCGAACTTTCTAAGAGTTTCCATCACAGTCACATCTTGAATGGCAAGTAAGTCCATTTTACCATCATCGAGCTTTGCTTTAGGGGCAAACCACATTCCGCCACCCGCATACTCGCCGTTAGCACAAACTATTAACCTACATTTGTTTGTAATTTTCTCAAACTTGGAGAGTGTTAGAGTGATCTTTTTGTTGGTATAAGTAAATAAACCGAGAACCGTATATAATAAAAACACTCCCTTTCCTCCGATAATGGAGGCAAGTCTAGAACGATTGACTTTATAAACAACTTCCCCGCCCATTCCAAAGTCAGCCAAATTCAAACAGAGATAATTCCCTTTTGTTTTGTCCGCTTTGGTATAAGTGACATCGATTAAATCAACTAACCTTTCATTACCGTTGAGAATTTGTCCTAAGGCTTTGATTGGATTTTTGGGAACTTTGACAGTTTTTATAAAATCATTTCCCCGTCCTGCAGGGATGGGACTAAAAATTGCATTTTTGTGGATTAACTTTCCGTTTTCAAAAAGACCATTAATAATATTTGAGAATGTGCCATCACCACCAATGCCTATGATCCAATGAAACCCTTGTTTGACGGCGTCTTTGGCAATATCGCGAGCAGCTCTTTCTTTGGTGGTAGCTTCAAATTCATAAGAAATCCCTTTTTTTTGTAACTCGGGTTCTATTTTTTTCCAGACTTTTGCAGAGAGACCTCCACCTGATACAGGATTTAGAATTACTTTAATCTTTCTCATCAAGTCTCTCCTTTGTTACCACCAGAAAATAATCCATAGAATAAAACATGTTCAATCGTTTCGAGATAGGCTTTTTCACTTTTAATTTCATTTTGGAAGTGCCCATCTAAAATGACTTCCACCGCACCACGGATCATTCCCCAAGCAACGGCTACATTGGGATATGTTCCCCTGGAATTGATTAGGTTTTCTTGTTTTGCTTGTTTATAGATTTTTTCTAAAAGTGTTAAGCGGTTTGTTCTTTCCTCTGTCAAAAGTTTCCTCAAATCATCAGAAACATTATCAATGTTTAAATTGACCCCGCATTGTTTAGCAACAAGGTACATATGGCGGTCCCCTAAACAATGATCAATATAAGCCCTAATTGCTTTCCTTGACATTTCAATGGCAGTTTGAGCATCAAAGGCTTTTTCCAAACGCACACGGAGCCTTACATAATCCTCGTAGGAAATGCGAGCCATCAAATCATCTTTACTCTTAAAATGGAGATAGATCGTTCCCCGACCTATCTCCAATTGTTTTGCAATATCATCCATCTTTACAAGGGATGGATGTTTCGTTCGGAAAAGCTCAATGGCACAGTGAAGTATATCTGTTTCTCTTTGTGCGAACTCTCTTTTTTTCCTTTCAGAAACACCCATTATTTAAGTCCTAACAATCCGCCTGGATTCATGATCCCTTTTGGATCAAATGTTTTCTTTAAAGAAGACAAAATTCGAAGCCCCTCTTTTCCCACTTCCCCTTCCATCCAAGGAGATAACATCCGGCCAATGCCGTGGTGGTGAGACAAAGAACCCCCATGTTTATGGATGCTGTCAATGATTCCCTTGTGAAACTTTATAAAATCACCAGTTTCATTCTTTTGGTTCATCGGACTTAGGAAAATAAAATACAAATTGGCTCCGTTTTCATAAGCGTGAGAAATATGCACCATACAAGATGTGTTTTCATGGCTTTTGATATAAGCGCGAGTTTTTTCCCAAAGTTCATGTAAATTAGACCAGCTAACAGCCGTCTCTAAGGTATCTATCCTGATTCCTTCATCCATAAGATAATCTCGAAGGTAAGCACTAGAATACCGTTGGTGTAACCATTTGTTCACTGGAGATTCCCCTGTGGAGAACCCACCATTCCGCTTCGCAATTTTTTTAATCTTCTTTAATACTTCTTTGGTATAAGACGAATCTCCATCTACAATGATATGCATGAGGGATCTTTCCATTGGTTTGTAACCAATGAATCGTAAAAACAAATCTTCTTTTCCACCATGAAGTCCACTCATATGGAAGGAAATGTCAGTTTCTTCTGGATCTTGGATACGAAAGAAATGTGGTTTACCAAATCCGGCTTGCATCACATCTCTCATTGTCTCCACAGCTTTTTCAAAGTTTTTGAATATAAAAGAACCTTTTGCTGAATTCTCTGGATGGTATTTTCTGATTTTTAAAGTTGCCTTTGTGATGACTCCAAAACTTCCTTCGGTTCCAAGAAACAGACGAAATAGATCCGGGCCAATGGAAGCAGCAGGATAAGCTTTGGATTCAAATTTTCCTGAAGGAGTAATGGCTGTTAAGCTAAGCAGAATATCTTCTATCTTTCCATAACCAGTGGAGGCTTGGCCCGCACCTTTTGCAGCAATCCAACCACCTACGGTAGAAAACTCAAAGGATTGAGGGAAGTGACCGCAAGTATAACCGCGTTCATTCAAATGTTTTTCTAAAACAGGACCATAAACTCCAGCCTCTACAGTGACAGTAGAATCAATGGCATTGAATTCAATGATACGATTCAGCCGAGATAAATCTAAAGAGATTCCACCTTTGGGAGCTTGTAAGGCTTTGGTAACTGTAGAACCTGCCCCATAAGGAATCACAGGAATTTTCCCCGCGCTCGCGACTGCAATGATTTCTATCACTTCCTGTTCATTTTTTGGTGATACAACTACATCCACCACATCTGTGACTTCACCAAATCTAGCTTTATAAATTTCCGTATAAAACTTTCCAATGGAATGTCTCGCTCTTGATGCATCGTCTAACAAAACATAGTCTTTACCAACGATTTGTTTTAGTTTTGTGAGAGTGGCAGTGGAGATTTTTGATTTTTTTAAGGACTTAAGAGGAAGTTCTCCTTTGGGAAGTGATGTTTTAAACTCTTTATCTACGGGGAACTGCCCTTCCAAAAATTTCAATGTGTGTTCTGGAAGTTTTTCTTCTACGTCGGGAGATCCCCATTTATAAATTGTACGAGTTTGCATATTGGTAACCAAAGTCCTTATTTGTTCCAAATATTGAACTAAGTTCAATATTTGACAATCAAAATAACCTTGGTCATTAAAATTTCTTCAACCACGGAATTCTTTAATGTATTCTGCTCTCACATGATCAATGAATTCATTCGCTAGGGATGTTCCGAATAATGCGGATAAGGTTTCTACTAGCACATCATCCAAATCAAACCCAGTTAAAATCCATTCGACGAGTTCTAAGGTTATGTCAAGTGCCGGTGCGGGATATGACTCCGACTTACCCTTAGCAATTTGTAACAACAAATCGGTGATCTTTGATGGTTCTCCCTTCTCAATGAAAGAACGAATTTCTGTTGGGTAAGATACCATTAACTTTTGTTTAATGGCGTTAGGAGTAAAAACAATCTGGTCTTCTGTGAGCTCCAGTGCTTTTAATAAATGGTCTTTTAGATTTTTCTCTGAATGGTGGCTTCCCTGCCAAACGAGAAGAATTTTCTCTCCAACGAGAGAATCTTCGAAAGGTAAAAACGGATAAGGTTTTTTATCCATAAAATGCCCAGGGGGACATCCTCCTGGGTTCACAAACTAAATTATTTTTTAGGAGGCACAACTGCATCTTTGCAAGTTTTAGAGAGTGTGAATTTAACAACTACTTTGGCAGGAATTACAATGGCTTCACCGGTTGCAGGGTTTCTTCCTTTACGTTTAGGACGATTGCGTTTAACAAGTTTTCCCAAACCTGGAATGATGAAGGCACCGTTTTTCTTGGTTTCTTTATAAGCGAGATCAACAAAGGAGTCTAAGAACGCTGCTACGTTCTTTTTGGTCATACCAGTTATTTCAGCTAGTTCGCTGAGCATTTCGGACTTCTTCATTGGGGTAGGAGTTGTTGCCATACTTTGATTTTCCTCTAAACCATTTAACGGTTACACATTATTTATAAAACTACATGATTTGGTACAAGATTAAATTGATTTTGGATACAATTTTTCTGCAAATTTCCTAAGAAAAACGAAGTTTTTGTAAAAAAACCTTTATTTCCCTAAGGAAAATAGGAATTTCTTCCAAAACTCATGGCTTCAACCAAGTATAAACAGGTCGTAGTGGTCTTCAAACGTACCAAATACGAATTGGATTTGGAAACTTATGGCTCCATTCAGGCCTATAAAGAAGTCGCACGTCAAAATCCAGAAGTCTTTGAAAGAACATTGGAATCACATGAAAGGCAATTAGAGTCTCGCGAATTTCTGAAATCTCAAGTATTTCCAAACGCCGACTTTGTGTTTCGAGAAAACTTTGATCCCGAAGGTGGAACTAAGTATGACTTAATTGTGGCCCATGGTGGCGATAATCATTTCACTTATGTGGCCCATTTAGCAGGAAATACCCACTTAATTGGATGTAATTCGGATCCAAATTCCTCTGTGGGAGCTCTCCTTGGCTTTACGGCAGAAGAACTAAAAAATGCTGTTAAAAATAACTTCTCTCAAACGAAACTCGAGTCATGGTCTCTACTTGATACAGAAATTCATTATCCAAACGGAACAAAACTAAAAACAGTCCCGGCTATCTGCGAACTTTCGATTCGAAACAACAGCCCCGATCTTACTTCACGGTTTTGGATTTCCTACCGAGACCAAAAAGAAGAACAAAAATGTTCAGGACTACTTGTTTACACTGGGGCAGGATCCACTGGATGGATCAGTTCCTGTTTTCCAAAAAAATTCCCGCCATTTTCAAAACATGAGGCCTTTTTCCATGTTTATTCTCGAGAAATACGAGTGAAGTCCCGAGAAACAGAGTTTTCCTTGGCAGATTTTAGGGCTTTAGATCAAGTGGAAGTTATTTCCGAAATGAATGGTGGACTGGCGGTTGACTCTCTTACAGAGAGACATTATCCGTTCCCACCTTACGCAAAGGCGACGATTCGGTTATCGCCTGAGAAATTATTTGTAATTGTTCCGCTAAAGAGAGGGGAATCCATGCAAGACTTACCATACGAAATAGAGCAAAAACGCATTAATGGAACCGTCATCGTCCAAATCAAGGGTCGTATGGAGTCGGGGCCACTCGACCGTATCACACAAACGATTTTAGACGAAATGGTCGGAACCGACAGAAAACATCTGATTTTGGATTTTTCCGAACTTCGATACATCTCTAGTCTTGGGATTCGAATGATTCTGGATGTTAAAATGAACTTACAAAAAAGAAATAAGGAAATGGCTCTTGTGGGGGTGACCAGTTCCATCCTGCAGGTGTTTCATTTGCTCGGGCTTTCTAATGCTTTTCAATTCTATGCTGATCGTGAAGAAGCATTGAAGTCTTTTGAGGAGCCATCTAAGTCCTAGATGTCTCCACGAATTCCCGTTTGGATCGCCAATTCGGTTTTCGTATCTTTTATAGTCATTTCCCTATTCTATTCTCTTGTTTATTTCGAAAATTCCTACCTGAAATCACAAACAACAACCTTAAACGAAGAAAAGAACAGAAGTTTTGCGATTGTTCAGGAACTTTCCCGTGTCAAAAATCAATTTCCTATTGCTTACCAATGCCATTATAGTTTTGGACTCAGCAATGGTTCCCTCTTTGAAATTACAGAAAGAATCCCCTACTCAATTTACAAAAAACTGCGGTTAGGTGACACGATTGAAGTTTACAAAAGGGAAATCAGAATTTTTGGGAAACAAACAGCAATTTCGCGAATTAAGGGGAATGAAGAGCCACTCCCCCTCTTGGAAAACTTAGAAAGATACTTTCAATATGGCTTTATCTATTTACTCGTATTAGTTGTTCTTACCTTAGTTATTAGGGTTTTGGGATTATTATCTCGAACTTATCCTTCGCAGCAAAAACCAAATGCGATTGACGAGATTGTTGTAAATAAGTCTCAGGATTAACATCAAAACTTACAAAACACATATATTTATCATGTTTTACTACATACATAAATTCTGAGTAATTTAAATGAGTGTTTTGCGTCATAAAACCACGAAGCCATTTACTCTCTCGATATACTCTCTCGTATTGAATGTTGGTAGCGTCGATTTTTTTGATCGCTTCTGCAGACTCTTTTGAATAGTCTCGGCTTACTATTTCTTTTTTTAACGTCTTAATTAAGTTATACTCTAGTTTCGCTTTATTAGGTGGCAAGTTTTCGGGGCGAGTTTTATAATAGTACTCGAATAATTCTTTATCTTGTCCCTCTTTCGCATCGTGATTCTCTTGGCTCACATCAGTGGAGGTAACTTGCGGTTTACTGTCCTGGGCAGAAATAGACACAACTGCTACAAATAATACAAAGGTAATCAAAAGGGATTTTTTCGAGAGTTCCATAGTCTTCATTATCGGATTCCTGACTCAAATTTCAAAATAAAATTTTCGGTTTTCAAAAAGAGAAACAAGGTTCAAAACAGGTTTATCATGTCGATTCCCCCACTCATTACCTTCCAGGAGGACTTTCTTTCCGGAAAACTAATTTCCAAAGAATATGTCCACTTTTCGGAAATCGACTGCCCGGAATTGGACGTTTGGATTGGAAGAGTGGTTCGTAGCATATCCTTAGAATTCCTACATGAAATTCTTTTCACCATTCTCAGCGAACTACTAGTAAACGGATGTAAGGCTAATGGCAAACGTGTTTTCTTCCAAGAACAAGGGTTAAACCTCTGGGACGAGAAGGATTATGTCAGAGGTATTCCTATGTATAAGGATGAATTTGGCCATAATCGAAAGCGAGTGTTTTTAGCTCTCGATCACTCCCAGTATAAAATCACCTTAAGCACGATTTTCAAAGAAGACTATATCGAGTTTAAAGTCAGGAATAACGCAAAAATCCTCCCAGAAGAAAAAAACAGAATTTTAAAGCGAGTACAAGCCTCGGCAAAATACAAAAACATAAATGACGCCTACCGAGAGTCAGTTGATAACGAAGAAAGCTCCGGTCTTGGAATTGTTCTTATCCATATCTTACTCAGAAACTCAGGAATATCAAACCAGTTTTTCCAGCTGATGACAACAGAAGATTATACGGAGGTGATCATCAGAATTCCAAAACAACTGATCCCAAAAGAAAGCCAAACCAATATAAAAAATCTTTTAGTGCGCGAAGTCAGTAGCCTTCCTCCGTTACCACCCCAAATTCAAAAACTAATTTTGATTGCTAAGAAAAAGGATGTCGATTGGCATGAAATCTCAGGCCAAGTAGAAAAAGATCCAGCCATTACAGCAGAGATCTTAAAAATAGCCAATTCACCTTTATTTGGTGCCCATATTCCCATTATATCGGTGTTTGAAGGTGTAAAACGAATTGGCTTAAAAAACCTCGAATCTATTTTTTTGACATTGGGCGCGAAAAAAGTACTTAACTCTCGTTATGCGAAACAAGTTTTAGTTTGGACTCACTCTTTCAAAACTTCCATGTACGCTCGGTTCCTTATAGAAGACAGAAAAAAACATTTAAAGTTGTTGGAACCAGCCATCATATCTGCCCTACTCCATGATTTAGGAAGGATGGTCCTACTCTCGTTGGATTTGAGTCAGGTCAACCAAATCCGAGTTCTTAGAAGCGACGATACGAACGAGATTTCTGAATGGGTGGAAGAGTATACCTTAGGAACGACGCATTCAGAAATCGGTTATTTAATGGCGGAAAAATGGAATTTCCCCGAAGAGATCCTCGATGTCATTCGTTTTCACCACAAACCGTGGCAGTGCAAATCCAGAAACAATATCCTTTGTCAAATCATCTATCTTGCAGACATTCTAGCAAATATTGGCCGTGGAAAAGGAAACTATTTTACTGTGGAACCAGAGGTACTGGAATATTTCGAAATTACTTCAGAAAAGGAATTTCGCGATATGCAGGAAAGGTTTAAACTACAATTCGAGGAACATAGAGAAGAATACCAAACTCTCTTAATTTAATTATGAACTGGAAAGAATTACTCAACCTAAATGACAAACAATTAGAAGATCCAAAACTTGCGGAAACATTTAATTTAGTGGGACATCCGGAATATCCAAGTATTTCCGAACTTCCACCAGAAGAAATACTTGAAATTCTAACTGAATTTTTGAAAGGAGAAGGGCAAATCGTAAATATAAAAAATCTACTTAGTTATGCTCCCATCTTAGAAATTACATTGATCAAAAAAAATCTACCGACGATCTATGGATAATCACTCTACATCCTGAACATCACTAATTCCAATTTGGTGTTCTTTTCCTACATCCGTACTAAATTCAATTTTCTTCGCCACGGATTTCTCCATACTACTGATGAGTAGTTCATTTGTACGAGCCAATCGGTCTGCCATAATCGAAACCATCTTTGCTGCAAACTTTGGATTCTTAACAAGAAAATTTTCCAACTGTTGTTTACTTTCGATGACTGCAACTTCACAATTTGTAATCGTTCTAGCAGTAGCACTTCTTGGATTGGAACTAAACAAAGCCATCTCACCGAAAAAATCTCCTGGTTTCATCAAAGCCAATCGAGTTTGGCTATTGTTCACTGTAAAAAAAATCTCAACGTTCCCTTGAAGGATGATGTACATCGCATTATTCAGTTCCCCTTCTTTGAAGATCCTCTGATTTGGCGGAATGTTGAGTTTGCTCATTGATTCGTGGCTCCTGTATCTATTTTTGGCTATTTTGCCTAAAATCTGAATTCATTTTCCTTTCCCCCAGGAAATCTGAAAAGAAAATGCCGTAAAGGGGATAGCATTTATGGAATGGGAATTACTAGGGATCATACTAGCAGGACTTGGGGCTCTGTATCTTTGGGTGTTCCAAATCCCCTACTCTCTTCCGCATCCTTTAGCAACTAAACAAGGAAGAGAAAGTCGTTTTGATATCCTTCGAGGATTTGCCATGGTAGGAATTGTATTAATTCATATACATTCTTACTTTCAGTTCTTTCATCCAGCAGACACTCAGGTGGTTCATACTACTCTCTTTTTCTCTAACTTATCTCGATTTTCAGTCCCTTTGTTTATACTAACGTCTGCTATTTTCCTTAGAAAAAAAGATGGTTACTGGATATCGAAACTAAAGAATCTTCTTTTGCCTTATACTTTTGCTTCCACGATTGGGTATCTGATAAAATATAATAATTATGATTTATGGGAATTTATTCAGTTTTATTGTTTAGGAAAAGTATTTGCGCCTTTCTATTTTGTCCCACTATTAATCCAGTTTTATATCTTATTTTATCTGTTTGATAAATTTCTCATCAACAAATCATTCTCCAAACTATTCCTTCTTTTATCATTTTTAATCAATCTGACTTCAAACCTAGGATTATTCGACTCAATACTTCCTAATGAATATCATTCGATTTCCATTCTAAATTATCTATTTTTCTTTATACTGGGGATCCAAATTGGGCTTTCAAACGAAGGAAAAAACAAACCCAGAGCTGAAGTCTCTCTCCTTTTCGGATCGCTATCTTTAGTTGTAATATTCTTTCTCATTCTATTCAGTATGGTTTATTCCTTAGATTTTAAGAACCATCACCTGGTTTACCCGATATTTTTCTTTTTTGTAATTTGGGAAGTTTTACCAAAGTTTAGTCAAACCGCAAACCATTGGATTAGTTATATAGGAAACAATAGTCTATTTATTTTCCTTTTACATCCATTTGTCATTCATTTGATGCACAGTGTAGACCCTTATACATTCGGAGGACCCTTCTTAGGTTATATAGTAACTTTGATTTTGAACGTAGGGATTCCGATTATTATAGCTATTATAATCCAAAAGGGTAAGTCTTTAAATCGATTACGCCACTCTGGCGAACCAGATTAAGGGCTTTTGCATATTCGACTAATACATTAAGAGTATAATTGAGTCTTGTTCTGATGTATTCGTCATCTTTCCCTTCAGGAAGTTCAGAATTCAATACAGACTCTACATGCCGAACGATCACATGATCTGGTATATAAACTATCCGTGTATTTTTATAACTAGACATTCTAAGTTCTGCATTTGGATAACTGCCACCCATTCCGCTGGAAACCGTAATGATAAGACCAGGCTTATGCGAGATATCCCCGCCCGTTAGATAAAGAAAGAAGTTTTTGAGCGCAGGACTGGCCATGCCTGCATACTCTGGAGAAAGGAATACATAAGCATCAGCACTTGCAAATCCGGCACTATATTCTAACCAAAATTTTTTAATTTCAGACTCTTTCTCCCACATGGCAGGTTCCCACAGCGGAAGTGGCTTTCCTCCTAAATCAAAAAGCAAAGTTTCGATTCCCTTTGTTTCTAGAGTTTTTGTTAGAAATTTACCAACCTTTAAAGATTGGGAATTCTTTCTATGACTTCCGACAACAATACAGATTTTCATCTAGGACCACCACCTTGATTTTTATTTCCTTTGTGGTGAGGTTTCTTTTTGTTTTTCCATTTACGACTATTGTGACCGCTTGGTTTTGTATCGCGATCATCTTTTTTCTTTTGCGGATGATGGTGTTTTTTCTCTGCGAAACTTTTTTCTTTTCTTTGCTCTCTTTCTTTAGCAAACCTTAACTTTTCATCACCGAATAACTGGATGTAACCAAACAAAAAAACAGCGAGTATGGCATGGATTCGTTCCCATTGTTTTTTATCTAACTCACCAAAAACTGAATGTTCAGCGAAAGGTCCAGAGTGCAACCTAAAAGCGGTTAAGGAAGTTTTTAATCTAAGGAGAGCTGAATCCTCATCACCTAAATCCTTTGGAGGGAACCCGAGGATCTGATTTGCTTTGGTGTAATTCCCTTTAGAAAGGAGTTTAGCGTATTTGTATTTCCCCAATAATTTATTGATCGTATTTCTTTTATTCGTAGATCCAATTCTCTGAATAGATAACTCTATGGATTCTGCTAGAAAATCATAAACTTGGCTTAAACTAATGTCCGCTTTCTTTTTTTTCTCACAAGCTACAATGATTGATAACTCTCTGTCGATATCGTCTATCGTTTTAAGTTTTAAAGTTGACTTCATTTTCCCTCTATTCGTTAATTCCGTATTTCTTTTTGAGTAAGCTCAGTTCTTTTATAAAGTTGTCTCTGACCTTTCCGCTAAGTTTACCCACATTGATACTAATACGGCCTGAACCAGGCGTTACTCGGGGTGAAATCATTTCACCCCCTCTGTTTTCTTTGCGTTTTAGTAATTCTTCAAGGTTCTTTACTGAGAGCGGTTTCCCACTAATCATTAATTCCATTACGGATTTTTGATCCAACCTAGCTATACTACTAAGTTGTTTTACATACCTTCCGCTGTAACCCAACAATTCAGAAACTTCCTCAGCAGTTTTCCTTTTTTCTTTACGGAGAAATTGGATCGCTTTGCCGACTTCCCAAGGATTTAAGTTCTTCCGTTTTTCATTTTCAGCAAGGGACATCTCGTAACAAACATCTTCATTCGCATCCGTTATAATTGCCGGAATTTCTTTCCATCCCAACTTAACTGCGGCGCGATACCTACGTTCCCCTGCAACAATTAAATATTTACCCTTATCTTTCCTAACTAAAATCGGCTCGATGAGCCCTAAACGTTCCATCGAAGGGACTAAATCCGTTGTATCGTCACGACCGATTAGACGTGGCTGTGTTGGGTTTGGGAAAATTTGACTAAGCTCCAAATGAGACGGATTTTTTTTCTTTTCAGAGTAAGCGGAGATTAAATCTAAAGCTTGGAATTCAGTTTTTTTGGACATCTATTTTACTTTTAACCTCTACAGCAAGATCTCTAAAATTTTTCATTGTGGTTAAGTCAATTTTGGCTAAAAAAGACATTTTTGCCTGAGCCTGCGGAATAGCTTCGCGACGTTGAATGACAGTTTCAAAAACGGGGAAATATTTTTTTACCCCTTCGGCCAAACCAGCTAATGCCTTTTGTCCCTCATATTGATTTAAGACAGCCCCTAATAATTTCAATCTCTGGTTTGCCTTCCTTTGGATTTTCTGAAAGGTTTCATACAAATCCCTGATCCCTTGCAAACTAAAAGCCCTTGTTTGGATCGGTACCAGAATGTAATCAGCGCAAATCAAAGCATTCTCTAAAATAAGACCAAGAGAAGGAGGGCAATCTATAATTATATATTCATATCTTGAGCGTAAAGGAAGGATTGCTTCATTTAATAATTCGAAATCATCTCTTTCGTAAGGTGTAGTTAAGTTTGCGAGCTCCAAAGTAGAAGGAAGTAAATCGAAATTTTCACCTATGGTTTTGATTGCAGGCTCAATGTTCCGTGCTTTTTTCCCGCGATACCCCAAATAATCCATGACCGAAGGAACATCATCTTTCAAAAAAAGTTGAGTTGCATTCGCTTGAGGATCCCAATCAATCAAAAGCACTTTGTGGTTTTCAGCCAGGGCCTCCGCTAAATACAAACTGATAGTTGTCTTCCCCTCCCCTCCCTTTTGGTTCGATACCGCAATGACATGACTATCAAAACCATCGGATCGAGTTGGTTCAAAATACTTAAGCAAAACAGATTGTTTGAAATCTCCTGATTTCCACCCAGGTATCTTTAAACTTGATGCCTTAAGAGAAAACTCATCTATGTTCAAACCAACAAATTTGGCAGCTTCTTCTTCAGTCAATGTAGGATCTGTTTTGCCCATAACCTTCCCAAAGAGTGCTTTAGTCTCCCCATACTGTCAATTTAATTATGTCTCTTAGGGGTGAAATGGTTTCACCCCTAAGAGACAGCGCGCACCGGTCAAACTTACCACAAACCTTCAATTCACTTCTCCCTCAGTTTTAATTTCGGAATTTACAACTTATAGGTAAAATAGAACCTACGTTGGTGCCTAAAATTTCAAAGTTACCCCTGATATTTTTATTCCTAAACATAACTTCAGTCTCAGCGGAAATAATCTGGGGTCCGACAGTTGAAAAGTCCGGCGGGGAATATATTTTCGAGACAGGAAATAAATACCCGAACCTATCGGGAATTCGTGGAGGATCTAGAATTACCTTCCCACGAACTTTTTCACTCTTTGGAATCCAAGGAATCTTCACAAAAGATCGATGGGAAATTAATGGTGCCCTAAAAACGACTGGTTGGTATCAAAAATCAGGCCAAGCACGAGACGAAGACTTTGTCCTAGGCACTATCTCATCTGAGAATACCACAAATATCGCAACCCGCGAGTGGAGTTATAGAGATTCGGCAACTATTTACTCAGGAAGCCGCAACTTCGCGGATGGGAAAGGAAAGTCTACAGTTTTTGAAAATAGAGCAGAATTGTATGGAAGATATTATTTTCAAGATGCAAATCCTAATTACTGGGTTAATGGGTCTGGATTTTTCCTGTCAACCGGAGTTAGATATTCATACTTCAAATACCTTTTTTATGATGTGAATCAGTTTATCGAATCGACTCCAGTTTTTTACGGACCCATCGGAATTGGTCTCAGTTTTTCCAACGATCTTTGGGAATTCTTTGCCGGTGGTGGTTATCGTTATTCCTCAGGGGATTTTTATTTAGACCTGAATTTTATGCCCTCATTTGGGAGAATCAAAACCCGAGATTTTCACGTACAAAGATCCATTAATTTCTTCTCAGAAAACTATGGTTTAGGCTGGGCATCAAAAGTAGAAGTAGGTTACAAAATCAATTCTAGTTGGTTAAGTTACCTCAGAATCAATCACCGTAGATTCTTTTCTGAAGGTAGGTTTACTTCCCAAGGTGGGCTAACAACGGAGGACATAGCTTCCAATTTAGTCAGCGGATTCAAATCACATATCAATATAAAAGACTATTCAATCGAAATTGGAGTCCTCAATAAATTAGATTGGTCATCAAAATCAGAAAATCCCGAAAAAATTGACTCAAAAACTGAATAATAAATAATAGAATCTAATAAACAATGATAGATTTCAAAATCGAAAGAAAAACGACTAAGGGAAGAAACATTTCACTCGTAGTTTATCAAAATGGAAAAGTTGTATTAAAACATCCGGAACGAGTACCCAAAAAACAATTAGATGAATTTATATCTGAAAAAAGAGATTGGATTCAGTCAAAACTCAACCAAATTCCTAAGGACATACCTCAAAGACTTAAATTTACAACGGGTGAAAAAATTCATATCTTTGGAAACTTAACAACCATCCACTTGACTGAGCAAAAAAAATATAGCTTCCTTGACGAAATCCTCCAGATTCCAGCTACAAAAAGTGAACTTTCTCGAATCCGCAAAGGTAAACTTATCTTAAAAGAATTACTTTTAAAAAAAATAGAACCTATGATCGATTCTGTATCCACCAACTTAAATACAAAAGTTTCCAAGATCTCAATCAAAACAATGCGATCCCTTTGGGGAAGTTGTAATTCCAAAAACCAAATTTCTCTGAACCTAAGTTTGGTTCATTGCCCAGATCATATTATCGAATATATAATTTTACATGAGATTGCTCACACAATCGAACATAACCATTCTTCGAAATTCTGGAAAATTGTTAAATCACAGAACCCTAACTATAAAGATGCAGAAAAATGGCTGAAAGAAGTAGGGAAAAAAAATATCTATTACCTTAATTAAATGAAACAAAAAACAAAAGTTCTTTTTGTATGTTTAGGAAATATCTGCCGGTCTCCTGCAGCGGAAGGCGCATTTGAAAAACTTGTAAAAAATAAAAGTTTAGAAAATCTGTTTGAAATCGATTCATGCGGAACGTCCGGATATCATGATGGGGATCTCCCTGATCCGAGAACAAGAAAAGTTGCAGCAAAAAGAGGAATCCACTTAACCCATAGATCCAGGAAATTAACCAGTAAGGATTTAACTCATTTTGATTATTTATTAGTCATGGATCAGAACAACTTTCAAGATATAATCAGTCTAACTAATGATAAAAAAATTCAGGAAAAAATATTCCTGTTTGGACAATTTAGAAGTGATCAAGGTGTTCCTATTGTTCCCGATCCATATTATAAAAATGAATCTGCATTTGAATTGGTTCAAGATCTAGTGGAGGATTGTTCTCTTGGCTTTCTAAATTTCTTAGGGGTAGAGAAATGTCTCAAATAAAGAAAAAAATATTAATCGTTGGAGCGGGGTTCGGTGGCTTACAAGTAATCAAATCACTCGCAAACCATAAATCCTTCGATATCACTGTCGTTGATAAAAAAAACCACCACCTCTTCCAGCCTCTTTTATACCAAGTCGCCACTGCCGTGTTGTCACCGGCTGACATTGCAATTCCTTCCAGATCCATTACTACGAAATACAAAAATGTAAAAATTCTACTAGGTGATGTAACAGAAATTGATTTCAAAAATAGAGAAGTAAAATTCCAAAACAATTCGGAATCATACGATTATTTAATTCTAGCAACAGGAGCAAGAACTAGTTATTTTGGAAATCATAGTTGGAAAGAAAAAACACTCGGACTAAAAAACCTAAAAGATGCTTTAGCGATTAGAAGAAGAATCCTTCTCTCCTTCGAACAAGCAGAATTAATTGGTAACTACGAAAAAGCAAAAAGTTTTATGCACTATGTCATTATCGGAGGTGGGCCGACAGGGGTAGAACTTGCAGGTTCTATTGCGGAACTTTCACACAATATTATAAGAAAGGACTTTAGGAATATCGATTCCGGTATGACTAAAGTCACACTCATAGAAGCAGGGCCGAGGTTACTTGCAGCCTTTAGTGAAAAATCCAGTAACTTCACAAAAGAGAAATTAGAAAGTAGGGGAGTTGAGGTTCTCACCAATTCTCCTGTCTTAGACATCACAGATACGGGAGTGATTCTAGGTGACAGAACAATCGAATCCAAAACAGTAATCTGGGCAGCAGGTGTAGAGGGATCTGAATTAGCAAAAAATACACCAATTAACAAAGATAAGGCGAACAGAATCATAGTAGATGAATATTGTCGAACCATAGAATACCCAGAAGTATTTGTTATTGGAGATGCCGCAAACTATAGCAAAGGACTCACAAGACCCCTTCCCGGTGTATCTCCTGTTGCCATGCAACAAGGAAGGTATGTTGCAAAAATCATCGAATCAATCGAAAAGAAAAAATCGATTTCACCGTTTCACTACTTTGATAAAGGAAATATGGCTACCATTGGGAGAACCGATGCTGTCGCAGAGTTCGGGAAATTTCGTTTAAAAGGAATTTTAGGATGGTTCGGCTGGCTTTTTGTCCATCTTGTTTACCAAGTTGGATTTAAAAATAAAGTAAGCACTTTGCTTAGCTGGGTCTGGAGTTATTTAACATTTCGAGCAGGGTCACGGCTCATCCAAGAAGAGATGGATGAACTTTCAGTTAGACCTTAAGTTATATCGATTTTTTTCAGCCTCGGAAATACATTTTTTATAAGCTAACTCAGCATTGCCAATCCAAACGGTTCTATTGAGTTCTGTATTTCCATCCGCTGTATGTCTTTCCAAAATTGGTAAGAGAAAAGTATAACTTCTGTTCCTTGTTTTTTCACACTCCTCTCGGAATTGATCTTCCCTAGAGAGTTGAGAACAAGCCAAAATGAGTAAGGCCAGAAGATAAGTAAATCGTATCATTTGGACTGACCTAACAGAGCTTTTAATTCTAAAAGTTCGGCAAGCTCATTCTTAGATAAAGAGGATTGATTTAATTCAAGAAAACGTAAGTCTTCTTCCGCTTTAGTTAATTGAGTTTGTTTGTATTCAGGTTTGTGGCTCACTTTTAAAACCACATCACCCTTATAACCTGTGTCACCATTGGCTTCCAGAATTGTTGCCCTTGCCCTATTCATATACAAAGGAACTAAATTCTTAAAAGAAGCCCCTTGGGAATATTCTGTAATAGCAAAGGATAAAAAACTGATTTTTTTTCGATGGATTTGAGTTTCGTCGGATTTTTTTTGACAGTCCGATATACTTTCACAAATAAGCTTTGATGTGGACTCCGCAAATAGTGGTGACCCAATCAGAATGAATATGGCAATCAAAAGAAAACGACTCATGAACAAATTTCATTAAAAAAGTAAAAAAGAATCAAGCCTAAATCCAAAAGATAAATGTTTACAATGGTACGGAATCGAAAAGCCTTAGGTATATGTTACCGATTTCGATTCGCACAAAATTTCACTCCATTGAGGGAGTGGAGTGGGGGAATCCACAGGGAACACCGATCCTTGCCTTTCATGGTTGGTTGGACAATGCCAATAGTTTTGCACCACTCGCAAAATATTTTAAGGACTATCGTTTTATCTCTATCGATTTTCCAGGACATGGGAAATCAAGTCACAAACCCGAAAATACCGTTTACTACTTCGCCGAATATGCACTTGAAGTTGTATCGATTGCCCAAGCATTGGGATTAGAAGATTTCATTCTTATGGCTCACTCTATGGGGGCCGCAGTCTCCACGTTAGTTGCAGGAACAAATCTTTTAAAAATCAAAAAACTTGTTTTAATCGAATCCCTTGGTCCATTAACCAATTTATCCGATTCTGCCCCAGACATTCTTACAGAAGCAATCAAACAAATTCTCCATCCAAGAAGCAAAAAAGAAACCTTCTTTCCTGATATGGAGTCTGCAGTAGGGGTTCGGATGCGAGCAGGGGATATGAAAATAGAATCCGCTGCCATTCTTATGGAACGAGGAATAGAAAAAACTCCCAAAGGGTTCAAACCAAGAAGAGATTTAAGGCTTCACTACAATTCATTTTTTCGATACACTGAAGAACAAATTGTATCATTCTGTAACCGAATTGAATGTCCAACATTACTGATCTTAGGTGATAAGTCGGGATTCCCCATAGCAGAAAAATATAAAAACAGAAAAGAAGCTGTAAAAGATTTAAAAGAAGTGATCCTACCTGGTGGACACCACTTACATATGGATTCTCCAGAAGAAGTTTCTTCGGCAGTTTTACAATTTTTAGAAAATGAAACAATTAAGGACAATGAATGAACCAACCTATAGAAAATCCTTCTAAACATGGCTATGAAATCCATCATGACACATGTTTTGGATGTGGAAAAGAAAATCCATTAGGACTCGTCGCAGATTTCACCTTTCACGATGAAACTGGGGAAGTAAACTTTACCTATAGTTTTAAAAAAATGTATAATGGTGCTCCAGGTTTTGTACATGGAGGAATTTTATCAACCGTTCTAGATGAAGCGATGGGTGGTCTTTGCTTTCATTTAGGTTATATTGTGATGACAGATACCATGAGTTTTAAATTTCACAAAGCAACACCCGTTGAAAAAGAATTACTCATCCGTGCTTGGCCCATCAAAAAAGCAAAACGCAAAGTATTATTAGAATGTGAACTCACATCACTCGATGGAGAGATTCTTTATGTAAAAGGGGAGGGCGCCTTTCATATTTTACCTCCCCGTTTTTTCTCGGATAAGTTGACCGGCGGGAAAATAGCGATTGCGAACGAATTGTTATCGGTAAATAAATTGAAACGCGCGCATCTCTTTGATAGGATAGAAACATGAAACCAAAACTTCTTTACTTACTCACCATAACCTTGGCCATACAATGTTCTGGTGCTTCCATAAAAGACGGGTCAGGCGACCAAGAGTTCGAACTAAAATTTTCCAAAGGGAAATGGATTCGAACAGAACGTTTCAAAAACTCTGGAGGTATCCGTGCGGTTGGCGAAGTAAAAGCGGAATGCGGTGGGGCCAGATGCACAGAAGACCAAGTGGCAAAGTTTGCTCCTGCAAAAATCAAGTCATTACCAAAACATGGAGCTTGGGAAGAATACATTCAATTCGAACAACCTGGCTCAACAGCAGAAAGTCCAAAATACAAATCTACTCTAGACCAAGTGGGTGAGTATATAGATGGTAAAAAAACAGGAATTTGGAAAAAGCCAGATCCTGATAGTCCACAAAAATTCCTTGCAGAAACTCCTTGGATCGATGGGAAAAAAGAAGGAATCGCTAAAACTTTCGATAAACAAGGCAATGTAACTTCAGAAACAACTTATATAGATGATAAAAAAAATGGTCCTTACTATAGAAAGAATAACAAGGGTGAGTGGGTTGAAAAAGGGTCTTTCAAAGAAAACGAGGAAGATGGCGAATGGACCTACCATTTTGTAGGTGCCGATGGAAATGGAATTAAAACAAAAGTTTCCTATAACAACGGACTGAAAAACGGACAAGAAATTAATTATTATAAAGATGGGGCAATAGAATCGCAAGGATCTTATATATCAGATGTTCGTTCTGGGATGTGGAAGATGTTTGGACAGAAAGGGAACGTTTTAGCAGAAGGAACTTATTCCAAAAAAGAGAATTCAGAAAACTTAGACATTAAGTATGAAAGAACTGGAATTTGGAAAGAATACTATGCCGACGGAAAAATATTTGGAACTGGACCTAGAAAACATACTAGAACCGGAGAATGGAAGTTCTACTATAAGAATGGGCAGATTGGGTACCAAGGCAATATGGCAAACGAAAGTATGTTAGAATCTGCTAGAGTATATGACAACACCGGAAAAATTCTTGGAGAAGGAAAATTATTCTTTTCACTAGTAAAAATCGATGAAGAAACCCAAGATCTAAAACTTAATTACAAACCAAGCATTCCTTATACTTACTTCTATCCTTCTGGGAAAAAAAGAATGGTGATTCGTTCGACTGAAGATGCCACCGAATATTCGGAAGATGGAAGAGAATTAGGAAAAGGACCTGTGGAACCTCAAGGAAGAAAGATGGGATGTTGGACCATTGGAGGCAAAACAGAATACTATATGATTGACAAACCAATGCCAAAAATGACTCCTTCACAATGCAAATAAACAAAGAACAAATTACAGAAATCTCCGATCAAGTAAAACTACTTAGATCGGAACTATCCGAATCAATCTCGGGGATGGATAATGTGATCCAGTCCCTTTTTGTAGGGCTAGTTGCCAACGGACATGTATTACTCGAAGGTATGCCAGGTCTTGCGAAAACGCTTGTTGCCAAAAACTTAGCATCGATCATTGATGCTAAGTTTTCAAGGGTCCAATTCACTCCAGACTTATTACCCGCTGACCTCACCGGCACAAATATATTTAATCCAAAGACCTCGTCATTTGAAATTCGGAAAGGGCCCATATTCACCAACGTACTGTTAGCTGATGAAATTAATAGGGCTCCGGCAAAAGTACAATCAGCTCTACTTCAATGTATGGAAGAAAGACAAGTTTCCATTGCCGATGAAACATTTGATCTTGAACCTCCTTTTTTTGTAATAGCGACTCAAAACCCCATCGATCAAGAGGGGACTTATCCACTGCCGGAAGCACAATTGGATCGTTTTTTATTCAAAGTGCTTGTCACCTATCCATCCTTTGATGATGAAGTTGCAATCTTACACCAACATGGCAATCTGGACTTCTCCAAGAAAAAAGCCAGAAAGATTATGAAACCAAAAGAAATCCAAAAAATTTCTGAAATTTCAAACCAAGTATTTGTCGAACCAAAACTTCAAAACTATATCGTAAACCTCACAAGAAACACAAGACCCCAAACCACAAGCGATAATGAATTAAAAAATTTCATACAACATGGCGTGAGTCCTAGGGCAAGTCTTGCGATGCTTAAAGTGAGCAGGATCAACGCTCTCTTGGATGGAAGAGATTTCGTTATCCCTGAAGATATCCAACGTTTTTTCTCGGAAATTGTAAAACACCGACTTCACCTAACGATTGATGCAATTAGCGAGGATATCAGCACAGATTCTATTATAAAAAGAATTCTATCTGTTACGGAAGTTCCTTAAATGTTATCTCCGGAACTAAAACGACTCCTTCAAGTTTTACAATGGGAAACTAAAAAAAAGTTTTCTTCCACTAGGCAAGGATTCTTGGCAATGCCGGAGAGGGGGAGGGGACTCGATTTTAAAGAAGTTAGGAATTATCATTTCGGGGATGATATACGTTATATTGATTGGAATGTAACATCGAGAACTGGAGAGCTCTACACTAAAGAATATCATGAAGAACGAGATGCTTCCATTATCATATTCTATGATAGGAGTGACTCAATGAGCGACTCCAAAAAAGACACTGCATTCCAAATTGCACTATTTTTATCCTTATTCCACACCAAAATGGGGAATCGGATTTTACTCGTTACTTTTTCAGGCAATAATCTATCGACAGGCAAATGGTTAAGAACAGAATCCGATGTTTTTTCAACATTTACAAGTATCACAAAACAAACTCAAGGTAACACTACTGATTATGCAGAAGCCTACCAATTTGCATTCAGACTTTATCCCAAATTTGCTGTATCTTATTGGATATCCGATTTCATAGATTTTTCAAAATACATTACTACAAGTAGAATCCATAAAGTTTGGGAACCGATCGGAGTTTGGATTCAAGATGAATTAGATACAATACAACTACCCTTTTGGCTTCGCATGTCTCAAGAGATCTCGCAAGAACAGGTCAATTTTCGCAAGCGAGAAAATACCTATCCAAAAGACCTAAAAGCAGCAAAGTCTTTCTTCGGCGTGAATTTTGTACAAATCAATCCCAATACCAAACTTTCGAACCAAATCCTACCGCTGTTCAAGATCAAAAGAAATGGCTAAATACATTGTAATCATCTTACTATCATCCGTTTCTCTATACGCTAAACCGAAAGAGATAGTATTTGAAACTAATGTTTATGTGGGGGATACGATCCACTACCAAATCGAATTCACAGAGTCTGATGAATCCAACTTAGATTTGGCGGAAGGCGAAATCTATGAAGACGACACAATGCCCTCATATAAAATTTTTGATGTTGTAAAAGAAAAAACAAAACTTAAGGCTTGTATTATTTTTTACAAACCAGGTAACTTCATCTTACCTGTTAGCTGGGATCAAAACGGCGAAAGAATTCAATCCAGGGAGACCATTAAAGTTAAATCGCAACTTCTCGGGTATGAAACCGATATCGAAGATATTGAACCTCCTATAAATTTTTCTGGACCTTATTTCTTTCGGCTCCTCCTCATCCTAGCCTTCACCGCAATCAATATTTACTTATTGTATGCTCTTTATATCTACTGGAAATCCAAACCAAAAGTAATGGATGCTATTTGGGAAAGACAGCCCATATTGGAAGAAACCACAAAAAGACTGCATTCCATTGAACTGTATTTAGGATCAGAAAGAATATACGAAAAAGAATTAGCATTCAAAATCAGTGAATACTTAAAAACAGTTTATTCCAAAAAATTAGACAAAGATTTATTAGGAAAAACAGATTCAGAATTTCTGGCAGAACTTTTTGATCGAACTCATATTGATGATTCTGTTTTACGAGAAACTAGAATTTATTTCAGAAATACGAAGTACAGTGCGAATCATATCGAAATAAAAAAAGAATCTGCGCAATCCATATGGGAAAAAATCAAAAAGGATTTTGAGTTATGAGCATGGACCAATTCCAACGGCCTTACTTACTTTTCCTTATCATCCCATTGATAATCCTTGCTGCATACCAATGGAGAAAAAAACCTTTCGGAGCCATTTTACTCATTCAATCTGATAGATATCGAAAGCCTGAAACAAATTTACCTACAAAACTAAGAAAGTTCTTTTTAAGTTTCACCGAGACATTATTTTACTTTGCTGGAATATTTCTGATCCTTGCTTCTGCTGGTCCAGGAGAAAAATACAAACTAACCCCAGACATTACCAACGGAATCGATATCATGATTGCATTAGATATTTCAGGTTCCATGGTCAATTCTTACGATTTTCTACCCAAAAATCGATTAACCGTTTCAAAGGAACTTCTGAGGGAATTCATTCAAAAGCGGTTATATGATCGAATTGGAATTGTTTTATTTGCTGGTGCTGCCTATCTGCAATCACCCCTATCCAACGATATATACGCGTTAGACGAATTGATTGCAGATACCTCCGACGAAGATATCAACGAACAAGGAACCGCCGTTGGGGATGCGTTAGTATTATCGACTTACCGACTCAAAGATTCCCAAGCCAAATCTAAAGTCATCATCTTACTTACTGATGGCGTTTCCAATACAGGAAAACTGGATCCAGAAACCGCCTCGTATGCAGCCAAAACCTTCGGAATCAAAGTCTATTGTATAGGCATTGGAAAAGAACAAGGCCAATATGAAGTTAATTATGAATCATTGGAAGCAATTTCACAAAGCACGAATGGAAGATTTTTTCGTGCAGAGTCCCCAGAAGTTTTACTAGAGGTTTTAAATGAAATCAACAGCTTGGAAACAGTAGAACTTCCTTCCAAACCCATGGAAATTCATGAAACCCATTTCCCTATTGCCTTATTTATTTTTTTCACATTACTCGGAATTGCTGGAATATTCATGATTTATCCACTAACAGAAAAACTATGATCGACCTAGACTCTATAGCTACAATTGCCATCATATCTATAGCAATTTGGATCCTCATTTTTTCTGGGAAATTATACATTAACATCAAGGCAAACCAGTTCAAAGAAGACCATAAGGGCTTAAAAAACAGAATTTATACAGCAAATTCAAAAATCTATCTTACAAGGATTATTTGTTTTCTTTTCTCACTGATATTTGCATTTTATTCGTTATTTAAAATAAAATTAACAGAAATGGAATCCACCAAAGATTTCGAATCAGCGGACATTTTGTTCGTGGTCGATGTGAGTTTATCAATGAATGCAGTCGACGTACGGCCAACTCGACTCAAAAGATTCCAAGACTTAGCATTACGTATCCTTCCAAACCTAAAAGGGAATCGACTAGGCATTGTTGTTTTTGCAGGCCAATCATTTTCCTTTTGTCCCTTAACTTCAGATATCACCGCCGTCTCCGACTACATACAAGCGCTAGGTGTTGAAATGGTTGGAGCTAAAGGTACAGATCTTGCGTTGGCCCTCGAGAGAGTGAACAAAATAAGAAAGAAAAACAACAACCTCACCTCGCAAATTACAGTTCTTGTCTCTGACGGAGAAGACCATGAAAGCCAGAACCTACCACCTATCGAAGGCGAGGTGATCATATGGGGAATAGGAACTCAAGAAGGAGGAAATATCGAATATCGCGATCCTGGAACAGGGCAGGGAGGATATGTAACGATTGACGCAGGAATCGCTACTTCTCCAACAGCACCAAATTTAGTTACTTCAAAATTAAATCCAGACAGACTAAAAACCATCGCAGAACAAAATAACGGATCCTATTATGATGTGTCATTCCAAGCAGAGGGAGCCTACGTTCTCTTAGATACCATCCAAACTGTCAAAAAAAAGAAAATCCAAACGATTGAACGTTTTAAAAACGAAGATGGAGCTCATCCTTATTTAATCGCAGCTTTTATATTTCTATTTTTAGAAAGAATCCTAAACTTAGTTTTACAAAAAACACCAAAGGGAATTTATTTACCACTTCTTTTATTCTTATCATTTGGGGTTGGGAATCTGGAAGCCTGGGAATTAGACCCAGGTGGTAATTCTATTGAAAGAGGGGTCAAATCCTACAATAATAAGAATTATAATGAAAGCCAAAAAGAATTCGAAAAAGCAAAAGAATACATTGCTGACGATCCAAGGTTATTATACAATGAATCATCAGCAGCCTACCAACTAGGGCAATACAAAGACGCAATAGAAATTGCAGAAAAAATTCTCGCACATCCTAAATCTGACAACGACCTAAAAGCAAAAACAAATTTTAATCTCGGGAACATTTACTCAAGATTAGGTGACAAAAAAAAAGCTTTAAAATCTTATACAAAAACACTCCAAATAGATCCAAATCATCTATCTGCGAAAAAAAATATCGAACATCTAACTAAGAAAAAAGAATCCGAACAAAACCAGAAACAAAAAAAGAATGATTCCAATCCAGAGAATCAGCCAAAAGAAAGAAAGGATAAAGGAAAGGAAGATAAATCTGATGCAGAGAGGATATTAGATCCATTTTCCCAAGACTCCATATTAAAAAACAAAAAAGGAGGTTCTTTCGATAATGAAAAATTTTGGTAAACTTAATCTTTTTCTTTTCTTTTGCATCATTCCTTTCCGTACGATATTTGCATCTGATGTGGAATTTCAATTTTTCCCTAACGAATTTTCTCTAGGAGAACATGCAAAACTAGAAGTGCGAGCCCATGGCGAAAAACCTTTCCGGGCTCTGCAAACCAATATAAAACAAAATGGAGTTCGTGTCCGATTTGTTGGCAGTGGAACCGAAACGCAAATCATAAATTTCAAAGTTTCTAAATCACAGATATTAAATTTTTATGTTGATACTGAATCAGAAGGGACTTTCAAACTGCCGGAAATTTCCGTAGAATACGACAACAAAACTTATTCATCTCCACCCACCCAATTTAAAGTAAGCAAAAAAAGCAAACACTCCCAAAACCAATTTTTTAATCCATTCCCTATCGAAATCGATGAGATGCCTTCTGACGAATCGCCCGAAGTATCCTTTCATACAAATAAATCTGTCTTTTATAAAGGAGAACCGATCGTCGGATATTATGTACTTTATTATAATGGATATAGACAACCTTTCCTAGAGAGAGATCCAAACCAATCCATATCATTCCCATATTTTCTATCAGAAACCTTAAGACAAGTATCCGTACAAATTGAACCCGAAGTATTAAGAAACAATAGGTTAAAAAAAACCTTAGTCTATGATAAAGAAATCTATGGATTAACGGCGATCAAATCTGGGCGATTCCAAATCGGAAAAACAAAATTCATTTCCGGCGATAGTTTGCGATTTAATTCTTTACAAGAAACAGTAAATACAACGCCAGCAACTGTGACAGTACTTAACCTTCCACCGAATCAACCAAAAGAATTTTCCGGAGCCATTGGAAATTTCAAATTAAACTTAACAAACTTTCCAAAGACCGTTCATCAAGGGGAAACAGCTTATTATGAAATTACGATCGAAGGGGAGGGGGGACACGAAGGGATCAATCCGATTCCACAGTCCGATCCGAAAAACCAACTTCTCTCACAAACGAAAAACAAAACTTTTCGCAAATTAGATTCTGGTGACTATGGATTTTACTCTGTAGTCAAATTTCTTTATGGGTACCAAATCCAATCAAAAGGAAATCATCAACTTTCACCTTACCAGTTTAGCTTTTTCTCTTTAAGAGAGAATCGATATAAAACACTTTCCATTCAATTTCCAGAAATTTCAATTCTTCCAGAAAAGAAAAGAGAACTGCAGGTTCCTCCCCAAAAATCTAACCTCCCAAATCCACCTTCCATTTTTCTTTTAGTTTTTCTTGCGGTTTTTGGTGTTTTTTCCTACTTAGGATATAAACGATATACGTTTACCAAACAATCTAGGGAATTTCTCGAAATGGTTCAGAGCTTTGGAAAAAAAAGAAATGTATTCCTCGCAGACTATTTAGAAAAAAATGGAATCTCAAAAGAGGCTTCAAACTATCTCATAAACCTTCTAGGAGATTTGGATATTCACACCATAGAAAAAACGTTTCATAATCTATCCAAACCAGAAAGAACAAAAGTCATATTAATAAAAAAACAACTAAAAATCAAGGAGTAACATATGTCAGCTGAAGAAACAGGAAAAATTAGTGTAGAAACAGAAAACATCTTTCCCATCATTAAAAAATGGCTATATTCAGAAAAAGATATTTTCTTAAGGGAATTAGTATCAAATGCAAGTGATGCTATCACAAAATTAAAGAAGATTTCCTTATCGGAAGAATTTGAAGGTGGAAACGAATACAAAATCGACCTAAACTTTGATGTAGAGAAAAGGATCCTCTCCATCGAAGATAATGGTGTGGGTATGACCACAGAAGAAGTAAAAAAATACATAAACCAAATTGCTTTCTCTGGCGCAACAGACTTCGCAAAACAATACCAAAATGCAGAAAACAAAGCTGAAATCATCGGCCATTTTGGACTCGGCTTTTACTCCTCTTTTATGGTTTCCAAAAAGGTCACAATAGAAACAAAATCTTACAAAAAAGACCAAGCTGCTGTTTTGTGGTCAAGTGAATCAGGAACTGATTTTACCATCTCACAAATAGAAAAAGAAACCAGAGGCACTAAAATCTCTTTATACCTGGACAGTGAGTCCGGCGAATACCTAGACAAATGGAAATTGAAAGAGTTAATCAAAAAGTACTGCGATTTTCTACCTGTTGGAATTTATGTACAAGATGAAAAAGCAAATCGAGAAAAACCATTGTGGTCCGAAGAACCGGCAAAGGTTTCTCAAGAAGACTACAAAGATTTTTATTCTTACCTTTTCCCATTTTCTGGTGAGTCACTTTTCCATATCCATTTGAATGTGGACTACCCGTTCCGTTTACAAGGAATTTTGTATTTTCCAAAGCTCACCCACGAGCTAGAAGCTTCAAAAAATGGGATCAAACTATTTTGTAATCATGTTTTTGTCAGTGATAATGCTAGTGAACTCATCCCCCAATTCCTTACCATTCTTAAAGGAACCATCGACATCCCAGACCTTCCCTTGAATGTTTCTAGGTCTTATTTACAAAACGATCCGTTAGTAAAAAAGATTTCAAACCATATCATCAAAAAGGTAGCCGATCGTCTCATCGAAGATTTCAAAAAGAACAGAACCAAATATGAAGAAAATTGGAATGATATATCGTTGTTTGTAAAATACGGAGTTCTCACTGACGAAAAGTTTTACGATGCAATGAAAGACTATCTAATTTTCAAAAATTCAGAAGGTGGATACTCAACAACTTCCGAATATTGGGAGAAAAACAAAGATAAGAATCAAAACAAAATCTTCTACGCCAATGAAACGGAAATGGGTTCTGTTTATATGGAACTACTTAAGTCGCAAGGACTGGAAGCACTTCTAGTTGATTCCAAAATTGATTCCCACCTTATCCAACACTTAGAAATGAAAAACCCTGATTGGAAATTCCAAAGAGTGGATTCGGAAATTGCTGACCAGATCGTAGACAAAGAAGCTGCAAAAGATTTAGTAAATGAAGAAAATAAAACAGAATCCGACAGAATTCAATCATTGTTTCAGTCTTCGTTACCGTCCGAGGGTGTGGAAGTAAAAGTAGAGGCCTTAAAATCTTTAGATGTACCGGGCGTCATCCTTTTGCCAGAGTTTATGCGACGAATGTCAGAAATGAATTCAATGTTAAACCGAGAAGACATGAAAAACATTCTGAAATCACATACACTTATGGTAAACTCGAAATCCCCGCTAGTAAAGTCCGCCTTACAAGCATTCGAAGGTGTAAATCCAGAAAAAGGAAAAAAATTAGCGAGGATCATTTATGACCTTTCTTTACTTTCGGCAAAGGTTATGGATGAAAAAGAAGTTTCGGAGTATACCAAAAGAACAACGGAATTTCTCCAAGAGATTTTTTCCACATAGCCACAAATCCACCTATAATGATTTGGCAACGATTCCTATTTTTGGAATTGTTGCCATGTGATCCAGATTTGTATAACAAGTCGCCTTAGTTCTTTACCGGTTGTAGTTGCCTATAAAAAAGGATACTTTGAAGAATTTGGTGTGAAGGTAACGCTTCACGTCAACACCCACCATAAGGCGATTATGCCATTACTAGACGCTGGTCGAGTAGAAGCGGGAGAAGTCCCTACCATCGCCTACCTACAAGATAGTTTTTTAAAAAAATCCAAACTAAAACGCATTTATAAAGGAATTTATCTCTACCACTCTCCACTCTCCTTTTATTCCCGGTTCCAATTCAAACCAGAAGATCTCACAAGAAACAAAGCGTACATTTTGCCCGTTCCGCACCAATACTCTGTGGAAAGACTCTATGCAGAAAAATTTCTAGAAGAGTATGCTCCCAAAAATCCAGTCAAGGTTCGTTATATTGATACACCAGGATTTTTAGAGGAAAAAGAATTCCTAAAGCCCTCTTGCCTTGGTCTCGTATCAGATCCATTTTCTAGCCCTTTTCTTAGGAACTTTCAAGATTTTGCCAATACACTTGAACTACCGATTTTAGAAACCAAATCCTTTTTCCCATCCACCTTACTAGCGTTTAGTGGAGACGCTGTATTAAAAACAGGAAGAGAAATCTCCGGTGTTCTTCTTGCCGTCAAAAAAGCCATCGATCTGTTACAAAACACAAACCAACTCAGTAATGGAAATCTTTGGGAAGATTTACAACTCTCTCATTTTTACCCGCACCTCCGAGTAGGGGAGACAAAAAATCTTCTGAATGCACATCCTCTCATCCAAAAAGGAATTTTTTCTTACAAGGGAGATGCAACTACACTTTATCCTCTCCTAAAAGATGTGTATTTCCGACTGATTCGTAGGGTTATCCAACCCGATGCTGTAAAAAATGCTTTTGATTTTGATGAAATCTTAGCAGCACTGGAACCTAAAAAAGTATTTGATGTGCGTAAACTTAGTAGTTTCCAAGAGCCAACAGAAACCAAACTCCATGCACCCTCTCAAATCAACTACAGAAAACTCAATGCAGTGAGACATCTAATCGTTGATGTAAATTCCGTAGTATTAGATATCCTTCAGGGCAATTATAACTCAAGACTCAACTCCGATGAAACATTACAATTAGACAACAGAGTGAAGGTTCTCGTAAACTCAATGTTAGACTCATTTAATGCAAAGTTAGAGCTCCAAAGAGAAGAAATCACTGAACTCGAAAATTTAATTTCTATTTTAGAGATCAAATTAGATAGATCTGCCGTAGATTTACAATATTCCGAAGAAAAGTATAGGTATTTGTTTGAATTTTCCAGAGAGGCCATTGCACTCGTGGATGCCGACACAGGAAGTATATTAGAAGCAAACAATCAATTCCGTTTACTAACTGGCTATACTCGAGGCGATACCACCAAAATGAATATTGAAGATATCATTTTGGGAAATCAAGTTTCTAACCAACTCCGATTTGGTTCGGACCTCTCTTCTGATACTATGTTATCTCTCCCCGATGTAGAAATCCTGGCAAAAGATGGAAGTAAACTAGATGTAGACATTAGCTTTACATCAATTCTCCTTTCACCAAAAAAACGCTACCAAGTACAATTCCGACCCAACTCTGAGAGAAAAGAACAAGAACGCTTGCAACATGAATTCATATCCAATGTAAGCCATGAACTCAGAAGTCCTATGACAAATATTAGAGGATATTTGGAATTTTTTAAATCGGACACTTCGCTACCGTTTAACACCGAACATAAAAACATGTTGGAAGTAATCGACAAAAATGCCAAACGTCTAAGTTTCTTAATCGAAAACTTATTAAAGTTAACTACATCTAGAGAAAAAGACAAAGAAGCCGAGGTGATTGAAATTTTTGACCCAGTTCCAGTCATTGAAGATGTCATTCATATGAACTCTCACCTTGCAAAAGGAAAACCAATCGAATGGAATCTTTCACTGAAAAAAGGTTTTTTCTTACGTGGCATTAAATTTGAATTTTCACAAATCATAACCAATCTCTATGTGAATGCGCTAAAGTATACATTCAAAGGAAAAATCGGAATCTCTATCCGCGAAACCAATGGCAAAATTGAAATCACTGTGGAAGATACAGGCATAGGGATTGACCCGAATTACAAAAACCAAATCTTTGATCGTTTCTTTCGAATCCCATCCTCTGATAATAAAAAAATTGGGGGGACAGGCCTTGGACTCTCCATTGTTAAATCACTAGTGGACAAAATGTCCGGCGAAATCTTTGTAGAAAGTACGATGGGTGAGGGAAGTAAATTCACAATTTTCTTGCCTAAAGTCAATATTACCGTTTAGAAGTTTTTTTCTTTTTCGGGATTTGTTTTTTCTTCGGAGCTTGTTTTGTTTTGTTTTTGGATGGGAGTTCGTTTGGTTTTAGTAAAGCCAATGCCGGCATATTCTTTTCCTCTAAATGCATTCCCGACAAAAGAAGCGACAATTCCAACATCTCTCGAGTTCCTAACAGTTGCATCATTTCTAAAGCTTGGTTCATACCCAGTTTTTTAAAAATCACAAGAGCGTTCGTGACTCCAAAAAATTTTACCAGTATCGGAAGTTCCGCAAGGCCCCGTTGTTTGATCCACTTTTTACAATCTGCTACAGAAAGTTCATTCACAAGTTGGATGACGGGTCCCACATGAATTTCATCCACCAACCAAAGGAAGTCTTTCATAGGAATTTCTTTAAGAAGAGCAATGGACTTTTCAATTCCTAAAGTTTTAAGAATTTCCACACTAGTCTCTTTACCTAAAGTTTTTGCGAGTAACCCCACGTCATGAGGAGGAATGCTCCGTGAAACAAGGGCTAAATCCGCCATAGGAAGGGAGTGAATAAAGTAAACCAAATCATCGTCATCATTCTCACGAATCATCTCCACAAGGATCTTTTCTGGAATTTGTTTTACAAGTTCAACCACCGTGTCCTCACTTAACTTCTGCGTAAGAACGATAAGCCTTTCCTTAGGAACCTTTCCGGTTAACGAAAGTAACTTTTCATAACCAAGATTCTTCAAAATCTGAAAGGATTTTTTGGGGCCAAGTTTTTCTAAATATTGATACACACTTTGGATTGTAACGAGAACTTCTTTCATTTACCCCAACTTTGGATACAAACTGTCAGAATCTTCGTAGAATTCCAGAGAAATTCCTTTTCGAATCTGTTAAATTTTGCAAAATGGAAGTGTGAAACGGCACCAACTTTGGTTTTTATTGGTTTTTTTCCTTTTAGGAGTCGGGGGACTTATCTACCACAAAATAGCTCCCTATGAACACTCTCTTTCCGCACTTATCGGAATTTGGGAAGGGTTTTACGAAATCAATCCAAACCTCGTTGATTCAAATTTTGTGATCTACAAGTCAGGCGGGTATGATGGGCAATTCTTCTATTTTCTCGCAAAAGATCTGTTTGTTGGTGGTGATTGGGATCTGATAGTCGATTCTTACCATTTCCGCTTTCATAGAATGGGACTCTCTCTTTTTGTTGGTGCAGTCTCAATGGTAGTTGGTTTCTCTTACTACCCCTTGGTCACTCTCCTCTTTCTATTTCTAGTATTCTCCGTATCTGTCTTTTGTTTGTATTCTCTACTTCCAGAAACAAAAAAATGGTTTGTTGTCTTTTATCTACTTTCTCCTTTCTCACTAAACGCAAATTTACTACTCGTTGCCGACTCCCTCTTTGTCAGTTTTGGAATCATAGCCTTCTACTTCTTTAAAAACAAAAAAGACCTTCTTTCCGTTTTCTTTTTTCTACTGATGGTAATCACTCGTGAGTTAGGAGTTTTATTTCTTGTGCCCATAGTTTTTATGGCTCTCATGGAAAAAAATTGGGGGAAAATAGTTCTTTATTCCTTCCCTGGCATCGCATTTCTTTGTTTGGTGGGTTACGGCTGGATCCATCCACCAAACCACTTGGGAACCAATCCTCTTGGATTTCGTGATATGACAGACCTCCCTCTATTTGGATTTTTTAAAAGTTTCCAAGAGGGTGGATCTTTCCAATTCAAAGCGAAAGAACTTCCCAAAATTCTATTTTTTATCTCTTTGATTTCCCTGTCGGTTGTCAGCATCCAATCACTCAAAGAATCCTTTTCACAAAATATTAACCTACTATTTCCGATCTTCGGAAGTTTATTTGTAATCCTGATTGCAGAAGAGGGGTATTGGAGATCTTTTGATAACTTAAGCCGAATGTTCACACTCATTCTACCTTTTTCCTTATTACTAGAAGGGGGACTAAAAAGGCCTTTTTTACGCCTATTTCTTGGGATCTCCATTACCCTGTTTGTATTTTTAATCATTCGGATCCTCTGGATCACACCCATAAAGGAGTTTTTCTTAAATCTATGATATCTCTTGCTTATTCCCCATGCCCAAACGATACCTTTCTCTTCTACCACTTAATCCGTAACGCGAGTTACCCGGTCAAAGAAGAATTATATGATGTAGAAAACTTAAACGAATTTGCTTTCCAGGGAAAATTTCCTGTCACAAAACTTTCGTTTGCTGCCTACTTTCAAATCATAGACAAATACATTTTACTCGAAACTGGTTCCGCCCTCGGGAGAGGTTGCGGTCCCTTACTTATTAGAAAGAAAAATTCCAAAACAGATCTTACCAATTACAAAAAACTTTACATTCCAGGAATGTTAACTACTGCCAATCTTCTTTTATCTTTATATACTAATGGAAAACATAACCCACACCCACTCCGTTATGATGAAATCATTCCAAAAGTCATGAGTGAGGAAGATAGCCTTGGTGTCATCATCCACGAAGAAAGATTTACCTATGAAGGACGGGGAATGGAAAAGGTAGTGGATCTTGGAGAATGGTGGGAGGAATCTACGGGTTACCCCATTCCTTTAGGTGCCATTGCCATCCGCCGCGATATACCAAAAGAGGAAGCTCTTCAGTTTCAAACCAATCTGAGACAAAGTTTGAGTGCCGCTTACCTAGAACCCAAAGAAATGATGGATTACATTCGCGCCAATTCGCAAAACAAAGAAGATGCGGTAATCAAATCTCATATCAATTTGTATGTAAATGAATTCACAAAAAATTTAGGGGAAGAGGGGCACGGAGCTGTGGAGTATCTTTTGAAACGGGCTATCGAGGCAGGTTTTATCAAAAAACCCGCCCCATTCCCTTTGTTTTTAGGAGAAAGTTAAAAGGCAAAGGATATTTCCTTTGTCTCGTTTGCAGGCCTCAAGCGCTTTTGCCACTAGCATTCCTGGTTTTAATTTTGTGGGATCCGCTTTGACAGCATGACCAGAGGATAATCCAGAAACCAAAAGATCTCCTGGATAAATCGGCACTTGTGTTGCGTCGACATGCATCTTTGTAATTCCAAGAAGTGCCACAAGAACATACTCGACAGCCTTTTCTTGTTTTCCAAAAACGACATGGGCATTTGTGACACAAACTCCGATGACGTTTGTGGAGTAGGGGTGTTTGGACCTTCCAAGAACTCCTGGTTCTTCCGTTGCCACAAGTAAATCCCCCGCAGTCACAACATCCTTCCCATCCAATCGGAAGTAACGAGCAATACACTCCTCACCACCTTCTTTTGTAATACGAAGATTTCCTTCAAATAGAGACTCTCCATTTGCATAAATTGCTTTGCCTGATCCAGAAAGCTCCATCTCAGGAATTCCTTTTCCATCCACTACGAGTGCAAAATCAGACTGAGATAAAAACCTTCCACCCGGTGCCGTCGTTCCTGCGCCTAAAATTCCCGCTGATTGTTTGGAAATCTTTCCTTTGGAAATTCCATACACGCCGACAGAATCCCCAAACCCAGTTACACCAGTGCCAGAGGATACACCCACAACTCCTGTTCCTACTTTTGTATTTTTTCCGTAGATCACAGCGTCGTTTGCTTGAGGCGGCACAAATCCTTTAGAAGAAGCTTCCGCCTCTCCTGTGATTTTCAAAAGCCCTGTATGTGAATTAAAATCATGTTCTTTTTCTGCATAAGGATGGGTGTGTGGCTTTGGATCTCTTTTATCAGACAATCTAGGATCATCAGAAAGCACCACCTTACCGGGAACAGCTTCTCCATGATTTGCGAGTAAAACAATGCCAGCATCGTGAAACCCCGCCTTCGCCAATCGTTTGTCGTTTCCTTGGACAACCGCACCCGATTTGGTTTCACCTGAATGAGCCAATTGTACAATCCCATGTAATTCTGTGCTGGCATGTTTGAGGCGTTTATCATTGCCTTGAACCACAGTGTTCGGTTCCTCACCACCATTAGGTGCGAGTTGCACAATTCCTTTGGCAGTATTTGTGGCATCTCTAAGCCTTGGATCATCTCCAGTAACGACTTTATCAATAGCAACTTCCCCCGCTTCAGCAAGTTGCACAAGGCCAATGGATTTTTTTGTGGCAACACGAAGACGAGAATCATTTCCTTGGACAGCTACGCCCGGGCGAGTTTCCCCATCTAACGCAAGCTCAACGATTCCCGGATGATCGGTAGAAGCATTTCGCAGACGTTCATCATCAGATTGGACGACAAGTCCAGGTCTTGCTTCTCCACTTCTTGACAATCGAACAAGGCCATGGGTGAGTTCAGTGGCGATTTTTAGACGTTTATCATTGCCTTGCACGGCAACCCCAGCTTTTTCTTCCCCATCTGATGCGAGCTCTACAATCCCTCGATATTCCGTAGTCGCATCCCGAAGGCGCCTGTCATTAGCTTGAACGACAACACCTTCCTTGACTTCTCCATCTACAGCAAGGCGAATGATCCCTGACCTAAGAACCGAAGCATAGGGGAGGGGTTCTCTTGTGGGACCACCGGAATCTTTTTTATCGGGACTAGAGTATAACTCGAGTTCAATGACTTCTGTAATGTAGTCTTTTTTGTTTGGTTGTTTCTCTTGGAAAAAAACCAATTTCAAATACCTTAAGTTGACCGAAGAGAATCTCCACTTATACCAAGTCCCAGGCTCAGACAAAAAGAAGTTTTCTTCGTGTAATTGGTGCCAAGTAATATCATCTTCGCTATAATATGTTACAAACCGTTCAGGGAAATTTGTGATCGGGTCATTCTTTGTGAGCATTCGCATCTCTTCAATGCGGTTCACAGAACCCATGTCTAAAATTAAATATTCTTCTTCCGGTTCTTCTTTCTTTTTAGAAGACCATCCGTAGTCAGGCCTTGTATCAAAAAGATTTTCTTTCACATACAGCCTATCCAACTCAGAACTTGCTTGGATCGATTGAACTCCTGTAACGAGTATTTTCAACTGACCAAAACTAATCCGATTTTTCCCGTTACTGGCTTTTCTCGAAATTTTGGAAACAAACTTCACATAACGGGCACTAGTAAGAGAAAAAAGCCATTTTGCTGAAGTTTTGAAAGACTTCCGAAAGGAAGACTCTTGTAAAATTGGTTCCCAATACTTTCCATCGTGAGACAATTCAAACCGGAAAGAATCGGGAAAAAAGTCTAAACCATCTTTGCCAGGTAAAAGTTCGATTCCATTAAAATAAACCACATCATCAAATTGAAAGATGATGGAAGAAAGTGAGGACTGTTCCTTCTCTTCAAAAAACGATAAAAATTCTTCATTTTTGACTTCGAAGGTTCCCGAAGTGGAAACTGATTTGATTGGTAAAGAGTAGGGGTGGCTTGTGCGGATTAAATGATCTTTCATTGCGCTTTTTGGTGCTGATTCCTTCCAAAAAATACCGTTTTTCTATCCAGTCTATCGAATTTCACTGAGGCGCGATCCTTCTTCTTTTTCTGAGAATACTACAAGGACTGCCGGTCTTACTCGTTCCGTAAAATACATATTCACAATTTGGCGTAAATGCCCCTGAAGGGGAGAGGTGACTACGATCACATTCCCATCGGTCTCTACCTGCACCTTCTCAAGTTGGTTCCATGAGGATTGGGTCAGTTCTTTGCTTGCCCAGGATAAAAACCCAGCCCAGGAGGCAGGGTGGGAAAAGGTTTCTTCCCCGGAAACTTTCTGCTCAGTTTTAATCACTTCCTGCCTTTGGGCGGAAATGATCTCCCGGCAGAGCGATTGAACATAGGATGCATTTGATTCCATGTGTAAGGAGACTGCTTTTTTATAAGCTTCTAATGCAATCTCAGGTCCAAAGAGTTCCACTAAAGTTTCGAATGCTTTTTTTTCTTCCTTTTCCTTGCTCAATTCTCCCGCCGCTGGCACCGCAGGTAGATTGTTTGTATTAGATATAGTTATATTAATATGGTTTGGGGTCCCGTCCGCACCCCCCTTAGGAGCAAGTTTTGAACCCCCAGAGGCCCCCATTTCGGAATCCCTGAGGGTTATATTTGTATCCCCCAGGGGGGTAATTCTGGAACCCTCGTAATGAAAAGAAAAATGATACCTTGTTGAGGTTCGTCCATTGCCGGGGACTTGGTAGAGTAGGCCCGCTTGTGTGAGTTCTTTTTTGGCAGAAACAATGGATTTTTTTGTTTTGAATCCGGTAAGCCTCATCAATGTTTCTGTATTAGGCCAAACTGGTTTGAAGTTGTAGTCACTGAATTTCAATAAGACCGGGTAGAGTGTTTTGGCCGCATGGGATAGGCCAGCCCAAACACCAGAATCTATGATGTCGGTCATCAGTCGGATATAGGGATGCCGCTGGTCGCTCACGAAAGCTCCTCCGCTTTTCTGCAAAAATTAAACCAAATTTAAGCAAATTTTACGAAGGAGTTGACATTATCTGACATAATGTTAATTATGTCTCATCCAACAACATTCCTTCGGGAAACCCCGACCCCCTGGAACACCAGGGGAATTTTTTTATATTTCGGGTTTGGGATACTATAAATCCCCCGTCTCTTGGGCCACAAGAAACGCCTGCTCAAACTCAAATCACTTTTATTATGTCACATTATTGTCGGATTCCGGCAGATGTCAAGTTCGTACAGCATTTTTCCTAAGCTGTACTATAAATTTTTTTCCTAAGTACTTGACTGCTTAGTACTTGTCTGGGTTATGCCGAGTCCCCGTATTTTTTTACCAATTCTTTGCGGATGAACTTGTAAATGTCTCCGAGTAAAATTTCGTCGTCGGACAAAATCTGAATCCCTGTTCCTGTCCTCCGGATTTTGTATCCAGAAAAAAGTGAGTTTTTTGCAGAGCCCGGTTCGCCGGATTTCGCTTGTTTGTTGAAGTCTTTGGCGTCTCTGACTGTCTTTAATGCCCCTTTGTGGAAGAGGGTTAAAAAATCGTCGAGGCTTCCTTTTTTAGCGGCTTGGGCTGCTTGGACAAGAAGGTTCTTATTGTAGATTTCGTTTTTTTTGCATTTGTCGAGGTCTTCTTTTGACATCGAGGTAATAGAAAGGACTTCAGTCATATAACTGCGGCTCTTCCCAAAAAGGTCACCTAATTCCTGATCTGTGTAGTTGTGGGAGTTTTTTAAAAAGAGGAGGGCATCTACCTCTTCATAAGGGGATAGGTTTTCCCTTTGTAAGTTTTCAATGACGGCTAATTTATAAATTTCTTTATCAGGGCGATTTAGGATTTTACATTCAATTTCGGCCCAGCCGAGTGATTTGGCGGCGTGGTATCTTCTTTCGCCAGCAATGATTTTGTAATGACCTTCGCGTTCCCCTTTGGACACAATGATGGGTTGTAAAAGTCCATCCACCTTTAAGGTCTGTGCAAGCTCCTCAATCCCCTTTTTTCTTTCCTGTCTCGGTTGGTGTTCGGAGGGTAGGATTCTATCCATACGAATCGTACGAATGGTCCCATCTAAATTTTCTGCTTGGTAGATGTCGGCTAGAGTTCCGAGGCGTTTACTTTTTAAGCTCATTTAAAACCTCCTCTATAAAACCCTCATACTCTTGAGACTGACGAGAGGTTTTGTTATAATCGAAAACAGATTTTTTTGCCAGGTGGCTTTCTCCGATGGCCACTCCATCCGAAATTGTATGTTCAAAAATTCGGAAGTATTTGGTCAAAACAGGTAGGATGGTTTTCGTAAGTAAGGTCTGGGGTTTGAGTTGGGTGATAAGAGCCCCTAAGATCTCCAGTTCCGGATTGATCCTTTTTTTGATCGAGGAGATGGTTTGTTGTAAGCCCATGATTCCGTCCATGGAGAACTTTTCTGCTTGGAGGGGGATAAGGACAAAGTTTGCAGCCACAAGACTATTCACCGTGAAGATGGAAAGGGAAGGGGGGCAGTCAATAATGACAAAATCAAATTCCTTAACGGCAGCGAGGGAGTCTCTCAGGATATAGGGGGCCTCGACGGAGTTTACGGAAACCGTTTCCATTTCCGCCAAGCGCATGCTAGATGGAGCTACCCACAAATGCTCGTTATATGCAGGTGTGATGATATCTTTAAGGTTGGCTGAATTTTGGAAGAGGTGGGCAAGGTCTTTCTCAACTGTCTCTGGATTCAGAAAAATTCCCGTGGAATTCGCCTGAGGGTCCATATCGATGAGTAGGGTTTTAAGATTGCGACGGGCCAACCCCATGGCAAGATTCAAAGAAGTAGTCGTTTTTCCTTCTCCGCCTTTTTGGTTTGCAACTGCAATGGTGATCATCTATCTCTATTTTCCCTTCCCAAATGGTATGCTTTCCTGCCGAAAATTTGGGATCAATTGTATTTTTAGAATGGAGCAAAAAAAGGATTTTTTGGCCTCTTCTCTCTTCATTGTCGGACATCCGACATACTGAAAATTAGCAAAAACTATCTCCTTTCTTTTGGTCGGACATCCGACATTCAAATAGGTACGTACTTGACAAAGTGATTAAATTTAAACAGTTTCATAGCATGCCTTCCCAAGCCATTTCCCTACTTGCCTCCGAAAAAACAGGCAAGGATTGGATGGATTCTGTCCTCCCAATTTTGTGGGAAAGGCTATGTACTGAGCTCGGTTTCTCAGCAGGAGTAGTCGTACTAAAGGTCGAGGATGAAGATTCTTTTTACGAATCAGCGAGTTTCGGATATGGTGAAGACGGTTTTTATTATTCCTTTTTGAATCGCGGTTCTCTGCATTGGGAAGAATTGATGCACTCCGAGGAACCGATCTTTTTCTCTGGATCAGAGTTTGAATTGTTCAACAAAAAAACAAATGCGCTGGCCATTCGGGTTCGATCGAAACAAAAAGAAATCGGATTTCTACTAGCGGAAATGGATGATTCCCTAACTCTCCCCGCAGGAATTTTCCTCAGTTTTTTTGCCGAAAAGATTGGGAATGAATGGGGAGAAACTCAAGTCCGCTTGGGTGGAAAGGAAGTAGCAACTTCAGAAAATTCGCATTCTTTATACCGTTCTGAAATTCCCAATTTAGACCTTGCGACTTCGGAATTTACGAAGCAAAAAATCCTTACCATTCTTGGGCCTCCTGGTTCTGGAAAGAAAACCTTGGCAAAATGGATCCACCAAACCCAATTGCCGGGTGCTCCCATTCTCGTTGTAGAATCCCTGCCTGACCATTTTGGAAAGTTGGAAAAGGCCCTTGCCCTTTGGGGGGAAGAGTCTCGGTCCGGAAGTTTGGTTCTTGTTGGAATCCAATTACTCAATTTAGGCCAACAACAAATCCTCTCGGATTGGTGGTCCAAATCCGGATATTCTGGTTCTCTATTTTTACTTGGACCTGAAGAAATGGGCCAAGAATTATTACCTGAGTTTGAAAGATTTTTGCGAAAAAATTCGTTGGTACTACCATCCCTTAGGTTCCTTCCCAAAGCAAAATTGCAAACTTTGGTTCAGGCTATATTTGAAGAATTATGTGATTCTCAGAACCGATCGGGTTTGCAATTAGGGGCTTTGAGTTTGCAGGAATTGGTATCTAGAACTTATTCGGAAAATTTTACGAACTTACGAAATGCAATTCTTACAGGGATTTTGACCTGCCGGTCGAACCAGGTGGAACCAGCGGATTTGGAACCTGGAAAGTTCAAGATGGATTTGGAGATTCCCGATGCAGAAGATTTAGACTTGCGGCGTGGAACAGAGGCCTTAGAAAGGCAGAAGATTCTTCTGGCTATGCGGATCTTTTCTGGCAACCAAATCCGGATGGCAAAGGCCTTAGGTATTTCGAGGGGATCCCTCCAATATAAAATGAAACAACTTGGTTTAATGTAAAGATGGATGACACTGTATACGAAGAGCGAAAAACCCCTGCCGGTTTTCTCGTCAAAGTCCGACTGTCCAAGCTTACCTACGTCGTTTTCACCGAGACCGGACCAGAAGTCCCAAAAGGTGCCAGGAATAATTCTATCGTAGTCAATGTCCCCCGAGTGGGCTTTTTTGGGGACGATTTTGATGTTTCCCATTTCCATTTAGGGGAACTTTCCTTTGTCAACGTCAAAGCAGGAAAACTCGTCATTCCCTACCAACATGGGTTTTCCAACGAAATCAAAACTATTTATTTAGGTACGGGAAGTCTGAGCGATGTCCTTCCCGTTGTCATTTACCATTATAAAAATAAAGAAGAATTGATGGCGGCCTGGGAGAGGGGGGAGCATGCCCAGTTTTTAGTGGTCGATGAAGAGATTCCTAGATCCGACATGGTTTCCTTTAAGATCCGATACCCAAGTATGAATATCCTTGTAATCAAAAAAAGGATCAATACCTCAGCGGAATCTCAGTCCCCAAAAACCGATGAATCCAAAGACAAGGGTGTGGTCGATTACGACAAGGTCCGAGCGACCGATGTGGCTAAAAACCAAAACCTCAATACCTATAGCGAAAATCCGGTGTTTTTGGCAAGAATCCACCTGCGAGCGATGGAGCTGGATAAAGTAAAACAACTCCTATTGGATTTTCATCTCTCTTCCGATGATGTCATGTTCATCCGAACTTTTTTGGATGTAATGATCAAAAACGAATTAAAAAAGCCAGAACTAGATGTGGTCAAACCTCAGCTCATTGCGATGACGGAAGCATTCCGATTGGCAGTTCTTATTTTGGAATACCGTGTAGAAGATTTTGAAAAGGAATTGGATGCAGGCTTTTCCAAAGAGATCTCCCATATGATTTATGCCCTTCTGGCCAAAGAGCAAGAGACCGCCCAAGACCTCGAACATGAGATTGTTCTCTGGGAATGGAAACTTAGGGTGCGTTCGCAAATTATCAAAAAATAGCCAAAATTGCTTAAAAAAAGCTTTATTTTTCTACGATTTCGATGAAAACTGAGGGTAATCCTATGTTTTTTCTGGAAAAAATAAAAAATTTGGCACAAAAGTTGCAAAAGAGCGCCTTCCTGATTTTGCTCTCTATATTTTTTATTTTTCCTACGGTGGGTCTTTTTGCAAATGAAGCAGACCTCCCTGTAATCATTCCGAACGACGAACTACTTACTCCCATCGAACTTCGCGACGGTTTGGTTCTTGAGGTGACTGTCCCGAAGGAAACAGAACTTGTCTCACCGGAAACCTTTCCATCTGAAATCCAAACAGCGAGCACCTTTGTTCCTTCCGATGTCTCGATTCCCGAGCTGGAGATTTTCTTTGAGACCTCTAATGTAGAGAGGGGTATAGTGAGAGGGACGGGGTTATCTTCCCAATTCAAAACATTAGGAATCTGTAAAGCATCATCTGTTTTTGAGAATCCACCAGAGCATTTCTCAGTAAAATCGATTGCCAGCTCAGGACTTTTTGGTTTTCTGGGGATATGTCTCAGCCGAAGCGAGTTGCCTTCCAAAAATTCCTCAATGCTATGCGAAAACTCTCTACTGAAGTCAATGATTCGGAGATCTGCAAACGATTGGAAATACTTATGGCAACCAGTAAGGACGACCTACCTGTCGCCGTTGTCAATCAACTCCTCCAGGATCCTAAAAACTTCGATCCTAAGTCCATCCACGAACCATACACACAATATGTCCGACATTTCATCTACATGGCCAAACGTAATGGAAGGGTCCCCAGTGACCTTTTGGCTGGAGAAGAGGACAAATCTTCCAGTGATCGCACTGGACGCAAATCAGCAAAAAAACAGTCCGCTAGCTCCCAAACGAAACGAAGTACATCCAAGTCCACAACTCCTGTAAAGAAGGGTAAACCTTCTTCTAAATCTAGCTCCAAAAAGTCTTAAATCCTAGGATTCGGTACGATGAAGACCTTGCCCTGTGCGCACCACAGGGTCATTTCCTTCAAATCCAGCTTTATGGGACATAGGCAACCTTTTTCTTAAATTGACCATTATTAAGCATTTATCCAGGATTTCTTTTCTCAAAGCTCGCCATCGCTAATTCCCTACAGCCTTAGCTAGATAAATTGCCCAAAAATAGGCAAATACTCAAAATATCACATCTCGGGCTATTTGCCTGAAGCTGGACACCTAATGGTTGCTATCTTTTCTAAGGCTGTTCGGGTCGGGGCAGTTGCTGCTCCATCATGGGCAACCGTTCTAGGGCATGCCTTGTTTCGGGCAGGCAGTAGAACGGCAATTGGGAAAAGTGCCCGATGGTCGCCCCTCAAACTTTCGAACTTCAAAAGAAATCCGGTTTCCTTCCTTCTTGAGGGAAAGAATAGGAAAAACCAGAAACTTACCATCCTGGATTGCTCAGTGGCGAGATTTCGGCAGTTCTGTTGGGGGAGAGGAAGCTGCAAATTCATCCTATTTTAGTGCAAAATTCCTCTTTTTCAAAGTATTTTGAAAGGGATACCCATTTACAAAAAAGACTCGGGCCCACCTGATGGATTGGATTTTATTCCTGGAAACTAGGTAATCAAGGCCTGAAGCGCCCAAATTCCGACATTTATTGGCCCCAGAGCGGAAGATTACTTGCGGGACATGCAACAGAGTTTTCGGCAAAAGGGAGCAAGCCGGGACCACACGATCCTGGTCAAAATACTGCCAAGTTGTCATGTGTAGGGAAAATGCATGCCCATGTAAAATTGGCAGAGATCTGAATAGTGGTTGCCACTCGGGGTCACTCGGCCAGCGTTCTTTCTATTATGGCGGAAACGATACGGCTTAGGGTGAAATGCCATGCCTGCTCCAATTTGATTGAAGGAACGGCTAAATATGGGTCGGGACACTTTGTTCCAGAGGGGATTGTATTCGATTTTGTGGCAGTCGGGAAAGTGGAAGGGGCGCAGGGGCGTAGAGTTAAGGCAGAGGTTACTTGCACCTGCCCGAATTGCGGGGTAAAATGCAAGTATAATGTATAGTTGATTAATTATAGGCATATTTATGCTTTTTAATTCGGCAACCTTTGCTATATTTCTTCCTGCTGCTCTAGGAATCTGGTGGTTTTTGCGCATTTTGTTGATCAAATATTGGCACATCATTGATTTTAATTGGTCAATTAAGGGATTAATATTAATCATTTATTTGCTTGCTACAAGTGCGGCTTTTTACTGCTTTTGGAATCCATACTACTTCCTTCTGTTGCTTTGGATTGCATTGGTTGATTATTCTTTGGCAAGGTTGCTCGGCGCTCTTATATTTCAGGGGTGGCGGAGGTTCGCTTTAGGTCTCTCCCTTGCGAATAGCCTCGGAATTCTTTTTTTCTTTAAATATGGGCATTTTATTGCTGAAAATTGGTCAATAATTTTCAATTTAACAACCCCCGACACACTTTTTGGGGCTCATTGGCTACTTCCTGTGGGCATCTCCTTCTATACCTTCCAGTCGATTTCCTATATGGTCGATGTCTACAAGAGGGAACTGGAACCTGAACGGCAGTTTTTGTCGTATCTTCTCTTTTTGTCTTTTTTTCCACAGCTCGTGGCAGGTCCCATTGTCACCGCAAAATCCTTTTTGCCTCAGATCCGCAGGCCCCTCCCTTTTCTCAGAATCCCAGTCCTTTTTGCGGTCTTTCTCATTCTACTTGGATTATTTAAAAAAATGGTCCTGGCAGACCATTTGTCGGAAACATCGGATTTTGTATTTTTAAGGCCAACGGAGGTTTCCGCTAAGGCATTATGGATTGGGATGTTTTCCTATTCGCTACAGATCTATTGCGATTTTTCGGGTTATACTGATATTGCCCAGGGGACGGCACTTCTTTTTGGATTCCGTTTACCAGAGAATTTTAAAATGCCCTACCTTGCGAATGGGTTTTCGGAGTTTTGGACACGTTGGCATATTTCTCTCTCTCAGTGGCTAAAAAAATACATTTATATCTCGCTTGGTGGCAACCGAATCGGCCCTCTCCTCACCTATCGAAATTTATTCCTTGTGATGGCAATTGGTGGGTTTTGGCACGGTGCTTCTTGGAATTTTATCATTTGGGGGAGTTGCCATGGGATTTTGCTAATCTTGGAAAGAAGGACACAAGGGAATAGGTTATGGAATTTTTCTTGGATGCGGCCTTTTCGTATCCTGGGAACTTTTGTTCTAGTGAGTTTACTTTGGATTTTCTTCCGAAGCATAGATTTTGCTAATTCACTGTGCTACCTACAGGGACTTTTTACCCAAAAAGAGGGTTTTTCTCTGCCTTACACGATGGAAAAGACCTTTCTTTACTGTTTGTTAGTCATAATTATTGGACATATATTGGGGAATTTTTACTTTAAGGACAATAAGCAACTGTTAGGTGTATTTGAAAAATGGCAAAATTCCTTAGGAAAAACCGTTTTTTTAGGAGTTTTGGCCTCTATCTTCATTATCCTCGTCGTTTTGTTTTCTGCCGATAGTAAACCTTTCGTGTATTTTGTATTTTAGGCGGATATATGAAACAACGGATATTATTTATATGCCTCTTTGTGGTTTCGTTATTTGGTTTAGATTTTCTAGTTTTTAAGAAACTCCAGTTTCTTTTACCAAATGAATCTCCTTGGAACACAAACCATTTTTTCAATTTTTTGTATGAATATGAAAGGATACGGAATCTTCCCAAAACAAAAAAAAGAATCATCATTGTAGGAAGTTCGGTTGCCTACTATTCGATTGATGCCGGTATGTTAAAGAAATCTTTGTTGAAAGATTTTTCTTTGGATGTGGATGTTTTTTATTTAGCATATGCAGGGAATAGTCCTCTTTATGTGTATTTATTGCTCAATTGGTTGGATCCTCTGGAGCCGGATCTTGTGGTCTATCCAATTAATTTTATAGACTACAGGCTCCACCGAACCTACGTTATGTTTCCTGAGGGACGGAATGATTCTGTAGACGAATCGGTTGTGGTGAAGGATGCACTGACATTTGCTGAGGCTCCGCAATCTTTGTGGGTATTTCCTTGGGAGACATTACAAGAAGTTGGGTATTCCATGGACTGGGAAACCTGGTCGAAGTATGTAATCTCTTCTGGATTTTCTTTTTATCGTTATAAAGACATTTACCAACAAAATTTACAAAATTTAATCCAACACCGTTTTGGACGTAATACCAGTTACCATGCGTATGCAGGAGTTCTCATTCCAGAAGGGATCAATGGGCTTGGATGGACAGGCCAAAGTTTTAGTTTTTTCCCCACAGAAAAAATCAAAAACAAAGGTTTTTGGGTGGAGGTTACTTCTTTCCTTTTGGCCGGAAAACCTTGTCGGATGGATATTTCGAATGGAAAAACCAAACAAGAGATCTTACTCACCAAAGAAGGTTGGGTTCACCTGCATTTAGATTCTAAATTCTTCGAAGATAAAAAGTCAGTCACTGTCAAACTCGAACGGGTATGGTTTGCAAACGAGGCAACGGGCGCCTATCTGGATTATCATTACGACCCAATGGGGGTGAGGCTCGAACAAACCTTTGGATTGGAAGAGGCCCGATCGGGAATCCAGTATGAACGGGATCCAAGAACGGAAGACTTTCGGTATTTGGGAATGAAAGATGAAGAATATCGGAAATACTTTCACTACCGATTGTTAGAGGGTTTGGAAAAGCGACCAGGAATTGGATACCTCGTCGCTTTAAAATTGGCAAAAGAAAGGATTCGCGAGGAATCGTTCCGGCCATACTTTCACTTTCGGTATCTCCAAAAAATAGCGGATCATTTCCGAGAGCGTAATGTCCCATTTTTACTCATCAACAATCCCGAGAGTCCCATCTCGCTTGATTGGTATGAGGATTCAAATTGGTATCGGGACCACCTGAAATATTTGGAATCTCTGGCCGGAGGGTCTGTCCATTATTGGGACATCCACCGAAGTTTGCCCATGCAGGGTTTTTCTGACTTCCACCACTTCACTTATGTGGGAATGGAACAAATGAATCCGATTTATGCCAAAAGAATTGGAAATCTCTTTCCGAAATAGGATGTTTTTCAATCCTTACATTAGATAAGGAATTTTATGGAAAAAATCAAAGTTGGAGTCCTGGGCGCAACAGGTTCCGTCGGTCAAAGATTCATTCAACTTTTGGAGAATCACCCTTATTTTACGGTGACTCATTTAGCAGCTTCTGAAAAAAGCGCTGGCAAAACATATGGTGAGGTAATGAAATCTCGTTGGAAGATTTCCTCCGATATCCCGGCTTATGCCAAAAACATTATCATCTCTTTACCAAATCCTGAAGTGACGAAGGGCGTGCAACTCGTGTTTAGCGGCCTTGATGCATCGATTGCTGGAGAAGTGGAAACCGCTTATGCAGAAGCTGGCGTGATGGTTCTATCTAATTCTAAAAATCATAGAATGGATCCGAACGTTCCGATTCTTTCTGCGGAAGTGAATGCGCATCATTTGGATGTTTTACAATTCCAAAAGACCAAAGGAAAAATCATTACCAATTCCAATTGTACGATTATGGGCGTTACCATTTCTTTAAAACCTTTGATGGATGCTTTTGGACTGAAGTCTGTGATGTTGTTTTCTATGCAGGCTATATCTGGTGCGGGTTATCCAGGAGTTCCGACCATGGACATTCTTGGGAATGTTGTTCCATACATTGGTGGGGAAGAAGACAAAGCAGAAGTCGAACCACAAAAATGTTTAGGCTCTGTGAAAGACGGGATCATTCAGTCCGCTGATTTTAAAATTTCGGCACATTGCAATCGTGTTCCTGTTTTTGACGGACATACAGTTTGTGTCTCTGTTTCCTTTGACAAAAAGCCAAAAAAAGAAGAGATTCTTAAGGTTTGGGCCGATTTTCAAGGGGAACCGCAGAAATTGGGATTGCCGTTTGCACCAAATCCGGCTATTCTCTACCGCGAAGAAAATGATAGGCCCCAACCACGTCTTGATTTAGAGACAGGTAGAGGAATGACTACCGTTGTCGGAAGGCTTCGAGAAGATCCAATTTTAGATTGGAAATGGGTAGTACTTTCGCATAACACGATTCGAGGTGCAGCGGGTGCTGCGATTTTGAATGCAGAGTTATTGTATAAAAAAGGATTTTTTAACTAAGGACATTCGCTAAAAAACCATGTTGGATCCAAACCTCCCGGAATTAAAAGTAATGGATTACACAGCCTGCCTCCAAAAGGTGCAGGCTATGGATTCACGGGGGGATTTTTCCTACAAAGGAATCTATAAAGTTCTCCTTGTGATCTTTGAATGGACGGATAAGTTTTTACAAAACAAAGTCCTTCCCAATGTAGAACAAATTGAACGTGATAGTTCGATAGATCGTGACCGTACAGAAAACTATGTGATCGATCTAAGTTATAAACAAAATCCTGCCATCATCAGAAAGATGAATGTCCTCGAGTTTCATCCGAACGAACCCGGGGATCCTGAAAATCCAAAGACATTCATCAAACACAATACTGTATTTGCAAGACCCACAACCTCTGATGGGGGAACTGCGTTTCGTTATGCACTCGGACTCAATGAACTTTCTACAGCTGCCATCAAGGGTTGGTTCAATGAAAAAAGAAAGTATGTTGGAAAAGAAAAGATGCGTAAGGTCATCAAAGCAGCAGTGGATTCTAACAGGTTGTTTGATACCTATGCGTCGACTGAAATTGGGAATTTATTCCAATGCCCTTATGACAAAACAAAAGTACAAAAGGATGCTACCATCATCATCCATTTAAAACCCATATTAAAACAATTGGTGGATGATAAGATCTTATTTTTCTTTCGCAATGATTCGGCCTCAAGGCCTGCCAATAAAAGTGTATTTCTTTACAATCGGCCGTCTGAAATTGCCGATCGGTATGATGGATACATTGATTATACTAAAAATACAATTTACCCGGCCCTAAAGAATTTAGGGGTGATGGGGGAAATTACCGAAGATTCTTGGAGTAATCCGCGTAACCTTTTAACAGAGATTAAAGGGTATATGAATGATTCTTATGGTGACCAAAAAACTCTCATTGAAGAATGTTTGGTTCTAAATGAAATTATAGAAAAAGACAAAGAAAGAGAAGAAAAACAAAAACGCAAACAACAGGTTGATGACCTTATGGCTTTCCTTGCGGAAGCTGGTCGTATTGTGGAGGTCAACTTACTTCGTGTGAGTGGGGAACCATTGACAGATGAGTTTCGGGCGACACTTCTTTCACAACCAGAACTTTTATATACAGAATATGCAGACAACAAAGTATACAATGAATTTATCCTTCATAAATCTTGTATTCCGCAAGCCATTGAGTCTGCCAAAAGAACCTTTCAAATCAAACATTCGGATTTGGAGATTCGAGTTTTAAATCAGATGAATGTCACTCTTCATTTGAACGACGAAAGTCCGAAACGACTTTTAGAAGAGATTGAGGCCCAAAGCCTTTTCCAATTCCTGCCTTTTTTCACTCGGATCTGGCGAATGATTATGGGGAGTATGACGGTTCATAAATTTGAAATTCCTCCCATCAAAGCAAGGTTGCAACAACAACTAACCAGAGATTTGGCGAACCAAAAAGTCAAAAAGATTTCTCAAGAAAAAGAACGTCTTGTAAAAGCTCGTTTGAAGGAAAGAGAAGAAGCTGAAAAAGATGCAGAAAAAAAATCCAAACACTCCCAACAGTCAGCGGCCGCTACTTCCGGTTTTAATGGTGGGGAAGAAGATTATCCAGAGCCTGTCAAACAAGGAAGCCCAGAAGAAGAGAAAAAATGGAAAGAATCCATTGAAGCCATCATTCGTATTTTAGATGAAGCTTGGGAATTTGGGGTATATCCAGATCGTGAGTATGTACTTTCTAAATTAAATGGAAAGTTTACCGAAGAGAATTTAATATTTTTTTTGAAGAAGTTTGGTGGAAAGGAAATCTACAGTTTCCCGATTCGAAACCAAAGAGAAAAGTTCCCTTGGCCAATTCTGATCTCCACTGGCTACCTAAAACGGTATGGCAAAAAACTTTTAGACAAAGTGACTGCAGAAAGTGACCGTCAACGAAGCGAAAAATTTCCGAATCAAGAGAAATTTGACATTGCGGAATCGCAATTAGACTTTCTGAATAGAATCTTACCTAGATTGAAACCTTAAAATTATGCCTGCAATTGAACAACTAAGAGCTCGAAAAACAAAAATCGTTTGTACCATTGGTCCTGCGACTGCCTCCAAAGATATGATCCGAAGTTTGGCTTTGGCCGGAATGAATATCGCAAGGATCAATATGAGCCATGGAGATCATGAGTTTCATAGAAAGATCATTCGTATTATAAAATCTTTAAACAAAGATGAATTGCACAAACACCCAATTTCGATCCTTCTCGACACACAGGGGCCGGAAATCAGAACTGGTGATGTACAAAACGATCTCCACTTAAAAGTCGGTGAAACCTTTACTTTTCATATCATCCCTGGGATGGAAGCAGAGGCACAAAGTGTTTTTGTAAACTACAGAGATATTGTTAAAGACCTAAAAGTTGGCGACAAAGTGACTGTGGACAATGGACTCATCAACCTAGCGGTACAAGAGATTCGTGAAAACGAACTCGTTTGTACTGTGTTAGATGGTGGTAAGCTGGGTTCTAGAAAACACATCAACCTACCTGGAATTCGAGTCAATTTACCTTCCATCACTCCCAAAGACCTCAAAGATATTATCTTTGGATTGGAAGAGGATATTGATTTTGTGGCTTTGTCTTTTGTTCGTTCGCAAGAAGATGTGATCCAACTTCGTGGTATCATTGATGAAAAAAATCACCATGCACAAATCATCGCAAAGATCGAAGACCAAGAAGGTTTAAAAAACTTAGATGCCATCATTCGCGAATCCGACGGCATCATGGTAGCACGTGGGGATTTGGGTGTGGAAATAGAAATCGAAGAACTTCCCATTGTCCAAAGACGAATCATCAAACGTTGCCAAGAAGAAGGGAAACGTGTCATTGTCGCAACGCACTTATTAGAATCTATGATTCAAAATCCTTCTCCTACAAGGGCAGAAGTAACAGACGTTGCCAATGCTGTCTACGAAGAAGCTGACGCAATCATGTTGTCTGGGGAAACGGCGATGGGGAAATTCCCTGTACGCTGTGTAGAGATGTTGGATAAAATCGCCCGTAGAATGGAGCTATCGATCAACTTAGGACTTGCTGCCCAAAGAAAACCAAAAGACCAAAAAGAAGAAATGGCCCGTTCTGCTGCGAATTTAGCCGATTCCATGCAAGCCCATGCCATCATTGCGATCACTCGTCGTGGGATCACGGCCAATAATTTAGCATCCTTTCATCCTAAATATCCGATTGTCCATGCGTTCACTAACATGACGTCTGTTAGACGAAAGCTTTGGCTAACAAGGGGAGTGATTCCTTACCGTGTAGATTTTTCTTCTGATCCAGAAAAAACAATCAAACTGGCCATCCAAACTCTGGTGAACAATGGATATCTCCAAATGGGTGAAAAAGTGGTGATCCTTTCTGATATTATTGCTGGGGAAGATCGAGTCGAAACCATCCAAGTCCGCGAAGTAAAATAGACTTCATGCTCTTTCGGAATCTGATCTCTCTCTTGGTCATTGTATCAATGGGGATTTCGTTTCCTTTGGGGATTGAAGCAGAAGAAAGAAAATCTGATGTTCCTGAGTGGCTCGGTGAATTCAAAAAATTAGACGAGAAGGAACTTGCCAATAAAAAAGAAGGATGGTATGCGACCGGCCTTCCTTTGTTCGGCAATGATGCTGTGAATGGATCTGGTCTTGGTGTGCTCGCCAATATTTTCTATAATGGTACGAAATCAGATTCTTCGTTCAAATACACTCCCTACGAACATATGTTCAACGTGGGAATTTACAGAACCAATCGTGGGACACAAAACAATTATTTAGCTTGGGATGCTCCTTACTTTGCAGATACCGCCTACAGGCTTAGGGCCTATGTGGGGCATGATGCTAGTTTTTATAATCAGTATTTTGGTGTGGGAACCGAGAGTTTACAGCCACTATACTACAAAGATAGAAATATGGATGGAAGTCGGATCACTCGCAATGCCACTTATTCTGACTTTGAAAATGCAAATTCCTATGCACGAAATCGTGGGCCGGGAAAAGAATTCACATCGAACCAACATTACCACGACTATCAGTTTGAAACGACTTACGGACAGTTTTCTGCAGATAAAACCATTTTCCAAGTGTTTCGCGTTTGGGGTGGGGTGGAGTTTTCTAAAAATTCTGTTAGGCGGTATGATGGAACTTCCACAGAGGCAAGGGAACCTTTAACAGGTTTGAAAGTTCCGGCAATCGAAGATAATTCCAAAATTACAGAAGATGCGAATTCAGGGAAAATCATTGGTATCAATGGGGGAAATTTAAATTACCTGCGTGCAGGCATTGCCTATGATACGAGAGATTATGAACCCGATCCAGACCGCGGTTGGCTCATTGAATATAATATCAATAAAGCGGAACGAACGATCGGTTCGGATTTTAATTACATCAGACATTTTGCCCAAGCGAAGAACTTTTACCAACCATTCCCGAAACTATTTGAAGAGTTTGTGATCGCACAACGTGTGGCACTCACAAAAATTGAAGGGAATGTTCCTTTTTTTGAATATCGATATCTTTTTTCCATCGATGGTCCGTTTGGTGCTCTTGGGGGACAGAACACACTTCGAGGGTTTAGGCAGGAGCGTTTTTTTGGACCTGTCATTGGATTTTATAATATTGAATTACGTTACCGTGTGGGAAGTTTTTCTTTCTGGGATCAGTTCTTTCAGCTAAGCATTGTTCCGTTCTATGACGTGGGTCGAGTCTGGGACAAATTACGTGACGTGAATGCTCTAGGTTATAAACATGCCCGTGGGGTGGGACTCCGATTGATTTGGGACCAAGCCACGGTCATTTTACTCGACTATGCCTATTCCAAAGAAGACCAATTGTTTTATTTGGATATGGGCCATACCTTTTAGATCTTCAGTTGGAAGATTTAGCTGAATCTTTCTTTTCGGATCACTTCCACATCATTCATAAAAATCACCATTGGATACTTTTCTAAGTATTTTTCGGAGATGATCTGAAAAATTTTTAAGGCTTTGCCTTCTGAAACTAAAGATTCTAATCTAATGTTTTTCCCCTCCCAGGAAGTTAGGTGCTTGTGGTTGATTCCTTCCCCTTTGGCTTCACTGATCGTATAACCTTTTACATTGACTGATTTTAATTCCAATACCAATCGATCTTGCAATGCTTCATCGGCAATGATAGTAATGAGTTTTGCTTTTTCTAATTTCATATTTAGGCTCCATAAAGATATTTCGAGGCAGTGAGATAGAAGGGTAATCCAACAGAAAGGTTAAACGGAAAGGTGATGGCAAGAGATGCTGTTAAATAGATAGCTGGACTTGCTTCGGGAATGGCAATCCTTACGGCGGCAGGTGCGGCAATATAGGAGGCACTGGCGCTGAGTGTCCCAAGAACCATCGCACCCCCCATGGATAATCCAATGAATTTTCCTAAATACAATCCGAACATTGCAGTGAAAATTGGAAATAGGATTCCAAAACCGATCAAAAACACACCTGCTTTTTTGAGGTCGGACAATCTTCTTCCAGTAACAATACCAACTTCCAGAAGAAACAAGATCAACATTCCCCGAAATGGTGTTTCAAAAAGGGGAGCAAATTGTTCATGACCTTTTTTTCCAGAGATCATTCCAATGATAAGGCCACCTAATAATAACAAGGTTCCTTTGCCGGTGAAGAGTTCGTGTAAAATTTTTCCCCAAGAGGACTCTTCCGTATTTTCTTTTGGATTCATTTTTATGAGTAGTAATGCCACAAGGATAGCGGGAATTTCCATGATGGCTAACATACTTGGCATAAAACCTTCATAACTAATATGAAGAGAATCGAGAAATGCAAGTGCCTCGCTAAATGTTACAGCGGACACTGACCCATAATGGGCGGCAAGGGCAGCCGCATTTGCTTTATCGTATTTACCAAATTTTGTTAAAAGTCCATAGGCAAGGAGTGGTATTGTCACACATAAGACAAGTGCCGCTATTGCTGGTTTGTAGAATTCAATTAGAGTTGTACTGTTAAGTTTCACCCCGCCCTTTAACCCGATGGCAAAGAGGAGATATATTGTGAGCCCCGTATACATTCCATCTGGAAATTTTAGATCACTTTTTAAAACCGTGGCTATGATTCCCAGTAAAAAGGCAAGAAACATTGGTGTTTGTAAGTTTGCAACTAATGCTTGTATAATGTCCATCTTTGATTCCTACTTTGTAATAGAAGAGATATATTTTTCATCGAGAAAACTTACTTCCCCTGTTTCCAAATCATAAACTGCTCCGACAATTTGAAGTTGGCCATTGTTGTATTGTTTGGAGAGAATGGGATCTAGTTTTCTAAAAGAAGACACCTGTAAGGCTTCGTGCGCCGGAACGCCGGTGTTACTTTCTGCAAAGGCATTGGCTGAAAGTGTAAAAAGAACAAAGCCCAAAATCCACTGGTAACTTTTCAATTGTATTCTCCTTCGATTTTCCCATTCGGTGGGAAAATTCTACTTTTACCTAATTGGACCAATATGAAAATATATTCACGAAAAAAAATTCATATAAATTAAAAAAATGAGACCCAAGGAGGGGCAAATCGGGGTGAAGATTCTATTCAATTGGAGTAAAGGTGAGGGAAAAAAGTAAGGAGAATCGTGTGGGGATTACTGGGAAGAAATTGGCTCTTACGGAAAAAATAAGTCAGTTTTTAAAGAAGTAAAAGGACTGATCGCAACATCAGTCCTTTCTAGAGAATTTCTCTATTTCATTGGTACTTCAATTACAAGAAGTTCTGATTTTACTTCTGCCTGAAATTTGTATTCATCCGCACCCCAAAGTCCCACGGCATCTCTACGTTCTAAAGTGGTATTTTCTACTTTCAGTTTTCCACTGATGAGAAAGGTAAAGATCCCTTGCCCCGGAGCATGGACTCTGTAAGAAAGATCTTTTCCTGGATCTAAAGTTGCCAAAGAAAAGTAGGCATCCTGGTTGATCCATACGGCTTCATCATCAATCGGAGAGACAACGGTTTGGAAACGATTCACACGTCCTGCTTCCGAAAAAGTTTTTTGCGCATACCTTGGTTCGATACCTTTCACTTTAGGGAGGATCCAAACTTGCAAAAAGTTCACTTTCTTTTCGCTACTATGGTTGAACTCCGAGTGCATAATTCCTGAACCTGCAGACATAATCTGCACGTCTCCCGTACGGATGATACCATTCGTACCTGTACTATCTTTATGGGCCAACTCTCCAAAGAGTGGGATAGAAATAATTTCCATATCCTGATGAGGGTGTGTTCCAAACCCCATACTTGGTTCGACAATATCATCGTTTAAGACGCGGAGTGCTCCGAAGTTTGTCTTTTCTGGATGGTACCAATGGCCAAAACTAAAGGAGTGGTGGCTGTCCAGCCATCCGAAATTGACATGCCCACGCTCTGAGGCGGGGTGAAGTTTTTTTTCTACGGAATTGCTGTTGGTTTTTAATGTTTCCATATTGAATAGTTTAATATTGAACTATATTTTGTCAAGAGAGTTTCTGCTTTCGGGGGGTAAAAAAAGAAAATCACTTCCCTTTCACTTTCCTTTCCCGATCATCATCCTATGTCGACGAGAACTAGTTTAGAATCAATAAAAACCAAAAAGAACTGGGTAGAGTTGGGCCCTGTGTATGTGAATCGAGTCCGATTTCTTTTGGCGGGGTTCTATATTATTGCAACCCTCGGCTCCTATAAAACCTCAACCACATTGCAAACTACGAGTTATCTCGTGGGAATTACTTGTATGTTTTTGTATGGAGGTCTTCAGGCGTATCTATTCAAAAAAGAAAAATTACATCCATTTTTTCCTAAGGCCCTCATCATTTTGGACATAACGGTTCTATTTGCGGTCACAGCCTCGGGCTTAATGGGTGGCAGTGGGGTTGCTGCAGACTTAATCAAATCACCTACACTCTATGTGTTGTATTATTTTTATGTAGTCTATTCTGCATTTTTATTTTCCAAACGAACTCTACTGATGAGTACTTACTATTCTGCTTTTTGTTTGATACTGATTTCTGTCATTGGTTATGGGCAAGGAGTAGAGTTTAAAGAGGTGGAAGGATTCCAAAGCCAAAAGAGTACGGTTGGTATCTCTAATGAAGTATTTAAAATACTGTTCTTAATTTGTTTTGGGTATTTAACATCGGCAGTCTTAAATTTACTAAACGAAATCAAAAATGAATCGGAAGATCGACAAAAAATTGCAGAAACGGAAAGAATCACAGCAGACAATTTAAACCGCAATTTGGTGCAGGTTGGATCTGAGTTATTCAAAACTTTAAAATCGATCCGGGAAATTACAACCGATTTCAATTTTCAAATTGAATCACAAGACAGATCCATTCATGAATTGACTGAGTTTGTTTCTTCATTTTCAGAAAGTATTCAATCTTCCGTAGACAATATCGGCAAACAACACAATCAAATCACGTTGTTAAACCATAAGTCGGATACACTCAAACTGAGTATTTCTGAAATTGGAACGGTTGTGGAAGAATTGAATTCTAATATGAGTGATTTCCAAGATAGAAGTAATGTACTTTCGCATACAGTTAAGAATTTAGAAGAAAGACTTCGTTCAGTAAACGAATCTCAGAAAGAAGTGAGTGAAGTAAACGATATTATGGCTGAGATTGCGGACAGAACCAATTTGCTTGCTCTCAACGCATCCATCGAAGCGGCAAGGGCGGGGGAACATGGACGAGGATTTGCGGTTGTGGCCCAAGAGGTTGCAAAATTGGCTGAAAATTCCAATGAAAACGCCACTAAAATCAAAAAAATCATCACCACTTCCAATCGGTTCATTCAGGAAGGAACCGAACTCGCTTCCGTTTCTCTCCAACAGACAGAATCGCTCCAATCAAAATATGAGCTCTTAAGTGGAGTGATAAAAACTGCTACGAACAAAATTAATTCTCAAAAAAATATTAACAATGAGGTATTAGAATCATTGGATCTAATTGAATCGATTTCAAAAGAACTGGATCAAGAATCCAAGGTGTTGAATCGAGACAAAGACCAAATGATCGCTGTTGTCCAAAAAATGGAAGAAATCAACCGAGAAGTTGTGATAAATGCTAGAAAAGTGGGTGAGAATACTTTAAGTTTGGAAAAACAAGCTGCAGATTTGGCTGTCGAACAGTAACATTGATGAAATCTAAAATTCTAATATTCTTATTTTTTACTGCCCCGTCCGTGATGTTTGCGGATGTCCCATCTAAACGATTTGGGTTTGTGGTAGGTGTAAGTGAATATAAAGAATTGACTCTTGGTGATTTAAAAACTGCAAAAAGTGATGCTTTGGGAATAACTAAAATTCTATTTAGTTATGGTTCTTACAATCGGATCCAAACTTTAGTTCAAGAAGGTTCGGTGAATTCGACACCAACAAAGTACAATATTTTGTCTAATTTTGAGGCTTTGTTAGAAGAAACAAATCCCGATGATTTGTTCGTATTTTATTTTTCTGGGCATGGTGTTGTCGATTATAACGATAGAGTTTATTTACTTCCAGAGGATGCAAGTCCTCTAAAACCATTTGAGTCAGGAATTGCCGTGGAGCAACTGCTTGAAATGACAAGAAAATACAAACTCAAGCGAGTTGTTTTTTTTATAGATGCTTGTCGTAATCCAGAAGATGGAAAAGGGGAAGAAGGGCGTAAATATTTAGAAGAAATTACATTTCGAGACTCAGAAATTGTTTCTGTTTTTTATTCTTCTAAAGTCGGTTATTCTAGTTTTGAAGATCCAAAATCTGGGTACGGTATTTTTACTAAGTATCTTATTTATGGATTAGAAGGTAGGGCTGATTCCAATTTTAATGGAGAAGTTTCTTACTCCGAATTGTCGAATTACGTGATTACCTCATTACGAGATTGGTCAAAGGCAAACCAAAAACTGCAAAAGCCTTATACTAAGGAATATGCGGAGAAATCCGAAGACACGATTCTCACTTACGCAGTCAATCCAGAAACTTCCCTTGCGGATGCTCCCTTATTCAATCCTTACAATCCTACATACGCCTTTCGTTCCTTTTTATTTCCCGGGTGGGGACAATACACCAGGGGCCAAGAAGAAAAGGGAAAAGTATACATGTCTATCTTTGCTCTCGGGGCTCTATATGCAGGCTATCAGTACAACACCTATAGAAAGGATAAGGCAAGTTATGAATCGGCAGTGGGAATCCCACCAAACCCTCGCATTACAGAAACGGTGGCACTGAACTATTATTTGATTGAACCGCACAGACAACGGATGGAGTCCTCGCGAACCAATTTATCCCAAGCATTGACGATGCTTCTCGTACTTTGGTCGGCAAATGTGTTTGATTTTTATCTGTTGGGCCCTAATCCTAAGGAAAAGTCGGGTGTTTGGCTCGAGTTCCATTGGGAAAACCAAGGGTATATGGGAATTGAAAGGATTGGGAAGTTAGGATATGCGATGCATTTTTAGTTTATTCTTAGCTTTATCCGTTTTTCAATGTAAGATACAAAACCAGTCACAAAATTTATTCGATCCAAGTACGCTAACTGGTGGTTCAGTTGCCGTTTTGGCTTCTTTAGTATCCCAAGATGAAGTTCAAATCACATCCAGATATAAACCGAACGATTACCCTTCTTTTGTGAATACGGAAATATTAGATCTCGATTTAAGTAAACCTATCGCTATCCATTTTAATAAAAGTCATTTTCATATTTCGAGTCATTACGCTAATGATTTGGTATTAAGAGATGTATTCCCTCTTTCTGAATCAAAGATTCGCGTATTGTTTTCTGTCTCTTCAAGGTCAGAATGGAGAGAACCCATTTCCATATTCATCCAAAAGCCAGAGTCACTCTTTACGTATGCATTTAACGGAAAACAGTTCGAATTCAAATTTCCTTATCCACGTTATATTGGAAATATTTCTGAATCGAAAGGCCAGATCACATCGAAACTTTTAGTTGATGGTAGAATTCTTCTAGTCGGTGGTGTATCTATCTTGGGAAATACTGTAGCCACTGTTGAGATTTTTAGTCCAGAAACCGGAACAAGTACCTTACTTCCTCCCTTGAGTCAAAGTTTGATGGGAATGGCTGTCTGTTCGGATTCTAATGGGGTGGTGTATGTCTCTGGCGGTAAAACAATACCAGGGCCTGTCACGATGAATTCTCAGGTCAGTAACAAAATTTTTAAAATCAATGGATTGGACCAAACAGTAGTAGAACTCCCCGTAGTAATGCAAAGAGCGAGGTATGGTCATTCCATGGTATGTTTGAGTAATGGTGACTTGTTGGTTTCTGGGGGGCAATTCCAAGTAGGGACGGATCATACTGCCCTTACGAATGAACATGAAATTATTTCCGTTAGTAATTTAACTGCAGCAACCCTACCTCCTAGCACAAACTTTCCGATGAATACAATGTTTCAATTTGCTGAATATGATGCAAACAATCAAAGAGTGTTGTTCTTTGGAGGAAGAGATCGAACGGATCCTTACGCAAATTATTTAAATACTATCAGAATTTTGAATATAAATTCCCAGGCATTGTATACAGTGACAGCTGTTATGCCTACTTCAAGATCGAATGTCACTACAGTCATAACATCTGGTGGAGATCGATTGGTTCTTGGTGGCGTGACGGGGGGTGGCGTCGGCTCTCGAAGTATTGAATCATGGACTGAGGCAAGTTCTATAACACAAAGTAATGGATTTACAAGTAGGATGAAAAATGGAAGTTCTATCGTTCCATTTTCGGATTCGCAAGTTTTATATACTGGTGGGGTAGATACTTATTATAAATCGGGTATTTTAGAATTATATGATCATGCCGAAAGGAAAAATTTTGTCATTGATACAATGATGAATGCCCGTTCAGAACATACGGCAATCCAAACAAGTAGAGGGATTGTTATCTTTGGAGATTCTGTTTTGGCAGACACAAGAGTGGAGCTGTATGGGAAAGACTAAATTTATACTCCTGTTCTCTAGTTTTCTGTCTTGTCAATTGACATCGGGCAAAAATGCATTTGATCCGAATTCGCCTGCAAACATGGGATTGTTTTTACTTGGTGCTGATTCTGTAGTCAATATGGAATTCTCAACCAACAAAGTCCAACCAGGTGGAATTATTTATATTTCAACCAATCATGATTTTACAACCAAGACGGATGGATTAAGGTTACCTGTTTCTGGAGCTGGTGTGAGTCCTATTTCTCAAGTAATTCCAAGAAGTCGATATTTATATGAAGTTCGGATGAAACCTTCGATAACAAGTGGCAAATTCAGTATCAACTTAAAAGATTATTATTTAAACGAATTACTTCTTGTAAATCCTGCGAATTTCGAATTTGAAATCGATTCGCAACCGCCGATCCTTGAACTTCGAACCGGGAATGGAATCGATATCTCCGAATTACAATCTGGGTTTTTGGATATTGTTTCCAATGAAGATATTGTATGGGATGGAAACTTGTCCCAAGTTACGTTATCTGGAACTGCAAAAAACAGTCTGGTAGTTTCTGATATTATAGTTTCTTCGCGTAATATACGTTTGTTATTTGCTGGGGATCCAAATTCTAATGGTGGCCTTTTGACAATCTCTTTCCAAGGTATAAATGATAAAGCGTCGAACTCACAAGGAACGGTTATGGTTCCAGTTAACGTTTTCGCATTTAAGAGTGGCCCGAATTTAAATGTGGCAAGAAGGTCTTGTGTCGGGATTGAATTGGATGATGGAAGAAGATTGGTTCTTGGTGGCCGGGCAAAGAAAGATTTTTTGATCAATGGGAATGGAACACTGAGCCATGCAGAATTCTATAATTCTGTTTCTAAACAATTTAGCCAGGCTTCTGATATGGTTTACCGTCGACAAGAATTTGATGTGGTCAAACTTAATGACGGTAGGCTTTTCGTTTCTGGAGGGTTTGGTGGTAAGGTAGGGAACCCTTCAAACGGGGGGTTGACTTCAACGGAAGTATATGACCCGGCGACAAATATTTGGGTAGAAGGTCCAAACCTAACAACACCTAGGCAGTTACATAAAATGACGGTCCTCCCGAATGGTGATGTTTTGGTTGTGGGAGGACTTAGCCCGTTCAAACCATTTCAATCCGTTGCAATGGTAGAATTGGTTCATATCACAAATGATCCTGCGACAATGACAGTAGAAACCATTGGAAATTTGGCGGACTCGAGAGGGAAACAGGCTCAGATCTTATCGCATTCATCTGGTAAGGTGGTGATATTCGGTGGGGAACGTTCTGATGTGACTGGACCTGGTCCAAATGATTTTAATGCTTATGCTTTGGATTCAATTGCAGTTTATGATATCAATTCAAAGACTTTGACAAATTCTTCCGCAAAGTTATATAAAAGGTTTAATCATTTTGTTCATGGATTGAGTAACGGCGAGATTCTGATCCTTGGTGGAGTGAATTCTCGGTTTGATATAAGCCAGCCAGTGTTACGAGCCCAAGTCTACAATCCAATCACGGACACAATTCGAGACCATAAAAATCTTTTATTTGGGAGGGAGTGGGGCTCTTCCTTTGTCTTTCCTTATGGTAAGGATCAAATCATTGTCGCTGGAGGTTTGGAATATCGTACTGTCAATGGCTCGACCTACGACTCAATTCAGGATACAGAGTCGTGGTCGGAATCTATCAATCGTTTTTATATGACAAGTCGTTCTTTAAATGCTAGGTGGGAAGGTTGTGAGATTCGTTATTCTTCTGCAGGTGGTGGGATGATCCTTGGTGGAAGAATTGGTGATATCCTTGGTAATACGGAGGAATATAGTTTTGAATAAATTATTGTTTCTACCGCTTTTCTTGTCCATTAGCTGTATGTTCCCATCAGAATACGAAAACTTATATGATCAAAAATCAGCAAACGGACTGTTTCTTAGTGCTTTCTTTTATTCAACTCCTTTCAATTGTGAAACAAATACGAATGGAAAGTCTATCGGTAGTGTGGATCAAGTGCTGTTACAGTGTAACAGAGAACTTGCGAATTTAGATACCAATTATCTGGCAGAAGCCAATCAAACAGTTTTTCCAAATATTAGTTTCACAAAGATTGATTCTGATCGTCTTTTAATAAAATTTGACCCACTAATTGATGATGGGCGGTACGAATTGGTGCTATCGGGAGTAGTTTCCAACGCTGGCGAGACTCTCGTTGATGATAAACTTCCTATCATCATAGATACGAAAGTTCCTTCAGTTTCGTTAGTTGGTTATATTCCTATTACAGATTATACTTTTTTTTCACCTAGGTATTGGGACTTTACCAGCTCAGAACCATTGGCGAATTTTGGACCGCCGATTTTGAGTGGGTCTCTCGCACAATCAATTGTCCTTAGATCAGTTCAGAAAATAAATGAAACTACATATCGGGTGTATTTTGAAACGAATTTTTCTTCAAATAGTCCAGGTTCTTTAACTTTGCAATTTATGAATTCGAAAGATAACGCATCGAATGTTGTTTCGAATTCACTTACCGTCCAATTCATAGGTCTTGTTCAAGGTCCTAAGTTGAACCACGGCAGATTCGAATTTGATGCTTTCCAAAATGTCCATGGAGATGTGATTGCAATTTATGGCTCTTCTTCTAGCGCTGAAATTCTACGGAAGGGTTCCGCCAGTTTTACACTGACAAATCCGAGTTTGCCAGAGAATTTGCGTGGTGAACGCGGTGTGATGTTGGATGGAAAAAATCTGCTCATTTCTGGGGGAATTCAATCCGCGACTCCTTATGCACTAACCACTAGTTATATATTCGATACGGAAACGACGACTTTTACGCCGACGGGGAATATGAATGGACCCAGGCATTTACATAATATTGTAAAACTCGCAGATGGAAAAGTAATCGTATTGGGTGGGATTCGTGATTTTGCTCCTATAACACCGACTTATTTCACCTCTCTAAATACTGCAGAGTTATATGATCCTGCAACAGGAACTTTTACAGAAATTGCAAATCGAATGATGACAGCAAGATCATTCTCGTGTTCTGTATTATTGGATGATGGTCGAGTACTTGTGATAGGCGGGACTGACGGAATTTTTGCACCAAAAGATACTACAGAGTTCTATGATCCGGTCGCAGAAACTTTTTCTTGGGGTCCTTCATTGCCAATCCCAGTTGCTGCGTTAAAATGTATGAAACTAGCTGATGGGAATGTTCTCATTTATGGTGCACAATTATCCAATTTGAACAATTCTACGATGTTATATGATAGAACACGAAATCAAATAGTTACCATTGCCAATTCAAAATACCGCAGAGAGTGGAGTATTGCTTCAGAATTACCAGATGGCGGAATCCTTTTTTATGGTGGAGCTTACCGTTATAATACGAGTGAACCGAGTAGAACGATGGAAAAACTTGATTACGCGAAAAGTAATAATTTTTTTGATATGGGTATGGCAAAGTATAGTGTATCAAAACACAGTGGTATAAAATTTTCTGATGGGACTTTGTTTTTCCTTGGTGGCGAGTTGGGGGGGATGTTCCATCTAGATACGGAGTACTACGGACTTTCTAATTAGAATTCTTATGCCCCACGAAAATGGTCGAATCTATGGCTCCTTCAAAAAAATCTGCATTCCCGAAATAGAATTAAAAAAGGAATCTGAAACCATTGCGCCAAACTTGCGTTTATTGAAGTTGGATTGGGAGGCTGGCCGAATATCCGACAGTCAACTTACCTTTCAGATTGTGTTATTGTATTTAGAGCGTCGAGTGAAAAGACATCCTTTTCTAAGAATGGGCAGGCCTTTGCCAAATCGAAATGAATCTAAAGAGTTTTTAGAGGTAGTAAGATTTTATGGGATGCCGGATACCGTACGATTTGCACTTTGGAAATGGCATATTGGTGAGTGGGACATCCGACTCATCGACTATAATCCTAGTTCTTTAGAAATGTTAGAATCGCAAAGCCAAGGTTATAGGTATTCGACGATAAGCTGGGAAGATGCAATTAATGGAAGTTTGGTGGAAGGGAAAAGAGATGCATTTGAACACCTGCTACATGATTTAGCACATGCTTATATGTTTTTCCGTGAGGATTATGATTATGAAGGCCAGAAACAATTTTTTCAGAAGATGTGGTCGGACTACCCTAAGTATGAATCGGTTTTAGATGCCGATCCAATTTTTCGCACAAAGTTTGATTATTGTATATCTGATATGAATTCACATCCCGCCCATCTTAGTGCCTATTGGAACGCCATTCGACGGGAGGCGGGAATCCCCATCCATTCTTTTGTTTAAAGTTTGGGATTGTTTTTGTGGCGGTTGAGATCGCGTTTTGTGTTTTTTTGGATTGTGGTTTGGATGACATCCTGTAAAGAAATTCCCATCTGGTTTGCCAAACAAGTTAGGACAAAAAGAATATCACCGATTTCATTTGGTATATTGTCTGCAGATTCGCCAGACTTAAATGATTGGTCTCCATATTTTCTAGCCATAAGTCTAGAAAGTTCACCAACTTCTTCCATTAATATTGCTAGATTGGTAAGTTCAGAGAAATATCTTACCCCAATCGTCTGAATCCAATCGTTTACTTCTGATTGTAATTGGCTTAGAGTGATGTCATCGGTTCCCAATTTTTTTCTCCAGTTCTTTGGCGAGAATTTTTGTAAACTCTTTCATACCAGCTTCGTTTAAGTGAATCAAATCAAAACAATATTTTCCATTAGTTTCACCGAGAGAATCTTGAAGATCCATTTCATCCAAAGTTTGGTGGGAAGACAATGCTTCTGAGAGCCCATCATGCCAAACTTTCATTCTACCTTCATTGTTTACCTTCCTGATTACATCGGAGTATGGTGCAAATATATTGATTATATGTATGTTTTTACTTCCAATGAAGTTATACATTTTTTTTAATCTTCTGAAATATCGTTTTGTATCTTCGGTTTCATTGGAATCTTGAGGGACAACGCTTGCAATTCCACAAGTCTCAAATAACATACGTCTATGGTCAGGGTTGGAAGCTTTTGGAATTTCGATTGGAAGATGGAGTGCTAACCTTGTTAAACAATCATCCACGCTTTTAAGTTCATATTCATCAATTGATTCGGGATGGTCATTTTCATAATCCCAAACGTTTAAATTCGGATTTTTATTTCTTCTTGTAATGGCTTTTAGTCTTTCATTGAAGTTGATCACAAGATCAGATAAATCTTTGCGATATGCAACGGACTTAAAAATTAGATACAAATAATTTGAAAATTCCAGATTGTATTCGAAATCTAGAACCGTTGGGATTGCTTTGAAATTTCCTAACTCCGATAACATTGCTAAGGTAGGATCTACAATATGTTTTCTGTCCACCCACGGCATCCCTGGTTCCATCACATGGAGGATGATTTTTACGTTTGGGAACTTATCTAAATATTCTTCCAGAATTCGATGTTGAACAACCAATTCAGATCCCCGAACCGCAATGGATTGCGTTTTCCAGCCAGATTTTTGAAGTTCTTGATTGAGTATTCGGATGCTGATTCCTTCGAAAGCAACTGAAGTACCTACAATTAAGATATCAGGATCTAATACATCTCGTTTGGAGACTACGTGTTCTGTGACTCTGTTGATGTTAGAAGCATAGGAATTTTTTTTTAAGTAGGGCTTGTAAAGTCCGAGCTGAAGCAAACCTTCCAAGGTGAGTAAAAAAAGGATGGCAACGACTAATTTTTTGTCGGTAAGAAAGGCGATGGTTTCTTTGAGTAAGTTCATAACTAAAATTGAAAGTAGAGGAAGTTCTGACTTTCTGTGACTCCAAAAAGTAATAATAATAATACGTTCACAATAACAAAGGCTGTATACTTCATCCAACTTCCAGTGAGAAGAGTAGGGATTTGTCTTTTCGAGAAAATGTAACTAGCTGTAAAACAAATGACGATGAGTATTCCGAATCGGTAGTTTGACCAACGAGTGAGTGGTGCTATTGAATCATTTAGAAAAATAAGAGCCTTCATCATAGGAATTGCCTTTTCCATTGTTTCTGCTCGGAACATGATAAATCCAAAGGACAAACAAAACATGGTGAATATTCGTGCGAAAAGGTCATACACTCTCCCGCCTTTTCCATTTAGGAATTTTGCTACTTTCGTATCTCCATAAAACTTATGTGAGAGTAACATTGTGCCTTGCCAGATCCCCCAACCTACATAGTGGTAAGCGGCGCCATGCCAAAGACCGGCAAACAACCAAGTGATCATAATATTCCGAATATACATGATCACACTCACTCTTGAACCACCTAATGGAATGTATATGTAATCTCTAATCCATGTTGAAAAGGATATATGCCATCTGGACCAGTGGTCTGCAATATTTCGGCAAGACATGGGGAAGTTAAAGTTTGGATTGAATTGAAATCCAAATAACCTCGCAACTCCAATGGCAATATCTGTATATCCTGCAAAGTCAAAATAAATTTGCCATCCAAAGGCAAGAGCACCGGTCCAAATTTCAATTGAGTTTAAGTTTTGATAATTTGCGAATGTTGAATCGACAACACGTGCTAAATTGTCTGCGAAAACAATTTTTCTTGTAAACCCGATTAAAATCAGAGCAAAGGCAGCATCAAAATGTTCTTTGTAGACACTAAGTCGAAAGTCTAAATCGCGAAAGAAAGTTTCTGCACGAACAATGGGACCCGCAACAAGTTGTGGAAAAAAAGCCACATACAAGGCAAAATCTAAAAATGATTTTCTAGCTTCTATTTTACGATTGTATACATCGATGGTATAACTCATTGATTGGAATGTATAAAAGGAAATTCCTACAGGGAGTATTATGTTTTGTTTTGGAAATTGATAAGCACCTAATAGATGGATGTCGTTGATGACCCCAAGTAAAAAGTCAGTATATTTAAAAAATCCAAGAGTTCCAATATTAACAATTAAAGATAATACAAGCAACCATCCCCTGACACTATCACCATCTTTTTTTCGTTCAATGAGTGTTGCGGCGAAATAGTCAATAATCGTGGAAAAAATTAGAATAAAAACGTACGGATTGATTTTGAAATCACAATAGAGTCTATCTGTGTAAAATTTGAACCCTTCTGCAGCCATCGCCGTACAGGAAATCGATGATGGTTGCCAAGCCATGTAAAAATAATAACTTGTGAGTAGGAAAAAAAGTTTTTGCCAGCGGTTCTTTAGAATATTTCCAACAATGATCGTTACAAAAAAGAAAACTAAAAATTCGAAAGAGTTAAATAACATTTGTTTGGTTCCTAATGGTAGATTGATTCTTCGGCTAACTTTTCAACAGGTCCCTGGATTCCTTCGGTATATCCAAATTTTGGACCGATGGATCTGGGAAGAGTGGAAAATGTAAAATTTGTACTGAAGTAAAAAAGAAATAATACCAAGTAGATGGTATGTAGAATGGCATTAGAGAATTTTGGCAACATAGGTATAAATAACGATTTTAGCGCAAAGGAGTTTAATATCCAAAGGGCAATGGTAGTTCCTACCCAAAATTCAAAGAAGTAACCTTCCCACCAGGTATAAAATCCAATGGAAGGTATAATCCAAAACGCCATCACTAACAGTTCTTGTTTGTATCGGACCCACATAGTACGGAAATTCAAAATTCCCAGGCTCAAACTAAAAATCCAGAATAAAAGATTCAGATTGTAGGGAAGGTGTTTGGGGTTTTGGAAGTCGAATAGGTTCACTCGGAATTTAGGAATCACGTTCTGGAAAACAAGGAATGCATCTCCTATCCCTCGATAGAAGTACAATACATAGTTTTTTTCTTCTCCGAGGCTTGTGCCCCAACGATTGATGGCGGCATATAAGAACATCCAAAAAGAAAAATGTTTTTCATCAAGTGGCCCGAGTCCTCGTTTAAGGATAATGAATCCAACAAATAAATAAGAAAGAATCGTCGCGATTCCCAGGCAGGTTAAATAAAAAAATATGAGTCTCAGCTTTTTACCTAAACTTCTGTTAGGAGATAGAAACACAGCCATCGGAACCATTCCAAAATGGATTACATTGGATTGGTGGAAGTAGATACTAAAAAGTTGGATGATCCACAAAATTGTAAGATGCCTCACTAGTAACCCCTGCCTTAAAAAATAGATCGTAAATAGAAAAAGTAGAGCCATCAAACAGGAGTGGATGAGTGGGGTGTCATTGTGTAAACTATAGAACCAAAAAGCTTGGCTTACTTGGATGACGAGAGCAAGAATGATCCCAAGGATTAAATCTTTGTATAATTTGTAGTAGAGCCAAATAAAGAGTCCTAAAAAGAATAGGGAGAAACTAAGAATTCGGAGACGCAAAAAAAACATTATATCCGTTGTAGGATAAATCGAACGAAGCACTTTCCAATAGAGTAGTCCCGATGACTCAAACCCTAGATGGTGAGGATTAAAGAATGCGGATTCAACTCTATCTTTTTGGATATTGAGTGCATAAACACAAGAATCCCAGTCGAAAGCCCTCGAAAGGTATCTAAGATGGAATAAAAAAAGAACGAGTAGTAAAAGTAAGATGAATAACTTTTTCAAGAAGGAAATTCCGATCTAACGTTTTAAAATTCGATTCACAATGATTTTGTTTTTTTTGAAAGGGAAAAAATAGGGAGTGGCAAATAATGTTTCTCCATTTTTGTCCCAAACCATTCGGTTCCATCCCAAATAATCGCTGAGCCCACCGTGTTCATACCCGAGTCGTAATCCCTCGTTTTCCAAGTTGAATTTAATCAGCTTTTTCCCAAATCCAAATCTTTGGATTTGCCAGATTTCATTTTTCACAAAGACAGTTTTTTGATTCCACTTGTTTAACAATCGGCTAATGTCAATGAGAAGAGAGGAGGCGATGTAAAAATATACAAACACGGAAAGATAATGGTAATACCGCAGTTCATCTAAAAATGGGATTTTTAAAACTTTGGTAATTTCTAAAACACCAACAAACCAATAGAAAAATTTACCTAAATAGAATGCGTATGGTAAACTATAAACAAATAAAGCGAGGGAGGATGTTATGAGTAAAATAGAAGGGATCGGGTTTATTGTTAATTCATCATACAAGGAAGTTCCAAAGTAAGCAGTTTCTTTTTTACTTCGGATTTCTTTCCATTGGGAGATCCATTTGTTGAGTAGTTTCATTGAAAGAGTACCTCTTCTATTTTTTTAGCTGTTTCTTCCCATGTCCATTGATTGGCGGGGAATTTTGGGGACCTAGTTTTTTTTGGTCCCGACATCAATTCAAAACTATGAGTCCAGGTTTTTGTTTCTTTGGGAGGAACAAAAAGGTCACATTTGTTGGATAAAATTTCTTTAAACACTGGGATGTCGGAGGCAACACAACGTTTGTCTTCCAACATAGCCTCGAGTAAAGGTAATCCAAATCCTTCATGTAAGGATGGAAAAAAGAACGCCTTACATTGTTTAAATGCTTCAGATAGAGTGGCATCGTCCGGTTTTTCAATAAACTGTATCCCTTGAGTTTGAATCTTAGCATCGTTCAGTTTTTGATATAAGAAATCACCTTCTTCCCCCCATCCTTTCCTGCCCATGATGAGTAAAGAATGTTTATCCTTTGGGTATTTTCTTTTGAAGTCTAAAAATGCATCTACTAAACAGTTGATATTCTTTCTAGGTTCTAAAGTTCCTACGGTAAGAAAAAAATCTTTAGGGAACTTTGTTTTTGTTTTGGCAGTTTTCTGTTTGATAACACCGGGATAGACAACGAGACATTTTTTTTTGAATTCGGGCCGAAATGCAGAGATTTCTTCTTTTGTATTTTTGGATAAACAAAAGATTTTATCTGCATTTTTCATAGTGATAGGGGAGAGGAATTTATGTTGCCAGTAGTTCCATTTCGCCATGGTTTCGGGAGCCGAGATGAAGTTGAGATCATGGTAGTTTACATAACTCGGGATGGGGAGTTTTAGGAAAGGTAACATTTGTATCGTGCCCCAAAACACTTCGATCCCATCTTGTTTTAAACGTTTTGGTAATATAAAATTTAAATAAATAGGTCCTGGAATATTTTTTGGTTCTAGAACCACTTTCGTATTAGGGCCTAACAAGTTTTGAAATACAGGATGAATGGGTTTATTCGTATATAGAAAAAATTCTTTATTTTTGTGTTTAGGCAGAATGACTTTCAGTACCTCTGCTAAATACCTCGAATTTCCGGTCATTCCATAGGCGAGTGGCCTAACATCAATTCCGATTTTTTGTTTCATGGAATGCAAACCTTACAATATAGAAATACAAGAGACTCGTTGTATAAAATAAAACAGAAAACATAGAAAGTGCAGATTCTATTTTTGATCCAACGAATGTTCTGTGTGTGAGCAGTGGCAAACTGAGGAGAAAAAGTAGAAGATAAAGTTCTTTCTGACTGTGTTTGGTATTTGTAACTCGATCTAAAATAAAATAAATAGGTACAAGGCAAATGATATAACTATGCACCCAACTAATTCCGCTAAACAGTGCAGAAATTAAAAACAATAGAGAAATAATTTCCCATTGTTTGTTTTTCTTTCTCCATAGCAGCAAAAGCGGAATCCCAAATAATATCATAAAGAAAAGTTGGATGATTTTTAGAAAAGAAGGTGCGAGGTTGGTGAATGGCATCCCATATGTCGGTTGGTTCATCATATCTGCTCCGGACACAAAGTACTTTGCTAAGGTAGAACTTAAAGATTGATTGTTTTTCCAGGAACGCAGTAGTGGGTTGCTAAAAGCATTCCCTAAAATTTTTGTTATCCATTCGTTTGTCATCTGAATGGTATAGTCCCAGTGGTAAACCAGAGGAAGTGCATTCCAGAGGAAAAGTCCGAATAAAAACCAAAGGATCCGTTGGTATTTTTTTTCATAAACGAAGACAAAAAGAAAAACTAAGGGAGTGATTTTGATACTGACTGCGAGAGCCAAAAGAAGTCCACTCACCGCATGAGATCTTATTGTTAATGATACTAACACAAGTAAAATGAGAAGGAGTCCTACTTGGTTGTTTTGAATATGGCTCTCTAAAAATCGAAAATTAAATACTAAGGCTCCGAGGAGGAGTAAATAAGGAAACTTCGAATGATTACTGGATAGTTCCTTATTTTGAAAGATAAGGAATAGAATTGCGAGTAAAGAGATCCAACTTAGTAGCTCAAAAACGAGAGAGGCATTCGGTTCCGATAGATAAGTAAAAGGAATGAGTAAAAAGGAAAATAGAGGAGGGTAAATATAGGTTGCTGTTTCGTTTTGGAGTGCTGAAAGTAAGTGGAGGTTCTCTGGTCGAAAGAGATCTTCCATGGTTTTGATTTTTGTTTGGAGTTCGAAGGCAACATCGAAGCGGTAAAGATTTTCACCTGTTCCCCAACGTTCGGCCGCATGGTAATAGTCCAAAAAATCGGACTTTTGGTTGGATCTAGAAACGGAAAGAACAAGTAGGACCAGAAGTAAAACTGCTAAAATCCATTTTCCGCGTTTCTCGAGGTTTTCTAAAAATTTCCACATAGTTCTCCTACCATTCCCAATATTTCTGGTTAATTGACAAGGTTTTCCCAAGGCTATACAAAGATGGATTTTTTACAGGAATACGATTTCCACCTACCCGAAGAACAGATTGCCAAATTTCCCTTAGAAACTAGGGATAAGTCTCGGCTTTTGGTCGTTGACAGAGCTAAATCCAAATATTGGGAAGCCCCTTTATTTCGGGATATAACAACATTAGTGCAACCGGGGGATGTTTTTGTGTATAATGAGACCAAAGTATCCTACCGGCGAGTGTTTTTGCAGGTAGAATCGGGTCGTATCCACGAATCCATTTTTTTGGAAGCAGAAGATACAAATCAACAAACTTGGTTATGTATCTTAAAGAATAGAGCCAAATTAAAGTTAGGTGAGAGGCTATTCCCGGTTGGTTATAAAAATTTCCAGTTTTCCTATCAAGGACCAAGGGAAGAACTTTCGAATTTGTATTCCGAAAGTCCAATTTCTGATTCGGATTTTGAGATCTTCGGAAACATCCCTATTCCTCCTTACCTCAAAAGAAATGTAACCGAGGAAGACAAAGTTCGTTATCAAACTATCTTTGCGCATAGGTCAGGATCTGTCGCTGCACCCACAGCAGGATTACATTTTACCGAAGAGTTGAAAGAGAATCTTCATAAAATGGGCGCTGAGTTTTTGCCAGTAGAGTTACAAATTGGTTATGGGACATTTCGTCCTCTCACCACCGAACAATGGCAGACTAAAACACTACATAGGGAGAATTACTTAGTTTCTGAATCCACAGCAGCAAAGTTAAACGATGCGAAAAAAGAAGGCAGACGTATCATTGCTGTCGGTACTACAACTCTTCGAGTTTTAGAAACTGTATTTGATTCTCAAATACAGAAATATAAGGTAGGAGCAAGTCAAACTGACATCTTTTTGTCGCCTGGTGACAGAATCCAATCCGTTCAAGGGCTGATCACGAACTTTCACTTACCAAAGTCTAGCCTCCTTCTTCTTGTCAGTGCCTTCGCTACGACTCAACTAGTGTTGGATTCTTATCAGTATGCATTGAAGAACGGGTTTCGTTTTTATTCCTATGGAGATTCAATGTTTCTATTTTAAAAATAGATTTACATTCGTTGGATTTTAGGAAAGATGTTTCTACAGTTTCTTTATGTACTCCCCGAAATCTTCGGTATTTGTTTCCTTGTTCTCAGGCTTAGGTCTTCTTGGGGTAGTTTTTATTGCGCCCATAAAAGATCCAGCGATTAGAGAAGTAAACATCCTTAACTCACAAGAGTTAGGTGATGATGTTTTACATCCAATAATACTCAAATCCAAGACAAAAAAAAGAAATGCGGATACCTCCGTTCCTACCAATCAATTAAAGTCTCTTTCTTTGAATCTTTTGACAGATTCAAAAAAAGATATGACTAGTCCTACAAAATGGAACCCAAATGCAAATTCTGGATCAAAGTTGGATTTTGATGTTTCGCCACAAACGGCAAATATTTGGGAAGCCAAACAAAGCGGTGAACCTTCGTTAGCTCAGATAAACTTGGCTGCTCCAGTTCATCCATCAGCAACACTTATCTTTCGTCAGATCGATTCCAATAAAAGATTATTAGTGGATCCCAAACAATTATATGAATACCAAGGAAGTTTCTCTCCTGCACAATTTCTAAGAGTACAAACATCAGTGTATAATGTAAAAACAGAAAATCCTGTGACAGCCTATGGTGCAGAGGGAGGGAAGTTCTCTTTTTTTTTTGGTAGTGACAAAGTCCAACTAAATCTCAAATACAACTATGTGAATGCCCGTCCTGGTTCCTTTCCCAATGGGCAGGTGGGCTTTTCACCCGCTCAAGACATTGCTTCTTTGGGTTTTATCTTTTTTTTGGGATCTTCCAAGAACTATTCCCTTTATGTCGGGAACCAAATTTTTAATGTTTTTAACGATCCCTTGCTTCAGGTTAAGGACCAAAATGGGAGATCCCCCGAAACTTTTTCAGCCTCCTTTCGCAGCAAACATCCGGGAAAACTAAAAACTACTTTTTTTTTGAATTTCCAGAATCAATTTTATAAAGACGGTATGCTGATTGGGGTTCCCGGTGGTTTTATGTATGGGAATGGCTTTAATGGAAAATCGTTTTATGAATATGTTACCTCGCTTGGGATGGAACTTGCCTTTTAGAATTTTAACTTTAATTGTTTTTTTATTTAGCGTTAGCGCGTGTTACCTGGGAGAAGAGAGAGAGTCCAAACCAAAAAAAACTACTGTTCCACCTCTGGAGCAACTGGCTGTATCTCTTTCGGAAAAAGGATTTTATTTCCAACCGCAACGTCTTGTCGTACTGACCTTTTTAGACAACGAAGGTAAAAAAAGCCCCTATGGAGAAATCCTTGCGGAAAAATTGACCACTGAGCTTGTAAAAAAGGATCGTTTCCAGATCTTAGACCGTCTTGCGAATCAAAAAGTTTTAAAAGAAGCGGGGCTTGGACTTGATGCACCAACAGATACTGCCACCTTGCGGAAAATAGGTGATGTTTTGAAACTGGATGTGATCATTACCGGAATTGTGACTCCATACCAAGACGGTGTTTTTGTCAACACCAGGCTTATCGAAATCAAAACTGGGCTTATCCTCAAAGCCGACGAAGTTTATGTCCGTATTGACGGCTAAAAAGATACTGGTTCTCACTTGGAGCCAATTTTACTGATTTTAGCACTTGTAGTTTAATTTTCGATTGATTCCCTTTTTTCCTGCGGTCTGATAGGTATAAGAGGTTCAGATGGCATTTGATATAGAAATGATTGCGGCACGTTATTCCAAAATGGAAGCGGCCATCACACAAGCCAGGAAGGTAGTGGGTCGGCCCCTCACACTTACAGAGAAGATTTTATACAACCACCTTTGGGATGGAAATCCAACGAAGAGTTTTGGTCGCGGTGTCGACTATGTAGATTTTGCGCCAGACCGAGTGGCGATGCAAGATGCAACAGCGCAGATGGCGCTTCTCCAATTTATGCAAGCGGGTCGTAAAAAAGTAGCGGTTCCCTCCACCGTTCACTGTGACCACTTAATCACGGCAAAAGACGAGTCCGGTGCGGATCTCGGTGTTGCTGTTAAAGAAAACAAAGAAGTATATGATTTTTTATCCTCCGTTTCTAACAAATATGGAATCGGTTTTTGGAAACCAGGTGCTGGTATCATCCACCAAGTTGTTTTAGAAAACTATGCTTTCCCTGGTGGGATGATGATTGGAACAGACTCGCACACAGTGAACGCTGGTGGTCTTGGGATGGTCGCGATTGGTGTGGGTGGAGCTGACGCTTGTGATGTGATGGCAGGACTTGCCTGGGAGCTCAAATGGCCTAAAGCCATAGGTGTCAAACTCACAGGAAAACTGAATGGTTGGACTTCCGCAAAAGATGTAATCTTAAAAGTAGCAGGGATCCTTACTGTCAAAGGGGGAACTGGTGCCATCGTAGAATACTTTGGACCTGGTGCCGAAGCTCTTTCTTGCACAGGAAAAGGAACCATCTGTAACATGGGTGCTGAAATTGGAGCAACCACTTCCACATTCGGTTACGACGAATCCATGGAAAGATACTTAAGATCCACTAACAGAAGTGATGTGGCCGATCTTGCCAATAAATACAAAGCTCATCTTACTGCGGATCCTGAAGTGTATGCAGAACCATCCAAGTATTTTGACCAAGTGATTGAAATTGATCTCAATACTTTAGAGCCATATGTAAACGGTCCTTTCACTCCTGACCTTGCGACTCCTATTTCTAAAATGAAAGAAGAAGCAGCAAAGAATGGTTGGCCTCTCAAAGTAGAAGTAGGCCTTATCGGATCTTGCACCAACTCTTCTTATGAAGATATCTCAAGAGCTGCATCCCTTGCTAAACAAGTTGCTGCCAAAGGATTAAAAACCAAAGCAGAGTTTACCATCACTCCTGGATCGGAACTCGTTCGTTACACCATCCAAAGAGACGGATTCATTGATTCCTTCCATAAAATTGGAGCCAAAGTTTTTTCGAATGCTTGTGGACCTTGTATTGGAATGTGGTCTCGTGTGGGTGCGGATAAAAAAGAAAAGAACACCATTGTCCACTCCTTCAACAGAAACTTCCAAGCTCGCCAAGACGGAAACCCAAACACCTATGCATTTGTGGCTTCTCCTGAAATCACAACGGCTCTTGCCATTGCGGGGGACTTGGGATTCAATCCACTCACAGACACTCTTACCAACGAAAAAGGGGAACAGGTAAAACTGGACCCACCTACAGGGGAAGAACTCCCTAGCAAAGGTTTTGCGGTTGAGGATGCAGGTTTTGAAGCTCCAGCAGCCGATGGTTCCGGTGTACAAGTGATTGTAGATCCAGCTTCCACAAGACTCCAACTTCTTGCTCCTTTCAAAGCATGGGAAGGAACTGATCTCAAAGGGTTAAAACTACTCATCAAAGCCAAAGGAAAATGTACTACAGACCATATCTCTATGGCAGGCCCTTGGTTAAAATTCCGTGGGCACTTGGACAATATTTCCAACAACTTACTCATCGGTGCGACTAATATCTTCAATGGCAAAACCAATGAAGTGAAAAACCAACTGACAGGAAACTATGAACCGGTCCCGCAAACCCAAAGAGCTTACAAAGCCCAAGGGATTGGATCCATCGTGGTTGGGGATGAAAACTATGGAGAAGGATCGTCACGAGAACATGCAGCCATGGAACCAAGGCATTTAGGTGTAAGAGCTGTTCTTGTAAAATCGTTTGCTCGGATTCACGAAACAAACTTAAAAAAACAAGGGATGTTAGCTCTTACTTTTGCAAACAAAGAAGATTACGATAAAATCCAAGAAGACGATGTGATTGATATTGTAGGACTCACAAGTTTTGCAGAAGGGAAACCTCTAACACTTGTATTCAACCATAAGGATGGCAAAAAGGATGAAATCCCAGTCAACCATACTTATAACGCACAACAAATCGAATGGTTCAAAGCAGGTGCTGCTTTGAATTTGATGAAAGCATAGTCGTCTAACAACAAAACTTCGAACTCGCCAGATGAAATCCATCTGGCGATTTTTCTTTTCCCTGAATGCCAAAGCAAAAATCCAAACCTAATCCAGTGATCACCGAGGAAACTTTGATTTGGACGGGAGTTTCCTCCAACCAAACCAAAGCCCAAAAAGAATTTAACGATGCCCTTCGTAAACATAAGGAAACCTTAGAACGTACGAAAGAAATTGAACCCTTGTTCCAAATGGTAAACGAAACCTACGTACAAGATGTTCTACCTGAATTAGAAAAACAAAAAAAACTAGAACGAACTCGTTTCGAACTGATGTGCGCCATCCTCCTCGAAGAAAAACTATCCTTTGGCAAAATGCAAAGAGAATTTCTACGAAGGTATTTACTCGATATCTGTACTGATTCAATTTTGGAAGATACAACCTTCTATGGCAAGTATCGTGACCAATTGGAAACTAAGTTTGAACGGTTGGAACGCCTTCGGTATAAAAACCAAATGGAGTCTAGAATCAAGAACACCTTTGGGATAGAAATTGATTTGGACGATATGAATCGAACTGGGTTTGATTCTGAAGAGGAAAGAGAATCTCACGAAGAAAAGTATCGAGAATTTCGTGAGAAGTATGAAGAATACCGATCGGAATATTTTCGGGGAAGAGGATCCCAGTCGGGCGAACGAAAAAAGACTAAGTCGCAAACCGAAAAAGAAAAAAAAATCATAGAATCTGAACGTCTCTTAAGCACAGACATCAATACACTTTTTAAAAATTTAGCAAAACTCATCCATCCCGATAAAGAACAGGACCCTGCTTTACGGGAAAAAAAATCCAAACTTATGACCAAACTCTCCGGTGCGAGAGACAATATGAATATCGCTGAAATTTTAGAAATCAAATTGCAGGTTGATGAACTTATCCCTAACCAACAAACAGATGTATCCTTCCATGATACGTCCATCAAACGGTTTGTAGGAATCATCAAATCAAAAATTCGTGAACTAGAAGATTCCATCCGCCAAAGATTTTTTTCGCATCCACTCATGGCAGATTTTCCTGAAAGAAAAATCACAAAAGAAACACTCACATCCTATTTGAACCGGATGAAAAAAGACAACCAACTGGTCACAAAAGCCTTTGAAGAGGAAGTCGAACAACTGGCAAAGGAACCGAAATACATTAAAGAAATGATACGTGAATTACAAAGTTTAGGGACTCAATTCTAATGAAGCGTTTTTTGAACAAAAAGAACTTTGGTCTCGGTAAAAATGGCAAAGAGTTCGACGGGTCGTATTGGTCAGATATTTACGGAAGTGGACTTGATGTAGACGGTTCTTACAATGCCAAACAACATGCGGAATATTTAAAAGCGCTCTTTCAATTGATGGAAATCCCTGTTTATAAAATGGCAGATTTCGGATTTGGGAAGGCGATTTTACTTCGAGAGATGGTGAAGACTTTCTCACCGGTAAAAGTGTATGCTGTCGATGCATCCAAAGAAGCTTATGAAGATCTAAAGAAAAAAGACTGGGTGAAACGTTCTGATAAATTTCATCTCTATCATGAATCCTTAGAAACTCTAAAACTTCCTAAATTAGAAAAAGAACCGGTGGAACTTGGGATTTGTAATTCTGTGATCCAATATCTTCCGGATGGAATGATCCCCGGTGTTTTGGAAAAAATGGCAAAGTATTGTAATTACTTGTACTTTACTGTGCCAACAAACGAAGACTATGCGGTGATGAAAGAAGAGATGTCTTTTACGGATCCTTATGCTTTTTCAAGGTCCAAAAAAAAATACAGAAAATGGATCTCTCGTGATTTTGAAATCGTAGGATACAATCTTTTGCAAAGCAAATGGCTTGGCGAAAAAGGTTTTAAGGAAGATTTCTTTCGGGTTTAACAACTAGAAAAATACGAAAGATTTGGTTGACTTAAAAAAAGTAATTCCTCAGTTAATTTCTGAATTCTAAATGCCCAATGGATACAATCGCAGATATTTTTTCTCTAAACTATACTCTTATCGTTTGTTTTGGTTATCCGTTGTCGCTGCTTGAATTGTTCGGCACAAGTTCCGGCCTCGCTTGTGTGTATTTAGCCTCTCGAAATCATATTCTCACTTGGCCAGTTGGAATTTTCAATTCGATTTGTTTTTTCTTTTTGTTCTTTCAGATCCAATTGTATTCGGATATGTTATTACAAATTTATTTTTTTGGATCAAGTATCTATGGATGGTGGATTTGGCGTAAAAAGTCAGGGCAATTTTTGAAAATTCATTCAATGGGCTGGAGAAAAAATGCGATATTGCTTTTTATCATACTAGTATCTACTTATCTATTGGGCAAATTCACTCTCTATTTACCTGGTCTACTTCCCAATATTTTTAAAATGCCACCAAGTTTTCCATATTGGGATGCATTCACCACTACTGCAAGCATCGTCGCGAATTTTCTTTTGGCGAGACGGACACTAGAATCTTGGTTTTTATGGGTTCTTGTGGATGTAGTTTGTATTGGGTTGTATTTTCTAAAAGAGATCCCTTTTGTCACCGCAGAATACATTGTATTTTTACTCATTGCCTTTTATGGTTGTTATCATTGGCTAAATGAATACAAGCGATCAAAATTATTTGTAATTGAGTGATTTGAGTTTTTTATACAATTCTTTATCATGCACTTGCACGAAATCCATAAGAGGGATTTGATTTTCATCTGATACTTTTTCAATTGTATTTACTTGTTTATTGACGGTACCTCCATAATTTTCGGGAACGTATTTTAGAGATTCTGAATATTGGTAGTCGGTTTTTGTTTTTGTGTTATTGTAACTTCGTTCAGTGATCACTAGAACAAACATACCTTCTTCTGGAATAGCTCCGCGTTTTAAGATTTCTTTGATAAAATCAAATTTCTGAATTGCAGCCCAGTAATACATAACACTGTGGCCATCACTGTCTTTATGATTCAAATTAGCTCCTGCTTCAATTAAATACTTTAAACAATCAATATTAGCATCGGATTTAAGTCGAAAAATTGGAGTTTTATCATCGGATTCAATGCTATTAACATCAGCACCTTTTTTAATTATCATTTCGATGGTGTCTTTGTTTTGGTTCGAGTGAATTAGGGCTGTGTGAAGCAAAAATTTGTTTGTTGTATTCAATTTTACTTTTGTTAAATTTATTTTATTTAAAACTGTTTCAACAAAATCTGCCTTATTTAATTCGACAGCATTTAAGAGGATACCTTCTATAAAATTTCTATCCTGTATAATAGTTGGATTTTTTTCTAGGATTAATCTGAAAATATCCAAGCAGTCATAATGTACGGCATAGTCGAGTGCACTTCTTGAACCTTTATCTTTAATTTTAACGTCTATTTTTTTGTCTAATAATATGGAAACTACCTCGATGTTGTTGCTTACAGTAGCATGGATCAGTAAAGTCTGACCAAAATCGTCTGTCATGTTAATATCGCTGACATTATTGATTAAAGCTTTGAATTGCGTTGGTTCTTCCATTGCTCCAACCAATTTCTGAATGTTTGATTGGCAATGGAGAGAAAAGAACATAATGATGGAAAGGATAGATGTTCTTATATAGGAATAATTTTGTTCCATTGGAGATTGCCTTGCTAGTATCAGAGCCAATTTCCAATGGTTGTAAAGATTTTTTTAACATGAGATTTCATTCATATCATGTCTCTTAGAAAACTATCTTTAGAACATCTTTCGTTGCTTTGGCCTTAGATACCAAGAAATGATAGTAAGCGCAAGTAATAACACTGAGGGTAGAGTTTCGCTCATTGGGTTTCCCATAACAATATGTGAATAGGCTGCTCCCGACATCGCAAAGAAAAATCCTGCATATGCCCATTCCTTTAGTAATAAAAACTTAGGTGCGAGGACGGCAATGACTCCAAGAATTTTCCAAACGCCGAGAAGTGTTAAAAAGTAAGTGGGATAACCCAATTGGTTTATCTTTTCTACTTCTTCGGGAAGTTTCATAAGTTGCACTATCGCAGTGGATACCATGCCCAAAGACAACCAAAGGGTAAAAAACCAATACGCAATTTTTTTTGTTTTTTCTGACATAAAATTCTCCTATTTTCTTATAATGAATTCTTTTTCATTGAGGTTGAGGATTTGAATCCAAACTTGAAATTTTAAATTCCAGTCCACATTCTAATCATCGATTCCCTTCCCATTAATAATATGAGTTTGGTGTTTATCGATTCTTTGTTCTCTTGTTTCCGATCTTTTTGCAGAAGAAAAATAGAGTAGGTAAGCTCTCTGGCGACCTGGGGTTAAAGACTCAAAAGCTGTCTTTAATTTGGAATTTCTATCGAGTCTTTTTTTGAATTCTATGGGAACTTCAAATGCAGAGGTTTGTTTTTTCTCCACTTTTTCACCAGATAGTTCTAACTGAATGGCTTCTTTGATATAGGATTTTAAGACTGTTTTTATTTTTGTAATTTCAGAGGCAGATTGGAATCGAATTTGTCTGGCAGCTTGTACATTCTTTGTTTGTTGAATCAGAATTTTGTTTGGATCGTCCATTAAGGCTCCTTTAAAAAATAAAATGGCACAGTATTCTTTGAATCCATGGATTAAAAAAACATTTTGTCCATTGTGCGTATAACAAGGTTGTCCCCACTTGATTTCTTCTTCTAACTTACTTCCCAATGCAATTTTGCGAAGTATCTCAAATTCTTTTTTCCAGGATTTTGTATCTTTAAAAAAAGAGTCAGGAGTGTTTGTCATAGTTTTTTTTAAGTTTGTGTCCATACCAATTAATTGATTTTATTTTTAATCAATCCTTGTTTTTGATTACTTTTTCTAACCTATTGTGAGCCATATTGATTCCTTCGGCAAAAGGCATCTTCAGAATTTGGTTTCTTTGTTCTACAGACTTATAGATGATATGCATAACGAGTTTACTTTTGTTTTCAGATATCTTCTGAAATTCAAAAAATTCAAGTTGGGTGGCAAATCCTGTGTTTTCCATCTCAAAGGTTCTTGTAAACCTTTCATTGGGAACGATGTCATGTAACACTCCGTTGGCTCGAAACAACACAACCCCTTCTGGATTTTTAGTCTCAAAGATCCAACTTCCATGATTTTTTGCTTCGAACTTTAGGACTTTGTTTCCCATCCACTGTTCGATGAGGTCAGGTTCCGTGTGTGCTTTAAAAACTAATGAGGCAGGTAAGTCAAACTCACGTTCGATCGTTAACTCTTGTTTGCCGTCTTCCGCTATGATTTTTGTTTTGAGTTCCATACTATTTTCCTACTGTTCTGTTATTTCTTTATGTTTTTGTTTGGTACTTTTTCATCACAGATTCTAGTTTGTTGAACCGGTCGTCCCAAAGTTTTTGGAAGGGCGCAAGGAAATGGGCGATCTCTAACATTTTGTTTGGATTTAAGTGGTAATAAATCTCCCGACCATTTGGTTCTTTGGCGAGTAACTCGCATTCGGTAAGGATTTGTAAATGTTTGGAAACGGTTGGACGTTTGCTATCAAAGTGGGAAGCAATATTTCCCGCTGTCATAGACTGGGTTGCCACGAGGAGGAGGATGGCTCTTCTTGTGGGATCGGCAATTGCTTGGAATACGTCTCTTCTTAAATCCATTGTGTAGTCATTTGACTAATGAAATATGCGTAGCCATTCGGCAACACAAATTTAGAGGATGGTGAGGTTTTTTTAAAAATCATCAGCGGAATTTTAATTGATTTAGCCCGTCTAGTTAGCTAATTTATGGGTATGGAATATAACATTCATGATGCGAAATCCAATCTTTCGAAGTTGATCGTGCAGGCACTAGAAGGAAAGGAAGTGGTGATCTCTAAAGCAGGAAAACCTGTTGTAAAGTTAGTTCGTATAACTTCTGATAAAAAAATGAAACGGAAGATGGGAATGTATGAGGGAAAAGCAAAAATCGAAGAAGGATTTTTTGAGCCTTTGCCGGATGAGGAAATCTCAGGATTTCACTCTTGAATTATTTACTGGATACTCATACATATTTATGGATTTTATATGAACCAATGAATCTTTCAAAAAAGGTTCTACAGATAGTGGAAAATTCAGAAAATCAAATCTATCTCAGCGTTGCCAGTGTATGGGAAATGATCATTAAATATAGACTTGGAAAACTTAATCTGCAGAATTCTCCTGAGAAAATCATTTCAGAATCGTTAGTTGTTTTGGATTGTAAAACCTTAGAAATAACGATGGGGCATACATTTAGACTTTTGTCACTACCTCAGTTACACAAAGATCCGTTTGATCGTATTTTAGTTTGTCAAGCTAACTTTGAGAAGATGCCAATTCTCACAAAGGATTCACTCATCGCACAATACAAAGTGAATGCCATTTGGTAAATGTTTGATTTTTGCTTACGTAATGATCATTTCTAACTCAGATAGAATAAAATGGGATATTAAATTTCTTTAAGGATTTTAAGAAATTCTGGTCGGTGAAGAGTTTAGAAATTACGAAAATAATTGTTCTAATCCAAGTTGCCAATTTGGGAATGTAGAAGAAATAATCTTCCCATTTGTATTTTCCGTACTACAAGTAAGAGAATACTTTCCCGATTTTAAAACAAATACTTCGACAACTTTCTGTTCTGGAAAGACGATCCAGTACTCAGAAACCCCATATTTTTCATAAATGGCAAACTTATCCACTGTGTCACGAGAGATGGATCCTGGAGATATAATTTCAACAAGTAAGTCGGGGACACCGTGGATGTGGCCATTCGGGTCGAAGATTGACAAATTTTGATTTTTGATGTAGATCAGATCTGGTTGGACGACATTGACTTCCTTCTCCAAAAATGAGTCGGGATCGACTAAAATAGGTTTTGTTACGGTGTTTCTTAAACCATCAATCTCCGCGCCAGGGCATACGAAGGGCTTGGTCGGAGGAGGCTTTGCCTCCGAAGACGGGAGCGAATGCGGACCCCGGAGTACGCCCGGTCGTTAAACCTTAACAGTTTGGTACTAAAAAAAGTTCGAGGCGCCCACTAAATAGCGGAAAGGCTTCTGGTAGATTTAGGAGTAGGAGGTTTGAAAAAGATTGGCTCAACTATTTTTTTTGATCTTATCGGCAACAAACGCTTTGTAGGCGGGAGAACCAAAACTGACTTCCATGCGAATGATTTCGGGAGCAATGTAGGGATGGCGTTTTTTGATGTACTCTTCGATGGCATCATACTTGTCCGCTTTGGCTTTGAGGAGGATTTTGTTTTCGGTATCGACGGTGATTTTTCCTTCCCACAAATAAACAAGTTCCACTTCGGGGAAGATGGTGCCCGATACAATGATTCCTTGTTCTAACATTTCCGAAATATGTTCTTCGGCCATGTCGCGGTCGCCAATTGTGGTAAATACTAAAATTTCGTCTGATGCCATGAGGAATCCTTTTTTGTTTTTACAAGGATCGGCTTTTGGTAGGGAAACCCTTATTCTTTTGGAGATTTATTTTGCAGGTAGGATTGAAATCCTTCTTTTACTTGGTCGATCATTCCCGACTCACGCACCGTGCGAACCACTCGTTGCCAGAATTTGATTTTGCCTTCAAATTCATTCCACCCGAGTTGCAAATCCATTCGTTTGATTTTGAGTAACATCCTAAGTTCTGAAAGAGACATGTCTTTTGGATCTTTCTCTATATACCGTTCATGGTCTGTTAGGGGATTGAAACGCATGGAATTATTTTTTCTTTAATACTAATGATAAAAATAAAATGGCAAAAATTAAAAATCCAAAACCTGTTCCGAAACTCGCAAGGATGGGATCCCCTGTTGTGAGAAATTTTTGAAAGCTTAAAAACACTCCATAGGAAATGTAAATGAGGCCTAAAAAAATAAGGAAAATAGAAGAGAATACCCAAACAGAAGAGAGCACCAAATTTTTAATATAAACTTGGAGGTTCTTTTGGATGTAGATCACCATCACTTCGCCGTACGCGACCAGTTTGGTGACTAGGTCTTCGAAGGCGGCTTTGATTCCGCCTTTTTTACGATGTTTTGATTCTTTATGTTCCAATTATTTTTTCTTAAAAACCCAACCAAGAGCAAGGCCAAGACCAAGTCCCACACCGAATCCAATCACTGCTGCTTTTTGTGGATGTTCTTTTACATAGGTTCCGACTGTGTCAATTACTTCTTTTGCTTTGATAGAAGCTTCTTCGCTGGCCTTACCTAACTTTTGTTTGATGTCGCTTACTTGTTCCATATACTTCTCCTTGGCTCTTTGTTCAATTTCTTTGGCTTTTTTCTCATACAACTTAATTTCGTCGATGAGGGATTTGTCTTTTTTTACTTCTTCCATAATGGTTCCTTAATCGGGAACAACAATGTTCTCAAAGTTATCAGTGAAACGATATCCGATTCCCCAAATGGTTTCGATCCATTCTGGTTGAGCGGAATTTTTTTCTAGTTTGGAACGAATGCGTTTGATATGACTGTCGATCATCCTTTCAAAACCATCCCATTCCACACCCCAAACCGATTCCAAAATCATTTCGCGAGAAAAAACTTTCCCAGGTGAACCAGCTAGCAGTTGTAAGATGTCAAATTCCTTTCTAGAAATATTGATGATGTTTTCGTTGAGAGTGACACGACGACGAATGGAATCAATTTTTAAGGCACCACGAATGATTTCCCCGGCTTGGCCCACATTGGGTTTGATCCCAATTTTTTTATCCCAACGACGAAAGAAAACATCCACTCGGGTTTTTAATTCGCGCACCGAAAATGGTTTTGTGATGTAATCATCAGCACCTAACTCAAGTCCCATGATACGATCGATTTCTTCTGTCCTTGCGGAAAGGATAAAAATCGGCGTACTTTCGTCGGCCTTACGGATGCTGCGGCAAATTTCCATACCATCAATGTCCGGGAGAGAGAGATCCAGAATCACTAAATCAGGATGATTGGACTTGTAAAATTTCAAACCTTCTTCGCCATTTTCGAAAACGGAGGTTGTGTAGTGAGCAGAATCGAGTGATTTCCGGATTAGGTTGCCGATATCCGGATCGTCCTCAATTACCAAAATATTTTTCATGTTTTTCCCTTGAGTTCTTTCTCAATTTGGTTCTTGTAGTAGAAAAAAAAAGTAAAAAATGGAATCGGGAACACAAAGAGAAGCAAAATCGTGGGCGATGTTCGCCATCACAGACCCAAGGCTCCGGCCACTAGAAGTAACGGAGAAACTGGGCATCCAACCGGACTATTATCATGGTGCGGATGTAAAAGACATCGAAAATATGACAATTCCGAGTCATTGGCAGCTCAATTCCAAACTGGGGCCGGAATTCCCCTTACTCGATCATATTTGGGATCTGCTTAAAACATTAGCACCTGTTCGTAAAGACTTAAAAGAATTCACGGAAAGTTATGAATCGACCATTTATGCCTCGGTAGAGTTTGCATCCGAGTTTACAAAAGGGGTGGTTCTCGACAAAAGAACTATGCTTTTGTTAGGTGAGATGGGAGTGAATTTGGAAATTATCCCCTGGAATCTCGATGAGACTCCCTAAGGATGGCCGGACTTGGAAAGATAAGTCGAGTGAGGCCAAATCGTTTTAAATATAGATAACTAGAAATAGGGAGACCGAGGAGTACAAGGACTCGTTTTTTCAATCGCAGGTCACGCGCCATGTTTAAGAGTTTGGTAAGCAGAGTGATGGGAAGGTAAGGTAGGTTGGAAAGATCCATTTGGATATGGGATCTTGTTTGGAAAAATAACATATGCATCACAGAATCCATTTCTTCTTCGAGTTCGTTGTGAACGGTTTTAGACAAAATGACAATTTCATACGCATTCTGAACTTCGCGCACATTCAGGTATTTTGTTTTTTTCGCCATTGGAGGTAATGTATGGTCTCACTCTCAAAAGATACACTCATTTTTCGTTCCAAAATCATCCGAAAGGTTCGTGAGATTTTATGGAGGGATGGATTTTTGGAAGTGGATACTCCTACCTTAAAGCCCATTGTGGGGATGGAACCTTATTTGGATCCTTTTGAAGTGCGCTCTCCTGACTCACGTGAGAAAGGATACCTCATCACTTCTCCTGAATACAGTTTGAAACAGATGATGGCAAAAGGGATGACTCGGATCTTTGAGTTAGCCCATACATACCGATCTGGTGAGATGGGAAGTGAGTTCCATTCCAAAGAGTTTCTTATGTTAGAACTTTATGTGAAAGGAATGAATGATACTTCGTTACGTCATTATATAGAAACTTTTTTAAGAGAATTGATCCATAGTTTTGGAACCGAAGAGGATCAGAAAAAAACATCGAACCCGGACTTTCTCCGCCATCTTTCTGTGGAAGAGGTCTTTGTACAAAATGTCGGACATGGATTTTCCCGTGAGGATTTGTTTGAGACAATTGAAAAACAAAAACTCACCACCTCCCGTTTGGCAGAACTCCAATCTTGGCAATATGAAGACCTTTTCTTTTTGGTATTCCTTAACTTAGTGGAACCTAAATTAGGTGATGGAATTGTTTTTTTATACGATTATCCCCCGGAATGTGCGGCTCTGGCAAGGGTAGTGGATGGGGTTGCCAAACGATTTGAAATCTACTGGGACGGGTTGGAACTTGCCAATGCCTTTTATGAACTGAATGATGCCAAAGAACAACGAAAAAGATTTCGAGAAGAACAGCAATTACGGAACAAGTTAGGAAAAGAAGTGTTCCCCATTGATGAGGACTTTCTGCATTGTTTGGAAACTGGATTTCCCGATTGTGCAGGGATATCGATCGGAATGGACCGGTTATTGTTGAAACTTGCCGGTAAACACGGGCTAGGTGAAATTAGCCCGTATTGGATGGAAGTTTAGACCAAGTTTAATCTTCTTCTTGGAATTTTTCGCAAGACTCAGGAACTTTTCCTTCTTCTAAATCGGCACAAGAGAAAGCAGCCATATCTTTGGCACATTTTTTCATGTTCTCTATATCTTCTTTCGTGAGTTTTTTTGTGGGTTTGTCGTTTGCCGGTTTTTGGCCTTCCACTACATAATTTTTGTAACGGGATTCGCAGACATTCCCGTTTACAAATTGGGCCTCGACCATCTTTCTTTGGTCAGCGGGTAGTTCTTTCAACTTTTCTTTCATACATTCCGATGATTTCGCACACATCTTTTTAGAGAGGGCTTGGAATTCTTTTGCATCTTTTAATGATTGTGAGGTGAGAAGGAAAGGAAGGAAAAAGAGAGAAACGATTAATATTTTTTTCATACAAAGATTCTACTGGTTCTAATCATTTGGTAAAGAAAAAAATGAAGAAAAAGGATTGAAACGAATCGGAATAGTTCTAAAATTCTCTCCCATGAAAGCAATCACCTCTTTATTCTTACTATGTTTTAGTGTTTCACTTGTGGCACAAAACTTGACCGGAAGAAATCCTGTGATCATTCCTTCTGAACCTAGAACGATTGAAGAATTCAAATCATTGCAGTCGTCAATTGCTATTACACCGGAAGGCGGAGCGGCAATCCTAGTGCTTGCGATTTCTCTTTATAACAAAAACCAAGATTTTGGAACGAAAGCCGTAATCCTTTCTGTCCTCTCCAAAAACAGACAAAAGTCCACCAAACCCTCTGCCGTGGATGGAATGGATTTAGGTGGGAGCGATAAATATCTACTCGGGCAACTGGATAAATACAAAATGTTATCGAGTGGGTATTGGAAAGGGGCGGAACCAGCTAACGGATACACGCCGAGTTTGCCTTTAACAGTCGAAACTTATACAAACCCATATTCGGGAGATGAGGCCACGGGTAAATTGAAACTTTTTGTAGCCACTCGGGGTGCTTCTAGTTTTCGACCAGTGTCTGTAGAAAAAGATACGGATGGACTTTGGCGTGCCAAAGAAATGAGTTCTCTTTTTGTCGGAATGATGCCAGCCAAATAGATGTTAGATTCTCTTATGTTATGGCACCCTGTGGTTTTGGCTCTCCTTGCCACGGGGTTTACTTGGTTTTGTACGGCCTTTGGTGCCAGTTTTGTTTTTTTCTTTCGCACCGTACCAAGACCTGTCTTCAATGCGATGTTAGGTTTTGCTTCTGGGATTATGATCGCTGCCAGTTTTTGGTCTCTACTTTTGCCCTCCATTGCTCTTTCCGAACAAGCTGGAAATCCTGCTTGGCTTCATTCGAGTTTTGGGTTTTTATCTGGTGGACTCACTCTTTATGCTCTACATAAACTCCTTCCTCACCTTCATGTGGGCCTGGAGGAAAATCATTTAGAAGGAGGGAAGTCTTCTTTTCAAAGAAGTTTGTTACTTGTACTTGCCATCACTCTCCATAACATTCCCGAAGGTTTGGCAGTCGGAGTCGCCTTTGGAGCGCTAGGTGATGGATTTACTTATGAAGCACTCATGGCGGCAGCAGTAGTTGCCTTTGGGATTGGGATCCAAAATATACCTGAAGGTGCTGCGGTTTCCATCCCTTTGTTACGAGAAGGTTTTAGTGCTCGTAAGAGTTTTTGGTATGGACAACTTTCTGGATTTGTGGAACCAATCGGTGGGCTATTGGGAGCTACCCTTGTTTTTTATGTGGAAAGTTTACTTCCCTTTGCACTTTCTTTTGCTGCAGGAGCTATGATTTTTGTTGTAGTGGAAGAATTGATCCCAGAATCGCATACTGGTAAAGAAACGGAAATGTCAACCCTCGGGGCTATGTTTGGGTTTGTTCTGATGATGGCCCTTGATGTCGGCCTTGGATGAATGATGAGAACCATGAACCCAAATTCTTTTCTTACTAGTAGCATTCTTTACGATTGGATTCCTGGTTTCGAATTTAATTCTTATGATCTTTCTGATTTAGTTGTCCCAAGTCGGGACTTAGAGAAGGAGTGTATGTTCATTCAAGAAAAGATAAATGCCCATTTGGCAATCTACAAAAAAGGTACATTGGCAAAACCAAAGGGTTTATGTACTACTTTTAAATATGCGGTTTTGGAATCGCCAGCCCTCTCACTTTGTCAAACCCTTGAGAGAAAATTAAATGGAAACATTTTAGTGGTTTATGCTAAACCATTACAACGTTGGCAATCACCTAAATAATGATCCTACCCAAACTTTCTCCTTTTGTGGGAGTCCACTGCGAAACCACCGCCACCGGAACTCTTTTGAAACATATTGACGTGGAATTATCGGAACCAATGTTATTCGGGATAGGCGAGGGTCTTAGTTTTATTTATTGGAAAATGAAATCGATGGAGTTCCCTTTTATTGGAGGAAGGATCAAACCTGACCAACTAACGGTAAATATAGCAAAAAATCTAAACTTAAAATTAAAAATTCAAGAAACCGCTTCGAAAACAAAGGCTTGGTCTTCTGTTCGAGATTTAATTGATCAGGGAACTCCTGTTGGATTAAAATTGGACTCTTTTCACTTAGAGTATTTTTCGAAACCATTTCACTTTGCCGGCCATTACGTGGCCTTCTATGGCTATGATGAATCAAACGCCTATTTGGTTGATACCAAACAACAAGGAACTAAGGTGCATACTTCTTTAAAAAGTTTGGAGTTGGCACGAAGTGAAAAGGGGCCCATGGCTTCCAAAAATCTATTTTATACAATAGCGCCGGGGAAAAAAATACCGGAACTCACAAAGATTGTGCGTTTTGCTGCGAAAAACAATGCGCGTGAGTATCTGCATCCGCCTATTACTAATGTTTCTTATAAAGGAATCAAAAAATTAGCATCGCAATTAGAGAAATGGTTTCACTCTTCCTCTGATCCCAAGAGAGATTTTGGAACCACGGCTATGATGATGGAAAAAGCAGGAACAGGTGGTGCCATTTTTCGAAATCTATATCGAGACTTTTTATTAGAAGCATATGCGATTACAAAAGATCCGATCTTTCATAATGCACATAAACAATTCAAAGAGATAACAAGCCATTGGACAGAAATTGTTTCTTTATTTGAGGATTTAGGGAATCGGGGTGAAGAACGTTTACTCGCACAGACCAAAGATTTGTTGTATGTAGTATCCGATTTAGAGTTTGAGGCAATGACGGGACTATTACAATTGAAAGTTGTTTGACCAAAAGATGGTATGAGTAAAATAGCATTGACTCCATTTTACTCATGAGTAAAGTAGATTTATGTCCACTTTACTCATGAGGTATTTGGCCAAAAAAATCCGAAGTGATTTGAAAGAACGGATGGTTTTCCTCGGTGGCCCGAGGCAAGTAGGGAAAACCACTCTAGCACAATCATTCCTATCCAATTTTAAGGATAATCACCCTGCCTATCTCAATTGGGACAATCCCGTCCACGCCCAAAAAATCAGAAATAGAGAATGGCCCATTGCAGAGAAGTTGATTGTTCTCGATGAAATTCATAAGTTTAAAAATTGGCGTAACCTGGTAAAAGGTTTTTACGATACCTTAAAGAATACACATTCCTTTTTAATTACGGGATCAGCAAGGCTTGACCACTTTAGAAAAGGCGGAGATTCTTTACTGGGAAGATACTATTACTACCGTTTGCATCCGTATACACTCAGTGAGGTGGGAAACACAAAAGCAAACTTAACCAGGTTGTTTACATATGGAGGATTCCCTGAAAGTTTCCATAAAGCAGACAAACGATTTTTACGAAGGTGGCATCTGGAACGTGTCAATAAACTCATTCGTTCGGATCTTCGAGATTTAGAATATGTATCAGATATCAATAAAATGCAATTATTAGCAGAAGAGTTGCCAAGGCGAGTGGGTTCGCCCTTGTCTTTTAAATCCCTTGCTGAAGATTTACAAATTGATTTTAAAACTTGTAAACGATGGATCGAGATCCTGGACTCTTTGTATTATTCTTTTCTCATTCCCCCTTTTGGATCTCCAAAAATCAGAGCCGTAAAAAAAGAACAAAAACTTTATCTCTGGGATTATAGCCAAGTGGAAGACTTAGGGCAGCGTTTTTAAAATATGGTCGCCTGCCAGTTGTTAAAGTTTTGTCATTTTTGGGAAGATGTGGAAGGTCACAAAATGGAACTTAGATACATACGAGATACCGACAAAAGGGAAGTGGATTTTGTTGTGATCCAGGATAAAAAACCTAAGTTTGCCGTTGAATGTAAACTATCAGATACAAATCTAACATCATCCCTTCCATACTTTGCCGAGAGAACACCCGTCCCGAAATTCTATCAAGTCCATATGGGAGAGGTTCAAAAACAAATATCTGATAAAATTTCGATCCTTCCCTTTGATGAATTTTGTAAAATAGAATCAATGGTATAAAATTTCCCTACGCAAGCGATTGCAGTAGAAGTCGTTTAACAATTGCGAGGTGCCAAAGAATCCTTGGATCCTCGCATCCGTATCTGCAGAATAGTTCTCCCTTTTAAAAATTAAAATTGGGCCGTGACCATTAGATAAGCAAACTGCCCATTTTTGGAAAATTGGTTAGTGAAAGCCTGCGAGTTAACAGTGCGATCGTTCACGCGGTTTTGGATGGCGTCGCCGGCAAATAACATACTATATCCACATTCTAAGATTAAATTTTTGTATGGAACATTGTATTTGAAATCAATTTCACGGAACAAACTTCGCCCAAGCATGGATACGGGTCTATTGTTTCCGGCTCCGTTTGTTGTTAGGACTTGGTTCACATCATAACTATTATTGGAAGTAGATTCTGTGCTCGCTCCAGATTTGGCAATACCTGCTACATCATACCAACTGTCTTGGAGTTTGTGTTTTTCGATGGCAAAATAATCGACCCGAACCGAACCATAAGTTCCTAAGTTGTAACTTACGTTGACTGATTTTGATTTCATATTGACCCAACTGACTTGATCGGCCATCCCATAAAATAAATGGTTGGTATGAAATAAGTTTTGAAAACTGGCCACAGACCCGTCGGTTCTATTGGGATCTCCACTTCCCACATCGTAGGCAACACCTAATCTCAGTTTATCGATGGTATATCCGAGATCGGCCCCAAAAGCAAATGTTTTGTATCTTTCTTTTTCAGAGTAAAGGTTATGGCTATAAGTCCCATTGGTTAAGGGATCGGTCAAGGTCACTTCGGTCCTTTGGTTGTCCCAGCTCGGTCGGATGGATTTTCCTGTGGTTCCGGTTTGCACTGCATATTCGAAAGAGTAGTCAATGGCTTGGAGAGCTTTTTTGTTCGCTTGGGTTTTGTTTGTGACACGGATTCCATAGGTATGTAAGATATCCCATCTTCCGGCTCTAGATCCAGGTGTTCCTGTTTCTCCTGTGGTGAGAACAAGAGACTGGTTTGTGCGTAAGTATTCTTTTTGTAAACCTAAGTAGTATAAGTCGATGTGAAAGAAGTCAGAGGGTTTTAAAGTATTATAAAATCCTGTAAAGTATGAATCACCTAACTCTTGTCTTTGGGCATCTGGTTTGAAGGTACAGGCTTTTGTCCCGTTATAAGGACAATCCATATAGGGGCTATATTGGTTTTTTACCCCAAAGGAGGTTGTGTTCCCGGCGATATCGGAGTGACGTTCGCTCACGGAAGTAACAAACACATGAGACGATAGGTATTTTTGTTCCCACTTGAGTCTAAGTCCATCAAAACTTCGGCCTACATTGGTCCAATCGAGTGATCCCACCAAACGTTCGTCACCGTATCGCAGAATTTGCCGACCTGCTTGGATATGGAAGGGAAGATCAAAATTGTTTTTTACTTCGATATAAGCTTCTCGAATGTCTGTGCTTTGTCTCGTTCCATCATTGGCTGTAGAAAGTCCCGTGAGTGATCCTTTTTCTGCTCCCCAAAGCCTTGCATCTTGAAACGTAATTTTAGCAACAACATCTTTGGTAAATTCTTTCTGAATCCAAAATTGAATCTTCTGTCCCGTAAAATCCACGTTGTCATTTGTATTACGATTGAAATCTAAATTGTATTTCATCTCAGGCCGAACTCGCACAAGGGCTCCTGCCGTAAATCCTTCCGACCAAGTCGGAGGGGCTGCTGGTTTCGGTGGTTCTTGAATGGGGGCTGTTGAGGTGTTCGGAAGTTGGTTTGCATTTGTTGGAGCATCCGTAGGCGGAACAGTCGTTTGGCCGAAAATTTCATAACCAACAAACATAAATAAAAAGAGTAAAATGGGTAATCTTCGCATCTGCATTGTTAAAAGACCAAGTTTTGCGGTCTTCTCCTAAGAGCTTGTAGAATGCAAGAATCGTACGTTTTGAGTAAAATTTCCTAAAATATTCGCGAATTGTCTAAAATACACTACAAACTGTATCTTTTGCAGGAAGATTGGGTTAAGGCAAAGTAGCTTGATAGGGAACAATTAGTTCGATGATTGGGGAGATTGGGTACAACTTGTATCTATTGCGTAAGAAATGTACGGTTTGTTTGGATGATGGGAAAGGGTGGGCCAGACACTCTGTCGATTCAACCTTCTGAACCGAACGTCTGGTAGTTTCTTCTCGCTGTTTTGGTGCTTACGCTGGTATTGCTGTTGGTCATGTATTTTCCTCCCAGGAAATGACTTTGTGGTAAAAATCATTTTTCTAATTAGAGATTGTGTGACCACTGTTTCTTTACGAACTGTCAGGTGAATACTATACTAGCACATATTATATGCAGTTTGGTTTAGCCTAAAGAAAGTACCAGTTTCATTCCTTCTTCCACTTTCTTCATATTCTTAGTTTTTAATTCTGAAGCTTTGTTTATGAATCTTTCCCTATCTAGAGTTACAATTTGAGAAACATTTACAATTGAGTCTTTAGAGAGATTTGTTTCTTTTTTGGTTAACAAAGCATTCCCAGGAGCAGTGGCTAAGTTCATATTCGTAGTTAAGGGAACTACTATGATAGTATTAATATTACTTTCATTGAAAGCATCATCTTGAACGATTAAGACTGGTCTTTTAAAACCTGGTTCACTTCCTAAGGGAATTCCTAGATCCGCCCACCAGATTTCACCACGAGTCATTTTTAAGACTTCTTCTTAGGGTTGAGACAGAAATATTTAAAATTGAATGATCGGTTGCATCATTGTTCTTTGCGTAAACTTCGTTTAGTTTCTCTGTAATTTTTTCTTTTGAATGATTTTGTATAAATTCTTCGAGAGCTTTCGCAAACAATTGGCTTCTGGGAATTCCCAATTTTTTAGCGGTCTTTTCCGCAGAAACAAAAAGATCGTCTGGAATTGATATCGCAGTTTTCATGTAAAAAGTATAACTAGGGTATAACCTTAAAACAAGCTTTTTTATTACGTTCCCCCAGTTTTATTTCTGATGCTGTACCCCAGATGAGTCCATCTGATGATTCTATTCCAAATCCCCGCGCCAGCGATAGCAGCGGAAATCCTTTCCGTAGGAAAGATTGGAGCGGATAGCGCGGTCGGTATGGAATCAAATGTGGATCCGCAAACCATTCCGAGGCGCCCTAAAAATGCTAAAGATATTATTTTCTTACCATGAACACTTTCCCACCTTGGCTCTGGCCTATGGCGAGGCCAGAAAAATTGCACTCGCCAATCGAATCAGGTGCTTACGCTTCATTCCCAACTCACCACCACTTTCCCAAAATGTTTTCCTGTTTGTAGATACTGCAAGGCTTCTGGAACTTCATCAAAACCGTACACTTTGTCCACAACTGGTTTGATTTTGTTAAATTCGATGGCTCGGTTCATTCTTTCGAAGTCGGCTCGGCTTCCCACAATCACCCCTTGGACTTTTACCCCTTGCATGAGGATGGGATAAAGAGAAAGACTCGATTCCCCACCAGCAAGAACTCCAATGAGGGCAATGGTACCGTAAGGTTTTACACTCATCATGGATTTTGGCATGGTACCGGCACCACCGACTTCGATGATGAGATCCGCTCCCGCCATTTTCGTATGTTTGCGAATGTCTCGTTCCCAATTGGTTTTTGTGGAGTAGTTGATGGTTTCGTCGGCACCAAGGGTTTTGGCACGGGCCAGTTTTTCATCACTGGAAGAGGTGATGATGACACGTGCTCCCATCATTTTTGCAAATTGTAAGGCAAATAAAGACACACCACCCGTTCCGAGACAGACGACATCCGAGCCGGGTTCAATCCCACCAAAACTCACTACGGCATTGTATGCAGTAAGGCCGGCACAACCTAAGGTTGCGGCTTCTGCGTCTGTTAGGTGGCTTGGTGTGGCCACAAGGCCAGTTTCCGAGAACTTCCCATACTGCGCCAAACATCCGTCATTTGGTCCACCGAGAGTGGAACGAAGGTTGTCCATATTGGGGGCACCATCCATCCATTTTTGAGCGAAAATAGGAAGGACTCGGTCTCCTTTTTTCCAAAGAGTGACATCTGACCCGACAGCTTCCACAACACCGGCTCCATCCGAACAAGGAATGAGAGGAAGTTTTTGACGAGGGTTGTACGTTCCTATGACCATTAAATAATCACGATAATTCAGTGAAGTCGCTGTTAGGCGAACGAGGACTTCTTTGGGGGAAAGTGATTCAGAAAGATCCCTTGTTGTTTGTTTCAGGTTTTCGAGTCCAAAGGAACCTTGGATTTCCCATACTTTGTTTAACATAATTCCTCTAAGTTTTAAAATCAAAATTCACTCGTCAGATCCTCGGGTCTCCTTATCCTTTGTCGAGTGGGAATCAGAGGATAAGGCAGCTATGAAAAAAGATTTTTGGAACGATAGGGTGGTAGTGATCACCGGTGCCTCGAGTGGGATTGGAAAGGCCTTGTATGAAGAACTCGCTCCTTTCCCCTGTGAACTTGTTCTCTTAGCAAGAAGGGCTGCAGAAATTACATCCCCCAAAAACAAACACGAAGGGGCAATCATTCACCGAGTGGCCTGCGACCTTTCTGACCCCACATCGGTACTCGATGCAGTCGAGTGGATCCAAAAGAAAGTTTCTAAAATCGATGTTTTGTTTAATAACGCAGGGATTACGGCCCATGGCCGGTTTGATTCGTTATCGATGGATGTGTATCGTAAAACGTTTGCGACTAATTTCTTTGGCCCAGTCCAACTGGTGCGAGGACTTTTGCCCCACTTACTCACCGCCAAAGGAAATATTGTCACCACCTCCACTGTCTCTGCTTTGTATGGTGTGCCAGGTCGTGCGGCTTACTCTGCTTCCAAGTCGGCATTACATGCAGCACTCGAATCACTTCGGATAGAAACAAGGGAAGAGGGACTCGGAGTTTCTCTTGTTTGTGTGCCTTATACGGATACGGCTTTACGAACATCAGGCCTAGATGCCGCTGGGGAAACACTTTCGGAAGCACCTGCCAAAGGAAAACGTAAGACTGCTAAGGAAGTGGCCCATGTGTTAATGGCTGTGGCAAAGGATAAGGAAGCAAGACTTGTGACCTTCAATCTAAGTGGTCGGTTTTTGGAATGGATGCGGTTTTTCTCTCCTAAGTTTTTGGAAAAAATTCTTTATAAAAAACTTTACTCGGACTTCAAAGCTCACTGAAAGTCGTCTAAACCAAAGCATAGGGAGAGGAGCCATCCTTTGGACAATTTATTATTATCTTATTTAGCAGCTGTTATATTTACATTTTTGTTTATGAGTCTGATGTGGTTCTGGGGAAAGTCCAGAGACAACTATGCAGTCATAGACGTGGGTTGGGGGCTTGTGATTGCAGGCATTGCTTCTATCCTTGTTTATTTCGGACGGGGGAACGGGTTTGCCAAATTGGCAGTGCTCGTCCCTGTTTGGATCTGGGCCCTTCGGTTGTCCGGGTTTCTTTTTTGGACGCGGATTCGCACAAACCATCCCGAAGACAAACGTTACACTGGATTTCGTAAAGACTACGGTGACAAAGTCCACTTAAAGATGTTTACCAATGTCTTTCTATTACAAGGCTTTTTAGCACTCCTTCTTTCCTTTCCGTTTTATTTTGCCGCCCAGTGGAATTTATTTCCCAACTCAGGAGCATTGGGGCCTAACGGGTATTTGATGGTATTACTTGGGTGGATTTTATTTTTGGTGGGAGTCGTGGGAGAAGGAATTTCTGACCGTGACCTCCACAAATTTGTGGACGATCCGACAAACAAAGGTAAGGTTTGTAACGTTGGGCTTTGGAAGTATTCTCGCCACCCCAACTATTTTTTTGAATGGATCCTATGGGTCGGGATTGGAATCATTCCGGTTCTTTCTTCGCCAGATGCATTGATCTCACTTTTCACACCGCTCTTTATGTTTGTGCTCTTGCGATTTGTATCGGGGGTTCCCTTTGCCGAAAAATACTCACTCCTTTCCAAAGGAGATGTGTTTCGGGAATACCAACGCACCACCAATGCATTTTTCCCTTGGTTTTCAAAACAAAAATAAGTAAGGATAAAATATGAATTTCAATGATTCCTCCCCTAAAGAAGAGGGCTCGGCTTTTAGTATCAATTCGTTTTTGGAGAAAGATATTTTCCCAGATTGGCTCATTCGGTTTCGTATCCGCCAACTATTGAATGTCCGAATCAAACAAGAAAGAAAAGAAAACGCCACGGCCCAACTCCAACACAAAATGAACTATGTGAATGAGTTAAAAAAATCACCGATCGCTGTACATACGAAAGCTGCCAACGAACAACACTACGAAGTTCCGAGCGATTTTTTTACGTATGTGATGGGACCAAGGATGAAGTATTCCTCTGGATATTGGCCTACCCTCGATACGAGTTTTGCGGAATCGGAAGAAGAGATGCTTCGGATCACCGTAGAACGTGCAGAGATCAAAAATGGAATGAAGGTTTTGGATTTGGGATGCGGCTGGGGAAGTATCTCTCTCTATATCGCCGAAAAATTTCCTAAATCTAAAGTCACAGGTGTTTCCAATTCGAGAACTCAAAAAGAATTTATCGACAAACGTGCGAAAGAAAGGGGATTAAAAAACCTGACCATCATCACAAAAGACATGAACGATTTTACTACCAAAGACAAGTTTGATCGGATTGTTTCTGTCGAGATGTTAGAACATATGAAAAACTATGAGAAACTCTTTGAAAAACTATCAAAGTTTCTTGTGACCGATGGAAAGTTTTTTGTCCACATTTTCACTCACAAAGAATTTGCTTATCCTTTTGAGGTCATTGATGAAACCGATTGGATGGCCAAGTACTTTTTTACCGGTGGGCAGATGCCATCAGATGATTTGTTTTTATACTTCCAAAAAGATTTTTTAATCGAAAATCATTGGGTTGTGAATGGAACTCATTATGCGAGAACCAGTGAGGCTTGGTATGATAACATGATACTAAACAAGGATAAACTAATGCCTATCCTTGCGAGTACTTACGGCGAAAAAGAAAAAACCAAATGGTTTGTTTATTGGAAAGTTTTCTTTCTCGCCTGTGCCGAGTTATGGGGTTATCGAAACGGGGAAGAGTGGTTTGTTAGCCACTACTTACTTCGAAAACGCTGAGTTTTTTTCCCGGCAGCTTTTACGTAAACTCCACCTTCTTTTTTAGAAGGGGGAGCACTGCTGCGACGAGTGTCACCACCGCGTTCACTTCTTTCCCCACGTTCGCTTCTTTCGCTATTAGATCTTCCGCCACGGTAACCACCGCGACTTCCGCCGCCTGATCCGCCACCATCGCGTCGTCTTCCACCGGATCCGCCACCACCAGGAGGAGTTTCACTCCATTCTCCAGCAGTTTTTCCGATTTTTTCCGGGCCACTGATTTTGGTTTGATCGAGCATATTCGAAAGCAGTTTCAAAGATAAAGAACGTTTGTCGTCCAATTTCAAAAGTTTTTCTAAAACTTCTTCTGCATCCGCATGGATTTCTGTTTCTACCACTTTGTTTAGGAAGTCTTCTTCTCTTCTTGCCAAAACTTCCTTTTTAGTAGGAAGGGAAGCAATCGTAAGTTGTGTTCCGGAGGTTCCTTTGAGTCTTAGGAGTGCACGAGATTCTCTTGTGGTTACAAGAGTTACCGCTTTTCCTGACTTTCCAGCCCGACCCGTACGACCAATTCTATGTGTATAACTTTCGCTATCAAAAGGAAGGTGGTAGTTGATCACGAGTGATAAATCTTTTACGTCAAGACCACGAGCGGCAACATCGGTTGCTACAAGGATTTTCACGCGCCCATCGTGTAGGCTTTTTAAAACTTGTTCTCTTTGTTTCTGGTTTAAATCACCGTGGAGAGCTTCAACAGGATATCCTTTGAAACTAAGTGTTGATTTAAGATCATCTGCTTCTTTTTTAGTTTTTGTGAAGATGATTGCCTTAAAAGGGTTTTCATAATCCAAAATTCGTACGACAGAAATTTCACGTTCTGCTTCATCAATCACGTAGTACACTTGTTCGATGTTTTTAGACGATTTTTCTGTTGCTGCAATTTTTACAAGTGCAGGGTGCGTTTGGTACTTACTTGCCAACTTCTTAATGGGCTCCGGCATGGTTGCGGAGAAAAGTAAGGTTTGTCTTTTGGTTGGCAGTAGATTAAAAATGGATTCAATATCATCCATAAAGCCCATATCGAGCATTTCATCTGCTTCATCCAATATCACCATGGAAGGTTTGAAATTTTTAAGTTCCTTTCCTTTCAATAGGTCGAGAAGTCTTCCTGGAGTTGCCACAGCAACTTGGGCACCTTTTGCCACTTGAGTGATTTGTTTAGAATAGGAACTGCCGCCATAAATAGTGGTGGTTTTGATTCCTAAATGTTTTCCCAATTTAAACAGTTCATCAGATACTTGCAGTGCAAGTTCACGAGTTGGTGTGAGCACAAGCACTTGCATGCCATCATTCACATTGATTTTGTTCAAACAGGGGAGTCCGTAAGCGGCAGTTTTTCCGGTACCGGTCTGCGCTTGTGCGATTAAATCTTTTCCTTCCAATACGAGCGGAATCGCTTGTTTTTGGATAGGGCTTGGTAATTCGAAGCCTGCATCAGTGATTCCTTGTAGTATTTCAGGACGTAATCCGAAAGATTGGAAGTCATTTCCAACTTCGGTGTCATTCTTAGTCATGGAAATAGGATACAATAAAAAAACGGCCTAAAAAAGAAAGGTAAAAATATCTGAATGCCTTAATCTCCTTTTTCGGCAAGCTCTCTCAGGTATTTGTAGAGTTCTTCTTTTAGATACGGTTTGGGCATAAAATATTCAAATCCAGAGGCGAGGATTTGGACTTTTTCCTCAGGCATACAAAGACCCGTACAGGCGAATAGAGCAGGTCTGTGGGGTTTTCCCACCAATCCCTTCGCAATTTCTGTTCCGTGTTTTCCCGGCATCTCGATATCCAAAAAGGCAATATCGTAGGGGGATTCGTTGAGTTCCCTTTCTGCGTCGATACCGTTACTTGTTTCTTTTATTTCAAATTGTAGGGGTTTTAAATAACTTCGTAGGACTTTTCGGTTGAGATCATTGTCATCGGCAATGAGAACTCTTTGGGGTCTGGAAAAACTGGGTAGAGGGGATTTAGGCGAAATCTCGGTTCCTTGGGGTAAGGATTTGGTTTCCGCTAATTTCCAAAGGATTGGAATTTTTACTTTGAATGTGGAACCTTCCCCTAAAGTAGATTCAACTTCCACTTCCCCTCTCAACTCTTCTAACGAAAGTTTTACGATGGAAAGACCGAGTCCAGAACCAGAGATCCCGCAACCTTCGGGAACAAATTGGTTGTACTTTTGAAAGAGTTTTTCTTTCACTTCAGGAGAAATTCCGGGACCTGTGTCACTCACTTCAATATGTAAAATGCCTTCGTCCTTTGTTTTGGTTTCCAAATGAACAGAAAAAGTAACCGTACCCTTGTTTGTGAATTTTACTGCATTGGCCGTTAGGTTCCAAAAAATCTTTTCGATTTTCCTTTTGTCAGAATGCAGGATTATATTTTGATTCACTTGATTGTTTACTTTGAATTCTATTTGTTTCCGTTTCGTTTCTGCTTTAAAAAAAGAATCTAAAATATGTATACATTGGTAAAGTTCAAACCACTCATTATTGGTGACACTTGCGTTTTCTTCCAAACGAGAAATTTCAATAGTATCATTCACTAAATGTAGGATCACTTCGCCGGCGTTTCGTATATGATCCACATAACCAAGAACAGTTGGACTTAAATCTGCCTCCCGAATCATTTCAGACATCCCGAGGAGAGAATTTAAAGGATTTCGAATGTCGTGGCTAATGGCAGCGATAAAATCTCTTTTTGCGGCCGTGGCTCTTTGTGCTGCCTGTTTTTCAACTGCCAATCGCTCAGTCGCTTTTCGCATTTGCAATAAACGGATGGTTTGTTTTCCAAGGAGTCGTAACATTTGGATTTGGTCTGCATTGAGTTCTCTTGGTTTGTTATCTATGACACAAAGAGTTCCTAGTTTGATTTGGTCATCAAGAGCCAAAGGGATACCGGCATAAAAAATAACATTGGGCGCTTCATCCACTAAAGGATTGTTTTTAAAACGATCATCTTCTTTGGCATTGGGAACCACAAAAACTTCATCCCCTAAAATGGCATGGGAACAAAAGGCAAATGACCTAGGTGTTTCGCGAGCACTAAGCCCATGGTGGGATTTGAACCATTGTCTTGTTTCATCGATAAGACTCACAAGAGAGATCGGTGTATTACAAATCATGGAGGCAAGTCTCGTGATTTCATCGAACATCTCTTCTTCAGGAGTGTCGAGGATTTCGAGCCCTTTTAAGGCCGAAAGACGCGCGGTCTCATTTTTCGGTAAAGGGGCAATGATCATACGAGGTTTAGACGAAATCAATTTCGCATAAAGGAAAGCATAATTTTGCTTTTTCCTATCAGTCTAAACTCTATGAACCGAGCTGCCAAATTACCTATTTATACTTTCCTATTTGTATTTTCTTTGCTCCTGACTTCTTTTTGTTTTGAATCCTCTTCGCACTCTCCGAAAAAACCAGAAAATGTGGAACTACGAAAAAAACTCACTGATCTGCAATACCGAGTCACCCAAGAAGATGATACAGAACCCCCCTTCCAGAATGAATATTGGGACAATCATGAAGAGGGAATCTATGTAGACATCGTTTCGAAAGAACCTTTGTTTAGCTCGAAAGATAAATTTGAATCGGGGACTGGGTGGCCAAGTTTTACAAGACCTTTGGTAAAAACTAATGTGGTAGAAATTATGGACAATTCGTACGGTATGACTCGAACAGAAGTACGTTCCAAATCAGCGAATTCTCATTTAGGCCATGTCTTTGATGATGGCCCAAAACCAACAAACAAACGCTATTGTATGAATTCGGCCTCGATGGAATTTATTCCCAAATCAAAATTGAAAGAACGAGGATTTGGAAATTTCCTTTCAGAATTTTCCGAATCAGATAAAAACAAATAAAAGAGTTTATCTTTCGTGAACTTAAAAGGTAAGGCGTTACATATAGATTGCCAAAAGTATCTGTAAAATATGTATTCTAAATCAAGAACTCTTAGGGTTATTTTTTAAGCCCAAAGATTCATCATAAATTCTTCATCGTTACGAAGAGAGATGAGTTTGTATTTGGTTTCGTGGATGTCTTCACGAGAGACTTCGCGTTTCCAACGAATGTCTACTTTTAGTTTACGAACGCGAGTTTGTAGTTCTAAAAGTTCCCAAACCGAATCTTCCATTTCTTTTCTGTATAAATTGGTAAAAAGTGGTGCTACTTGGTCGGGAGTATCCATTTTTAAAAGTTCCACATGCGTTAAGTCATGGATATTTTGCAGGGCCCAAATATGTAGGGTGAGAGTGGTGATTCTTTCTAATTGAGAGATTTCATCTTTTGTGTTTCTTGTGACTTGTTGTTTGAAGAAACGAATTCTTTTTTCTAAATATTGGATAAGGTCAGATTTTGGAATTTCTCTTTGTTTCCATTTGTCCCAATCGGTTTTTAGATCTTCAAAAAGTCCTTCGCCAAAAAATACAGAAGAGGCTTCCATAAGTTGGAGGCTCCCCGGTTCTGAAATTTTTAATCTATGTCGAAGTGAGTCTGCGTCTCCCGCAATCATATTGACAGGAGCCACGTCCTCTAACTTTTGTAAGGCACGAGAGATCGAATCAATGAACTGGGATTTCATTTGATCCGTGGAGTGGGCCACCAAATAAAAATTGAGGTCGGATTCTGGATGGAAGTCGCCACGTTCCCTAGATCCATAAAAAAGGATTTGGTAGGGTTTCGTCGACGGGATGAGTTCTAATTCATCCAAAACTTGCGCATAGAGATTAGGGTTTAGTGCTTCAAATTCCATTGTTTATTCAAAGTATAATTTCATACGGGATAGATTTTCTAAAATGGCTTTGAAGGCACGATCACGTTCTTCTTGGCCAGGGAAAGGAAGGGATTTTACATTATTGAGATCTTGGTAAATGATTTCAATGGAAGGTTGGTTAGGATTTTTTTTAATAGAGGCAACGTAATCCAAATTGATAACTTCCGATTCACCGAGTTTTAACCACATAAAATTTCTCCTCAAAATCTAAGGGCTCCATTCTATTTGCCTAATCTTTTTTTCTAAAAAAATCGGGCTTTGTGCGAAATCCAAAGCTAGTACAGTTCCAGAGATTGTTGGACCATTTGGTGGAGTTCTTTTGCCAGCTCTTTGGGTCCGGTAGAATCAGAAGCAATGGTCTCAAAAACGAGTAAAAACCCATTATGAATCCCCTCCCAACGCGCATAGAGTTGGGAATTCCGATACGGGAAAACAAGGACACTACATTTTTTGGATCCCCAGACAAAATAGGATACATCCGGGTTTTGGACTTCCTCTTTATAGAAGTAGGGAAACTGGGATTGGTTCTCTCTGTCGGTGGAAGATAACCTGAGCCACTGGATTTTTCCCTCCAAATCCAAACGGATTTCATAACTATTTCCCGTTCCAAAAATAGAGCCAGATTTGAGTAACTCAAAGTTTTCTTTTGCAACCCAAACAGCATGGTAGGTGAGTCGCAACTCTTTTGTTAGGTGTAGTTTTTTGATTTCCAGGTTTAAATTTGGTTTGAGAGATTCTGGATTTTTCTCTAAAGGATTCTCTTTAACCGATTGGCAGAACATTGTTTGGGTGAGAATCAAAACTAAAAGAATTTTAATGGCCCACTTCATATTCATCTCCTAAATAGTTTTGAAAGAGATACCCATCTTTCGTTTTCTTTTGTAGATAGTCGGGTGAGAGAAGAACCTTCCCTCCGCCACCCGTGAGGTCTTTTACATAATTGGGGATGGTAATTCCTGAATGGAAGCCCCGAAGTTTGCGATAAATTTCGATTCCTCTTTCAATGGGTACAACAAAGTCTGAACTTCCAAATACCTCATCACATTGGTGGAGGTAGTAGGGTTTGATACCGATGGAGATCAGCTTGTAATTGAGTTCCGATAGAACCTTCTCATCATCATTGATTCCGGAAAGTAAAACCGATTGGTTAAAAATAGAAACATGGCCCTGTTTGATCAGTCGCATAACATAGATTTTAGTTTCATCCGTAATTTCGTTCGGATGGTTAAAATGAGTGACCATATATAAGGGAAAGTGTTTTGCAAAAACACTGCAAAGATCTTCGGTGAGCCGCATAGGCATGGTGACTGGGTGGCGCGTATGAATCCGCACTTGGTTGAGATGGGGGATGGATTTCAGTTCTGTGAGAAGATAATCAAGGGAAGAGTCAGAAAGTGTGAGCGGGTCCCCACCGGACAAAATGATCTCTCGGAGTTCTGTGTGGGTGCGAAAATATGCGAGAGCTTTTTCCCATTCTTGTCGGTTCGGGGTTTCTTCGGGGTCTGAAACTTTCCGTTTCCTTGTACAAAACCGGCAGTAAACTGCGCAGACATGAGAAATGTACCAAATGGCCCGGTCGGGATAACGATGGGTCACACCTTTGATTGGCATGTATCGTTCTTCTGCCAGCGGATCTTCTACTTCATTGGGTTTTTTGGTAAGTTCACCGGTCCGGGGAATGATTTGTTTGCGGATGGGGCAATTTGGATTTTCTTTGTCGATCCTTTCCAAATAGTAAGGGGTGACGGCAAAACTAAATTCCTCTAATGCCGGTGCAAAACTTTCCCTCTCTTCAGGAGTGAGAGTCAGTTTTTCTTCCAAATCCTTAAGAGTAGTGATTCGGTTTTGTAATTGCCATTTCCAATCCGACCAAGTCATCGCTTATGACCATACTTCGGTTGACACAGGGCCAAGTCCCTCGGATTTTGTTTACGAGTAACGAAATTATGAACTTAGGCATTACAGAAGTAAAAAAAGGAATGATTCTCAAGATTGACAATGAGCTTTATTCCGTCGTCAAAACCGAGTTTGTGAACCCAGGAAAGGGTTCTGCATTCATCCGTACCAAACTTAAAAATATTGTCCGCGATTCTTCCATTGAAAGAACCTTCAAAGCTGCAGAAAAACTGGAAAGTGTGGATTTAGAACGCCGCAAAATGCAGTACTGTTACGCTGACGGTGACCAAATCATTTTTATGGATGTCAACGATTACGAACAGATCCCTGTTTCTAAAGATTATGTGGAAGACATCCTTCCTTTTATGAAAGAAGAAACACCGGTGGAAGTTGCGTTTTACAATGACAAACCCATTGGTGTCACACCTCCGAACTTTGCTGTGTTGGAAGTTACCTATGCAGAAGATGGTTTGAAAGGGGACACAACAGGTCTTGCACTCAAACGTGTGACGGTAGAAACGGGTGGAGAAGTCCAAGTCCCTATTTTTATCAGACAAGGGGACACAGTCAAAATTGACCTCCGAGATTTGTCTTATGTGGAGCGAGTCAACAAATAGATTTGGAGTCTCATACGTCACTTCAGGAACTTACAAAACTTTCCCATACCTATTATGAAAGGCAGTGGATGTATGCCACTGCTGGAAATCTTTCGGCACGCACTGGTGAACAGTTTTGGATCACTGCTTCTGGAAAACACAAAGGAGAACTAACTGACAAAGACTTTGTTTGTGTATCTGTTGCCGATGGGTCTTTGGTTTCCGCAAGGGAGGGGTTAAAACCCTCAGCAGAAACTAGCATCCATCAGGTGGTCTATTCTCAGATTCCTGATGCAGGTGCCGCCCTCCATGTCCATACCTTAGATTCCAACTTACTTGAGTTTGGTGTAGGAAAGGAAGAGGGCTTTCGCGATTTTCCTCTCCCACCAATCGAGATCATCAAGGCCTTTGGGATCTGGGATGAAAAACCAAATCTTAAGTTTCCTGTTTTTTACAATCATACCCATGTCCCGAGCATTGCATCGGAAATCAAACGTTACATAGAAACCAAAGGTAGTCCCCAAGTTCCTTTTTTACTCATCGAAGGTCATGGCCCTACAGTTTGGGGAAAGTCGGTGGCTGAGGCCAATAAACATTTGGAAGCAGTTCATTTCCTTATGCAAGTGATGGCTAGGCGGATATGAAGGAAGGGGCCCATGTGTATATTTTTGGAATTGGTTCCGGAATTGGACAAGGGCTCCACAAACGTTTTTTAGAAGACAGGTCCGTCTCAGTTTTTGGATTTTCGAGAAAGGGGAAAGAGATTCTTGAATCTTTCACAAATGCAGAAAAAGGAACTTTTTCCTTTGATGCCACAAATCAGAAAGACCTGCGAACGTTTGAGATTTCCCTTTCGGAAAAATATGGATCAAAAAGAAACCCCAACCAACCCTCATTAAGAGAAACGGATCTTTGTGTTTACTTTGCATTGGGAGATGGCCTTTTTGGGCCCATTGATTTACTGAAAAAGAAAGATCTAGAAGCGCATTTTCTATTGAATGTACAAGCTCTTCTATTGATTTCAAAAGCCTTTTCTCCTTATTTGCCTTTTTTTCAGAATACAACTTTTGTTTTTTTAGGCTCCACGGCTGGGAAACAGGGATTTCCAGATTCTGCTGCTTATTGTGCCTCCAAACATGCCGTTCTCGGAATCGCTCGGGCGCTCAGGGAAGAGTGGAAACCCTTGGAAACCAAGGTGGTACATGTCAGCCTTGGGGCCGTGGCGACCGAAATTTGGGACACAAGACCCCAGTTTGACAAGAATGATATGGTTTCTATTTCGGACATTTCCGAGTATTTGTGGAGTATTTCCCACTTGCCTAAATCTATCTTTGTCGATGACTTATCCATTACCCCAAAAAAAGGAATCTTATAGTTTCCATGGAATTCAAGGAATCGATTGTACTCGTGACCGGTGGCAGTGGCGGAATTGGAAGGGAAATCGTTCGTACCCTTGTCCTTGCGGGTTTTTCTGTCTGGAACCTGGATAAAGTCCGGCCCACATCTCCCATTTTACAGGAGACTTTTAGAGAAGTGGATTTGGCAGAAACTCCCTTTGTAGTGGAGAGAAGCCTTTCCAAAATCATCCAAGAGAGTTCGGATGCCGGGGATCTATATGGTTTGGTCCACAATGCCGGATTTGGTGGGCCGTATCATCCTATCACAGAAGTTTCTGCGGAAGAATGGGAATCCATTTTCCGGATCAATTTAAATTCTCTGTTCCTTCTCTCCAAATTAACCTTGCCCATTTTCAAAACCCAAAGTTTTGGGCGCATTGTTGCCATCGCTTCTTCTTTATCCCTTGTAGGCTCTGCAAACTCTGTGGCTTATTCCTCCTCCAAACATGGGTTAGTTGGTTTCATTCGCTCCATTGCCGATGAATGGGGGAAGTTTGGAATTACGGCCAATGCATTGAGTCCCGGTTATGTGGATACTAATATGGGAATCCAAGAAGACCAGGTGTCCGATCATAAAACAAAAATTATAGAAAAAACACCCGTTCGGCGAATCGCAGAACCTTCCGAAATTGCTCGTGTCGTCAATTTCCTCCTACAAAAAGAATCCGGATACATTTCTGGATCGAATTGGACTGTTGATGGCGGACTCACTGCTATCTAAATTATGAGAATATCACCTCCACACGATCACTTCTTACAACTCACCACCAAAGAAACCTTAGGAAGGTCTTCGGGGATCATCTTACAAAAAGAAGCTTTGTCCATTATGAAAACAGTGGAGATCCAAAGTTCGCGTGAAAATATTGAAGCCGGTCATTTGTTCCGGCCTACTGATTCCAATTTCGAAAAACTAAAATTAGATCGTGAAACTGCTCTAGATGCTATGTGGCAACTCATTGATTATGGACTTACCACTCAACTTTTTGAAATCAAATTTGATGCCGATGTGGGTGAATTACGTTTAGTTACCTTTCTCGTGGGACTTCCAGGGGGAATGCCTTTAGAAGAACCTTATAAATTACTGATCACAAGATCTACGGATCATTTGTTCCAATACATCCAAGCCAAACGTATTTTAACAGAGGATACTTGGAGAACAGTCCTTAACAAACTTGCAGACATTGACTATAAAGAAGAGAAAGGCACCGGTGATGAGTTAGACCGGTTGTTGGAACCAAAACAATTTCCCTTACAACCGTCAGCTGAAATGTTGAAACGTTCTCGTGGACTCATGATCGATGAATTTGAAGCCGATCCAAGGATCATTGTGCTTCCTCATGTCGGGTTTTATTCAATACCGGAAATGGAAGCGGCCAATTTTTTACATATCGCCAATGAGTATTTGATGACCAAAGTAGAACCTTTGGCCAAGGCTTTTGATACAGAAATTCGATTGGCCTTTGATCGGATTCAATCCGCAACACCGGTAAGTGGGAATACCGAGCCCAGTGAAATTGATCTGATTCGTTCCAAAATTGAAATGTTATATGGCTTTAAGGAAATTCTAAAAGAAAACGGCTTTTATCCTTTAATTCATAATTTGCGAAAAGTGGCTGAGATGGCGGCCAAATATGTTGAACTTGAAAAAAAAAGGGAAGTAGACAGACTCCTTAAAGTTTATATGAAGATGTTGGATAGCCAGTTTGACTTTGATTCTAGACTTCTTCGAATCAATTTGGAAAAAGACAACGAACATGATACCATCATTGTGGATCTTTTAAGAAAAAATCCCAAAGTCCTTTCTGCAGAATGGCATGACCAAGACGCAAAGATTGCTGTCTTTGTAAATAACAACCAAAACAATATCAAAGACATTAACCACTTAATTTTTCAAAACTATCGGTTCACTACAGAACATATTTTGTATTTGAAGGCCATCATTGAATTAAATGAAAAAGAATTAAAACCTATTTTCAAAGATGATGAGTTTGTAAAAACCTATGGTAAAAATCTCCAGTCCGTTTATTTTAAATACATTCCTTGGTTTTACAAACTTTTTTACTTTTTAGGTGTCACTCCCATCGTAAACTCAGGTTATGCGAAAGCAAAATCAATTCTTACTTATGCACAGATGGACCGCCAATTTTTGTATCAAAAACGCAGGGAAAGTTTTTTTAAAAAGAAACTAAGAGAAAGAGAAGAACGACTCGAAAAAGAAAAAAAACAACAACTGAAAAGAGCTCTTGTTTCGGCTCTCAGTGATGCTTATTTTCAGAAGAATTGTTTACCTTCCGTGGATTGGCTTGGTTCTAACTATCCTGCATTTTCTGCTGAGACCTTAGAGAAAATGATTCCCGATTTTGCTTTTGTATCGACTACTGGGAAATCGGTAAAACCAAATTCCGTCATCCTATTTCCTAATTCTCCAGAGTTTGATTCGCTTAACAAACGTTTGAAGGATCTTTTCAACCAATGGACAAGAGGAGAGGTGGAACCTCCGGAAGAAGATCCTGAATTACTAGTTCAAATTCGCGGTTTGATTTAGAGTCAATACCAACGTTTGATTCTAAAATAAAGTAACATCAGAATCCCTAAAAATCCCATGGCCCCGAGTGCTGAGATAAAACCATATTCCCATTCGAGAGTGGGCATATGACGAAAATTCATCCCATAAATCCCTGCTACAAGAGACATCGGTAACATGATGGCCGTCATGATGGTTAGGATCTTCATAATTTCATTGGTTTTACGAGTCGAGATGGCAATATGAGCTTCAAGAGCTGAGGATATGGATTCGATATTACTATCGACTTGTTCTAAGATACGAAGAGAGTGGTCTCTAACATCTCGAAAGAAGGCATCGGCCTCATCACTAAAAAAACTATTTTTGATTTTTTCCAAATCTTCCAAAACTTCTTTATTTTGCAGCATCCCTTTTTTGATCGAAAGTAGGCTTGCTCGCAAACTATAAACGTTGCTGATATCTAAAGACTTCGCATTCCCAAAAATTTGTTCTTCAAAATGTTCAATCCGTTCTTCGATTTTCTGAGTAATGGCAAGTGTATGGTCTGTTTCTATATCCAAAATTTTGTGAACAATGAATTCATACCCACGAGCTAAAATTTTATTATTCACCTTCCATTGGTCGATGATGTCACCAATACTATCTCGGTAGTCAAGAGTAAGCGAGATGATTTGATTTGGTGTTAAGATGAAGTTAAAGTTTTTTTGTGTGAGTTGGTTTCTTTCAAAATGGAAACCACGAAAAACAAAAAATATATAATTGGGGAAGATCTCCAGTTTGATTCGGCTATTGGGGTTTAGAATGTCCTCAATAGTAAGTTGGTGGATATCATGTTTTTGGAAGAGAAACATCAGTTTTTCTTCATTCTCTGCAGTGATATGAATCCAATGTTTGGGGTGTCTATGTGAGAGTGGGAGAGGCCTGTCGAGAAGAACTTCATCTTTACTGGATGGAGTTAAAATATAGTTAAAAAGAGCTGGCATTTATACAATATTCCTTAGGAAAAATTCTCGTAGTTCTTTTCTGTCATCGGAGGAGTCTTCTGCTATCACAAATTTTCTTGTTTTGTAATACCCAGAAGCGGTAATCATCGATTCTTTGATTTTCCCTGCACGGGAAAGGATGAGATGGAATTTTTCACCAGGCCCTAAATTTTTCTCCAATTTCTGCAGGGAATTTGTGGTGGCTCGTTTCCCATTGATGGCAAGGATTTCATCATCTAACATCAAATCAAAGGAGTCTACGTCAGACTTGTGAAGGAGTTTTTGAATGTAAAGGTTTCCATTTTTTTCCTTTGTTTTGAATCCGGTGTCGCCAACCATATCAGTTTGGATTCTTTGGATACCAATGATATCTAAATAATAGTCCACAGGGATTGGTTTCGGGTATTCTAAGTATTGATTGAACTCAGTTTTAAGATCTACGCCCGTGACTTCTTTTACTGTATCGAAAAATTCTTGTTTGGTGAATCCTCTTTCTTTAGTTTTAACAAAAACTTCATTTAGTTTTTGAAACACATGACGGATTGTTTTTTTTTCTTTTGATTCTTTGAGTAAAAATAAATTCATACATAAGGCGATGACTCCACCTTTGGTATAATAGGAAACAGTGATGTTGTGGCTATTTGCGTTCCGTTTGTAATACTTTGTCCAGGCAGTAAAAGATGATTCTTCCAAACTCATCCACGAATCTGCTTCATTGTCTTCTCGAGATAATATATCTGATTGAAGTTTAGATAAGTATTCTTCTTTCGAAAGAAATCCGGAATGATAAAGAAAGTAAGCGTCATAAAAACTAGTAAATCCTTCGGCAATCCACAACTCGCGGGTTAGGTTTGGTTTTTGGTAATCAAATGGGCCAAGTGCGATCGGGCGAATCCGTTTTATATTCCAAAGATGGAAGTATTCATGAGATAAAAGTTCGAGTAATTTTTTATACTCTTCCTCATCATAAATCAGTTCCGGGTTGAAATAATTGATGCTAGAAGCTCTATGTTCCAGACCACCATAGGCAGGCAGACTCAAATTGAGAACAAATAAGTAGTAGGGATTGGGTGAGTCCATCATCCAATCTATTTGTGTTTCTGTAATTCGTTTTAGATCCAAAGCCAGTTTCGTTTTGAAGTCAAAAGTCACATCACCTTCCACAAGTAATTCGTGTTTGGTGGTTCCTGCTGTAAAAAAGACGGAGTTTTGTCTACTCAAGTGGAAGGGGGAATCGAATAGTTCATCAAAATTTTCTGATAAAAACAAATGATTGTCTTTTTCGCTACGAGTCAAACTCGAATATACATAAGGAAAATGATTAGAAACTTGAAATTGAATGGTAGATGGTTGCTCTAGTTTCCCTTCCGGATACAAAAACAAAGCAGGGGAATTGATAAATCCAAACTCTGTTTCTAAATAATTTGTCCTTACAGTAAAGTCTTCAAAGGCATAAATAATATAGGAAATTTCGAACTCGGTTGGTAGATTTTTCAATTTCCATCGATGTAGATCTACCATTTCCCAAGGAACACTTTCTCCTGTTTTTGAGTTTTTCACTTCGAACTTATGAAGGTGGGTTCCATAGTCCCGAATCATATAAGAACCAGGGGTCCAACTGGGCAAACAAAAACTCATTTCCGCCTCTTCCGTTTTGACACGGAGTCTAACCTGGAAGTAGTGTTTGAAGAGGTCAAAAATGGAGACTTCAAAATCCAGCTGGAGCGAGTTAGATTGGTCTATTTTACTTAAGGTTTTTTCCTCTTGTTCTTTTGCCATGGTTACGCTATCTTCTTTTATTTTTAGTTTTGATCAAATGTTTTCTTGACGTTTTTTCTTTATAGTACTAGAAAAGGCATAGCTAAGGTATGAGCAAAGGAGGTGGTCTATTTGGATAGTAGTTGTTACAACAAAAGATTTTTGACTCGCGAGGTGGCTGGGCAATAACGCCTCTAGCTTTGTTGCAAAACCGACCAGACACAGTCTTTCCAAGTTCCAAACGGGTGGTCTCCTTTGGGCTTATGCAGTCGCTTGGAAAGATTCCTTTGATTTTCTTCTCTGGCAATTCCGTACCATGGCGCATCGTCTTTGTTAATGTTCATGGGTAGCGGCAATGTGATGATTCATTAATCCCTATAGGTTGAATTTTAATAAAATTTCCGATAATTTGGAACTAATTCCTGTCATGCGAAGTGAGTTAGCAGACATTGTTTCCGATTGTTCTGATAAAACTTGCGAACCATTGGAAATATTGATGGTCATATTGGATAGTTCGAAGGTCGCTCTTTTTTGTTCTTCTGTGGATTGTTGGATGGATTCCACAAGGGAAGTAATTTCTTCAATTTCTGCATAAATTTGGTCAGTTCTTGTTTTTTGGTCTTGGATGAGAGGAACAATATCTTGGGCTTTTTCGAAGATCACTGAAACTTCTCTGATAATCTCTCGAAGTAAATCAATCAGTTTTGTGACTTGGTTGCCTCCGTTTTGGATGGAATCTAAAGCTTCTTCCGAGAGTGTATTGATCTGAGATACTGATTCTGCTGCTTGAGAAGCCAGTTTGGAAATCTCCTCGGCTACAACGGCAAACCCACGGCCCGATTCTCCAGCTCTCGCCGCTTCAATCGCAGCGTTTAAGGCAAGTAAGCTTGTTTTCTCTGAAATATTGGAAATGACATCCGAAAATTCTGTGATGGCTAAAGACTTCTCTTGGATTTCTTCAATGGCTTTAGAGGTAAGTCCTGCCATATTTCTTCCTTCTTCTGCTTTTTGATTGGCAGCCACAGCAATTTCTCCAAAGGATTCTACTTCTGTTGTGATTTTTTGAACAAGCGTTTGGATCGCATGCAGTGAAGTATGAATGGATTTGGAATTGTTTACTGCCTGTTCCACATTGGCGTTGATGGTTTCGGAAGATGCATTTAGTTCTTCTACGGTGGCACTTGCTTCTTCCGAGGATGCGGCTTGGCTCTGGGCCAAATCAGAAAGTTCAATGATTGTGTTCTCCATAAATCGGGAGGTGTCTGTTAAGTCCGACCCAGAAGTTTGAGCTACACTCAAGATATGCCGAATGTTTGTTACCATGGCCACAACCGCTTCAACAAGATTGCCGATTTCATCTTTTTTATCATCAGCTATTTCTTTCGATAAATTGCCGTTAGCTGCATTCTTTGTAAATCGAATCAACGATTGTAATCTTCTATCAACTAACTTACGAAAAATAATCACATTCGCTAAAGTGGAAAAAAGAATGCCAGTGATCCCAAGTCCTAAGGCAATCCAAAAAATAAACTGAATTTCACTTGTGATTTTTGCTTGCGGATAAGAAACACGGAGTGTCCAAGGTGCTGTATTTTCTACCAGTTGGATTGGTAAACTCACATGGAAGTAGTCAGAATCGGAATAAGTTTGTCTTTGTTTAGAGGACATGGCTAGGTTGATATATTTATCTTCTTCGTCTTTCCACTTCACATCCTTGGTCTCTGGATTGAGGCCATTGAATAATACATAACCGTTACTTGCGACAAGAGTGATTTTTACTGTTCCCTCTAGAATTTTTAAGTTATGCAGGTAAGTTCGAATGGTTTCTAAAGAAAGATCAGCCCCGGCAATTCCAATAAAGTTTTGGTTCCGAATCACCGGATAAACAAGAGAGATCATGGTCACATCTTTTCCATCGACTTTATAGTCAAAGGGTGGGATGAGTTCGACTTTTTTATTTTTTTTTGGCAGTTGGTAAAAGTCGGATTCGGGAAGGTCAAACCCAACCACGGGTTCGATGATAATTTTACCATTTGATTTTACGGAATAGGGAATAAATCGGCCTGAATTATCGTGATATTTCGTATTACGGTAGTTAGAGTCTTTCCCATCGAAGGCGTTGGGTTCAAATACAACATAAGTACCGAGGATGGAGTCGTTGGAAGAAGTCATCACATTTAAAATTCGGAACACTCGTTCTCGATCGAGAAGATTTGGTTCTTGTAAAATTTGTTTTAATAAATAGGCTTCGTTAAGTGGTCCAGATAAATAGTCACCCACATCCAGAGAAATTTTATCTGCGAGGACAGATATATTTTCCAAAGCATTTTCTTTTGCATTTTTGTATATGACATAAGAGATAAGTGTGAGAATTACCCCCAACGAAAGAAGGGTGATGATGGATGAACCTAATGCTAACTTCTGTTTGATGCTCATTCTCTTGGGTTTCTTTTCCTAAGTGAATGTTACCTTATGTAAAATTAATTGTTTTCTCAACTCATTTCTAAAAAGGCCTCTAGTTTTTCTGGGTATTGGCTTACTCCTAACAAATTTCCATCACTATCCCAAAAGTATGCAGTGTAATCCGTTTGTTTTTGGATTTTTACTTGGCTTAGAAACTGAATCCATTCGGCTCTATCTTTTTCCGAAAAAGAAAAAACTAGAGCTCGAGGGGACTTTTTTTCTCCTTCTTCTAACATAAGAATGACCGAACCAAATCCAATCCAAACGGAACGGACCTCTCCCGATTCGTAATAGAACTCCTGGATTTTTTTTGCTCCAGGGATTTTGAGGTAAAATTTGGCTAAATGGGTAGGGTGGGGTGTGCCTATGGCAATATGGTGGATCATTTTTTTGTTTTCAAATCCCTTTCTAAAAAAGAAGCTAACATGAAATCTATGTATCGGAGTTTTTCATGAAAAAATCCCTCATTTTGGCGCTCGCTCTCGGGCTTTTCTTGGCGAATTGTAAATCCAAAGTGTATACCCAAGAAGAGTGTGAGTCTGCTCTCGCTAGCACGTTCACTCAAATCGAAGAAGAAGCTAAAAAGAATCCAGCGGCAGCACCAGTTCTCGCAGGATTACAACAAGGTAAACAAAAAATGATCGATCAGTGTATGGAAGGAAAATTTGATCCAAACTGTTTGAAAAATGCCCCAGGTTTTGCTGGCATTATGGGTTGCGTAAAAAAATAATTCTACAGATCCTACCGGGGACTTTCGTTCCCGGTTTTTCTTTCTTCCTCTAAACTTTCAAAACCTCCAGGTTCTGCATAACATCCATGAGACCGGTAGGGTCCATCTTCAAAAAATCGAATTTCCTGAGCATATCTTTTTCCTTCTCTTAAACATTGTTTGCAAATAAAAGGTCGAATTGCCCAGTCCTCACATTCTTCTGGCCGAAAACTTGGAAACACACGTAACAAGGGTTTGGAAATTTCATCCGCAGGCTTTGCCCAAAGGACAAAACCAGAAAGGATAGAGATTCCAAGTGCCAAATTTAGTTTCATTCAATAAAACTATCGGGATTTCTTGCGTTTTTCAGGATGGGTTTGTGAGAGAAAATGCGAGTACAGAATGGAAAGGGGTGGTGCTTGTTCTGATGGGAGCACTTTTATTCAGCGCTAAGGCTGTCGTAGTAAAGCTGACCTACCGGTATGAAATTTCAGCCATCGGATCCTTATTTTTTCGGATGTTGTTTGCCTTTCCTTTTTTGGCATGGATTGCCTGGAAGGCAGAAAAAGAAGAAGGGAAAACCATACTTACTAAAAAAGACATTTTGAATGTTCTTCTTATGGGAGTTGTGGGTTATTACTTAGCAAGCCTATTTGATTTTTTGGGACTGAAGTACATTAGTGCTGGGCTTGAACGAATTATTCTTTTTATTTATCCCACTCTTGTTGTGATTTTATCTTTTTTATTCTTAAAAAAGAAAATCCATATCCGAGAAGTGTTTTCTCTCGTTTTGACATATACTGGAGTCTTTTTGGCCTATGGACAAGATGTTCAATTAGGTTCTGCGAAAGATGTGAGTTTGGGTGCATTTTTTATTTTACTTTCCGCTCTTACTTATGCCATTTATTTAATGGGGAGTGGATCCATCATTCCAAAGTTAGGTGCTAGAAAATTTACTGCTTGGGCTTTGATTATTTCTTCTTTTGCAGTATTTATTCATTTTGCAATTTTTGGTTCTTTTAAAGAGCTCATCCAACCATTTTCTTTTTATGCCTTGGCTTTTGTTATGGGGACTGTGAATACAGTTGTCCCTGCCATTTTTGTTTCGGAAGGGATTAAACGTGTTGGCAGCAAAACAGCCGCTATAGTCGGTTCTGTTGGACCAATGTCGACTCTTTTTTTGGCTTATTGGTTACTAGACGAACCGATAACTATACTACACGGTATTGGTACTTTATTCGTACTCACGGGAGTTTTTTGGATTAGTACGGCAAAAAAAGCAAAAGAAGTGTCAGTTTAGGAAAGAATTTTCCTTTCCAATTGTTACCATAGGTAGAGAATCAATGTTCTATATGAAGTTACGAAATCTGCTGCTTATACTCGTATTTGTCACAACAGCGTCGCAAAGCGAACTGTATGCACAATTTACTTGCGAAGGATCGGCCTGTAGTTTTTTGCCACCAACACTTACGGAAGCTGGGAATGGTTCCCTTAAAAAATTTGAAACGGGATACTTAAACGAAGTTCTCAAAACAAATTTAGAAGCTGGTTTTCTTGCCAACGTAGGTGCAAGTAATATTGGAACAGGAACTGTCCGTCGCATTCAATTCGGAGTCAGTGTTTCTGCAGCTGGATACAAAAAAGACGATATCCAAATCAAAGATGACTATATCAAATACCCGAAACTACCAAACGTTGGTGGTGCTGCCATTCCTTCATTCCATTTAGATATCAACCCAGGTTGGTTACTTGGAACCTCTGAAGGTGGTTATGTTCGAAGGATAGGAATTTTTCTACATGGTATGAATGTAGCGATTACGGAAGACCAAATCCAAGCTGCATCTAATAATAAAAATTATGAAGGTCGTATCGCCGTACGGTCGTATGGTGGGATGGTTCGTTACCAATTGATTGAAAAAGAAGGTTTTTTGATGAACCTGATCACTTGGAATGGGATCAATGTGGGTGTGGGCCATCATGTGATGGAGCAAAATATGAGCCTAAGTTACCTAGAAGGTAAAGCTGCCCAAATTGAATTCCAGGGTGTGAAGGGAAAGTGGGGGGGAGATACCAACTTTGCTTTTAACACCAAGGTTCAAACTACAAACGTAGATTTACGTACGGGTCTTGGTGTGTTTTGGATTGCGAACGTCATCGTGGGTGGTGGGTATAGCTGGAACTCAGGAAATAACTCTGCATCCCTCTCTCGCCGTGGTCCCTTTGTTGTTACCCTAAACGATTCCCTTCCTCTGGAACTTCCCCGCGAATACCAAGCCGCCTTGGACAAGGAACTCCTTGCTCAAAGTCCGAACGCAACGCTTGGTTTTCGAGCCAGCGGTGAGTCCCATTCCAAACGGGGGATTGGGTATGGAATTGTGGGATTGGAACTGGATTTATACCTCGTAAAGGTGATTGCGGAAGGATTGTATGGTGGCAAAGATCTCTACTCTGCCAACCTGGGAGTGAAACTCTCTTTTTAGGAAAACTTCGGGGAAATCCATAAAACCTTGCCGTACGGATTGCGGAAATTACCTTGCGTCTTAGGTCTAAGTTTCAATGAAGTTATACAAACGCTACGCAAGGGCATTCACTCTCGCCTCCCAAGTTTTTTCCTTGGGAATCGTGGTTCCCATCGGAATCGCTTTAATTCTATTCTATGTCGATTTAAGTCCCACGCAGATCAAAACTTTCATCGGTGCAACGATCGCCGCAGCCCTTGTAAGTTTGTTACTTCCGTCGTTTATCTTTCCTAAAAAATTAAAAGCAATCAAACAGGGTCTGGTAGAGCTTGAATCTCAAACAGAAAAGGATCCAAAAACCTATGTTGCTGTTTGGAACCTGATTGCCAAAATGCCTGTGGTAGGTGCTCTTGTGGGCAGTGCCCAGTGGGTCTTAGCCTTTCCTATTGTAATAGGTCCCATCCTTTATCTTCCCGAGACTAGTAAATCGGATTCCTTTTATATTGTTTGTGTATTGATTCTTACGGCACTTCTCAATGTTGTGTTTTCTTTTATCTTATTGGAAAAAGCATCCCATTTGGTTTTGGAAGATGAGATCTTCCAAGCAGAACTCAAAGAGAGGATTTCTCCTTATTATCGAAACTTAAGAAACACAGTTCCCATTATATTTTCCCTTATGGTGATGGTGTTATCCATTTTCCTTTTGATTTATGCATTCAATGTCAATGCAAAGTCTTTAGAAAAAGCCTTTTCGAACCAATTATACAATTTCAATCAAAGTAATGAAGCGGGTATCAATGTTTACTTTGAGTCCGTGGAAATCAATTTGAAAGAAGTAGCGTCTTTACCCGTAGTTAGGTCTGCTCTTGAAACCAAAAATTACAAACTAGCAGAACCAGTGCTTGCCAAAGTTCTCGGGGATTCGCAACTTCTTTTGGAAAATGCATTCATTGCTTCCTTTGCAGAGGGAGTTCCCATTGTTGCTTCTGGACTTCCCAATGGAGCCAGTATTGGTTATTCCTTAGCTTCCAATCCTGATGTATTGGAAAATATCAATGCTGCCAAAGAAGGGAAAATACATGTGGGGACTGCAGTAAAATCACCATTTAACGGGAATATTGTGATTATGGTGACAAGTCCTGTAAAGAGTGCCAATGGAACCATTGTTGGTATGGCAGGAATGCCATTTCTTGTAGGAAAAGCAATGGAGTCCTTCCTTAAAAACGTAAAAATCGGGACGACTGGATATTCTTTCCTACTCGATAAAAAATCTACTATGGTTTACCATCCCAACCCCAAATACTTGATGCATAGTTTTAAAGATTCTGAATTTGAAACTTTGGCAAAAAATGCTGGGGAAACAGAATCTTTTCGTAACCCTTGGGAAGGATCTACCTTCTTACTAAGAAGAAAGGTAAGTGAAAAGTATGGCCTCCAATTTTTCTCTACGATTGATTTAAAAGAAATTGAGGTGGAAAGTTTATCTTCGCTTCGGGGTCTAACGGTGATTAGTATCGTTGGGGCAGCACTCATTGCACTTGCTATTTATTTATTGTTTACTGCTAGATTTAAACCAATGAAAACCATTGGAAAAATTCTACAAGACATTGAAGTTGGGGATCTTCGCCACAATGCAAAAATGGAATCCTCTGATGAGTTTGCAAGGCTTGCTCGTGGCTTAAATGCTACTTTAAAACAAATTTCTGAAGTGGTTGGTTCTAATCAGGTGTTTTCGGAAGATTTGGCATCATCCGCAGAACAAATGTCAGCTTCATTAAATATGCTTTCTTCCAATGCCCAAACACAAGCTGCTTCTGCAGAAGAAATTTCTGCTTCAATTGAAGAGATTTCAGCAGCAGTACAAAACGTAGATGCACAGGCAGAAGACCAGTTCCGCAAAGTGGATTTTTTGAAATTAAAAATGGCAGAACTTTCCAGTTTGATCGAAGCGACCGGAAGGCAAGTAGGGAAGGCATCTAAGGATGTAACTCTGATTTCCGAAGAAGCAAAATCTGGCCAGGCTTCTCTAGATTCGATGAGAAATTCCATTACTAAAATTAGCAATAGTTCTGAAGAAATTGGAAGTGTGATTGAAATCATCAATACTATCTCGGAACAAATCAACTTACTTGCGTTAAATGCTGCCATTGAAGCCGCTCGTGCTGGTGTGTATGGAAGAGGATTTGCGGTGGTTGCGGATGAAATTGGGAAGTTGGCAGAAAAAACAGCAAGTTCAATCGGTGATATTGGAGAACTCATCCAAGCCAATGAAAAGGAAATTGAAAATGGTCGTGAAAATATTGAAACAACCATCTCACTTATCCAAAGAATCATCCAGGGAGTGAGTTCCTTCAATGAAATGACAGATTCCATTGAGACTAGCACCAAAGAACAACTCATCATCAACCAAAAGGTGGGGGAAGAAGTGGACAAGGTGAACCAAATCAGTCAAGCCATCCGACTCTCTATGGAAGAGCAAAAAAATGCGATCGGGGAAGTGGCCCAGGCCATTTTTAGCATCAACGATTTGACCCAAGGCACAGCGGCGGGGCTCGAAGAGATGACAGCTACCTCCAACGGGATCGCAAATTTAGCGGAAACCCTTAAAAGGAAGATCAATTTCTTTAAAATCTCCTAAATTTTTCTATATTTTGCTTGCCTGAGTCTACATATCAAGATTTCTTGATATGTAGATATCTTGGATATGGCAACAGAAACCCTTTCTCAATCTAGGCCCTCTGGTCACCTGCTTTCCGCAACCAAAGCCATATCCGATGAAACACGGATTCGGATCCTACATATCCTCAGTTTTGGCGCTTTTTCTGTAAACGAAGTGGTGGAAATTTTGGGGATGGGCCAGTCTCGGATCTCACGCCATTTAAAAATACTCACTGAGGCTGGCCTCATTGGGTCGCGCCGGGAAGGAAGCCTTGTTTATAGTTTTCTTCCCGAGGAAGAAGATCTAAATCTAAGGTTTCCCCTAGAGCTCACCAAATTATTGTTATCGTATAAAGAAGACCTTCCTTCTCGGGAGCGGGATCAAAAAATGGTCCACCAAATTCTGGAGACTAGGGACCGAAAATCAAAATCCTTTTTTGATACCGTAGCCGAAAGTTGGGAAAAGTTACAAGAAGAGACCTTACATCCCAAACTTTACCGTTCTTGGATTTTGCAGGAGCTTCCCAATTGTGAAAACATTTTGGATTTGGGTTGTGGGCCTGGCGGGCTCATTCCTTTTCTTTTGAATAAAGCCAAACATGTTACGGGAGTGGATAACTCTTCTAAAATGATTGAAAGTGCTTCCGCCAATTATGGAAAAAATCCCAGCGTAAGTCTCATTCAAACTCCTATGGAACATTTGCCACTCGCAACTCATTCCTGTGATGCGGTTGTTGCCTCCATGGTCATGCACCATATTTCTCATCCACCCACGGTGCTCGAAGAAGTGGCAAGGGTACTAAAACCAGGTGGGGTTTTGTGTATTGTTGATTTGGGAAAACACAACGCGGAGTATATGCGTGATAATTTTGCGGACCTATGGCTTGGGTTTGAACCAGAATTATTTGAGTCTTGGTTGTCCAATGCCGGATTTCGCGTCGGATCAATGAATGAGATCCAAACAGAATCAAGTTTTAAAATTTTAACTATCAAAGCAACAAAGGAAGAAGGAGGACACTATGTCCACAGCAACTGAAACAAAATCGGAAAGATTGCCATTTAAAGTGAAGGATATCTCTCTTGCAGAATGGGGAAGAGAAGAGATCATTTTGGCAGAAAAAGAAATGCCGGGCCTTATGGCTCTTCGTAAAGAATTCGGAACTTCTAAGCCACTGAAAGGGGCTAGAATTTGTGGATCACTTCACATGACAATCCAAACAGCGGTTCTAATTGAAACCTTGGCTGCATTAGGTGCTGACATTCGTTGGTCCTCGTGTAACATTTTTTCAACGCAAGACCATGCAGCAGCAGCCATTGCAAAAGTAGGAATCCCTGTATTTGCATGGAAAGGTGAAACAGAAGAAGAATACTGGTGGTGTATTGAACAAACACTATTTTTTGACGGTGGTAAAGGACCAAACATGATCCTTGATGACGGTCATGATCTAACTCATTACATCCATGAAAAATACCCACAACTTCTTGCAGACATCAAAGGTGTTTCTGAAGAAACAACTACAGGTGTAATCGCACTTCATAAAAAATTGAAAGCGGGAACTCTTAAAATCCCTGCAATCAACGTAAATGACTCAGTCACAAAATCAAAGTTTGATAACCTTTATGGTTGCCGTGAGTCTCTTGCTGACGGAATCAAACGCGCCACAGACGTGATGCTTGCTGGTAAAGTAGCACTTGTTTGTGGATATGGTGATGTAGGAAAAGGTTCTGCGGCATCCCTTCGTAACTTCGGTGCGCGTGTGATTGTGACTGAAATCGATCCTATTTGTGCTCTTCAGGCAGTGATGGAAGGATACCAAGTTCTTCGTGTGGAAGATGTGATTGAAAACGCAGATATCATTGTAACGGCAACGGGAAATGATGATATCATCACTCTCGAAAACATGAAAGCAATGAAAGATGGTGCCATTCTTTGTAACATTGGTCACTTTGATACAGAAATCCAAATGTCTCGTTTGAATTCTGAAAAAGGTGTGATCAAAAAAGAAATCAAACCGCAAGTGGATAAATACACTTTCCCTAACGGTAGATCTATTATCGTTCTTGCAGAAGGTCGATTGGTGAACCTTGGTTGTGCTACAGGCCATCCATCTTTCGTAATGTCTAGTTCTTTCACAAACCAAGTTTTGGCTCAGATTGAACTTTACACAACAAAATATGAGTTAGGTGTACACCGCCTTCCAAAACATTTGGACGAAAAAGTAGCAGCACTTCATTTGGAACAATTGGGAGTTCGTTTGACAAAACTATCTCAAAAACAAGCTGATTATATCAGTGTTCCACTCGAAGGTCCTTACAAACCGGACCATTACCGATACTAAAAAAATCGCCCTTTTTGGAAAAGTCCGAAAGGGGCAATGGAGTTTCTCATGGCTTATGTTGTAACTGAAATTTGCGTTGATTGTAAATACACAAGTTGTGCAGCAGTTTGTCCGGTAGAGGCTTTTCATGAAGCTCCGGACACTTTGTACATTGATCCGGACACTTGTATTGACTGTAATGCTTGTCAATATGAATGTCCAATTGATGCGATTTTCCCGGACTATGATGTTCCGGAAAAACACAAACCTTCTATTGAAGTGAATGCAAAAGAAGCAAACAAATTCCCGGTAATTGTAACGACTAAACCACCTCTTAAAGGTGCCAAGTGTTCCGACCCGAGTAAATAAAAAGATCTATGGGTGTATGGCTAAATCCATGCGCCCTTTTACTATATACTAATATAATTATATGAAATTTGAATATACCAATCCTTCCTCTAAATCCCTTTTAAAACTAATTAATGAGAGAATTCTCGTTTTAGATGGTGCTATGGGCACCATGATCCAAAGACATACTTTGGAAGAAGATGACTTCCGTGGAGATCGATTTAAGGATTGGCCCTGTTCCATTAAAGGGAATAATGATGTTTTGGCGATCACAAGGCCCGATATCATTGAATCGGTCCACTTGGAATACCTTGAAGCCGGTGCCGACATCATTGAAACCAATACATTTAGCTCCAACATAGTCTCTCAAGCCGACTACCAAATGGAGTCTGCAGTTCGGGATCTAAACCTTGCGGCCGTAACTTGTGCTAAAAATGCAGTCGCCAAATACAAAGAAAAAACTGGGAAAACAGATGTATTCATTGCGGGTTCCATTGGGCCTACTGTGAAAACTGCCTCCCTTTCCCCGGATGTGAATAATCCGGCCTTCCGTGCTGTCACCTTTGATGAGTTAGTGGATTGTTTTTATGAACAAGTCTCAGCTCTTCTCGATGGTGGAGTGGATTTACTTTTACCAGAAACAAATATTGACACCTTAAATCTTAAGGCTTGTATTTTTGCGATCGAGAAGGTGTTTGAAGAACGTCAAATTCGAATTCCCGTAGTACTATCGGTGACGATTACCGATGCCTCTGGTAGAACACTTTCCGGCCAAACAGGAGAAGCATTTTATATATCGATCAAACATGCAAAAGCCCTCGCCGTTGGAATTAATTGTGCGCTCGGTGCCGGGGAGATGCGCCCCTATATAGAAGAACTTTCTCGTGTAGCGGATTGTTATGTGTCTTGTTACCCGAACGCAGGTCTTCCCAATGCCTTTGGTGGGTATGACCAAACACCAGAAGAGTTCGGTGGTTGGATGAAGAACTTTGCAGAAGCAGGATTTTTAAATATTGTGGGTGGATGTTGTGGAACAACCCCGGACCATATCCGAGCTGCTAAAGAAGCTGTGTCGGGCATTGCGCCTCGTCCCCTAAAAGAACAACCGAAAGTCAGTACGTTTGCGGGTCTTGAACCATTAAAACTCACGAAAGACCAAGGGTTTATCAATGTGGGGGAAAGAAATAACGTCACTGGATCTCCGAAATTCAAAAAACTTATTTTAGATGGAAATTTCGAAGAGGCGGTCCAAGTCGCTCTCCAACAAGTGCAAGCGGGTGCGAACATCATCGACATTAACTTTGATGAGGCTCTCCTGGATGGAGAAGCTTCCATGACTAAGTTTTTAAACTTAATTGCCGGCGAACCAGACATTGCTCGAGTTCCTTTTATGGTGGATTCTTCCAAATGGTCAGTGTTACTCGCTGGATTAAAATGCATCCAAGGTAAACCCATTGTTAACTCGATCTCTTTGAAAGAGGGAGAGGAAGTTTTTCTTAGTCATGCGCGCACGATCCAAAGATTTGGGGCTGCGGCCATAGTGATGGCATTCGACGAACAAGGGCAGGCGGCAACGAAAGATGACAAAGTCCGTATTTGTAAACGTGCTTATGACCTTCTTGTGGAAAAATTAGATTTTGATCCTACCGATATTATTTTTGATCCAAACATCCTTACTGTTGCGACTGGAATCGAAGAACACAATAACTATGCGATGGATTTTATTGAAGCCACTCGTGAGATCAAAAAAGTTTGTCCCGGCGGCAAAGTCTCCGGGGGCTTAAGTAATATTTCCTTCTCATTTCGTGGCAATAATCCTGTTAGAGAAGCGATGCACTCCGTATTTTTATACCATGCCATCCAAGCAGGAATGGATATGGCGATTGTGAATGCGGGAATGTTAGAAGTTTATGAACAAATCCCAAAAGACTTACTCGAGCTGATTGAAGATGTAATTCTAAATCGTCGCCCCGATGCCACAGAACGTTTGATTGATGCAGCAGCTACCTTCCATGGTGAGGCTAAAGTCCAAAAGAAAGATGATGCCTGGAGGAGTGGATCTGTAGAAGAACGTCTCACTCATGCTCTTGTGAAAGGGATTGATGAATTTGTAACCCAAGATACAGAAGAAGCTCGTACTAGTTTTGCAAGACCCCTTGAAGTGATTGAAGGGCCTCTTATGAATGGGATGAAAGTAGTAGGGGAACTTTTTGGTGCAGGGAAGATGTTTCTACCACAAGTAGTAAAAAGTGCACGGGTAATGAAAAAAGCTGTGGCCTACTTACTTCCTTACATGGAAGAAGAAAAACGAAACCAAAAAGACGAAAGTAAACAAGCTAAATTCCTCATCGCAACTGTAAAGGGAGATGTTCACGATATTGGGAAAAATATTGTGGGGGTTGTGCTTGCATGTAACAACTATGAGGTGATAGACCTGGGTGTGATGGTTCCTTGTGAAAAAATTTTAGAAACGGCAAAAAGAGAAAAAGTGGCTGCGATTGGACTTTCTGGTCTTATCACTCCTTCTCTTGATGAGATGGTTTATGTTGCCAAAGAAATGGAACGCCAAGGTTTCCAAGTTCCCCTTCTGATTGGTGGGGCAACAACTTCCCCGGCACACACTGCCGTGAAAATTGCCGAACAGTATTCCAAGCCTGTGCTTCATGTGATGGATGCGTCTCGCGTTGTGAATGTGATGAACAGTGCACTCAACCCGCAAACAGCAGTGGATTATGCAAAATCTGTGATCGAAGAACAAACCAAAATCCGAGAAGAATTTTATTCTCGTGAGAACGAGAGAAATATCCTACCCATTCAGGATGCCATCAAAAATAAATTCCATGCCAAATGGGATGACTATACTCCACCAAAACCAAGTTTTACGGGAGTAAAAAAAATTGATGATGTCAGTTTAACTGACTTACTTCCTTTTATCGATTGGTCTCCCTTCTTTTTAGCTTGGGAACTCAAAGGTCGTTACCCTCAAATTCTAAAGGATCCAGTGATTGGAAAAGAAGCCACCTCTTTGTTTAATGATGCACAAATCATTTTAAAAGAAATGTTGGAAAACCCGTCCCTCAAACCAAGAGCTGTTGTAGGAATGTTTCCAGCAGTTTCTCATGGCGAAGTGGTTGAAATTTTTGAAGATGATTCTAAGTCCAAATCTTTGGGTTTATACCCGATGTTACGCCAACAGACTGTCAAGATGACTAACCAACCAAACTATAGTTTGGCGGATTTTATCGCCCCCAAAGAAAAAAATAAAAATGACTACATTGGTTTTTTTGCGGTCACGGCTGGGCATGGAATTGAAGAGTTAGCAAAAACCTATGAGGCCAAACAAGACGATTACAATTCGATTTTAGTGAAGGCTCTTGCGGATCGATTTGCCGAAGCCTTTGCCGAATACATGCACCATAGAATGCGCGGAGAATGGGGATTTGGAAAAGATGAAAATCTAACCACAGAAGATCTCATTCGTGAAAAGTATCGCGGCATTCGTCCGGCCCCTGGGTATCCTGCTTGTCCTGATCATACCGAAAAAAAGAAAATTTGGAAACTTCTGGATGTGGAAAAAAATGCCGGCATCCAACTCACAGAATCCTGTGCGATGTGGCCGGCAAGCAGTGTGAGTGGGTATTATTTTTCCCACCCTGAGTCTAGGTATTTTGCCATCGGTAAAATCAACGAAGACCAAGTGATAGAATATACAAAAGACAAAGGAATGGAAAAATCGGAAGTGGAACGATGGTTGTCACCAATTCTCAACTATGACCCATCTCGGAAGTCTAAGACTTAAGTGATGGACGCTTGCGATGTCAAGGGGGATGAGGTGGGTTTATTAAAGAATAATCACAGTCATGGATGGAAATCTGTCGCCAAAGGAACGCTTGGTGGTGGATTCCCTTTCCATTCCAAACTTGCTACTTGGTTACAAGAATACACAAACATACCAAGAGATGCTGAATTAGAAATTCTAGAAGTGAGTTGTGGTGAGGCAAGTTGTCCCACAGAAGAAACCTTAATTGTTTGGAATGAGATACGTGAACCTGCAAACAAACTTGAGTTTCGTATTTCTCGTAGAAAAGAAAATATCTCTAAGATGGATGTGGATTTGTCTTGGAAACGGTTTGTGAGTGAAGCGTAATTGCCCTGCACAAGGGATCGAAAGCGGAAATCCTTTCCTAAATTGGAATAAAATATCGATTTAGAATCATTTGGGAAAGATTGCAGCGTAGAGCCCGGTCGGTGGTTCGATACGATTTTAATTTAGAATCAAATTCGATGTGCCATAAAAAGTAAAGATAGAACCATGGTAGATTCAATGACATTTTTTAAAAATAATCCCAGGTATATATTTCTTATGGATGGATTGGGTGCTATCCTTTCCGCAGTGTTACTTACTCTCGTGCTCCCTTTATTTGTAGACCTACTCGGGATGCCTATAGAAACACTTTTTATTTTATCTATTTTACCCGTAGGTTATGCCATATATTCATTGTTATGTTATCTTACGGATCCGTTCCAGTGGAAGTTTTATTTACGTGTGATTGCGATTGCTAACTTTTTGTACTGTTTGGTGACAATGGTATATCTTGTTTTGAATTTGGAACAAACAACGATCTTTGGTGAATTGTATTTTGTTTTAGAAATGATTGTTGTTGCCGGTTTGGCAACTTTCGAATTGAAAATATCTAGTTAGCGTTAGATGATGGAGCCACAGGCATATAATATTTGAGACCCAAGTTTCCTTGGATTTCCGGTGCCCAAAGTTCATCCAAAGTTCGACCTGCTTCCCTAGCGTTGAGCGGAACTCGAACCATACCTTCAAAAGTTAAATTGCTATTCGAAATGCTGATTCCAGGTGTGATGTAGACTTGCCTTCCCACAAAGTTTGTACGAGAAGGTTCTTGGGCACGGATTGAAGAGTTAAGACGGCTATTGATATCGTTATCAAAACGGTGGAGTTCGGAAAGTTGTAAAAATAATTCCCAACGAGAATTTTTAATAAAAGAAAACAAATTTCGATTGAGTCGGTATTTGATCCTCACTCTTGACTCTGCTATATCCACATAGCCAGAAGCACCTTGGTTCATTGACATTCCCATGCTTAGGCCTAAGTCAAAAGTGAAACCGCTGCGGTAATACACATAAGTGACATTGGGTTGGTAAGAAAGTAGGGCTGAGTTCATTCGTTCGGGGCGGACATCAAAATTCCCTTCTGGATTGCGGTAAGGGTTTGTTGTTGTGAAGGGGATTACGGGTGAAAAAATTTGAATCCCAGCCATTGGGTCGTCCGATTTGGGGAGTTTCCCATCATATCCGAGTTCTAGTTCCTTTGGGAATCGGAAAGGGATAAGGATCGCCAAATTTCCGTTATGTGACCCGCCCACTTGGAATAAAGAAGCTCTTGGATCTGAAAACGAATAACTGGAAAAGAAAGGTAATCCCTGTGCTAAAAGAGTGAGGCTCGTCATAGAGGCGAGAAGGGCAAGTAGTACTATCTTTTTAAGCATCTAAATGCATTTCTGCCTGCTTTTCCTTAGTTTGGCAATGAAATTTGCTTTCCTCTCTCTCTTTTTTTGTTATAAGTTTATCGATGAATGAAAACGATACCAAGGTCGAACAATTTGGTCCTTGCACCATTCCAAACCCAGCGGGGTACGACTACTGGACGGAAGACAACTCCGTCGTTCTTTTCCAAACGATATTTTCAGGGCCTGCTGATGCCAAAAAGACGGTAGAAACCAGTCCCGTTTTCTTTGAACAAGCAGGTCCCAAAGAAAAGATCTACTTTCGCCCGGAAGAAGTCACGGCAGGCATTGTGACTTGCGGCGGTCTTTGCCCAGGAATCAACGATGTCATTCGGGCTCTCGTAATGGAGCTTCACTACCGGTACAAAGTGCCCCGTATTTTGGGCTTTCCCTTTGGTTATGAAGGCCTTGTGAAAAAATTTGGGCATAGGCCGGTTGAACTCACTCCCGACAAAGTGGCTCATATTATGAACTTTGGTGGTTCTATTTTAGGCTCTTCTCGCGGGAGCCAAAATATTGGAGATATGGTGGATACATTATTTCTCTACGGTGTGAAGATGTTGTTTTGTATTGGTGGGGATGGGACACTCCGCGGGGCCCAGGCCATCCAAGAGGAAGTGCGCAAACGAAAGGAAGACATCGCCATTGTGGGGATTCCCAAAACCATTGATAATGATATCAATTATGTTCAGAAGACATTTGGATTTTCGACTGCCTTTAGTAAGGCGGTGGAAGCCGTAAACTGCGCCCATGAAGAAGCCAAGGGGGCACCGAATGGAATTGGCCTTGTGAAACTGATGGGAAGGCATTCTGGTTTTATCGCCGTCAATTCCGCACTGGCTTCTAAAAATGTAAATTTTGTCCTCATCCCGGAACTTGATTTTGATTTAGAAGGAGAAGGTGCCTTTCTCCATGTTCTCAAAGAAAGAGTACAAAGAAGAGGGCATGCTGTGGTTATTGTGGCAGAAGGTGCCGGTCAAAAGTACTTTGAAGACAAAGGGGAAAAAGACCAATCGGGTAACAAGAAGTTGGCGGATATTGGAATTTTCATTAAAGACAAAATCACGGAATATTTCAAAAAAGAGGGAGTCACTCTCAACTTAAAGTACATAGACCCAAGTTATATCATTCGCTCCGTCCCGGCCAATGCTGAAGACTCTGTGTTTTGCGGGTTTCTCGCACAAAACGCGGTACACGCTGCTTTTGCGGGAAGGACGGGATGTGTTGTGGGAATTTGGAACAATGTGTTTACTGTCATGCCCATCTCCCTTGCCATTGCCGAAAGAAAGGTATTACGGCCCGAGAGGAGTACTTTATGGCGAGCTCTCCTTGCCTCGACAGGCCAACCGAATGAAATGAAAGCGAAAGGCTGATCGATAAAGATCAGCTGTTTTCTACTTTTTTTTGAAACTTGAGGATATTGTCCCTGATTTCTTCTTCTTTTTGGTGGAGTTCTTTTAGAAACTCGGTATCCAAAATCATTTCTGGTTTTTTGATGAATTTACTTTCATCATAGTTGTCGATTTCGTATAACAGGTCTTCGATGTTAGATTCAACTTTGACAAGGCTTTGGATGGATTCTACCACCTTTTTATTGACAAAGAGAATTTCTTTGAATCGTAAGATGTAGTGTTGGAATCTATTTTCGCGGATCATCGCTTGGCGTTGCATTTCGCGCACCACTTCGCGTTCTTTTAAAACTTCTTTTTTTTCGACAAGGATTTGGTTTTTGAAAATTCGAATTAGATTTTCTGTTTCTAACTTATAATTTTCAAAACTACTGTTATGATTGTTTTGTAAGTCTTCCATTTGTTTGCGAAAATCTTTTTCTCGCATACGGTCTTGTTCCTTACGTAACTTGTCAGATGTTTGTAGTGCGTTTTTGACGCGCGTTTCGATGACAGCATCTAACATAGCTTTGTGCAGTTTGTCCAATCGTAAGGCCACTGCCATGGCGTATAGAATGCGTTTCATAAAAACTCCTTATTATTAGTTTAGACGAATAATAAAGAGAGAAAGGTCATCATGTGGTTCTGCTTCTCCCACAAATTCACTTACTTTTTGTAAAATTGCCTGTCTTACCACTTCCGGTGGATCATTGATATGGGATAGGATGACAGATTCCAATCTCTCTTCTGAAAAGAGTTCTTCTTTCGTATTCATGGCTTCTGTTACACCATCTGTGTATAAAACCAATAAATCACCAGGAAGATAACTCACAGTATGTTCGGAAAATTCGCAATTTCCAATCCCCATCGGTTGGCCTTTTCCGGAAAGGTGTTGGATTTTATGATGTTTTTTGCGATAGATGATTTGCATATTATGACCTGCAGAAGAATAGGTTAATTCTTTTTTGGTCATATTGATTCGTACAAGCATAGCGGTGACAAACATAAGGAAACCAGATTTGTCTTGTAAGATTTGATTTGCATTGAAGAGAGCTTCGCTAGTGGAAGTGGTTTTAGAAACTTCTTGTTGTAAAACTGTTTTTGAAAACTCCATAAAAAGGGCAGCTGGTGTTCCTTTTCCAGATACATCGGCAATGATTACAGAGACTTCATCTTTTCCATGAACTACCATATCATAGAAGTCTCCACCAATTTCACGGGAAGCTTGGTAGTAGGTATCAAATTCTAAAAGTGAGTATTGTTTAGGAATGATGGGGAGTGAGTGTTTTTGGATCATAGCTGCGACTTGCATATCGCGGTCTATGTTTTTCAAACGTTCACTTTGTATCTTTACTTGTAAGGCGGTATAGGCTTCCCCGACTTGGTTTGTCAGCGTTCGCAAAATCCGAATGTCCATTTCATCAAAACGAGTGCGGGATGTTTTGTCTGATACCACAAGAGAACCAAGCCATTCTTTGTTTTTGAGAATGGGGAAAAGGATCAGACTATGTTGGAAAAGTCCTTTGTGAGTGAGTTGGATTCCTTGGGGAGAATTTGCGGTAATGATTTTGATCCCTTTAAACATCCAATCGGCTTTGTCAGCAAAGAGTAAAACTTCTACATCTTCATCATGAATTTGGTCCGAAAATCCTTTGGATTTGGATCTTGGAAGGCCCTTCTTTTCAATTTTTTCAAAGTTGAGACAAACCCGATCCACTTGTAAAACTTCGGATATGGTTTTGACAGCAAGGTCCATAAATTCATCCGAACTTTGGATGTTAGCAAGGGCTTGGGAAATTTGAAAGAGGCAATTGAGTTCGTTGGCGCGTAAATTTAAGCTGTCTATTAGAAGGCGATTTTTGACGGCGATGGCGGCTAAGTTTGAAAGGTATCTTAGAATTTTGATATCGTTGTTATTAAAATCACGGTTGTCCAAAGAGTTTACGGCTTCGAGTACACCTTGTACTTCTCCTTGGGCAATCATAGGAACACAAAGGAGATTCCTTGTGACATATCCGACTTTTTGGTCAATGGCTTTGAATATTCTTGGATCGTTTGCGGCATCGTTGACAATTTCTGGTTTGAGAGTTTCTAAAACCATTCCGGCGATTCCTTTTCCCCTAGGAACTGTTAGGTGGGCAAGGGATTCTTCTTTTAAACCACTCGTTGTATTGAACACTAACTGATCATTTTCTTTGTCATATAGAAGAAGGGAGGAGCCTTCTGTTTGAAGAACATCACGGGTGATTCCCATGATCTCGCCGAGAAGTGTATCCAAATCTTCTTGCGAATTGATACGGCTTGTAATGTCTGAAATCAGACTTAATGTCAGTAGTTTAGTAGGCATCCGAATCTATCCTTGTTCGATCAAACTTCCAATCCCTTGGTTCGTCAATATTTCAATTAAGACGGAATGGGGAACTCGACCGTCAATGATGTGGGCCCGTTTGACACCTGAGTCAATGGCTCCCAAACAACACTCTACTTTAGGTATCATGCCACCAGAGATCTGTCCAGTTTTTATATATTTGTGAATGTCCGCTTTTTTTAGACCCGTTACCAATTGACCATCAATCAGAATACCGGGTGTGTCTGTGAGTAAAATGAGTTTGTCTGCATGGAGAGCTTGTGCAATGGCCCCTGCCATGGTATCAGCATTGATATTGAGTGTTTGGCCCTCTTTCGACATGGCAACAGGTGAGATGATGGGTATAAAACCTTCACGTTGTAAGGTGAATATGATCTTGGGATCCACTTCGGAGATTTCTCCCACAAGGCCTAAATCGATTTTTTGAACCTTACCGTCCTCACCTTCGACTTCCATAAGATATTTTTCTGCAAGGGCAAGGCCACCATCTTTTCCCGATAGACCAACTGGTTTCCCCCCTTTTTCTTGGATGAGAGAAACAATCTGTTTGTTTACTTTGCCAGTGAGAACCATCTCTACCACTTCCATGGTGGCTTCGTCTGTGACTCTGTGGCCACGAATGAACTGGGTATTGAGGTTTAAAGACTTGATAAGGGAGTTGATTTCAGGCCCACCACCGTGTACAACAACAGGATTGATTCCTAGGTATTTGAGGAGTACAATATCTTCTGCAAAAGATGCTTTTAACTCTTCTTCCACCATGGCAGCTCCACCATATTTGATGACAATGGTTTTCCCCGAATAATTGATCAAATAGGGAAGAGCTTCCAAGATATGATTGATTTTTTCAGAATGGTGGTTCATAAAAGACCTCATTTATGATAATGAAATTTAAAGCCGCCGCAGTGCAAGTCACAAGTACAGCAAGAGTCTCAAATAACCTAACTAAGTGTAGGCAACTTGTGGAAGAGGCTGCGAGTGCCGGTGCCAAAGTCATAGGCCTACCGGAAAACTTTTCGTTTATGGGTTCGGAAGCAGAGAAAAAAAATCTCCTTGGCCAAATTGAAGAGGAGACCACTGCCTTTCTGAAAGAGACAGCAAAAGACCTCGGAATTTTTCTACTCGGAGGAGGGTTCCCCACAAAAGCTCCTACGGGTAAGGTATTCAACACTGCCGTCATTGTTAGTCCCAGTGGTGAAGAAGTATTTCGGTATCACAAAGCCCATCTTTTTAATGCGGTGGTTGGGGATGGGTTCAATTACAGCGAATCTAATTCTACAGAGAGTGGCGGAAAAGTTCCTGAGGTCATCCAAACCGAATATGGAAAGATCTCTTCGGCAATTTGTTATGACATTCGATTTCCAGAACTTTTCCGTGCTTTGTCCGAGAAGGGTGTGGAACTTTGTTTTTTGCCGGCAGCCTTTACGGTTCCCACAGGGGTTGCCCATTGGCATGTATTACTCCGTGCTCGTGCGATCGAAAATTTTATGTATGTTTTGGCACCGGGCCAAACAGGAACCCATGACCCTCATGGGAATCGTAAAACCTTTGGTCATTCACTTATCATTTCCCCTTGGGGAGAAATTCTAGATGAAATAGACAATGAAGAAGGATTCGCCATTGCAGATATCGACTTACAAAAGTTAATTGATATTAGAAACCAACTTCCGAGTTTAAACCATCGCCTGTTTTAAAAAAAAGATTTTTTAGCCGCTGAAGCTTTTTTCATTAGAATGAAATCTTTCATTACTTTCTCTGCCGCTTTTTGTTTTTCCATATGTACAAAGTGTCCACATTCAGAAAATAAAACTGCCTTCACATGAGGAGTGGTTCTTTCTAATTCCATTACATCCTTTCCTGGAATGATAGGATCTTCTTCTCCACGCATGATGAGGGTAGGAACCCGATTTCCAAAGACTATGGGTCTGATGTCAGTTCTGTCCAACATCTCAAGGATCATGAGAATTTGTCTTGGATTCAAACATTCAAATTGTGGGTTGTATTCTTTTAAGAATTGTTTAATGTCTTCTCTTGCATGGAAGGCAGCAGAGTCATACACTCCATAAGAAAATCCAATTTGTAAAGCTTTAGGGAGGGACTTCCCAAGTTTAAATCCAAAGTCAAAAAAACTTCCTAAGTTCGCCCGAAGTCCCACCACACCGATTTTTAAAATCCCAGGTACGGGACCGTGGACAAAAGGTGCTATGGAGATCACTTGTTTGATCCTTTGTGGGAATAGGGAAGCGATGGCAAGGACTGCCATTCCACCTGTGGAGTGACCCACGAGAGTGATGTCTTTTTCGCCCGCAGAGGCCCATATTCCTTGCGCTTGTGTTTCTAAAAAATCTTGGAGGGTGAGTCCTTTTTTTTGATCAAAGATTTGAGCGGGATAATGACCCACTAAGTCTAGTTCAATGACATCGCCCAGTTCACGAAAAAAAGGAATGTTAAGACCCCAATACCCTGCCGCCGAACACCAACCACCGATAAGCACAATGGTTTCTTTGGATTTTGGATTCAGAGATTTATGTTTAACGTAAGTGAGTCTGTGATTTTTCCAGTTATAAATTTGTCTTTCTGACATATAAATCCTCTAGTCTTCTATGATGCGGGGAAAGGATCCTAGAATTTTTGTCACCACTTCATAATTGATAGTTCCTGTCCAAGTCGCGTGATCATCGGCTGATATGGTTTCGTTTCCCGATTTTCCAATAATGACTACATCGTCACCAATGGTGGCATCTGGAATATGTGTGATATCAAGCATTGTCATATTCATACAAATCCGACCTAAAATTTTAGCACGTTCACCGCGAACTAACATATACCCGTTGTTGGAAAGTTTCCTGTCCAGTCCCTCATAGTATCCGACGGGAACAACTGCCAATTTCGTATCGTGAGTGGTTTTATATGTGGACCCGTAACCAATAAAACTTCCTTGGTTTAGGTTTTGGATGTGTTGGATTTGTGTTTTCCACGTAAGCGCTGGTTTTAACATCCCCACATCTTTTTTCATAAGAGAGAGAGAAAGTTTGGTTTCTAAACTGGGCCAAAGTCCATAAAGAGAAATTCCGACACGAACCAAGTCCATCCTTGCTTCGGAAAACAACATGGCAGAAGCAGAAGAAGCGCAATGACAAATCAGATCAATAAACCCATGTTTGGCGAATGTGTCTATCGTATCTTGGAACCTACCGAGTTGTAACATCGAGTAACTATGTTCTGTAAAATCTTCTGTACTTGCAAAGTGAGTGGCAATTCCAGAGAGAGGTAGTTTTTTTTCAAAAATTTCTTTAGCCAGGACTTCGGCATTATTGGTTGGGATTCCAAGCCTTGACATTCCCGTATCGACTTTCAAATGGATTTTGGGAGTGGGGGAAAGTTTGGCTAAGATTTCCATTTCTTCCACACGAGAGACCATCACCCAAAAGTTTTCATCAGCCAAGGATTCTTTTCTTTCCGCGAGGTTAGGAATGCTTCCCATAATGAGGATGGTGGCTTTGGTATACACCCTCCGAATGGATAAGGCTTCTTCTAAAGAATTGACCCCCAAATAATCGGTACCGGCATCCAGGGCGATGGAGGCGGTGGCAAGAAGTCCATGCCCATAGGCATTGGACTTAATAATGGCAGTAAACTTGGTTTTTGGTCCAATGAGTTTGCGAAAAAGGGCGATATTGTGACTAAACGCCGACCGAGAGAGGTAAATCCGAGAAGAGAGCACGGTCCCATTTTTTTTTACTTTTCTCTTCTGTCGCTTCAGATATTTCTATTTTTGCATGTCTGTGAATCACTCTGAACTTCCTTCGTTTCCTCCCTTTGCCAATTGGAAAGGGATCTCCCAATACTTTCCCGTACAAACTGATTCTGTTTGGCTGAATTATTGCGGAACCACACCGGTATCTACCTATGCCATCGAGATGATGAACCTCTACTTTCAGGAATATGCAAGATACGGTATCTTTGCTCCGAACTTTGCTGAGCCCTTGATCAAGTCTTCTATCCGAGGTTATATCGCAGAAATCCTTGCCTGCGATCCCTCTGAGATTGGGATTGTACATAACACGAGTGAGGGGATCAATCTTTATTCTCATAGCATCCAGATTCCTAAGGGAAAACGGATTTTAGTTTTGGAAAACGAATACCCAAGTAATGTCTATCCATGGGAACATTGGAAAGAAAAAGGTGTGGGGCTCGAATTTATCCCTGTGGGAAAAACTCCCGAAGATTTTCTTCTCAATCTAAAGTTGGAATTAGAAAAAGGGGATGTATCTATTCTTAGCCTATCACCTGTTCATTGGTGCACGGGTGTGGTTTTTGATATGGAAGCCGTATCAAAGCTTTGTGAAACCCATCACACCAAACTTGTGATTGATGGAAGCCAAGCCGTCGGCCATATCGCCCTTGACTTTAGCAAAATCAAAGTGGCTTTTTGTGCCTTTGCCGCCTGGAAGTGGTTACTTGGTCCTTTGGGACTTGGGGTTGTGTATTTATCCAAAGAAGAATCCATAGGATTCCAACTTATTTTCAAAGGCCAAGCCAGTGTAGTCAACGATTCCAGCTATTTTCCTTACAGAGATGAATGGAAACCGGCAGCCGACCAATTTGAACAAAGTACCATCAACTTCAATGATTGGATTTATTTTTATGCATCCCTTCGGATGTTGTCCACACTTGGATTTTCTCGAGTGAGAGAACGAATTTATGAAATTGCAGATCTATTTAAAAAATCAATCCACGACCTTGGATTTACTTTGGAATCGGATGCTTTTCCCACCGTCAAAACAGGAATCCTTGCCATCACTGGACACAAGGATCCTTCTAAATTCCAACCTGAAGCCATCCAATCTTTCTTAAAACAAAAAGGAATCACCACGGCTGTTCGTTTGGGTCGGTTACGGATGGCACCTCACATTGCCATCGAAGAAGAACATGTGGCCCGAGTGAAAGAGGCTTTGAAAGAATACTTGAGCCAAAGTTAGGCGAATAGTGAATCCATCAAATATGTTGATAAAAATTTCTAAACAGATAGTGAATGCCTTCCCTCTGGTCCTACTCCTTATCGCAGGCTTTGGATTTTTATATCCAGAAAAAATCATTTGGTTTAAAGGCCCTTGGATCACTTATAGCCTTGGTGCCATTATGCTTGGGATGGGACTCACTCTTGAGGCAGAAGACTTCCTTCGGATTTTAAAACAACCCAAACCCATTCTCATTGGAACGGTTTTGCAATATACCATTATGCCACTGTTAGGTTACTCTCTTGGGTATTTGTTCCAACTGCCGGAAGCTTATGCCGTGGGACTGATCCTTGTTTCTTGTTGCCCTGGCGGAACCGCATCGAATGTCATAACATTTCTCTCCAAAGCAGATGTACCTCTAAGTGTCACTTTAACTTCTGTCTCTACCATCCTTGGAATTTTTATGACACCATTCCTTGTGGCCTTACTCATTGGAAGTCGATTGGAGATTGACAGGTGGGGTCTTGTCATTACTACCTTCCAAGTGATCTTAGTTCCTGTGGCTCTGGGTTTATTTTTAAAGTCACTTTTCCCTAAACTCACAAAAGAGATACAAGACCTTTTTCCGGTTCTCTCTGTATTCCTCATAGCGATGATTGTGGCCTCGATCATTGCCAGCGGAAAAGAAACCATCCTTAAGTCAGACTTTCGTATCTTCTTTGCAGTGGTAATTTTGCACCTAGGTGGGTTTGGACTCGGTGGGATCTTCAGTTGGTTTCTGACTAAGAACCCCAAAACAGCAAAAACAATATCGATTGAAGTGGGGATGCAAAATTCTGGGCTTGGGGCGGTCTTGGCAAAGACCCATTTTTTAGATCCAAGCACCGCCATTCCTAGTGCTTTATCGAGTTTGACTCATTCGCTCTTGGGAAGTTTATTTGCGACCTATTTCCGGAAGGAACCGAAAAAACCCGCTATTGTCGATTGACTATATATGGGGTCGGTACGTCATGGCATAAATTATGAGAGAAATCATAAAACTAACCTGTGTCCCATGTGCGATACCTGGGCGGTCAAATTACTTCCAGACTAAAAATAAGAAGACGAAGTCGGAAAAACTTGTGACTAAAAAATATTGCAAATTTTGCAAATCACATACTGATCACAAGGAATCCAAAGTCTAAGGGATAAGATGCCGAAACCAGCTGCAAAATCTTCATCAGCAGAGAAGGGAGTGGACAAAAAGTTCATCGAAGAGGTGCGTGAGCTCCTCCAAGAGAAAAAAGAGTCGCTTCTCATCAAACTCAACCAATGGGAAGACACCAGTTCTCCTTCTGGATTGAAAGAAATGGGGGATATTGCGGACATCGCATCCGAACTCAATTCAGAAGCTTTATCTTCTGTTTTGACTGAAAACGAAATTGAAACTCTACGCGAGATCGAACTTGCGTTAGAAAAGATTGAAAACGGAACCTATGGGATCTGCGAAGGAACAAAGAAAAAAATTCCGATCGCGAGGCTCAAGGCGCTTCCGTGGACAAGATTTACCGTAGAATTTGCAGAACAAATGGCAAAAAGCCGAAACCGTGCTGGTTACCGCATGGATTCTTTGTCTGCTTATCCTGCTACCGGAATGGATGTGGATTCTCTAGATTAAGAGAATCCCTTGATTCTTTTTCTCACTAAACACCCCGAATTCTCCCGTTTCCTTTAAATTTACAATTGATTCACTGGCCCAGGCTCTAAACTCTTTCTATCGTGAATTTTCTAGGCCGCCTGCGCTCCTTACCTATTTTTGATCTTCTTTTCTTTTCTTTCTGTACTTTTTTCGTTTGGAGCCTCCATCGGTATGTAGAGCCTGTACCGGCATCCTCTTTCTACCCTTCCTTTCTTTTGCAGTTTGCTTTTGCGTTCTTTCCTCAACTCTACCAGAGAAAATGGGGTAGGATATTTACAGCTCTCGGGGTTTTCACCTTCCTCCGGCTCCCTTATCTATCGGGACTACCGATGGTGGGTTCGTATCAGCTCGTAGGTCTATTTCTCGGCTCCATTCTCGGGATTTGGAGCCGAGAGGTCATCCTCATCCTTCTTGGCCGAAATGAAACAGCCCTTCCCAAACAATCCGAGCAAATACTAACCGACTGGATGATCCGAAACCCCACTGGGAAATCCAACCAACCCATTTGGTATTCCACATACTTTGGTTTTGTTCTGTTTCTTTCTATTCTGACCCTGCTTTGTCTTTTCCAATACCAAGGTCTTGGTTTGGTTACAGGGCTTGGAATCCAGGAGTATTTATACTTCCCCTCTCTTTCCTCTAGAGAAGCGATGGGCCTTTCATGTAAGATCTTGGTTCCCACTTCTCTTGTGATTTTATATCTTTTCTCTGAAGAAAGGTCTATGCCAACACCGTCTAAGGACAGTTTGTCGGAGCAGATTCGGTTTGGAATTTTTTTAGGACTAGGAATCAATTTACTCGTCATGGCGATTCAGTCTCTCTGGAGTTTGGAATTTTTTTCCGAAGGGACTTTAGAAAGTGTTAAGGTCGGACGAACAACAGGACTATTGCAGGACTCAGGTTCTGCGTCTTGGATCCTACCAATCCTTTCGTTTCTATGGATCACAAAACTCATCACTAATTGGCGAAAATCCAAAGAAAGGTTTAGTTTGGTTCTTGCGATTTTATCCTTTCTTTTTGTGACTTGGCTTGGACTCAAACAAGGGAAAGCTTTTTGGGTAGTCTGGACCATTTCCAATACAATCGGAATTATCCACCTAACTACCGATTTGTGGATTATATCCATTACAAAAAAAAGAATCACAAGGTTTGTTTTGTATTTATTCATTCCTGTTTTGGGATTTCTCACACTGTATGGACTTAGTTTTTTACAAAAAGATTGGGATCTAGTTGAGTTATCGAAACGTTTTATGGATGCAGTCTCTCTTTGGAGATCTCAACCATATTTAGCACTCAAACGTATGGATCTGATCCGAGCGGAGTTACTGACAATCTGTGTAGAAGGGATTAAAAATAATCTTTGGTTAGGGAATGGGATTGGGTCCTTCCCCTTAGGACTTTTGGATCCCTACCGAGTGGGAATCAAAACTTCCAATGGAATGATTGATTTCCCACCTAACTTTTATCTTTGGTTGGTACATGACTTAGGAATCCTTGGTACAGTTGTCTTTTCGTTTTTGATTGGTGTTTTTTTGTGGGAACGTGGTCTTTGGAAACAGGCAATATTACTTCTCATCCCTCTCTTTTTTGGAGTTCAAATCCAAAATTCTGATGGGGCCTTTCTTTGTTTTTACCTAATCCTTCTTGGGGAAAAGGGATTTGGGCATTCTCCTTCCTTTGATAAATTTAGAAAAACCATTTGGTTTTCTCCCTTACTCCTCATTCTTTCTGTGGGCCTACCTTTGAATTATGCACTTTTTTATTCTCAGAGGTATTGGGATTTAGGAATTGGATCAGAGTTTCGTAAGAACCAATTGGGAGATTACCAATCGGCAGCCACACTCCCTCCAAGATCACCTAACTATGAATATGAATTTCATGGAAAGGTCTGGGAATGGAAACTTTCGGAATTTCCAGCGGCACGAGTTGGCCGAATCGTTTTAGAAACAAATAGTAAAAGTTTAGTTGTGGAAATTTTGTTTTTGAATTCTGACCGAACCATCATAAAACAAGAGTTATTTTCTGAAGTCGGGCAAGGATACGGATGGTCTGGAGAATGTCCGAAAGGGGCATCCTATATCCGACTTAAGTCTAGATCCAAATTAGAATTTCGATTGCCCAGGTCTGGGTTTGATGGAAACAATCGAATTCAGTTTTAGAGATTTATACCAATCTTCGAATGTATAAATCTTTTGTAATTTTGGCGACGGTTTTGCCATCTTCGCCGACCACTTCCGTTTCATAGGTCCGAATAGTTTTTTTCTCTTTTTTTAAGAGTTCTTTTATGTCTTCAAATTCACTGTTCGGGATATGGAAGGTGGCAGTGACTGTACCTTCTCCGGGTTTGACAAAATCAATTTTGGCCCCTTTATCCCAAACCATATAATCTTTTCCCAAATTCATCATTAGTAAAAACATGAAGAAAGGATCGCACATAGAGTAGAGGGATCCTCCGAAATGGGTCCCCACATAATTCGTGTTTGATAAGATCAGGGGCATAGTCACTACCATAGTGTTTTGATCCACAAGTTGAGGTAGAATATTGGCACCTTCATAGGGTTTAAACATACGAAAGGCTTGTTCGAACCCATATGTTTGTTCTAAAAAATGCCACAAGGGATTTACTTTGTATTCTAGAAGAATATCTCTGTGTCTCATAAACACTAGGATTGGAAACATAGAATGATCGGTCTATTATTTCTTGTAAGTTACCAAGGGAGAAACCATAAAAATTAAGATTCCGGTGCTCCTAAAATTTCGTCTGTTTGACTCGAAATTTCCCGCAATTGCCCTTTCATTTTAAAGGTAAGTTGTAAGGTTCCTTGTTGTTCTTCACGAATTTCCTCACATTCCCTGCGGATTTTCTCAGACAGACCTTGGATATCTTCTAAATTTGTATGTATCGTTACAATTTCACCATAAACTTCACCGGACGTATCCCTAACCCTTTCCGCAATATCATCAAGGGTTTTTGCTTTCGAAAGGATGGCACCACCTCTTGATTTCAATTCTTGAATGGATTGAATCACTTCCGCTATAGTTCCATGAACAATATGAATTTCATCCGCAATAAATTGAAAAGCGTTACCAGATTCAATACCCAATCTTTCTGCTTTCCCATAATCATTTACGTTTTCTTTGAGTATCTTAGTGATTTGTCTAGCGTTGTTTGCAGTCATTGTAGATAACTTTCCAATTTCATCGGCTATGACTGTGAATCCCTTTCCTTCAGAACCAGAGTGAGTTGCTTCGATGGCAGCATTGATTGCAAGAAGGTTTGTTTCTTTTGAGACTCCGTTGATTAAATCGATTAGTTTCAAAATATTACCAGAAGATTCACTAAACTTTTTAATGGTTTTATTTGTATCACCTACTTTAATTCGCCCATCCTTACTTAAAAATACTAAATTCTCCATAGTTTCCGTTCTACTTTGGATTTCTGCGATTACAATATTCACAATATCAAACATAATATCAATTTCTTCAGAAGTTTTCCCGACTGCTTCCATAAGTTTAACTTCATCTGTTGCGAGTTGCGATACGATTTGATAGACGCGGTCAATGTCCTTGCCTGCGATATGAATTTTTTCATTGAGATCTACGATATGATTGCTAATGATATCCATTCGTTTATTGAGGGAAGAACAGTTTTGTAATAGGGTATCTGAATATTCATTGATATCGATCCCTAGTCCAGAAAGTAAAAGCACAGGATCAGCCGTTTTGAATTTTGGCCCTATCCATTGTTTGATGAGTTTTCGTTTTTTATTGAGTAAAAAGAGATAAAGAACGGTTAACAGGACTGTCCCCCAAGTAATGAAGATAGGGAATGGAGCAGGGATACTCCCGAGGAATGACTGCAAAATGATTATGCTTGCAAATACAACTAGGATTGTTACTAAAAAGTTTTCTAAACGGATGAGTTGAGGATAAACCTCATATTTTTCATTGAGTATTTCAAACTTATGTCTATTATTTCCCATTGGGTTATCAAAAATCACTTTTTATATATTTTTTTTAGAGAAAACTCACAATTTCCCCATCTAATGCATTAGACTATGATATTTACCAAAAGGGAAATCGACGAACACTATCCTCTTTCTGAACGATTGCGCTTAGAAAAAGCAAAATCTCAGAACTCTGTCATATACTGGATCAATGAGCTAGTTCGCAATCAAGTGCGTGGCGCAGAAGACGTAACCAGTCTCATTGAAGTGACAAAGGATTTAATCGCACAAGTAGAAGCATTGTATGCAGAAAAAGAAAATTCTACTTTCAGTGTAACTACAGACCAGACAATTCCAGTCGATTCTGGGTTATTAGAAGAACAACTCTCAAGTCTATACGAAGAAAAGACACTATTGTTCACAAAAACAAAAACAAATTCTATGGAAGAAGTAATCGCTCTCATCCAGGGAATGGAAGAACAATTGAACTCCATGTATTCTGAATACGAAACTTAAAAAAAAACAAATTTCAATTAGGAACTAAATTAATGAGTAAATTTATAGACCCGAATATTCTTAGCAAATTAGGAACATTGACACAAGCGGAAGCGGATGCAGCTGCCTTTGGAATTGTAAAGGTGGATGGAACTGGAAAAATCCTGTTGTATAACAAATATGAATCAGAACTCGCAAATGTGCCCATCCAAACTGCAGTGGGGAAAAACTTTTTCACAGAAGTAGCCATTTGTACTAATAACAGAATTTTTTATGGAAGGTTTAAAGAAGGGATGGTAACTGGAGACTTAGACATCGCTTTCAATTATGTATTCACATATAAGATGAAACCGACAAACGTTGTGATCCATTTGTATCACGATAAAACATCCGATTCCAATTGGATATTTGTCAAATTAAGATAGGGATTTCATCTTAATAAATAGAGTTTTTCTTTAATATATTCTTCAATCCCAGAAAGGCTGACAAAGTAACTGGTTTGTTTATCCTCTTCTGGGATTTTATGTTCTATTTTTTTTTCTAATTTCAGAATTAAATCAGTATATTGAATCGAATCCATTCCATAATCGTAAATTAAATGTTTATCGGGATCTGGTTTTCTTCCAAGGATGGATTCTAAAATTTCTAGAATACTGGAATGAGAATCGATTGGTTTCGAAATCTTTGCCATTCGGTTTTGGATCCGTTGGTATTCCTCGTTACAAAGTTTTGTGATGGTGGGGTAGTCTGGCTTTCCATTGGGTAGTTTTGGTATCGTAATATTTGTTAGCACTACCCTGGGTACATGGCTATCTGGCAACTCCCTTCGTAAAATTTGCAATATTTCCGATGTAGTTAAAGTTCCTGTTGAAAACAGCCCAATCGTTTGTCCAAAATCATCGAAGACAGGGACACAAAAAAATTCACCTTCTAGAGAAAGCCCGAGGATTTCTGATTCAATCCGATCTAAAGAAACTCTTTTCCCACTATGTTTGATGATCCTATCTTTTCTTCCTAAAAGATACCATCCAAGTTCCGACCAATTCCCTAAATCTCCTGTCGAATAGTATTCGTTAGCTGGTATTTCCTCTTTGGTCCAACCTTGGTCTGTCAACACAAAGGATTTCTGCGAAAGAAAAGGACTTTGAATTTGGAGTTCCGTTTCATCTAATCCTTCTAAAGTTTGAAACTTTGTTTTTAATCCTGGAAGTAACTGGAACCTGTTTTGCCTCAAAGGGTCTCTGGAACCAATTCCTCCTGTTTCTGTGGATCCATAGATTTCCAATATAGAAATCCCTCCACGGTCACGCAGAGTTCGAGATAGTGGCACAGGGAATTTCATTCCAGAAACCACAGCATTCTGTGGGAGTGGCCTATTTTGTACGAGTGCGGACTGGAGTTTTGGTGCAGAACTGATCCAAAGATTTTTTTCAGTGAGAGTGATGTCACAATCAATGGGAACACCTAATTGTTTGGGTAACAAATAACCCCAAAGTAATCCATAAAGATGACAGAGGGGGACTTGCACATGGACCTTATCGGACTCCACATAAAGGGATCGAATTTCAGGATTACTGGCCCAATAAGAAATTTCTTTTTCGATTTCTTCCCATTCTTTCCATACCATTTTCGGTAGTCCTGTGGACCCGGACGTGACCAGACAAAAGGATTTAGCGGACGTGAGCGAAGGGAGAGGGAATTGGTCTAAATGAGCTTCGAGTTTGGTTCCTTTCCAGAGTGGATCCACAAGGATTGGATTTTGGGATTCTAAATCAGATTCAAAGTTTCCGGAAAGGAAATACTCATTGTTTGCAAATCGAAGGACAGAGGTCATGAAACAAAAAATCCTCCCCCCATAGAATGAAGGAAGGATTTCTTGAAAAGGCAGGTAGTGCTATTTACGCAGATTGTTGTTTTTCCAATCGTTTTTTCATAAGGAACCCGAGGGCAGCTCCCACTACAATCAAACTTGCCGAAACTTCCAAAGCGTTTTTACGAACTGCTTTGATTAGGTAGGCAGAAAAACCATTGTCAGCATAAAAATCACTCACTCGAACCACATACGAAGGGCGGTTTGGCGCTGGAATTTGATCAATATGGAGATACCAATCTTTATGAGCCACGCCATTGGAGTGCATCCAAGAGTTAAAGAAGATATAACCAGAAGTGGAAGGTTTACGAATGTCATTACCTTCTGTTGGGTGGTTAAAAACTCCCGGAACAATGATGGCCCATGGGAAGCCATTTTTATCGATAAAGGAATCTTTTCCCTTATTATCCTTAAAGTAACCAGGACGATAGATTTGTCTGAACACTCCATCTGTCTTTTGGTTGATCGCAAGGAAGTAGTTCAAATGTCCACCCACTAGATTTTTAGTTTCATTCAAATCGACTGGTTCATCAAAAGTTATGGTAACTTGTGCAGTCACTCCACGAACGAAATCATTGATCGTAAAAGTAGATCCTGCATTCGGAGCATTTTTACTACCGAAAAGTGTTTTGTCAGAACTAGGAAGGATGAGGACTCCTCGTTTGAGTTGCTCTGCGTTCAAAGTCCCACCAGTACAATCTCCAGCTACATTGGCAGTGTATTTGGATGCAGAAGCACATCCACTCCATGGATTTCCACTTCCATCTACATAACTCACTTGGACCGTTGCATTTGTCGGAACATCCAAAGAGAGTCTGAGTTCGTGATTGTATCCTGCCCCTTTTGCCACATGGGTATAAGTGCCGCGAATGACCTTCACCTTGTTTGTTGGAGTTTTGTCCATCTCTGTGCTAAATACAGTGGAGTGGTCATTTAAGTCGGCATCTCCTGCTGATGGATACATGTCTTCGAAAGCAATCGTGTATCGACCGGAACGTGCTGTGGATGCAAGACTTGGATCCTCAGGAAACTCATCATAAACATTCGCAATTCCATCGCAATCGGAATCAACTGATTGCACACAACCGTTTACAGGTTGGAAGTTGGTTGTCTCAACATTGACAACAGGAGCAACCACTACAGTTCCTTCGGATCCAGAGCCGGTGGATGGTTGTTGAACGGGAGCAGATCCTGTAATCTCCACAACTTCCCCCGTTGTTGGGTTCACACCAATCACACTGATTTCGACAGTGGTTACTGTTGGTGGTACACTGATAGGAATGGTAACGGATCCATTGGAATCGGTAGTTCCCACTCCGACCACATTGGGGTCTCCAGTAGTTGTGGTTTCTGTAACGGTCACAGGTGCATTGGCAACCGGACCCGATTCGTTTTCCACGACGACAGTTACGGGAACTGTGATATTGGTTTCAAAATTAAAGCTGCCACCATTGGTTTGGTCTACAACTGCAGTTGTTGTTTCATTATTGACCGTTGTTGGTGCTGGCGTTGGGGCGGAAGCAACAGGAGCTGTCGGTGTTGTTACCTCAGTTCCCGGTGTGGTTGTGGTATTTCCGCCATCAGTTGGGGTTGCTGTGGGAGCAGTGATTTGACCCGGATCCGTGGTTTCTAGTCCCACGACTGTGAACGTGCCATCACCAGTATCAGCAGAGGAAGTAGCCGCTTGTGCGGTCCCATCACCTAAGCCCAAAAATGGGAGAAGTAATAAACCCTTCTTTTTATTGGAACAATCCAGAAGTAAAAGGGGAATTGATAAAAGAACTAACCATCGATTCATATTGAGATATCCTACCTGTTATAGGGAATTAAACGACAAAATACTTAAAAAATCAACGTTGATTTCATAAAATTTAGGGAAATCCATTGGATTTTTGGGGGAATGTACGAACAAGGTTGAAAAAAAGAACGAAAAAGAAATCAAATCAGACATAAATCTAATTTGATTTCCACAAACTTTAATTTGTAGCTACATGGGCAACTGCGTTTCCGAATACAAAGTTTTGAAACCTTATGTTTTGGAACCCCAGTTCTCTAAGGATACCTGCGAGGGTCTCTTGGTCAGGATAGGCTTTGGAAGAATGAGGGAGATAATCAAACATCTCATTTTCCTTTCCATAAAGCAAATACCCGAAGAGAGGGACAATTTTGAAAAAATAAAAGTCAGCAAAAACTTTAAGAAAAGCTGGTCTCACTCGCCCTACGTCTAGATTCACAAAAACCCCATCTTTCTTTAACACACGTTTGACTTCAAGTAGGCACTTCTTTATGTCAGAGACGTTACGGAGGCCAAAACCCATAGTCACAATATCAAAACTTCCCTCTTTGAATTGACTGAGATCCATCGCATCCCCGACGAGGAGTTGGACTCTTGGATCTTCTGGGATTTTGTGGATGGCAAAAGACAACATCTTTTCGGAAAAATCAAGACCAACGATTTGTTCGAGACCTGGTTCCTTCGAGAGCCTGAGGGCAATGTCACCTGTCCCACAACAAAGGTCTAAGGCGGATTTGGCTTCTGGGACAGATTTTTTAGCCTCTCTCACTACCCAATCTTTCCAGATGCGATGGAGAAAAAAGCTATTCCAATCGTTGAACCTATCATAGGCCCTCGCGATTCCATCAAAATTAGTTCTTACATATTCCGGTTTCTTTTCTTGGGACGGCAGTTGGTATTGGTTCATAGAGGTCGATACATCCATGAATTGGACATTTTCAATTCCCGCAATTTTGATTTTTATTCTTCTTTTTTGTTTTTCGCTTACCTCCTTTTATTTTTTCTTTCGAATTGTGCTCGGGTTAAAGAAATTAGAGGACAGGGATTTTCGTTCTAGGTTGTTTCCTAAAGAACCAACGGAGGCAGAGTTGGAATTGTTCTTTTCTCCTTTGGAAAGGACCATCCATTGGTTGCCAACCATTGCCTCTCTCTCCATGCTTCTCGGTCTTCTTGGGACAGTGATAGGAATTAACTCTGCTTTTGGTGCCATGGAAGCTCAGGGGAAAGTCAGCTTAGAGGTGCTAGCTGGTGGAATCAAAGATGCTTTGAATACCACAATCGCAGGCCTTCTTGTTGCAATCCCTTCTCTGTATTTTCATCGGTTTGCCGAAAACAAAATTCGTTATATTTCGGAACTTATGGTAAAGGACTTTTCTAAAAACCAATGAAACTCCGTAAATCGAATTCGGATTCATCGATTGATATCAGTAGTCTCATTGACGTATTGTTTATCTTATTAATTTTTTTAATGTTAGCCGTTAGGTTTACAGAAACAACATCAACTTTGCAATTAGACCTTCCCAAAACACAAACGGAGTCTATAGGCGAAAAATCTCCAAAATTCAAAATTCAAATTAACCATTCAGGTTCGATTTTTTTTGATGGAAAAGAGACTCCAAAAGACTCACTAACACTCATCATTCCTAAAAATGAGGATGGGAGATCTTCCATCGTTTTGGAAGTCGATAAGAGAGCCTTATTTGAGTCTTTTGTTTTAGTAACGGACTTATTAAAGTCGAAAGGATACCAAAAAGTTGATATCGTCACTCTAAAGGATTAGAGGACTGGACCAAATCGATTAGAAATTTATACTTTTTATTTTTTACTTTTTGTTCTAAGATATATTTTCCCTTATCCTCTGTCATAATTGTATCCAGGACACCGATGAGTTGACCAAAGTTTTGAATCCGAATCAATTGCAAAATTTCTCGTTTGAGTTCTGGGGCCGATGTGTTTAAAAAAGTTTGTACAAACTCTTCTTCGGACTCTTCCAGTTTGGTTGTCTCTCCTAGTTCTTTTGTATGTACGGGGCCGATTTTTGATTTTTGAACCAATTCTCCGGGAATGATTTCCAAGCGAGTTAAAGGAATTTCAAACCAGAATTCGGATCCTTCTCCAATGATACTTTTCACATGGATCGAACCTCCTAGAAATTCAACTAACTGATGACAGATGGAAAGTCCAAGTCCCGTTCCTTCTTTGTAGGAACTTCCTTGTTCTGTTTGTTGGAATGCTTCAAATATTGAATGTAATTGGTCATTGGGAATTCCAATTCCTGAATCTTTTACAATGAATTTTACTGTATCGAAAGAATGTTCTGGGGTACGTTGGATAATTATTTCTAAACTTACAGAACCTTGGTTTGTAAACTTCAATGCATTTCCAAGTAAATTAACAAGTATTTGGCGTATTTTTTGTAAATCAGCTTCGTAATAACAGGATTCAATAACACTTGGATTTAAGAGTTCGAAACTAATTGATTTTTCAGAAAACCGATAAGAGAACATGGAAAATAAAGTGTCCCAAAGTTGAACAAGTGAAAATCGTTCCCTGAATTCCGTCATTTTCCCTGCTTCAATTTTTGATAGATCTAAAATATCATTAATCATTCCAAGTAAATGGACTCCGTTTTCATAAAGAGAATTTACATAACCCTTTAGGTGGTTCGGAAGATTTGGATCTTTTTCTAAAATTTGTGAAAACCCAATCACTGCATGAAGGGGAGTTCTTAGCTCATGTGTAATTTTAGAAAAGAAAACGGATTTGGAACGATTTGCTTTGATGGCGGCTTCCACGGCTTTTTGTAATCGTTTGTTTTGTAATTGTATTTTTTGAGAATAATCGTTTAATTTATCCTCAGCAAGTTTGCGATCAGTAATATCAAAGACAGTGGATTTACTAATCACAAAATTTCCAGCTTTGTCGTAAGTGGCTGTTGAATTTAAACTAACAAAAAAAGTAGATCTGTCTTTTCTTACAAATTCTAATTCGACACCAGTTAAGTTTTCGTTTGGGAACGAATCTGTAATCAGTCTATATTTATCTTGGCTACTTTCTGTGAGTAAGTCACTGAATTTATAGTTCCCAACAATCTCTTCTCTAGAATAACCTAACCAATCCAATTCGGTGTCGTTGATAGAAACAATCGTATTGTCTTTATCGAAGGAATGATAACCGCAAGGTGCATTGTTATAGAGGTCTAAAATCCGTTCATAGGATTTCATTAAATTTTCTTCGGCAATCTTTCTATTTGTGATGTCGTTTCCAATTGACAATACTTCGTATGGGTACCCAAATTCATTTTTTAAAATACGGTTGGACCAAGTGACGGTTCGTTTGTCATTTTCTCCTATAAACACATCATATTCTTGCCGAATATTTTGTTCTGGTCTATGGAAAATATTCCATAACTGGGATTTCACTTCATTGGATTTTTCGAAAGGAATTTGAAATAAATCTAATACTACATCTTTTCCTTCGGCAACTTCTCTCGTAATTTGAAAGAACTCTTCTGCGTAGGGATTGATGGAATGAATTTTAAAATCAGGACTCCAACGAATGATGATAGAGTTTGCTGTATCATAAATATCTTGGTACTGTTTTTCTTTTTCCCGGATGGTGCGTTCGATTTCTTCAGAATTACTTAGGTTTTTTCGGAAAAGGATTAACCTTAATTTTCTCTCTCTCCTATATGCATTATGATAATAATAGCCTACAAACAACAATCCAGAAGCAATCAGGATTGTGAGAAACTCATCAATCATTTAATTTCCAAAAGTAACATAGTCATATCGTCTGCTACTTTTCCACCAGAATAATCCAATACTTCCTCCTGCACGGATTCGAGGAATTCTCTTCCCGAGAGATGGATTCGACTTTCAATAAGTTCCGAAAATTTTTGGTCTCCTAAATACTCTTCCTTTTCATTAGGCACTTCAAACATTCCATCAGAAAATAAGAATAACCTATCTCCTGAGTTTAAAAACAAGTCTTCATTTTCCGCATTGAGTTGGTCAGGAAACATCATGAGACAAAAACCTTTAGTCCCGAGTTTGATGATCTTTTGGTCTCGAATTAAAAACATATTATGGTGTCCTGCCATAGAGTAGGAGAGAAGGTTTTCTTCAGCTTTGTATCGGATATAAATGGCACTAATAAAATGCGTACTAATCAGTGGAGTAAGAGTACTATGAATCCAATATAAACTTTCGCTAGGTGATAGAAAGGATTTGTCCATAGTTTTGAAAGTGATGATTGCCATAAGGGATACCATCGCTGCTGCAATTCCATGACCAGTTACGTCCCCAAATAAAATATCTAAATCTCCGGAAGGTAACAGATCGTAGGTGATTAGGTCCCCTCCAACTAAGTCCATAGGTTTGTAGGAAGTATAAATTTGATACAGTGGAGAAGGTGGGAACTGAAAACTGACTAAATTTTCCTGGTTAGCTTTTGCAAGTTCCAAATCTTTTTGGATGGCCTGTAAAAGATCGATTCTTTCTTTTTCAAGAGTTTTGATCTTGATATGGGTTCGGATTCTGGCTAAAATTTCTGATTCTTGAAAGGGTTTGGTTATGTAATCAACCGCACCCGTTTCTAGTCCTTTCACAATGTCACAGGTTTCATTCAATGCGGATAAAAAGAGAATGGGGGTGTTTTTGGAGCGATCGGTAGCAAGCAATCGTTTGGCGACATCAAGTCCACTGATTCCGGGCAATAAAATGTCGAGTAAAATTAAGTCAAAATCAAGTGCTTCCGCAAGTTCTAAGGCATATTCGCCATCATAGGCCACCGCCACTTCATACCCTTGGTTTAGTAAAATATGAGTGATAATTTCAATATTGGTTTCGTTATCATCGACGACCAAAATTTTCGCCGCGTGTTTTGTGTGCACAATTCATGAAGGATTCGGTGCAAAAAACATTTGGCAAGAGATTTTTAATCTAGTTTGATTCTCTAAGATAGAGAAATGAAAAAGATCATCCACATCGACATGGACGCGTTTTATGCATCAGTGGAACAAAGAGACTTTCCTGAAATGCGAGGGAAACCTGTTGTGGTTGGTGGTTCTCCGCATTCTAGAGGAGTGGTCTGTGCTGCCAGTTATGAAGCGAGAAAATTTGGGGTTCGGTCTGCCATTCCTTGTTTTCAGGCATATAAACTTTGTCCGGAAGCTATTTTTACACCGCCAAGGTTTGAAGTATACAAAGCAGTTTCTAAAAAAATTAGGTCCATCTTTTTGGAATACACCGATTTGGTAGAACCGCTTTCTTTGGATGAAGCTTACTTGGATGTCACAGTCAATAAATTAGATATTCCTCTTGCGAGTACAATTGCAAAAGAAATTAGGAAAAAAATCTTTGAACGAACTGGTCTCACTTGTTCTGCGGGAGTTGCTCAAAATAAATTTTTGGCAAAAATGGCTTCTGAAAAAAATAAACCTAACGGACTCTATGTGGTTCTTCCTGGAGATGAAGAAAAATTTTTGGATGATCTACCATTATACAGCTTTCATGGGATTGGGAAAAAAACTTATGAAAGACTCTCTCTTTTGGGATTTACTAAGGGATCGGAACTAAGGAAAGCAGAGGAATCATTTTTAGTTCAAGAATTTGGAAAAATGGGTGCTGTTTTTTATCGAATGACAAGGGGACTTGATGATCGGGATGTGATCCCTTTTCGAGATCCCAAATCAATTGGTGTGGAAACTACTTTTACACATGATTCGGAAGACTTTGCTTATTTATTACTTACCTTGGAGACCCTATCTAAAGAATTAGAAGAAAGAATGAGCCGTAAAAACAAACAAGGCAAAACACTCACTTTAAAAATCAAATTTGAAGATTTTACCGTGAAACAAAAATCTATTTCATCCGATTCTATTTTCTACTTGGCAGACAATCTTTTCCAACAATCCTCGAATTTGTTGGCAAATGTTTGGAAAGAAAACGCCGATCCATTCAAAAAAATTCGACTTTTAGGAATTTCCGTTACCAACTTTACTTCAGATGAAATCAATCAGGACCAACCTTCACTCTTCGGTTAAACTATGTTAGATAACGACAACGATTTAGAATCTCTCGGGCCTTTAAAAGTACTACGTGTCCAAGGGGACCCAGATGCCCCTACTGTAGTATTATTTCACGGTTATGGTGCTAGTGCTTTTGATTTATATCCCATCCATGAAGTATTAGTCACAGATCAAAAATTCAACTGGGTATTTCCGCACGGACATTTGAGTATTCCTCTTATGCCAGGGTATTCGGGGCGGGCCTGGTTTCCGATTGATATGGCTGCTCTGGAAGAAGCCATTCGGAAAAATGATTTCAGGAATTTTGCCAACAAAGATCCCGAAGGAATGGATGTTGCACGTCAGGCAGCATATCTAATGTTAGATGCTCTTGAAGTTCCTTGGAACCAACTAATATTGGGTGGGTTTTCACAAGGTGCTATGCTTGCCACAGACCTAACTCTTAGAAAAGAGGAAATCTCCAAGGGCCTTATGATCCTTTCTGGGGCACTTGTCAATGAATCTCTTTGGAAAGAGTTAGCACCCAAAAAATCAATTTTACGATTTTTCCAATCGCACGGTGAATTTGATCCTATCCTTGGTTATGCGAACGCCAAAAAATTAGAAAAGTTACTTCGTAACTCGGGACTTCTTGGTGAATTCGTCGCTTTTAATGGTGGCCATGAAATTCCGGCACCCGTCATCCAAGGGATCAGTCGTTATTTGAATAGTTTGTCTTAAAAATTCTCGTTGGCAAACCGGTTTGGATCAGTCTAAGTCAGTGGATGGTCATTATGAAACAGTTTCTAATTACATTTCTTTGTTTTGGTTTGTGGCAAGGAATCTCTGCCGAAGGGTTCGATCACAAACATTTGGTTTGGGACTCACTTCTTAAAAAGAATGTAAAAAATGGACTGGTTTCCTATAAGGGAATCCAATCGGAAGAAGTTAACTTTCGCCAATACCTAGAAACTCTTTCCAAAGTATCTGAAGCCCAGTACCAGGGTTTCACAGAAAAAGAAAAACAAAGTTTTCTCATCAACGCTTATAATGCTTTTACGATCAAATTGATTCTCGACCACTATCCTGTGGAAAGTATCACAGAAATTGGATCTCCTTTTTCCAAAATCAATTTAGCTCGCGGGATTCCTTGGAAAAAAGAATTCTTTTCCCTACTTGGAAAATCAAGGCACTTGGATTGGATTGAACATGAAAAGTTACGAAAAGACTTCAATGAACCAAGAATCCATTTTGCAATTGTTTGTGCTTCCATCGGTTGTCCGCATTTGATTTCAGAAGCTTACACACCGAACGCGTTAGAGAAACAACTCCAATCAGCAAAACTTGGTTTCTTAAAAAATCCAAAAAAGAATTCTTATGATAAAACAACGAACACTTTGTACTTGAGTAAAATTTTTAATTGGTTTCAATCTGATTTCACTAAAAAAACAACCCTCATCCAATATGTACAAGAAGGGTTTGAAGAACCAATCAAACCAGACGCAAAGATTGTTTACAATGAATACAGTTGGGATTTAAACGAATTGAAATAAAATTAAGAGACTAACTCCAATTCATACGTGATCTTTGCCGTTTTTTCCAGTGTTTTGGCAACAGAACAGTATTTTTCTAAACTGAGGTCAATCGCACGTTTCACTTGTTCTTCTTTAAAGTCACCTTTTACTTTAAATTTCATATGAATGTTTTTAAAGAGATTGGCTTCTTCGACTTTTTCGCGATCCGCATCCACTTCCACAGAGTAATCTTTCACTTCGATTCTGTGTTTGTTTAGAATCATGAGAACATCAATACTACTGCAACCGGCAAGTCCCATAATCAAAAGTTCCATAGGCCTTGTCCCAGAATTTTTACCACCGATCTCAGGGGAAGCATCGATACGAATGGAGTTTCCAGATTCGTTCCGAGCTTCCAAAACATAAGGGGATTCAATTCGATTCAGTTTGATGTTCATAAATTTTAAAAAACAAAAGAGCAAAGCGGGCCAAAGACCCGCTTTTAAATACTACTTATTTGGTTGTGGAGTGTAACGTAAATAAGGTTTGATGGTGCGAAATCCTTTTGGGAATTTTTTCTTTGCATCTTCGTCAGAAACGGATGGAACGATGATTGTATCTTCTCCGTCTTTCCAGTTGGCAGGAGTTGCTACGCTAAACTGAGAAGTAAGTTGTAAAGAGTCAATCACACGTAAAAGTTCGTCAAAGTTTCTTCCCGTGGAGGCAGGGTAGGTGAGAGTTAATTTCACTTTTTTATCTGGCCCTACAACAAATACCGAACGAACTGTAGTTGTTTCACTAGCATTGGGGTGAATCATATCATAAAGATTAGATACTTTACGATCGGCATCGGCAATGATAGGATAGTTGACTATGGTTCCTTGTGTTTCGTTGATATCGGAGATCCAACCTTTGTGGCTGTCCACTGGGTCAACAGAAAGTGCGATCACTTTCACATTGCGTTTTTCGAACTCTGGTTTGATTTTTGCTACATAACCAAGTTCGGTTGTACAAACTGGTGTGTAGTCTTTGGGGTGAGAAAACAAAATCCCCCAACCTTGTCCTAAATATTCATGAAAGTCAATTTTGCCTTCAGAGGTTTCCGCTTGGAAATTGGGTGCTTCATCACCTAAACGTAGTGCCATGATTTGTCTCCTATAAGATCAGTTGTTCCCAATTTAGAAATCTTGTCTAAAAACGCAAGAAATTGTTATGCTTTATTGGATGAAGTTTCCATTTTATTGAAATAATTCGCAGATTCCTTACTTTTTTGTTCTAGTAAAAGCTCCGTCCCAATCTGGTTCTGGCGGAGTCTCTAGATAGTATTGGCAACGTTCCCAGAGGAGTTTACAGGCTTCATCCCCATTTGTGGTAAGTAGGGTGTAGAATTTTTTACCTGCGTCCTCGAATTTACGGTTCAAATAAGAGAATAGGGCAGCTTCATAGGCCTCGACAAATTGGCGGTCAGCTGCTGTTTCGTCCCCTTTTTTGGTGCGAACTTCATAAAGAGTGACTGGTTTGGTTTTTCCTTTCACACGAACAATATCCAATTTCCGAGTGAAAAAATGATCTTTCACTTCATCATGAACAAACTCAGAAACTAAAATACAAACCCCATAGTCTTTTCCTGCTGCCTCAAGTCTTGCTGCAAGATTAACGGTATCTCCCATCATCGTATAAGAGGCTAGGGCGTCCGTTCCCATAAATCCAACCTTCGCATAACCCATGTTTAGTCCAATTCGAAACTTCATCATATGGGCTTCGGGGATGTATCGATTATTCCTTATCCATTCCTCTTTCAGAACTTCTAATTTGTCTCGCATTTCGACACTGGCAGAAACTGCTTTCATACAATGGTTTTCCACATCCAAAGGTGCATTAAAAATCCCAACGATGGCATCCCCGATGTATTTATCCAAAACTCCATCATGGTGTTTTAAAATGATAGTCATCGCAGATAGATATTCGTTCAGTAAATTGGCAAGTTCCTTAGAATTTAGTTTTTCAGAAATAGCACTAAAACCCGCAATATCAGAAAAGAAGGCAGTGATGATTTTTTCACTCCCTTGTTTTAGTTTTTCTAAGTCTTTTAGAGCTTCACCTACCACAACGGGATCTACCATACTTCCAAGAACTCCGCGCATCTTTTCTCGTTCTTTCAGTCCAGAAACCATCTGGTTGAGTGCCACAGTAAGATTTCCAAATTCATCGTTCCCACCATCATCAAAATGGACATGAAGATTTCCTTGACCTACATCTTCAGCGCTGCGAATGATCTTTCGAATTTTTTGAACTACCACACCCGAGATAAAGATTGCAAATAGGATTGCCACCAAACAGATCGTAATGGCAGAAAGCACAATTTGATTTCTATTGTCTTTGATGGCCCGGATCCCATCGGTTCTATCCACAAGGGTTCGAATGAGTCCTGAAAAATTATCACGTAATACCAAGTTTGGAACATTTTCTGATTCCAAAAGATGGGTTCCATCCAACTTCCACATAATTTCTTCTGATTCACTTCGGGAGTGGCCAAAACTTCCATCAGGAAAAAGTTTTTTTAATTCTTTTGTGGGAGTTTCTTGTTCAGCAGTAACAATCCATTTTCGAATGGCCTTCCAGCGGTTCCTTTGTGTTTCTCTGGATTCTGGATCTTGGTAATAACGTTCGTATTCGGTGGGATCGGTTTTGAATTTCATCAAAATCCAATCTTCCAAGGCCACATCACGTAAACTTCTTAAGGATTCAATTTTTTCCCAATTTTCTGGAGGGATTGGGTAGTTTGTGGTTACCGCATCAAAGATCTGGTCTCTTGCTTCAATGAGTTCCTTGTAGGATTTATAAAAACTAGTAAAAAGTTTGTCCTTTGCTGGCGGAATCGGTGGTTTTGCATTTTTTAAGAATTGGATGCGTTCTCTCAGTTTCGGGATCAGTTCCGAAAGTTCGTTTGTGATTCGGTAGTCTTCTTTGATAACTTCTCGGTAGTCGCCTAATTTTGATTGTACGCTCACTAAATGGAAAGCACGTGTTGTAGAGTTTTGGTGACGGAAAAGTGGAGAATGTAATGCTTGGATTTCTCTGTCTTCCCATTCATAAACATATTGTTTTGCATCTTCGTCTAAAGCAGAAATTACATCTGACAAACGTTGGAAGGACTCCACCAAACTTTCCTCCATTTGATCAAACTGATCGATTTGTGCTAGCGGAGAGGTATTGTCGATGATTTGTGTATCAAAGGAAGCAAGTGAAGTTTCTCCTGGAATCATTGCCGATTGAGGGAAGGTCTGGATTCGAAAGAGTTGGGTGTCGAGACCCAGTTCTTCCAGTTTGCGTTTTTTGGAATCAGCATAGAACTTTGCGATGAAAAGGTCGAGTTGTGATTTATGATTTCGTATTTCTTTTTTTAGATTTTTAAGATTGGTTTCCCAATTGAGTTTAGCATCTGGGTCTTCTGGAGGTGTTTGTTTTTGGGCCTCTAAATACTTTTCTTCGTTGCGAACATAAGAAGAGGCAAGACCTTCCAAAGTGTTCCATTCCCTTTCACTAATATTTCTACCTGCTGCTTCCTTTAGTTGGTGGCGGATCTCTCGTTCCAAAACATCCACATCATCTTTGGTTAAATACACGGAAAAAAATGTATCTACCTTCTTGACTACCTTGGATGTTCCTAAAGATCCAAACAGATTGGTTTGGAATCCAAACACAGAAACCGTCTTTTTTTTGGTCACTACTTTGGCAGTTCGGTATTTTTTTAGTTCTTCTCTTTGTCTCTCTATCCTGGATTTGAATTCTTCAATGCGGATTAAGTTTTGCGATATATTCTCAATCTCCATTACCAAACTAGCGATAAAATTTTTGGAGACAGCAGCCTGTTTTTCATAACTTTCCGAAAGGATGGCTGTTTGTTGGCGGACGGTAATGATGGAAAGTAGAAGAATTGTTAAGGCGATTAGGGTGCCTGTAAACCAAGCAAGTTTAGCTCTAATTCCTTCGGAAAGGATTTTCCAGGCGGAGATGAGCCCGGATTGGACCATTTTAAAGAATTCCATAGGGATAGCTGAAACATGAGACTATGAGCTCCGAAAGCAAGATATTTTGTATTTCATGTAGTACTTTGTTAGGCGAAAAATGGAAAGAACCCAATGTAAGTTTGTTCTTTCAATTTTGCTTGCTATTTTTCAATTCGTTCGTATTGTTTTTTTAGCAAATGTCCATCAATCGATTTGATTTACTCGCCATCGGGGGCGGTCCTGCCGCACAAAAAGCTGCTATCCAAGCAAGCAAAATGGGAAAAAAAGCAGCCATCATAGAAAAAGACCCTTACTTGGGTGGCGGTTGTGTCCACTATGGAACCATCCCTTCCAAATCCTTACAAGAAACCAGTCGGTTCTACAGGAACTTAAAGTTGTCTAAACTTCACGGATTACAATCCCCACAAACGGCAACACTAACATTACAAGAACTTATGTTTCGTGCCTCTACTGTGATCGAAAAGGAAGAAGATGTCACCCGCGAACAAATGATCCAAAACCGTGTCACAACACTTACCGGTTGGGGACAAATTGTGGACGCTAACCATGTAGAGGTCACAGACTCTGCGGGAAGAAAAAAAGTCTACGAAACTGAAAACATTTTAATTGCAACTGGGAGTAGTCCTCGTAGGCCCACAAACGAAAACATCCCTTTTGAAGATGGATTGATTTACGATAGCGATGGACTTTTTGCTATGAAAAAAATGCCTACATCCTTGGCAGTAGTAGGTGCCGGAATCATTGGATCGGAATACGCAACTATCTTTGCACATATCGGAGTGCAAGTTCATCTATTCGATTCACAAAGTAGGATCCTTGGTTTTTTAGATGAAGATATTTCGAATGAAATGACTGGCATTATGCAACAATCGGGAATTTCGATCCATGTAGACTCTTCGATTACAAAGTATCATAAACTACCAAACGACGAAGGGTTCGAACTCACAACTAACAGAGGTGAAGCGGTTCGTGTCAATCAGGTGCTGATCTCTCGTGGGCGTTTAGGAAATGTAGACAATTTAGGTTTGGAATCTGTGGGTATAACACCCAATGACAGAAAACAAATTTTAGTAAACGAACACTATCAAACAAATGTTTCGAATATTTACGCCTGTGGGGATGTCATCGGGTTTCCTAGTTTGGCCTCTGTTTCCATGTACCAAGGAGCTTATGTCGCAAAACATATGTTTGGTCATTCTTCTGCCCCTGTAGACGCCGAAGAGTTTCCTATCGGAATCTATACCTTACCAGAAATTGCAACCATTGGACCAACAGAAGAAGCGTTAAAAGCCCGTGGAGTCAATTATGGAGTGGGGATGGCTCGTTTTGATACCATCACCCGTGCTCAAATCAGCGGAGACCAAGTTGGACTTTTAAAAATTCTTTTTGATAAACAAACAAGGCGAGTTCTTGGAGTTCATATCATTTCGGACAAAGCAACAGAGCTTATTGCTCTTGGACAATGTGTGGTGAATCTCAAAGCTCCCATTGAGTACTTCACCGAACACATTTTCAACTATCCAACCATGATCGGTGCCTATAAAAATGCGGCTAATGATGCCCTTTTAAGAGAAAAATAATCCGGATACCTTGAGAATCTGACCTGTTCCGGTTGTTTACTTTTATAGAGAGGAACGGGATTTTACTTGTCAGAGACTCGGTTTTACCAACACATACAAGATTGTGTCAGACAAAGCTGTCTCTATGAGTCAAATTTATGAAAGAAGCCATAAGCGTATTTATGACTTCCTTTACAAGTACACTCAAAACGCGGACACGGCAATGGATTTGATGCAAGACAGTTTCTTAAGTTTCCATAAGCACTACGGCGAAGCCGGTCTCTCGGAAGAGAAGTCTGTAATGGTTTTGTACACGATTGCCCGCAATTTATCTATCAATTATGCTAAAAAATTTTCTACAACACGGGAGATTGTCTCCGATGAGATCGAGTTTCATAGCCACAATCCTAAACTCGAAACGAAGGCAGAATACCAAGATTTAGAAGATAGGCTCTATTCCTTTTTGGGCGAGTTATCGGAAGATGAACGGTCTGCTTTGTTACTCAAAAATGTGGAAGGATTTCAGCTGGTTCAAATCGCTGAGGTTTTGGGAGTTTCGGTTTCTACCGCTTCTCGGTTGGTCATTCGGGCCACAGAGAAGGTGTTAGCCATTGCTAAGAGAGAAAATCTGGTACCGGATTAGTATAATGAACGAATTTGATAAGCAACATACAATCGCTAAATGGGAAGAACTCCTACGTAAACCCGCAAAGGTTACCGAGTCCAGAGAATTCCCTACTTGGGAGACAGTATCGAAACGAAACATCCAATTCGAATACAATCCAAACCAAGTTCCTAGATCCAATGTTATTTCTTTTTTCCGTAAACCCATGGGTCTTGCCCTTGTTGGTGGGTCGGCTTTGTCGCTTGCGGCAACACTGTTTTTTGTTTTTTTCCTAAATCCATCCCAAACAAAAAATTCCGAACTGGCGTTGGCTCCTTCTGCTAAAAAAACAACCCAGACGGTTTCTCCTTTGAAGGTTATAGTTTCTTCTGTAAAAGGAAAGGTTTCTGTCCTACCGCAAGGGAGTTCTAACCCTGTCCCTCTGGTGAAAAAATACCAACTGGCATCGGGAGATGTGGTCATTACGGAAGGGTCTTCTCAAATCGATATAGATTTTGAAACTGGTTCTTGGATGCGGATTACTCCCAATTCAGAAGTGGTTTTAGATCTGATTGAAAAAACAAATGAGGCTCAATCTCAAAAGTTTTCTGTAAAAAAAGGTAAATTATTTGCCTCTGTCTCCAAACTTTCTAAAGACAGCCAGTTTGTTGTCCAAGCGGGAGAACATCTTACGCAGGTTAGAGGAACTGTATTCAGTGTCCAATTTGATGGGAAGTCCGAAGTGGTGGCAGTGCGCGAAGGTTCCGTTGCAGTCGATGATCTTATTTTAACTTCAAAACAACAAACGGTTGTAAAACTAGGAGAAGCACTATCAGTAGCTGCAATCCCTTTAAATTCCAAAGAAGATAAGGAACTCAAAGCATTCCAAACGCAAACCATACTGGCTCGTGAGTCTCTGCTTTACGAAGAACATGCTAGATTAGAACTTGTACGATTGGAAGATGGAACGGAATACCGAGGAGTGATCCTTGGTCAGTCGGAAACGCATCTACATTTCCAAGGATTGGAAGGTCTTATCGAAATCCCGATCCAAAAGATTTTAGAAACAGAAAAAATCCGTTAATCTCTATAAGTTTTTGACAATTTTGTCTTTTTCTGAGAGGCTCATCTCTAACACCCTAGGGGAACACCTTAAAGGAAGCCATGCCGCAAAATCACAAAAAAACCTTTCGTTTTCACTATCTCATCGATAAGGAATTCCAGTTAAAGTTTTTAGCTCATTATTCTCTTTTGTTTATATCTGGGGTTCTTGTGACTTTAGGTTTTTTATACTGGTTGAACCAAGCTAAGTATGATGGTGGGGCAGTGTTTCGTCTTCGCCAAGATGCACAAACAGTGTTTTGGAAAGTTGAAAATGAGGAACCGACTCCAAGCGAATTGAAAAATAAATTTGTTCCTAGAGAAATTTACCTCCCCAACTATGACCACCAATTGAATATGTATACCATTCAATTTGACGCAGTAGTCACACTTTCTGTCTTGTACTTACTTTTGATCACAGTGTTTTCAGTCTTTAAATCTCATAAGATGGCTGGTCCCGTTTTCAGCATCAAACGTTCTTTGCAAAGGATGGCTTCTGGTGAACCCATTGAAACCATCCGAATCCGGAAAGGGGATGAGTTCCAAGAACTAGTGGAAGTGCTGAATGAAGTGATTCAAAAACGCGTCGGCGATAGTTCTAGGAAATAATCATAATAAAACTATGTCGCATGGCCCCCAAAGAGCCCCCGCCCTGAATAGGGTGGTGGAGGCGGGCTCGTGGGCTTTCCCAAAACCACACCTAACATAAATTCCCTCGTCTATCAACTTCTACTTTCAATTCCGAATTTTTTATTTCTGTTTGTTCATATTTTGGGCAGCGATGATTGCTTTAGCAAAATAATTCGAAGCCTTTTTCCGAATTAAAAATGAAACGTTCGCACGACCCAAACTAATTTTCCCACAAACCTATATTCTCCGCAAGTTTAGTCTTTGTGATTCTACTCTGTTAGTTGAGATTCGTTGTGGATATCCATTTTACTGCAGCTAACATGGAAGAACAAAAAAACATTATATTCATATTATTGCATCATCTTGTATTTTTTTTAAAAAAATTTGATATGATACAATAACTTTTGTCATAGCAAAGTATAAAAAATCTTGACGTTAGTTCTAATTGAAAATTACTCTGATCGAAGTTTTCCGATAAAACAATATTTCTTCGGATCGTAATTTGTTTTACGGTAGCTAAATTTAATTAACTAAAGGGTTTTATGAAAATAGTTAACGTTTTGTTATTTTTAGGAGTATTCTTTCTGCTCTTAAATTGTGAAAAGAAAAAAGATGTACCTTGTGAAGAGGATATTGTTTGTTCTTACTTACTCGTGAATTCTTCCGTAAAAGGGACTCTACATATTACTGCTGTTAATGGAGCAGTGAATAATGTTGGAACTTATACCGTAGCAGTACATAGTGAAGCAAACTGTACAGGTAGTGCAGTGCGAACTGCAAGTTTTAGTGATACAATCCCCGATAGAAGCGAGTCATTTTTTAGTAGTTTTTCATCGAACACTCAATATTCGGTTCGAGCGTTCTCTGGCGCTACATCGCTTTGTTCTTCTACATTCTCGTATAACATCGACAAACAAACCGTGAACTGCCAAATCAGCGCATCTGCTATTACTTGCATTTAGTTACTAACAACGACTAAATAGAGATTTTGATTCATCGTTGTTTTGATGAGAATATTTTCGATGAATCAAAATCTCTTTCAATATGATACTTCATACAACGTATCATATCGAAGTCTTTGTCATCCGCAATTGTCCTGTCACCGATCGCAGCGAAAATCCTTTCCCAAAGGGAAAGATTGGAGCGTAGAGCGGGATCGCTTCCTGTTTTAGATTTTGATTCGTAAATCCAGGTGCGAGGCGCATTTGATCTGGATAATCAGATCCGAATACTTTTACTTTTGAAGCATTATTTTGATTTGGAATACTATTAATTATGAGGCAATATGGCACTCGTATTGAA
>NZ_JAFFPR010000047.1 GCF_016918735.1 Leptospira abararensis
TTACCAATAGCCTAAAAATCATCATCATTGCGAGTGGAAGATTGTAGAATTTTTTCTAATCGTTTCATTGCATCACTATAACTGGATTTTTCTTCAATTCTTTGTCTGAGATAATCATCAATCTGAGATTTTTTATCAATGGCCATATCTACCTTTTCATCGGCACCACGGACATAGGCATTGAGTAAGATGATATCTTCTGAGTTTTTATATTTCGAAATCAACTCCCGAACAATAGAGGCTCGCATATAATGGTCCTCGTTTACTATCTTTTGCATAAGCCTAGAAAGAGAAGCGGGTACATCAATCGCTGGATAGTGGCTCTGTTCGGCAAGTTTTCTTGTCAGAACAATATGGCCGTCAATAAATCCTCGCACCTTGTCAGCTACAATATCATCCATATCATCTTCTGCATCGGTTAATACTGTGTAAAAACCTGTAATTGAACCACCATTATGTGAAGTTCCTGCTCTCTCTACAAGTTTTGCCATTTTGGTAAATACACTGGACGCATATCCCTTTGTCACGACTGGTTCCCCAATAGAAAGCTCCCGTAGTGCTTCCGCATAACGAGTGAGTGAGTCCATATACAAATTGACGGACATCCCTTTTTCCCGAAAGTATTCGGCAGCAGAACAAGCTAAATTGGCACAACTCACTTGTTCCATTTTGGATGAGTCGGAGGTTGCTACGAAAACTACAGACTTGGCAAGTGCCTCTTTCCCAAGTTCCACATGTAAAAATTCATTCACCTCGCGGCCCCTCTCTCCAATAAGAGCGACAACGTTTACATCAGCGTTCGTATAACGAGCAATCATTCCAAGTAAGCTGGATTTACCCACACCTGATCCAGAAAAAATTCCAATCCTCTGTCCACGACCAACAGTAAGCATCCCATCAATGGCACGGACTCCGGTTTCTAAAATGTCAGTAATCGGAGGGCGATCGAGTGGGTTTAAAAACCTAGGTTCGGAAGGTCTTTCTTCTTTAGTGATGAGTATCCCTTTGCTATCGATGGGTTTACCAAGACCGTTTAACACACGTCCTAAAAGTTCAGGTCCTGCATTTAAAGTGATTTGTCTACCAGAAGAAAATACAAAGGCATGAGGAAATATTTGTTGGGTGTCACCTAATGGCATTAAGGTGTAGAGATGGTCTTTAAAACCCACAAGAACACAAGCGAGGTATCCTTTGTCTGATCCTCGTTCCACTTCCAAAATTTCTCCCACTTTCGAATCGGGAGGTCCTTGAGAGTAGATGACATTGCCCACCACGGATACAACGACCCCACTTTTGCGAATGGGTTCAATTTTTTCGACGACATTCAGGTATTTGGAAATGGCATCGATATGTTCCGTAAATTTCTTTTCTATCATGGGGGCTTTTCACTCATCCAATCATGTGACATAATTAAATCAAGCGAATTGAGGGCGGGATGAGGGGTTGGCCCCTCAACGACAGAGTTTGATTTGGTCGATATTGGAGATTTGTCGGGGTGCGGGCAGTTTTTTCCCAAGTTTTACATTTCCACCTTCACCGATGCTTGCCGATTCGTAAGCCCATTTCCCAAAGTTTGTGGAAACGGTAAAACAATCGGGAAAGGATTTGGCTTCTTTAATCTCTGATCCAGTCCAAACCAAAATGCGATCGGGAGTTCGAAGATAGAGTTTTGTTCCCTCTTCTGCCCAACGAATTCCGTAAAGGGGAAGGGCCGTCCAAAAGTTGATGGGATAACTTTGGATTTTTTTGTCGGTGAGTTGGATGACATTCAATTCAAATTCAGAAAATTCACCTTCGGCTGTGGGACTTGCTGTGACAAGAGCCACCAAGTTACCGTTAGGGGAAGGTGCCATTTGGAAGATGATACGTTTTTCGGGTGTGGCAGGATAAGAAAAAGCTCCACCTGTCTCGGGATACAAAGAGAGAGTTTGGTTTAAGGTTCCATACTCGTCATCCTTTCCATATAACACAAATAAAGTGGAGGATCCGGTATGGTAAAAAATTCCATCGCCGAGTGACCAAGAAGGCAGATCCCATTCTTTTAAGGACTTTCCACCAGTGACCCCATTTTTTACTAATTTAATTTTACTTTTATAATTTCGTTTGTCGGTAGTTCCGTTCATCGGATTCCAAGAATCTTTTTCTTCATATCCAACGGTAAGGACTAAATTGACATTAGGATCGTTAGTTGGTGACACTTCTTCTGCTAATTGTGCTTGGCGCCAGATCATTTGAGAACATCCGATTAGGGTTAAGGCTAAAATGGAAAGGAGTGATTTCATGAGAAAAAAGATAAGCGGTAGGAGTGGTCTGTAAACAAAAAAGGGGACCAAAGTCCCCTCTTAGTTAGAAAAATGCAGTAAAAGGTTTTTATTTACCTTTTTTAGCTTTAGCTTTTTCTTTGTTTTTTTGGTCAATCTCTGCTCTGTGTGTGTCACAAAGTCTGTAAAGGATTCCTGTTACCGGGTTTTTACGAGTGACTTTAGTTCCACAAACGATACAAAGACCTTGAGCTCTTCTTCTTTTATAAAGTTGTTGAACTCTCTCTGCTCCAGAAGCTTTGTATTTAGAAATTTGAATTCTGAAACCTTTGAAAAGGTAATTTCCAATGGATTTTTCAGGATCTTTTTTCAAATCCTCTGCAATTTTGTCGATTTGTCCTGGGCCTACTTTTTGTGGTTCCATAGCTTTCTTTTTCCTTTAAATCTAGAATTTATCTTTTTTTTGACGAGGGAAATTCCCTTGCCCTAACAAAGGTATCTCTCTCCAGTCTTAAAAATTCAAGATATTTTTTTCACCGAATAACAATTTTTTGATGTTTTGCGATGATTTTGTTTTCTAAAACGATTGATAGGCGATCGTTATTGTTTTTTAAATTTGATCTGAATTGCTTTGGGAAAACTAGGACATGATTCAACACAAAGTCCACATCCTGTACACGATGATGATGCAAAAGTAGGCAAATTCCCTTTAAATTTTACTGTTTTTTCGATAGGACAGGTAACAAAACAAACATTACAAGTAGATTCACCAGTTTTTTCGTTGATACAATGTTCTGTGATGGCTTTCGCCTTACCAAAATTTGGTTTTCCACCGGACAGTTCGTACGGTAAAAGAGCCTCTTCAGGACAAACACTAATACAAGGCCAGTCGGTACAAAGATGACATGCCTTTGCATTCGGATCAAAATGGGGAAACGTTTTTCCTGATTCTGGCAGGGTTACAGGGAATAAGACGGCATAAGGACAAGCAAAAATACATTCGTTGCATCCAGTACAAAGAGAAAAGAAATCAGGGGAAGCTCCGGGGGGAAGAGAAAGGGTCTGGAACATTTTTGTTTTTGATTTCCGGACGGTTGTTGGCTTTGAAATCGACTTTTCTTTGTCAGATGGTGGTTTTTTTTTACGAGAGGACTTAGGTTTGGGAGCTTTTTCGTCTTCCCAAACTTCTTTTATGGCTTCTGTAAGTTCATCCGCTTTTGTAAAGGTAAATTGAAAGACGGATTTAAAACCCTCTCGGAAAAGATCCTTCCGTTTCATCTAATCGGAGACTCTTTCGATCTGAGCACCCAAAGAACGCAGTCGGGTATCAATCGATTCAAAACCTCTATCAATCTGAACAATGTTATGGATTTCACTTTGGCCTTCGGCACAAAGAGCAGCAATGATCATAGCCATCCCGGCACGGATATCGGGACTTGCCACCCTTTGTCCATACAGACGATTGGCACCAATCACAATGGCTCTATGTGGGTCACAGAGGATGATTTGAGCTCCCATCGCAATGATATTGTCCACAAAGAAGAGCCTGGATTCGAAAAGTTTTTCGTGGATAAGAACTGTTCCTTTGCACTGGGTGGCTGTGACAAGAGCTACAGAAGTCATGTCTGCGGGAAATCCTGGCCAAGGAGCATCATCAATTTTCGGAGTGGCTCCATGGTAGTCGGGGATGATTTCCATTTTTTGATCGGAAGGAACAAGAATACCATTTTCTGTAGGTCGCACTTCAATACCTAGGCGCGAATATACCATACGAATCATACGGATGTCTTCTGGATTAACATCCGTAATGTGGATTTCTCCACCCGTGACGGCAGCAAGACTGATAAAAGATCCAATTTCCAAATAGTCGGATCCAATTCTATGTTTGAGTCCACCTATGGGTGAGGAAAGTTTACTCACACCTGTAATTGTTAGGTGGTTTGTTCCCACTCCATCAATTTTGGCACCAGCGGCGATTAAAAAACGGCAAAGTCCTTGGACATGGGGTTCAGAGGCCGCATTGCGAATGGTGGTTACACCTTCGGCATACACAGCGGCCATAACGGCATTTTCTGTAGCAGTGACAGAAGCTTCATCCAGAAGGATGTCTTTTCCCACCAAACGGTCTGTAGTGATCATATACCCGTCAGGGAAAACTTCTATCTTGGCACCGAGTGCTTCTAGGGCAAGTAAGTGGGTGTCCATACGACGGCGACCAATTTTGTCCCCACCGGGTTTCGGTAGGAATACTCTTCCCGTACGAGCCAGTATGGGGCCGGCCAGTGTCACAGCTCCTCGGAGTTGAGAACAAAGTTCGTAAGGAAGATCCGATTTCACTGGATTTTTTTTCTGAAAGAGGTATGATCCTTTGGTATCGAGGGCAGTGATTTCCACTCCAATTTGGCGCAGGACTTCCATAAGTTTGAGAACGTCAGCGATTTCAGGAAGGTTCTCCAAAATGACGTCTCCTTCCCAAAGGAGGAGGGCGCCGAGAAGCGGGAGCGCTTCATTTTTATTTCCTTGGGGAACTACTGTCCCGTGGAGAGGATTTTTGCCGATAATTTTGAAGTAGGAAGAACTCACCTTGCTTCCATTCGACACAATACGGATATGAGGAAAAGTAAATTATGAATTTTATAGCACAAGTCGTTTGGATTTTTCCCAAATTTGATATTATCTACCTGTTTTACATCTTTCTTATGGGAGTTGCCGCCTTTATTTACGTGAGGGTGATGAATTATTTGCAACACAAACAAGCCAGTGTCATAAATCACTGGGTTGAATTCCAAAGATATGCGATGGCAAGGAAATGCAATCAGGTGGAGCTAAATATCCTCCATGCTTTTTATGACCACCTCAATGAAGAGGAACGCGAAATTTATCTTTTGCCCGAAAATCGAAACAAACTAAAGAACGCACTATATCGATACTTTCTAAAATCCAACACCAACACAACAGAAAGGGAGGTGGATCTTTTTGATAAACTCTTCCGCTCGGGAGTGGAATTCAAAAAAGAAATACTTTCCTTAAACGATCTGACAGTAGGGGAAGTCGCTGCTTTGGAAGCGGATGGAAGGGAAGAACTTACCTATGTGATGCAAAAAACAGCGGATGAACTTCTTCTTTCCATCAAAGGCCTTTCTAAGGATTTGCTCGTTCCAGGTAAGGAAGCAAAATTATATGTATTTCGACCAAGTAGCGGTGGTTATCTTTTGGAAGGGAAGGTGGTTCGAACTAACGAGAGCGGAGCGATTTTTCATTTTAATGGTAAGATCGAGAGAAAAGGGGAATCCCATTTGATGTTAACGGAAAAAATATCCATTACGGTTTCTCCTTGGCCCCCACCAGATGAAAAAAAACAAGTTTTGGAATTAGATAAAAACAAACTTTTACTTACAGAAGAAAATATTGATAAACAATTAGAAGTTTTAAAACGAATTGCAAAGGACCAAAAAGAAAATAACGAAAAACGATTCGAGATGAAAGATACACCAACTGCTTTCATTACACTTTCGGAAAGGTTGTCAGATCGTGGCATTGTGTTTACCTTCCCTGCGGGAATATCGCAGGAAATTTGGAAACAACAAGACTTGTGGGAAGTAAACTTTAGTTTCGATAGTGGGCCTATGTTTCAAATTCGTGCTAAAATGATGCCCACCAAACAAAAATCAGATTTGTATTTACTGCGTTATGTGGATGCAGATGAAACCGTGCGGAAAACTTTGTATGAAGAGATCCGCAAACGTGGTGGGGTCAGAGAAGCACTGGTTTAAATCACTACAATCTTTCTGGGAAGGCACCTTTAGAAGGTGTCTTCGATCCCTTGAGGAGTAAAATCAAATCCACTTTAGGGATTTCTTTTCCTGAACTTAGTTTCTCACCTAACGCTTCCCAGGATCCTTGGGTCAAAGAAAAAGATAACAAATACTGCAAATTCGGAAGTTCGGGGAGTTTAATAAACGGAGTTCCTCCATGCAAAATGATAAATCGTTTTGTGGGATGTTTTTTTGCTAAGGTCGCAATGGATAGAACTTCTGATTCGGAAGTGGAATCAAAAAGATAAGTAGTTAGGGTTTTGTTTTTTGTTTGGGCCTGGAAGGATTTGAAAGGGAGAGTGGCTATCTTTTTTGTTTTGAGAGTTTCCTTTAGGCGGTTGTTTTTCACGAAGGATAAAGTTTCTTCGGGAAGAATCCCAGAAGTTATGAGCGATTTTGGGTAAGCACGAATAGAGTCTTCGTTGATTTCTTTTACGAAGTTTTTGGACTGGCTTAGTTTATCGTATCTTTGGTTTCTTTCCAGATTCCAATTGGTTAAGAATTCTTTTTGTTTTTGGTTTTCTTCATACACTTTGGGAAGGATGGAGTTTTCATCATAGAGTCCCAACTCTAGTTTTTTGCGGATTTGTTTTTGGACCGCTTCTTTTAGTTTGTCATGTTCCTTTCCTTCTTTGTCTACATAACGAAACTCACCATTTTTGTAAGCATCACTCAGTTGGGCTTTGAACTTACGGGCTGTGTCTCCCCAACTAGTCAGTAGTACAATATTGGCACCAGCTAGGATTGTCAAAACTCCGGGTCTGTCCTTTTCATAATTTTTGGAGATGGCGTGCATCTCCATCGCATCGGTAATGATGATGCCATCAAAGTTTAAGTTTTTTCGTAGAACGTCTGTTAGAATGGTTTTGGAAAGAGTGGCCGGGAACTGGGGATCAATTTTTGGATACACGATGTGAGCCGACATCACGGCCTCCGCCCCACCAGCAATGGATCTTTTGAAGGGAACCAGTTCCAATTGTTCTAACTCTTCCAAACTTTTATTGATAATGGGTAGGCCTAAATGGCTATCTACTGTGGTATCCCCATGTCCAGGAAAGTGTTTGATCACAGGTAAACATCCGCCAGCACGAGCGCCTCGTTCATATGCCACAGCGACTTCTGAGACTCGTTTGGAATCAGAACCAAAGGAACGTGTGTTGATGACTGGGTTTAAAGGATTGTTGTTGATATCAAGAACTGGTGCAAAAAGAAAATTGAGTCCGAGGCCACGAAGTTCATAGGAAGTAACAAATCCAACGGTCTCTCCCCACTCGGTATTTCCTGTTTGGCCCACTGCCATGGCACCAGGGTAGTGGGTGATTCCATCTTGGACTCGGAACACTCGACCGCCTTCTTGGTCTGTAGAAATGAGAAAGGGTTGGAGATTAGAATCTTTTGCAGCGGATTGTAATCTGTTTGTGAGTGAAAGGATTTCTTCTTTTTTTCCTAAGTTCTTTCCGAAGAGAATGATTCCTCCTGGTTTCGTTGCTGCAATTTCTTCCAAAGCAATTGTATCCACTGTTTTTTGGGGAATGGCAATGTGAATGGTTTGACCGACGAGTTCTGCCTCTGTCATGGAGTTTGTGATGGTCCATGCTTTTTCTTCTAACCAAATCTTTCTTTCGTTGGCGGCAAGTTCGGTTAAGTAAAACCCAAAACAATAAGAAGAGCCAAAAAATCCGAAAAGGAGGAAAAGGGAAAAGGATGTGCGGAGAAGAACTTGGTTCATAAGGGTTGATAGTACGATTTACAGACGGCTTTTCCGAGACAACCAAGAAAAATATCTACTTTGTATCTGAAATCCATCGTCTGACTTTCTGTGGATGATTTTTATAAAAACTTAAAACCAAGTGCCGATTTCAAAAATCTTTTCGATGGCAATATGCCCACAAAGGTTCCAGATGATTGGTTCATTCTGATTACTGACATTGTGGGATCCACAAAGGCCATCGAAGAAGGTCGTTATAAAGATGTGAATACAGCAGGGGGACTCACCGCCATTGCTGTAGCCAATGTTTATGGGCATATGGACTTTCCTTTTGTGTTTGGTGGGGACGGGGTTACGTTTTTACTTCCCATCAATTTATTATTCCCCATTCGTTCTGCTATTGCTGATACTATCGCTCAGGTAAGGTCTGCCTTTAGTTTGGAGATGAGAGCCGGGATCGTACCTGTGCAAGAATTGTATCGTGCAGGTGCAGAGTTATTCTTAAGTAAGTTTCGAGCATCTGAACACTATGTCCAATGTTCTTTGTTTGGTGATGCTTTGCCGCTCGCAGAAACCTGGATCAAAGAAGGAAAAGATGAGTCTTATCTAGTTCGCGAAAATGAAAAGATACTGCCTGCTGACTTTACTGGATTTACTTGCCGTTGGAAAGATGTTCCGAGCGAACGAGGAGAAATTGTTTCTCTGATTGTCAAACCCATCCACAAAGATTTTGAAGTTTGTAAAAAAATAGTCACGCGTGTTCTTAATTTCATTCGCTCCGAATATGGGGAAGAAGGGGACTACCATCCCTTACGAGTGAATCAGATTGAATTGGATTCGGGTCCTTATTTACGAAACGAAGCCAAAGCACGGGTTGGTCGGGCCAGCGGACTTAAATTTTACCTAACACTTATAAAAATTTGGATCGAAAGGTCGGTGATGGCAATTGCTATGCGGTTTGGAATTCCTCTCCGATCGGGACATTATTCCCTAAACAAATTAAAAGACTATCAGGTTCTTTCTGCAGACTTTCGCAAATATGATGGAACCTTAAAGATGGTGATAGATGGATCCAAACAACATAGGGAGGCTCTTGTTTCATTTTTAGACCAACTAGAAAAAGAAGGCCTTCTTTGTTACGGGATTTATGTATCCAACAGATCACTTATGACCTGTGTGTTAAAAGTCGCTTCGTCTGAGGAAGTTCACTTTGTGGATGGGGCTGACGGCGGTTTTGCGATGGCCGCCAAGTCTTTGAAAGAAAAATTAAAGGTATTGCAGTGATATTTTGTTAGGTGGGAAAAGCAGAAACTATGCCTAATAAAATAATTATACATAGTTTTTTGTTTTTCGTATTTGCCTTAGTCCCTATTGATCCGTCCAAGTCAAAAAAAGAAGTTTTGGACAATAAAACATGCGACCAAAAACTGCAAATTTGCTTCAAAAAATGTATTACTGATACTGAAGAAGGCAGATCAGCTTTTAGGAAAGGTATGTGTAAGGATGAATGTGCATATCATCTTAAAACTCAATTCGGTTGCGTATTATATTACCATTCGTCTTACAAATAAAAGAATGAATTAGACCTCATACATTCATTACCACCTTCCCACTATGCTTAGCACAAGGCGTTGGGAAAGTGGATTCTTTTATTGTTCAACACAGATTAGTTTTTTCTGTCCAGTGCATACAGATTCTTGGCTTGTAATACTATTTGCTGATGCCATAGTCCAGGATTGCCCATAGAGAAAACTCGTCGCGTTAGAAGGGCAATTTTGGTAGGTAAACCCGTGGCAGTTGTGTAGGTAAATCAGCCCATCTCCTGCACAGGCAGGAGTGCTAACTTGCGTGGCAGGTGCAAGAGTATTAGTCATTCCTGTCCAATACTGGTCTCCAATATTAGAGATTTCTCTTGGAAGATTCGTTGGATCAAATCCGGCCGATCCGTCAGCTACAAATAATGAAGAATGTTCGTCACTGCAGTTCGCATAACCAGAAGTATTACAACGGTAATAATGGTATCCTGCAGTTAAAACCCAATTTATACCGTTGGCTATACGATTATTTACCTCTGAAGGGGAACCAGCACTATTACTAACAATCAATGCTTTGAAGGTCCCACCAGTTACTCCAGTAGGTCTATTATTATTACATGTTTGGTCGGCACCGAACACACCTTGTGCGGTCATTTCACCAGGAGTATTTACTACACTTGCGAATATTCGTTTTCCTGCGGGTTCATTGTCCCTATTGGTGATGGTTTGGTTGGATAGGGTAGCAGATCCACTCGAATAAACCGCATCCGTATTTGCATTTTTAGTAAGGTTCACTGTGTAGTCTTGGGAACCATCCGCATATGTATCTTCATCCCCATGGATGGTAACTGTTTGTTTCAATGGAGAATTAGCGCAATTGGAATTACTCGCATGGTCATCATGCACTCGACTTCCCGCAGGAAAAGTAAGAGTTGCAGTGGAAAGATTACCACATTCTCCAAAAGCTGCTGTTCCAGCTGCATAAGTAGCACAGGCTATACTCACTGTGATGGTTTCCGTATTTTGAGCTCCCAAACAAACATGGATGGTCGCAGTATCGGCAGGAATAGAAGAACCTTCTTTTGTAGACCCAAGTTTACTTACATAGAAATAAGCTTCGTTGTCTGTGGTAGTGGCATAAATTTCAATAGGATTGTAGGAAACCGGTCCAGTGGATAGTGCTGTGGTCACTTCCCAGTTAATGTTATTATCGACTTCATTGTCGTCGACATGGGTTAGAAGCACTCGGTTTGTCCCACCTGATTCCATAAAGTTATAGTTCGCACTACTGACAGTAACATTTGCGGGAACCGCTCCTTCGGTTGTGTCTGTGCTAGTTAAGCCTACTGTCACGTCGGAGCCAGGGTTTGACTGTGCGATCATCCAAATATGAGTTGTGGCACCTTCCGTTGCCGATAGTCGACCTCCGGAAGTTCCTAATGGAGAACCAGAAAAATTACATGGTTGGAGCAGGTGGGTTCCATCATTATCACAAGAGCGAATTGTAAAGGTCGGCTCTATAACAGTTGTATTATACGTTGCATCAGCAGAGGATGCCACAAAGGAAACAGTATAGTCCGCATTACCAGAGTTTGCTGAATCTGTCTTTCCTTCTACCTGGAAGGTTTGGTAATCATTCCAGGTGGTCGTCGTGAAGGTTAGGGTGGGTGTAAGGATTGTACATTTGTTTCCGCAATTGGAAGCGAAAGTGAGTGTCACATTGTTTGTGGGTTTGGTTCGTAACTTCAATTGGAAATTGGAATATTTGGTTCCCAATTGATTGCTCTCATCGGTGGCAAAACGAGTCACATCTCCCCCGGCAGTTCCAGTACTTCCCGTAGTGGAATCAAATCGTATATAAGCATATCCGGGAACACTCTGGTCGCGGTTATAAACCACTACGTTTCTTGGTTTGATTCCATTGTATTCGGAGTCAGAACTAGATGTTTTTCCCACTTCCACAGTGTAAACTTTTACCCCATCAATTTCCAAGTCATCGACGGAAGTCACAGTGACCAATTGTGGTGTGGCAAAGTTTGCTGTCGTGAATGTTAATGTCTTTGGATTGGCAATTCCTTCTCTGTTATTAGCATTCACTGAATCATAAGTATCATTGATCGACATGGTTACATTCGCAGTGGGTTCTGTTCGCAATTTGATTTGGAAATTCCCACTCGTAGTTGAAGCAGAAGGACTTGGTTCTTCCATAACTCCAGAAATATTAGACACGCGAACTCCTGGTGCTTCGTCATCATCTATAGATACAGAGATATCACAGGCATCTTTACCAGAATAAGTGCCGGAAGTTTCTTCACCTGACCCGTTCTTTTGAACCATTGTCCCTAACGCTATCGTCATGGGATCGACGACTGGGCTACGTAAGGCATCATCAACTCGCGTAAATTTAAAACATTGCCTTTCTGCAACCCCGTTTCCTGTGAAGGTCAGTTTTGATGGCATCACCGCAGGTCCAGGAACTGATTGAGTGGAAGCTACCCGAGAACCATAGTTAGATGATACAGAAACGGGAATTTCTAGAGATCCGCTAAATGGAGTATTGGGATAGATACAAGTTTCAAATGATTTGTAACCCCAAGCAGCTCCATCGGCAACGTCATCAACCTCTGTCAAACCACTATCACTTGCGGCGTTGAATGTAGCCGTCACATCTCCATCTTCTACCAAATACACGGCCTTTGTCGTCACCGTCACATCGGAAGAACAGGCTACCGTTGCCTCGTTTCCAAACAGTCTGTCGAATCGTTCGCTGAGGCCAAAAAGGAATGTGTCTCCCGCCGTGACTTGTCCGCTACAATTTTGAAACAGAAAGAAAGAAAGAATTAGGATGAAAAAAGAGGATCGAATCTGTTGCGGATAGTTCATAAATAATTTCAAGCCACCAATCTTATAGCTAGTCCAATTCTCCGTTTTTATCTCTTGGTAGCAACGAAATTCCTTTCTGTATAGAATTTTGAATCCATCCTCCAGACAGAAGTTAGTTGGTGATGAAAAACTAAGCAGTTTGTAGCGAATTCTTAGGAGATGTTTTAGTGGGTTCTCCTAATCTGTATGTCAAGTGTATGTTATCAAATCGGCAACACATCCTAAATGGCGTTAAATTTAGATTATTGAATTTATCAATTGATTTCAGTGGTCACTTCCAAATATAAGGATTGTTGGCTTTATATGCGTATCAATTTACCTCCTTACACTTTATTCACTTTCACATTTCTTCTGTTAATCATTGTTAATTGTAACACAACGGGGAAACCAGAATGGACAGAAACGGCAGCCTTTCAAAAATTTTGCGGATGTGTCACTCCTAAAGAGGAGAAAGCCGGTGACTATTTGGGGAGTTTACCCGAAGGTTCTTTGGATAAAATGGGAACTTCCGAATATTTGGAGAAATTATATAAAGGCCTTCGCAATGATTTCGAACACTCTGGAACTCCATTTGAAGAAGTGGGAGGAAGTCTTGTTGGAAAAGGGGTCGAACTCAAACGTATTGAAGATGATGAAAAAAGGTTACGAGAACTTTTAATTGTGATCGATGGGGACGTAGCTTTCCCATCTGGAAAATCAACTCTCACTCCAAAAGCAAAAGAACTCATCGCCAAAGTTGGGGACGCTATGGAAGCATATCCTGAAACCAATTGTCGTATTGGTGGACACACGGATAGTGTAGGTGCATTTGCAATGAACCTCAAACTTAGTAAGGAACGTTCTCAATCCGTAAAACTTGAATTAAAGCTGATTCACAGAATTGTTGAAGCACGTTTTAAGGAAGTGGATGGTTTCGCTGATTTACAAAAAATTATAGATACAATGCTTGCAGAGAAGAAAAACCGTAGAACAGAAATTTATGTGGGAACGGTTCGCATTGTTTATTAATATGAAAAATCTTCGGCTACCAAAATCCATTCGTACTGTTTTACTTTTTATGATTCTTTTTGTTTCTTTGTTTTCTTTGAATGCACAAGAAATTCCTAAAGAAGTCGCAAGTCCTGATTCAAAACAAGAAGGAACTGCGGCGGAAAACCAAACCTCCGTTCCATTAGAAGACAGAGAAGATAATAAAACTAAAATGGATATCTTCAATCAAGTCTATGAACATCGTCTGATGTTTCGCGGTGGTTGGGGGATTGGAAAACTATCTCCTGCGATTTTGAATGAAACAGGTCCTGCTTGGTTTCAAAATTCACTCTTTCGTCAAATCTCAGAACCAGGTGCTCCTCTTTCCATTCCTTATAAACCTGCCAAAGAATTGGGAGTCAATTCTCAATTTTGGGACATTCGGTACGGTTATAAAAATAAATTTGAAGTTCAGTTCGCTGAAGATACCTCCCTTGGTGTGTATAGCCGAAATCTTCCTGCATCCAATAACTTTTTTTCCCCAAGAACAGATACCTATTGGGCCAGCACCTTTGAAGGAAATAGGTTACTCCGATTTGAAGGGGTGAGCCAACACTTACGATTTTCTTATACACATCCATTTTCCAAAATTTTTATGATTGGACCTTCCGTCAACTTTCACCGTTATACGGAACGAAATAATATATCTTATGGATCTTATTCTACTAGTCGGCCCGAAGCTTCGGTTCCCAATAAAGTCACTTGGTCGATTGGAGGAGATGCCAACGCTGAATATTCTATGAAAGGAATTTTGCCAGGTATTTTTGCCAAATTCAAACTTCGTGATTGGTGGGAACTACGTGCCCGAGTGGAATTGTTAGATCGAAAGGGAAACTTTTCTGTATTAGGTTCTCAAATCATCCAGGAAGTTTTTACTGATGGGAGTTCCCAACTGAATGCCGCTGTTCCGGCTTATGGGGGAAAGGTAAGAGACAAAGGAACTATTTTGAATCTTGAATCCTCTTTCCAATACTGCCGATTTACTTTGGACATTGGTATGATTCGCCAAGACGTAAAAAGAACTTATGATACCTACTTAGGTGATACGGTGGGAAATGTTCCAAGAAGTGACTATTCGGCGCGTAGTGTTTATATTGGATTTTCGGAAATGTCAGCTTCCATCAAACATACGGTTACGGAGTTTTATATCATGCCGGGGGTTTCTTTTTTCTACGACGCAGATAGAATATACTGAGAGTTTACATTCTGCCGAACAGGCCTCGCAAAGTGCCCATGGTCAATGGGCCGAAAAGTTATATCCAACTCTGAATTTAAAAATGTTTGATTTTTAATCATTTCCAAACAATCTAATGACTGATGCCGTATTTTGTTTTTATCAGTTTTTTTCTTCTTCTTGCTTGTGGAAATTCTTCTGACCAAACGAGCACAAACTCAAATGTTACCCAGGAATTGAGCGACACAAAACGGATCATCTATTTTGGAGATTCACTTACCGCAGGGTATGGACTTCAAGACTTTGAAGATGGTTGGCCCCATGTTCTAACCAAACGCATCCAAGCCGAAGGTTATTCCTATCAAATGACAAATGCTGGAGTCTCTGGAGATACAAGTAGCGGCGGCCTTGGTAGGTTAGAATGGGTATTGGCGGAAAAACCGTCTATCTTTGTTTTGGAGTTAGGTGCGAATGATATGTTACGAGGAATTATTCCTACCGTTACCAAAGAAAACCTTCGATCCATAATTCGCCAAATCAAATCTCAATACCCAAACACCAAAATATTGTTAGTGGGAATGTATGCCACACCCAATATGGGGAAAAAATATGCGACCGCATTTAACTCTTTATATCCCGAGCTAGCCAAAGAAGAAAACATAGCCCTTGTCCCTTTTATTTTGGAAAAAGTAGCTTCCATTCGTAAACTAAATCAAAAGGATGGAATCCATCCCACGGAAGCGGGACATAAATTAGTGGCGGACACTGTGTACCCTTACCTTAAACCTCTACTTGTAAAATAATATCTTTGGAGTCAATATGACTAGTCCCTTCCCCATTCCTAGTTTTGCGGAGCGTTGTAAATTGTCCGCCAAACAATCATTTGGTGCATCTTTTTCTCATCCGTTTGTTCGTGCTCTGGCGGATGGATCTCTTGACCCAAAAATCTTTCGTTTTTATCAAATCCAAGATGCCAAGTATTTGGAATCCTTTTCAGATGCCTGCGCCATTCTTTCCACCAAGGTAACAGACCCAGAGGACAAACTTTGGCTGATCGATGCTGCAAGAATGGCACTAGTGGTGGAAAGCCAACTTCATATGGGGTATGGAAAGACACTCGGTTATGATGCAAAGACCATTGCCGAAACAGAACCCACTCCCAATAATTTAGCCTACCAAAACCATATGATCGCATCTGTCCTCAAAGGATCTGTGGTAGAGGGATTTGCTGCCATTGCTCCTTGTCCTTGGCTTTATATTGACCTAGGCCAGCACCTTCTGAAAGAAAAAGGTTCGATCCCAGACGAACATCCCTATGCTTCTTGGCTTCGTATGTATTCCGATCCTGGATTTAACGAATACATGACAAACCTCCTCGGACGATTACAAAAGTATGCAGATCTTTCTAGTGAGGATTCTAAAAAAAGAGCAGTAGTCGCCTTCCAACAAAGTTGTAATTATGAATGGATGTTTTGGGAACAGGCTTGGACAGAACAGAATTGGCCATCTCGTTAAACGAGAATTAGTTGGACTGTGAACCTTCGCAGTCAGATCACTTGGGAGGTCGGAGGTTTTGCCTTTGGTCTCCTATTTTCCTTCTTTATTCCCGACTTTTTTCCTTGCCGATTTGTCCTGATTCCAAATGATGGTTTCACAAACCTTCTGCGGGAATAGCTCAGCGGTAGAGCATCTCCTTGCCAAGGAGAGGGTCGCGGGTTCAAGTCCCGTTTCCCGCTAATGAAGGTACGCTTCTTTTTCTTTCCACTACACTCTCTTTTTTTACACTGGATATAACACGATGGAATTTACGGCTAAAAAAAATAACAACGCAACTTGTGACCTCAGCATTCAATTTAGCGCTGACGAAGTCCGCACTGCCTACTCTAAGGCTTACAAAAATGCATCCGAAAAAGTAAAAATACCCGGCTTTCGCCCCGGAAAAGCCCCCCTTAACATGGTTGAAAAAGTTTTGGGTGATTCCGTTATGGACGATGCTGCCAACATTATGCTAAACCAAGCCATGGCAGATCTTTTTGATAAATTGGAACACAAACCCATTCGTTTGCCGCAGTTCCAAATGGAAACTTTTGATAAAAATACAGGTGCCAAAGCCAAAGCAACTTATGACACCAAACCAGAAGTCACCTTACCGAAGTTAAAGAAGATTAAAATCCAACCAAAAGAAATCAAAATCTCTGATGCAGACATCCAAAAAAACATGGCTCGTAACTCTTTGAAAGAAGAGGGAGAACCTGTGGAATCTGCAGATTTACTCGAAATCAATTATAAGTTTAAAGAAGCCGGAAAAGAATATCCGGAACAAGGGCAAGTGGGAAAATTCCAAATGGGAGCACCCCAAAACCCACCAGGTTTTGAAACCAACCTTCTTGGTATGAAACTAAACGAAACAAAAGAGTTTACGTTTACTTACCCTGATTCTTACCCACAGTCGCCAGAATCTGCTGGTAAATCAATTACCTATACGGTAACAGTTTCAGCGATTTATAAAGTCACTTATCCTGAGATCAATGATGAGTTTGCCTCCGAAGTGGATGGTTCTGCCAACTTGCAAGAGTTAAAGGACAAAACCAAAAAACAACTTTCTGAAATTTTTGCAAACGCACTCACCAAACGGGCCACAGATGATGCGTATAACGAAATCATCAAAGAATCCAAGTTCATCATCCCTGAATCTTTGATTTACGAAGAAACAGAAACCGTTTTTCAAAACTTTATGCGTGAATTTGGCCTTCCGGTCACTTCTCTGGCAGACTACGCAAAACGTTTGAACAAGGAAGAAAAAGAAGTCCGAGAATCCTTTTCCAAAGCGGCGGAAAAACGTATCCAGACCTACATTTTGAAGCAGAAAATCGCAGAAGACCACAAAATCCAGATTTCTGACGAAGAAGTGGAGGCCGGATACGAAAAAGAGGCCACACAGCAAGGAATTCCTGCCGAAACTCTGAAAAAAGAAGTCCAAAAGCAAAGGGCGGAAACCTTCTACCGTGACAAATTCCTGTTTGATAAAATCGACGAGTTTGTATACGCTGAGGTAGAAAAGAAGTCGCCTAAGACAATTTCAACGGAAGAAGCAGAGAAAATTCTCAGCGGGAAAGAAGAGTAAACTATGTCTACACTCATGCCTTATGTAATTGAACAAACAAGCCGTGGCGAACGCCAATATGACATTTTTTCACGGCTTTTGAAAGATCGGATCATTTTCCTTGGATCTGCCATCGACGAAACTTATGCCAATGTCATTTCGGCACAGCTTTTGTTTTTAGAAGCAGAAAATCCGGATCGTGATATCTATCTCTACATCAATAGCCCTGGTGGGTATGTGAGTTCTGGCCTTGCCATTTACGATACCATGCAACTCATCAAACCTGAGGTGAGAACCCTTTGTATTGGACAAGCGTCTTCTATGGCGGCCCTCTTACTTGCAGGTGGAGCCAAAGGAAAACGTTCGGCACTTCCTAACTCTCGAATTATGTTACACCAACCTTACGGTGGCGCGGGTGGACAAGCCTCCGATATCGAAATCTCTGCCAAAGAAATCATAAAGATCAAAGACAAACTCATCGATCTTTATGGTAAACATACAGGAAAAACCTCCGACCAAATCCGTAAGGATACAGAAAGAAATTTCTTTATGAGTGCAGAAGAAGCAAAAGAATACGGTGTCATAGACAACGTCATTCAAGAACGCAAACAGATGCCACAAGCCTAAAGGGGGGCTTTACTCCATGACCAAACGTGCAAGCCAATCGGGTAATCCCAGAGAAAAATTACATTGTTCTTTCTGCGGAAAGGCCCAAGACGAAGTAAGAAGGCTTGTCGCAGGTCCTGGTGTTTATATCTGTGATGAATGTATTTCTTTATGCAACGAAATCATCGCAGAAGAGCCGCAAGGTGGCGAAAAAACCGCCATTGTCGGTGACATACCCAAACCAACCGAAATCAAAAAAATCTTAGACCAGTATGTGATCGGTCAAGAACAAGCCAAAAAAGCTTTGGCTGTTGCTGTTTATAATCATTACAAAAGAATTTTTCATAACGAACGTAAGGCGGGAGATGTGGAATTGGAGAAATCCAATATCATGCTCATTGGTCCTACTGGTTCTGGAAAAACCCTCCTTGCTCAAACTCTCGCTCGAATCCTAAAAGTTCCTTTTGCCATCGTAGATGCAACGGCTTTAACTGAGGCAGGATATGTGGGGGAAGATGTGGAAAACATCATTCTCAAACTCATCCAAAACGCTGACAACGATGTGAAACGTGCGGAGATGGGAATCATCTACATCGACGAAATTGATAAAATTTCACGTAAGTCTGATTCCGCCTCTATCACACGTGACGTAAGTGGGGAAGGTGTGCAACAAGCACTTCTTAAAATCATTGAGGGGACTGTTGCCAATGTTCCGCCACAAGGTGGACGGAAACATCCCCACCAGGAGTACATTCCTGTGGAAACAAAAAACATCCTCTTCATTTGCGGGGGAGCGTTTGTGGGTCTAAGTGATATCATCAAACAACGAGTTGGTGTGAAGTCGATCGGATTCCACTCCAATGAAATTGTAAACGATAAGGGAAGAAAGATTGAAGAAGGGGAATCTATGGTCCACCATGTGATTCCTGATGACCTGATGAAGTTTGGCCTTATCCCAGAATTCATAGGACGACTTCCGATCATTGCCACTCTGGATGAACTCACGATTGAAAGTTTGAAATCCATTTTTACAGAACCTAAAAATTCCCTTCTCAAACAATACCAAAAGATGTTTGATATTGAAAATGTAAAACTCAAGTTCACGGAAGCTGCCATTGAAGCCATTGCCCAAACTGCGATCAAACGTGAAAGTGGAGCTCGGGGACTGCGTGCGATTGTAGAAGAGATTATGATGGAGCTTATGTTTCAAATTCCTTCTCGTAAGGATGTATTGGAAGTAGTTGTAACAGATGAAACTGTCCTGAAAAAAGAAGCTCCCATCACCATCTTAAAAGGCGATATCGAAAAAATCGCCTAACGTCAAGATTTGATTTCTTAGATTCTCATTTTGGATCTAGAGTAACTTTTAAGAACCTATCGTAGTGATAGGTTTTGTTTTTTGTGGGGTAGTGAATGATGAGTTCAGATAGAGTAATAAATTCAATCTTTCCTCGGTTACCATTATTATCGAAGATAGTCTTCAAACCTTCGAGTTTGGTTTTATTAATATTCATTGGAGTTTCTATCCTCCATTGCCATTTGCAAAAAGATTCTAATCACCTACCTGCTCCCGTTTCCAACGAGATGGATTCGCAAAAAACAAACCATCTGGAATGGATCAAAATCAAAGAATCTGTCTGGATTCATCGAAGTTTTGGCGAGTTTGGAGGACAAATCTATTCGGCTAACGGACTTGTGGTGTTAACAAATAAAGGTGTTGTCGTTATCGATACGCCATGGACGGAATCACAAACCGAAGAATTGTTTACTGATATTCAATCTAAATTCCAGAAGGAAGTTCTTTATGGAATCGTAACTCATGCACATGACGACCGTATGGCGGGAGTTTCTCTCTTCCAAAAGCGAAACATCCCTATTTATAGCACTAGTCTTACGGCAAAACTGGCAAAGGAAAAAGGGTTTGGGAAAACAAATCCCATCCTCGATATCCAAACAAGACTTGCTGCAGGAAACCAATGGATCGAAGTATTTTATCCCGGCCACGGTCATTCTATCGACAATATCGTTGTTTGGTTACCGGACACAGGCATCCTCTTTGGAGGTTGTCTTGTGAAGTCATTCGATGCCAAAGACCTTGGTAACACAAAAGAAGCCAACCTAGCGGAGTGGGAAAATTCATTGAAGAGGGTTCTTACGCGTTACCCTGATGCGGAAGTGGTGGTTCCTGGTCATGGTGACTGGGGGAAACTAGATTTACTCCGTCATACAATTCGGTTACTTGTTGCGGCGAACCACTAAGATGGAAAGTTTTTCCATAGGGTTTGTGAGATTTCGTTCTGCCCCGAGTGCACTCATTTTTTTGGCAATGGCAAGTAACATTTGTCTAGAAGAGCTTGGTTTTAAATCCAAAAGGTAATCTACAAACTCTTCCATAATTTCAAAAGAAGTCAGTCCAAACTGAGTGAGAGTTCTGTCACTAGCCCAAACCAGATAGTCTCCAATCTCAATCCCATCTGCAATGGAGAGTGGGTGTTTGTGGTTGGGATACCAGTGGTCGTCTCCGCTCCCTTCAATCACTTGGATTCCGTGATCCGAAAATTGGAAAATGGGCATGTCCATATAGTGAAGAAACGACATCTTATCTTCTTTGTTTTGGATCACGAAGGCAGAGATTTTTAATTTCAAAAAAGTAAATTGGTGGAGAGCTGTTTTTAATTTTTCTAAAATTTCTTCGGTGGAAAAAAGACCATCACCAAATGAAGAAACAATTCCATGGATAAAAACTTTTTCGGAAGACTCTAGAATCCCTGGTTCCATATGCCCTGCAAGGATTCCGAAAATTCCATCCTTGGCCCTTACGATCCGAATGTAATCAGCTCCCGCATAACGCATGACTGATGGGAATACGGAAACTTCGAATCCGAGTGTTTTGGGGATGTGGATGTCGGGGATTTGTTTATTTACAGATGCTGCTTGGTTAGTTTTCCAATCGAATTTATTTTCGAATTGTTCTTCCCCTAAACCTTCATCTCCTTGCAAAAGAGTAAACCTGACCGATTTATAAATTTTATATTCTTCCGATTCAGGATTTAGATTACGAATGTCTTTGGGAAGTTCATTGTCCTGGATGTGTGCAATTAAATGTAGAATGTACTGGTATAAAAATCCAAGGAAATAATACGTTAGAAATCCAATTAACAAAGAGAATATGAAGGAAGAGTAGATTCCTACCAAATTAAAGTTAAGTGTATTTTCTCCTTTGGGGTTTTGCCAATGGGTAAAAGTAAATTCTGCTAATAAAAAATGGATAAAGAAAAAAAGGAAACTTATGATTCCAAGTAGGACGGGAAGTTTGACACGAAAACTCATTTGCGGTCTGTTGTTTCCAAAACTTTCATAACTATTGCGGAAAGAAAAAATAGAAAGCTAAGGGGAACCAGTAACATCAACATAGAAAATACATCGGGGCCAGGAGAGAGAACCGCAGAAACTACGGCTATGATAAGAACAGCCTCTCTCCATCTAGAAATCAGAAAACGAGAAGAAAGGATTCCGATCCTACCGAGTAGGATGAGGACAATTGGTAACTGAAAGGAGGCACCAAACACTAAGTGCAAATTAAAGAATAAATCATAGTATTCGTCAATCGGTAAATAAGGATCTACTCCATCGGGTCTTAGAACCACAAGGAAAACTCTAAGAAAATTTTCAAAGACTGTAAACCAACAGAGGGCAAGCCCAGACCAAAAAAGTAAGGTAGAAAACAGGATGATGAACTTTCCCCATTTTTCTGTCCGAGTGTCTACAGCGGGGGCGATGAAACCCCAAAGGATGTACAACAAAAAGGGCAAAGAAACAAGGACGGATAAAATAAACGATGTTTTGAGATAGATTAGAAACGGAGCCATCAGTTGGATCTGGAAGAAATGAGCATCCGGGCCAAGAACTGATTTGTAAGGTTGGATGAGAAAACTGTGGATTTCGCTACCGAAATAGAGAGTGCCTACCATAAAGACAGACACCACCAAGATGGAATAAATCAGCCTTTGGCGGAGTTCCTCTAAATGGTCACCCAGGGACATATACTTTTCCCTGGTTTCAGAATCCTCCGGCAACGGAAGTGGAATTGCGGTTCTCTTTTTCCCAGCCAAGGTTTGGATCTTTTAAGCTTTTTTCTTTTTACCAGATTTAGAAGCAGCCGATGACGACTTAGGCTCTTCCTGTGGGAAAGTGGGTTGGGTCGGTTCGTCTTCCTGGCCTGTTAGGGATTTGCGGAATTCTTTGATTCCTGAACCCAAATCTTTGGCAAGGCTTGGAAGGCGTTTCCCACCAAAAAAAAGTAACGCTAAGAAGACGATGAGTGCAATCTCCCATGGTCCCAAATTAAAAAAAGCAATAGGTGCTTGAAAAGAAAACGGATTGGATGGCATATTTCCCTCTTAGGGCAAGAGTTATGCAAACGAATCTAGAAGCAAGCGGAATGATAGAATTCTTTAAGGTCTTGCCCAATCTATTTTCCGGTGGTGTCTATTTAACAGATCCTAAAACCGGTCAGATTTTATTTTCCAACGATTTTTTTAAAAACAATTTAGGTTGTCACAAAACCAATGCAGAGTGTTTGGAGTCCGACCTTTTGTTATGGGTTGCAGAAGAAGACAAAACAAACTTTCGAGATCATTTTCTTTTTCCAAGCAGGCATTTTGATCGAGATGTCATTCAGGGAGATTATCGATTTTTAATGCCGAATGAAGTACTCGTTCGGTGGTTTCAATTTGAAAAAAGAAAAGTACGAATTCCAAATATAGATTCTTTGATGCAGATTGTTTTTGTTCGTGATGTGACCAATGAAAAAACAAACGAAATCAATATTGTTGAACAAATCCAATTCTTTCTTGGACTGTTTGAGAATGCTTCAGTAGGTATGGCCTTACAAGACTGGGAAGGTGGATACTTCCGAATTAATCCCAGGTTTACGGAAATCACTGGATATAGTTTCCAGAACTTAACCGATTTGAATATCAAACGAATTAAGGGAGAACCCATCTCCGAAGAGGAAATGGAATACTTTGGATTCTTTAAAGAAGGGGCAGAGGAGTCGAGGTTAACGAGGAAAGATGGCCGCCGAATCAATGTCTACCGACGAATTAGTGCGTTTCGTAACTCACAAGGAAAACCTGATTTCTATTATGTTTTTTTGGACGATGTTACAGAAAAAAAACAACTTGAGTCTTACCAATTACATTCTCAAAAAATGGAAACAATTGGTAGTTTGGCGACAAATATTGCGCACGATTTAAACAACTACCTCCAACCCATTCATGTATTTTCTCAGTTAGGCGAAGAGCAGATCAAAGCGGGAAAATATGATCAAAACAAAATTTTAGAATATTTGGAAAAAATTAGAATGGGCGCAGATAATGCCCGTTCTATGATCCATAGAATCATTAAATATTCTAAGGTGAAAGATGAAGACTCGGCTACTAAGATTGAAATTTCTTCAGTGGTTGAATCATCTATCCCACTTGTGAATGCAGGTTTACCGAAAAATGTGGAAGCTCAATTCGATTTCCATAAATCTCCTCTTTATACGAAACTAGATGCTGTTCGATTTTCTAAAATTCTCTGTGAACTTACTTCGGGAGGTTTACTTGTTTGGGATGACAGAAAAAGGGGTCTTGTCCGAATTCAAACTTCACCTGCAGACGAATTTAAACTTTTGGTTTCTATGGAGTTTACTGGGCTTTCTTTGCCTAGCCTTTCGGGACTAAATACACTCGACTTTGTTAATTTTGGTGACGAAGAATTCCAATGGACTGGGATGCACCTAATCAATCGTTATGTGAAAAATTGGGGGGGTGAGTTTTATATAGAAAAACCGGAGCCAATGACGGTTCTCATTCACATCTTTCTTCCCTTAGAAGAAGGACAAATTTCACTCGGATCTCCGAGACAAGTTCAGGAAAATAACCCTAAGGATGTATGGTCTGAGATTTCCAAAAAAGAAATTTGGATCGTGGAGGATGACGAAGCCGCTAGTGAAGCGATTTGTTTTGTTCTTTCGCAAAAACAAGTGAACCCTACAGTTTTTCGAAGTTCCACTTTGGCCTTGGAAAACTTAAAAAGCAAAATTCCTGATTTTATTTTATCGGATTATAGGATGCGAGAAATGAATGGACTGAGCCTTATCCGGAAAATTAAAAAAGTAAACCCTGATCTTTCCGCGGTTCTTTACACCGGAAATATGGATGGACTGGATTCGGAAGAGTTAGATTCCGAACGGATACTGGTTCGTTCTAAACCAATATCCGTTGATGAACTTTACGAAACAATTTTGTTATCGTTTGGATTTCTTTGATTTTTTAACTTCTTCGGCTCCCGTGGTTTCCTTGATGAACTGAATGAGTTCTTTTTCGATCAGTTCTTTATCGGTTTTTACATATTTCGAGAGTAAAACATGGGACCCATTCTCAATTTTTAGGAGTTTGTTTTTTGGATTGGGATTTGGTCCTGTTTGGATTGCATCATAAGCCTTTAACATCGCAGGCACAGAAGCCACAAAGTCATGTTCTCTTTCGGATTTGTAGTAGTACATAAGTAAGGTGGGGGCCGTGATCCTTGGGTAAGGATTGTTATTGTCCACAAACCGCTTCAGATCCAAAATATTCTGAATGGCTGCATAATACTGATCTAAATACCAATACTTTGCTGATTCATCTTTGGGATCTGTTTTTGAAATACGCATTTCTCCTTTGATGGCATTGATAAAAGATTTGCCCCAATGAAAGCGAAAGATATTGGCACTTGGGTCATCAAAATCGTAGAAGGGAGAAGCAAGCACAAGTGAGTCTACTAAATCAGGATGTTTCGCTGCTAGATAAGAGGCAATGTTTCCTCCCATGCTCGTCCCGACTAACACCGTTTTGTTGCCAAGCTCTCTTGCATAAATTAAACTATCTTCTGCATCTTGTAGGTATTTTTGAAAATTAGTTTGTAAATGGTCCTCAGCATTCGTTCCATGCCCAGGTAATCTTAAATAATAAGTATTGGCGCCGAAGTAATCAGTGAGTCTGTTTGTGACTTCTTCTCCCTCTCCACGGCTTGCTCCAAATCCATGGATGTAGACAATGACTATGGGAGTTTTTTCTTCTGAAACTCGAACGAGTAGTTCTTCGTTATTAGGTCTTGTGTTTTCTTTCGCACTTAGTTCGAGTTCGTTCTGGTAAAAGGCATCAAAATTTTCGAATTTACGAGAGGAATCATAATTGTATTCACCGGTAGACCAGTTGTAAGTGGATACTAGAAATGAAGAAAGAATGAGAGTGACCGCAATCACCCATTTGATTATTATTCTCATCGAGGTTCTCTTGTTACGAAAGATAAATATAACAAATGCAGGAATTCTGTTACTAATTCAAGTCAATTTGTTAGTTTTCTGTCACAAACCGACAGAACCCATCCGGCTCTGGATGACACCTCCTCCAGAAGTAGCAAAAACAGCTGCCGTTTATGGGGAAATTAAGAATCCCTACACTGCCGATGTGGAGATTCGAACCATTGTTAGCAATGGATACAAGACAGTCGATTTCCATGAAACAAGTATAGACAATCAGTCGGGTGTCGCCAGGATGCGGAAATTGGATTATCCAATTTTACTGAAAGCAAATCAAACCATAGAACTTGTTCGATCAGGAAAACATTTGATGTTATATGATAAGTTGGATCATTCAGGAAAGTTGGAATTAAAAATACAATTTTCAAATGGAGAAAGTAAGGTTGTGATTCTGGAAGAGAGAAAATTATGAAAAAAAAATTTGTCTTCATCTTGTTAGTTGGAGTTTTAGTAAGTTGTGGCTCTTCTTTAGAATTCACTGAATTACCAATCGGTGGAAATATTGAGGCCTTAGATAAATCTGGAAATTCTGTATCCTTAAAAGCCTTTGAAGAACCAGTTCTTTTAGTGTTTTTTGGATATACTTATTGCCCTGACTTTTGCCCAAACACACTAGCAAAAATTAAATCAGCAGTCGAACCCTTAAGCGAAGTGGAGAAATCAAAATTCAAAGTGGTTTTTATTTCTATTGATCCAGTACGTGATTCCTCTGAGACAAGCACAAAGTATGTGCAGTTTTATTTGCCGCAATCGGTAGGACTTTCTTTTTCTGCAGACACAACAAACAAAATTCTAAAACAATATGCAGCTTATGTGGAAAAAACAGAAGATGGCCTAAGTTTTGACCACTCAACCTACATTTATGTTTTAGATAAAAATCGGAAGACCCGAAAGCTTATCAAGTCCACCGATTCCAAAGAAGTGATTACCAAATCTATACAGGCTCTAAGCGGCAATTCCGTTGAGTCGAAGTAATGCATCGATCTCAGGATCTTTTCCGTAAAAATCGCGGAATAGGTCCATGGCACTTGCCGACCCACCTTTTTCTAGAACTGTTTTTCTAAAATGAGCAGCATGTTCTAAGTCAAAAACACCCCGATCGACAAACGAATAGTAGGCGTTAGCTGAAAGTAACTCGGCCCATTTGTAAGAATAGTATCCGGCTGCATACCCACCAGCAAAGATATGAGTGAATGAGTTTTGGAATTTATTGTATGCAGGTGGAAATACAACACAGACCTCTTTTCTCACTTGATCCAAAATTTCCTGAACTCTAGATTCACTTGGTTTTTCCATATGGATTAACATATCGAACTTTGCAAATTCTAACTGTCTTACCACACCCATCGCTGACATAAAGTTTTTTGCTTTTACCATTGTTTCTATATAGGAATTTGGAATTGGTTCTTTTGTTTGGTAGTGTTTCGCAAAAAGTTCTAAGACTTTGGGTTCGTAGGCAAAGTTTTCTAAAAATTGTGATGGAAACTCGACTGCGTCCCATTCCACACCATTGACACCACTCACAAAGGCCTCCTTAACACGCGAGAGCAAGTGGTGGAGAGCGTGTCCCAATTCATGGAAAAGAGTTACAACATCACTTGGTCGAAGTAGTGAAGGTTGTGAACTTGTGGCCTTGGGAAAACTAGCAACCACAAAGGCCACTGGAAGTTCTGTTTTTCCTGTTTCGTCTTGGAAGTGGGGTTTCCAATTATGCATCCAAGCCCCCCCTTTTTTTTCCGCACGGACTTCTAAATCTAAATACAATCGAGATCTGATTTCTCCATCCACGACGAGATTATAACAAAGAACAGACGGTTCCCAAACGGGAGTATCCACTTGTTGGAACTTGATTCCTAAAAGTTTTTCTAAGAATTGAAAGGTTCCAGAAATGACGGTTTCTTTTTCTAAATATGGGCGGTAGATTTCCTCATCATAGGAAAAAGATTCCTTTTTTAGTTTCTCAGAATAGTAAGTAAGGTCCCATGGTTCGAGATTTTCATGTCCTAATGTTTTCGCAAAAATTTTTATCTCGTTTAGCTCTCGTAAGGCGATCGGTTTGGCTTTTTGTGCTAAATGGTCTAAAAATTCGATGACTTGTTCTGGAGTGTCCGCAACCTTAGTGGCCAAACTTAAATGAGAGAAGGTCGAAAATCCCAGAAGTTTTGCCTCCTTTTCGCGAAGTTCCAAAATTTCTTCCATTAGTTTTCCATTCTCTGGAGCTCTTGTGCAGTAACCATCATAGAGTTTTTTTCGGATTTCTCTGTTTTCACCATAAGTCATATAAGCAATGTAAGAGGGGAAGTGGAGTGTGAATTTATAAGTTCCATCTTCTTGTTTGGCTGTGATTTTTTCGCTTTCGGGAAGGCCAACAACATCGGCTTCCGAAAGGTAAAGCGCGAAAGCATTGGTTGCATCTAAGACATTCTGGGAAAATTGATTAGAAAGATCCGATTGGCGAATCCGAATTTCTTTTAGTGCATTTTTTGTTTCCGGACTTAGGCCCACTCCGGACAAACGAAAGTCTCTGATTTCATTTTCTAAAACCTTGGTTGCCTCATGGTTTAGATTTGTTTCTGAAGATTGGATTTTTAATAGAGTGGAAAAGATTTCTTCGTTTTGGCCCAGATCTGTATAGTATTCGCTAAGTTTTGGTAAAAGCCGACTATAGATAGTTTGGCTCTCTTCATTATTTTTTACAGAATTGAGATGCGAAATTTCAGTAACAAGATCACCGAGTTCTGTTTGGATTCGTTGGTAGGGTTTTGCAAAATTTTGAAATGTGGGTTTGTCAATTTTTAATAGGGTTTGAATGAAACTTTTGTTGGACTCCATTTTTTCTAAAATGGCAGATTCTTTTTTAGGAAGATTATCAGAATGAAATTCAGGAAACATAAAGGCCTCTATAGATTTAGACTCGATTTCAAATGGTTCTCCGCCAGTTTGGGAGTAGAGGGAAAGGATGCCACCGGAAAAAAGTAAAATTGTTTTCTTTGATGGGGTTTGTCATTTGTGTATGGGTTCGGTTCAGTTTCTTTTGAAACAGAATCAAAAAGGAAATTTATACTTTTCCACAATTGGATCTGAGACTTTTTTTTTACTTCTACCTAAAGATTCCTATCCTAACCTTCCCGACAGCATTCTGTATTGGAAGGAAGGGAAATTGTATTTAGAATCCGACGCCATTTTGCAGCTTACAAGAGAACTCAAATTCCCTTGGCCATGGTTTTATGGATTTTGGATTTTGCCTCGTTTCCTTCGTAATCCCATTTACAGATTCATCGCCAAACACCGTTACCAGTGGTTTGGCAAAGCAGAGTCCTGTATGGTTCCTTCAGCAGATATTAAAAAACGATTTTTAAACTAAAGATCTCTTGTTTTTACGAGTCTTAAACTTAACTTTTTGTTTCTGTCATAAGCATAAATGAATAGTGGTTTCCCTATTCCCTCCCAATTGAGTCCAAGTCCTTTCCAAATTTGGTAATCGGATTCAGCGACAAGAAAATATCCTTTCGTTGTTTTGAGATCTTCCCAAGTAATTTCATGGATGGGTCTGTGGTAATAATAAGCGAAACTTGGAATTCCATGAGCACCAAAGGAGTATAAGGTTTCATTTTCGGGAACCAAACTTTGTACGATAGTTGCTGCTTTTTGGGTGTCAGTTCTCATTTCAGAAAACTGAGGAAGTACAATCAAAGAAATGGTAACCATCATCACAAGTGAAACTGTGAGATAAAGTCGATACATATAAATTTGATTGTGTTTTCTTGCGAGTTGGTCTGCCAAAAGAATGGAAAGAATAGGATAAGCAGATAAAGGATAGGAAGGAAGTTTGCTTGCCAAAAATTCATAAAAGAGCCAAGAAAAACTAAGCCCTAAAAGAAGAAATCGTTTGGATGTAAAAATAAAATTACTTTTTTCCCAATGCCAAGGAAGAAGATTTCTGATCACTCCAAAACCTTCTGTTTTTAAATAGGCAATGAGTTTCCATCCGTTTTCATTTAAGAAAGAAAGATACAGTCGACTCCAGGGAAAAAGAGTCACTACAAATAACATAAGATAGGTGCCAGGTGGTCCTGATTGGCCAAATACTGGATCAGTTGCTCTGCGGAGAATATACCAATCCAACATCCATCGAATTAGTTTTCCGTCATCTTTTTGCCAAGATAGATAACCCCAAACGAGAATTGGGAGGAGTGCTATCGGGAGCCATAAAAAGGGATTTAATTTCCACACTTGCGAACGAATTTGATTGATACTTAAAAGTAAAACACAAGTCCCTCCAAGAAAAATTAGAATTGGTGGCCCTTTTACGAGAAGCCCGAGGCTCACAGATAGCCAAAAGAAAAAAACAAATCTCTTTTTCTTAGATTGGATCCAGTGATAGAGAGAAACAAACCCACACATTCCAAAAAAAACTAAAAGAGAATCCACTAAAGCAATCTTTCCATTGAGTGGGAAATACAAAGAAAAACTAAGAATGCTAAAGGCATAGAGTGCGGTCCTTGATCCAAACATAACGTTCGTCAGATGGTATGTTAACAAACTAGTTCCTAGGATACAAAGGGCAGGGAAAAGACGTAATACCCATTCGGAAGGTCCAAAGATTTGGAAAAAAGAAGAGGTAATCCAAAAATGGAGGGGAGGTTTTCTGTGGGGAGTGGAGTAGGAAAAGTCCAAACTGAGAAAGTCCTTTGTTTCCGCCATGGACCGGGAAAATCCGGCATAGGCGGCCTCGTCTTGATCCACAAGGGGTGAAGAATTTCCATAGAATAAAAATAGGACTAGGATACAAAGTAGGATGAGGAAGGTGCGGTGGACAGATAAGAATTTCACAGTCTCAACGAAGGAAAACCCTGGCTACTTTGTCAAAGCAGAAATGAATTCTAGGTTTTGTATCCGTTTTGTAACAAAACTGGAATCAAATTGGAAAGAAAGATCTATAGAGTCTTCTTATGCTTTTCAATGTTTCCGGGCCCATTGTCGACACAGATAGACAAACTACTTTGCGCCCCTCCTTATGGAGGTATAGGTATGTGCTCGTTCTCCTCTCTTTACTCGGAATTTTGGCTTTTTACCAACTAGCAGTTGTTGTCTTATTGCGGAAGTCTATCGATTTACCAACATCTCCTTTCCAAGGGCCAACACTTGTGAATCCATACCAAAGTTGGAATGGCGATGGTGGGGAGAAGATATCCTTACATGCCCATTCCAATGAAGTTTGGTTTACACCAGAACGACATACAGTAGCTGAAATCCAATCGGAATACAAACGAGAAGGTTTTTCTAATGTAGCCATTACCGATTATGGACAAATTTCAGAAACAGAAGATCCAAATTACATTCGTGGTTCGGAATGGGGACAAAATTTAAAAAAACGTCACCTACTTGCGATCGGAATTAAAAAGTCTTTTTATGATTATTTCCCTGTTTATGCTACCCGAGAAAACTTAAACTGGGTGATCGATCGTATGAAGAAGTTAGGTGGGTATGTAATCGTTCCCCATCCAAAACTCTTTGATTCATTTTCTAGAGAAGAGATGTCTTCTTTAGGTGGGTTTCAAGCAGTAGAAGTTTATTCTCCATTTGGTGATGATCCAAAAATTTTAGATATCTTACTTAGCCAAGGACGGAATGTCCATTGTATGGCAAGTGATGACCTACATTATTTTCCGGAAAGTTCGATCAAAACTTTTGACCAACCTTTATGGAAAGATCTCGTTCAAACTTTAGGAAACCAAAGAGGGCGCAAGGGGGAAAGTTTTCTTCGTTACATTGTGACTGCCGAAGGTGTAAAGGATCAGAATTCTGTTTTATCTTCACTTACATCAGGATCGTTTTATTGTGTGAAAAAATTCTTTTCTGGGGCAGAGGATCCTAAGGTTCCACTGATTCAAATCACAAACAAGGGTACCATCCAGTTGAATTCGAAAGAAAGGTACTTAGAGATTCGTTTTATCGGGCAAACTGGTGAAGTCTTACAAGTAAGTCCAGATACAAACCACGCAGAGTATGTTTTTAAGGAAAAAGATTCCTATGTGCGGTTGGAGATGATTGCCCTTACGGGTTCCATTCTCTCCAACGCAATTTATAGACAGCCGTCTAAGGAACAGTTTTAAATACTAAGTTACCAGCAGCAGAATCGATAGAATCTAAAAAGGTTTTATCAGAAGCTTCATAGGTTTGCACATTGACTTGGCCACTCAAAGCTCCCGCGGGAACGTAAGTTCTCGCAAAGGCATCATCCACAGACATAAAATCAGCACCACCTTGAGTTGGGCTTGGGTATCCTATGGGAACTTGAGCCGCTAATAGTTGGTCTGTCACGTAACCGTTAATATCGAAAATTCCATAAGACAATCGAACTCCCGGTGTCGACGGTGTTTCTGGAATGGCACAAATAGTTTCTGGTTTTGCTGCAGTTTTCGTGATAGTCGCTTTGGCGGTAGTCAAAAAAGGAGAATCGAACTTTTGCATATAAGCGAGCACATAATAAACGCTATCTCCCGCACCTTGGGTTGTCGTACATGCATTTTTTAAAGTCACCACTGAAGGGTTAAGTGCTTCTAATTTGGAAAAGTTTAATTTCACCGTAGAGCGGAAACAAAGTTGCCTTCCCGAATCGACTTCTGTTAGAATGACTCTTCCCACTTTACTGATCCAAGCTGCATTTTCTGGACCGTTTCTCCAAGTATAAGTTTGTAGTTTGGTCCCGTAGATAGATTCATTCCCCGTATAACTTTCTGTAATGACATCACCAACCGTAGCAAATTGAGGGTTTCCAAAATCGACCAAACGATAATAAATTAAAGCTCCATCATTTCCTAGGGTAGTGTCCGGATCATCGAAGAACAACTGTAAGGAGGGGGCAGACGCTCCTGTTTTTTTGATTTCAAAAAAATGGTTAAATGTTTTGGTTCCTGCATACGCGGTGGATGCAATCCCTGAAATGGTTTGGCTAATTTTGATGGTAAGAGTAGCGGACCCAAATCCACTCAAATTGATGTTGTTTAGTACATCATTTCTCGGTGCAGAGTTATTGAAGTATCCCGCGTTCTTTAAAGCAAGGATAAGAGAATCGATAATCCCTGAATTTCCCCTCGCCCAAGTGGCAGACTGGCGTACAAATCCCCAGTTGTCCGCACTCGTGGCAGACCAGAGTTTTTCCGAACCGATCCCTAGCTGCAAGGCATTACTAAAGAGTTTGGATAGTTGGATCTCTTGAGCCAAACCTTTTTGTTGGTTAAAATCTGAAATGTGAAAGCTCATTCCCAAAAAAATGAATGTATAGAGAATCTTTTTCATGGCCTACTCCGCAATTCCTTTGGGAATACAAATGGTGAAACCGGACTTTGGACCAGAGCAACCAGCGGCTTGATTGTAAGACCAAGCGGAAAGAAGCAAAAGACCTAGTATATCCTCATCTTTTTTGTCTTCTTTTTGAAACATCGAACAAGCGGTGAGGAGACCGATTCCTAGGACTGCGATGGATTTAAGAATAAAAGTTCTCATACCTTTTATAACAAAAGATATGAGATGATTTTGCAAGAATTTATCGAGAAAGGATTTGGTATTCCCACTCCATGACTGGACTTTGTTCGATGGATGCCGTGAGGGTAGTTGGGTACTTAAGTCTAGCGGCTGTTTTGGTTCCCGTGACAGCAGGAGGAAGAAGTCTATAAAAAGAATCCTCCTTCTTACCTCGGAGTTGGAATTCTTTCCATTCCTCCCTGGAAACAAAGGCACGAATCCGGTCTTTTGAAGAAGTCAGGGAGGCCTTGAAAGAAATTCGTTTATCAGGAATGGTCACTCGGTCCCCTTTGCGTACAAAGTTGTCATTTTGTATTTGGTTTGGGAAAAGAAGGACTGGTTCCCCTTTTTGATTTTCTGGTACAAGTACTACATAAACATAATTGTCTTCTGCTGATTCAATTTCGAACCGAATGGATTCCCCTGCCACATACGTTGGTTTTAAGGAATTGATTTTGAGTTGGGCATTCGATCCAGATCCAGTTTCCGAAAGTGCTAGGTAGATATTCTTTTTATCCAAAAATCCGAGGAAATCCGAAACCAATGTTTTGGAAAGGCTGTCGGGTAAAGAGTTTCGGTATTCTAATTTTTGGTGTAAGACATCTACAAAAGAAATGACAACTTGTCCATCTTCCGTAGATACAAGTACAAGTTTATCGGTGTTCGAAAGTTTTTGCAATTTTGCGAGAGTTTCTTGTGTTGCATTTCCTTCTTTGTCAAATTCCCAAGTTCCGGAATCTGATTCCTTCAAAGGAAGAGTGATCATTCCCCTTGAGGTGGATTGGATTTGTTCCTTGATGAAATCTCTTAGAGCAATCCCTTCTTCAGTAGCGGAAGCTGCTTCTACGGCAATTTTATATACGGGAAGTCTAGTGAGTTTGTCCGAAGAAAAAATCGAAAGGGATATGACCGCTGATAGAATTAGAAAATGTTTCATCATTCGTCTACCCTTCCTTGGCCTTTGTATTCATTCATAAGTTGGTCGTTCTTTTCATATTGTTCTTTGATTCGTTGGTAGTTTTCTTCCTTGATGGCTTTGAACTCTTCGAAAATGCGCATTTTCTCTTTTACGAACTCATCTAAAATTTGTTTCTTTAGTTCTTTTCCCGAAAGAACCACTTCTTCGTTTTCTGCGACAAGGGTTTGTTTTCCTTTTTTATTTGGACTAACGGCAACGGTTCCTTCGTTTACATAAACACCAGTTTCTACTTCGCTTAGTTCTTCATCAACCCCACCTTGATCAGGTGTGGCCGCTAAAAATTCAGTGCCTCGAACACCGGCAACAAAACTAGGATTGACTACACTGAGTTGGGTTTGGCTAGGAATTCCTGGCCCTGGCTTATGTGCTTTTACAAATAACTTTCCACCCACCAGTTTCAAAGTGGTGGATTTTGATTTTGGGTTGAGAAGGTCCTCGATTTGAATCGAGGAATACTTTGCTAAACGAACTGTTGCTTGGGTGGCTAATTGGATTTCGCAAGTTCCATCTTCTGTAGTGATGGTATCTCCCTTTTTTAGGATACTTCCTAACTTTATAGGTTCCTTCGCCTTTTTAAAACGTGGGCCCGATAGGTAGTTTGTTCCCTGGACGAAACTAACAATCCCAACTTCATCAGCAGCTAGGGCAGTGGTTACAAGAAGAAGTAATATGGGGACGAGGGATCGAATCATGCCACTTTTATATTGGAACTTTCTCCTCTTACAAGTAAAAAAAACTAAAAAAAAAATCAAAAAAACCCCTACAAATAGGGGAATCGAGAACCAGTTTGAAGGTTTACCACCTATCTACTGATATGTGGTATCGGATTGGGATTATCTGTTTTTGTATGAACTATCTTTCTCTTCCATTACAAGCAGAGGGGAAATTATTATGGGAAGATTGCGTTTGGATTGGAATGGAACGGAATGGAAGTTTGGGTTTGGAACAGGCTCGTTCTGAGATCTATCCTATCCTCACTAGGGACAAATGGAAACAATACCTTCCGAAATTAGGAGTCCATTACTTCGGGATTTTTTCGAAAAATCAAGAACAGATTGATCAGGAATATCGCGATGTTCGGTTGCAAATCCAACAACTCCTTTATGACGGAGGTGAAACAGAGAGGGAAAAACAGAAACTAGAAGTGAGGCGTCTTATTCATTCAGAAGAGAAAAAACTTCTTAGGGAGAAAGTATTCAAATCCATTTCTTTAGCATATCTTATTTTCCATAAACGCATATTAGTTGATTCTATTTATCAATTACGATCGGAGCGTTATACATTAGAGCAAAGGAAACGCGAAAAAGAGTCAGACCTTGGACTTTATCCCAAGGGAGATTGGGATAAACGAAAGGTATGGGAGGTGGAATTCCAATCCAAATCGATCCATTCTGATTCAGCAAAAAAAATCGCTCTATTAGAATTACAACAATCAATGTCTTTGGATCCTGATATGAAGCTTTCGGTGGAAGGCGGCCTTACTGGACGTATCCGTTTATTTGATCCCAAAAAACTTTCATCCACTCCCGATGCGAATCATCCTTTACGGAAAAAATCAAGGTTGCAGATAGAATTGGCTGAACTTGACGAAGAGAGTTTGGATAATGATTGGAAACCAAAGTTAGTGTTAGGTGGTTATGTCGGTAAAAATGGGAATGCTGGATTCCCTTTACAGAATGAAATTTACGGACTAAGTTTTGGGGTTCAAGCGAATTTGGGTGGAACCAGTTTTCAATCGAACACACAAAATGGAATTCAATCTGAGGGGAATGGAATCCAAAGAATCCCTGGTTATGGCCCGCAGCCTGTAGGACCCGGAGAAAATTCTTTTCAAAGTGGATCTATTGGACTTTTCGATGATATTGGACGAAACAAAAAAATATTCGATTCGCAAATGAGTTTGTTGCAAGCCAAAACGGAATGGAAACAAACCGAGATTACCCTCTCAAACCAAGTCCAATCATTAGAAATTAAGTTAGTTGAATTGTATAGTAAATACAATTTGTACATTGAGAATACAAAGTCTAACTTTTACCAACATAGATTCAAAAGAGAAGAAAAAAAACAAGAGCTGATCTCCGAAATTGATTATTTAAAGTCCGAAGAAGAAGTGTTTCTTGGTTTAGAAATTCTATTAGACCATTATTTCCAGTATATCTCAACCGCCTTGGAACTTGTTTTGTTACTCGGTGAAAATCCATTCGATAACCGTTATTACCGGTTGGAATCCAAAAGTAGTCTGAACGAGTTAACCAATATTTTGGAAGATTGGAAAAAGGACAGTTCCTTTGAAATTAAGAAAATAAACGAACCAAAACAAAGAAAACAATACCCATTCTTTATGGAGGATTCATATGAAGTTCGTTAGGTGGATTTGTTTATATTCTCTTATGTTTCTATTTTTTCAATGTAATTCAAAACTAGGATCCTTGGAAGATTGGATGGGGGTTTTGGGCGTAGAAGATTCGCCCAGGGTCCTTGTGTATAGTCCCACTTCGGATGCTACTAATGTAGATTCAAAAACGGATATTTCTTTTGCATTTAGCCATCCTATGTCCATTCAGTCTTGTGTTTCCGCCTTTTCTTTGGATCCACCAGCCAGAGGAAGTTTTGAAACTTCGGAGATGACTTTAAAATTTTCGCCAAAGGATGAACTACCATCAGGTGGTTATATCGTGCGACTAACAAAACAATGCGAAGATAAAAATGGAAAGGATTTAGATCGAGTTTATACCATTTCCTTTCGTGTAGGGGATAAGGAAAATCCATATCCTCCAGAGGTTGCCTCCATTTTTGTTTTGGCTGGCACAGAAGAAGAATGTTTAGTCGGCGGAATTCCTACCAACATTCACTTGGGATCTGTTTCTTCTGTTTGTTCTGGTATCCCAGGTCCCCCTCCTATCCAAGTCCGATTTACAAAACCAATGAACCAAAGAGAAGTTGGACTTGGATTACGAATCGAACCCAATATTTCTTACCGCTTAGAATGGGATGACCCAACTCAATTCAGAATTTTACCTGATTCTGTTTTTTTGCCGGAGACTCGTTACCATATTCTCTTCCCATCTGGAATCAATGCTTTAGATGGCGGGGAATTATCCGAGGCCGTAAGTTTTGATTTTTTTGTGGGGTCGGACGGAAATGATCCTGAGGTCATTGGATTTGGTTTAGAATCGCAAAATTGCGAATTAGGAATTCAAGAACTAGGATCTATTACGGGTGCTCGGTGGGATTCTCTTACTTGTTTTTGGAGTCGGGGTTTGCCTATTTTAAGTCCGCATTTATATCAATTTCGTGGTGGAGATGATGAAACTGGTTTGCCGGGAAGTCCACAAGGTTGTGCCGATGTGAATACAGATAATTTCCGGATTCTGTTTAACCAATACATGGATACAACCTCTGTCATTGGGGCTACAAGGTTTTCGAAAATTTCCCCTCCATCAACAAACATTCGTTTATCAACATGGGTTTGGTCCCATTGCCAAACGGACTCACCTTTTGGATGTAGGGAACTCACTTATTCTTATGCGGAGAGTGAGGCGAGCTGTAACGGCAGTTTGTTTGGGAATATAACTACGGGAGGCGACTTTAATCTTTCTGCATCCGCCTTAGCTCCTAATTTCTATCCATATTATGAATTTCGATTGGAATCCGAAGCCAAATCCATTTTAGGGAAAAGAATGAAATCAGCTTTTGTCATTCAGGTAGAAGCAAAATGAAGTCTAGTTTTGTCTTAGTCTCAGTCTTTTTTCTATCTTGTATTGGTAATTCTAGAAGTTTGAAAACCACAACCTATTCCACTCAGAAAGGAACTAAGATAATTTTCGTGAATACAACCTCACGTTTGTTTACCGAAAGTTATTCGCAAGAGAAGGAGATTAGTTTAAGTATACTAGAAGAATTAGAAGAGGTTGGTTATTCTGTTGTTTGGAGTGAAGGAATTTGGGAAGAAAGTAACTCTCGTATTTTCAATGATCATCTAGAAAGTTTTCAAAATACCCTGAAAGGAAAATCCATTGAAAACCGACCCAGGATTCAAATTTGGAAAGAACGCGCAGAAGCTATTGGAGCCACTCAAGTATTCCTTTTGCGCTATTGTTTTTCTTCCGAACCAAATACTATTCCCATTCGAATGTTATGGATTAATTTATCAAACAATACTATAAAACGTTTTGATTGGATTTGGAATGCAAAGACACCATTTCCGTTTCGTGATTTTTTTCAACAAACAAGTGGAGAGAAATTTTGAATCAAAGAATTCTCATTTTTTATTTGTTATTTTTATTACTTTTGCAATGTTCTCCATCTTCCAGTCCCGAAAAAAATGATTTAAAAATTCTGTCAGAGGCTTTTTTTGCAGGCCATTTGACGGTAGTTAGGTCTAGTTTGGAAGATATCAAAAAAGAAAGAGAATTAAGTAAGGAAGAAGAGATTCTCTATTCAAAATCCTTGTTTTATTTAGGAGAATGGAAGGAGTTCTTTTTTCATTGGACTGGAGTTCCCGATAAAACGCCAGAATTGATTTTACTGTATTTTAAGGCTGTGTTGGTATCACAATTGCCTGTTACTGTATCACCTGAAGATGAATCAAAACTAATCGAACTTTTGGCAGTTTCACCAGAAGCTTGTTTGTTATATTTAAAATTTAATAAGATTAAAACTAAAGAAAAACAAAGAAAACTTTTTTTGGCCCAATGGAAACAATTCCAAACCCAAGTGGATAGACTTCAAAAAGAATTGGGAGGAATCAAATGAAATGTTTCATCTGTCCAAGTATAATCCAAGAAATGATTAAAAATTTAATACAAATAGTGAGCGGTAAGTTTTTAAATCTTTATCACTCTTCGTTTTTCTTTCTATTACTCTATCTTTTGCTCTATGGCTTTCACTGTTTTTGGAATTGGGAAGAATTTATGAGGTTCAATCAAAATTTGAAGATGAACGCAATGAATGCAGGGCAAGAGGTTTCTATTTGGAGCCTGTATCCGTTTCAGATCGTAAGTGTTTTTTTGGTTGCAGTTTTGTATTTTAGCGTTTCCTTGAGTATCAATTTATTATTTTCCTTGGGCAAAAGAACCAAGGTTACATTCCGTACGAATCTCGGAAGTTTTCTGAAAAGTCTCACTCAACAATTCTTTTTCTTTATTTGTGTTTTGTTTTTAGGGAACCAGTTTTTGGGACTTTTTTTGGATTCAAAATTATATTCTACTTTAGTTGTAATTTTTTGGGCCGGTTTGTTTTTATTTTTTATTTTAAAAAATGGAGAGTTCTACAAAAGGTTCTTTGTTTCAAATGATCGCTATGTTTTGTTTATTTCACATAGTTTAGGTTATGTGAATCCAATTTTATTTGTCTTTTTTGTATTAGCATTGGCAAATGTATGAGTTCTAATGCTTTTCCTATTCTGAAAATTTGGATTCGTAAGATTTTACTTACAGTAATTTTATACATAACTTCCTCGATACTTTATACTTACTTTTCAACGGTAGGGATACGAAACAGATTTCCTCTATTAGCTACAGTTCTTTATTTCCCTGAACCATGGGGAAATATGAATGAAGTTTCTGCAATGGCGGCACCAAAACAAAATTTAGTATATAAGAGACCTCGAGTATTGGAGGAAAATAAGATTTTAGAATTTCCATCCGTTGTAGAACCAACAAAAGAAATTCAACTGCATAGCAAACAAAATGGAAGAATCAGAAAGATTTATGTAGAAGAGGGCAGTTTTGTAAAGGAAGGGCAAATTCTTTTGGAAATTGAGGATGAGCTGATCCGATTAGAAGGAGAAAGATTACGTCTATCAGCCGAAATAGCCGAATCCCAAGTATCGATTGCTTCTGAAAAATGGAAAGCTGCTGAGAAACAATTCGATGTCAAACTGAGAGAAATTGATAAAAAAACGGAATGGATTGAATTAGCTGAAAAAGATTGGCATCTAAGTCAGGACTTGAAGGAGAAGAAGATTCTGCTTTGGAAACAAGGTTTTGTTTCTTTATCCGAAATAGAAAAATTAAAACAAGATGAGGAATCCAAACAAACTCAATTTAAGAATTTAATCCGAGACAGAGAAAACCTATTATCGGGAATCAATTTGGAATTAGGTTCAGAGAATATTAATTTCGAAGAAAAGCTAAAAGTTTGGAGAAAAAAAAATACATCTTTGGAGAGATCTGAATATGAATTAAGCCAGTCCCATCTCAAAATTATAAAAAGTCAAATGAGATCAAATGAGCAGTTGTTAACTGATACTCGTCTGCGTGCTCCAAAATCAGGGAAAATATTAAAAATCCATACCAAGGAAGGGGAACTAACGAACCAAACGCCGGTGATGGTTTTGATGGAAAAGGGTGAACTTTCTGCCGGATTTCAAATTTCTGAATCTGATCTTATTCATTTTTCACAAGGTAAATCCGTATTTTTTATCCCCTCCCAAGGAAATGTACCAGCTATCAAAGGTAAGGTGGATCGTGTCAGTGGATTTTTAGACCCAAGGTCTCATAGTATTGGAATAAAAGTCCGATTAGAATCGAACCAAATTACAGTTTTGCCAGGTATGTTTGGGCTTGTCCAAGTGAAACTTCCTGAGAAAACAGAGAAGATACTTATTTCATCTTCTTCTCTTCATGGAGATGAGACTAATGGTTTTTTTGTAAATGTGAAAGGTGGTGGTGGTATTGAAAAAAGATTCATTCAATTCAAACCTTATTTGTTAAATGAATTAGAAATATTGTCCGGGCTATCAGCGCAAGACGAAGTAGAATCTAGTTTGTCTTTATGAGTATTGATCGTTATATTCTCTCGTTATTCCAACACAAACGATTGTATTGGGTGATCTGTATTTTGTTTTTTATCGCATTACTCTTTCGAATTCCAGAGTTAGAGATTTGGTTATTACCTAAATTAGCTCCCTCGCGATATTTTATTCTCACTGAATTTCCCAATCATTCTGCGGAGGATACAGATTTACTCGTGAGTTTACCGATTTCAGAAATGGTGTCGTCGGTAAAATCCGTAGAACGTATTCGCACAATTTCGGAACATGGGAAGTCGATTGTGCAGATCAATTTGCAATTTGGTGCATCTCTTTCCGAATTTAAAGATCAATTGTATCAAACCATTTTGGAAATGAAAGATAAACTACCGTTAGGCGCCGGTAACTCTCGGTTGTTGCAGGGAGAGATCAGTGAAAGACCTTTTATGGAGATCCTCATTCGGAAAAAGAATAAGAAGGAAATTGTAAGTTTTGATTTTCATCTACAACAATTGGTGTTCCAGTTGGAACGTATTTCTGGAGTTTCAGAAGTTCGGACAGTGGGGGAATCAAAAAAATCATCTTTTATTTCTCTCGACTCAAAAGTTTTGGATTTGTTTCCCATCGACATTCGAGAGGTAGAACAGCAACTTCAATCAGGCATGCGGGGAGGTTCCCTTGGATCCGTTGAAGGTTACACAAAAGATACGGAATTAAAGTTTGCACCAGAAATCCATTCCCAAGAAGACCTTTCACTATTTCCCGTCCATTTAGGAAATGGAAACTCTGTTGGACTTGGAAGATTGGCAAAAATCTACGAGGACCAATTACCAAGTGAAAAATTAACGCGTAACAACGGAAAGGCCAAAATCTATATTGCAGTCTTTTCTGATCCTTCCTCAAACCCGTTGAAATTATCATCCGAAATCAAATCAAAACTAAAACAATTAGAGCCAGATTTATCTTCCGTTATCTTTTATGATGGATCCGATGAATTAGAGAAACAATTAGGTCAATTTGGAATCAATGGTATATGGGGTTTGGTATTTGCCTTTTTGTTTTCTTATCTTCTCTATAGGAATTGGACACCGGCCCTTATCTTACTTCTATCTGTTTTATTTTCTCTTGTCCTTTTTTTTCATCTTCTTTTATTTTTTTCTATTTCTGTCAACTTACTTAGTTTAGGTGGAATTTCTGTTGGAATTGGTATGTTATTTGATGCAAGTAACCTCACCGTTTTTTCCATTCGAAAACAGCTGGCTAATGATAGTTCAGTTGTCGGGGCTGTTACAGAAGGGATACGTTCAATTCTTGTGTCACTTTTTTCCTCTTCCTTAACTACGATTGTTGTTTTTGTTCCTTTATTGATGTTCCCGATGGAATGGAAAGATTTCTTTTTTGATTCAGGAGTCTGTATCGCTCTTTTAGTTTTCTGTTCTTTGGTTTCTTCTATTTTTATTGTCCCTTTAGTTTCTATTTCTTTCGCTGATTTCTTAAAACCAAAAAATCAAAATGCAGAAGTAGAAAATACTCTGACACGATTTTACGAAAGAACTTACGGATTCTATAAAATTTGGAACTATAAAGCAGTAGCGATTTTTGTGATTTTTGTTTTGAGTTTTTCTATCATTCATTTTGGACCAAAATTTGAGATTTTCCCCAAACAAGAGCCAATTGGGTTTCGTTTAGAAATGATTCCTTTGTATCACATGAGTTTAGAAGACGAACTAATATTTGTTATGGAAATGGAAAAGCAGATCAAAACATTTGATTCTAAACTCTCTACTTTAATAGTCCCTATAGATGTGAAAAATACACTAGGCCAACATCCCCAAAAAGCGATACCCATTCAATGTAAACTGTTAGGAGTAAGAGATCAAATAAAATTAGAAACTTTTCTTTCCGCGATCCTTTCCAAAACAAATTGGGAATGGAAAATAGAGGTGATAGAATCTCAAGTTTCTACAACTCTACCTCTGATTCCAGCGGATTCCCTTCTCTTTTTTCACGATAATTGGGAAGAATTAAAGAGTATTTCTTATGAATTTGAAAACAAATCTAAGAGATTTGGGTTCGTTGGTAAGTTTGATTTTTTGCCAAAACAGATCGTCTTGGAAGAGTGGGATCGAAACCAAATCCCCGTTCCTGAACTCATGCCTGATGAAGAAGATTTAAAACTTAAGTTTTTATATCACCAAATTCCGAAATACCTAGGTTCAGTTGGAGAAACCACCAAACATAATTTGTATCTAGGGTTGGATTCATTTAGTTCCAATTTTTGGAGTTGGAAAGATCTTCCTATGTTAACTTTTAAAACAAAAACAAATGAATCCACATACATAGGTTCACTTTTCACATCCAGAAAAAGAGAAAGTTATCATCAGTATCGTAGAGATTCTGGACTCTTTTATACGGAATGGATTGGGGAGTTTACGGAGTCAGATCCTCGATTGATGGAACTGAATGGTAATTTGTCTATTCTCAGAGTATCGGCCCAAAATCAGATTAAAAAATTCTATTTGATACTAGTTGTTTTGTTATTTATTGCTTTTGTTTTTATCTACTTGGCCCTTGTGGGAATTTATGAGTCATTTGGAATTCCACTCCTTTATCTCGGGATTTCTTTGTTGTACTTAACTTTCACAACTTCCGTTGTTTTGGTTCTGTTTCAGAAATTCCATCTTGGTCATTATATAGGACTTATTGTTTTACTCGGATTATCTATCGATAGTATATCTTTGTTTGGTGAGAGATGGAAAGAGATTCCCGAGGAAATCATTGGGTCCAAAAGGAGAGAATTGGTGTTTCACTGGTTAGTTTGGCCTATTCTATTAAATTCTGGCACTACAATGATGGGACTGTTTCCTGTAATTGTTTTGGGAAACCTAGGTTCAGAATTTCCTAAAGCAATCGCCTTGACTATGTTTGTTGGAATTTTTATTTCTATTTTCTTTGTATTTTATATTTATCCAACTTTATTTTCCCGATTCTGGAAAAGAATGTAATGAATCAAGGTTGGGTTCGGCGATTCCGTTATCGTATTTTAGCTTTAGTATTGTTCTTAGCCTTACTTTCCCTCTTTTCTTTGACTAATATTTTGTTAGGTGAAGATTTGGAATCAGAAAAAAATGAATCGGTACAAATTACAAACCAGTGGCCAAATAAAACAGCCTTACAAGTTGAGGACGTAATAACAAAACCTTGGGAAAAAATTTTAAAACTAATCGCAGGTTATAAACAAATAGAATCTATTTCGGAACAGGGAAGTTCTCAAATCTATTTAGAATTGGAAAAAGGAATCAATAGCCGAGAACTGATCCAATCCATTCGTAATGAGTATCTCCTGCAAAGGCACAGGTTTCCCTCTGATTCGTTTTCCCCTCAGATCCGATCAAACGAAGGAGAAAATCAGTATATTTTCATTTTACAAAAAATAAAACGAGGCCCAGAGAAAAATAGGAAATCATTAGAGCAGAAAATTCGAAACATTGCAGGAGTTTCGAATTTTGTACATCATTCCCAAACTGAAGAAGAAGTTTTGCTGAAAATTCGCCCAGAGGGAATTTTGCATAACCAGTTTCCTTCGGTGGCAACAATTTTTTCGGCAATCCGTAGTCATACCTTCGGATTTCGGTTCGAAAGGTTGAATGGTATATGGTTTCTGAAAGATTTTCCCATGGATCCGAGTGGATGGGCAAAACTAGGAATTCCCTCTCTGTTTGGTGAAAGCCTGCAGGTTTCTTCCGTTGGTTCTGTTTCTTTGAACAAAAGAAATCTTCGTCAAGGTACAAGAATTAATGGATTGAGTTCCGAAACTATGATGATCAAGGCAGAAAATGCTGCTTCTTTGTATCATATAACAAACGAATTGAGTTTAGTTTTATCAGAATATACTGATTGGATTCTAGTGTATGCTAGCCACCAAGATTTTTTTGATGATTTATTTAGGTTTTTAATTCTTTTCTTTTTATTAGATGTAATTTTATTTTTATCTCCGACTTTCTTTGGAAAAAAGAGTAAAGATATCTTCAATGGTTTTATTTCTTTTTATTCAGCTCTTTTGGTTTTTTTGGGTCTGTGCTGTAACTTAAGCTATCCTATCGGAAGGCCAATTTTGTTTTCCTTTATCCTCTGGAAATACTTTTTGGTATTTTTTCCTACAAAAAGATTTGGGAAGTGGTTAGTTTATATTTTCTTTTCCTTCTGCTTTCTATGGTTGTTTGTATTTTTGAATTGGCTTCCCCGGTCTTTCGGGACCATTTTTCTAACACAGATCTATTTTTTACTTTCTGTTCCTTTCTTAAAAAAACTTTTCCAAACCTTCCTCCCTCAATTGATGCCTGATCTCCGGCTTCCATTTTTTAAAACATTTTCCTTAAAACTGAAAAATTCACTAGAGGAAAAAAAAGATTCAGGAAAATCGATACTTCGATTTTTGTTTCCACTTTTATTGATAGTGGGAATTCTTTCGTCTCTGGTTTCTAGTTTTAAATTGTATTCATTGCAACCTTCTTACGGAACGATCCAGATGGGAAGATTAGAATTTCCAACATCCATTCCGGAGCAAGAATCCATTCGAATCACTAAACAAGTGGAAGATGCAATATTACAACGAAAATTGACCGATTTGTTGGTGGTGAAACAAAATCCTTCGAGTGCTTCCTTTTACTATCGTTTGAGTGAATTGGGAATAAAGTCAGGATTAAAAAATCTACCCACAGAATCTGGATACTTTCATATTTTGGGAGAATCGGAAATAAATTCGAATCGAATTCTTCGTTTTTCTAATGCGAATCCAGAAATTTTGGAAAAAACTATATTAAACTTAATCCCATGGTTACGAACGAAAGCGGGGGTAGAAGAAGTTGTATTATGTTTTCAGCCATCGACGGAAGGCTTGGAAATCCATTCATCAACAGTATTTCGAAACTTGGCTGGCTACCATTGGGAGAATTCTCTTCGCGAAAGGTCGTTGGAATTACAATCTGCAATCGTTGGGAAAATGCTTTTAAATAATAAACTTACGGATGTTCGATTATTATTAGAACAAGACAAAAAGTTGGATCGGTATCCAATGAAACCAACAAAAATGCCTTCCGGAACCGCCATATTTAGCAACGGTTTTATGGATTATAGACAGGTCAAAACTCCAGGCAGAATTTTTCATAAAAATGGAGAAACAAGTTTGGAAATTTTAGTAAAAGGAAAGGAAATTCAATGGAATGATCTAAAATTAAAGATTCAAGAATTTTTAAATCAGGATGTTGTCAAACTTTCTGAGATTTCGCCACCCAAAGATTTTTACAATAAGTATAGGCCTTTCTCTTTGTTTGTATTGGTTGGTTTATTTTTATATAGAAAAAAAGAAAAGTTGAATTGGTTTCTCAAGTGGGTTTGTTTTCTCTTTCTTTGGAAGTTGCATCTTTCTTTTTTTGATAACGACTTTTTTCTTTTTGGCTCTTTGGCAATATTTTTGCTGTTTTTAATCCTTTGTATTCCTCGTGAATTTTTGGATTGGAAATCCCAAATTCCACTGATGATTCTACTATTTCTATCTTATCTTCTTCCTGGAGAAGGGGGACGATTTTTTACGGCAGGATTTTTATTGATTTTTGGTTTTCTTTTTATATATTCTAAAATGTTTCAACAATGGAAAAAAATTAAAACCAAATATAGGTTTTGATACCTAAGAGAACTGAGGTTCTCTATGTTTCTAAAACCATCGGTTCGTCCTCTTGCCATTATTTCTTTGGTTGCTCTGTTGTTTGCTTATGCTATTTATGGGCAGTCTTTTTCTGAAACTTGGGATGTCCCTTCTTATCAATCTTCCAACTATTCTGAGTTTTACGGGAATGTTTATTTTTCAAATTCGATGGAAGAATGGGATTCGCGCGTAGAACAAGTTTTGTATCATTCTATCGATCATTGGATAGAAAATGCCGATCGTTTAGTAGAACAAATGTTATCGGAAGAAACTGGGCAAGATGCTTTTGTTTCGAACGAAGGTTATCTGGATGAAAGGAGGCGCTCACTTTTATCTGAAGTCTCTGTTTTGTATTCCGCTTGGGAGAGAGATTTAATAGAAGATTATTTTGAGAATCGCAGTGCATTTCTAACAAAATTAGAAACTGGCAAAGTTGACGCCTTATATTTCCATAGGATTGGCCAGGAATCTTTATACGAAGAGTATACGGCAGAAGAATTAAGCCTCGCAGAGAATCGAAATCAAATTTTAGAATCAGCAAGAGAATGGGAGTTTCAATGGGAACAGACAAGACAAGATGGGCTAGATTCCTTTGCCAATTCTTTCTCGAAACTCCAAGCTGATTACGAAGCTTATATTCATTCTCTGCAAGAAACAGAGGATCAATTTTCGAGAAATTTACATGCGATTAATTCCTATAAAGATACCATCAAAGTAGCTTTGTCTGAAATTGTATCACAGTTGAAATTTGGTTTGGACTCTTCCTGTTCGCTTTCTTCTGGATGCCACTATAAGAATTTTGACGGAACATATAATGAGGCCGGTAAATTATTTTCGAAATTCATCGCTGACCTGTCCGACCAGTTAAATCACTCAAACATTGATCCAGATTCTATTCTGACTATGATATCAACTAAAATGAAAGATTTTTTGTCAGATGAATCTAACAAAGCTTTTTCGGAATACACAGTATATAATAATCAGGTTTATACTTACCAAACGGGTTTTCAAATCAATTTGGATCAGTCGAAGGCAACATTTGATTTGTCAAATGCAGAATGGAAACTAAGAAATCAAACCTACCATGAGTTATCAGCAGATCTTAAATATGAAAATTGGTTGGCTGGTGGCTTTGGAGAAATCGGAGTTTTTTCAAATATTTATGATCCGGAGATGAAAGGAATTTTCCAATCAATTCATCATGGGGATTACGGAAGACTAGTTTCTATCATTAATAATCGGTTAGGTGATGGTAGGCATGTTCATTCTTTAGTATCTGCAAATTTATATACGGACGCTTTCCATTTCATAAATAATTTGAAAATTGGAGATCTATATGTCCCCTTTGATCAGGCATTTCATACAAACGGAAATTTACTGTTAGACGGTCATTCGAAATATGGTTATTGGACGGCAGATCGGTATGCTTCAATTTTTTCTTCTGGCAGAGTTAATTTTCAGATGGGGGCCATAGGTTATTCTATCCTATACGAAATGTATGATGAAAATTCTTCTCAAACAGCCTTGTATTGGAAAGAAAATTCCTCTCAATTAAGTGGCCAATATACTCACTTCCAAAACACTTTATTGCCAGCAGTTTCTCATTGGGAATCTAAGGTAAAAGATTATTCGGATACCTATGAACATTGGAAGGAGAATAGAGAGGAGCTTGTGGCAAAAGCAACTTCTAAATTAGAATCGAGTCGGCAGGAATTAGAGCGTTCGAAAGAACAATGGTTGCAGCGCATCGAAGAGGAAAAACAAAATGGATGGAAATCTTGGAAGGATTTGTATGAAGCAGGTGAAATAAACCATAAGAATACACCTTCAATTTCTGCATGGACACCGAACAAAGAGTCCGATTTTTTTGGAAAATCAGAAATCATGGAATTGCAATCTAAAGCAATTTTTCATGAATCAACGGACGGTATTCAAATTGGTGGGAACACTCTTTTTCAGGAATTCCAAAGAACGATCACTGGCGTTGGCCAATATGCTGCTCTAATCCAAGTAAATTCTGATTTAGAAGGACTGAAACAATTAGAACAAAAAAAAGTGATTAATCAAATGGCATACGGGATTAATACCGAATTGTTAGGCGAAAGGGAGTTAACAAAAGAGGAATTGATATTGCTTGGAAGTTATGATACTTCCGCGCTCTCACAAGAAGAAAGAGGTCGATTCGGTTCATGTTATGAAGACCCGAATGCAGAAATTTGTAAATCATTACTAAAAAAAGAATATGAAACGACTATTGATTCTAAAAACGGTGTGCTCACTTTAAAAAAAGAAATTCATAATGGATTAATTTCTGGAAAAAATCCAGAGGGAGAGTATAACGCCGGGAAAAGTATAGAAGTTCGGCACGTGCAATTAAGTTCTATCGGAAAAGTGCAGAGTCCTATTGGGAAAAGTTTTTTCACAGAATGGAGTGATGAGGATTGGGGTCTTCTTCATCAAGAGAAAACGGATGTTACACAAACCTTTTTTAATCATTCTCTCCAAAGGGATAAACAATTTATCTCTTCAAATATTAATTCTATCCAAGAGGCGAATCACCGAAATCGTGAATTGTTTCTTGCAAGAAAGGAATCTCAGGAGAATGCAGATTCTCTGGTTCAGGAATTGGCAGTCGCATATTTCACTGGCGGTGCTGCCGGTATGAGAGCGTCCTTGCAAGGAAAACTTGATTCAGCTATTAACAATGAGTTAGCGAGAGCTTGGATCACTGCGACTGGCGGCAGTGAGTCAGACATTCAAACAGCTTCGATGATGATTGACTTTATGCGCGGCAGGAGGAGCGCAAAGAAAATAAAATCGCGTGAGCAATATATTTCTATAGAAAACCCTTTGCAAGCTATTGAAAAAATATTAGCTAAAACAGCTTCAGCTACTTTGAAGGTTGCTGAAGTATTGACATTGGGCAATTCAACGGTAACTGTAAATTTAATACAAGCACCCGTTATGGCAATTACAAAGTTCGCAGTGGGTGAAAGGCAATATAACCAATTGAATGATCAAATTTCTGGTCCAGGTAAACGATTGGAAGAAATTCAAGCTAATGAACAATCATTAGTCCAAAATGGAATTTCTATGGCGCTTTCCCAGAGTACAGGTTTACCCGCTGATGCAATTTCTAAAATGTTAGGTGACAAATATGGCCAACTGAAGGCTAAAAAAGCAAACAAAACTATGGCGAAAAATCCCATTTATGATATGGGATCTCAGGTTATGGGTGCATTTGGCGGGATGGTAAAAACAGCTGTAGTTGCTTTGGGAATTCCAGAGGACGAAATACAATCCATCATGCAAGATACGAATAGGCTCATTAATGCAGGAAATATAAATCAGAACTCATCAACTAATTCTAGTTATGGCTATGCATTACAAGCCATGGGTATGCAAGCTGGTTGGACAAAACACCAAAGTGCTTATCTCAATCTTCGGGATTCAAAAGCAGTTGTGGAGGAACTTGGGAAAAAAGCACTTGCAAAAGAGCTAGCAAAGTCCATGGGAATGGATGAAAATGCAATCTCTCAAATCATAGATTCCACTTATTCTTCTTACAAAAAACAAAAAAGCGATAAAAAGGCTAGGTCGAATGCAGTGAGACAAACCGTTGTAAATGCCGTTTCCATTGCAATCACTATGGGAGCTAGTGGATTATTGACAGGAGCGAATTCCGCTTTGTCCGCAATAGGAAAAGCCGTTAGTAGCTTCACTAGCGGGTTACTGCCGGCGACAACGCAAGTAGGACAAGTTGTTGCTTCCACGTTTGTTCAAACCATCGCAGGGAGTCATGAAGGACCTAATGGAGCTATGGCAGGATTCGCCAATGGTGTATTAGGTGGACTTACCCAAGGTATGGGAAAAATCCAATCAGGATATTTAAAGGGTATGATACCAGGCATTGGTGTTTCTTATTCCAATGGAAATGGTTGGGGAGGTTCTATTGGTATTGGAAACACCATTAGCAATATGAGTATTAGTTTTTCTGAGAAAGGTAACACCTCTATACAAGCTTCGAAATCTCTCGGTGGCGGTGTTCAGTTAGCTACAGATTTGACAACCAATGGTGCTTTTAATGTAGGTCTCAATTACAATCCTACAGGAGAAGGCCCGAGAAAGGATTGGAATTATTCGATGATGTATGATCTGAACGGCGGGGGATTTAGTGGAAGTATTGGATATACAGATCCAAATTCGAAGCTTGGTTTAACAACTTCTATTGATCGAAGTGGAGTATCCACCTCATCGGAGTTACAAGGTATAACTTTAGGAACAAATTCAAAAAATGGCTTTGAAATGCAAGAAATGAATTTTGCCGAACAAAACATTAATGCCGCTCAGGACGGAAGTGAAGTGGGTGAAGGGGGATCATTAGCTGCGACGGGAAATGATTCCGATAGTTTTTCTGATTTTGCCAATGCGGCCGGAGCCATGGGAGCATTGTTATTAGGCGGAGCTGGTTTGGGATTTGGCCTACGAAATCGATTGAGAGAAGGATTCACTGGAATTCCTCCCATTGGCTCTGATGGACAAATTGATATTCAATCGTCCTCTGAGAAAACTATCTTGGGAGCAATCACCAATCCATTAAAAGCTGGGTTATTTCGTATGGGAGAATCTGTTTCGAGTTTTGCCGATGGATTCACCATAGATAAAAATTCGGATCACAACCAAAAATCAAAAGCGGATTCCAAACCGCAAACGACTAGCGAGGAGATCAAAAAAATTGAATCCAGTGTAATTGATGATTTTACAAAAGATTCTCGTCTTGATACAGAAAAGAAGCTTTATGAACTAAGAAAGGCAGGTGTGGATACCACAGATATTGAAGCAAAAATTAAAAAACTCAATGGTGGGAAAGATATTCCAATCACCAAGGCTGTCGAAAAAGAACTAAAAGAATACATCCGTATGCGAGAAGCAAATTCGCAGTATCCATTCATTCCAGAAAAAACGGTTTACATCACTTCCGCAAATGCTTTGGCGGGTATTAACCTAAAACATGACCCTAAGAAAGAATCAAATGCCGCCTATTTGAAACGATTGGGGGACGAAATCTGCGAAGCTTCAAAAAATGTAGACCTTTCAACCAAGGAATTAGTCACCAAACATGCCGTAAACGTAGCCAAACTTTTAGGGGAATCTCTGAAAGGGAAAATTTCTTACAAGCAAAATAAAATAATCGATGGCAAAGAAGTGGTATCTGCAGTAAATCCGGTAGATGCGGATGGATTTCGAGCTGTGGATGGACTGGACTGCATTCGGTTTCTTGGTGCCATTTTGAATGCTTCTGGGATCACAACTTCAGGAAGTTTTGCAAATTTAAACACAGATGTATTCCAGTCGCCTGAAGAAATGAAAAATATGAATTTAGAATATACCAATAGAAATGCTCATAAAAATGGGGTGGAATTTTTCCGCCAATCGTCAAGTTTTATGAATTTAGTTTCGGATCGGATCACAACAAGTGAAGATTTAGTAAAACACAAAGCTAATTTCAAACCTAAAGAGTTGAGTGTAGGGCTTATTGGAATCACAAGGGCAGATCAAAATTTGCCGAATAGCACCGTATCTGCTGTAAAATCAGATCATGTATATATGATCACTGATAAAAGGTTCAATAAGGAACTCGGGATTTTTGAGTATCAGATTGCGGAATCGAGAGGTGGGAAGGGGATAACAAATCCTTGGATTAGATCCGAAACGAATAAAGATCTGATTGAAAAGATCAAAAAGGGTTTTGAAAAGAAAACAATGTCAAAGAAAGCGATAGATGAAAAGATAATGAAAATGTTGAACACTTCAGAAGAATCGACTTATTTGAATCGGTCTGAATTTTATGAATTGAAGCCGCAGATAAGGATCGAGGTAAAAAATGAAGTATAAAATATATTTGCTGATAGCACTAGTTGCATTTAATTTAGCTGCATGTAAAAAGCAGGAAGTGATTTTAAACAACGAAGATCCTTTCTATTTTGATTTAGACGAAGGTTGTCAACCTATACAACCAGAAAATCTGAACTGTATTACTAAAAAAGAGGATCTTCTATGTTCTAAGATAATGCAAAAAGCGAAATCCTCTGATGTTGACAAAATTTTTAAAAATACAAAATGGTCGAGTCCTGATCACGAAGAATCCATCCATTATAATATCGATAAACTAGGAATAGTGACCGTCCTAGAAGGAGGTCCATCTAGGACTGAAGATCAATTTGAAATCATAGGTCACGGCAGATTCTATAAAGAGAATGGTGGTTGGGTTTACAAACAATCCTGTCAGCCTGGTAAATGTGATGATATTTCATTTCCTATCGAATATTTAAGTTGTGATGCAAGTTTTCATCCAAGCGATAGCGAATACCATATGACTTTTACGATTGGCAATAGATATTATGATTTCCTAGATACTAATAAAAATGAAAAGCATCTCTCGTTGGCATACGATGGAACTGTAAAACCTCAAATTCGAAACGGATTTGAGTTATATCTCGTTCCTCCGCCTCCTAAATAAACCCCGCGCCAGGGCTTACTATGCAAAACCAGTCAAGAGATTTTTCTTCTTTTGGGTGGTCTCAAAAAAATCTGGTGAATAAGGGGTTTGGTGTTTCCACATAGAATAGATTATTTTTGCCCACTTGTTAGATAGAGAGCGAAGTGCTATGGAATTCTTTTTGCCTTTTGATCTCTGCTTGTCATAAAATTGACGGGCCCAATCGACTCTGGTAATTGAATTGAATGCCAACCAATACAAAGCATGGCGTAAATTTTTATTACATGCATACCGCATGGTGACTTTCCTCATAGTTTTTCCGCTTTGTTTTGTGACAGGTGATGTTCCTGCATACGATTGAAATGCCCGATAGTCAGTAAATTCCAATGTATCATTCGATAACTCGGATAATAAGACCCCTCCAATTGTAGTCCCAACAGCTGGAATGGAACTCAGGATATCGCTTCCTTCATAGTTCTTAAAATTTTTATCGATCGTACTTTTTGTTTTTTTTATTTGGGTATCGAGTAAATTGATTTGGTTAATCAACGATTCAGTGTATTGAATGCATTCATTTTGTATGGGAGAAATATAATCCGGAGATTCTTTACATAGTTTTTCAAACAGAGAAGTTTTTCTTTTATCGCTCCATTGGATGTCATTAGTTTCCTTTAAAAAATCCTCCAGGGTTAAAGTCTCTAATTTCTCAGGTGATTGGATGATCTTGAGTGCACTTAATACTGGTTTTGTAATATCTCTAAAACACCTTGAAAAATAAGGGAAATATGATTGTAGATTGTTTTTTAAACGATTCACTAACCGTGCACGATCTTTCTTTAGAATATCTAGGTTGCTGTTTAGCTTCATCAACCTGGAAGATTCTTCATTTCTAATTTTTTTATTCTGACAGGTGTTGATGTTTTTTAGAACATAGAGTGCAATCATTTTGGCATCATAACGATCATCCTTTTGTCCCGTTAACGAATAGATTTCTTTGAATCTATGTAACTTACGAGGATTCACTTCGTGAAGAGGAATTTGTTTTTTACGTAGATATCCAGCAAGAATATGCTCACAGCTTTCTATACCTGCAACGATTCGAAACTGATTCTGAAACCGATCTATAATTGAATCTAACTTTTTGAATCCATCTTTGGTGATTAAAATTTTATCTCCAAGTAACAGATTTCCATCTCCGTTGATGATGACTAGATCTACAAAATCTCTACTCCAGTCGATTCCGATGTATATGGTTTCCATACAATTTTCTCCTGAAAAAAAGTTGCCAAACCCTGTCATCCCATGAACCCTATTATGTAGTCTTCGTCATAAGACTAACTTACTATGAATGGTGATGGCAGGGTCAAGAACTCCAGGAGAATCAAAGCCCTAGCAAGTCCTCGTCGGGACAGATCTGCAGAATTCTTCCTGGAGTCCTGGCCATCATTGTTCTATCCTACGTTCTGTTTTTTAACAGGTTTATTTTTGTAGAATCTTCTCACATATAGGATTGGAGCGGAAATCCTTTCCCGTAGGGAAAGATTGAAGCGTAAAGCGCGGTCGCTTCCTCTTTGGATTTCCCTCCACCAAACCTTTGCGAGGCGCCCAAGTCGCTATACCAAATGATCCCTAACCTTGTCACATCTTATCCTGTTTCCCTCGATTGCGAAGTCAGGGATGGCCGTAGCTCGCCAGTCGGGACAGGATGTTCCGCTGGCAGGAGTGGGAAATAGAGAACTTCATACCTTCCAAACATAAACAAAATCGGTTCGGTCGGCCCAAGGGAGGGGAAATTCGGTTTTGTGGAGTTTGATGGATTCGGAGCGTAGGTATTCGCGGACGTCGCGGTCACGGAAGATAGTTTCGCTAAAGGAAACTTCTCCGGAGTTGGTTACAGATTGAATTTTTGCGGTATAGTTGACTGTGTTTCCAAAGTAATCAATGTTACTGTTCAGGTTTACGGCAAGGCAGTTGCCTGTATGGATGGAGATTCTAATTCTAACAGGTGTATGTTGGTTTTCGGGGTGAAACCATTCCTGCATTTCCTTAGCAGCTTTTAATGCGTGCAAGGGACTTGAAAAACTAGCCATCACCGCATCACCTATGGTTTTCACCACGACACCTCGAAAGTTTTGGATGATTTGGTTGGTTTTGATAAAGTGTTCTCGCACTTGCAAAAAGGCACCGTGATCTCCTTCGGTTTCATAGAATTTTGTGGAACCAACTATGTCCGTGAATAGGATGGTTTTGATCCCGATGTCTAGTTGTAAATTGGTGGCAATGGCTTCTTCGGAAAAAAGATCCCGAAATTCTTGGTAGTTAAAAATCTCAGAGGGCCTAAGGCTTGTTTGGTCTTCGCTTCTTTCTTCTAGGATGATGGTAACATCGGTATCGGATTCGTTTTCAAAAACTAAGTTTGGTTTTGGGGATACCTTGATTTCTTCTTCTTTGGTTTCTGGAAGCCACAAAATATCTGTTTGTGGGTAAATTGGTTTAATATCTACTAGACGGTATTTTTTATCACCTTTTTTTCGTAGGCGGAAAACTCCAGATCCAACCAGTAAGCTGGCAGAAAAGGATTTTCTAGCGGGGATGGTTTTTGTAAGTAGGATGTGCTGTTTGGTGGCAGGTTCTGCTGCACAATAAAATTGTTTTTCTATGATTCGGATACTTGGGTGGAGGTGAAAGGTAACTTCGATGGAGTTCACACCGGTGGTATCAAAATCAATTTCGCAAACCTCACATTCGTCTTTGGATGGTAAATCACTTAGGCGGGTGAGACTTGTTCGAACGCCACGGCAATGGGGGCAAACAATGTCCCAGCTGAGTGTAAAGATCCCCAAACGACAACCTTGCAAAAATAAAAATAAAACTTCATCGGGATCTAGGTTTAATTTTCGGCTAACTTCTTTTATGCGGATTCTGTCGAGTTCATTATCGGATGCAGTTTTGATCCATTGGAAAACCGAATCAACCGCATCTTTAGAAATACCTTTGTTTATTAAGTTTTGGGTTTCTTTATCTAACTTTTCTGGATGGATCCATTGGGCTTCTGGTACAAAAGAAAATTCTTTTCCAGGAACCAAGGTTGGTTTTGGTTTTTTGTGTTTGATTTCTTCAGCTATATCATTTAGGGCTTTGCGAAAGGAAATCTCTAATTTGGGCATTGCATACTGCAAAAGTTTACGCATAAAAAAATTTCTAGGAATCCATCCAAAATATATGTATACTTTGCTTCTTGATTCACCTAATGTTTCTAAGATGATCCTGCTGCGGACGTAGTGACCAAATCCTTTTTTGTAAATGCGTGCGTTCCCAATTTCTTTGAGATATTCCCACTCCCAAGGAACTTCTTCCCATTCTAATTGAAAACCAGCTTGTCTGGTTTTTCCTATCAGTTTTCCGTTTTGTTCCTGATAGTCGAATCTGGGCATACCAATCCTATGGTTGAGGGCGGAGGTATCGATCAAGTGGGGCCAAATTTCTTCCCGAGTCACAGGTAAGTCAAACTCCCATAAAGAATCCATGGGAGTTGCGAGTGTTTTCCAGCGATCTTCCCAGGGGTATTTCTGCAGTAAGGATTCTAAATCAATCATAATGGTTTTAGGATGAGGCTCGCTTTCCCCCCATTCCCTTTGACTGCAAGTTCCCCTTCCTTTTCCGAAATTTTTTCTGCATTGGAGAGTACAATTTGTACGCCATTCGGATATACAAACCGCGGGACTTTGATGATGCAAGGCTCTGTAATGGCAAGATCGGACAACCATTCAAAATGGAATTCACGGCTATCCAGGTTGTATTTCATTTTGATAGGAGTTCCTTGGGTAAAAGCAGCATAAGGCCGGCAAAACCCTTCGATGGCACGCCCCCCCCCTCCATACACATCGGGATCGGAACCTGGAATGATTTGGTCTTTGGAAAAAATGCTGAGGTCTTCTTGGTTCCAACCATCTCCCACCATTAAATCATTTTCGTTCGAAGCAGTGTAGTTCCAGAGAGTGTTGGAAAGGAATAAGTGGTCCATCGCATTGTACATCGCATCGAGGGCCATCACATGCCGTTTCCAAATTTTTGGAGAGCGGTTTCCTTTTTTCCATTCTTTGTATGCTTTTCCCCCTTGTAGGTCAAAGGGAATTCCAAACTCACCGATAAGGCTTGGAATTTTTCCTGGAACGGAGTCGGCAGTGTTTTTAATACGTGTGAGTTGACGCACATACATGGCTTCGATTCCAGACTTACCAAATACGGGCCGTTTGGTGAGAGTGTCTATAGCAATTGGATAGAGAAAGGTTTTGAATAGGAGGGTTAGGATATCATACCAATGGGCAGCATTCACTGCCAGCTTTGGCGCCTCTCCATTTAAGTGAGGGTGGGTGAATGCATCAGAGGCTTCCCTTTCAATAAAAACCATCCAATCCTTTCGAATGTTTTGGATGGTTTCGCCTACGGTTCGCATAAAAGGGATCAGGTAATCCGCATCAAAGTCTATGGTTTTTCCTTTTACGTTTTGAAAAAAATCATTTCGCTCTATAAAGGGGGTTCCGTCTTTTGTGATGGTATAAGCTCCTTCTAGTTGAAACGGATCACCTGGAGATTCAGCTAACCAAATGGATACTTTGTTTTTGTTGACGGTAACGGTTTTTGTAGGAACAAATCCTCCCTTCCATACTTTGAGAGTGAGGTAGGGTAAATCAACCGCATGTCCATGAGATGAAAATAAGGCATCGATCGGAGACCAACCAAGCCCTGGTTTGGCGGGATCTTCGTCAGTATTTGTGAGCCCACGATCGTTCATGGCTCGACCGATAAAGCCTTTGCCTGGTTCATTGAGAGAATCAAAACCCAAAACAAAATCAAAGTCTTTCACTCTTTCCGCAATTTGTTTCATACAACCTAGGTAGTGGCCTTGTAAATAATCTTGAACATTTTTTCCATCAATAAGAAAGTTCGGAGCAAAATCCTTTCCTCCAAAAAACAAAGTCCAAAGGATAGCATTTCCGGCATAACGATAGTTTTGTGACCAGCACATAAGTGGATAGTTTTCTTCCTGACGAATGCCTGGTCTTGTGTAGTCGTAAGTCCTTTGCATGACTATGGCTGCATCAGCTTCCGAAAGTTTGCGATAATCGATTCCTAGTTTTTCAAAAATCCAACCGGGGGCTCCGTCACCACCAGTCATCCGTGACCAAACGTCTTGGTGGAAATCAACAAAAACATAAAATCCGTATTCTCCAGCCAATCGAACGATTTCTGTAAAATAATCCAAATAGGCTTCGTCGTAGTCATTGGGGCCTTTGTGTTCGACAGCCTCCCAAGTGGTTAATAAACGTAATACGTTAAACCCCCATTGTTTGAGCCTTGTGAAATGGGTATCTGCTTCGGAAAGGGGGAAGGGTCTGCCGATAAAACTGACTTCTTTATGGTCTGAAAAATCGGTAGGGAATTGGGTTCCCCCATTCGGGTAAGGAACTTTGGTATCGCCCCCTAAGTTGATTCCGCGTAGGATTACTTTTCTTCCGCTAACATCTACAAACCATTCGCCTTGTGGGGAGAGTTTTTTTTGTGCCATTGATTTATCCTTCTTTCTTCAGTTCGGTTGTCTTTTTTTCTGATTCGGCGTAGAGATTGAGATACCCAAGTAAAAAGTAAAACACAATCAAAACTTCATCATCTTGAAAATAACATTGCAAAAGTCCGGAAAAGAAAAACCCAACCAATCCATAAGTCATAAATCGAATGTTTTTGGGAATGTTTCCGTTTAAAAGTGTATAAAGGATGGTCCCAAATAACAGAAGATAGAGAATTCCTTGTGGTCCACCAAATACGGCTGTTAAATGGAAGTAGTCATTGTGGGCATGACCACGTTGAGTCACTTCGTAAAAAAAACTAAGCTCTTTGTTTTCTTTTTCCCTTTCTTTTCTTGAGGTCTCGATTTCTTTTTGGTAGTTCCCAGATCCAATCCCAAAGATAGGATTTTTTTCGATAAGAGGGAAGGTGGAATCCCAAATAAAAGTCCTACCTGAATCTGTATGTTTTTCTCCACCAAACAAGGGATCAACTACCCGTTTGACAGCGGATGTTGTTTTGTAACCAGTAAAAACTAAGACAAAAAAAAGAAGGCTAAAGATCCCGATTCGTTTGAGCATTTTTTTGGAAATGTCTTTGTCGATAAATATGAGGATATAAATACCAAAGATTGTGCTTACCAAAGCTCCAAGAAGCGAAGACCTGGCGTTGTTGAACAAAAACACTACGGATACTAACAAAAGTAATATGGCATTCATGGAGATTTTGGAAAAAGAATCTTTTTTATACCAAGAATCATACAACCGAAAGACAAACCCAGGAAAGATAAAGGCAAGTAACCCACCAAAGGTCAAGTGGGTATTCATAAGTCCTATGGGAAGATAAATGTTGAGATTGGAGATTTTGCCATAATGGTGTTGGTAAGGCCAGGAGGCAGAAGTTTTATAAAGATCGGAAATCAAACGAGAGAGTCTTGTCATGGAAAAAATGGAGATAAAACCTGTGGTTACGATCACAAGAGCAAAAATAAAAAAAGTTTTATACAGATATTTTCTGTCTTCTGGTTTGATCCCTTGGACTGAGATAAAAGCAGTCACAAGAAAAATATCTTTCATTTCATCACGAAACGCGTGTTTAATGGACGTTGTATCGAAACCGGAGGCGGAGAAATGATACAAAACAGTTACAATTTGCCAAAGATAAAATAAGAAGAGAATTTTGACCAAGGGACTTGAAAGTTTTGGTTTTTCCGGAAGTAGGAGAAAAAAAACAAAAGAAAGGAGTAAGAAAAGTTGGCTAAGAGAAACAGAAAGGGCACAGGAAATGATGGACAAGGCAAGAAAGAAGCGATAGATTCGGTAAAACATAACTTTGGATGAGACTAATGCTTTTCTCCAATTTGTAAAGAGGTAACAGTTGCGAGTCTTATATTTTTCCGATACTTTTTTGCCAAAAACCGACGGAGTCGCTGTTTCGATTAAGAATTTTTCTGAACTTTTGGCTTTGCGTGGGCACGAGTTTTGTATTTGTGCTCCCAAATACGGTGATGGGGATTTTGATCGGATGACGGACAACATCCAAGTTGTACGATTTCGCTCGGGATACCTACCGAGTTACCCCGATATCAAAGTAGTTTTGCCTTCTCCGGGGAAAATCAAACGGATCATTGAAGACTTCAAACCCGACCTCATCCACATCCATACCCCGGGGCTTCTGGGTCTTTACGCGGTAAACGCAGCCGAAAGGTTTGGGGTTCCCACCATAGGAACCTACCATACACTAATGGCAGAACAGGAAATGTATGTTTCTTTTTATCGGTTGTTCAAACTGGATAAACTATTTTTTAAAGCCAATAAGTTTAAGAAAAAACTGAATATCGATGAGTTAGATAAAATTGTGAAATTTGATAACTTCAATATTCGTAAAAAAATCATCTTAAAAATTTGTAATGATATATATAACCGTTGTGATGTGGTTATCTCACCAAGTCACCTCATCAAAGAACAACTCATCGAATATGGAATCACTCGTCCTATCACAGTAGTTTCCAATGGAATGGATTTAAAACGGTTCCAGGGCACTCCCAAAACCTATACTGGTGGGGACGCACCGAAGTTTTTACATGTGGGTCGAATCTCGTATGAAAAAAATTGTGATGTGATACTCAATGCTTTTAAAACCATCCATGAACACTACCCCAAGGCAACACTTGTCATCATTGGAGAAGGCCCGGCCATTCCTTCCTTACAAAGACAAGCGGAACATTTGGGAATCCAAACTGCGGTTAGTTTTAAAGGCTTTATCCCCAATGCTGTGTTACACGAAGAGTATCCGAAGTATGATGTATTTTTGACTGCCTCTACCATGGAGACACAGGGCCTTGTTGTTTTGGAAGCAATTGCCTGCGGACTTCCAGCTGTGGGAGTGGATTCTTTTGCTTTGCCTGAACTCATTCGTCATGGTGAAAACGGATACATTGCGAAACCTTTTGATTCTAAAGGAATCGCGCAAGGTGCCTTAGAAATCATTCGTAACCCAGAAGAGTATGCTAAGTTTTCCAAAAATTCCATTCAAATCGCTTCAGGTCATGAAATGGAAAAATGTGTCGATGCGATGGAAGAAGTATATTCTAAAGTCATTGAAGCTATGAAGGGAAAAGTTAAAAAATCCAATATCTTTGATTTGTTTTTTGATTTTATGCAATGACAGGTTTAGTCAGTGTTGAATTGCGCTCCGTAATTTCGGGCTGCGCTATTCTATTAACTTTTTATGCATACATTCCTTACATTCAGGGGATTCGTTTAGGAAACATTCGGCCTCATGTCTTTTCTTGGATTATCTGGGGAGCAACCACCTTTATCGTGTTCTTTGCACAAGTGGCTGGCAATGGAGGTATCGGAAGTATTCCCATCGGTGTTTCTGGGATCATCACTATCCTTGTGGCCGTTTTTGCTTATCGCAAACGTGGTGATATAAATATCACAAAATCGGATTGGTTTTTCTTTGGGTTAGCGCTTTCGAGTTTGCCATTTTGGTTTTATTTTTCCCATCCACTCGCTGCCGTGATTGTTTTGTCTATCGCCGATATTTTGGGATTCATTCCCACCTTTCGAAAAGGATATCTTCTTCCCAACTCTGAACCCATTGGATTTTATCTGATCTTTTTGTTTCGTAATTTCCTTGCGATCATTGCTTTAGCGGAATGGAATCCAACAACTTTATTATTTCCTGCGTCTGCTGGAATTGCTTGCCTTGTTTTTGTGATGATGGTAAAGATTCGAAAGTCGAATTTAGAAACTAATCTTTATCAGGAGCTGGATAAAAAACCACAGACTTAAGGATTCGGCCTTCTTCTGTATCTTCATAAACAATCTCTGCCTGTTTGGTGCGAGCAGGCAAATAAAGTTGGATCGCTTCTACAATTTCGTATGCACTTAAGGTATAATCCAAAGCTTTGATCGCAAGTTCAACACCTAGAAACCTTTCCCGAGTCACTGTTTTGGTATCTGTTTTTTTAGTTATGATCAGCCATTTGTAAAGTCTTGCCGACCTGTTGGTGTCCAAAAGATTTCCAATATCCAGTTTCATTTGAGGGAGGATGGCAGGTGTTTGGTTGAAACGAATTTCAATTCCTCTTGCATTTGCCTCACTTAGCCTTAGGGAAAGTTGTTTATCAAACAAATCATCATCAATGTATTCAATGCGATCACAGGTGGAATACACTGTGTTACAGAGATTCCCATAATTTTTATGAAAGAAAAATACCTGTAACACTTTTCCGGTTGTGGGATGGTAGAGTACCTTGGCATTGTAATTCCCCATCCTACCGAATTTGAGTGCCGAACGAATTCGTTTGTATAAATTATAACTGAGCCCAAAAAGATCTTTAACGATAGGAACATCCGTAAAGCTAATGCCTCTTGTGGCGATATAAAATGGTTCTAAGCTGACATGACCGTCCCTTTTGGCAATTTCGCGTAAGTATTCTGTGATATCATCCATTCGCGATTCATTGAGAGAAAGAGGGGAATCTAAATAATCAATGACCACTTTCCCACCGTTTTTTCCCAGTTCTTCCCAAACCTCAGACAAATACTTTCCGTCCTCTGAGTAAGGAATTTTTTTACAATACAACTCTTGGCATTTGATTTGTTCTTCGTAATCAGCTTTGTTAGGAGAAGGAAGAATGACTGGTTGAAACTCGGAAGAAAACTCTTCTGCCTGAATTTGTGATGGAACTGAAAAAAGAGAAAGAAAAATAGAAAGTGTAAGGGATAGAAAAAAACCTCTTTTGGGGATGGTTCTATATAATCGGGAATGGATCACCATAGAAAAGTGAAACGAGATTGGTTTGGATTTATAGGTCTTAGAAGAAACAGATGAAATTTTTTCCCTTCGGAATGACATATAATTCTCCTTTCTTTCTAATGGCTGACGTTCCGATGATTAGCGCATCACCAAAGTGTATTTACATTTTGGATGAGGCGGATTCGACGAACAACGTCTAGTGGGTCAATGAGTTCCATACAAGCATGGTCCCCTCGCCAACATTTTGTATTTCCGTAAATGGAACAAGGTCTACAAGGTAAATCCACCTGTAAAACTCCCGAATCTTCTTGTGCAAAGGGGCCAAATCCAGAAAGAGGATGGGTCGTTCCATAAATTCCAATCACGGGTTTTTTGAGTAGTGCAGCGATGTGAACGTTCGAACTATCCATTCCAATCATCACATCTAAGCGATCCATAATCCCAAGTTCTCCGCGGATTCCTAAATTCCCACCTTGCACAATATGAGCTCGTTTTTGATCATTACGAAGGATTTCTAATTCTTTCGCTTCGTCTTTTCCGCCAAACAGGAATACGTTGCAGTCTGGAAATTCATCGAGCAAAACTTCCACCAGGCGTTTGCATTTTTCAAAACTCCATTCTTTTAGAGCATGTCCTGCAAAAGGTGCAAATCCAAACCATTGGCCTTCTTTTTTATCAATCCCTACGGATTTAAGAAAGTCCTTGGCATACATTTTAGATTCCCCATCGACATTGAGCCAGGGGCCTTTGCGAATGGGTGCATCAAAGCCTGCTTTGCGAAATACATTTAAATAACGTTCCACTGTGTGCGGGAGTTGGTTTAGTTTTTTATTATAACGTCGTGTTTGTGCTAGTTTTTCGCGACGGCCTTTGATGATTTTGGAGTAAGCGACTCCTTGACTACGAAATAAAAAGGCAATGAAACGAGAACGAACAGAGCCATGTAAATCAATTACATGGCCGAATGGACCAAGTTTGGCGATATCACGATACATCCGCCAAAGACCTAAAATTCCTTTGTATTTTTTTAGATTCATTCCTAATACATTGAGATTAGGAATATTGTAGAAAAATGGTGCGAAGTTTCCTCTAGTAACAACTGTCAGCTGAATATTGGAATATTTAGCTGCTATGGCAATGAGAGCGGGTGTCATTAATGCCACATCCCCCATCGCCGAAAATCGTAGTACTAAAAGGTTTGTCATTTTTGATTTTTATACAAAGACGGATTTAGATTCTGGTCGTTGTACATCTTCATTTGACGATAAACTTTCACTCGTTTTGTTCCCTCGGAATAGTCGAGAAAAAGTTCATCCAAACATTTTTTCAAATCTTCTCTTTGGTCTAGGAGAATATCTAGTTTTGCTTGGCATTTAGCGATATGTTCTTTGGAAGCGGAAGAGTCTTTTCTTGCAACTTGTTCTTCCATATGGTAAATTTTGAGTTCTAAGATACTCATACGATCGAGTAACCAAGCGGGCGATTCAGAATTCAACCGCGCATTCGGTTTTGCTGTGACGGAGCGGAACATTTCGATCACAAAGTCGTCGAGTTTTTCCACCATATCGGTTCTGTCTTGGTTCAGTTTGTCGATCTTTCGTTTGAGGGCCACGACATCTTCCAAGGCAATGTCTGGTCTACGGATTTCATCTTCAATATGCCACTGGATGGTATCAATGTGGTTTTTTTGGTAGAGGGTGGACTCCAAACTTCCTTCAGGATAAGGATTTGGATGAGGGGCTTCTTTTTTATGCCAATCCAGAACGGATTCCTGGAAAATAGAGACGGCTTTTATGGCTTCCAATGCTTTCATATCGTAATGCAATTCATGATTTAATATGGTTTTTGGCGTTCAATCCAAATATTTCCCAGGTTTTTCGCTTTCTTTTGCCATCTCGTTCCGGCATTTGAATTCTCATGTGCTTAGTTGTGATCGCCTACAGGGTCCATCCCGAATTTCCTCTTGTTGTCGTATCCAACAGGGATGAGTTTTTTGAAAGACCCACGGAACCTCTCCACCGATGGGAAGTCAGTCCCAAGATCATCGGAGGTAAGGACTTAAAAGCTGGGGGAACATGGCTTGGTGTGAGTTCTCTTGGCAAGTTGGCCTTTCTCACCAATGTGCGAAATCTAAAGAAACCGCCGCATCCAAAACCGAAATCACGCGGTGGTCTTGTTTTGGATTTTTTAAATTCATCCAAGGATTTGAATTCAGACAAATACCGAGAGGAAGTTCTAAGAACGGCTCAGGACTATGAAGGTTTTAATTTATTTGTCTTTGATGGAGAGGTGGCGAGTTTTGTGGGTGGGGATCCTTTAGAGTCTGAGATTTTAGAACCTGGGTTTTATGCAGTTAGTAATGCGAATTGGAAAACAGCTTGGCCCAAAACAGAAAAATTGAAATCAAGCGTCAAACAAGCATTTGATGCCATAACAAAAGATTCCCGTTGGATCTCCACTGTATCAAAAGAATTCTTTCGGTTTTTGGCTGATTCTGAATTGGTGAAAGAGGATTCACTCCTTCCAGATACAGGGCTTGGTATGGAGAAAGAAAGGTATTTGTCTTCGATCCGAATTCGTGTTCCTGGTTACGGAACCCGAGCCTCGACTTTGGTATTTTATGGAAAAGAATCGGTGGAGGTAGTGGAGCGCACTTTCTCCGATCCGCTTTCGAATGAATTTACGGAACGGAGAGAGGTTTTGGAGTTTAACGAAACTTAGTCTTCCAATCGGAATTGTTTCATCGGGAAAGCGGAAGTGATTTCTTTCACCGCTTGTTTCACTTTGGATTCCCAAGTGGCATCACCAAAATGATCCAGGTAATCGCAGATTAAATTTCCAACCGCTTCGATTTCTTTTTCTTTTAATCCACGTGTGGTAAGAGCCGGTGTTCCCAATCGAATTCCTGATGCTACCGCCGGTGGATTTTTATCAAAAGGAATCGCGTTTTTATTTACGGTCACTCCAATATGATCGAGTCCATCCGCTGCATCTTTTCCTGTGAGTCCTTTGACAGACACATCTAAAAGAACGATATGGTTGTCCGTTCCACCAGATACCACTCGGAATCCACGTTTTTGGAATACTTCCGAAAGAACTTTTGCATTTTTCACCACTTGTTGGATATAAGTTTTGAAATCAGGTCTTAGGGCTTCACCGAATGCTACTGCTTTTGCAGCAATCACATGCATGAGTGGGCCACCTTGGATTCCAGGGAATACTCGAGAATTCAAAATCTTTTCGTGTTCAGAAGAGGAAAGGATGAGTCCTCCTCTTGGCCCACGTAATGTTTTGTGAGTCGTTGTCGTAACAAAATCACAAACACCAATCGGAGTTGGGTGTTCGCCCGCAACCACCAAACCAGAGATATGTGCAATGTCGGCCATTATTTTGGCACCTATTCCATTCGCAATCTCTCTGAATTTATTAAAATCAATGGTTCTCGGATAAGCGGAAGCACCGACTACAATGAGTTTTGGTTTGTGTTCTTTGGCAAGTTTTGCCACTTCATCGTAATTGATAGTTTCTGTTTTTTCATCTACCCCATAAGGGATGGGTTTGAAATATTTTCCGCTGATATTAACCGCGCTACCATGGGTTAGGTGGCCCCCATGCGCCAAATTCATTCCAAGAAAACTATCTCCTGGTTCGAGAGTCGCAAGAAAAACCGCCATATTCGCCTGAGCCCCGCTATGCGGTTGAACGTTTGCGTATTCAGCCCCAAACATTTTTTTGGCACGTTCGATGGCGAGTTCTTCTACTTTGTCTGCATTTTCGCAACCATTATAGTAACGTTTTCCAGGGTACCCTTCGGCATATTTATTGGTGAGAGTGGAATGGTAGGCTTCCAACACCGGGCGCGAAACAAAGTTCTCACTCGCAATCATTTCGAGGGAATGTTCTTGGCGTTCGTCTTCTTTTTTTAATGCAGCGTAAACTTCAGGATCTTGTTTTTCTAAATAACTCATGTGGGAATTTCTCTGTGGAGTGTATAGTCTGGATTTTGGTATTTCTTCTTACGAATAGATTCAGATTCCTGGAGGACGAGTTTCCGAAAAGTAGAAAAGTCTGGGCCAAAGAAGGAAATTTTTGAAAAATCTTCGGGGACCTTTTCACCTAAATAGGAAAAAACTTCAGAAACCAGATCTTTTGCCCAAAGATCTTCGGAGAAAAAATCAGGCAGGGAAGTGAGAAAGTCTCTATGGGTTCTTTCTTTGCGGTAGTCAGGTTCTTCTGGCGGATGGTGGAGGACTTCTGCCACTCGATCAATTAAAGTTTCTTCCAAGATTAAAGTACCGTGTTGCACAATACAGTTGCGTTTTCGAAACTGTGCATTGCCGGAAATTTTTTTAAAAATTCCATTTTTTTCTAAAACCAAATCGGACTTACCTTTGGGAGAACAATGGATGTTTTGTTTTTCTAAGGATTTGGCTACAATGCCGAGTAAAATATCATAGGAATCTTTGACAGGAAAGAGTTCTTTTCTTTCGTTTAAATTTACATAGATAGAGTAGTTTATATTGCCTGTAAGAGAATGGAATACTGTCCCTCCCCCGGATGCCCGTCTTGCAATATAACAAAAATTAGGTTTTGGCTTTTTTTGGAATCCTTTGGTGCGGGCTTCTGTTTCGTATCTATTTACGACTTCTTCTTTGATATTGCGAAAAGGGTTTTCTGAAAGGCCTAAAATGATGGAATCAGGATTTTTCCAAAGCCTAACTCCAGCAGTGAGATTTTGCGAAACTAACTGAAGAGACAATGTTTCTTCAATCGCCAAATTATAGTAAGGTGATCTCGGAGGAATTTGTGGAAAATAAAATACTTTGGAATTCACTCGTTGAAGTATTTTTGCGAAGCTTCGTTTAGGAATTTTCGTTCACTGCGGGAAAGGGACTCCATTCCATTTTTGGAAATTTTTTCCAAAAGTTCATCCACTTTCGTTTTTGCATTTTCTCTTTTGGCCATTTCCTCTTGGTAACGTTTAAACCTACGTTTTTGTAAATACCGTGATAAGGACCATGTGGGAACCGAAGCCTTTGTGTTTTTCCAACCAGTATAGACTTTCATGAAAAAGAAACCACCAATGGCTCCCCCCAAGTGGGCAAAATGGGCCACTTTTTCCCCTTGGGCAAAAAGAACCATAAGCATCACAATCATCACAAAGTATTTGGCTCGCATAGGAAAGATGAGGAAAACTAAAAGTTCGCGGTTGGGCCAAGTCATCGCATAAGCAACGAGAAGTCCATAGATACTGGCACTGGCACCAACCACTAAGCCTTGCGGAATGCCAAAAAAATGGGCAGCAATGGTACATACCCCACCAAGAAATGCTGTAAAAAGATAGAATTTTAAAAAAGCACGTTCTCCCCAAATTTCTGCCAGTTCTGAACCAAACATCCAAAGGCTCAGCATATTAAAAAGAATATGGAGGAAACTTCCATGAAGAAAAGCGTAACTGAGGAGTTGCCAAACCCAACCATGGAAAACTAGTTCCGGGGTGAGGCCGAAATAGAGTTCCATCAGGGGGGAATGAAAAGCCAGTTTTGTTGCCATCTGCAAAAGAAAGAGAATTGCATTGATAATCATAAGAGTGCGTACAACGGGAACCATGGGGGGTCCAAATCGGAGTTCATATCCTGGGTAACGAGAGGCCATAAATTCAAGGTCGCAAATCTTGAGTGACAAGGAAAGTCGATTTCCTAGCATCGAGGAAGTGATTGTGCAACTCTACGGAGTCCGCGGCTCCATAGCGAGTCCCCTCCGAAACCAAGACTACCGCAAAAAAATTATCGATATTCTGGACCTCTACAGGCAAAGAGGGGTTCAGATTTCGGCAGAAGAATTTTGGCAAGACCTCCCATACCATCTAAAATTTGTCACAGGATCAGACACAACTTGCGTTTCCGTCACAGACGACGAAGGCGAAGTCTATATTTTGGACATGGGAACGGGCCTCAGGAATTTAGGGGACGAACTTGTCTCGGAATATCTCTCTACTAAGTTAAAAAGGACAGTTTCTTTCTTTATCACTCACACCCACTGGGACCATATCCAAGGCCTTCCTTTTTTTAAACCCATTTATTTTCCCGACTTCTACCTTAATTTTTATTCTCCTTATTCGGATTTAGAATCTAGGCTCCAAAAACAACAAGAACCAGAATACTTTCCGGTTCCTTTGGATGGAACGGGATCGGGGAAGGACTTTAAACTTTTTTTTCCTGGAGATGTGTTGGAATTTGCCTCTGGATTGAAGGTAGAGTGTTACCCACTAAAACATCCGGGCGGGTCTTTTGCTTACAAATTTACAAACAGGGCCGGAAAAATTTTTATTTTTGCCACAGATGCTGAGTTTACAGGAGGGGACATGGACCTAATCCATGAATGCCATCCTTTCTTTGCTGAGGCGGATTTACTCATACTCGACACCCAATACACGTTAGATGAATCTTTTTCCAAGTTTGATTGGGGACATACGGCGTATACTATGTCTGTGAACTGCGCCACTTCATGGAAAGTGAAGAACTTAGTTCTCACTCATCACGAACCAAGTTATTCCGATGAAAAAATTTACGAAATTTATAATGATGCCAAACTCCACAAAGAGCAGTTAGGCGAAAAGAAACTAAAAATTCATTTAGCAAGGGAAGGATTGCGATTCCACCTATAATACTATGAACAAAGAAAAAACACTTCGAATCACTATTACTACTTTCTTTAGCATTGCTCTCTTTGGGGGATTCTTTTTTGGATACATCCTCTCTGAGGTAAATAAAGGAAAAGAGTTACAAAAGTTGGCTTCATACCAACCCACAACTCCTACAAAACTTTATGATTCGAATGGGGTTTTATTTGCAGAGCTCTATCGCCATAAACAAGAACTTTTAAAATACAGCGACATTCCTCCTCATGTCATCCATGCCTTCCTTTCTGTGGAAGATGATAACTTTTTTAACCATTTTGGTATCGATTTTTTAGCCATTGTTCGGGCCGCGATTAAAAACGTGTTCGCTGGACGGATTGTCCAAGGTGGGTCCACTCTCACCCAGCAGTTAGCAAAAACCATCTTACAACAAAGGAAAAAAACTTTTGGTCGTAAGTTTTTAGAGGCACTCCTGACCTTACAAATTGAACAAGAGTATACCAAAGAAGAAATTTTAGAAATTTATTTTAACTTAATTTATTTAGGTCACGGGACCACAGGGCTTTCTTCAGCAGCCAATGTTTACTTCCAAAAAGATGTAAGAGATTTAAGTATTGCAGAAGCAGCTATGCTAGCAAGGCTTCCCAAAGCTCCCGTTACCTATTCCCCGTTTAAAAACCCGAAAGAAGCAAAACAAGCACAGTTGGTTGTTTTGGGCCTGATGGCAAAAAATGGATTCATCCCGAAAGACCAAGTGCAAAAAATCCATGATGATTTTTGGGATCGGTATTGGCCTGTTGTCATCACACAATCTCCTTCTCGTTCCACTTGGGGAGCAAAACTCAACCGAGCACCATATTTTACGGAATGGGTACGCCAAATTTTAGAGAAGGAACTTGGGGAAGAAGCGTTGTATACGGGTGGTTTACGTGTGTATACAACCATCGATGTTAGAAAACAAGAGATCGCAGAAGAAGAACTTAGGAAAGGCCTAATCGAACAAGATAAATATGCCTTCGGAGCAAACTTTCGTTATGTGGGTCGTGCAGACCGTGGCCTAGTTTCTTTATATAATTTATTTGGATCCATTTTTCCTGTGGGTGTTCCTTACGTAACAAGTTTGGATGATAGACAAGTATTTCGTCTTCATTTAGAAAAAGAAATGGCACCAGCTTTGGAACTTCTGACTGACTTCACTCCTTCGGAAAACGAAAGTTCGGCAGTCAAAGAATTCCAAAGATCTTCCCTTGTGTTTTCTTCGAACTTACACGTAGAAGGTGCCATTGTCACAATCGACCACCAAACGGGTTATATCCAGACAATGGTGGGTGGTTCTCGGTTTTCTCCCAAAAATCAGTTCAACCGAGCCATGCAAGCAAGACGCCAAACTGGATCTGCTTTCAAACCCTTTGTTTACGCAGCAGCCATCCAAAATAGAGCCGTGGGATCTGGAACGGGAATTATGGATGCTCCTCTCACAACAATCACCGAAGAAGGGGAAGGGTATTCTCCGCAAGACATCTCGGGTGATTTTAGGGGGATGGTTCCTCTTTCTCGTGCCCTATCTTTATCTTTAAATATTGTTTCTGTCCAAGTGCTAATGAGAACGGGAACCGATGCTGTCATTGATTTTGCATCTAAGGTAACCAAAACGAATAAAGCTCGCTTTCCCACTGGTCCCGCTTTGGCCCTTGGTGTGGCGGAACTTACCCCTTATGAAATGGCACTTGGTTATTCGATTCTTGCAAACAAAGGAAAGGATGTGATTCCTTTTAGTGTTCGTTATGTGCTAAATCAAAGTGGAACTGTTGTTTATAATAAAGAAAAAGAAGTCCAGGAAACTCTTGCCGAAGAAGCAAAAAATGGTTCCATTCAAATCATTCCCGAGGCTACAGCTTATATCATAAAACAAATGTTAATTGGTGTTGCCATGGGTGGAACTCCGACCCAAGCACTTCGTGCTGCTGACAAAGGAAACTACAAAGGAGAGTCCGGCGGAAAAACTGGATCCACTTCTTCCTATACCAATGTTTGGTATGCTGGGTTTGACCCGAAATACACATCGATTGTTTGGATGGGATTTGATAAGTCTTCATTGTCTCTTGGAAAAGGAGTTACGGCGGCGGGAGTGGCCGCACCGATTTGGGGAAAAATCTACTCACGCTGGTACAACGAAGGTCCATATCCAGTATTCTATCCGAATGGCAAATCGGAAGAAATTCCTGCTGATGTCGTGAAGGGAGCTACTTGTGCATTCAATGGACTTTCACCAGGACCGAATTGTCCTTTGGTAGGAAATTTGTTTCTAAAGCCGATTACCATTGCGGGTCGCACATTGTCTGTCCCAGGAGGGAGACAATGTGATGGAGACCGTGACCATTACCGTTCCATGGATTTGACTGACTTTCTCCAAAGAGAATTAGAAATCTCAGATGAGGAATTGAAATAAGTTATTAGTTTTAACAAACAGCATTTCTTCTCTCCAACCAAAAGGGGAGGAGAGATTCCTGTTTCTAACTTAACTCTAAATCAGATTCCCCTCTCCTCCTTTTTGCAAACTGCCTATCCACTCCGCTCTCTAAAAAAACATTTCTCCTCTTTTCCTTCGAAACGAACGGTCCTATCCCTTTTTTAGGCAATTTATTTCTAATTCACCATTCTGCGTAAAAATTAAGCATTTTGGGCCGCCTTTCGCTCTTTGGATTTCCCTATTTGCCTTTCTTTTGCATTTGGGAGGCTTTTGGTCCTGGCACGATAGTTGCACTATAGTAGGTGAACTGTTGGTTCGGAGGGAATATGAAAAAAGCAATTCTACCCATTCTGGTTTTGGCACTTACCGCTTCCATTTCTGCCGGAGAGTCTTCTTTTATGAATGAAGATCTCGATTCCCTCATTAGCCAATACGATAAAGAAACTTTGACCGCAATCTCTAATGAACTTGTAAAACTTGCCAGCGAAGAAGAGGGGATGGGGGAGTTTGATTTGGCTTCTGGGCATTATTCGCGAGCCATCAAAATTAGAGAAGCGATTGGAATGAGCGAACACAAAAGTTTTGCTTCTATCCAATACTTAGCAAGCCTTGCGCATTCCAAAGCAGGGAACTTTTGCGAAGCTTCGACACATGCTAAAAAAGCAAGTGAAGCGTTTCGCCAACATGGAATTACTAAATTCGAACAAAAAGCAAATGTAGAACATAAAGAATACGCACGTGCTTGTGCGGTTGTGGCTTTTAGATAAAACAATATGTAATGATTCTTTCTAGAGATGGTTACCCTTTTTTGATTCTTCTTCGAATCAATCCAACTTCACGTGGTTGTACACGTGGGGTTGGAATTCTTTTTTCCCATACTTCAATTTAGCAATTTCAAACAACTTAGACTTGGTGTAGGGAAGGTCTGACTCCCAAGCAATTCCAAAGTTAGCTTCCGTGTAGCCTGATTCATACTGTAACGGGTACAGAGAATTCCCATCATAATAATACAATAATCGGTGATTTATCGAGCGTATGTTAGGTGATCTGGTAGAAGAACAAGGGAAGTATTTCAACCAATCTTTGTTATTCGGGGTGGCTTTGTTTTTTTCATCAGATTTACATTCTAATTCATTGATAGAATTGGTTTGCAATAAAACCCAGTCCCCTGACTTTTCAAAAGTCCCTAATCCTTCCTTATAATGGAATTCAGAATGATCTTCATAAACTTTCCATTCGCTCCAGATTTTTGTGAATTTGGCGTTGGATTGTAAATGGATTTCTTCTTTCCAATATAGCTGAAATTGTTTGGATCCAAAGGCTGATTTTTTTTCCGCCGGTCGTGAATAAGTTCCAAGTAAAATTTTGTGATCTCTAAAGGTATTAGGAGGAAGGGAACGGATCCATTCCATCTTGGGAGTGCATTGCAGATTTAAGAGTACAATTGCGGAAAGAATGATATAGATTCTTTCCGGCCCTTTCCCTTTGTCTCTACTTTTAAGGAGAGACAATTTAGAATTGGAAGTAGATAAAATCTTGTCCACCGTCGCCAAAGATTCCAAGTAATAATAAAATCACTACTGATAGAAAGGGAAGGAGGATATTTTGGTAAGGTTTTAGCTTTTCGTATACAAAGTTCGAATATTGGAACCAGTTGAACATGAGTCCGAGTGCAATGAAGGTGGGAAGTTCATCAACCCGGCTTAATGTTTCACCGGTATTACGGAATGTTAAAACACCTTTAAAGATCTCAAAAGCCACACTCATCGATTCTTCACCTCTCGCTGCTGCTCGGAAAAAAACACCAGAAAAGGTAAATACGATAAAGATCACTATGGTTCGTATGATTCCCACAAAGGGAATCGTGTCAGGAAGGAATTTCTTTTTCCCGCGACCTAAGTAGAGAGACCTTTCCACCCATATCAGAGCACCTAAATAAGCTCCCCAAAACACAAAGGCCCAGTTGGCTCCGTGCCAAAGTCCCCCAAGGCACATAGTAATGAAAGAGTTCACATTGGAACGAAAGATACTGCCCTTACTACCCCCGAGAGGGATATAGATATAGTCGCGTAACCAAGAAGAAAGTGTGATATGCCACCTAGACCACAGTTCCCGAAATGATTGGGAAAAAAATGGTCCCTGGAAGTTTTCGGGAATTTCATACCCAAGTAAATTGGCTGATCCACGTGCCATATCAGTGTATCCAGAAAAGTCGCAATACACTTGTATGGCGAAGGCAAGAACGCTGAAAAATATGGAAAAACTATCAAATTTTGCAGGATCCATAAAGATCGGGGAAATGATGGGTGCGATGTTTTCTGCAATGATCACTTTCTTAAAAAGACCACCGATAATCAAAAATAGACCTTTTTTCATTCGGTCTGCATCGATTGTGGGATGGTCTAGTTGCGGAAGGAAATCTTGGGAGCGCATGATGGGACCCGCAATCAATTGTGGGAAAAAAAGTATGAATAAAAAATAATCCACGGTGGACATTCTTTTTTCAATGATTCCTCTATGGATGTCTACTTGCACCGCAATGATTTGGAAGGTGTAAAAACTAATGGCCAATGGTAAAAAGATACTCCATGATCCAGAAATCTCTTTAAAAGCTGGGTAACCAGTGAGTGAAAATAGAGAACCGGTGATGAAGTAAAAATATTTGAAAAAACCTAAATTGATTAGGTTTAATGCTACGATGGCAAATAGTAAATGGCTGTATTTTTCCCCTTTATCTTTTTTGCGAAAGATCCATTCGCTAAATCCATAGTTGACAAGAATTACGGTTAGGAAGTGGAACAAAAACGGAAAACTAAAATACGCATAGAAAATTAAGGAAGATATAACCAGTAATGGTTTTCTTCCTTTTTGTGGAATATTCCAGTAAATTAAATATGTAAACGCAAAAAGTAGTAAATAGGGAATAGAATTAAATAACATTGATTAGGTGGCCTTAAAAATTATAGATCCCAAAGATAAAGAAATTTAGCGTTGGTCCCTGTTCCTAAGATTTTATCAGCAATTCCTAAAGAAAAAGGATTTTTATTACCTTCTGTCGCTTGGTAGATATTTTCCACTCGACCTTTCCCTCTTTGGTAAGTGATCACTCGAGGATTTCCAGCGCGATTCCCTTGGAATTTTGGATGTTGCATGATTTGGTAAACAAAGTCATCAAAGTAGCCAATGAAATCAATCATCCCTTCTTTTTTAGCTTGTTCCGCAGTGAAGATTCTTCCGTCACAAATTTCTTTGAGGCGAGTCTCTCCTACATTGGGTCTTCCTTTTTTAACGATCTCAAAAAAACGACCATACAAACTATCAATGATGGATTGAAGGATTTTTCTTTGTTCTGGAGTCATCTCTGTTGTAGGAGAACCAAGAGCTTTGTTTGGGCCAGAAGTAAAGGATTGATCTTTTACTCCGATTTTATCCAAACCTTCTTTTACATTGATCCCAGACATAATGACACCGACAGATCCTGTAACAGTTGTTGGGTGAGCACCAATGGCATCTGTTGCCATTGCGATATAGTATGCTCCACTTGCTGCCGTATCCATAAATCCAGCAAATACAGGAATGGACTTTCTGTTCTTAAATTTGAGAACTTCTTGGTAGATAATGTCACTGGCTGTTACCGTTCCGCCGGGTGAGTTGATCTTTAAAATCACCGCTTTTACATCGGGATCTCGCTCTGCATATTTTAAGGATTCTTTGATCCGAGCAACCATCGATTCCGTGGAAGTACCAAAAAAGGATTCTTTAGATTCATCAGAAATCATTCCTTCGATGGAGATGATGACGATTTTTTCTTGATCCTTTCCGGCAATGAGTTTCTCTTCGAAATCAGCCTTGCCACTTTGTGGTAATAAGTTAAGACTGTTCCCAATGACACAAGATTCGGTAAAAAGAACCGAAAGAAGAACGATACAAATGAAAAGAAAAAGCTTTCTTGAAGGCATACAAACCTTTCTAAGATCGCAAACTGTGACTTCAATCATTTTTGGGAGATAAATCTTGTACCAACTGAAAACAAAACAGTCTTGTTTTGAAACCCACCCCACGGGTGGTGGCCAATGGCTCGGTTTGCATCTTCTATCGCCAGTGGATGGAAAGTCAGTTTCTGTCGTTTCCGGGCATAAGGCTCCCGATCCTTTTTTTGCTTCTGGGTCTTTTCTTATGTTTCCCTGGGTCAACCGTCTGGAACCCAACCCTTGGGCCAGAGAACCGTTCTATCCAAGTACCCATTGGCTTACCGATGGGAATGGAATTCCCCTACATGGCCTCTACCATAACCTTCCCAGGCATTTAATAAAAGAAGAGGTTGGTGAAAACGAGTCTTATGCAGAATTCGAAATGGAAATCCCATCCATTTGGAAAGGCACTCTTCTTTCCCAAATCCAGGTGAAAGAATGTTACCAACTTTATCCATCAGAGTTAAAAATCATTTATCGTTTGACCAACGAATCAGATTCAGAATTTCCCTTTGCGCTCGGAATCCATCCTTACTTTCGTTGGAATGAAGATGAATCCATTGATGATCTTTTTTTATTTGGCTCTGGATTTCACCAAGTGAAGTTAGGGGACTATTTATTGCCAGAAAGGATACAGAAGGAGGTGGTCGTTCTTAACTCTGAAGAAACTTTGATGGGAAAGAATTTGGATGATCTTTACTCGGCCATCCATGGACAAAATTCCTATATTGGGCTTTTCTCAATGAATAAAAAAGAAAAACTCATCATCCAAGGTGGTGAATTTTATCAAGTCTATACTCCACAAGATCGAAGATCTATAGCGATTGAACCTATGACGGGAACTGGGAATTTTTTACATTTCCCTGGTGGTAATCCTAAAACCATAGCACCGAAGACAGAAAAACAGATAGAATTTTCGATTCGATTGGATCGTTTTTAAAAAATTAGAATCTCTTTATCGAACAAACTGTCTAACACGAGAGAGGTTAGTTCAACAATGTCAGATGCACTAGTGAATACATGCAAACAAATCAGTAAAAATCTATTAGAGATCAAATACTTCGCTGAAAAGAAAAACACTAGCCGAACCTCTGTTTACCGAGCATTACAAGATAAAAAAATCAATGAGGTCGTCATTGGTAAAAACTCTCGTTTTATCATCTTGGATGATTTGGCGAAGAAGTGGAAACCGGGTAGACAGTCCTAAATTCTAATTCCTTTCCTGAAAGATTTTTTTCTTTCCATTGGAGTGGGTTTGTTGCCCGCTGGAAGTTCCAGATTTCTTCTGGAACTTGGTTCCGTATGGAATCTGGTAGGATCGATGAGAATCCCCAGTATGGTAACAGGTATTCGTCGCTCTTTTTTTCGAGTATGTATCCTAGGAAACGATAAAAAACCCTACCTAAACTTTCATCATTATGTTTGTCTCTGGTTTTGATATACACTTCTGCAAATTTCGGAAAGGGTGATTTAAATTCTTTTTTAGTCAATCGGTAGTGGATGGCTTTTAGATACCCTGTTCGGAAGTAGAGTTTCTTTTCGCCATCAAAAGAAAGAGGAATGGCATTCGAAAAGAAATCCTGTTCTAAATCTAAATCCATTCTTAGCTTAGTGAATCCTAAATCTAGCCAAATTAGGGAAAGGGGAGTGGTCCAAAAGCGGTTCCAAACTTGAGAAAATGTGTTTGGTTTGTTTTTTGTATCTTTTGAAAAAACTTGATCCCGCAATATTTTCGTTAGTTGGTTTGTTTGTTTTCGAGAATACCATGTCGGTAAGATCCAATCACTTAAACTTTGCCAAAACCGCAGTGTTAGAATTAAATCTAGATTCATTCTAGCTTTACCCAAAGGCAAAGTTTCTGTTTTCCAATCCATAACCACGGCCGGACGAAAGAAAGGAAATCCCAGCACTTCCCAATCTAAACAAATTTGTTTCAAATCGGTCTCAGGCATTGGGAGATGTTCTAAAGAAATAGAGACGGGGAGTGTTTTTTGGAATTTCCGCATTTTTTATACCATTCGGTCGATCTATGATAACAAGATGAATGATTTAGCCTTTGAGAATCAAAGTTTTTTATGGGGGAATGAAGCCGGTCCCATTCGTATCCTTTCCGAATACCTTCACCCTAAATCGGAATTCCAGACCCATGGAATCACAGATACCATTGTGGTCTTCGGATCTGCAAGAATTCCCTCACCCGAATCACCCAAACAGAATCCAACTTCCCCTCTCGAATCTTTAGGTCATTACTATCAGGAGGCATCTGAGTTTTCAAGATTGATTTCCGAGTGGGCTTTTACTTTGAAACAAGAAAATCCTTCTAGAAATTTGAATATTTGCACCGGGGGGGGCCCGGGAATTATGGAAGCTGGAAACCGTGGTGCTAGAGAAGCCGGGTCCAAATCAGTAGCTCTCAATATTGTTCTCCCTCACGAACAACATGTAAATCCTTATGTGGATCCAGAGCTGACTTTCGAGTTTCATTATTTCTTTATGAGAAAACTTTGGTTTATGAAAACTTGTCGGGGGATGGTTGCCTTTCCTGGTGGGTTTGGAACCTTCGATGAACTCTTTGAAACCTTAACTCTTGTCCAGACGGGAAAAAAATCCAAAATTCCCATCCTATTGTATGGGACAGAATTTTGGACCCAAGTGATCAATTTCAAAAAACTAGCCGAGATGCGCCTGATTTCAGAAGAGGACTTACAATTGTTTGGATTTGCCGACACACCTGTGGACGCCCTTCGATTCTTTCAGGAAAAGATTCGTTTCGAATTGACCCATTCTGAGGGTACAAAAACATAGCGAAACAAGGTAATAATTATGGCTAGAACATGTGTAGTAACCGGAAAAGGAACAACGGCAGGGAACAACGTAGCCCATTCTCATAAAAAGAATCGCCGTATCTGGAAGGTGAATGTAATCACAAAAAAAATCTTTTTGGAAGACGAGAACCGTTGGGTTCGCGTTAAGATTTCTACACGTGCTTTGCGAACTCTTCGTAAAAAAGGTTTGAAAGTGGCAATTAAAGACCACGGTGGCGATATCTCTGCCATCACTCCTAAAAAATACGCTGGAATCACTCCAAAAGCACAACCAACACCAGCAGCTTAATTTTTTTAGTTTGCTTGTGGATTGAAACGATCCAAAAAAACACCCAATATTATCACCGAAGTCTACCGTCTCCTAGAGGCGGAGTTCGGTGAAGTAGAAACTCCCCTTCATTTTTCCAAACCTTATGAATTGGCCATTGCGGTCATTCTCAGTGCCCAGTGTACGGACGAACGTGTGAATACTGTCACACCTGAACTCTTTCGTACCTTCCCCACACTCGAATCTTTTGCTAATGCACCACTTGCAGCCATAGAGAAAAAAATCTTCTCCACAGGATTTTATAAAAACAAAGCCAAAAGCATCCAAGGTTTTGCGCGTATGGTTTTGAATGAGTATGGCGGAATCATTCCCAATACAATGGAGGAGGCCATCAAACTCCCTGGGTTTGGAAGAAAAACTGCAAACGTAGTGCTTGCCGAAATTTATGGAGTGGTGGAAGGGTTCGTAGTCGACACCCATGTGAAACGTTTGACCAAACGATTGGGTTTTACCCAAAAAACGGACCCCGTACAAATTGAACGGGAGATGCTGAAAATCACTCCTAAGGAGATTTGCCGAAACCTATCTCTGTACCTAATATTTCTCGGTCGTAAGAACTGCCAGGCACGCCGGACATTTTGTTCGACTTGTCCTCTTTCTTCCCTATGTCCTTCGTTTTCGGAGTAGGTTTGTCTAGCCCATCTTCGGATTCTGATTCCTTTCTTTGTTTCCAAGAACGATTCCGATCGGTTAAGTTAATCGATTCTAATTTATAATCCAATCGAATCAAATTTCGTTTTCGAAAGAATAAGTTTAAAGTTCCAAGCCTTCCATAATCTTTAGGACATTCGATTTGGTGGACATTAGATAGGTACCGAAACCGTGCTTGCGCGTTTCCTTCCACAAGAAGGAAAAGGGGAAGCTCCGGGTGGTTTTGCCAAGGAAGGAGGGGAATTTTTGTTTCCTCGTCGGCCCCAACGTAAACAATCCAACCATCATAATCCTCAATATTTTTGACATCGATCATTTCTTGGATAGAGCCTAAACCAAGTTTAACGGGGCCATGATTCATCTCTTTTGGTTTTCCCAGTGTAAATCCATCGAAGGGAAATTCTAAGGGTTTGTCTTTGGGTTGAAAAGGGTACAACATGTATCCTTTCCCTCGTTTTAAATCCAAATCCATCTTTTCTCGTTCGACAAATCCAAGGAGAGCACTGAGGCCCCCACGACCTTCCTCATCCATTCTTGTGAAGAGTTCCTTTCCACAATGGAAAAAAATTCGTAAGGGTCGGTCTTCCAAACTGGGGTGGGCACTCAGGTTTGCGGTGAGTGTGGTAAGAATAAAAATTCCGAATGTAACGAAGGATACGGGGAATCTACCAAGAAAAGAAAGACGGATATTCATAAATTAAGACCTTGGTTCTAAGAACGGAAGAAATCGAATCAGAATGAACCAAAAAACCTTTTCTCTGTCTAATCTATGGGCAGAAAGGATGCCATGAACTTCTTTAAAAACCTAATTCTCTACGCTAAAATGGTAAAATTTTCCCACACACTCTTTGCCTTGCCCTTCGCTGGGATCAGTTTCCTCCTCGCCTATTTGGAATCCACTTTGGATACGGGAGACTTACTTCGAATTGCGGCCCTAGTGCTAGTTTGTATGGTGAGTGCTCGCAGTGCCGCCATGGGGTTCAATCGTTATGTGGATTCAGAAATTGATGAAAAGAACCCACGCACCCAAAACCGAGAAATTCCTTCTGGAAAAATTTCTAAACTCTCAGCCCTTCTTTTTATTGGTTTGTCCTCCTTCATTTTTATCTTTGCGAGTTTCTTTGTAAACAAACTGGCTTTTTTACTCTCTTTCCCAGCTCTCTTTGTTTTATTTCTCTATTCGCTCACGAAACGTTTCACTCTTTTTTGCCATTTGGTTTTGGGATTTGCGATTGCTCTGGCTCCTCTCGGTGCATGGATTGCCATCACAGAAACGGTTAACTTAGTTCCGATCCTTTTTTCTTTAGGGCTTCTTTTTCATATCTCCGCCTTTGATGTGTTATATGCCATTCAGGATATGGACTTTGATGTCAAAGAAAATCTTCATAGCATTCCCTCTCGCCTCGGTGAAACCAAATCAAGAGCCATTGCTGTTCTTCTCCATATCCTCTCTTTTGTATTTTTTATCTTTGCCGGAAGCAGTGCCGGCCTTGGGGTTATGTATTTTCTGATTTTATCCGTGATTGGAGTTTTAGTTTTGTATGAACATAAAATCTCTTATCAGTATAAGTCGAAAGACTTACCGATGGTTTTTTACCAAATCAATTCTTGGATCAGTGTCGTTTTGTTCCTTGCGATTCTTTTTGATAAATGGAATGAATTTTTACTCAAAGTCTCTTCGGGAATTAGTTTCTAATGAAACTGGTGGTGGGTCTTGCGGGAGCGAGTGGCAGTATTTATGCCGCCAGGTTTCTTCGTGCTTTGTCTGAAGTAGAGGGCGAAACCTATATCACGGCAAGTCCCGCAGCACTTCGCATTTTTTCCGAAGAGTATGAAACGAAAGTGGAGTCCGCAGAAGATGTCCTATCTTTTGTGGAAACCAAATGGAAAACCACACCCAAACATAAATTTCACGTACGCAATTTTTTTGATATTGGCTCCGATATTGCCAGCGGATCCAATCGTTGGGATGCGATGGTTGTAGTTCCTTGTAGTATGAAGACTGTGGCTTCGATGTCCCAAGGCCTTACAGAGAACTTAATTGAAAGAGCTGCCGATGTTTCGCTGAAAGAAAGAAGGCGGCTCATTGTAGTTCCGAGAGAGACTCCTTACAACCGCATCCATCTGAAAAATCTTTTGGCATTGGACGAGGCGGGGGCTATCATCCTTCCTGCATCCCCCGGGTTCTACCAAATACCAAAAACTTTGGACGACCTTGGAGATTTTATTGCGGGAAGGATATTTAATCTACTCGGAATTGATCAAACGCTGTTTCCTAAGTGGTTGGGGTAAAGTTCCGAAAGTAAGCGGTTGGTTTTCCATTCTCGCCTAAACAAACATAGGTGATGTCACTTTCAATCACGGCAGACATTTTTCCTGTTTGTGGGTTGTTGGTAATGGCCAAAGTCCGGGAAGTGACTGAAGATTTTCCGTATTTTACGATTTTTCCGTAGATTTGGATGATGTCACCAGCCCGAGCCGGCGAGCGAAATACCACATTGTCCATACTCATCGTGACAATATTGGTATAACGAATTTTATTCATCACATACATTGCCATCCCTTCATCGATCCAGGAGAGCATTTTCCCCCCGAATAGATTGTTGTGGTAGTTTAAATCGTCCGGTTGGACCAAGTGTTGGGTGACAAGTTCCATATCCCGGAGTTTGTTCTGAATTGTCTCGACCATAAATACCAAAAAATATGTTTTCGATTTATTCGATACCAAAAACCCTAGAGAAAAGATTTCCGCCCTATGTACTCTTATTCCCACAAAAACATTTTAGACACCTTACAATTTTCCAAAGACGACCTCAATTACCTAATTGAAAAAACAAACCGGATGAATGCCCTGCATGAATCAGGTAAAGCCTTTGGAATCCTACATGGGAAACTCCTGGCCTCTTTGTTTTTTGAAGCCAGCACCCGGACGAGAATGAGTTTTGAAGCGGCCATGGAAAGGCTCGGGGGAAGGCTTATCTCCACCGTGGGTTTCCAATTTTCCTCAATCTCTAAGGGGGAAACCTTGTATGATACGATGAAGATGATCGAAGCCTATTGTGACATTGCAGTCATCCGCCACCCAGTAGAAGGATCCTCACGGATTGCCGCAGGGGCCGTGAACATCCCTGTGATCAACGCAGGAGACGGGGCAGGCCAACACCCCACCCAGGCACTTCTCGATTTATACACGATAGTTTCAGAAAAAGGAAAGATCGATGGACTAAACATCGCCTTTATTGGCGACTTGAAATACGGAAGAACCATCCACTCTCTTATCAATCTGCTGCGTCATTATCCGGTGCATTTGTATCTCATCAGTCCCGAAGAATTGCGGCTTCCTGAAAAGTACAAAAAGAACTTAGAAGGTTTTTCCATGACTTGGGAAGAAACTACAGACATCAAAGCCTTTTGGGATGCGGATGTTGCCTATGTGACCCGGATCCAAGAAGAAAGATTTCCCGATCATAGAGAGTATGAAAAACTAAAAGATATTTATAAAGTGAATAAAGAACTGGTGCTTGCTTCCAAAAAAGAAACAACCATCCTCCATCCACTTCCTCGTGTGAATGAACTTTCCACCGACGTAGATGACCTTCCCAATGCAGCTTACTTCCGTCAGGCGAAGTATGGTGTGGTGGTTCGGATGGCCTTACTTTGTCTTAGTCTCGGAGTGGATTTTGACTAAAAAGATTTGGACACTCACCGAAGCCAGAGAAGTCCTACCCCTTGTGCGAGACATCACAAGGGAATACTATTTAAGGGCCAGTGTTCTTGCGGATGATGTCAGAAACAAACTATTGCCAGAAAATGTTTTGGAAGCAAAAGAAGAAGAAATCGGTGAGATAATCAAACATTGGACGAATGAAATTTTGACAATGAATATCGATGTCAAAGGCTTGTGGCTTGTTGATTTTGACCACGGCACTGGGTTCTATTGTTGGACTTGGGGCGAAGAAGACGTGTTATATGAACACGGTTATCATGAAGGATTTAGATCGAGAAAACTGATAGAGGAAAATAAAGAAGAAGATGACTCAGATAAATGAAAACTATTTAAAATTAAAAGCAGGATATTTGTTTCCTGAAATTGGAAGAAGGGTCAAAGCTTATTCCGATGCCAACCAAAATGCTCAAATCATCCGTCTTGGGATTGGAGATGTCACTCTGCCTTTGGCACCAACAATTGTAAATGCTATGGTCGATGCGGCCAAAGAAATGGGAAGTGCTGGCGGATTTCACGGGTATGGTCCAGAACAAGGATACTCCTTTCTCATCCAAAAGATCATCGCTCACGATTATACGGCACGCGGCGTCCAAATCGCTGAAGACGAAGTATTTGTTTCTGATGGATCTAAATGTGACTGTGGAAATATCCAAGAAATCTTCTCATTAGATAGTAAAATTGCAGTCGTCGATCCCGTCTATCCCGTGTATGTCGATACCAATGTGATGGCAGGTCGTACGGGAGAAGTGGGTGCGGACGGACGATATGCGAATATCATTTATATGCCGGCAACAGAAGAAAACAATTTTGAACCAGACTTTCCCAAAGAAAAACCAGACATCATTTACCTCTGTTATCCGAACAATCCCACAGGAATGGTGGCCACAAGAGCTCGTCTCACGGAATGGGTCAACTTTGCCAAAAAAATGGGAAGTATCATTCTTTACGATTCGGCTTATGAATCCTTTATCCAAGATCCAGAAATTCCCAAATCCATTTATGAAATTCCAGGAGCCAAAGAAGTGGCTATGGAATTTAGATCTTTTTCCAAAACGGCTGGATTTACAGGAACACGCTGCGCCTACCTTGTGATTCCCAAAGACCTAAAAGGAAAAACAAAAGCGGGGGAAGAGGTGAGTTTTAATTCTCTTTGGAACCGCCGCCACACCACCAAGTTCAATGGAGTGTCGTACGTAACACAAAAAGGAGCCGAGGCAGTTTTTTCCACGCAAGGCCAAGTAGAGATCAAAGAACAAATTTCCTACTATATGCAGAATGCGAAACTCATCCGAGAAGGATTGGTAAAGGCAGGTTACACTGTATTTGGGGGAATGAACGCTCCTTACATTTGGCTAAAAACTCCAAGAGGTCTCAAATCTTGGGAATTTTTTGATGAACTTTTGGGAACGGCCCAAGTGGTGGGCACCCCTGGTTCGGGATTTGGGCCGGCAGGAGAGGGCTATTTTCGACTTTCTGCCTTTGGAAAGCGCGAAGACGTCATTTCTGCCATCGAACGAATCCAAAAAATGTAAAATTTAGTCCTGGTTTTTCCTGTAGCTCCGATATATAAAACAAGGTAGAGCTATGGGAAAATGGAAATTCATCCTCTTTTTTGCAATGGTCGTGGGTCATATCTCACATATCAGCGCAGTATCTCCAGAACAAACGAATCTGGGGATTTTAATCTTTGAAAACAAAGAAAACTTAAATTTTATCAATGTGGCTCTGAGCAATTTGGCTCCTTCTCAAGAAGAAGTCCAACCAGCCCAACCAGGTGCAGAAGCACCCGCTCCAGATCCTTCCAAAAAGAACTTGGACTTTGATTATTTCAAACTTCTCAAAGCAGCCAACCAATCGGACTTTAGTGGGAACATGTGGTACTTACAAAGTAACTATGTCTATGGATTTCGCCAACTCCGCCAAGCCCAAGGGGAACTAAAAGCCATCTTCGAAATTGTCCTTCAAAAATACATTGAAGATGCAAGAGCACTTCTCGAAGCCGCAGCTCCTACCATCATTCGTTCCAATGACAATAACGCCAAAGCCTTGTTACGTTTAGGTTTTCGTGACCTCCGTTCGGCCGAAGATCTTTATACAACAGGTCTTAACTCAAGCCCTCATCAGTATCGTTACAAACTCACTCTTTATAAAGAAGGGATTCTCACTTTACGCCGTGCCAAACGTTTTGCCATCCTTGCGATGATTTATAGCAAAACGCCGGACGAAGACAAACCAGAATACCAATACCGCTCCAATGAAGATTTAAAAGATGCTCGTAACGAAGAAAAACAACGTAACTACGAGAAGGTGAGAGATACGCTCATCAACTTCATTGAAAACAAACGAATGGAAAGAACTGTGGTTCCTCCAGGCAATCCAGATGCAAAACCTTTGGATCTTTTGGAACAACATGATGACAACTACGGACTCATCACTTCCAAAAAATTGGATCTACTAATGGAAGCCAATGCTCAAATCAAAGAAACGGAAGGGGCAAGACGAGAGTCAGTTCCTCCGACTCCTAAGTTTGATGAAAACGGTAAAGCGATCTACCCAGAAGAAAAGAAAAAATAATATGAAGTGGGTTACCAGTGTTATCATCTTTGTTTTTGCACTCACACTTGTGGCCAAAACCACAATGTCTTATAGGGAACGTAAAAAACAATTGGATGGAAAAATAACACTGGTTCTCGACATCAAAGAACAATTGAAGTTGGAACCAGAGATTGGTAAAACTTCGATTGAGGCGATGCGCACACAAGTAGAAGAAACCTACCGTGGTGGGAACCGAGTAGAAATTGAAAAAACTCTTTCCATTGCCGAGGGAGACATCCACGCCACACAAAGGAAACTCTGTTTTCCCATGGAAGAATCGGCGACCACGCTCTACCAAAAAGCCATGGGACAATGGATTCTCCTTGAAGGAGAAGATAAGTCAGGTTCCAAACCATTGGAATGGGATACCAAAGAAAAAATTCAAAGGTACCTTGTGATGGCAAAAACAGAAAAAGACCATGCAAAAGAATACTTTTTGTCTGGAAATTACCAACTTTCTCTTCACACATACAAACGTTCGCTAGTTTACAGTCTTATGTCTTTACGGTCTCAAAAAGCAGAGATCCCCGAAGATTACCAAACCGCTGATTCTGTTTGGGTCCAACCGATTTGGATGGGCCTTCACAAACAAAAGCAAAACACGATTCAAGAAAACTAAAATTTCGATTTTCACAGGTATCAAATTCCAAAGAATGACTGGTTAGTGAAGTTTGAATCACTCTATCGTCATTTTTTGCTGACAAGAGCCACCCACCTTCCCGTCATTTCGGATGAGGGTGAGTTATTAGGTCTCCTCTCCAAAGATCGTGTCCACCGTGAGTTGTCCGATTTGGGAAGAGAAAGAGAAGATTTGGACGAAATTCCTTTGGACATCCTCGAAACAGAACTTCACGAAAACTTACTTTTGTATTTTAAAGAATCCAACCAGATCCCAGTCATTGGCCTGGATGGAGAAAAAAAAGATAATTGGGACAAACCTAGGTTCCTTGCCGCCTTTACCAAATTAGATTCTTCTCATGTTCGTGATCCCAAACTAGAAGAAATTGAATCTAAACTGGAAAGAAAAAAAGAAAACACTGATTCTGTTCAGTGGTTTATGGAGCTTATTCTCTCTCATTTCCCAGATGGACTCATTGCGACAGATGTCACTGGATCTACTGTTTTTTATAACGAAACTTTCGAGAATCAAATCCTCACAAAACCTTTGTTTCGTGATTCGCTACAATTGGCAGAAAAATACCTTCACAATCTCAATAGAGAAGTTCTCGCGGCCTACTTAAAAGACCATGATATGAGTTTAGGTAAGGATGCCGATACTAGTGTTCTGTATGCAAACCTAACAGAACTTCGGGTTACATTACGTATTGTAACTTTGAAAAAGGAAAAAAAAGTATTTGGATTTTTATATCATTTTTCTCCATCTTCTTTTACCAATCCTTCCGGGGGGAATGGGCAATCTGAATTTCCAAATGTAGACGAGGCCTTCCATTCTAAACTTCCTTTAGAATCTGTTTTAGAAGAAATGGAAGCGCATTACATCCATAAGTCGCTAAAAAGAAACTCAAACAATATTTCTCATACAGCATCGGAATTGGGTATTCCAAGAACCACATTACAAAACAGAATTCGGTTTTTAAAACTCTCGGAACGGTTTCGCAATGAAACCAAAGTGAAAACAGTAATCCCAAGAAAGCGCTCGGAAAAACCGGAACAAAAGCCCAAAAAAACAGCGGAGAAGACTAAAACTGTTTCTCTAACAAAGACAAAAATCCCCAAGAAACCGGCTAAATCTTTGAAAGCGCAAGGTCCGGCGAAGAAACAGAGTAAAAAACAAAGTCCGGCGAGAAAAAAGACAAAAAAAAGACGTTGACGAAAATGAGGGAAAAACGATTTTTTCCTTACCGTTTGAGAAAACACCTCCGCACTTCGCTGTTTCCCTTGCATACTTAACTTGCACAAATGGTTTCCCAAATTTAATCAAATACTCTAACAATCAATGTAGAAGAATCCATGGCATCACGCAAACAAGACGAAATTCAAGTTAATCCTCCCGAAGAACCAACCGAATACACAAACGGCATCATGGACCAAGAAGATGGTTCCGAACCACCGAAACAATTTAAGAAGAAAAAAGGCCGATACGAAGGTCCCATTCCTCCGCCACTTGATTTAGTAGAACTAAAGAAAAAAAACATCAATGAACTTGCAGACCTCGCCAAAGGTTTGGGAGTGGAAAACACTCATGGACTAAAAAAACAAAACCTGATGTTTGCTCTTCTCCAAGCACAAACCGAAAAAGACGGCCAAGTGCATGCAGCGGGAGTGATGGAAAGACTTCCCGATGGTTATGGTTTCCTAAGGTCACCTGACTACAATTATGTGCCAGGTCCAGATGATATTTATGTATCTCCTTCTCAAATCAAATTATTCGGTCTTCGCACAGGAGATACGGTGACTGGTCTTATACGACCACCCAAAGAAGCAGAAAGATTTTTTGCCATGCTTCGAGTTGAATCCATCAACGGATTTCCTGTGGAAGTGGCTCAGAAAAGAAATTTATTTGATAACTTAACTCCTCTTTATCCAGACGAAAGAATCAATATGGAGTTTGATCCAAGCCATTTGGACACTCGTGTCATTGATCTTATGTGTCCAATAGGGAAGGGACAAAGGGCTCTCATTGTAGCACCACCTAGAACTGGTAAAACGGTTCTTATGCAATCCATTGCCAATGCGATCACAAGAAACCACCCGGAAATTTTTCTCATCGTTTTACTCATTGATGAACGTCCCGAAGAAGTAACGGACATGGCCCGCCATGTAAAGGGCGAAGTGGTGAGTTCTACTTTTGATGAACCAGCACAACGCCACGTCCAAGTAGCCGAGATGGTCATCGAAAAAGCAAAACGGCTTGTGGAACATGGGAAAGATGTGGTCATCCTTCTCGATTCCATCACTAGACTTGCTCGGGCTTACAACCAAGTGGTTCCTACTTCAGGAAAGATTCTTTCCGGTGGTGTGGACTCCAATGCCCTTCACAAACCAAAACGATTTTTTGGTGCCGCAAGGAATATCGAAGAGGGTGGGTCCCTTACCATCATCGCCACAGCCCTCATTGACACAGGTTCCCGAATGGACGAGGTGATTTTTGAGGAATTTAAGGGAACGGGAAATATGGAAATCCATCTAGACCGAAAACTCGCTGACAAACGTATTTTCCCGGCTATCGACATCAACCGCTCAGGAACCAGAAAAGAAGAACTCCTCCTTCCACAGGATACCCTCACTCGTGTCTTTATCCTCCGAAAAGTACTTTCTCCCATGAGTATCACCGAAAGTATGGAACTATTGATTGAAAAAATGCGCGGAGCGAAGACTAACGACCAATTCCTCGCCAGCATGAATACGAACTAGAAGGGCCACCATGAAAACTGACATACATCCAAAATACGTTGCTGCCAAAATCAAATGTGCTTGTGGTACTGTGATTGAAACTAGATCCACTGCTGGGGATATCAGTGTGGAAATTTGTTCCAACTGCCACCCATTTTTTACTGGAAAATCCAAACTTTTGGATACAACGGGCCGCGTAGACAAGTTCAAGAAAAAATACAAAATGAAGTAATTGGCATCCGCCAAATCCGTCTAAACAGAAAGAGGGGAAATACTCATGGCAGTAATGGACTTTGCTCGCTACAAAGAAATCAACGACCAAAGGATGAATTACCGTGAGATGGACGACGCCACCGTCGTCTCCTACTACCGCAATACAGGTTGCGGGGACGGTTATCGCATTTACTTAAAGTTAAACGACGAGTCTGTTGTGGAAGACGCAAGTTACACCACAACTGGCTGCGGGTTTGGTATTGTAGCACTTGCTATGGCAACTGAATACGCAAAAGGTAAATCTCTTCTCGAACTCAAAAACCTCACTCCTGAAACTTTAGAAACTCTCTTCGAGTTTCCTGAAAGAAGAAAGAACTACCCAGAATCCGCAGTAGCTGCTCTCAAAAAAGCTGTTGAGGATTATGAATCGGGACAAGGGGTTCCGAAAGAAAACCGCATTACCAAATCCCAAACGATGGAACTTCTCCACAACCAAGGCCACCTTCGGGAAGCCAAGTTATCCAGTGTTATGTTGGAAAAAGAAAAGTTGGATGGGGTTGATTTTAGTGGTGCTGATCTTCACAATGCCTTCCTTCAAAACTCTAGTTTTGTAGGAGCCAACTTCCAAGGTGCCAATCTTAAGGCTTCGTTTTTTAATGGAGCCGATCTTCGCAACGCCAATTTCCGAGGTGCAGACTTACGGTTTGCAAAACTTGCTTCTGCTAAGATTGAAGGAGCTGATTTTACCGATGCCATTTATGACATTGGAACCCGAGTGGATCACAGCCAAATGTATATCTTTGATGTAATGAAAAAAGCAGGCAAAGACCTCTATTTAAAAACAGAGGGTGAGGAATGAAGCCAGGCGATAAGGCAAAACTCACCAAACCAACTTTCCTTAACAAAGGTATTTTTATCTTCACTGGATCCACGGTGGAGATAAAAGAAATTCAATCAGACAAAGCAATTGTAGTTTATAATGATAAAGAAGGGTATCCGCACGATTTAGAGATGAATCTGACGGATTTGGCCCCTCTTTCTTAAGTCCGATTTTCTTGACACAAATCCAGAGAATCGTAACGTATTGTTAATCCATCTATGTTGATTCAAAGCCACCGTCAGGAAAATCACCTGCTTCTATCGATCCAAAGGGACGTCCTGATGGAAAACTCAAGAGAGTTTTATCAAGAATTTGAGAAGTCGATAGAAAGTCAGAATTTTGGAAAATTGACAATGGATTTCCATTCCGTTAAGTTTCTCGACTCCAGTGGAATTGGAGCTGTCATTAAAGCTTCTTCGGCTCTCCACAATCGTGGTGTAGAAATCTTCGTCACAAATTTGAATAAAAATCTTAACTCTGTATTCCGTCTCTCTGGACTCAATCATATCCTTTCTATTTTGACATTGGATGAATACCTTTCCAAATTTCCAGAGTTTCAAAAAACTCTAGAGGTATAAAAATAATGAAACTCTATCGAATTTTCTCTTTTTTCCTTTTTGCCATCATTCTTAACTCCTGTGCTTCAGGTGTGAAGAGTCGGTCTTTACTTTTTCGTAGTAATGAGTTTGCAATTTATACTGTAGCTCGAGATAAAATCAGCTTAAAGTCAGAGACGGCTGTATCTAAAACATTTGCCCATCCTGTGGAAATCACAGAAGAAAAAGTTTTGGATTTGCTTGGAAACATTCGGTTTCGGGAAGAAAGTTCTTATGGTGATGTAAACCAATACGTTTTTGAAGAAAAAGAAATCAAAGAGTTTGCATTGGATCTTGTGGATGGTTTACAAAAACTAAAACCAGACCAACTACTTCTTGTTATCTCTAAATACAATCCAGTGAAGTCTGTTGTTTCTCATTATTCCCGAACTGGATTTTACATTTGGTCTTCTGAAACTTCTATAGAAATTTTGTTTGGAGAACTCCAAAAAGAAATCACTTACGATGAACAAGGAAATTACTACGACTGGTCAAATATCCCTGACATTCCTTTTGAACATTTCCCACAATCAACATACATATTGCAAGGCCAAGGTTTTTCTTTTAAAAAAGTCTCTGGATTTCGTAATAAACACTGGTTAGTTTTTGATAAAGCCGATTTGGCAAAATTGAAATTTGAAAAAAGAAAGAAAACCACCGTAACTGAAGTAACAAACTCAGTTGATGCCGATCTCAAACCAGAAAGGAAAATTTCAAAGGATGAGGAAGAGGGAATACTAAACGAAGAATAAATTTGTATTAGTCTTCTTTTCTGATGACGGTTCTATCCGTTTGGATGCTACCGTCGGTTCCCAAATAAAAATGAGTTTTCCCAACCAGTGAATTGATACCCATGCGGTAGTTTTTTCCTGCTCCAAAACTAAGATCTACTCCAGGAAACACTTCTCTCTCCACATCAACAAAGGCCTCTGGGTTTGGTTCGTACGAACCAAGAGCTGTTTCGAACTGTTTAGTTTGTGCTTCTAAAACTTTTGTGAATTTTTCATTAGCATCTTTTAATTTAGTGATGGTTTCTTTTTCTTCAAGTGTCAGATCTTTTTTCTGACTTTTTTCCACGAGTTTTGTGAGTGTTAGTTGGACTTTGTGCAGAGTGATTTCTTTGTCCGCGATTTCCTTTTTCATCCGATTGAGTTCATCAAGTAACTCTGGAGGGGTTCCAATCGCCACTTTGGTTTTGGTTTCCACAACGGCACCGAGTTTGGCACAAGTGAGTGAGTTCCCAGCGATGACTGTTCCTCCAATAACTTCCCCTCGGCCTCCGACAACTCGGATAAAATCTTTGGCAGAAAGTTCAGAGTGCATCACAGCTTCCTCTACAAAAATACTTCCTTGGGCAGTAAGTTTGCCTTGTTCTACGAATTTAGCATAGATATTTCCTTCAGATTCGATATAACCTTCACCCCGTCCCATAAACCCACCTGACAAAACAATGTCGCCTTTCGCCTTGAGAAATGCTTTTCCTACAGAATTACGAATGATGATACTTCCACTTGTAGTTAAGGAAAATCCATCTCCAATCTTTTCTTCGACGATAATGGTTCCAGGAAAGTCAATATTTCCGGTGGAATAGTCAACGGCTTCCAATTGGATCACTTCATCTACTTTGATTTCCAGGGCTGCCGATAGAACAGGTCGGCCTGCGATTTTAGCGTACAGTTTGTCCCCCTTTAGTTCCACGTTTGCTCCAAGATTCCAGTCGATGGTTTTTTCTTCTTGGTAAGGGATCATGGATCCATTGACAGTTTTTCCGAATTCTCCTTTTTTGGGAGGGATGCGTTCGGCAATTAAATCGCCTGGTTTGACCGATTGGATGACTCCAATTTTTTTATAATCAATACGTCCATGTTCGTCTTCTTCTAACTGAGGTTTGTTGTCGGATCGGAAGTAAATTTTAATTTCCCCATCTTTTCCTGCAATAGGTGGATACCCTTTCGCAATGGTATAGGGCACAAAAAAGTCGGGATTTTTGACTTGGTTTTGAATCACCAAGTCAAGGATTCCAACAGAGATACCAACAGAAGCTATCTGTTCACGTAACTGGTATTCTGTGAGAAGGGCTCCACCATGTTTGGGCGGATGGAGGACCATCTTGGCTTCCATATAGTCTTCGGAGATAGTGATATCTGCATAAGAGTTTACCGGATCACCTTTGGACCAGGTGCCAATTTCCACAGGTTTGTTTTCTGCTAAGGCAACTGCTTTTTTGATTTGTTCTGAATTATAACCTTCTACGCCAAAAAGTTGCACTCGTGCTAAGACATCTTTGTAATCGACTTTTTTTCCTTTGGGTCCAGGTTTCGTGATTTTTAATACGGCTTTACCAGAGGAGTTTTCGATTTGGAAATAACCGTTTTCGTTGGCTTCTAAATCTTGGAGGATTCTGTCTGTATAGGAGTCTGGGCCTGGCATTTAATTGTATTCTAATAAGTGAGAAAGGACATCTTCTTCTCCATTAGTTTTTAGTTCTAACTTCGGAGTCATCGAGTCGATCGTATTAATTAGAGTCAGCACTTCCTCAAATTGACAAGAAATTATTCGGGTGAGGTCAATATAAGCCGACCGGAAGTAAAGGTCGAGTGCATTTACCAAATAAAGGTATTCCGCAAAATCACCGCGATCAGTGTAAAGAATAGGAGTTTTTGCATAATAACATTCAGCTAAAATCCCATATCCTGGTTTTGTGCAAACATAATCGACAGCCGTTACTAGATCGGGGTAATGAGGGACTTCCGGCACAAGGATTCCTTCGGTTTGGATTCCTGGAACTCCATAAGCAACTAACTGAATGGAAGGTTTTAGATTTTTCGTTTGTAGTTCGGTTCCTTCCAAACCGTAAGCTCCAAAAGACAAAAGAATGTAGGTAGTATCCTCTTTAAACCCAAATACTTGTCTGGCCCTTTTTTTCGAAAGGGTTGGTTTTCTCCCCACAAGACCAATGTTAGTTGCATCTAAGAAAGAGGGCATGGGGCAAGAAAAGGGTAAAATGAGTGCTTCTGTGGCAAATTCATATTCTACCTGCAATTGTTCACTTAAATTCCCAAAATAGGAATCGTCTTTGGCATAGTTTTTATAAATAAAATCCCAGGTAAAGTTACCAAGAAAAATACTTTGGATTCCCGTTTCTAAGGCAATGGTGATAGGAAAAGAAGAGCTATCAGTTAAGATGATGGAGATATTATTTTTTTTGCAATATTCGGTTTCTTCCCTAAGAAGCCGGTTTTTGTTTTTTTCAAAGTCTTGGAGTTCTTCTTTGGTCGTTTGTAAATCAATGGAGAGAGAGTTTTTTTGTGAAACCCCTACGTCCAGTTTGAGATTTCGTGTTTTTAGTTTGGGATGGGTGAAATCTAAAAAGGAAATTCTTGTGCTTACTAGGTGGATCTCTTCAATAAATTCGACTGTAAGTAGGCGTTTGATGATATTTCCTGAGCGACTGATATGCCCAAATCCATGGCCTGAGATATAAAAATAAATTTTCATCGTGTTCTTTGTCGGATGGATTCGTATAAAACAATTCCGCAAGACATAGCTAGGTTTAAAGAGTCAGCCTCTCCGAGCATCGGTAAGTGGAGAGTGTCATCGGAAAGCCGTTTGGCATCAGTACTAAGTCCATACTGTTCACTTCCGAAAAGAAAAACGGATTTTTCTTTCATATTGACAGATGTATAAAGAGTTTTCCCTTCTGGTGTTACCGCATAACGTTTGTAACCTTTGTTTTGGAAATTATTAAGGACTTCGTTTAATTCTCCAATATAAACAGGCAAAGTAAAGATTGTTCCTGTGCTTGCTCGAACCACATTGGGATTAAATAGATCAATTCTTGGATCAGTGACAATTACAAGACCCACTCCAGCCCCTTCCGCTGTTCGTAAAATGGTACCAAGGTTCCCTGGTTTTTCAACCCCTTCAATAATAAGGACGGGATTTGTATCTAAAGATTTGATTTTTTCCCAAGGCACATGGGCATCAGGAGTTTCTGCCACAGCTATCAGTCCATCGGGCCTATCTCTATAAGAAATCTTTTCAAAAATTTTACGAGGAAGTTCAAAAACGGGGCAATGTACAGACTGAATTAATTGTTCTTCGTTTTCTCCCAAAAAACATTCGGGTGATATAAACAAACTTGTGATATTGACGGGCAAACAAGGGATAGGTGAGTTAGGGTTACTTGTGATTGCTTTTTTGATTTCCCGATACCCTTCAATGAAGAATTTTTTTTCTTCGTCGCGGTTTCTTTTTTCTTTGAGGCCCGCTACCCACTTCACCTTCGGGTTGGAAAAACTAGTGATGTATTGTCTTCTATTTGGCATAGGGCTTAGAAAGGATTCAGTTTTTTATCTAGAGAAGAAAGTACAAAATCCAGCAGGGTATTTTTTCCCCGATTTTTCAGGAATGAATAACTCAGATGTTTGGTAAGTACCTTTGGTTTTGATTCGTGAAGATAATATCCTTTCTAATGTTAGGGGACTAAAACCCTGGCTATGGCAACTGAGGATGACAAATTCGGGTTTGGAATCAGAGAGTTCCATGAGGGCATCCATAAGTTCCGGCAAGTTTTCTTCAATCTTCCAAACCTCTCCTTTGGATCCACGACCAAAACTGGGAGGGTCGAGGATGAGTCCTTGGTATTTTTTCCCCCGTTTGATTTCCCTGCGAATGAACTTCATCACATCATCTACAATCCAACGAACTGGCTTGGTATCGAGGCCAGAGAGTTTTGCATTTTCGCGTGCCCAGTCCACCATTCCTTTGGAAGCATCCACATGACAAACTCCCATACCTGCATCCAAACAAGCAAGGGTCGATCCCCCTGAATAAGCAAATAGGTTTAAAACTTCTAGACCTTGTTTCTTTTTTCCAATCTCTCGAACACGGTTCCAATTGGTTTCTTGTTCGGGAAATAATCCGATGTGGCCAAAAGGTGTGAGTTTGATTTTGAAGGTTAGGTTAGAAAATTCGATGGTAAAACTTTCGGGAACTTTCTTTTGGAAATTCCAATGTCCAGAGCCGGAATCATTTTTGATGTATTGTGCATGCAGGTCGTTCCAAATTTCCGGTGTTGCCTTTCCATAAGCAGAAGTAGGGGAAGAACGAAGGAGTTTGTACCCACCAACAATTTCCAATTTGGATAAATCACCTGAATCCAAGAGTTCGTAACTTTTTGTCATACCAATTCCAGAAAAATAAACGTTAGGTCGTCCTCCCACTCTTTTATTTCTGCTTTAGAAAACGACTCTAAATCCTGTATGAGTTTTCCTTTGAATAGATGGTTTGGTAGTTCCCGATTGGTTCGCAAAAATTCCAATAAATTGGATTCTCCATACATTTTCCCTTCGGGATTAAAACATTCCAAAACCCCATCACTTAGGATAAGGATTCGATCCTTGGGCTCCACTCGGTATGTGGTTTCTTCAATTTGAATTTCGGGGAACACACCAATGATTTTTCCTTTGGGGTGAACTTTGATGATTTCACCACTGGCTCTTTGGAGATAAGCACTCGGGTGACCGGCACGTCCAAACCGCCATACCTTTGTCGATGTGTTTAAATACACATAAGAGGCCGTTACATATTGAGGATTGCAATTCCCGTATAACACACGATTCATTCCCTCTAAAACTTGTTTGGGAGATGAGATATTATCTTTTTGGGTGGTGAAGGCAACCTTCCCCATTGCAGAAATGAGAGAGGCTGGAATTCCATGTCCTGAAACATCACAAAGTACAATGCCTATTTCATAGGGATTGGGTGAAAAGAATTCATAGAAATCTCCACCTACATCTTTCATTGGCAAAATATAAATTTGGATTTGTAAGTTTTTTACATCGGGAATGGTTTTTGGAAGGGACTGCATGAGAATGTCCCGAGAAATTTTCCGTTCTCGTCTTAGGCTTGTGACTTGGGCAAGGGCCATATCTTTTTCTTGACGTAATAATTGAATTCGATCAGCCAAAGCAAAGGCAAACAAAGTGATGTCGGCAAGAGAAGCGATGGGAAATAACATCTCTTCCAGAAATGGATTGGAAGGAAGAATTCCAAATTTGAGTAACCCGTATACTGTGCAGGTAAGAAGTAACAAAACAAAGGCAATTGCAAAGTAATAAAAAGATCTGAGGCGTTTCCAAATCCCCCAAATCAGCACTCCAAGTAAACTCAAGCAGATTAAAACTGAAAGCCAACTTACCCCAATGGAAGATTGGGCGATACCGCCAAACAATGCAATTGCGGCATTCAGTAGAGAAAAAAATCCCAAAACTTGATAGAACCGAGCTATTTTGGGCATTCGGGCTTTTAGTTTTAGAAAATGGGATGTAAATAGAACAAAGAAAAAGAGGCAAATACTGAAAAAAGCGGGGATACCAATTCGTTTCCAGAAATAAGAATCTGGAACAAAAAAATACCCCCAGAATCCGAGTAAAGAAAGTTGGCCGAGGCCGAAGAAAAACACATAACCAATATAATAAAAGTAATTCCTATCTCTTACAAAAAAAGCAATTGCAAGATTGTATAAGATGATGATACCCAAACTTCCAAAAAAAAGTCCATAGACCCATTGTGAGATGTAGTCCTCTCGTTGGAGATTTCTTTGGTTGGTAAAAACAAATGCAAATTGTAGAGAGATTTCCGAACGAATGGCAACAAGGATGGTTTCTTTTTCGTGCCCGATTCGGAAGACAAAATTTCTATGAGGAATTTCTCTTTGAAAAACGGGTTGGATATGACCTGATTTGGAAACAATAAAGGTATTGCCGTCGTGTTTGTGGAATAGTTCCACAAAGTCAATGTTATGTGCTTGAATCAGAAGTAATGGGTATTTGATGGGATCGGGAAAATCTTTGGGATCAAGTTTTAACCAAAGAGTTCCTTCCAAAAAACCAAAGTTGACAAAATCATCAGTAATCTTTTCGAATTGCCCTGTTTTTAATACAGATTCTACAGGAACAGTGGAAGTTGGATCAATCCAATAGGTAAATTTGGTTGTGTGGATGATTCTTTCCCCAATGTCGCTTGGAGTTTCGGAAAGAATTGGTTTTGTAAAAGAAAGAAGGATGAGTAAAACTAGAAAAAGGAATTGGGGCAGGGATATTCTTTTCAATTTTTAGGTCTTGGACAGGAGATCCTCGTCCCCTGTCCCTATTGTGTTTAAGGTTTTTTACGCCTGTTTTTTTGCGGCTTCGTAAGAGATCTCTTGGGGACCAGTGTAAATTTGGCGTGGTCGACCAATCTTTAAACTAGGATCTTCAATCATCTCTTTCCATTGTGCAATCCAACCCGGAAGTCTTCCCATAGCAAACATGACTGTAAACATATTTGTTGGAATCCCTAGAGCACGGTAGATAATTCCTGAATAGAAATCTACGTTTGGATAAAGTTTTCTTTCTACAAAGTATGGATCGTTCAGAGCTGCTTCTTCCAATTCTTTTGCAATGTCAAGAAGTGGATCTTTGATTCCAAGTTTGTTCAATACTTTGTCACAAGCTACTTTGATGATTTTGGCACGAGGGTCAAAGTTTTTGTAAACTCGGTGACCAAATCCATTCAATCGGAAACTGGAATTTTTGTCTTTGGCTTGTTCTACGATTTTTTTAACCGAGAGACCGCTTTTTTTAATTCCTTCCAACATTTCCAATACTTCTTGGTTGGCTCCCCCATGACGTGGTCCCCAAAGGGCAAGGATTCCTGCAGAGATCGCACCATACAAGTTTGCGAGAGATGATCCCACCAAACGAACAGTAGACGTAGAACAATTTTGTTCGTGGTCAGCATGTAAGATCAGAAGTAAGTTGAGTGCAGAAACAATTTCTGGATCAATATGATAATCTTCTGCCGGAACCGCAAACATCATGTTCATAAAGTTAGATGCATAATCTAACTCGTTGAGTGGGTGGATGATGGGTTGACCGATGGATTTTTTGTACGCATAAGCTGCGATCGTTGGGAATTTTGCAAGGAGTCGAATGATGGAGATTTCTCTGTGTTCCTCATTCATTGGATCATAACTGTCTTGGTAGTAAGTAGATAAACATCCCATCATACATGACATGATCGCCATTGGGTGTCCATCTTTTGGAAAACCGTTGAACAGGCGTTTGAGATCCTCGTGGATCATTGTATGTTTTGTGATGGAACTATTCCATTCTTTGAGTTGTGCGTCGTTTGGAAGTTTGCCGTAGATAAGTAAATAAGCTACTTCTGTGAATGTAGACTTAGCGGCCAAATCATCAATAGGAATTCCGCGGTAACGGAGGATCCCTTGTTCTCCATCGAGAAAGGTAATCTCACTCGTGCAAGCACCTGTATTTAAATAACCGGAATCAATCGTAACATAACCGGACAATTGGCGGAGTTTAGTAATATCAATTGCCTTCTCGTTTTCGCTTCCCACTAAAATCGGAAGTTCGAACTCTTTTCCATCCACTTTCAGAATTGCCTTTTCGGACATATCTTCTCCTGTATATCTCTGTCTATTTCTAAGGATAGACAGAGGAAAGGGAGGGGAAAAGCCATTTTTTACAACTTATGGTATTTTTTCATGATGTCGTATGCGTAGAAATTCGAAACCACGATGCGACAGTAATCTCTCGACTCTTTGTAAGGAAGGTCCTCTAAAAAATGGTTAAAATCGCCAGAGTAAACGGACTTCTTCCATTTCCTTAAATTTCCAGGACCGCCATTGTAAGCGATGGATGCCCATTTCAATTCGTTCCCGTTGGATTTCAATAAATAGGCTAAAAATTTTGTCCCCAAACGTATGGAGGTTTCGGGTTCGTAAAGGGAATAGGAAGTGATTCCCATCCTAGATGCCAATTCCTTTCCTGTCGCCGGCATAATTTGCATAAGGCCCCGCGCATTAGATCTTGAGGTGGCCGTTTCCTTAAAGAAGGATTCTTGTCGCATCAGAGCATAAACCTTATCTTCAGAGATATCGTTTTCGTTTGCATAACGCGCTACAATACTTTGGTGGGGCCTAGGATAGATTCTAACGGAGAGGGAAGTGGGAAGGAGGATGGGGTCATCGGGAATAAAATGCCTTTTAAGAAGAGACCTTGTATGAAATGCCGTATAGTACGTGTTATAAGTAAGATCGCCAATTCCCACTAAAATTTCATCCTTTTCTTCCTCCGAAAGGTTTTCTCGTTTTACGTGAAAGTTGACAAGGCTTAGTCCCAAACTGTCTTCTCCTACGCGGAAGTATTCTTTGGCGAGGTTGAGTAGTTTATGCCCTTGGATTCGTGAACTCATTCCTCCCAGTTTATTTCCTAACTCATAGGAATCTTTCGGATACACAAATCCCAAATTGCGACCAAGGATGGCGTAGGATTCTTCCGGAATCCCCGCAGTATAAGATAAGTATTCAAAAAGATATTCTTTGTTGTATGTGGGATTGTCTGGTTTGCTTGATTCTTTGATGATAGGTAAAAATTCTTCTCGAATCACTCGCGTATAATACGAACCAGGGCAAAGAGCATAATAACGTTTCAGTTCTTTTTTTAATTTATCTGTTTCTCCGCTTTCTTTGAGAGAGCGCAAATACCAATACACAAGCCGACCTTTGACGGGGAGGTTTGGAATTTCTGCGAGTGCTCTTTCAAATTTTACCAGAGGTGCGTAGTTTGATTTATCCCCTTTCCGATCTACAAGATATTCTATAAGTCGGTCTTGGTAAAAAAGATTGAAGGGATACTTCCCTAAATACAGAATTAGATTTTCAAAATACAATTCCCTGTCTCCCAAACGGTCGTAAGAGGCAGCAAGAACTCGATAATATCCAGCATCTTTGCCTGGGAATGTTTTTAAAAGTTCAATGGCCGCTTGGAATTTGTTTTGTTGGTACAAAATATCGGCAAGGGAGACGATCCAGGAGGAGTCCATATCCACAAAGGTCTTATTTGCACGTAAAACACGAAATAGTTCGTTAATTTTACCAGTTTTTGTTAAAACTAATGTTAGGTGTTTGAAACCTTCGTAGTAGGCAAGCCTTGTGGAAAATAGTTCTGGTCTTGTGCGAAACAATGCTTCCTTGTCATTATGACTGATGGCAGGGAGTAGGAGAGTGAGCTCGGATGGGGCAAGTTGTAAGATACTTCCAGAGCCTTTGTATTTCGACCAATCGGCAGCGACCATATGCGCGGTAGAATCAGATAATCCATCTCTTTGTAGAAGATTTAGCCACTCTTCTACTGCCGACTTTTCATCACCTAAGATCAGTTTTGCTTTCCCGTATCTGTATTGTGTGTCACCAGTGAGAAGGTATCTTTTATGTGATTCTTGGATGGAGTTAATTTTATCTAAAATTTCTTTCCATTGGTTGTTGGCAGCAAGAAGTCTTACCAATTCATCCAAAAGGCGGCGACAAATCGGATCTTCTTCTAAATTCATTCGATTTAAATATTGGATTCGTTCGGCAGGTGTTAGATAATTTCTTTGGGTAATTTCTGTGTATAACTTCCAATAACTTAGTTTGAACAGTGTAGTTTGGAAGGGCATGGTTTGTGTCAGGATTTTTCTTACTTCTTCTTCCGATGATTCTGTGACAAAAACACCGCGGACAAGAGAAATCAAATAGCGAAACCGTTTCTCCTTATCTCCGTTAGGTGATTTTTCATGAAATTCGATAAGGCTATACACTTCACTTTCACGAGTAGGGTTTGTGTTTTGAAAATGATTTTGAATTTGCCCCCACTGGTGAGATTTGATTAAATATTGAAGGTCAGTTTCCGCAAATAGGGATGTTGTGAAAAAGAGAAGAATTCTACTTGCTAACCAAAAATGCCTCATGCATACTTCCTATGATTACGAATTTAGAGAGGGAAGGTTCCTCTCCTTATGAGCTTACAAACAGAATACAAACTGCAATGGCCGGAATATCGTATCGAATTCCACAAAGGGCCTCATATTCCGAAAAAGGCCAGTCTTTCCGAACTCTGGCCTAGTTTACGTGCCTTCTTTTCAGGCAATCAGTCTCGTTTTGCAAACTATCTCTTCTATTTATCGACCGATTTTTCTGGGGGGTTCAGCCTTTGTTCCATTTTAGGGGAAAATGAAGTCGCCAATCGGTTCAAAGACCCGCAATTGACCACTCCCACCCCTTTTCCTACAGAATCCTTAGAGCAAATTTGGGAACTCTGTCAAAACCGAGAGTTTGATGAGATGGAAAGAGAGGATTGGGAACTTGTTGGATTTGGACTTTTGTATTCAGGAAAGATCCAAGACTTCCGAAACTGGGTTTTAAAAACCAAAGAATTTTTTGGTCAAACTGATGATAACCGAAGGTTTTTGTTTTTGCTTGGATGGGAATCTTCCGAACTCCCTTATGAAAATTCAACATTACATGCGTTAGTCGAATATGTGCAAGGTAAACGTGAATATTTAGATTTTAAAGCTCTCACCGATGCTGTAATTCTTGATTCTCATTGGCAGATCTCTGGGGTTCTTTTCCATGCAATTGAAATGGGATGGTTTGGTGGAGAAGAGACTTTCCGATTTTGGAAATTCCTGATCGGTTTTTATTCAGAATGGGAAGAGTGGGAAAAACAAAAATTTTGTTTGGTTTCTCTTGGGAAAATTCCTGCCTTTTCTGCTTTACGATATGCAAAACGATACTTCCCAGAAGAAACTTTTTTTCGGTATAGGTACGATTTGGAAACAACACTTCGTGGGGATTGGATTGAAAAAAATGGGTTTGGATATGAGTTATCCCATGAATTGGATCCTTTTGTGGAAACTGTTGTTCGTTTTCGTAATGAAGGAATTCGTTACGAAGAAGATTTAAAAAACGAATTAGTGCTTAAACCATATTCTTATTTTATTAATTTACAATTGGCCTCTATCTCTTTTGTAAAAAAGGAAAACCAACAGTTTCTAAACTTTTATAAAAAAGCAGGTCGACTCAAGTATTTACCTTTAGCTCTAAATTTGTACTTTCGAGTTTTGAAAACGATAGGTGAGAATGTTCTGGCAAACTCGATAGAACGTTCGTTAGTTTCTTCGGGTGAATCAATAAACATTCCAGAAGGTTGGGAATAAGATGCCACTTTCGCAAGAACAGATTATGGAACTCTCCAAATTGCAGAAAATGCTAAGGAATTTGGAGAAAATTGAAAGAAATGCCAAAAATGATCTGCAAAAGGAACGTGTTGCCTATGATATAGAACGTTATAGACGTCGTATGCAAGAGGTTTCACCGGAAGGTATCCCGGATAACTTAGAGCAGACGATGCGAAATGCAAAAACCAGAGAGGAAAATCCAGAAAACCTCAAACATAAAGTGATATCGCAGTATCCGGTAATGAAAGTATCCCCCAATTCCAATGATAGCGAAATCAACCAAATTGGAACCCTTGTGAATATTATGGATTTAGAATATATTCCTATTCTTGGGGATGGCCATATTAAGTTTGATTATTCTCATGCAACCGAAAGAGATTCAGTTCTTAAGTATATGGAAAATTTACGTAGGAACATGAAGATCCTTGTGGAAACGATTGAAGAGTATGCTGCTGCCGATAAACAAGAGTTTCGTGAGCAGCTCTCTCGGATGAAAAACAAACAATCCCGAATCTTCATTGCGGAATCCTTTGAAACCCTTGGTAAATTTCGAGATTTCCTCACTGCGGTGAATAAAGACATCAAGGATGGGGTAAATGTGATTATGAACATGGAAGAACCGATCAAATTCAATCCTAGGTTTGAAAAGGCCACGGTTTTGGAAGGTAGATCAATTATGGAAGGGCTTCGTGAATTTCAGGAATTTGCAGAAGAGGCTTGTGATTTGATTCGACTCCCGTCTTTTCGAGGGTAAAAAAACCTTTTCATTCCCAGGGGGAACAAGGACACTGTGAAAAATCACATTCACGGACCCGTAACAGCATGGCATTAGTCAAAAATCAGACCGAAGTTACCAATTCAACGATTGGAGAGAATTCTTACTTTAATGGTAAATTCTTTATCAATGGATCTTTAAAAATTGACGGTAAATTCGAGGGGAAATCCCTCCAAGCCGAACACCTCTACATTGGTGTTACTGGTAAGGTCAAAACCAATATCACGGCTGCCAGTGTCATCGTAGAAGGAATTGTGGCGGGAAATGTGACTGCAAGAAACCGCGTCATGCTCCTCCCTACTTCCAAAATCCTTGGCGATATCAAAACTCCGGAACTCATCATTCAAAATGGTGTGATTCTAGAAGGACGTTGTATGATTTCCAACGACCTCAAACACAGTGCGAAAGACTTAATCGAATTGGAATACTCCAAAGATTCGTTAAGTGTTGAGAAAATTTTTGGGAAACAACCAAACGCAAAAGAATAATTGAAAACCATTCTGATTTCGGAAGGCGATCCCACAAGTATCAACTATGAACTTTTGGTTTCTGCCTTCCCATTGTTGCAATCCTTAGGGAAACGCCACCGCATTTACCTCATTCGTGGCCCTCACAACCTCACGGTTCCCTCGCTCCCCAACCTTTCCCAACCGATTGACACACCCGGATTCTATTCTCTCCCTTGGTCGGATTCTAAAAAAACACGCCAGTTTACACTGGGTAAACCCTCCGCCACCTCAGGCAAGATGGCCTACGATTCACTTCTGGCTGCCATGGACTGGCAAAAGGAATTAGGAGCCGATCTCATCACCCTTCCGCTCTCTAAGGAGTGGGTGGGAAAAGCAGGGGTCAAAGGATTTCGAGGCCATACCGAAACTTTGGCCGCATATTACAAGCGACCTACGTTTATGATGATGTCCGGTGAGAAATTAAACGTAATTCCCTTAACCACCCATGTTCCCCTGAAAGATGTTGTGAAAGAACTGAAACGGTTTTCTTGGAAGGATCTGAGTTCTGCACTCTCTCGTTCCCAGTTTTTAAAAAACCCGAAGATTGCTTATTTGGGACTGAACCCTCATGCCGGTGAGGGGGGAAAGATTGGGGACGAAGAATCTACCATCCTGGCAGTGGGAGCAAAAATCTTAGGAAAAGCAAAATTTTCCGTGGAAGGTCCTCTTTCTGCGGATTCTGCTTTTTTGCCGGGTGCCAAACCGTACGATTTGTATTTGGCCGGTTATCATGACCAGGGCCTCATCCCATTTAAATTGCTTGAAGGGAAAAAGGGTGTGAACATAACCTTAGGACTGGATTTTACTCGAGTGTCCCCAGACCATGGGACGGCCTTTGACATTGCAGGAAAAGGGATCTGTGATCCCACAGGACTCATTTCCTGTTTAGAACGACTCATGGAGACGAAAGAAAATAAATCATGACACTATTGGAAACCGTTGCTTTTCCTGTTTTATTCATATGGTTTGTGGGTCTTCTTCTCACTCTCTTCCGAAGAGATTTGGAGTCACATTGGAAGTTTTTTTTCTTTCTAGTCTTTTGCTTTTATTTGGTTCAATTCTTTCCTGAATTTTGGGAAGGGGTCGCCCGTTGGAAAGAAAACCCGAAAGCAGAAGTTCTCCTTTGGATCTCTGCTATGGGAAATTCTATTTACGTATTTTTATTTTTTTTATGGCCTCTTGTTCTCATTCGAATTTACTATTCCGCATCCAATAACTTAAGTAAAACCTTGATCCCAGCACTTGCTTATGGGACCGTTCTGTATTGGGCATTATTTTTTCTTTGGACCATGTATTCCAAAGAGTTCAATGGTTGGCTTCATCAAATATTCACAAATAAGTAATTAGAAAAGGGCATACAATGGCAGTTCCATTTATAGATATCAAACGATTTGAACCAGGATTTTTGGACACCTGGAATGAAAAAGTAAAGTCCATGTCACTAAACGCACAGTTTATTGGTGGAAACGAAGTTTCTGATTTAGAAGCGGGCCTTGCCACTTGGGCAGAAACAAAGTATGCCATTGGTTGTGCCAATGGAACGGATGCTTTGCAACTAGCTCTTCGTGCCGTGGGTGTGGGTCGTGGGGATAAAGTTTTATTACCGGACTCTACGTTTTGGGCTACCTTTGAAGCGGTAGTGAATGTGGGCGGGGATCCTTATACGATCGATACCAATCCCGATGATTTACAAATGGATTTCCAAGTGTTTCAAGAAGCTGTGGAAAAAGTAAAACCAAAGGCAGCACTTGTTGTCCATTTGTATGGATGGGGAACCTCCAAAATTGAAGAACTTCGTAAATTTTGCAAAGAAAAGAATGTGGCTCTCATTGAAGATGGAGCTCAGTGTTTTGGAGTGAAGTTCAACGGAAAGTCTCTGTACAAAGATGCACTCATTTCCACTACTTCCTTCTACCCGGCAAAGGTGTTAGGCGCTGCTGGTGATGGTGGTGCTGTATTTACAAACGATGAAGAGTTGTCTGTGGTGGCTCGTAGACTTGTGAATCATGGAAGGACCTCTCACTATGAACATGGACTTGTGGGTTGGAACTCAAGGCTTGATTCGCTGCAAGCAGCCTTCCTTAATTTATCTTTAAAACACCTGCAAGCTAGAATTGATTCTCGTAAAAAATCGCAGAACGTATACTACAAAGAACTTCCAGGCCTTGGGATTGGAGTGATCCATCCCCCGAAAGGTTACGACGAAAATGGATACTGTAACGTGACTTTGGTGGACCCAGAACTTCGTCCCAAAATTGAAGCTGTCTTAAAAGACAAAGGAATTGGATTTGGAAATATTTATCCAGGTGCCATGTCTGACCAACCCGGTGCCAAACCATTCCTTATAGAAAGATTTGGAAAGGATGGAAATGCACGAAGGATTTCTAAATCCGTTCTTAACTTTCCACTTTTTGCTTATATGACCGATTCTGAATTGGATGAAGTGTTTAGTGCCATAAAGGCTTATAACGCAAACAAATAATGGAAAAATTTAGAGTCGGAGTCTTTCTATTTTTTTTACTCATATTAGCGGTGCTTACTTTTAGTTTGTCTAAGAGCTGGCGCCTCTATGATGATGGGTATGAAGTCACAGTAGAAACTCCCGAATCTAAAGAAAAAGATAGTAGTCCCGAACCCACAGATAGTTTGGATTTAGAAGATGGGAACGGGAAAATCTATTGGAAACAATACTTTATCTACCCTCATGGCCTTGTCACTGAATCCGGTGGGTTTGGTCCTGATGGGATTTTATCTCATGCAAGAAATTTGTATTCTATCAATCTTAAAGATGGAAAAGTTCAAAAACTATTTCCTCATGATGTTTATATTTGGGATTTTTTTCTAGGGGACTTTGAAAAAAAATCGGTTTCTAATACCATTGACGATCCTAAGGAAGATGTCCTTGCAATAGAGAAAAAAATCATCATTTTGGCCGTCACCGAAGATAGCAATTTGGATGGAGTACTCAATTATAAAGACCACAAATTGGTCTATCTTTTTGATCCCGAATCTGGTGACTTACAAACTGTTCTGCCTATAGGATTTCATTTTCGGAAGTTAGTTTATAATTCAGCAAAAAATCACCTAACTTTAATTTTGGGAAAAAATCCTGACAAACAAGTCAATAAAAGAAGGAAACTTCCGGAACCAGAAATCAAACTCCATGTTTTTGATTATGACGCGGCAACAAACAAGGGAATCTTAAGTGGTTCCTTGGAAGCATTGGTTGCGCCGACGAGTAATCAGTAATCAGAATTCCTAAAAAAAAAGCCTTACGATTTTGCGTAAGGCTTCATTCTAAACAATACCAATTTGTGAATTAAATGTTTTCCCTTTAGGAGAGAGCATCCTTTACTAAATCTTCTTGTTCTTTTAAGTGAGTGACCACGTGACCGCAAGCAGGGCTTGGGAACTCCGAACGACCTGCATAATGCAATCGTTTGTTCTCCGGCATCACCGCTTCAATTCGATCCCGAATAAAAAACCATGCGCCTTGGTTTTTCGGTTCTTCCTGTACCCATACAAATTTTTTCAGTTTTCCGTAACTGGTAATCATTTGTTTGATATGGTTTTCTGGGAAGGGATAGAGTTGTTCGATTCGAACCACTGCCACGTTTTCCAACTTTTGTGTATCGATGGCTTTGCGTAAGTCGTAATAAACTTTTCCAGAACAGAAAAGTAACTTCTCTACCTTTTCTGGTTTTGCCACTGGATCGGGAAGGATCTTTCTAAACGCACCCGTTGTGATATCTTCCAAACTAGAAGCCGCATCTTTCAAACGAAGTAGGGACTTCGGTGTCATGATGATAAGAGGTTTTCTAAAACTTTGTAAGATTTGGCGTCGTAAGATGTGGAAGTACTGCGCCGGTGTGGTTAGGTTTGCGACTTGGATATTGTCCAAAGCGCAAAGTTGTAAAAAACGTTCTAACCTCGCCGAAGAGTGTTCTGGGCCTTGTCCTTCGTAACCGTGCGGAAGTAAACATACAAGACCCGACATCCTTTGCCATTTAATTTCCGAACTGGAAATGAACTGGTCAAAGATCACCTGAGCGTTGTTCGCAAAATCACCAAACTGCGCTTCCCACATCACAAGGCTATTTGGATCGGCAAGAGAATACCCGTATTCAAAACCGAGGCATGAATACTCGGAAAGTGAAGAGTTTACAATATCGATCTTTGCCTGTTTGTCGCTTATATGATTCAGGAGAGTGAGTTTTTTACCGTTCACAATGTCCGAAAGAGTGGCATGCCGATGAGAGAAAGTTCCCCTCTGTGCATCTTGTCCCCCTAGACGAATCGGAAATCCATTTTCTAAAATGGAACCAAAGGAAAGGGATTCTGCAAATCCCCAATCAATGGGCAGTTCTCCCGCCCCCATTTTTTTACGATCTTCCAACACCTTAATGTGTTTTGGATTTGCCGTATATCCTTCAGGAAGGGTAGTTACTGCTTTGACAATCCCACCTAACTGTTGTTGGAGGAGCTGTGTATGGACATCAGAATCCAAAGGTTCTTTGGTGTATCTGGACCAAACGCCACCGAGAGTATCGACCGTGATCCGAGTGTCTTTTTCTTTCGCTTGTTGGAAAGAAGTTTCGAGTCCTTGTTGGATTCCATCTTTAATGAACTGGATTTCGTCAGGAGTGATATCTCCTCTTTTTAGTAGTTTCTCTTCATAAATGGTGATGGTTTTGGGATGTTTTTTGATGATATCATACATCTGTGGTTGTGTGAAGGTAGGTTCATCGGTTTCGTTATGACCAAGCCTTCTGTAACAGATAAGATCTATGATCACATCTTTTTTGAATTTTTGTCTGTATTCTAACGCCAGTTTTGTGACCCTATATGTGGCTTCCGGGTCATCTCCATTTACATGGAAAATCGGAACTTGGAATCCTTTGGCTAGATCTGTCGCATACAAAGTCGATCTGGATTCACTGGGAAGAGTCGTAAATCCAATTTGGTTATTGATCACAATGTGGAAAGTTCCGCCCACTGTATAACCATCTAGGTTCATCATGTTAAGTGTTTCGGCAACCACACCTTGTCCTGCAAAGGCCGCATCCCCGTGGATGGCGACTGGCATAAACTTAGAACGGTCCATATCCTTTGCCATTTCTTGGCGGGCACGAACCGATCCAAAGATCACTGGATCTACGGCTTCTAAGTGGGACGGATTGAAGGCAAGAGAGAGTTTGACTTCTTTTCCGTAATGGGTCATCACATTATTGGAATACCCAAGATGGTATTTTACGTCGGCATATCCCAGTTGGCCTGGGTTTAATTTTTCTTCGAATTCAGCAAAGATCAGTCCCGCTGGTTTTCTAATGATATTCACAAGAACATTGAGTCGTCCCCGGTGAGCCATACCGATGACAAGGGCATCCATTTTATGACCACCCGCTTCCTCGACAAGAGTGTCAAGCATCGGGATCATGGTCTCCCCACCTTCGAGAGAGAATCTTTTTTTCCCCACGAATTTTTTGGCGAGGAAGTTTTCAAAACTATCGGCTTGGTATAGTTTCTCAAACAAACGTAAGGCGATCTTTTTACTGATCGGTTCATTGTTTGCGAGTGGTTCCATTCGGTTTTGTAACCACTCTCTTTCCTCATCATTGACGAGATAGTAGTGTTCACAACCGATGGATCCGCAGTAGGTTTTTTCAAACCAATCGATGACGTCCTTTAGTTTGGCTTTTCCTAAATTTGCAATTCCAGAATCCACTTCTGTTTCTAAGTCGCTTGATTTTAGGGCCTTAATTTTGAGGTCGATAAATTCGCGGTTGGGTTTGTTGATTCCCAGTGGGTCGAGGTTTGCCGCTAAGTGGCCTTGTCTTCGGTAAGCATTGAGAAGGTTGATAATCCCAAAGTCACTCAGTGAGGAGTCTTTTCTGTGTTCGGTGGATGCATAATTGACATACCCGTTTCCGTTGAACCCATTCCCACCTGATCCGTTGTTAGGGATGGATGTCCTTTCCAATTCTTGGAAAAAAGAAACCCAATCCTTGGATAAAGAAGACGGATCTTCTTTAAATAACTTGTAATACTCTTCCAACAATACGACGTTATCGCCGTATAAACTCATCATCTGGTCGGTTGTCATATACTCTCCCTAAAACAACAAAACAACAGTTAAATTACGAATGGATGGACCATTTTGCGTCAGCATCCATCGCCGCTTCCCGAAGTACTTCGGAAAGAGTGGGGTGGGCATGTGTGGAACGAGCAATGTCTTCCGCACTGGCACCAAATTCAAAGGCAATCGCGGCTTCTGCGATCATGTCGGAAGCACGCGGACCCACGATATAAATTCCCAGGAGTTTGTCCGTTTTTTTGTCGGCCAACACTTTTACTTGTCCATCCGTTTCGTTCATGGCTTTGGCACGAGCGTTCGGTTTGAACATGTACTTACCCACTTTGTATTCAATGCCTTTGGCTTTGAGTTCTTCTTCCCCAAGACCGACCCAAGCCACTTCCGGCCAAGTGTAGACAATCCAAGGAATGGCTTTGTAATTCACATGGCCATACTTACCACAGATGAGTTCTGCCACAGCGATCCCTTCGTCTTCGGCTTTGTGGGCAAGCATGGGTCCATCGACCACGTCGCCAATGGCATAGATATTAGGAATATTGGTTTGGAATTTATTAAGTTCTACTTTGACACGGCCACGGTCTGTCATCTCGATACCAATTTCTTTGGCCCCAAGGCCATCTGTGTTCGGGCGGCGACCAATAGAAACTAAAACCTTATCTCCTTCGAGAATGGATTTTTTTCCGTCTTTGCCTTCGATCTCTACTTCTACTTTTTTGCCCTTTACTTTCGCCCCATGGACTTTGGTTTCAAAGAGGAAGTTAATCCCTTGCTGGGTAAGAAGTCTTTCGGCCAGGCTTGCCATGGCTTGGTCAGCGGTTCCGAAAAGTCGTGGCATAAGTTCCACCACAGTGACTTTGGCACCGAGGCGTAACCAAACCGATCCGAGTTCGAGTCCAATCACTCCGGCACCTACAATGATTAGGTGTTCGGGAACCGAATCAAACCCAATGGCATGGTCAGAGGTAACAATATTTTTTCCATCCACAGGAAGGGGAGGAATTTCAATCGGTGTGGAGCCAGAAGCGATGATGATGTTCGTTCCAGAGATGGATTCTTTTTTTCCATCTTCCGCGGTAATCGAAACTTCGGTTTTAGATACAAAACTAGCATGGCCCAAGTAACGAGTGATTTTATTTTTTTTCATCAGGTAGTCCACACCCGATGTCACTTCCCCCACCACTTTGTCTTTACGGGCCATCATTTTGGCGATATCGATTTTGACATCTTTCACAGAGATTCCGTGATCGGCTAACTTATGTTTTGTTTTGTGATATTCTTCAGAAGAGTCGAGAAGGGCTTTGGAAGGAATACAACCTACGTTCAGACAAGTCCCCCCGAGAGTTTTTCTTTTTTCAATGATGGCTACTTTTTTACCCAACTGTGCGGCACGCACTGCCGCTACATACCCACCAGGACCCGCACCAATGACAACGATATCGTATTGTTCCATAAAACCTTATACCTCAAAGAGGAGTCTTGTTGGGTCCTCTACCATTTCTTTGATTTTGACTAGGAACTGAACGGCTTCTTTTCCATCCACAATTCTGTGGTCATAAGAAAGAGCCAAATACATCATAGGACGAATCACAATTTGGTCATTCACCACTACCGCACGTTTGACGATATTGTGCATTCCAAGAATTCCGGATTGTGGAGGATTGAGGATGGGTGTCGACATCATCGAACCATAAACTCCCCCGTTAGAGATGGAGAAAGTTCCGCCTTCCATATCTTCGAGAGAAACTTTTCCATCCTTTACTTTGCCGGCAAGCCTTGCGATCTCTTGTTCTACGCCCGCAAAACTAAGTAAGTCTGCATTCCGTACAATCGGAACGACAAGACCTTTCGGGCCACCCACAGCCACTCCGATGTCATAGAAGTTTTTGTAGACGATGTCTGTTCCGCGGATTTCTGCATTGATCGCAGGATAGGCTTTGAGTGCTGCGACGGCCGCTTTGGTGAAGAGGGACATGAATCCAAGACCCACACCGTGAGTTTCTTTGAACTTGTCTTTGTATTTATTACGAAGCTCCATAATCGGAGACATATCCACTTCGTTAAACGTAGTGAGGATGGCCGCTGTATGTTGCGCACTCACGAGTCGGTTAGCGATCGTTTGGCGTAGTTTTGACATAGGCACAACAGTTTCTCTTGGGCCATTATTCACACCGACAACAACCGCTTTCGGAATCTCAGGACTTGGGCTGGCAGCTTTCGAAGCCGATGCCCCACTTTTTTCCATAAAGAGGATGACGTCTTCTTTTGTAATCTGGCCGTTACGACCTGTTCCTGTAATCTTTGTTACATCTAACTTATTTTCTTCGATGAGTTTGCGAGCCGCAGGAGGGAGTTCCTCGTTCACTTTGCCCGCGTTAGGTTGTGCTGCAGGAGTTGCTGCTTGGGGAGCCGGTGCAGAAGGACTAACAGGAGCCGCAGCCACAGCACCTTCTTCAATGGCGCCGAGGATATCTCGCACATGAACCACATCTCCCACTTTTTTGGAGATGGATTTAAGAACACCGGATGTGGGAGCAGGAATTTCTAATGAGACTTTGTCTGTTTCTAAAATGGCGAGCACTTCGTCTACTTTGACAGCATCGCCTTCTTTTTTGGTCCAAGCACTGATAGTCGCTTCGGTTACGGATTCCCCCATCTCGGGGACTTTGATTTCTATTGCCATGAAATGTTCCTTAGCAGGTTTTTAGAGAAAAATAGCGTTTTTGAGGAGTGAGATCCCATTTGAATCTAAGACTACGGTAACTTAGTTGAAGGTAAAAACGCAAGCGGAAAAAACGAAAAGGCCTTGAGTTTCCCTTGGATTGCCTTGCGCTAGCAGGAATGATCCGTTCTTTCCAAGGCCATACCCCTTCGCTCCACCCTACGGCCTGGGTGGCACCTTCTGCCGACGTACTGGGAAAAGTCACGATTGGCGAAGAGTCTTCCATTTGGTTCCAATGTGTGCTTCGTGGGGACGTAAATACCATCACCATTGGCAAACATGTCAATATCCAAGACATGACTCTCGTACATGTGGCAAGAGATTTGTTCCCTGTGACCATTGGAGATTATGTATCGATCGGACATCATGCGACCATTCACGGTTGTGTGTTAAAAGACCATAGTTTTGTGGGAATGGGCGCCATGCTTATGGACGATGTGGAAATTGGCGAATGGTCTTTTGTGGGTGCGGGCTCCCTTGTTCCCCCTGGAAAAAAAATTCCCCCTGGAGTTCTCATTATGGGTAGCCCCGCCAAAATCATCCGAGACATCACAGACAAAGACCGGGAGATCATCACTCGCACTGCCAACAACTATGCGAAGTATAAAGAAAACTATCGCGCTGAGGGAATCGGGGGCACATCCCTTTCCTAACAGAAAGGGACCGGGCTATCCGCTCCAATCTTTCCTTGCTTTTTGCAAGGAAAGGATTTCCGCTTCTATCCCTTGTGCGGGGAAAGGAGTTATCGACTAGTTTTTGTTAGTTAATAGAGCCTCTCACCGTTATCGGTCTTACGAATAAGCTGGAACTGTTCTAAAGATGGACTATGCATACATTTTAGACTTTCAGTCTGCCGAATCTTCCATTTGTGGCCTTTGTTTTCTCATTGATCATTTTTTTAGGTGTCGTACCCAGTTGGAAATCCGCTTGCAGCGGTTCTGGATTACGGCAGAACATTCTAAAGTATGAAATTATTTTTCTCATTCGCCTTGGTGTTTGCCTTGCCATTCAGTTTTTCCTGTAACCTACATTATTTCTCCATAGCAAACAGAAACTCTTCTAGTTCCGAAACTAGTGAAACTCTGATGCAAGGAAAGATCCGATTCAATTTGATTCGTTCGGAAGAAGCCGCAAAACCCAATTTATATAATTCATCCGCAGTAGAGTATGAACTGGCAAAATCAAAATTGTTTGGACTTAGCAGAACTTCCAAATTAGATTTAACATACACAACATCGACAGGAGTAAACAACGCAGGAATTTCTGCGCTTCTCTTTTTGCTTACTATAGGTATATTCCCATCGTTTGAAGAATCTCATTCTAATGTAACATTTACCATCTCGGACAGAGAATCTAGGAAAATTATCAGAGATTATACTTACCCCATCAAAGGAAGAAGAATCATTTCTTGGTTAACAATTCCGTTCTATATAGTGTTGCCTATAGTTTCCAAATCATTCGATGGCGGAATTAACGACACGACGTCTAACTCCTCCATACGACTGTTAGTGGAATCATTTGAGGCTGATTTTATACACGATTGCAAAGAAAATCCAGAGTTATTTCAAAAGTTTCAATCACTCGGTCGAGACTTAGTGGAGTTATAGATTTTGTTTCTGCACAAAACTCCCTTGACCAGGGAATAGGTTTTTGATTTCCTAAAGTCTAAGAGGATAAATTTTGTATACACTCATTCGTTTTGAAAATGTTGAACTAGCACATATCCAAGTAGAGAAGGGCGGCGTAAAATCTTTTCCTTGTGGTTTTGATTCCGCCAAACATACAATGGAAAAATCATCTTTAAGGTTGGATCTAAAAAAAATACGAGTGGCTGTTGCTAAATCTGCCAATGCCGATTCCGATATCTGCGGGACTTGTGTGGGTGCCTTGTATTCTCAATAACCAATCAAATGATTTTGTTCGTTGACAAAATAGACCAACTGGTTAATTGTTAGCTGGTGAAATTCTTATATTTGTTTTTTTTGATCTTTCTTTTGGTTCAATGCAGTAATCTTGGAAAATCTGGGATAAGCGAAGAAGTTATCCTTGGTAGAGACATTTATGACGAACTAAATGTTTATATCGGCTTATTTGCCCAGGATGTTGCCAATGATCGAATCAATAATTCTCGTCGACTGAATGATTTGGCGCTACTCTCTCGTTGGTACGATGCTCTGGGAGTGAGTTATCAAAAAAGAGATTTGTCTTACAATAAAAAAAAGGCCAAGTCTTGTATTGCTCTTACCTCCAGTTACCTAATGGCCACAAGAGATGCCACTGGAACCATAGTTCTGAGTGCCACGTGCAAATTAGAACCTGTTGCTAACTATCCTCTTCCTTAACGAAACGAAGACCTAAGACCTTTAGTCAACGGAACCTTACAATGAAGATTATTTCTATAGATAAAGACAATATTGATGAAGAGCATATTTGTTGTGCCATTGGAAACGATGTTAAAAATAAAACAAGGGAAGAATCCAAAAGACTTAGGAAGTCCTTTGGGAACTCTCGGGATTTATTGTGATGGGACCTTTTTAACACACGAATTGATGACTGAAAAAAAATCGAAATACTCATTGGTTGCTTGGATTCTTGAAATCTTTCTAAAAACACCTAACAACTGCTCCTTTTTTTATTTGTTTCGTAGTATCCCTTATCCCCAATTGACAAATATCAAGAGCCTCTTTAGGTAAAAAAAGAACAACCGAGTTGCTACAAACTTCTGTCTTTCTAGCTTACGATATGTTAGTCGAGTAAGAATGCCTAAGACCATTAACAAACAGTGTATGGTATTTCTTTCGATGATACAACTACCGTCTAGTTTGAGGTTAAAAAGTTGAAAAATGTAAAAGTGAATTCAGTAGAAAACATCCTCACCGAATCGGACGTGATTATTTCCCGCACCGACGCAAAAGGGTTGATTACCTATGTATCTCCCGACTTCGCAAGAATTTCAGAATACAGTCCAGAGGAGATGATCGGTAAACCGCATAACATAGTAAGACACCCCGATATGCCGAAGGTTGTGTTTGCAGAACTCTGGGATTATATTAAAGCCGGACTCCCTTGGACTGGAGCTGTGAAAAATAGAGCCAAATCTGGAAATTACTATTGGGTGGATGCTACCATCACACCCATACTCAATGAAGAAAAGCACGTTATTGTTAAATGATTTGTAAAAAAAGTGGATCTGTTTTTAAATCCGATCCACTAACAAAACAGTCACATCATCGGCAAACTCGTTCGATCCTACATACTCTTTGGCAGCCCGAATGAGGTCATCAGCGGAATCCTGGGTCTTCAGAGTTTTGGATTTTTGAATGGCTTTCTGAAATAATTCTTCATCATAACGTTTGTTATGGTCTTTCGACATATGTTCCGTGATCCCGTCTGTATACATCACCAAACGATTTCCAGAAGAGAAAGGGAATGTTTTTTCTTCATAAAACAAATCAGGAATCAGTCCTAAAATTTTGCCTTTGACATCTAACTGGACAATCGGTGAGTCCTTTTTATCCAATAAAAATGGGGCGTTGTGGCCTGCATTGGCACAAAGGATGGTATTGTTTTTCAAATCAATGATTCCATAGAATGCAGTGAGAAAATTTCCTGCCAATTTTCCATACAACATGTGGTTCAGAGTTGTTAAAAACAAAGAAGGGCTAAGTTTGATGTCTTGTTCAAAATTTTTTAGAACCATATGTGCCATAGCCGCAAGAACCGCAGCCGAAAGACCGTGACCTGAGATATCTGCAATCAAAACGGAAAACTTAGAGTCATCTAGTTGGGTGACATCATAAAAATCGCCCCCCACTTGTTCCAAAGGAATGTGTGCCACACCATAGGAAAGTTCGTTCGTACTCGGGAGAATGGAAGGCATGATTTTTTTCATGATATTTTTGGCACGGTTCAGTTCTTTTCCCGTATCTACAATTTGATGAAAAAGTTGTGCATTTTTGATCGTGCTACTGAGTCTTGCTGCAATATTGGTGAGTAGATCCAAATCGGAATGTTGGAAAGCATATCCAGAAAGTTTGTTATTGATACTAATCACACCAAGTAGTTCGTTCTGAAAGATGAGTGGTGCGGAAATGAGAGATTTGGATTCAAATTTATAAGGAGAAAGTTTATTATACCGAGGATCCAAATCTAAGTTGTGAATGAGTAGGCTTTCTCTTTTTTCTGCCACCCAACCAGAAACTCCTGTCCCATAGGGAACTTTGATTTGTTCATAAGCTTCTTCTGGAATTCCTTTTGCGGAAAGGATACTGAGTTCTTTGTTTTCGGTATTAGCGAGATAAATGGTTCCAGAACTTGCTCCCAAGTATTCCAAAACACGATTGAGTATCCACTTTCCCAGTTCGTGTAAACTTTTTTCGGAAACAGACAATCTTTCAAATTCATTTAGCAAAGATAATTCGAGGATACGTTTATCTAAGCTATCTTTGGTATTTGCATTTTGAATAGCAGTGGCGGCCACTTCTGAAAGCGAAATTAAATATTCTAAGTCAGAGGAATCAAACAAACGATTGTTGGTTTTATTGATGACCTCAAGAGTCCCGATGATTCTACCTTCTACAAAAAGAGGAACACAGATAAGCGATTTTGTTTTGAATCCAGTGCGTTTGTCCATACTGGCATTGAACCTTGGGTCCTTATACGCATCTTCCAAAGCGATGGGTTTTTTCTCGCGGGCTACCATTCCCACAATCCCTTCCCCTAACTCTAAGCGAGCATACTCTTGGATGATTTCTCCCTTTTCTCCGAGAGCTACTTCACAATAGAGAAATTCTTCGTCCTCCAAAAGGAAAAGGGAACTTGCCTCGGCCTCTAGTAGATCTTTAGAATATAACATAATGAGGGGGAGGAGTTGGTGCAAATCTAGGTTTGCATTCAGAATGGAAGAGATATGAAGTAGGCTACGGAACTTACTGAGGCTTCTTTGAGGATCTAAAGTCATGGGGTACCAAACCCATATTTATCCCAGTTTCGAATCCGTCGATTTAGAAATTCAATTTAGTTTTTCCATAAAATAAAGAAAGTAGGGGAAAAAATACTTCTCTATTCACAATTTTTGTGCATTTTGTAACGTTTGCGCTCGAATCTATTGATTTGTATCAATGAGAATTGGGCTCAGGTATTTTAGAATGAAACAAAAGGATACGGAAATGTATATGAAACTACTGAAACCAAAGACCTTAAAAATTTATCTTCTCCTTATGGTCTTATCAAGCCTATTCACTGTTTGTTCAGGACAAAAAACAGAAGAGGCCAAACTCACTTATGCCCCTGAAGTCCCCCCTCATATCGACAGAACAAACGAAGCGAAAGTGATTGTAAATATGGAAACAGTGGAAGTAGTCGGTCGGCTTGCAGATGGAGTCGAGTATACCTTTTGGACCTTTGGAGGTTCCGTGCCTGGCCCCATGATTCGCGTGCGGGAAGGAGACGATGTAGAATTTCATCTAAAAAATCACCCTTCGAGTAAAATGCCACATAACATTGATTTACATGCAGTCACTGGCCAAGGAGGGGGAGCCGCTGCATCCCTTACCATTCCCGGCCATGCTTCTAAATTTTCTTTTAAGGCCTTAAACCCAGGGTTGTATATTTATCACTGTGCTACATCTCCCGTGGGAATGCATATCGCCAACGGTATGTATGGTTTGATTTTTGTACAGCCTAAGGATGATCTTCCTAAGGTAGATAAAGAATACTACGTAGTTCAAAGTGAATTTTATACCAAAGGGAAAAATGGGGAACCAGGCCTCCAACCATTTAGCATGGAAAAGGCGATCACTGAAATTCCTGATTATGTAGTGTTTAATGGATCTGTGGGTTCTCTTGTAGAAGATAGAGCCATCACAGCGAAAGTGGGTGAAACTGTTCGACTTTTTGTTGGGAATGGTGGGCCCAATTTAGTTTCTTCCTTTCATGTCATTGGAGAAATTTTTGACAATGTGTATACCGAAGGTGGAGTTCTTCCCAACCAAAAGAACGTACAAACTACACTCATTCCAGCAGGTGGTTCTGCCATTGTTGATTTTAAAGTAGATGTTCCCGGCACCCTTATCTTAGTCGACCATTCCATCTTTAGGACATTTAACAAAGGTTCGCTCGGGATGTTAAAGGTAGAAGGGGAACCGAACGCCACCATCTATTCCGGAAAACAAGATGATACAGTTTACCTTCCTGAAGGACCAGCCATCCAAAGAATGGTAACCGAAGTGAAACCGAAAGCTTCAGCAAAAACTCCCAAAGAAATTTTGGCCAATGGAGAAAGGGTTTATCAATCGGTTTGCTCTGCTTGTCATATGAAAGAAGGACAAGGTGTCGTGGGTGTTTTTCCTCCACTTGCCAAGTCGGACTATCTCAATGCGGACAAAGGCCGTGCCATTCAAATTTTGAAAAAGGGTTTGAGTGGACCTATCACTGTGAATGGACAAAAATACAATAACGTGATGCCTCATTTAGAACTCTCCAACGAGGAGATTGCCAGTGTCCTTAGTTATGTTTACAATCAATGGGGGAATAAAGGAATTATGGTTTCAGAAGCAGAGGTGAAATAACTTCGAAGTCTGTGCGCTAAATATGAATCGTTTGTTTTTTCTTATGATCTTACTCTTTGTGTTTCCACTTTCTGGCGAAATGGTCAAAATCCCTGCCGGAAATTGGAAACCTTTTCTAAAGGAAACCGATTCAAAGTTAGGTGTTAGTGTCAAAATTAAGAGTTTCTATTTGGATGAGTATCCGGTGACAAAGAAAGAATATTCTGAATTTATCGAAGTAAATCCAGAATGGAAAAAGGGGAAAGTATCTCCTCTATTTGCCGACGGTGGTTATTTAGGAGATTGGAAAGGAAAAAGTCCTGATCAGAATCAAACCAATTCTCCTATAACCTATGTTTCATGGTTTTCGGCCAATGCCTATTGCCAGTGGAAAGGGAAACGACTCCCCAAAGAATCCGAGTGGGAGTATGTGGCCAGTGTTCCGCCTACTGGTAAAAATAAAAAGGCAGTGGAAACGGTAATCCTTACTTGGTATGGAGAACAAAAACCAGACTATCTTCCTTCTGTCGGTCGCTACAAAAATGGGTTTGGTGTGTATGACCAACATGGAATGATCTGGGAATGGGTCTTTGACTTTAATAATACTTCCGTCACAGGAGATTCTAGGCAAGATACAGATTTAGAAAGTAGTCTTTTTTGCGGAGGTGGTTCCTTAAAAGCAAACGATTTTTCCAATTATGCATCTTACATGCGTTATGGGTATCGTGCAGGTTTAAAGGGTTGGTATACCGCTAAGTATTTAGGGTTTCGATGTGCATCAGATATAAAAATTAAGGACAATCCATTATGAAAATTCAATTCATTCAAAAAATCACAATTCTTCTTATTGCCTCTACCATGAGTTTTAGCTGTGACGAACATAACTCGGGAGAACACCATCATCATGGAGAAGATCATGTTTTAGCTGCTAGTGAAGGTGCACAAGGGAGTTTGTTTGACTTGGACTCCCCGTGGACAACAGAATCCAACCAACCGAAGGTTCTGAAAAATTACAAAGGCTCTCTATTTATCATTAGTATGTTTTATGCCACTTGCCAATCCATTTGTCCAAGACTTGTCGCAGATATGGAACAACTTGCAAAAAAAATAAAAGAAACAACGGGAGGGGAGCCTCGTATGGTTCTCGTTAGTTTTGATTCCGAGAAAGATACTCCAAGCGTTCTTAATACTTATAAAAAGAAAATGAACTTAAATGATCATTGGACTCTACTCTCTGGTAAGGAGGATGATGTTCGTATGTTATCAGTAGTTCTCGGAATCAATTACAAAAAGGTATCTAATGGTGAATTCAATCATTCTGCCGTTTATAGTTTGGTTTCGAAAGAGGGTATTGTGGTCTCACGGGTTGAAGGAATTGGCTCGAATACGGATGCCCTTATCGCTTTATATCAGAAATTAAAATAATTTCCCCCTTACTTTCATTTTTTCCCGAAAGGTTTTTTTTAATCAATTGATTCTGAATTTAGGTATTTTTTTAGTATACCTTATCGAATTTTGATTTTAAGGTGTTTGCATTGAGTTCTATTGTTTCCATTCGTTTTCTTCGAACGTTACTGATTCTTTTCTTTTTTGCCAGTTTTCTTTCTTCTTGTAAAAAGGAATCAAATGAAAGCGAAACCGAAGACATTGTGACACTATTGGGACTTGGATTGTATGCACGTTCTTGCTCGGGGCAAAATACATTTCCCACTAGCGGAACTGTTGGTACGTTGACAAGGTTACAAATTTCGCCTTCACAAACATCTTCCGCAATATCCACTTCTAATAATCCCCACCAGGTGTATCCTCCACAATCGGGTGTTAGTCGAAAAAATATCCTTTCTGTTTTTTATCCAGGCACTGTATCCTCACCTTGTGAAATTGGTGCAATTTTGCAACAAGGGGCCAGTCGTGGGTATCATATCATTGGACTTAGTTATCCAAACAATGAGGCAGTCAATACTGTCTGTAATCAAGGAGATGCCAGAGCTGATACAAATTGCTTTGAGAATTTGCGAAGGGAAGTTTTAACCGGTGCAGATGTATCCGCCTATGTATCTGTAGATGTTTCCAACTCCATCGAAGGAAGATTACTTTCCCTTCTTCAATATTTGATCCAATCTAGACCTGGAGAAGGTTGGGATCAGTTTCTTTCCGGAGCTAATGTCAATTGGCCATTAGTTTATGTGGGGGGACACTCCCAAGGGAGTGGGCATGCAGCCTTGCATGGAAAAATTCGGACAGTGGGAAGAGTTTCTATCTATAGCGGAGTTTCTGATTATAGTCTACAGTTTGCATCTATACCAACTTGGATGGGTGGAGCACAAACAGCGCCCGCGGGATCTTATTATGGACTGATCCATGAAAATGATACCGTCGCCAACTTCAGCGGTAATTCAAACCAGGTCACTGATGTTTGGTTAAATCAATTTTCTATGACGGGAGCACTCACGAATACGAATGTTGGAGCTCCATTTGCAAATAGCAAGCGTTTGGTGACTTCCGCATGTAATGGGATGGGAGCCACTGCTTTGCATAGTTGCCCTATGGTAAACGGATTCCAATCTATTTGGAACTATATCAGCTTTCCTTAACAGTTAGAAAATAATACTTCCAAGATCAAAAAGGCGGAAGGCGTTTGAAGATCCATTCTGGAATGAATTGAATCATTGCCATGATCAAACGCCAAGGCCAACGAATGTACACTAAATCTTTTTTGGTAAGACCGGCTTTCACAATGAATTCCGCTGCGACATCTGGCTGTAAGGTGAGCCACGGAATAAGATTGTGTCCTGCGGACATTTTAGTATAAACTGGTCCTAGTTGGATGGTGCAAATATGGACTCCTTTGGAAAAGAGTAGAGACCTAAGGCCAGAAAGATAAGTAGTGAGACCTGCTTTGGCGCTTCCATAGATATAATTCATTTGTCTACCGCGGTCCCCCGCGACAGAACTAATGGCAACAATAGTGCCGTTTCGTTTTTGTTCCATATCCAAAGAGATAATGTTGATAAGCGATACAACACTTGAGTAGTTGGTGTTGATCGTTTTTAATAGTTCTTTTTGGTCTAACCTTGCCTTGATTTGGTCTTCATAATATCCCGCGACAAAAAAAACAATTGATGGTTTAGTAATTAGAGAATCGTAAAACAAAGTATGAGAAGAAAAGTCGGTGATATCCCAAACATAAGTTTCAATGGCGGTAGTTGGAAATCGTGACTTAATTTCGGTTTTTAAATCAGCTAACTTTTGTTTGTCTCTTCCTGTCAATGAGAGAGAAAAATCTCTTTTTGCTAAAGATTCAACGATATGGATTCCAATGTCGGAAGTGGCTCCAACGACTAAAGCATGTTTCATTTTAAAGACCTAAATAAAATCTATCTAACTTTATTTGAGGAGGCATTTCTATGTCACTGAAAATTCCACCAGCCATCAACACTACCAGAACCAGTGAAGGCAAAACTTTCGCCAATTTTTGGAACTTGTAAATTGAGTTTTAAGTTTTGAGAAGCAACAAGAACTCGTTTGATCGGATCATTCCATGGATGGAGGGAAAGGATGAATTTTCCCCAATGGACGGGCACAAAAGATTTGGCTCCGATGGTTTCTGCTGCTAGTGCTGTTTCTTCCGGGCGCATATGGATCGAGGGCCAGTCGTCGCCGTACTGTCCACATTCTAAGAATGCCAGATCAAAGGGACCATACTTTTTTCCTATGGTTTCGAATACCGATCCAAATCCAGAGTCACCACCCACAAATACTTTATATTCTCCGATTTTTAAAACATAAGAACACCAGAGACTTTTGTTTCTGAGTACACTTCGTCCAGAAAAATGTCTTGTGGGTGTGGCCGTAACAGTAAGATTCGAAAAAATTTCTTTAGACTCAAACCAATCCAACTCCACAATTTTATGTAAAGGAATACCCCAAGAAATTAGATGCGCTGATACACCTAACGGAACTATGATGGTTTTTGTTCTTGGATGTAATTTGGTTACGGTTTCATAGTCTAGGTGATCGTAATGGTCATGTGTGATGAGTAGAATGTCTAAATCAGGTATATCGTCAGGCAGATAAACATCGGTTCCTTCGAAAGATTTTACAGCAAAAGGTACAGGAGAGGCATAACCGGAAAAAACTGGGTCTACTAAGATTTTTTTTCCATCAGCTAACAACAAATAAGAAGAATGTCCAAACCAGATATATTGTGGTTTTTTTGCATCCAATTCCTTTAAATTGATTTTTATAGAGGGGACGGGAGAAGACGGACGAATGGAATTTGGTTTTTGCCAATATTTAATCGCCATTTTCCAATAGGAACTGTTAGGTGCTAACATTTCTGTAGGTTCCAGGTTTTGGAAGCTACCTGATTGGAAGTGTTCCGACTGAGAGACACGTTTGAGAATATCGCCGTGAGGTAGTTTGCCGAGAGTTGTAGCCAATGGAGAGTCCTTAAGTATTGGACTGAATCAAATCCTTTTTCGCCCATTTTCGAATCATAAAATCTAGATCATGCATAAGGAGTGGTTTTGTCATAAAATCATCCATCCCAGCGGAAAGACATCGTTGTTTTTCTTCCTCGAGGACGTTGGCAGTAAGGGCGATGATCACCGGTTGTTTGAGAATGGTTTTGGATTGGCGAATGCATTTGGTGACCGTGATTCCATCCATATCCGGCATTTGGATGTCCACAAATACTAAATCGGGTAAGTCGGATCGAACCATATCCAAAGTTCTTTCTCCATTATCTGCTTGTAAGGCAGTGTAACCAAGTTTCTTTAAGAAAAGACTCGAAACTTTTTGATTGATCGGGTCATCATCGGCAATCAAAATCTTTAAAGGGTATTTTTCAGACAACTTCGAATCCCATTCATTTTTCAAATTGGTTTCTCCGAAATTGGTCAATGAATTGGGCTGAAAGGATTCTTCTGGGATTGGAGAATCAAATTGGAATGTGAAATTGGAACCTCTTCCATAAATACTTTGTACAGAAATGGATCCTCCCATCTCTTCTATTAATTTTTTTGTGATCGCAAGTCCAAGTCCTGTCCCCACTGTTTTTTCAGTCAGATGAGAATGAACTTGAGAAAATGGTTGGAACAAAATCCCCATCCTGTCTTCAGGAATTCCAATCCCAGTATCTTTAACTGAAATTACCAATCGAACTTGGTTTTCTGGCAAAAAAATTGATTCTATGGAAACATTAATTGTTCCTTTTTCTGTAAACTTAACTGCATTACTCAGTAGGTTTGACAAAATTTGAGCAAAACGTCTTTGGTCTGTGATGAGGAAATTGGGAGGTGTGTTTCGAAAATCTAATTCAATTTTCAGTTGGTTTGAATTTGTCTGCGATTTAAAAAGATTGATACAATCATTTAAAAATTTCGGTAGTGGGACTGGCTCTAGATGTAATTCAAATTGTCCTGATTCTAGTTTTGTTAAATCTAAAATATCATTCACCAGTAACAAAAGATTATCTCCACTAAATTGAATGAGGTTTAAGTATTCTTTTTGTTCTTCAGATAAATCTGTTTGTTTTAGTATTTGAGTCATTCCCAAAATTCCATTCATAGGTGTTCTGATTTCATGACTCATTGTGGAGAGAAAAGATGTTTTGAAATTTACTTTTGCTTCTGCGTTTTCTTTGTCTTGTTTCAGTCTTTCTTTGTTTCGAAAGTTTTCAATCATCCGATCTGCAATGAAGAGTGCTTGCGAAATACCAAACACAAGAAACCCATATTGTGCAAGATAGGCGGTGCCTTTTTTTGCAAATTCCGTGAGGATATCTAAAGAAAATAAAGACATAGTGGCAATGACTGAGAATAAAAAGAATCGACTTCCCGGTTTTTTTAAAATCACTCCATGAATGATGGGGTATAGTAATCCGAAAAGTGCGAGGAGGGAAAGAATCAGATGTAATGCTAAAAATTTTGAAAAAGTAAGTATATTGAGGGGTAAGGCAAAGAATAATAAAAATGCCACAAAGAAGTTTATCCGATAAACTAAATTATAATCTTTTGAATTATAAATTTCTCTCACATAAAGGACAAAAGAAAGATATAATAGAACAAAACTGATTCCATTGATTCTTACCATGGTTTCATAGATTCCAAGGGGAAGGTAGTGATAGATCAGTCGGGTTTCGCCTGTGCTTAATAAGCGAATGGCTGCTAAAAAACAAACAGATGCGAAGTAGATATGAGTTTTTTCATCCTTCCAAAAAAGATACAATACAAGATGGAAAAATGCTAAAGTAAGAAGGGATGCTAATACAAAGATATCTCGACTGATAGTTTCTAAATATGACTTACTAATTCCCGCATGAGTTCCTAGTATATATGGTGTCGCTATCCCACAAATATGGTAATGAAAGCAGGAAATTCTAATGGAGAGTTGGATTTGGTTGTTTTGAGAATTAGGTAATGCTACTGTTTGGATATTAAGGCTAGGAATCTCTGTCGAATAGTCTTCTCCAATCGTCCCTGATTTGTAGATAGTTTCATTCCCTACAGAAATTTCAAAAGCATTACGAGTGACTCCATTTTGAAGGTATAATTTTTTTGCGTTTTCCGAAACTAGAATTGAAAGGTTTAGTGTGGCAAAACCAGTTGGGTATTTTTCGGAATTTGAATTTGTCCAATGACCTGGTATTGTCGTGAATTCCTTCTTTAAAGAATCTTCTTTTGGATTCCAGTTTTTCCAATCGATCCGCCATTCTCCGTTTAAAGGAACATTTCCTCCAGTTTCGAAGTTCCAATCGCTCAAATCTAAAACAGCATTTTTTGCAACAGGAACGCTCGCAATGTTACTAGAACCACAACTAGCTAGAGTTGCGGTTAGTAAAATCATAAGGAAGATTAGTTTTATGATCTTCATTGCCTTCGTCTTATCAGACGAAAGAAAAGAAGGAAATATTCATTAATTACCTACTGGGAGCCATCGTCTTACGAAGGAAAGTGCCCAATCAAATAAATTCGGTCTCCGTATATATCCTAGTTTCATTAGGTTTTCTTTATTCTGGAAACCCTTTAGTTTATCAGGATTTACTAAATTATAGATATTATTGATCTTTTTATCTTTCATAGTAAAAATTTGGACAATACTTGGTATATCATGGGAATATCCAATGATAGCTGGTGAACCATTAGCATAACCAAAATAGATTTCTGTCGATTTTGCAGCTTTCTTGGTAGTTCTTGTAAGTAAAGATACCACCCTTCGGATTCCAGGAATCGGGATCCTAGCCGCATGGATTTTCCCACCACCATCAGAGAAAGCAATGACATCGTCTCGCAGAAGTTTTGTTAGAGATTTTGTGTCCTGATTGTAACAAGCAAAACTAAATTCTAGTAAAAGTTTTGAATGAAGTTTTGGATCTGGATCAAACTTTTTTTTTCGAGATTGGATAGCTGTCCGAGCGCGAGCCAAAATTTGCCTGCAATTGTCGGTGCTTTTATTTACAATTTTCGAAATTGTTTCATAATCAAAATCGAATAACTCACGTAAAATGAAAATGGCTCTTTCTGTTGGATTTAAAGTTTCCAAAATTACTAGAAAAGCAAAATCTATTTTTTCTTCATCCATGGTCTCAAAGTTTTCTGGGATTGGCTCAGGGAGGTATGGTCCAATATAAGTTTCCTTTTTTCTGGAAGCTTTTTTCAAAAGATCAAAGGCAAGTCTTGCGGCAATACTTCCTAAATAGGATTTATGGTTTTTGATATCTACTTTTTTGGCAGAGAGCCATCTAAGATAACTCTCCTGCACGATATCTTCCGCGTCCACATAACTTCCTGTAATACGGTATGCGATAGAAAAAATATAATGTTTCCATTCTAAAAATACATCGATATCATTCATGAAATCAAACCTCTTAAAGAAATAGGTCTCTCTTGAACCTCTGCTTCAAATCTGATAGGATTTCCTTTGGGCCAGAAATAGAATCGAAAGGGTAATCGTTTTTCCATCTTCAAAGAAAAGATAGTGAACCGATTGACCAATTCCTTGATCCGGGCTCCCCATCTTCCCTGAATGATTAGTTCTTTTGGTTTGTCATCTCCATCGGTAAACTGGATGAGTCCATCTTTTCTACCAAGTGAAACACACCGACCTGCAAATTGAAATGAAAATGGGGATATGTTTTTTCCTTTTATGATTCGAGCCAATTGGTCGGCAATATAAGCTCCCATTGGTAAGGCTGTCACACATCCCATACGTAATATAGAATTTTCCAAATAAGCTAAATCTCCGGCAACAAAAACATCTGGGTGTTCCTTGGATCTAAGGTAGGGATCCACAGAAACTTGGTTTAAGTGATTGGTTTGGAAACCTGATTTTTTTGGTAGAGAGGATGCTAGAAATCCGCTGCAATTGACAAGCACGTCAAATGTTAATTTGGTTTGGTTTTCGAATATGATTTCATTTTCCTGAAATTTTTGGATAGTTACTTTTTCCAAAATTTGAATGTTGTTGCGCGACATATAAGTTCGTAAATATTCCTTTCCTTTTTTCGAAAAAGAAGATCCCCATTCCTTTCTATCAACGATGGTAACAGAAGAGTTAGGAAAAAAATATTTCCATTCAGTGGCCATTTCGATTCCGGTAAGTCCTCCTCCAATGATACAGAGGTTTTGTAAATTTGTTTCATTTTTTTGATTCAAAAATTTTGAAACTGCTTCTTTGGATTGAATGGAACCTTCTTTGTTATAGATGGACCGAATTTGAGAACTCCCCAAGGAAATCACAAGATAATCATAGTCTAGGTTTTGAAGCCTACCTTCCAGGTTCACAGATTTTTCCTTAGGTAAAATTTCATTTACCTTGGCTTGTAAAAATCTAACATTTGTTCGTATTAGGTCTTTGATTTGTAGTTTCTTTTTTAAACCTTGGGTCGCCTCTTCATGGAAACGAATTCTTTCTTGAAATGTATTAGATTCAGAAATTAGGGTAATTTCGGCATCTTTTAATTGTTTGGCTAAACGGTTCGCAGTCATAATTCCTGCATACCCGGCTCCTAAAATTAGTATTTTTGGTTTCATTTTTACACCTCGTTACCAAGACGAAGTAGCCCTATGGATTTGTGACAAGGTTTCCAAAAAATTCGGCTTGCTTTAACACCTGATACAATTGAAAATCAGCCATGCCAAAAATGAATTGGAAGCTTTGTTTTATTTGTCTAGGAACCTCATTACTTTTCCCTGTTTCATCAGCCTATAGTCAGGGTTTTGATCGTGGAAAATTAATTCTGTATGGGACCGGTGCCTTTGGTCTTGGAAATAATTCGGGCACTATTGAAAAGAGTATAGAAAATACCAATTTCCCTAATTATTTAGCACTAAATTCTCCTTATGCGGATAACCTCTCCATTTTTTCGAATTATTATGCTTTGAGAGCACTCGTCCGAGAAAGAACGGAGTTATCGAGTCGAATCGGTGAGTTAGGTTTTGAATATGGACTTTTTCGTTATTTTGGAATTGGACTTTCTGTATCTAATCAAATCATCAATGCATCCCATTTCCGATCGGTTGATGAAAGGCAAATTATTATCTTTTCGTTGTTAGCTTTGGATAATAATACTCTGTTGTCTCGCTTGAATCAAGGTGATTCTTATGATCTCGCCGTTCAAAGAAGAAGAGATGTTTTTAATTCTACTTCAGGAGATTTAAGTTTGTTCTTTCATTTCCAGCCCAATCATCCTATCGATCCTTATATCCGGGCCGGTGGTGGTTCTGGATATGAAAGAATTTTCGGGGGAGCCACCAACCGCGTGTTTGGTGCATTAGGTGTTCGGTATCATCTCAATAGCCTTTTTTTCATAAATGCCGAACTCGAACATTCCAATGTATATATGGTCAAATATACGGAACCAAGCTCTGGTCATAGAAACAAAGGAAATTTTGAAGAGACCTTTGTTAAAGTTGGTTTGGGTCTGAGTTTTACACTCCATGGGCAAACTACCCCCGAGATAGAATCAAAACCTTCCAATGTCCTGGAATCAGTCGGATCTGAGGTCCCTCTCGAGCAAAAAAAGGATCCGGTGGTCGAAGAACCAAAATTGGATCGCTTTGTATTCCTTGCAAGTGAGATCTTTGACCTTCCGTCTAGTCGTATCCATTTAGAAGGTAGAGCAAGATTGGATGCTATTGCTCGAAGCTTAGAAAATGAATATAAAGACTTCGATGCCCAGGTGATCACTTATACGACACCCTTCAAAGAAGATATTCCTGGAAATTATGAAAACTATGATCTTGGGTTTGAACGTTCCCAAGCAATTTCACGTGTTCTCCGTGAAAAAGGTGTGAATCCTAGAAGGATCATAGATTCCACGCAAGGTTCAGCAATGTACAATGTGGATTCAAAAGAAAAAGTGGTGATTGAGCTTCGAAAAAAGAATAAATAATTTTTCATAAGCTCAAATCTCTCTCGTATCATTCAAACTTTGGAGCTAATACGGGATCCTTGGTTTAGTTCTAAAAGCTCTTCTGTTTTCCTTCGGCTTGCGAGACAAATTTCTGGGTTGTCTCTCATTGATTCACCAAAACTAGGAATCATTGTTTTTAGTTTTGTTTTCCATTCGTTTGATTGTATCTCTTTCGGAAAACAATCTGCTAATACTTCTAACATAATTGAAACAGAAGTGGAGGCGCCGGGACTCGCACCAAGGAGTGCTGCCAGAGATCCATCTTTCGCTGCCACAACTTCAGTTCCAAATTCTAAAACTCCACCTTCTTCTTCATCTTTTTTGATGACTTGAACTCTTTGGCCTGCCACTACCAATTCCCAATCTTCAGATTTTACTTCAGGAAAATATTCTTTAAGTGCTGCGATCCGATCTTCGTGTGACTGCATCGCTTGACTAATTAAGTATTTTGTTAAAGGAAGGTTGTGCATTCCCGCTGACAACATAGGAAAGATATTATCAAATTCTAATGATTTCACTAAATCCAGATAAGATCCTTTCTTTAAGAATTTAGTCGTAAAACCAGCGTAAGGCCCAAATAATAATTCTTTTTTTCCTTCAATGATCCTTGTATCCAAATGAGGGACTGACATAGGAGGGGAACCGACATTAGCTTTCCCATACACTTTGGCAAAATGTTGTTTGATCACATCTCTGTTTCGGCATCGCAACCATTGCCCACTCACAGGAAATCCACCAAAGCCAGCAGCCTCAGGGATGTCAGATTTTTCTAAAAGGGGGAGGCTACCACCACCGGCACCAATAAAAACGAATTTTGCTTCATGGTGTTCTTTTTCATGGGTTTGGATATTATTGGAAGTTAGGTGCCAAAATCCATTTTCTCCACGCTGCAAATCCTTTACATCTTCAAAGTAATGTACATGAACATCAGGAAAACTTTCTAAATACCGAAACATAGCCCTTGTGAGTGTTCCAAAGTTTACATCAGTTCCTAATTCCATTTTGGTTGCGGCAATGGGTTCTGAATCATCCCGACCTTTCATTACCAAGGGAAGCCATTCGGTTATCGTATTTTTATCTTCCGAATATACTAGATCTTTAAAAAGTTCAAACTTTTTTAAGGCTTCGTAACGTTTTCTAAGAAAGGAAACATTTTCTTCTCCCCAAACAAAACTATAATGAGGAACCGAATGGATAAATTCATCGGCATCAAGGATCCGTTTGGTGCCAGCAAGGTATCCCCAAAATTCTTTGGAGATTTCAAACCACTCCGCAATTTGGAGGGCTTTTTTGGTTTGGATAGATCCATCTTCGTTTTCGATTGTATAATTCAATTCGCAGAAGGCAGAATGTCCGGTTCCTGCATTGTTCCAAGCATTAGAGCTTTCTCGTGCAGCGGCGTCTAATCTTTCCAATACAGTAATTGTTAGGTGGGGTGCTAGTTCTTTCAGAAGAACTCCCAGGGTAGCACTCATGATTCCTGCACCTATTAATATTACATCGGACTTCGTTCTAACTGTATCTTTTTCTTTCATCTTCTACCTTCCGCCTAATTATCGACAACTTTCGTCATTCCCATTCTGTCCAAAGAATAGGGTTACTTGATTGAAAGCTTTTTTCTTATTTTTGTCCGTTCTGACATCCTTACTGGGATTTATCTATTATTATTCTACCTTTCGTTTGATTTCAGGACTTTCACTGAATGGGCCGGTGGTGACAGTGATTTTAATTGGGATTGGGGCTCTGGTTTTGTTTGTTCCATTGACTTATGCCTTAAGTCGGATCTCGAAACGAGAAAAAACCCAAACATTTTTTGCTTATCTTACCTTCACTAATTTTGGATTTTTTTCCATTCTTTTCACTCTGGTTCTTCTTATGGATATTCTACGGCTTGTAGACTTAGGAATTGTGACTCATTATTCGCAACTTTTGTTTTCCACCTTACTGCATTTTGGGTTTCCTATCGATGGAGTGACCGAAGTGAAAAACTTTAGTTTAGCCTTTTCTACCATTGTGGTGGCAACTGCTCTGAGTTCGCTTGGATTTTTCAATGCCCATGTTCGTCTACAATACAAACGAGTTTCTATCCCTGTAAAAGATTTACATCCTGATTTAAATGGTTTCAAAATCGTTCAGATTTCTGATGTGCACATTGGCGCCACGATCAAAGAGAAATTTTTAAAACGTGTCGTTAAACGAATCAATCTACAAAAACCTGACGCCGTTGTAATCACTGGTGATTTGGTCGATGGACCCGTAGCCACTCTCAAACAACATCTAAAACCTTTGGCCGACATTCAGTCAAAATACGGAACTTTTTATGTAACCGGAAATCATGAATATTATTCGGGAGTTCTTTCTTGGCTTCCAGAAATCCAAAATTTAGGCGTTCATATTTTACTAAACCAAAACCAAATTCTAAACATAGGCAAAGCTAAATTACTGATGGCAGGTGTGACCGATTTGGCTGCAGGAAAAATCATCAGATCCCACCAAACAAATCCTAAACGAGCCATGGAGGGAGGGGAGAATTGTGATTATAAGATTCTTTTGGCCCACCAACCTAATAGTATTTACGAAGCAAGTGCAGTAGGTTTTCAGTTACAAATTTCAGGCCATACTCATGGAGGCCAATTTTTCCCTGGCAATTTACTTATTTATTTTGCACAAAAGTTTGTCTCTGGTTTACATAAATATAAAAACTCGCTAATTTACGTTAGTCGAGGGACAGGGTATTGGGGGCCTCCCTTTCGGTTGGGCGCACCTTCTGAAATTTCCATTTTAGAACTCAAGTCCGCCTGATTTTCCAAAGCCTTAGGAGGAGTCCTGATTTCTGAACACTTACGCAAGCTAGTTCTTTTGGGAAAAAATTTTGCGAAAGTAGGTGAACTCTCTTTGGATTTTCTAAACTATTGACAAACAAAACGGCGGATCACAAGCAAATGAATCAGAATCTACTTATCAGAAAATTGACAGTTGCCATTGAAGCTCCCTTATACTTGCTCATTTTCCCTTACTTTATTAACTTTTGCCTGTTTGCCTCCCGTTTCGATCCGGATACCCTCATTCAATTAGGGATCCTTGGCACTCTCCTTTCTTTAGTTCCTTTGGTGATCGGTATTGGCCTTAGAAACAAAAGACTCAGGAAGCTTTTAACCTTCACTAAAGACACAAAATTAGAAATACTGGAAGGTTTGAAAAAAGGACTTTTAGAACACCCCCATTGGGAAGGTCGAGTGATTCTCATTCGATGGACAGTCTCTATTTTCGGTTTTTCTTTTATGGCTGTGGCATTACTTGGACTTCCATGGAAAGAAATTATGGCCTTGCCATATGCATGTATAATGCTTTCTCCCATTATCTATCTGGCATTTTATTTCCAAACAGAAGTGTATTTAAGCCCAGTACTTAAGGCGAAAGAGTTATCAGCGATCTTTTTAGATGAAACAAAAATTCGAATTTTCGGTGTTTTTCAAAGAAATTTATTCACAATGATTGCTGTGGCACTTTTGCCAATGTTAACCTTGGGTTATTATATGTTTTTGATTCTCCTAACAGAGTTTAGGTCTCCCTATTGGTTTTACCAAATGCCTGTTGTATTTGTCATGATGGTTGTGATTATCATTTATGCGGCTTACGTGGGAAGCAAATCGCTAAAGGAAGATATCGATAACCTAAACCACTCTATTACAAAGTTGTCGAAAGGCGAATTATCGGAAACGATTCCTCAACTATCTGCCACAAATTTAAGTCATACCATTACAAAACTAAATCTATTTATGGAATCTTTGCGACAATACTTTCAAACCGCAAAAGACGAAGCGATTTCTCTATTAGAAACATCCAAATTGATTTTAGATAAAGGGGGAGTGATTGATTCACAAGTCAGCTCCGAAAAAACAAAACTAGATTCTACTTTTGAGTCCGTAACCCAAATCCAAAGTTTATCCAAAGCAACCTATGAACGTGTTCTATCCCAAAAAGAGAAAACCAATTTTTTAGCATTAGAGCTCACTCGTGTCACCGAAGAAATGACAGATCTTTCCAAAAAAGCAGATGATTTAGCGCAGAATACAATTCATTCGATTGGCACTGTGCAGGTGGCCAAGGATGCCATTCAGTCTGCTTACGAAAAGGTGGAAGTGATGAACCAAATGAGTGAAAATATCAAAGCCACTATCTCCATAGTCGAAGATATTTCTGATCGTGTGAATTTGCTTTCTCTCAACGCATCCATTGAAGCCGCACGAGCCGGTTCGATGGGAAGAGGTTTTGCTGTGGTTGCAGGGGAAGTCTCTCGCCTGGCTGATGAAACGGCAAAGAATATTGAAGATATCAAACGAGTGGTTAAGTTATCTCAAGTGGCCTCCAAAGAAAGTTTAGAATCCATGAAAGAAATTATCTCCACTAATGAAGACGTAAAATCCAAGTTTGAAGAAATTTCAAAAGTGGTTCAAATGTTTGGTCGCACGAGCGAAACCAGTTCCGAAAACGTAAAATCTTTAAAAAATCTTGTGGGTGAGTTTCAACGCGATGCGGAACAAATCACTGCGGAAATGAAATTACAAACAGGTTATACTGAGGAATCAAATACAAACTTACAAGCATTATGGGAAAATCATTCCAAAATCTCTACCACTTTCGGTGAAATTTCCGAAGAAGCAAACCGTTTGCAAAAGGTATCCGACTCCATGGAAAGGATTGTCTCTCGTTTTCGATTTTGATTACAATGCAAATGAGATGATTCAAAATTTGGAATTTGCCACTTTAACTGAATTTAGGTGAAGGCTTCCTTTTTTCATAGATGGGAAAGATTTTCATTTCTTTCTGAGATCGAAATGAAAATCTTTTAAACTTTGTTACTTTAAGTAACCTTTTTCTTTGATTTCTGAATAGGCAGAACTAAGTAACTCTCGTCTTTGTGCATCTACCTTCGCCACTGGATCAGCAAAAGGCATAACAAGAATTAATAAAAGTTGACCAATTTCTGTTTTATTCTCTTCTCTTTTGATTTCTCCAAGAACTTTTCCCTTTTTATCTTTCACCGCTAAAGTCATGGTTATATGAGAACCTGTGTAATACGGCAAAATTCCTAAGGTTGGCAGAAAAAACCAAATAGAAACATTCGCAGAAAAATATCCCATTTCTTCAGTAACTTTGATATCAAAAATGTAGTTTGCTTCTGTTTCACTTCTTGTCGCAGAAACATCATCACTTTCGTTCAAAAGTTTGGCAGGTTCATTCTTCCATTTTTGCACTAGGAATTCGTTAGTGGAACCTGGCTGTCCATCAACCAAAACTTGGTAATTGGCATTCACCTTCACTGAAATCTTTTTGGGAACACCGAATTTTTTTACGACAGGAGCACCTTCGAACTCACCACTTCGAAAACTCAAACAGTTGGCTGTTAAAATTCCTAAAGTTACAAGTGTGAATGTTTTATAAAAAGTTTTTATCATTCTATTTCCTTTTTTAGTTGTTATGTTTACTTTTTAAACTTGCTCAACTTTTTATCAGCAACTTCTTTCCAATAAGAATTGGGGTTTGATTTACTGATCCCTTCTAGGAAAACATATTCATCGTATCCAGGTCTACGTAAATCAGGGTAATAGTATTTGTCTTTGAGTAATTCTGAATTTGATCTTAGGATGAAACCATTGTCTTTTTCTAATACAAATTTCTTTTTTTGGGAAATACCGATTAACTCATCTAATGTTGCTGGAAGTGCAAATGGATCATCAGAAGTTGTTTCCTTTAATACGCCTTTAAATAATCCTAAGTATTGAATTTCACCTGGTTTTGCTTTGATATTCATTACCTTTGCTGTATCTTCTGGATCAAAGTCTATATACACATTATTACATTGTTGTTGGGTCGTTGGGATACCGTTAACGAAAACAATTTTGGTTTGGCAGTAAACATAGCCTGTTGTAGAAACTGCATATGATTTCCCATCAGCGGGAACAATACGTGAAATGTAGGAAATAATTTGTAACTTTTTGCCGTTGTAAATTTTTTCCTTTTCCGTTTCTTCCACTAAGACATCTGCCGGATCGGGAGTTCTTTTTTTTGCATTCACTTTGCTATCTGCGTCCAGCTTTACAATTAGGTCTCCAAAAGCCTCACCAAATTGGTAATTCTTTTCCGTACCTAAAAGGCCTGGAGGGTATTCTAAATAAATTCCATAGCCAACCAAACCCACCGACTTGATTTCATCTTTCGACTTTGGGGACTCAAGCCGGTAGACAGATGATTTGCAAGCCATTGCAAACAATAGTAAGGGAAGTAAAATAATCCCTTGGATTTTTAATATTCTCATTTGGATTTCCTTAATTTCTTCCAAACCTAACAGCAGGTAATTGAATTGGCAAGTAATTATGGGTCGTTAGGACGGTGATATTGAGATCAATTTAGCATTTGTCTGGACAAATTGTTGGAAGATAGATCATTTCGGCCTATTTAAGCTTCAGAATTTTTTTGCAAGGGCTCTCTATCCAAACACAATCATTGTTAGTTTGTTTCTAATAATTTTTAAAGGCGATTTCAGAGACATTTCGTTAGATTTAATTTTTGTTTGCTTAACTAGGATTTTCACAGCCCCAGATAAGTTAACCATAGGTTTTTCGTTTCATCATTGTGTTACTCCCAACAGATTCTGTAAATTCCACTGTTGAGCACTTTAAATCCTCTGCGTTCTTTGCGCAATGGGAATAGAAAGAAAAATCAATCTAGATTCTTAAATCGTTTTTTTGAGATACTTGGGTAAGGGTTATGAAAAAGATTAAGAGAGAAACTAAGTCGATTTTTGTGATGAAATACTTTTATTTTATATGATTACTAATTAACTGCTTAAAGTGAAAATCCATAATAAAACTACTTATATTTATATGTCCTTAAAATCTGAGACTCTTAAAAGAAGTGTTCACTTAAGGCCCAAATCATCCATTAGAATCTCTTGTATTTGCTGTGGAAAGGGAAACTTACGAAGATAAAATCACCTTGTAATAGAATTTAAATCGTTACTATCCACGAGAGATTTGTGTTTGAATGTTGGTCTCTGTTTACAACCTATGTCTCTTAATCTAAGAAAGGAAGAATACATATTAGTTAATCTTTTATTTACAAAAGCTTCTCAACGTTTTGTATACTGTCATAGTATTTCCTAAGAATGGAAAGTTAGGACTCTTACGTGGATTACTAAAATCGGAGATCCTAAAAAAATACTTTCATTCCATGCGAAGGTTTGGTTTTCTCTTAATTCAAACGATAGTCTTCAAAAATATGATCAAACAAACTCTCCATAGACTCTTTTCTCTTAACATTCGTACTCAATTGATGATCTTTATTTTTCTGGTTCTCAATTTAGTGCTTGGTCCAATTTTTTATCTCGTCTATCAATCTGCTAAAAGCCAGATCGTAAATCTTGGAGCAGAGTTATTTAAAACTCTAGCAACTGATTCGGTAGCCGTCATAGATCTGTTAAATGAGGATGTAAAGGCAGGAAAAATTAGTTTAGCGGATGCCAAAGAAAGGGCCAGGATCTATATTTTGGGTCCTAAAGGTCCTGATGGGGTTCGAGATTTGTCCAAAGGAAAAATGTCTGCCAAATTGGATATGAGAGTTTGGGCCTCTCACCCGAATGGTGTTTTTACAATGAACCCTTTTAACATTGAGGGAGTTAATCTTTGGGATTACCAGGTCGATGGAAAATTTACGGTTCGAGACACTTGGTCTAATAAGGAAAGAACTGGAAAAATAGTTTATGAATTATGGCAAGAGGGAAACGAACCAACTCATTCTTGGATTGCTTATCAGATTTATTATGAACCATGGGATTGGATTGTTGGTTCTGGCGGAAGAGAAACCATTTTTTATGAAGAACGTCTTAAGTCACTTTCCTACTTATTTTTATTCGGTGCCATATTTGCCTCTGTCATTTCGTTAGTGTTTTCCTATTTCTTTGCAGCTATTTTTGCGCGAAAAATTGAGCAGGTAAAATCATTAATTGGAAAAGCGCGAGAAGGTGATTTGACGTCAAGGTCAACTAACGTATATAGAGATGAGATTGGATCACTACTTTCCGATTTTGATCAAATGACGGATAGTTTACGAATCATGATTCAGGTCGTTTCACAGTCCTCAAATGAAGTTCTGAAATCCGCTGATAAGTTGATCGAGAGTGCGAATGGTTCTGCTAATGTAGCTGCTACGATTTCAGAATCAATGACAACAGTAAGAAGAAATTCAAATACCCAATTAGAAGCTTTTTCTGAAAATAAATCTGCAGTAGAAGAAAATACTCTTGCGATCACAAAAATTGCCGAGGCCACTTACGTGGTTTCTGAATTGTCAAATGGTGTTTTGGAAAAAGTAGAAGAAGGTCAAGACATTGTAAGGAAAACCATCGATCAGATGGAGATCATTAATTCCTCAGTGAATGGAATCTCTTCGAGTATAAATACTCTTGGAGCAAACTCGAAAGCAATTGGGCAAATCGTTGAAACGATCAATCAGATTGCGAGCCAAACAAATCTACTCGCTTTGAATGCTGCTATCGAAGCAGCTAGAGCCGGAGAGGAAGGAAAAGGTTTTGCCGTTGTTGCCGATGAAGTTAGAAAATTAGCAGAACGATCGGAAAGGGCCACTAAACAAATTTCGGTGATCATCGATGAAATTCAAAAAAACACACTTGAATCCATTCAGATGATGGAAAAAGGAAATCAGGATGTGGGAGTTGGGGTAGAGATGGTGAATGTTGTCGGAAATACCTTTCAATTGATTATTTCAGCCATTAAGAAAGTCAATGATGAAATCCATGGTGTTTCCTCGACCACAGAAGAAATATCTGCGAGCACAGAAGAACTCAATGCAAACACAGTACAGTTGATTGAACTAACTAATATCATTAATGAAAGCACCAAGGAAGTTTCGATTTCCTCGGATTCTCAACTGTCAGAAGTATCGGCTGTGAAAGAAGCTGCGAATCGATTGAGTGAACTTGCGAAGGATTTAAATCAAGAAATCAAAAAGTTTAAAATTTAAACTATTTTTTGAAACTATAATTGTCTTTTGATTTCTTAAAAAATATCGATGTTGTCGCGTGATTCGAGTTGGGTAGACCTGCTTCTTTCACGCGATAAAAAACGTAAGTAACGGAGTTGGCAATGAACAAAGGAAACTTTGATTTTAAATATTGAACTTACCCGATTCGAGCTTCATTGATATTATCGAGAGAATTTTAATGTCAAATCATCAACCTTGATTTCTGTAAGTATCTCTATTACGCCTGCTTCTTCGGGTATACTTAGCAAATAGTTTTTAACTTCGCCATTAGGTTTCTCAAAACTGATAGCACATACTCCATTGAGTTTGCCATTCCAAAAGAAAAGAGTTGAACTTTTATATTCTGACCCATTGTTCCAAGTGATTTTGTAATATTTGACACAACCGCCCGAATGATAGGGCAAAGTTGATGTATAAATAGAAGATATAAGTTCACTTCCCTTTCTAAGTTCTGCTTGTATTATGTTAGTAGGGTATGGAGTCAAATCAGCCGTACATGCGTAACCTTGCGGTAGAATCCCCATACACTGGTTGAGTTTTTCTTGATCTGCTATCTCTTTGGAGAGAGTGATAAGTGAAAGTGGAATTAACCCAGAATCTGAGTTTGATTCTTTGCATGAAATCATTGTGAAAGTGGCGAGTAACGTAAGGATTAAGAATGGCAGAATTGATTTGATCAATTGCATTTGCTTTTTCATAATTATTGATTAACTCCTATTATAGTCCTGATGTAAAATAAAAACTACGAATATCGGTTTGTCCTGCAGAATCTGTAAAGGAAATTGCAAGTATCAGTTTTAGGTTCAATTTCTTTGGCCTCATAGATTCGGAAATAAAAATATAACAAAAGTTTGAGTCATATTTTCTACTAGAAGCCGATGGGGATTAAACAAGGGTTTGGTGACATTGGCCAGTTATTAGTTGCGCGATAGATTCGCTGTCATCTTTTGAGTTTCGTTCTACTCGCCGAAGTGCATCAATACATTCGACTTTTCTTATTTAATTATATATAACAATTGTTCTGCTCCGTGAATTGCATCCGATAAGAATGTAATGTGACATAATCCCTCGCCATTCCCAGCGTTTTTTCTCTGCTGAAAACCCGATCCATTCTCATAAAAAAAATGTAAATTGTCTCATAAATCGGGATAATTTTTATAAAAGTTGATTGACGGTGAGTGTACATTCCGAATGATGGTGAAACGGTGATTGAGTGAAGCCCGGAAGGGAACCGACTCGATTGCTAAATAAGATCTTTTACAACATACACAGTAGCGTGACTCCAAGACAATTCTAGCGAGAAAAAACCGAGGGGATGGAAACATTCTCTCAAATGAAGACTAGGTGTAGTTACCACAGCATTCGGCTGATGGTAACAACTCTGTAATTAATAAATTGCCCGCAAGGGTGATTTCAACACGGAGAGTTTGATCCTGGCTCAGAACTAACGCTGGCGGCGCGTCTTAAACATGCAA
>NZ_JAFFPR010000019.1 GCF_016918735.1 Leptospira abararensis
TAACCGTTTAAACCGAGATTTAAATTCAGGCTCTATAATCTTAAACAACGCAGGTGCATATCCTTTTTCCGTTGGGTGTTCGCCTTCTTCCATTCGATCGAGTAATACAGATGGAATCATTTTTACAGCAACTACACTTGGTACACCTGTTGGAATCTATGTTCACAAAAAGGTAGCCCCCGACTTAGTCTCTCTCGTCGGAGGTAACCCTTTCAATCCAGCTGATAATCCATCATCACACAATAATCTATGTTTGTCTGATACCAATCGACTTTTATATATGACTTCGACTAACGCATCTAATCCTATTTATGGATTTAGATATGACGTTGATGGGAATATGCAAGTTTTACCAAGTTCACCATTTTCTCCAGACCCTGCCTACACAGCGGCAGCACCAACCGATAACTTCTCCACTAGTTTGGTCATGGAACCCAACGGAAAAAGGATATGCACCTGCGTTGTTTAAGATTATAGAGCCTGAATTTAAATCTCGGTTTAAACGGTTAACTGAATTCGGATTCGAAGAGGAATTGGTAGAGTACATAGTAGTTCCGTCTGCGCTAAATGCAGCCAAGCCGGGAGCACCAAAACCATTCTGGTCTTGCACGAATGTCAGTGAGCGATCTATTCCATACTTATGAACGGCGATTCGATCACTACCGGAGCCTGTAAAGGTAATTATATCTCTCGAACTAGGCGGTATTGAAATTCGCAATGGCTGGCAGCCTGGGAAGGCCGTTGTAACTGCCGCTCTGATATCACTCACGTATTCTCCAGTTAGCCCAGTATCAGGATCTACGCGGTAAACCCGAAAACCGGCTTCATACGGAACTGTCGCCTTATGCATCAAAAGCACCAAAGCATCCGGTAGTGCTTTTTCTCTCAAAAGGTAACGAACGAATTCCGAGAGGATCGATCGTTTGACAAATTCATCAGATAGAGCGTCGCTCGGGTTATTCAAATCGGCCATCCTACATTGCGAGGCCAAACAGATAAGTGCAAATGAAAAAATGATTCTTTTTATGAAGTGAGAACGAAGTGCCATGATATCCTTCTGTAAGATTCGGATGTAGATCATACTACTACATGTAGTGAAAGCAATTTATTGACTAACCGATGTACTATTGCATCTTTCGGTATCTTTGTCAATCCTAATTAAAGATGTAAAAAGGACCTGAAATTAAGAACAGAATTCAATTTTTTAGTAATTCATTCTTTTTGTTCGAAATCCCTGATCTGATAAAAACAAGTTGTGGGATTTCCCTATAGAATAGAATTCTTAGGAAAAGAGAGCAGGGATACAAGAAGGAAACTCTATGAGCGAATTTTACCAAGATGAATGGGTATGGATCACAGGTGCTTCTTCTGGGATCGGAAAAGAATTAGTGGCTCAAGCTTACAAACAGAAAGCAAAGGTTCTACTTGCTTCTCGAAAGACAAAAGATCTAGAGGCCATCGCAAAAGAACTCCATCTAGAGAAGGGTCGTTACGCTGTTGAAAAATTAGATTTAGAAGATTACAAATCGACAGCCGGTTTTGCAAAACGCTGTTTGCAAAAGTATGGAATTCCTAAAGTAGTCATCCATAATGGCGGTATCAGCCAAAGGTCTTTAACAAAAGAAACTAATTTAGTCACACTAGAAAAGATTATGAAAACTAATTTTTATGGTGCTGCTGAGATGACTCGGGCAATGATTCCCCAAATATTAGGCAAAAAAGAGGTTCATTTTGCCGTGATCTCAAGTGTGGCTGGTAAAATTGGAAGTCCCCTTAGATCTGCTTACTCTGCCTCCAAATTCGCGTTAGTTGGGTTTTTCCATTCCTTACGCTCGGAAGAAGAAAAATCTGGTATTTATGTGACCATGGTGTATCCAGGTTTTATTCAAACGAATATCTCTAAAAATGCACTGCAGGGAGATGGATCTTCTACGGGAACCATGGACTCTGTGATTGCTGCAGGTTTACCGGTTCAGTTATGTGCTCATCGAATTTTACATGCTGTGGCTAACAAACAACGTGAGGTAGTCATTGCTGGTATCAAAGAAAAATTTGCATTGTTTTTACAAATGGTTTACCCATCTTTATTTTTTAAGATGATTCAAAGTGCCAAGGTAAGATAGAGGAGACTACTCATTTGAAACGATTTTTTTATTCCTTTGGAATGATTCTATTTCTAACATTTGGAGTTTTTGGTGATAGTTCGGTTCTTGATTATAAAACAAAAACAAAGGCAAACGAGAAAGAAAGAACTTACTTATTAGATCTTTTGCGAACAAACCTTTCCAATGAGTTAAAACAAGAATTTATTTTTGTTGTGGAACATTTTAAAATTTCTGGCGATTATGCTTGGTTTCGTGGAACCGCTAAGAGAAAAGATGGGAAGGAAATCTCTTTATCGGAAGAAATACCCTATGACTGTTGCCATGTGGAAGCATTGTTCAAAAAAACAAATGGGAAATGGCAAATCTCTGAATCAGCTGCCTTCAGTACGGATGTCTGGTGGGATGGGATCCAGTCCCGTTATCCGAAAGCCACAAAAGAAATCTTTCAGTAACTGAAATACCCTTCTTAAGGGAATTTGGGATGGGTATAAAAATAGCATTTCTGAAAAAGTGATGATATTTTGATAGAATATGCGTTTGAAGATTGTTTGGTTGGAGTATGCTTCTTGAATATCTAAATGTTAATTCCATTCAAATTCTTCCTGACGCCAAAAATTGGGAGGATGTTAGTCTAGAATTATTGCGAAAGGTAGAAGGAGATCCCGTAAAAGAGGATTTACGAAATCGTATGGAATCTTTTCCGAACAGTCTGTTCGGAAGTCTTGGCCCTCATATTTTACTTCCTCATTTTCGTTCCCGACATATTAAAACACCTGAAGTCTTTTTGTTTTTAATTCCCAAAGGAATTCTTTTAGAAGGAAGGCTTGTCCATTTGATTTTATTTCAAATGATTCCGGAAACCCAACCCTCACTCCATTTACGTTTGTTACATGGCCTATCTTCCCTTTTACCTCAGATTTTTGAAGCTTTATTGAAATGTGATACTGAATCTATGGTTTTGTCTGTAGTTCAACGTGGCGAATCAGAGATGAAGCCAAGTTACAAAAATTTAAACCAATCACAGATTGAATTTGAATTACAAACAAATTTGAAAACTGGGCTAAGCCAATCGGAAGCCAATATTCGACTGAAAACATTTGGAAAGAATGCGATCGAAAATGAAAAGTCTACACCAATCATTTGGAAATTTTTTAAAAGTTTTTTTAGTTTATTTGCAATCCTATTGTGGGTTGCCACAGTTTTATGTTTTGTCCCCGGTGTTGATATGCCTGAGTTGGGGATTGCTATCTTCATTGTCGTAGTGATCAATGGAATCTTTTCCTTTTTTCAAGAATCTAAATCTGACCATGCGGTGGAAGCCTTACGTAAGTTATTGGCACAAGAATGTCCTGTCATTCGGGATGGAGAGACTACAACAGTTCCTGCGGATGATATTGTTCCCGGAGATTTGATTGTCCTTTCAGAAGGAGATATTGTACCTGCAGATTGCCGTATCATTGAATCAGAAGATGTAGAAGTTGATAATTCTTCCCTTACAGGTGAGTCCACTTCTGCGAGACGTTATAAATCAGATAGTGAGATTGTTTTAGAAGGAAAATTTCTTTGGTTGGAAATGCCCAATATCCTTTTTGCTGGAAGTTCTCTCATTAAAGGGAAAACAAAAGCAATTGTGTTTGGAACAGGACAATCAACGGAGATTGGTCAAATTGCCGGAATCACTTCGAAAATCAAAAGAGATGAAAGTCCGTTACAAAAACAATTAAAACAAACAGTTATCTCTATTTCTTTATTTGCTTTTGTGATTGGGATTGTATTCCTTTTTTTGGGATACATGGTCGCGGGTTTAAGTTTTGTCCAAGCATTCATTTTTTTTATAGGGATTTTTGTAGCAAACGTTCCAGAAGGATTACTACCTACGGTCACTCTTTCTTTAGCCTTAGGTGTTTCTCGAATGGCAAAACGAAATGCAATCCTAAAAGATTTATCTAGTGTAGAAACTCTGGGATGTACAACTGTTATCTGCTCTGATAAAACGGGAACACTAACTCAAAATCAAATGAGAGTCATCGAAGTCTATTTTGACTCAAATACTTTGACACCTCAAGAGTTGGAGAAAAAAGAAGGAAATCAAATTTTTCTAAGCTGTGGTTATCATTGTAATAATGCAGTTTTAGATCCAAAACCGATGGGTGATCCCACAGAACTTGCATTATTATATCTATCTCAAGGTAGACTTGCCAGTGATGAAGGTGAAAGAATTCATACAAATGCATTTGAGTCGGTGAGAAAGAGAATGAGTGTTGTTGTGAAAGGAGATAATTTCACAACTGCTTATGCCAAAGGTGGTCCCGTTGAAATTCTTTCTATTTGTTCTCATGTGTATGAAAACGGTTCTGTAGTTTTATTAGATGAAGATAAGTGTTTGAAATTAAAAAAGGCCTCTGATCATTCAGCAAGCCAAGGATATCGTGTTCTTTCCTTCGCTTACAAGTTGATAGAAGAAGAGGTCACTTCATCTGTTTTAGATTCAGTGGAGTCGTCTATGGTCTATTTGGGCCATTGTTGCCTTGCCGATCCCATCCGCCCTAAAGTTCCCGATGCCATAGCTAAATGCCACACAGCAGGGATTCGGATATTGATGATTACTGGGGACCACCCCTTAACAGCAGAATCTGTTGGTAAGTCAATTGGCATTGGAGGTGAAACCCCAGTTGTGATTACCGGTGTACAAGTGGACAAAATGAACGATACTGCTTTAAAAGAGTGGATTCGAAAAGGAGAACCCATATTTGCAAGAGTGTCCCCTTCTCAGAAGTTAAGAATTGTTTCAATGTTGCAAGAGTTAGGTGAAATAGTTGCAGTGACTGGAGATGGAGTCAATGATGGCCCTGCACTTAAAAAAGCTGACATTGGTATTGCGATGGGGAAAAGAGGAACGGAAGTTGCTAAAGAGGCTGCCAGGATGATTATAGTCGATGATGATTTTGCAACCATTGTTGATGCTATCGAAGAAGGTAGAGGTGTTTTTGATAATATTAGAAAATTTTCTTCGTACGTTCTGAACTCTAATCCACAAGAGTTAATTCCATTTTTACTTTGGGCGTTGTTTCCAGGCTTTCCTTTGCTTATGACTGTTATGGGTGTTCTCGCTGTGGATGTAGGAACGGATTTGATACCGGCCATGGGTCTAGGGGCAGAGCCACCAGAAAAAGGAATTATGTTCCGGCCACCTAGAAATCGGAATGAAAAATTAATTTCCATTAGATTTATTTTGAGATCGTACCTTGTAGAGGGAATGATTCTTTTTTTCTCCTGTTTGACAACCTATCTTTATTTTGTTTATACAGAATGTAATGGTGTTTTACCTCTCTCTCCTAATGGATTAAACATGGCAGAAGCAAGTCCCCAGTATCTTCAGTCGCTAACGGCCTTCTTTTTTCCGACCATCACAGTCCAAATTGCGAATGTGCTTAGCAAACGATCACGGACGGAATCTATTTTTCAAATGGATTTGTTTTCCAATCGAATCATTTGGATAGGAATCGGTTTCTCTTTATTTCTTTGTGCGATTTTCTTTTATACTAATCTAAGTTCTGTTTATTATTTTGCTCCCATTCCAATCCATGTATATATTTTTGCATTTCATGGAACCATTGTGATGGTGATTTATTCAGAGATCATAAAATATTTCAGAAGGAAGCGATTCTCTAAAACTTAGAATCATTCTATTGACTGGAAAAGAGAAATTTATTGATTTTTATTTTGCTTTGATGATTCATTCGCTCGTATCTGTTGACCATAGAACTATTGAAATAAACATGTAACATTTGATAGCTTTATGTAAGTTCGGGAAGATTAATTGAAAGAAAAACGAGTGCTTTTGGCTGAAGATGAACTAGTAGTAGCCACATATATTAAGGACAGTTTGTCCGCATTGGGTTATAAGGTGACACTTGCCAGTGATGGAAAACAAGCCTTAGGTTTTTATTTAGAAAATCCTTTCCCTGTTGTGATTACTGATTATGAAATGCCTGGTTTAAACGGGGCCGAATTAATCCAAGAATTAAAGTCGGAAGATAGTGAACCAGTGATATTTATGTTAACTTCACATGTTAACCCAAAGTTGATTGTGAACGTAATGAAATTGGGAATTTACGATTACTTGGTAAAACCATTAGAAGAACATGAAATTTCAATCAAACTGAAAAGAGCATTTGAATTTTATGAGATGAAACGAATGGAAACCATTTCTAAGAGAGAACGTCAACTCCGGTTGGAAGGTCATTTAGAATGGATACAGTGGAAAGAAAAAATGGCTGGAGGTGAGTTCAATCGATTGAACCAAAACCTATTTGAGAGTTTAAAAAATAGTTTTTGTCAAGGAGCAGGTTTTGGTGCCCTTGTGACTCTATTGAAATTAGTAGCTGATACTACTGTTAAAGAAGGGAATCATTACCAAATAGAATCTGACTTGATGGAGTTAATTCAGATCAACACAGAAATGGCAGAGAAAGCACTCAAGATGTTCTCGGCCATTGATCTGATGGTATCTAACCCGATGCAGTTCGAGGAATACTCTTGCGAGGATTTATACGAGAAGCTACTGATTTGGCTCGAGGACTTGAAACCAATCCTGGTTTTAAAAAACCAACAGATTCTAATAAGTGACTTAAAACCAAATCATTCAAAATTTAAAGTATCCTGTAATCGATTTTCTTTAGAAACCTCGTTTAAGGAAATTATCACCAATGCATGTAAATTTTCACAACCCGATTCCAATATTACTCTCGTAACAAATGTTGAAAACAATTGGTTTAAATGTGTGATTTATAACCAACCAACTTCGAATGCAGATGGAACCTACGGGATTCCTTTCCAATACGAAAATTTAATTTTTGAACCATTCTATCGGTTATCGAAAAATGTTTTTGAAATGTATGGAACTTTGGATTTTGGGTTGGGACTTAGTTATGTGGACTCCTGTTTTAAGAAACATGATGGAAAATTGTCTGTTCACAATGTCATAGACCATTCGGAATGGAATGATAGTCCTATTACTAAAGTTGCATTTCAATTTTCATTACCTGCGATAAAAATTTAGCTGTATGTTTCAAACAAATTATAGTGACCTACTTTCGAATATCCCTGATTTAGTTTGTGAATTGGATAATTTTGAAAGGATCCGATATGCAAACTCATTTCACAAAGATAAATTAGGTTACGAGTCACATGAAATCCTTGGTCGTTCAGTTGATGAATTCTTTCATCCAGACGATCGAAGTGAATTGCGTACAAAGATGTCTCTTCTGAAAATACCTGGATCTGAAACCAAAGGGATATGGAGAATCGCCCATAGAAATGGGCATTTTTTGACTTGCGAATGTCGCGGAAAACTAAAGTTAGATTCCAATGGAAACAAAAGAATCATAGTTGTGGCTCGTGATATTACGGAAGAACTCGGAATAGAATTTAAGTTACACACAAAACCGATTACGAAAGTGCAAACCACTTCCGAGTTACATTATCAAAGTTTTTTTGAATTGAAAATGTCTCAGTTTGAATTTTCTCAATTAAAATTTGCTTTCGATGAACATGCCGTCATTACGATCACTGATAGAAATGGAAATATCACCTATGCAAACGATAGATTTTGTGAAATTTCAATGTATTCTCGTGAAGAGTTAATAGGAAATAACCATCGTTTGTTGAACTCAGGATTTCATTCTTCTGATTTTTTTGAACGAATGTATCATATGATACAAAATGGATATGTTTGGAAAGGGGAGATTCGAAATCGAACCAAAAGTGGGTCTATCTATTGGGTAAGTGCAACTATTGTTCCTCTACGATCGATTGATGGAAATATCAATCGATTTGTTGCTTTGCATACTTTAATCACTCGAACCATCGAATCGGAAGAAAGGGTCACTAAGTTATTGCAAGAAAAAGAACTGCTTCTGCAAGAAGTCCACCATCGAATTAAGAATAATCTTTTTTCTGTTTTTAGTCTTTTGAAAATGCAATCTAACTATTATCAAGATCCACAGTTAAGGGAACAATTTGAGGAAGCAGCAGGTCGTTTGCGAAGTATGATGGCTCTTTACGATCGACTGTATAGGTCGAAAAACCCGAATGAAATTGACCTCAAAGATTACATTCGAAACCTAGTAGGCCAGATCCTAACAACATATCCCAAGGATATTCGTTTTAAATTTATTGCTGATGAACCTATCATTGTGAAACCAGATATCGCAAGTAATCTAGGGATCATCTTAAATGAGTTAATCTGTAATTCTGTGAAACATTCTTTTTTGATAAAAGATTCAGGAGAAATTAAGATCCAAATACAAAAAACAGATCAGCAGATCCAATTTTTATATAGTGATGATGGGGAACCACTTCCCGACACTTATTCCTTAGAAAATTCCGAGTCTGGATTTGGAATCAAACTTATGAATTTATTGGTCCAGCAGTTAAAAGGAAAGGTGGAAGTTCGACCTGGACAAAGTGTTCAGTTTGATTTAGTATTTCCAGTTCGGTGACTTTTAATTTCGCATCCAATGTTTCCATTTTTTATGCAAAAAATAGAAAATCATCACTATGGATGGAATTAGAAACCAAAGAAGAAATATACTATTAGCTGGTAAGATTCTGATTTCTTCAAAATTCAGAATCTGCTTAAAGTTTTCGATAGTCCACTGAACGGTATGTTTAAAAGGTCCTTGCCCTTTGATTACCGATAAGGAAATTTCTCCTTTTACTACAATGGTTTCACCTACCGGAATCATAAATCTATTTACTTCAATGGAGGGAATCACTATTCCCGTATTTGGATCAATTGAATTACAATAGTTTGATTCACATTGAATACAATATCCATTTTTACCTGTGGACTCTAGACTTCCTGAAATGTATGCGTTCGAAGTAAATCCTTGAAGGCTCTTATGTTCGTTACCAATATATGTACAAGTTGTATAAAGATTTTCCTCAGTTATAAATTTTAGTTCCAATGTATGGGAGCCTGCATGTCCGTTTCCATCGGCTATCACAATTGGAAATTCTTTTGGAATTGTAAACTCTGCTTTTCCTAAAATTGGAAATGAATCAACACAACGACTTTCTTGCGATTCGGTATAACAATTGTTCAGTGTGGAGTCTTTGGTTTGGTTTTGAAAACTATACATTTCTATATGGTTTGTGTCTTGTGGAATGGGTCGAAGAAAACAAAACAGGTCTGATTTTTTGTCAGAAGGAAATTTGTTATTACCCACTTCCAAATTTGTAGGAAATTCGATTCCTATGTAAGATCTAGGATCTAATCGAAATTGCGATCCATTTTCGTTTGTTTTGATGCTGATACAACTAGGGTCGAATTCAGAAGAGCTGCATGTTTTTTCTTCCCCTTGTGTGTATTGAAGAAATAGGCCACCATAAAGTGGGCAAAAGATTTCTGTTGATTCCGACGGGAGGATGGTCAGTTGGATCGTAGTAGGGATGTTGGTTTCTGGTGCACCAATCGGTTCCTCTGGAGTTGGGATTGTATTTGTATTTCCAAGCAGGGGAATGAGCCAAAGGAGAGAGTCTGTTTTTCTATGAGAACAATTAGTCAGAAGGAATAGTAGAAAAATCAGTCTGAGTGGTTTCATCTAGAATGAGACGAAAAGCTTAGTTCATACCAACCATTGTTTTGTCCGGAAGACCGGCAAACATTGGTACTCTTACGTAGCTCTAATCAATTAGATGTAGGATTGTATCGAGTTTGTTTAGGCGAAAGACAGTGCGGATGAGTTTGTTTACCCCACGGATCTGCAGCTGTAAATTTTGTGATTCGAGTGCGGAATGAAACTTCATCAACTCGCCGATTGTAGCACTATCCAAAGACATGGAAATCTCAGTAAAGTCCAAGACAACATCTTCCTTTGTATGATGGATGGTAGACATAATTCTTTCCCGGAATCCGCTGAGTCCATCAAAAGAGAGATCATTGTTCTTGATTTCGATTACAATTGCCAAGGTTTAAATCTATTTTTATTCTATCGGATATTTTGAAAGAATTTTTCCATTTTAATTTTTTGTTTCTGAATTGTTTTTGATTTTCTTTTGTGATGAGATTGGTTTTGGTACTATATGTCCGTAAGTGATCGACAGTTGAGATTAATTAAAGAAGCAGCAGAGTTACTCGTTATGGAGCACCGCCTAACTGCAGATGAAGCGGTTGTTGTCATTTCGACGGCGATCAAAAAAGAATTATCTCTCAGAAATACAAACTTCGAAAAATTGGAAAAAGGATCCAAAATTGATCGTACAAGTTTTACCCGAAGTGTCGTAAAATCGGTTCAAGACAGTTTAGAATCCAACCCGTATTGGCGATCCCATAACTTAGAAAAATCTATCGATAATTTTTATAAAGTTTTGCACAAACATTGGGATTAAATGTTCATCCAACGTTTTTTTCAGCCTCTCCATCAGTTAAAGAAATAAACTCACTAAAGGTTTGTATTTTCTTTTACAATTGCATCAGTTTCGCAATAATAAGAATTTGGAAACTGTTTTGCTCGAGGAAAGATCATTTCAAAGTTTTGTGATTCCTTTGGTAAAAAATCTTCCTTTTCTAGAGTCATTGTATTATAATCGATCGTTTTTTCTTGTTTGTTGATTAAAAGACATGTGATTCTTGTGAAATTGACAGTAGATTTACTTTTGTTTTGAATTTTCCCAAAGAGCACAATTTCTTTGTATTGGTTTCGTTTGAAATCAATCTGTTTTAAGGAAAGTTCAGGTCGATTTGTCTCGCTTAGAATCGTAGTTGCTGTTACATGGATATCGAACTTAGAATAACTTGGTACTTTTTCGATTAGAACTTGGAAACTAACAGATTCACTATCTGCCACCACATTTTTTTCAGCATATCCAAAATTAGTTCCAATATTTATTCCTTCATCATTTAGTAAATCAACAGTGAATTTGGGCATAAGAAGTTGATGGCCACTTTGGTTCGTGAATGTTCCTACAATATACTCATTACCAATTCCATCTGGTATGGCTGTGGTAAATTGGAATTCTCCTTCGGGAGTGATTTCCGTCGATTCTCCATTGAGATCCATGGGAATAGATACAGTTTCCTCTTCTTGTGGGAGATTTAACCCTGATTTTAGTTTTTGATAATAGGTGAATGCAGAAGACCCTAACACAAGCCATGCGACCATGCTTCCAGTAATGAGGTTTTTCCAATTTCCAAAAGATTTAGTTTGCGAATTTTGTTTGGATGTCCCATACACTTTTGTCGGAGGAAAGTCTACCATTCCCCCCGTAGGCAATTTATCAAAACAATCTCCACAACGATAGATGGTTGCCGATTCTTGGTATAAATTGGTGCTACCACAACTTGGACATTGTTTGGGGTTCATATGACAAATTCAAACATGAGCCACTGAAAATCCAAGGAGAAAACAAATTGGGAAATATCTTTCTTTTGCCTATTTTCGAAGGTATTGAGTTTGGATAATCGGTAGAAGTGCATTTGGTAAGAGGGCTGTCTCTTTTTTGTAAAAACCACATTTGTTTGTACAATCAGAAAAAATAAGATGATCAGGCAGCTTAAAGGGAGAAGGGGGGAGTTCTAAAAAGGTAAACGATTTTATATTTTCGTTTTGCAGTAACCTTGCTAAAACTTGGGGATCGTAATCCTTTCTTAAGAGAAGTATATCTTTGCTTTCTTCGAGTAAAGGTAAAACAACAAAAGAAAAATCAGAATTATTAAACAAAAGAACAGTGTCATCTAACTTACGTAATTCGTCTAAGGTATTCAATTGGAATTTGGATATTTTTTTTAGCTCTTTAATTTGACTATTTAGATTCCAAATAGTATAAAGAGAGATTAAGGTTAAGAGAAATGTCCACTGGTAGGAAAGAAAGGGAATCGGCTCGTTGTCCTTTCTTAAAATCAGAATATAGAGGGGAATGAATCCATATAAATAGCGAGGTGTATTATGCCCACCTGTATTTGGGGCCAAGAACAATGTAACAACGGTTAACGAAAATAAAAGGATTATTGGATAAGAAATTTGTTTGAAAAAAAAAGATCGCAAAAAGAATAAACAGGATAAAAGAAAAATGGGAGCCTGCTCGATCCAAGTTTTTGTTAGGTAAAGGATGATTTCTGGGCGGAGTTGAAAATCGGAATGTTTCGCCATTCTTAGAGGCAAAACTAAGCCGGTGGTATATAAATTTCCAAATGTAATGATCAGTAATCCGATTAAAATGGAAATACCATAACGAAGTTTGCTTTTGTGATTAGAAAAACAAAAGGGGATAAAAACCAAAACCAAACCCATCTCAGGTCGAATCCAAACCGTTAGTGCCGAAATAATCCCGGCTATCATTGGTCGATTTTTATGGTACAAAAACAAAATTAAAATTTCAAAGAAAAAAATTAAAACTGTTTCATGAATTAGAAAAATATAAATCGGGAGACTTGATCCAAATAACAATAGTAATGTGGATATTGCATCTTTTTTGATTTGATGGAAAATGTAAATAGCACTAGCAAAAAGAATAAATTGGGTGATAGTGATGCCAACAATTCCGAAAAGTTTAAGTAAGGGAGAAAATATAAATGGATAGAAGTTGGGGAATGTCGAATGAGCTTTTCCCTTGGTAAGTTGGAAAAAAAGATCTGGCAGAGGGAAAAAGGAAAAACTGGGATCCTGTGTTTGGTGGAGGTAAGGTAAATCGAATATAGTTTGGCCGGCTAATTTCATTTGCCATTCTAAAAGCGCAAAATCGCTAAATGGAAGGATTCCTCTGGCGGAAAAATAAAAAGATACGAATGCCAAAAATGCTAAACTACAGAAGAAACCAATTGCTTTTTTGGATTGTATCATATGAAATCAAAAACAGGTACATGGTTTCGAAATTCCTACGTTCGGCAATGAAAAAAGTTCCCTTCCCCTCTCTCTTCCGCCTAAAGAAACTGCCTACCGGACTTTTTGTATTTTGTTTGTTTGTCCTTTCCATCATTTCTTTTCTTTTTTTTGATTTTATTAGTTTGTGTTTTGATTCTAAATATGGTCATTACCACTTTCCCAAAAATAGAGAGATTCCTTTTTTTCGATTGGGCGAGCGGGAGATGGGGAAAATTGGGGAATGGGGTATCCGTGAGGGAAGTTTCAAACCTGAGGCCAGCTGTAAATACCTGTTGTTAGGTGATTCGCAAACCTTCGGTTCAGGAATTTTTTGGAAGGATACCTTTTCCGAAATACTCAACCGAGAGACTGACTGCCATTGGACTAATGCCGGTATCCCTGGGTTCACGCTAGAAAATGAATTCTCCTTGTATCAAACCATAAAATCCGATATTTCTTTTGATCGAGTTTATCTGTTCATCTATGGAAATGATATTTATGAAACAGGCGATACTCCTGACTATTTACATTATGTGAAAAAACAAACTTGGTATATCCAGTTTCTAACGTTTTTTTTTCCTGAACAAAGTCGCATTTATTTGAAAGCAAGATATTTCCAAACCATTCAGAAACGAATGGAGTCGGAACTAGAAAGAGTATCCAAGTTAGAAATTAAAAAACAGAAAAGTTCGAATAGGGTGAAAGAAGAGTTTATTACCTTAAGAGGTTTATATAATTTGAGCCCTGATTATTTAAGTGGATCTTTGGATACTAAAACCTATGCTAAAACCAATTTTAATCGATGGAACAGAGTATTAGAACAGTTGTATGGCAAAGTTCTGGTAGATAAAAAAGAATTGGTGATGGTTTATATTCCTTTAGAAGTGGAATATGATCCAATCAGATTTAAAATTTACAAAGAGATTGGTTTTGTGATGAATCCAAAATGGATTGATTCGGATTCTGATTTCATAACCGACTTAAAAGCTATTTCTCGAAAAAAAAATATTCCCTTGATTGATTTGAGGGAATATATGCGATACAGGTCCGATCTGTTACAAAAGGAAGACATTCATTTGAATGAAACTGCTACTCGTTTGATTGCAAATATTCTAAAACAGAAACTATAGATTGATTGGTCCCATTTAACTTTGCTCTAATTTTTTTAAAATCGGACAATCAGGTCTATGGTCACCATGACAATGTTTGACGAGGTTTTTTAAGGTATCGGACATATCTTTTAATTGTTTTAGTTTTAAATCCAATTCATTCAAGTGTTTTTCCGCAAGTTGTTTTACTTGTTTGCTACTCCGCGATTTATTTTTCCAAAGTCCTAACAAACTTTTAATATCTTCGAGTGGGAACCCAAGTTCTCTGGATCTTTTGATAAACCGTAAATAATGAATGTCATCGGAACTATAAGATCTGTATCCGTTTTCCGTTCTGCCTGCTTCGGGAATTAAACCAATCCCTTCATAATGGCGAATGAGTTTAGTGCTGACTCCTGATTCTTTAGAAAGTTCTCCAATATTCATTTGAATCCTCCAAAAAAAACTTAAAAAAAACGATAAAAAAATCAAATCGGCTATTGACCTTCCAACGATTGGAAGGTTTAGACTGGATTTATGTTAACAAAGGAGTTACTATGAAACCAATCAAAAATTTACTAAAACTTGCAATTTTTGCAATGTTTTTGAGTTCGCAACAGATAGCTGCTCACGGGGAACACAAACCAGGTCCCCACGGCGGTGTGATCGCCATGCCGGGAGCTTTTCATACGGAAGTACTTCCTTACCAAAACTTAGGATTTAAGGTGTATCTACTCGATATTAATTTTGAAAATCCGACTTCCAAAAATTCAAAGTTGCATGGTAAGGTAGTTTCGAAAGGGAAAGAATTTCCTTTGAAATGTTCCGGTCACCCAGATCATTTTTATTGTGAAATTTCGAGGGGAAGTTCGGTGGAGGAAGGTGAACTCATTCTTTCCCCAGAATGGAATTTCCAAAAAGGTGCGGATGTAAAATACAAACTTCCGTTAACAGAATCGAAAGAACAAAAGAAGGAGCATCATCATGGTTAATTATGAAGTAGAAGGAATGACTTGCGGGCATTGCAAAAAAACGGTAGAAAAAGTTTTCGCTGAAATCGGTAAAGAAGCAACTGCTAACATAGAAGAAAATATTGTAACCGTGAAAGAAACTCTAACGGATGCGGAGCTAAATAGTCTTCGGTCACGTTTGAGTGAGGATGGATATTCCCTTGGAAACGTCAAATAATACCACCGAACGAACATTAGATCTTTTTGGTATGACCTGTGCCAATTGTGCCCTTCGAATCGAGAAGGGCCTTTCTAAAATGGAAGGTGTATCGGATGTTCGAGTTAATTTTGCTCGTGAATCTGTTTTTTTACGAAGTGTTGATTCTGTAGCGCTAACTTCCCTCTTAGAAAAGGTAGAGTCCCTTGGTTATTCAGCAACTGTCCATGATGTGAATCAACAATCGGAAACGGAAAAAAAACAAAAGGACCAAATTCGGAATCTAAAGATCCGTTTTCTCTTGTCTGCATTTTTCTCCTTACCATTGTTTTATGCTATGGTTACTCATTTTAGTTTCCTTAGTTTTATGCCAATGCCACATTTCCTAATGGACCGGTTTGTGCAAATGGCAATTGCCTTTCCTGTGCAGTTTCTGATTGGATTTCCCTTTTACCAATCTGCCTATCGTGCATTACGAAATGGATCAGCCAATATGGATGTTCTTGTTGTTATCGGAACAAGCGCAGCCTATGGGTACAGTGTGTTCGGAAAGGATCTCTATTTTGAAACCTCCGCTGTTCTTATTACCTTTATCCTTGGCGGTAAGTGGATCGAACATTATGCCAAAGGGAAAAGTAGCGATGGGATCAATGCTCTCCTTAAACTTCGCCCAGAAACAGCTACGGTTCAATCCAATGGAGTTTGGACGGAAGTCCCTAATGAATATTTGAAATTAGGAGACCTGGTTTTAGTGAAGGCAGGCGAACGGTTTCCTATGGATGGAATTGTATCGGAAGGGGAAAGTTTTGCCGATGAATCCATGTTAACTGGTGAAAGTATGCCTGTGGAAAAGAATGTGGGCGATAAAATTCTCGGTGGAACAGTGAATGGAAGTGGGTCTTTGGTTGTAAAAGCAATGAAAGTTGGAAATGATACCACTCTTTCGCATATCATTCGTTCTGTGGAAGAATCTCTCGGCACAAAAGCTCCCATCCAAAGGATTGCTGATCAAATCTCCGCGTATTTTGTCCCCGTTGTCGTAGGTATCAGTATCATTGATTTTTTGGTTTGGTACTTCATGCTCACACCGGGGGTGGTCACAACGGCCATCGAAACAAGCATTGCTATTCTCGTGATTGCTTGTCCTTGTGCCCTCGGCCTTGCCACTCCCATATCGTTACTTGTGGGGACAGGGCGTGCGGCTAAAAGGGGAGTGCTTTTTCGCAGTGCCGAAGCATTAGAATCTGTTTCTAAAATCAATTGGATTGCTTTTGATAAAACAGGAACTCTTACGGAAGGAAAACCAAAAGTAACGGAGAGCACCTATTTGGGATTCGATTCTACAAACTTGGATCTTGTTTTACGAGCGATTGTGAGGATGGAAGAAACATCCGACCACCCACTGGCCAAGGCCATCGTTGGTTATGGAAAAGAAAATAACCTATACCAAACAGGTTCTGAAATGGTTTCGACAAAAACTTTTCCGGGAGGTGGCATCCAATCCGAACAAAATGGATTGGTTCTCATTGCCGGTAAACAGACGTTTGTGGAAGAAAATGGATTTTTAATTTCTGATGCCATAAGAGAATCAATTAAGCCTTGGACAGAGGATGGATCCAGTTTGGTTTTTGTTGGGATTCGAGGAATAAGGGAAGGGATGGTGGTTTTTCGCATTGAAGACAGGTTGCGTAAAGAGGCAAAGGCCGCCATTTTAGAATTAAAATCCATTGGAGTGGAACCTGTCCTCCTAACAGGTGATAATCAGACATCGGCCGAAAAAATTGCTCGTTTAGTTGGGATTTCTGCTGTGTTTTCAGGACTCCTGCCTGAAGAGAAAGCAAAAATCATTACCACTCTGAAAACGAACAAAGTGCATTCCGCTATGGTAGGAGATGGAATCAATGATGCACCGGCCCTTGCATCGGCTGATGTGGGGATTGCGATGGGAACAGGTTCTGATGTTGCGATTAACACTGCTGATGTAGTCCTTGTCAATGGAGACATCCAAAGAATTGTGGATCTCATTCATATTGGTAAAGACACTGTCATCAATATTCGGCAAAACTTTGGTTGGGCTCTTGGTTACAATTTACTCGGAATTCCGATTGCTGCATCGGGTTTACTTGCTCCTTGGGTGAGTGGAGCTGCTATGGCATTCAGCTCTCTGTCGGTTGTTTTTAATGCCCTTCGTATGAGTCGTTGGAAATAAAACGAAAATATAAGAGATGGTAAATTTTTGGATATCTCTTTTTTAAAACCTCCCTCCCATTTAGAATCTTCGGTAAAAGAATTCTGGATTTGGAAGGGAGTGAATGTCCGCGAACTCCCATGGATTCTGCCATCTTACGAGTGTGAGATGGTGTTTCATTTGGAAAACCCGCCTCTAGTAGAAACAGAAGATAGACAACTGATCCGATTACCAAAGTTTCACATTGTCGGGCCACAGACAAGAAGGTGGAGAATTTTATCTGAATCCGAAATTTCTTTATTTGCGATCAGGTTTTATGTAGGGGGAATGTATTCTTTATTTTCCAATCGAGGGGATGAATTACAAAATCAGTTTCCAGAAATATTCAATGAACTTATATTAGGTGAAATTTCTGAAATCAAAAACAAATTTATGTTAACAGGAAATTCAAGTTCTAATTTTTTATCTGAAGATGGGATTTCAGAATTTCTAACCAACTTTCTAAAACAATATCCCGGAGAACCTGGAGAAATACCCACCTACATTCGGTTTGCGCTTTTGGAGCTCACACGAGCTGCCACTTCCATTGAAAGTCTTTGCAAAAAATTGGGAATTTCTAGAAAACAATTGGATCGTAAGTTCAAAGAAATCGTGGGTATGGCTCCTTCTGAATACCGAACAGTGCACAGGTTACTGGAAATGGTCCGAAATCCGGAACATTACCGAAAAAATAATCCAGACCTAAGGTTTACCGACTTGGCCCAGGAATTCAATTATTCTGACCAGTCCCATTTCAATCACGATTTCAAAAGAATTTCTGGAAGTATTCCCAACGAATGGTTCAAAGAATATGAAAAAATGTCCCATTTTTACAAGCATGATTCGTCAGATGATGATAGGATAAAAACATGATACAAAACATAATTGATTTCGTTGGTAAAACAAAGTTTAATCTCAGGTTACGCACATTGTGTTCCGCTATCACGAGAGAAGACAAAGAATCGTTTGATTTGTTATTATCCGATGCAGATCTAAAAGAAGTTTTGGTATCAGAATCGCCCTTACTTCTTGGGCTTGCGGTCACAGAAGTTTCCGATATTTATTATTTAAAAAAATTATTATCTCTTGGTTTGGATCCTAATCAACCAGATAACATGGGTTTGTATCCCATACACAAAGCAACAGAGTCTGGCAATGGGGAAGCAGTTGAAGTATTACTTAACTCTGCCGCCGATCCTAATGTCGCCGACCCAAGTGGGGTTACTGCCCTTCATATTGCCAATAGTTTTGACGGTCTTGGTGAAATTTCTGATCTTCTCATACGAATGGGTGCCAATATCTACCAAAGGGACAAACTGGGCAAACGTTACCTAATGTAACTCCCATATCTGATTTCTTAGGAGGGTGGCCATAATCTGTTTGTCTGAATGGCCCAGTTCCCAATCTTTGTGATTATGATCGGAACACCCTTTACTCCTACTGCTACAAAACTTTTACTCCTCGGATCAGGAGAACTTGGCAAAGAAGTTGCTATCGAAGCAAACCGCCTAGGTGTTCATGTCATTGCAGTAGACCGTTATCCAAACGCGCCGGCCATGTTTGTGGCACAGGAATCTCGGGTCATCAATATGCTCGATCCACAGGAACTAGAAGCCACCATACGAGAGTTAAAGCCTGATTTTGTAGTCCCTGAAATTGAAGCCATCCATACAGAAACGTTAGTCCGTTTGGAAGCCGAAGGTTTTCGAGTCATCCCTTCTGCCAAAGCCGTGAACTTAACTATGAACCGCGAAGGGATTCGTAACTTTGCGTCCAAAGAACTTGGTTTAAAAACTTCCAAATATCTTTTTGCTGATACCGAAGAGGACTTTCAAAAAGCAGTTCGAGAGATTGGATTTCCTTGTGTGGTCAAACCCATCATGAGCTCTTCTGGAAAAGGACAAAGCCTTGTGCGCACCGAGTCCGATATTTTGAAAGCCTGGGAGTATGGACAAACAGGAGGAAGGACTGGTAAAGGAAAAATGATCATCGAAGAATTTATATCCTTCGATTTTGAGATCACTCTTCTCACCATACGACATATAGGTGGGACTACCTTTTTGCCTCCCATTGGGCATAGGCAGGTGAACGGGGATTATGTGGAGTCTTGGATGCCTCAACCCATGACAGAAAAAGCGCACTTGGCTGCAGAAAAAATTGCAGAAGCCGTCACCACTGGTCTTGGAGGGATGGGCATTTTTGGGGTAGAACTCTTTGTGAAAGGGGACGAAGTGTATTTCAGTGAAGTATCTCCGAGACCGCATGACACAGGTCTTGTGACACTCATCTCTCAAAATATTTCAGAATTTTCCCTCCATGCCAGAGCCCTTCTTGGACTCCCAATTCCAGAGCTTATTTTCCACACTCCCGCAGCCAGTTCCGCAATTCTTTTAGAAGGAAAAACCAAAGCACCAGTTTATACTGGTCTTGAGGATGCACTAAAATTTAGGGGAGTGGATATCCGAATCTTTGGGAAACCAGAAATTGATGGGAAACGTCGAATGGGTGTTAGTTTAGCTACTGGAAACACAGTCGAAGAAGCGAAAGAAAAAGCCAACAGGGCTCGGGATTGTATCAAACTAAAAAAATAAAATTCGATTGTGATCGATTAGTCTTTTTTGATTTCGAGGGATTTAAAATTGGTCATCATAGATTCGTAGATACTTTCTTCGCCAAAAGGAAGAAAGGAATTATCATAATGAAGTGCGAGTAGTTTGTTTGTCCCTTTTCCAAACCCACGAATGAGCTCTGATTCTATAGAATCAAAATCAGAATCCTCAATGGAATCCATAAACTTGCCATCGTGCAAAAGGTTTAAAAAGACCACAAATTTCCCTGCATGTTTTAAAATCTTTAAGGCAAATAACATCTCTCGAAGTTTTAATAGGTAAAGAAGAGGGCGGGTGTTCCTAGCCATCACTAACTTCTGTTCGGCTTCACTGATATCTCGAAGTGCGAGACGTAAAAAAGCCCTTGTTTGAGTTTTTTCTTTATCTCGTGATTTCCCTCCGAGTAAAATTAATTCGGAACGTACCAGGTTTAAATTTTTAGTTAGAATTTTGTCATAGAGTTGGATGAGTTTGTATTGGGTGGACCTAACCGCCAAGTAGGCGTCACTGTATTTTCCTTGGATGTGGAGGCTTTTAAAACGCAAATACTCATCAATGATTTCTTTGTACTCGGCCTTTTCTTCTGGACTGCCTAGGTGGATGACACTGGAATCAAGCGAACGCACCAAAAGATAGTTTTCTTCTGCACCAAAGGCCACTTGTAAGTTGCCATTGGCATAACTTCCACTGCCAAAACTGAGGCATAGGAAACTAGTGAGTCGAAAAAGAAAAGTTCGCACAGTACAGTTTCGGAATCTGGAGGTATGAAAAAGAGTCCATAATCTGACTCGTGGGTTTCCCTCTCATTATGTCCACCGGAGCTTACTTTTCTTCGGGAAACTGAGCGAATTTCTTTTCGATTCTACTCGTCGTATCCGGTTCTTTTTCGATCCTGGTTTTATACGAAAAAGGGAAACCTTCAGAAATTATATGATTAAAGTATCAGGTTTAAACAAACAATTCAACGGCAATGTTCTATTCGATGACTTACAATTCAGTGTGAACCGTGGCGAACGTGTGGGTCTTGTGGGGCGCAATGGACATGGAAAATCCACCATGGTCCAAATCATTTTAGGAAAAACGGAACCTGACTCAGGAAACATCACCATCCCTAAGGGATACCGTATCGGGCATTTGGAACAACATTTGGTTTTTACCAAACCCACAGTTTTGGAAGAATGTGCCCTCGGCCTTCCCGAAGGAGACGAATATGAAACTTGGAAGGTAGAGCGAATTTTATTCGGTCTTGGATTTTCGGAAAAAGATATGGAACGAAGTCCAGATGAATTTTCTGGTGGATACCAAATTCGGATGAACTTAGCCAAACTCCTTGTCTCAGCTCCGGACATGCTTATCTTAGATGAACCAAACAACTATTTGGATATTGTCACCATACGTTGGTTAGAGGAATTTTTGCGAGAGTGGGAAGGTGAAATTATTCTTATCACTCATGATAGAAGTTTTATGGACAGTGTGGTAACACATACTGTTGCCATTCATAGAACCAAAGCCATCAAGGTGCAAGGGGATACTGAAAAGTTATACACACAGATCAACCAAGCAGAAGAGATCTACGAAAAAACGAGATTAAATGAAGCCAAAAAACGCAAACAAGAAGAGATCTTTATTGCGAAGTTTAAGGCCAAAGCAAGTTTTGCAAGCCGTGCTCAGTCCCGCGTCAAAAGATTAGAGAAACAGGGGGAAATGAAAGCACTCGACAATATTGAAGATATGGAACTTTATTTCAACAGTGCTCCTTTCAATGCAAGTCAGATGTTGAGTGTGGATGAAGTTTCTTTTTCTTATAATGGCAAGGCACCTTTTCTATTTGAAAACTTTTCTATCAGTGTCGGTCCCGAAGACCGAATTTGTATAATCGGGAAAAACGGAAAAGGAAAGTCCACCTTGCTTAAGTTAATTGCTGGAGAACTAAGTCCAGTCACTGGTGAGGTTAAAAAACATCAGATTTTGAAGGAAGGGTATTTTGGCCAAACCAACAAACTGAACATGAACGAAAGTAATACGGTTGTACAGGAAATTATGAGTGCTGACCAAAACTGTTCCGAAGGGAAAGCTCGTAACATTGCTGGTGGACTTATGTTTTCCGAAGACCTTGCCTTAAAAAAAATCAAGGTTCTCTCCGGGGGAGAAAAGAGTCGGGTTTTACTTGGTAAAATTTTGGTCGCTCCTTGCCACTTGTTGTATCTGGATGAGCCTACAAACCACTTGGATATGCAGTCCTGTGACTCTCTCATTGAGGCTATTGATAACTTTGATGGTTCTGTCATCATGGTCACACACAACGAAATGCACTTGCGCGCTGTAGCCACAAAACTGATAGTATTCGATGATGACCGAGTTTTTGTTTATGACGGGGGTTATGACGACTTCCTCACAGACATTGGCTGGAAGGATGAAACCGTTTGAAATCTATCCTCACTCTAAAACAAGTTTCCAAGTCGTATGACAACGGATTCCAGGCCCTAAAAAATGTAAATTGGGAAGTAAAAGAGGGCGAAATTCACGCTCTCCTTGGCCCCAATGGAGCAGGAAAAACAACCCTGATCAATTTGATCTGTGGAATTGTATCACCAAGCACTGGTGAGGTGAATGTAGGTGGATTTGATATCATTAAAGATTTCAAAAAAACCAGATCCTTTATTGGCCTTGTTCCCCAGGAACTCAGTGTCCACGCCTTTGAAACCGTTTGGGCGAGTGTTTCCTTTACGAGAGGGCTCTATGGTAAACCTGCCAATCCAAAATACATCGAAGAAGTATTAAAATCCCTTTCTCTTTTTGACAAAAAAGACCAAAAGATTATGACCTTGTCAGGGGGTATGAAACGTCGAGTGTTAATCGCCAAAGCGTTGTCACACGAACCAAGTATACTCTTTTTAGATGAACCGAGTGCCGGCGTGGATGTGGAATTACGAAAGGATATGTGGAAGATTGTCGAATCTCTTAGAAAAAACGGTGTTACCATCATTCTTACCACACACTACATCGAAGAAGCGGAATCGATTGCCGATAGAATCTCTGTGATCAGAAAGGGTGAAATTTTCCTAACAGAAAACAAAGACCGGCTCATGAAACAACTCGGAACCAAACAACTCCGCATTGAACTAAAAAAACCTATAAAACTAATTCCCAAGTCCCTATCGAAGTATGAATTGGAACTTGTGGATCAAAATTCCGCCATTGTGTTTACTTATGACCGATCGGATGACAGCAGTTTGATTACCAAACTTCTGGATGATTTGAAAAAACTCAAAATCCAATTTAGTGATTTGAGTACAAAACAAAGTTCTCTTGAAGAAATCTTTGTTCAGTTGTTACAGGAGGCTGTATGAATTTTTACGCAATTAAGTCCATTTATAGGTTTGAAATGGCTAGAACCTTTCGCACCCTTTTACAAAGTATTGCCTCTCCTGTCCTTTCTACTTCTTTATACTTTATTGTATTTGGATCGGCCATCGGTTCAAGGATCCAGGAAATTGATGGAATCCATTATGGAAGTTTCATAGTTCCTGGTCTTGTGATGTTGTCTCTCCTCACAGAAAGTATCTCCAATGCTTCCTTTGGAATCTACTTCCCTAAGTTTAGTGGAACCATTTATGAAATTCTATCGGCACCAGTGACTATGTGGGAGGTGGTGATTGGGTATGTGGGAGCAGCGGCTACCAAGTCTCTTATGCTTGGAGTGCTAATGCTCATTACTGCATCCTTTTTTGTTCCGATTCGAATCGATCATCCCATCCTCATGGTTTTTTTCTTAGTATTAACCTGCATTAGTTTTAGTTTGTTTGGGTTTGTGATTGGAATTTGGGCGGATAGTTTTGAAAAATTGCAAATGATTCCTATGCTTATCATCACACCGCTGGTATTTTTGGGAGGAAGTTTTTATTCCATCCAAATGTTACCTCCCTTTTGGCAAAAATTGAGTATGTTTAACCCTGTATTGTATTTGGTCAGTGGGTTTCGTTATAGTTTTTTTGAAAGGGCCGATGTGGCACTTTCCGTGAGTATTTCAATGATTCTTGTATTTTTGACAGTTTGTTTGACTGCAACTTGGCTTATCTTTCGCACAGGATATAAAATCAAAAACTAAAGTTTTGAGCAAAAATCTAAAACAAATTCTATAGTGGAAATATTTATGACCTAAATATTTCCATTTCTAAGCTTTCGTAAATCTTCCACTAACCTCTGTATATCGCCCGTGCCTTTGGCTCGGTAGATTCCTCGCAAATACCGATCCTTATCAAATAAAAAAATATTTTCAGTATGAACAAATTCATATTTGCCTCGTTCGACAGAATACCCTTCCATCTCAGCTCCGCAAGTTTCTTTGGCAAAAGTTTCAATTTCCGATTCCTTCCCTGTATAAAAATGCCAATTTTGATTTTGGATTTTGTAAGTTTTCCGATAAGTTTGTAAAACAGGAACTGTATCTTCCTTCGCATTGATCGAAAGAGAGAGAATCTGTAGATCAGGAAATTCGCCAAGTTGTGGTTGGATTTGTATTAGATTTCTTGTGATGAGGGGACAAATTCCGCGACAAGTGGCGTAAAAGAATACCACCAAACTTTCTTTTGGTGCCCAGTTTTTGAGAGAAACTGGTTTTCCCGAATCTTCAATTAACAATAGAGAGTCAGGGATTTTTTTGAGATTTACATATGATTGGTGCGTATTCGTCCAAATTGGATCAAAGTCTTTTCCTGAAAAATAGGGAAGTTCTAAGGGATTGGGTTCGCTCAGAGAAGGTTTGCACTGGATTCCCAACAAACAGAAAAAAAAGAAAATGGGAAAGATGGAAAGAAAGACCAGTTTATTGCGGGACAAAAAATGATTTCTTCGGAAGTAAGTGGTCAACTGATCAATTCGAAACATATTAAATCCATTCATTTAGAATTTTCTTTTTCCTCAGGAATGGGTTCGCAGAGTTTACTTCCTGGGCGTCCAAAACTCTCCCCTGATTCCATAAACACATGGTTTAAATAAATTTGTCCACGGCGGTTCCATTTTTTAGAAACTTTTGGTTTCCCTGAGTCGTAAAATGTCTGATAGGTGGCCATCAGTCCATTGTCAAAGTAATCTGTATGTTCTCCAATGGGTTTTCCATTATCAAATTCTGATTTTTGTCTTAGGTTTCCATTTTCAAAATAACTGATTTGTTTTCCGTGTTTTTGTCCATAACGGATGGTACGTTCTTCTAAGACCGTTCCATCCATTTTTTTTGCCGTATAACGACCGTGAGGAACACCTTTGTAGTATTCGGTTTCATACACTTCAAATAGAGTGGGGTTTTTTTGTACAAAGATTCCGTTCAGTGGTTTTCCTTGGTAGAGAAGGAAGTGGTTGGAATCTTCGCTAAGGCCAGGATCTCCGGCTTCCACCCGAAGGGGAGAGCAGGAGACAAGAGTGATTGATAAAAGTAGAGAGAGGAGAACCTCTCTCACTTGTAGTTTGAAATTAATTGGAAATGGTCCCCGGGGTTCCATGGAAAAAGGAGCCAATGAGAGTGTTAGTTTGTGCTGTGGTATCGTTTGCGTAGTGGTAGTGATAGATTCCACCTGGGAAAAGAAGTGTTGGTGCAATGTGACCATGATTACCATCCAATCCAGGTCCAATAACTCCAGGAGTATCGTCATCTGCTGGGTTTGCTGTGTTATTATCACACTTCAATCCATAAACAGGAAATCCATCGAGTAGCACTCCAATCAAGTTTGCGTTATCTGTAGAAACATTGAGTGGTTGGGAATGGTGGTGGTACACGCCAGAAGTTTGCGGGTGACCGTTGAATGTATCAAAGGTGGACACTTCCGATGCCAAAACATCACCAGGAGCAGCAGCGTTGTTAAAGATAGCCAGTCCATTCACAGTGATCCCGACAGAAGCATACCCACTTTGGGTTCCCGTTTTAGCTCCCATCTTTTCGGCTGGAGCACTGGGGATGGAATACACAAAACACTGGGAGGCAATTTGGTTATTACCGGCAGGAGTTTTGCCCGCACCTAATGCCAGATACATGGGTGAAGAAGGCCCAAAGTAATAACTTTTATTATTTGGGATATTCTGTGCACGGAAAACATAGTTAGAACCGGAGACAGATCCCACGGCACATTTAAAGTTGTTTCGAATCCAAGCAGGAAGATCCGCCGACATAGAGGAAGTCATCCCCGTGATACAATCGGTACTTGCATTCAGAGTGGCAGTGGAGTTCACAACAGTGGTTCCTACGAAAGACGTATTGGCACAAGTGCGTGCAGAAGCAGCAGCAGCTAATAAGAGTAAGGTTTCTTCTTCAGAGTCTGATTTAGGTTTGCATTGGCTAAGTGAGGTAGCAAAAACAAGGAGTAGGAAAAAGGTTCGAATTTTTAATAATTCCATAGCCATAGCAACTTAGAATCATTCTTAGGTATGTCAAGAAATTCAAAATAGGGGAGAGTTAAAAATCCCCTAATCTTAGGAGAAGCACTAGGGGTTTTTAATAAATTTTTAAAAGTTCCACTTCAAAGATAAGTGTGGAGTCCGCAGGAATGTTTCCTACTTTTTTACTACCGTATCCGAGCTCTGGTGGAATGATGAGTTTGCGTTTTCCACCCACTCGCATTCCTTTGATGCCTTTGTCCCAACCCTTTACCACTTCCCCCGCACCTAAATTAAATTCAAAAGGACGATTGCGGTCGCGTGAACTATCAAACTTGGTACCGTTGGGGAGTTTGCCCACGTAGTGAACCGTCACATAGGAACCGGAAAAAGCTTCTTCCCCTTTTCCTACCACGAGATCAATGATTTGGAAGTCCTTTTCTGCTGATTGGATGGGGAATCCCAAAACCAGAAGGGAAAATAAGACAGTTCGGATGTAGATCTTCATACTTTAGTGAAAGCATCTGGGATTTGGATTTCTTTGCCAATGAAAAAAACTGTTCCAAAGACTGTCCCATTTTAGAGTAACCAAATGTTTCATGAGTTTATTTTCTATTGCCGGGAGCTTGAATCCTTCCTCTTCAGAAACCAAATCCAAGAATTCAAAGAAGGGGATCACGATAGTTTTTTTGCCGAAGAAATGCTTCGTTATATCCAAACCGAATCTTTAAAGATCCCGCAGTCAGAAAAACAAAAATATCCCAATTTAGCTTGGGATAAGATTGATAGTCTTTGGCAAAAGGATTTAGCAAGAGCCTATGACTACATCGACTTAAAGATGTTATACTATATCTGTGCTTATGAAATTCCGAAGATTACAAAAACAATTAAATTGGAAACCCGCTAAATTTACGCAGCAGACTTCCCATTATTTTTAATGATTTCAATATTTTCTTCAAAACGAACTTTTTCTGCATAGGTTCGTTTTCCAGAAAATTCAACCCCTACAAGTAAATCTCCCGAATCTTCCTTTTTTGCCCAAGCAATCTTGCCAAAAAAACGAAATGGGGTTTGTAATTTGAAAACCAATTCTAGTAAAATACCTTTTTGTTTAGGTAAAGTTTCGACCAAACTACTATTAGCAATTCTAAGTCTAAGTCCTGTTGTAGATAAATCCAATACAGGAAATTTTTCTACTGTTGTCATTAGATTGGCATCTTTGATCCTTTCGATCATTTCTGCAATTTGGGTATGATAAAAATTCAAATCTTCTTTGGTAATCACATTGTCTTTGGTTTGTAACCAGTAGTATCCAATGGGAATGATTTCTTCTAGTTCATTTGTATAAAGAATAGGAAGTATGAGCTCTGATTTTATTTTTTTGTCTTTGGCTGCTAATGCAATTTTATCAACATGATCTTCGATTTCATCTTCATAGTTGATGAAACCTTCTTCATCCAAACGATAACTATCAGCATTAGTGGCATCTTTGATGAAGAGTATTTTTTGTGTGGATTTTACAACATCAAACTTACGTTCCATCCCAGATTTAAAAATATCCATGGTCCCTGCTTCGCCGGACCGCGCCATCATTCGTTTGCGGTAGTCTTCGAAGTTCACTCGCACGAGGGTAGGAATATTAAACATATTAGCTTCAATGATTGTTTTTGAACTTACGATGTTGGTAACATTCACAAGTCCTTCCTCCGTAATGGAAAACCGAGGATTTAATCTTTCTTTTTTTGCGATGAGGACTTTGTCCACATGGAGCTGGATTTTTGTAGGTGAAATTTGTTTTACAAATGAACAATGAAGTTCTAAATACCGAGCCAAAAGTTTGGAAAGGGTGAAGGTGGAACCAGGACCAATCGGCCAAACTTCGGACCAATCGACTACTATCTCTTCGCCACCGGGTAATTCTTGTGAGACGGTCATGGTTTGGATTTGTCCATTCCAATTCGCCTTCATTTCTTGATTCATTAGGTAGTGTAATATCACATGGTGCTTTTGTTCTTTCCCTGTGATTTGATCCATTGGTCGCATAGTTAATTTCCGAGTTCCCTTTTATGAGACGGAAATAAATTTCCGTATCTAATGGAAAGTAAAGCTAATAGCGTCTCTTTGGCAAGAAAAACGAAAATTTAAAGTAGGAGTAGGTGTTTTTTTTCTGTTAACTCATAACAGAAACGAATCCATGAGAAATGATTTTGTAAGTGAGAATACTCGGGAAGGTACTGATATAAAAATGCTTCACAACGTTTCTCTCTTGCGAAATATTTTTTTTCCATGACGATGGTTAGATCCGTTAAAGTTTTTTCGTATGTGTCCGCATCCATATAGCCCTCTTGTAAGGCCTTTTTCAGGAACATACATTTTTCATTCCATTCACATGGGGAAAGTACTGAGATTGTTTCCAATTCTAACCAAAACTCTTTTAGTTCCTTTTCAAACTTAGGGACTTCCCTTTTTATGTTTTCACATTTATGGAAAAGAGTGCGGAGATGGCTTGTAGCATAACTATCGATTTCGGAGGTATTGTCTTCCCTTAGTGCATGGTAAATTTTCGGAAAGGAGAAGGTAAACATCGGTCCCACGTAAGGAGAAAGTAAATCCAATTGGTATAAACCTTTTGCATTCAATTGTAGGGAACCTTTGACTAAGGCTCCATTCACATCTATCTCCAAAGTTTTGATTCCAAGCATTCTAATATTCAATTGCGTACGTAGTGAAATTTATTGTATGGTCATGAATTTTTTTCCAAATTTCGAATAGGATACGAGGCAAACGAAACTTTACTTCGCGATTCCCCTAAATTTTAAATTCTCAACATTCATTTGAATAGTTTTTTGCAACCGAAAGCGGGCTGGAAGACTCTGACAATATGGTGCAGTCCCAATCTTCTAGTGAATCTCCAAACCAGCCCAAACTTCCTAAGGCCAAAGGCTCCAAAAGGGCTCTCCTGGTAGAAGGGGGAGGAATGAAAGGGGCATTTTCTGGTGGTGTTTTGTATGCTTGGAACCGTTTTTTACGCCCGAATTACTTTGATTTGGTGGTGGGAGTGTCTTCTGGTGCTTGTGCTGCCGCCTATTATGTATCTATGCCAAAAGAAGAACCTGTCAAAAGCGAAAAAGCATTGGCAGTATGGTACAGAGATTTGTCGGGAAGAAAGCTCATCTCTTTTTTTCACCCCTTCCAAGGCAAAACTTTACTCAATCAAGAATACTTAATTGATTTTATCTTTCGTAAAAAAGTACGTTTGGAATCAGAAACCTTGGATCGCAAGAATGTCCCTCATTTTGCGATTGCTGTGAGTAACCTACATACCCATTCCATTGAGTACATCAAGGCGACTTCTTCCAATGTTTTTGATCTTTTGAAAGCAGCCACCTCTTTACCCATTGCGACTCGTGGCAAACATTGGTTAAATGGTAAACTGTATTCTGATGCAGCCATTTTAAATCCTCTACCGATCCAAGACATTATTGAGGCTGGCTACAAAGAGATTGTTGTGATTATGAATTCGCCGATTCGCCATATTTCAGGTCCATTAACTCGACTCACAAGTTTACTTGCCTTCCCCAAACATAGAGCCATCCGTAGACTTATGCGTAAACTCCACCACTTTCATTTCAATATTGCAAGAGAGATTGTGGTGAAACCTCCGCGAGGAGTGAAGATCATCACTGTCGCGCCCGATGGGCCTTTACCAGTCAAACTTACTACAACGATTCGCACCAAACTTTATAAAACGGTGCTTCTTGGCGCAAAGAAAGGAGAAGAGGCTATGCAAAAAATTCTAAAACGGAAATCTAAAAAACAGAAGTAGAGTGCTTCTCTACTTTTCTGTTAGGTCACTAATAAAAAATCCGCCATAAGCTTTATTGAATGCATTTTTAAATTCACCACCGATATACCATTTTCCATTTCGATAGTAACTGGCATATCCAGTGCTCTCCAAATTGGGAACCCATGGTAATATTGAATTCGTTCTGCTGTCAAAGGCACTTAAATAATTCGTAGTAGTAGAACCATTGAGTCCTGTAAATGAACCAGCAACAACTACCTTCCCCTCTGGGGAAACTGCGATAGAGTTTACAAATCCATTCGCATAGATTGGGTTAGGCGATATGTAGGATTGATTGATGGTATCATAAATGGCGAAATTATTGAATGATCCTGCACCTATAGTCGTAAATATTCCTCCTAAATAAATTTTACCTTCAAAATAAGCTTGGGCAGATACGTCGCTATTGGGGTAACTTGAATTTGATGGGTAGTTTAAGGCTAATCCTGTGTTAGTATCAACGGCCCGGTAATTGCTTATGGTATTGTTTCCGTTTAGAGAATTGTATAAACCCCCAACAAAAACTGCATCATCTTGGATGAGAAGAGAAGTGGCACTATTAGGCCCTAAGTTGGGGTTCCAACCGGTAAGCGAAAAGTTCTCTGCATTGATAGAAGCAAGGGCATTTCGTGTTTGGCCACTCACTGTTGTCATTCCGATTCCACCAAAAAAAATTTGAGATTCGTTACTTGTGATAGTTCTAATTTCAATAGATCCCCCCGAAACACTTAGGTTTGTTGGATTTAAACTATAAGAAGGCAAATCTAAAATAGCAAAGGCGATTCTTGGTGTTTCGTTGACGTGTTCAAAACTCCCACCTACAAAAAGATGGTTGCCTTTTCGATGTAAGGTTTTGATTGGAAAATCAAAATTGGGAGTTCCTTCGATGGGAAAACCCGTGGATTCTTCAAATACAACAAAGTGTTTACGGAATTTTGTATTAATCGCTGTGTGATTGCTTGCAATAAGAAGTGAAGATCCAGACGATACAATGTCTCCTGCTGGAAAGTAAATCGAGGAATTCAAATTTGGATCCCAAATATTTAAACTACCACTTGGTAAATCATAACTGGCAGCGTAGTTTCTTTTTTGTCCTTGGGCCTCGGTAAATTCACCTAGGGCATAGAGTTTGTTTCCAATAATAGCTAACGTCCTAACGAAATTGTTTATCGCAAAAGAATTTTCTTTGACTCCACCTAATTGGTTGTCCACACCCACTAAATAATTCGCTTGCGTGGCTCCGATGGTTGTGAATTCTCCTCCCAAGTAAATTGTGTTTTCATATTGATGTATTTTGGAAACTTCTAAGTTCGGATTAGGTGCCCAAGATGTTTGGCTTCCATTTAAATAAAAGGAAATGGCCCTGCCTGTAAAAGGCCCAACCATATAAAGAACTGGGGTTCCCGTATGATCGGTTCCCAGATACAAATCATTCACCTGACCACCAATAGGTGCTTGGCCTGTAAATGAAGAATCTATAGCTCCTGTACTAGGTAATAACTTGACGAGCCCCCGTTTCGGTGTTGCCCCAATGTTTTGAAAATGTCCTCCGACATACAAAGCCGATCCATCAGAGACAATGTCAAAAACGGAATTATCAAATGTTCCAGTGATAAACTCTGTGTTGAGTTTTCCAGTAAAACGGTTGAGGGAGGCTATGTTGGATTGAGAGCCAGAATCCCAACCAGTAAACATTCCTCCTACATATAAATTGTCACCTAATAGTTGTAAAGCCGCAAGGTTCCTTGTCTGATCCTCTGCTGGATTGAAGTTTGGATCCACTTGGCATCCGGGTAAAATATGAGCTACTTGACTCAGTTTGATTCCTTGGACATGGGTGAAATCACCAGCAATATAAAAGCCACCAGAACCATCTGAGATGGCAACATTACTGAGTCCTTTTACTTTTAAATGAGGACAAAATCGATTGGGGACAACCGTCCCTGTCATGGGATCTACCATGGAAGCACTTCCCGTGGCGACACCGGTCATAGTAAAATCGCCTCCTACAATGATTTGGTCATTGTAACTAGTGATGCTATAAACTTTGGCAATAGTAGATCCGTATACCCCCCATTGGTCAAGGAAGGTGAAGGCAGGTAAACAGGAGGCAGAACGATCCCCAGTAGCAAAACGAATTAAGCTTGCGAGTAAATAAGAGTTGGAGCGGGTATCACAGGTATTTTCAAGATCTGCGGGCTTACAGTTGGAAAGAAAGGTAAATGATAAAGTGCAGATCCACAAAAAAGAAAGAACTCGGAACATGGATACAGAGTTTCGAATTCAACTTCCCTGTCGAGTTTTTTGAATGTTCGAAATCTCTACAATTCTAAGACAGATTAAATTTCCCAATTTGATTGTATTAATTTGAGATTGCGAATCGAAAAAACTTGTGGTAATGTAACGCCAGCTATATGATCATTCGTTTAAATAAGTGCTTACGAGACCACCGTTACTTTTTTTCAGAGCAACAGTAAAAGCTCCCCCGAGATAGTATCGTCCATTCTTATACAAAGATGTGTAAACTGTATCATTAATATAAGGATTCCATGGAGATACTGTGTTTGTATTTGCATTAAAGACCCCAAAGTAAGGTCTGTCTGTGGCACCATTCAGTCCATCAAAGGATCCTCCAATGAGAACATTCCCATCAAAAGAATGCGTGATATTACTGACGATGTTATTCGCAAACACGGGGTTAGGTTGTTCGTAAGATTGTGTCGTTAGATTATATACAGCAATATTATTGAATCCAGTAACACCAATCGTTGTGAATTGTCCGCCTAGAAAGATTTTTGTACCTGCTAAGGCCTGGGCGTAGACTCCGCTGCTTGGAAAACTGGTCGCAGAAGGGATACCTTTTTTTAGGCCAGTGATTTTATCCACTGCTTGGTAGCTCGTAGTGACTCCATCTCCATTGATTCCAGTATATAGACCTCCTAAGAATACCAGATCTGCAACCGAAAGAAAACTCTCTCCAGTTCCATTGAGATTGGGATTCCATCCGCTGACTGAAAGATCACTTAAGTTGAGAGCAAAGGCACCGTTTCTCGGTAAGGCATTCACGTTGGCCAAACTATTCCCTCCTACATAAAGTTGGGATTCGTCACTCGTTATGGTTCGTATATCTGGGGAACCAGATAAGGTGATATTGACCGGACTTACCTGATAGGATGGCAAATCTAAAATGGCAAATGCATTTCGTGGTTGGCCTCCGACGTTCGTGAAAGACCCTCCTGCAAACAGGCGATTTCCCACTCGATGGAGAGACTTAATGGTAAAATCAAAGTTAGGTGTTCCTTCGATTGGGGCCCCTGTCACTTCATCAAGGACTGCAAAATTATTTCTGGGAACTACATTCACCGTGGAACGACTGGATGTGAGAAGGACCACCCCATTTCCTGCGGAAACAATTCCAGAACCGGGATTACTGATACTGGCATCATACGACGGATCAAATGCTGTGACCGATTCATTTGGCAGAGAAAGCGCTGCTGCATAGTTTCTCGGAATTGATTTAATTGAGGTAAAACTTCCGGTTAAGTATAAAGTATTATCTATGGTTTGTAAGGTTGCCACAGACCCATTGACATCGTAATTTGTGGATATGAGGCTACCTAAATCATTGTTTACAGAAACTAAGTAACTGGCAGCTGTTGAACCATTGATTAAAGTAAAATCCCCACCTAAATAAATAGTATTATTATACTGCTGGATGGAATTGACTTTCTGGTTGGGGTTCGGATTCCAAAAAGTCGCTGTGCCATCCGGGTAAAAGGACATTGCATAGTTGGACGCTGCGAGAAAATCTCCCACCATATAGATGTTAGGGCTTCCGCTGGCATCGGTTCCGTAATGTAAATCGAGGCAAGTTCCTGAAGTAATGGTTGGATTGAAAGAAGGTATGACAAGACCTGTAGAGAGAGAAAATTTAGCTAATGCTCTCTTCGCAATACCTCCAATATTTTGAAATTCCCCGCAAACATAAAGAGAGTCTCCATCAGTTTCCAAATCGGATACTAGGCTATCTGGATTTGGCGTAAACGAAGTGTCCAAGGCACCAGTATAACGATTGTGACGGACGAAATACCCACTATTATCACTTGTATTATATCCGCCCACATAGAGAGAATCTCCCGCAACTAATAAGGTATAAATATTGATAGAATTATTTTTGGGACCATTGAAGTTCCGATCCAATACGCAACCCGGTAGGATATGCGCCACGCTAGATCTTTCTTCTCCTTGGACCGCATAAAATTCACCACCAATGTAAAACCCACCATATCCATCCGAGATGGCAATTCCAGTGGTTCCCACAACTTTTAAGTAAGGGCAGTAACGATTGGGGATAACCTTTCCATTCCCTGTTTCTAAATAGACAACATTTCCTGTGGAGGGGCCAACATATTTGAAATCCCCACCGATGATGATTTGGTTTTCGTAACTCGCGATCGAATAAACAGTAGTAATACCTGAGTTCGGAAAAAACACTCCCCAAAGATCTTGGAAGGCAAAGGAAGGAAGGCAAGAGGGGGATCTGTCGCCTGTGACATATCTTATGAATGTCGCATATAAAAAAGCATCTGATTTCGCATCGCAGGTATTGGAAAGTTCTGCCGGTTTGCAGCCGAAAAATATCCCCACTGACAATGAATAAATTATAAAAGTCTTACTTAATAAATTCATAACTTGATAGTTTACTTCTTTTATTTATTTTGTCTACTCGTTTGAAATTAATTTCCCAGAATCAGGAGTAAGTCTAAAGGGTGATGGTTTGGATTTCCCTAATGTTAGTCGGAACGGGATTTCTCCTCCTTTGGATTTGGACACACAGTCCAAGAAATAAAGGGTCTATACCGTTTGTACGCAAGAGAAGAAATCCCGCTTTTGAAAAAAATACAATTGTTATGGAATCCACGAAACGGGAAATTTCCGTTCTATTCGGTGCAGGTTCCTCTCGGTTAGAAAAAGAATCGATGGATTTGTTACGATCTCATTGTACTCCCGAAATTTTATCCCAAATTGGATATTTTACTTTGATTGGTTCAGCGGACGCATCGGGTCATTTATCAAAAAATCGACGTTTAGTGAAAGAGAGAGTTCGCATAGTCGAAAGTTATTTGGTGTCTCTTGGAATTTCCAAAGATAAGATTCGGAAATTTTTTTTAGACCCAAGTTATGGCGGAAGTCCAGAATTACGAAAGAGGTTACGATCCGTCACCATCCATTACGCAATAGAAACATAGAGATGACATATCTGATTAGATTTTTACTTTTGAATAAAACACTATGATTCGAACCGATATCCAAATTCGATTTAATGACATGGACCCTATGCGTAGAGTCAATAACGCAAGTTACTCGGCCTACTTAGAATTAGCAAGATTGGATTTTTGCAATCGTTATCTATCCGTTTCAGAATTAGATGACATTCCTTTTGTTTTGGCTCGCGTGGAAATGGATTTAAAAGCATCGGTTCTTCCTGGAGCTTCCATTTATGTAGAGACATGGGTTTCGTCCATTGGCACTACTTCTTGGGAATTTTCGTATGAGATTCGAGATAAAAAAACTAACATTCTCTATGTTTCAGCAAAGACTATACAAGTTTACTTCGATTACCGAGCCAGATCTAAAAAACCCATCCCGTTAGAATTTTTAAAATCTTTAGAACTGGAACGTATGTAATTTAGAACAACTCTCTGGAATCAAAATGTTTCCATTCCCAATGGTAAGCAGATTTGTCTCCATATTGGATGCATTCCGAAAGCCAGTTGGATTCTTTGTCTGGGTTTAGAAGGGAAAAGGTTTCCGATACCGAACGAATGAGTTCCCCATATTCAGGAAGGATTTCCGGTAGGAGTGGATCCGTGTTTCGTTCGAGAAGTCTCACGACCGATTGGAGTAGGGCAAAGTAAATTCCTTTGCGCAATAATTCTGGAATTCCTTTTGGAAGAGTCACCAATGCTTCTATTTGTGGAAATAGGGAGACTAGTTTTGGGATGTGCACAGACAAATGGCTTGGCAACTTAGATTGGATTTCCGTAAGATAGACTTCATTCTTATTTTCACCCATGACAAATCCAATTTATCAGATTCGTTCCCAGATTAAAACCATTTGTGTAGCCGAAGGTTTTTCTTTGGTGGGATTTGCGGAGGCAAAGATCCCAAATTCTGATCTAGAACATCTGGATGAGTGGATTCGGGAGAACCGGTTTGGGAATATGGCTTGGTTTGCCAAAGATCATGCAGTCGAGATTCGGAATCGTTTTGAAAATTTGGGCCTTGTTCCAAAGTCCGTGGTTTGTCTTGCATTTGTTTATCGGTCAAGTCAGGGAGAGGAAGTGGTTTCCCAAATGGAATCAAAAGTTTCTCGTTATGCGTTAGGTTCTGATTACCATATTGTTTTAAAAGAAAAAGGCAATCGGATTCTAAAAACCCTTCGCACTGAGTTCCCCGGTCATAAATTTCGTCAATCCATCGATAGTTTGCCCATCGCAGAAAAAATTTTAACAAGAGAGTCCGGGATTGTTTGGCAGGGAAAAAATACCAATCTCATCCATCCAACCCTTGGGTCTTATTTTTTTCTTTCAACCATCCTAACTGACTTAGAGTTAGGTGGGCCAGATCCTGAAGAAATTGTCACAGACCACTGTGGGAGTTGTCGTAAATGTCTAGATGTTTGTCCGACAGGTGCTCTTGAAGAATATAAAATTGATGCCAGAAAATGTATCTCATACATTACCATCGAAGATCGAGAAAAAACCGAGGCCACGGATTCTTTTTTAGAATGGGATCGCAAGGGTTGGGTGTATGGATGTGACCTCTGCCAAGAAGTTTGTCCTTGGAATGCCAATGTCGCCAAACGGAATCTCGTGGAAACCACAGAACCTGGATTTTTGCCACGTCAATTTTGGACAGATCACGATTTTACATCTAAAGAATTACTCACCGAACAAGAATTTGGTGAATATTTCAAAGACTCACCAATCGAAAGGATTGGTGTCAAAATTTGGAATCGGAATTTAAAAAAATAGAGAAGTCGGAATCGTAAACCTGCGGAATTTGCAACTTTGGAAGACATAATGTCGGAAATCTTAATTATTTCGATAAACTGGGTAAAAAGAATAAATTGGGTATTTAATTGGGTAACATGATTGTCGGTTTAGACCGAGGAACAGTATTTTAGATTATCTGCAGAAAAATGAAAACCCTAAAAAAGTTAAAAAATGAGCTAACTAGTATACCTATCGCAACTTCTTGGTATTTATCAGCACTAGACGAGTTTAAAGGAAAACAAGAACTTTATAACAAACAATCTCCACAAAAATTAAAACATTTAGAGGAACATGCATTAATTGAAAGTTCCATTTCTTCAAATCGAATGGAAGGAGTAAACGTTGCTCAAACTCGGATAGAAACTGTAATTTTCGGAAATTCATTATTAAAAGATAGAAACGAAGAAGAAATTAGAGGATATCAACAAGCCTTACGTTGGATCCACGAGTCCCATCATAAAATTGATATTAATTTAAAAACTATCTTAAAACTGCATAAGTTAAGTAGGGGTGAAATTTGGGATGCAGGAAAATTGAAAGAAAAACAAATAGATATCACTGAAATATTGCCCAGTGGGAAATCAAGAATTCGTTTTAGTCCTCCTAGTCCCAAAGAAAGCAAAAAATTTTTAGAAGAAGCAATTAATTTATTGGATGAACAAAACGACAGGTTCCTTTAGCGTTTCAGAAATAAAATATCAACTTCCCGGTATAAGTATAGATTTAATACGTAAGTTGTTAAAAGAACTCCAGAGCGAAAAAAAAGTGAAGAGTTTAGGTCGTGGAAGAAATGCAAAATGGGAAAAAATTTAGTTTTCGCTGAAACTCTGCCTTTCCATCTAATCCTGCTCTGGCATTTACGAACTAAACTTTTCCGATAGAATCTCTGTCGCTAGCTTCGGATCTTTTGCCGAACAAATGGCACTCACCACCGCAAGGGAATCCGCTCCCGCAGTGATAATTGCTTTCGCATTGGATTCATGAATCCCACCTATGGCAACGATAGGAATGGTAGTTTGGGATCGTAACCATTCCACTCCGCCAAGACCCCAAGCAGGTTTGGTATTGGTTTTGGTTTCAGTATCGAATACAGGAGATACAGCAAGATAATCTAAGTTTGGTTTTGGATCAGTTTGAATCAGAGAATGGTAGTCATCTTTTGTTTCTAAAGAGAGACCGATGATGGCATCTCTTCCTAAAATCCTACGAGCGTCCATCCAAGGAAGGTCAGATTGTCCGAGATGGACACCATCGGCTCCGGCTGCTAAACAAATATCTAAACGGTCATTGATGAGAAGGGGAATCTGAAAAGGACTTAGGATTTCTTTTAAGTGTTTGGCGAGTTCGAGAAATTGTCGGCTGTCTGTTTCTTTTTCTCGGAGTTGGACAAATTTCACTCCCCCGAGTGCGGAAAGTCGCACTACCTCTTCCAAGCTATGCATTCGGCAAAGGGGTCTATCTGTTACCAAATAAACCCCGTGGATTTTATTCCCCATTAAACTTCTGTTTGATGGTATCTGCGGTGATTTCGTAAAGGGCGTCGATAAATGCCACTTGGAAACTTCCAGGAGAGGATGTTTTGGATTTTGCCATCTCTCCGGCAATTCCCATCACTGCCATAGCGGAAGTCGCAGCACGAAATTGGTTGGCTTGTACAGCAGCAAAGGCACCACAAATGGCAGAAGCGGTACAACCAAGACCAGTTACCTTAGTCATAAGAGGGTCCCCGTTTCTCACTTGGGCCTTGTCTGTTCCGCTGAGGATATAATCGGTGGCACCTGAAATCACTACAACTCCCCCGGTGACTTTAGATAAAGACTTTCCACAATCCACTGCTGATTCAGAAGAATCTGTTGCATCCACACCTTTGGTTTTTCCTGAAGAGTTGAGTGTAGAAAGAATTTCTGAGGCATTTCCGCGGATGATGCTCGGACTACCTGCTCCTAAGATACGTCGAATCGCCATATTACGCAGGTTACTCGCTCCAGCACCCACAGGATCTAAAATCAAAGGTTTCCCAATGGAGACTGCTTTTGTTGCAGCCTTTTCCATACTTTGGATCCAAGGTTCGGAAAGAGTTCCAATGTTGATGACAGTTGCCGAACAGATTGTAACCATCTCTTCGACTTCTTCAATGGCATGAGCCATAATCGGAGAGGCACCAATGGCAAGAAGCGCATTGGCAGTGTTATTCATCACTACATAGTTTGTAATATTGTGAACGAGAGGGGACTTAGAACGTAAAGATTCTAAATCGTCAATAGTGTTTTGGATGATTGATTGAGACATGCGGAGGTTTCCTAGGAAAACCTAGGCAATCTTCGTCAGGGCGTCTTCTACTTTTTTGATTAAATCAGATTCAGACCAAGGTTTGTTTAAAAAACTATGTAAGTCTACTTCCCCTCTCAATTGATTGAGTGAAAGCTCATCGATATGACCAGAAATAATTATTTTCTTAATTCCTGGATAGGTTTTGTGGACATCCCTAAGGAACTCATCTCCTCTTTGGTTTGGCATCAACCAATCAGAGATGATGATGAGAATGTTGATTCCTTCTTCCGCCAATTCTTCAATGATAGACCACGCCTCTTCTGTATTTTGGGCGGTTTCATAACGATACTCGTTCCCAAAATGTTTTTTGAGCTGAGACTTCAGACTCATCAGAATGATTTGTTCGTCATCAACGAAGAGGATGGCTTTATTCATAGGGGAAGTTACTTTCCGTCGTTTGGACACTCGATGAGTTTGTCATGACCTGGGCAGGAGCGTTTCTCTTTTCCAGGGCAAATCGCAAAAGATGCGGACGTAACAACGAATAAACTAAATAGGGTTATTGCTAGTTTCATAAAAAACCTCTCTGGAAATTAGACGACTAATTAGACATGAAAGCAAGAACGATTTCTTCAAACTTTTGTTAGAATTTCGTACCCTTTGTCTGTGACAAGTACGGTATGCTCAAATTGGGCGGAGAGTTTTCCATCTTTGGTGCGGACAGTCCACTTATCGGATTTGTCAAAATTCACTTCCCAAGTTCCTAAATTGACCATGGGTTCGACTGTGAAAATCATCCCAGTTTCAATTTTTGCTAGTTTTCGGGGGGAGCGAAAATGAGGCACTTGCGGTTCTTCGTGGAAATTGCGGCCTACACCGTGTCCCATCAGATCCCGGACAATTCCATACCCGAGTGGGGTGAGAAAATCATCGATGGCGTTTCCGATATCATCGATCCGGTTTCCCGGCTTTATCTGTTCGATTCCGACCCACATGGCTTTTTCTGTATCTGCCACTAGTTTTTCGGCTTCGGGAGAAGATTTTCCGCCTACGATAAAGGTTTTGGAGGTGTCTCCAATGTATCCGTCCACTATGGGGGATACGTCCAAATTCACAATGTCACCATTGGCAAGGATATCTTCTTTTTTTGGAATTCCATGGCAAACCACATGGTTGATCGAAGAGCAGATGGACTTGGGAAACCCTTTGTAACCAAGAGGAGCCGACCTATGACCGTTCTTCTTGGTAAAGGCTTCTGCTAGATCGTTCAGTTCTAGGGTGGTAACCCCGGCTTTGACAAAGGGTTCCAGGTAGACGAGGAGTTCGGCGGCAAATTTTCCCGCCTTTCTCATCTTTTCAATTTCTGATTTGTTTTTGATGTAAATCACTGATTAGAAATCTGTGGACCGAACCGTTGTTCTTTTGTTGGCAGAGGTTCTTTCCAAAGCTTTGTCGATGAGTCGGTAGATTTCTTCGTTGATTCCATCAATCGCATCGCCGGAAGTCATAAATCCCTTACTTTTGATGTATGCTTTCACTTTAGAAGTGACGATTAGGGATTCCTTCGACGTTGTTTCTGTTTGTTCTTCGGACATGGATACCTCGGTTTTATTTCTTTCTAACTCCGAGGATGTTATCTACGAGGGATTTTTCAATATTTAATTTTTCACTAATTGCCTCGGAAGACCACTGGTAGTTGTCGTGGAGGCTCTGGATGGTGGCTCTTTTTCGATCCACCAAGGGATTTCCCGAAGATTTTCGCTCGACTTTTCCTGCGGGGGTAGGGCTTTGCATGGCTCCCTGAACGATATCCAAGAATTCGGAAAGTTTTTCGAAGGTTTCGTCCGCTTCTCCGAGGAGAGATTCCAAATCGTCTTTGGTTTCCCTTGAGGATTCTTTTAAGTCTTCCAATCGTTTTTGGAGGGTGAGGATTTGGCGGTGGCGGTCGGAGAGGTCACCTAGCAGCTCTTCGATTTTATCAAACTTACGTTCTACCGAATCAATCTGTGCTTCTCGTTCCACAAGGAAGGAAGTGCGGTTTTCTGCTTGCCGGATGGTTTCTGTGAGTTCCTTTTCTCTTGCTTCCACCACTTCAATTTCGCGGTCGAGGATGTCCAGGCGTGCTTGGAGTTCTCTTGCATTGTGTTTTTGGCCTTCCAAGTTTTCAACCAAATGGAAAACCGAATCTTGTGACTCTTGTAGGGAAGAAAGAAAGGTTTCTATTTTTGATTGTTCGGTGGTGAGTTTGGTCAAACGAGTTTCGATAGAACCGATTTCTGTTAGACTTTGTTCAAAACCTTCCATGGTTTCAGAAACATGGACAAGATTAGAAGCCAGAATTTGCACTTGTTTGTCGATGTCTTCCGATTGGAACTGCGCTTCTTTTAAGGTTTCTAGTTCGTTTGCAATTTCTTTTCTCAGTTCCGCAAATTCTGAAATCGCCGATTGGTAGAGATCGAGATCTGGTCGTCCTTTTTCTAGGGCTCTCAGGGCTTCCGAAATTTCTTCCACAGCACGGTTGGATTCGTCTGCAATCTGTTTGGCGGAAGCAAATAAGTCAGAATGTTCTTTGACCGTTTCTAGTTCACTGGATAGAGTTACGATCTCATCTTTTAATGTTTCCATTTCGGATTGGAAACTAGTTAGAGTTTCTTCTTTGGTATCGTTTAGGTCTTGTAAACCATTGTTTATTTCGTGTTTTAAATCTTGGAAACGCTCTAAACTTTCTTTTAAGAAGTCTTGGCTTTCTTTTGCAATTTCTTTAAAAGATTTTTCATAATCTCTTTGGTAAGTTTCAATTTGTTTTTTGGATTCGTCTTTGGATCGTTTGATGCTTTCTTCTAAGTTGCGACGAACCGTGCCTAGGTGGTTTGTGATTTTTTCTTCGAGTTGACCGAGTTGGATATTCCCTTTGTCCAAAAGTTTTGTCAATTGGTGAGAAATTTTAGAATCAATGGTTTCATTGAGTCTGTCCATTTTCTCTTCTTGTAAGTTAAAGAAAGACTCTCCTGATTCCTCTAAGTGTTTGAGGATTCGATCTACTTCGCTGCGAGCGAGTTTTGCTTCGTCTTCTAAACGAGAAATACTTTCTTTGGTTTTAGACTCTGCTACGATTTCCAAATTGGATTTTGCTTTTTGGAATTGGTTTTGGAATTCACCTAAAAGATCAGCTCCTTCCACATGAATTTCTTTTAAGCGGTCTTGGAGCCTTTCGATGCTGTAGTTTTGGTCATCACGCATTTTTGCCAGTTCGTCTTCCCATTTGCCGACAAACTGTTCTAAATTGGCATTGGCAATACGTATCTTTTCCGTTACAATTTCTTCGGATTCTTTGGCTTTTTCTTCCGCAGTTTCCAAGATTTCGTGTGCTGATTCGCGGAGTGCTGATTTTAACTCTTCAACGTAATCATCTACATCTTTCGTTTGTGCGTTGATGGATTCGCTTAAGTTCTTCACTTGCGATTGTACGACTTCCAAATCGGATTCCATTTCAGTCTTTTGAACTTGGAAATCAGAATTCATTCTATCTTCGAGTTCTTTTCGGAGTTCAAAGAGAGAGGTTTTAATGACTGTTTCTTGGTTGGATCTGACAGCATCCAATTCGCGATCGAAATCTTTTAATTCTTGGAGGGCACTTTTTTTCAAAGAACTTGCTTCTTCTTTTAGGTCCTCCGAGATGCGGTGGAATTCTTCGGAGAAGGCTTCGATTTCACGAATCAGTTCTTGTTTGCGGATGTCTGCTTGTCTGAGGAGTTTGTTTTCTGCTTCCAAATACTTTTCTTGGAATTGGATGATGGTTTGGTTGATTCCATCAGCTTGCCTTCTTGTTTCATTGATGATGTCATCTCTTTTGGATAGTGTTTCCAAAGAGAGATCTTCAATTTCACGTTTGATGGCATCTGTCTCCTGAGAAAGACCCTTCATAAAAGAATCTTTGGTATGGCTCACTTGGTCAAAGATAGAATCAAAACGTTCTTGGATTTTTTTATCGAGTAGATTTACTTTCTCTTCTAGTTTGCCAGAAGCCCGTTGGTATTTTTCTTCCAACCTTTCATCAAACTTATCGACTTTATCAGAAAGAAGAGAAGATGTGTCTTCAAATTTAGTTAGGCGAAGATCTAAATCCCCTTGTGCATTTTTCATGGAGTCGAGTAGTAGATCCATTTCTCTACGCGCATGATCTAAACGACCTGCTGTTTCATTCACCATAACATCAGCATGGGATAAAAGTTTTTCGCGAGCTGTCTCTGCAATTTTGGAAAGTGAGTTGTCTAGGTAATCGGATTTGGTTTCGAGTAGGCTTTCTAGTTCTACCATCTTTTGTGCGACAGATTGTAAAATTTCGTCACTTCGTAGGTTGAGTTTATTTTGAAAGTTGTCCAACATAGATATGGACTCATTGTGAAGGGATTCCATATCTTCGGAAACTTCACGTAACTCTCGTTTGTGGGTATTGATCTGCGAGAGTCCTTCTTCCATGTATTGTTTTTCACGGCGGACTTGGTTACTCAAATCTTGGATTTGTTCCATCTCGCCGGATAGAGAAGAGAGGTAATCTTTACTTGCACGGATTTTTTCGAATAGGTCACGGGATTCGGAACTAAGAGATTGGATGTCTTCAGCAACTTTACGGGATTGTTTGACAAGGATATCAAGATCAATACCGGCATCTTTTACGAGTTGGATTTTTTGGAGGGCAACCCCTTGGATTTCGTCCGTCAATTTGGACGCATAACGTTTGAGTTGGGAGAGTTTGGTGTTCGATTTGTCTAGACGACGCAGCCCAATCGTCACGGCAACACTGGCCAAAAAAGGCAATAAAAAGACTTCTAATCCCATTTTCTCAAAGATCCAATAATAGTATTATGTCGCATGAAGATGGTTGAAGAAAACCAGGCGGAGATTTTTTCCGCAAGCCTTTTTTAATTCAGTGAGAATTCACGGATTTGGAGCCAAAATCGGCTAAAAATCTTCGCTTCTTCTGCCTCTAAATTCGCCAATCTTTCCTTGGCCCCAGGATCAAGGCGGAACATTTCTGCACTCATCTCAGAAAGGTGGCCTTCCTCTTCTAAAATCAGGTTGGTTAGGCGGATGGGGGAGCCGGTTTTGTCCAAAATTTCGTCATACGCGGCATAGACAACCATGGCCCGTTTTTCGATGACGGTAGTGGTGTACAAATAGGCAAGGTAGGTGAATTGTTTTTCGTCCGTAAAAATTTTTCGTAAACTCCGGCGGACGAGGGTATCTAGTTTTGCGAAATAAATTCTTGCCGCGGTTCCTCGGACCAGTGCAGAATTTTGGTACCCCGAATGGAAACTGGGTTTGATGGTGCGGGCTGCTTTTTTAAAAAAGAGGGCATGCCTTGCTTCTTCGGTGGCATGTTTTAAAATCATCTCCGAAGTTTCTTCACTGGATTGAGTGAGAAGGATTTTTCTAGAACCCAAATGTTCTAGAAGAGAAAGTGTATTCAACCAAAGAGCATGGTTTGTTTCGTTGGAAACAATGTCGGAGAGAACTTTAGGAATGGAATCATTCGAAAGGACAGTAACAGAACCCATAAATCCAAAATCTGAAAGATTGATCTTTGGGCTAGTCTTTCTTTAGTGGGATTGTGAGTTGGGCAATGGTTTCCCCATCCTCGTGGTAAATCCGAAATTGGTCTGTAGGAAGTCCTTCTCCTTTCAGTAGGATGACACAAAGGGCAATTCCAATTCCTTCTCCTTCGGAATTGTCTCCTCTTTCGATATAGTATTCCATAATGTCGTTATAGTTTTGTGCATGGAGTAGGGAGTTTCGAATTTTTTGCATCTCTCCTCGCACAAGTGTCGTATTGTTTCTGACATCAAATTTAATTTGGGTATCGTTATGTTCGATTTTGAGATGAACATAGAGGTTTTTTTCCCTAGCCAATGGTTCAAATGTATTCCCACGTCCAGAAAGGATGAGGCTTTTATACATTCTGACACCTAACTCGTAGTCGGCGGGGGAATGAATGTCCAATTGGTTCTCTTGAAAGAATAATCGTTTGAAGTTAGCTTTAAAACCATTGAGGATTAGGTCTTTTACGATAGTGAAAAGAATGGCAGATAAGTCCGCGATCCCGTATCTTTCTGTGAGTGCGTCCAATACGATTACCAAGTTCTCATCTAATGTTTTGGAAGCACCATAGGTGGTCATTTCTATGGGTTGGGATCGGGAAATCCAATCCTTCACTTGATCAGTAGAAAACGCATCCATCAGAAAATATATTGGCTCGGAAACAAAGGGTTGGATTTGGATTTTTCTTCCACAAGCATGGTTTGTAACTCTTTTCTTAGACGTTCTGTAATGGAATCTAGCGTTTTCTTTTTGTCCTCTTTATAAGAACTTAAATACTCATTGATCGTGAATGGCGTTCCAAATCTAACAACTGCTTTGTGGGGTCTTGCTCGGAATTCCCCGAAAAGTTCGTTTTCGTACCGGTATAAAAACTCATACAAACGCTCAGCGCTGGGTAGTTCTTTGATATAAGCAGTTTGAATGGTAATAAAATCGTAAGCTTTGGTTGCCGCTTTTCTGGCCCAGGTTGCCATCTCAAGGCTTGGAAGTTCGCCGTTCGGATCAGGCATTCCCACAGAAACCATTTCGAGTACAGTTAAGATCCTTCTTAATTTTTCAATAGCATTGGCGTCGGCATCCCATTTAGGAATGTTGGCTTTTCTTGCAATGTTGTCGAGCATGGCGTGACGCATTCGTCCTAACCTATAGTCAAAGTCATCGGCTCTCCCTTCTTCAACAGGAACTCCATATTCTTTTTCTTCTCTTTCTATCATTCGTTTCCCCACAGATAAAAATCTGTGGACGATATCTTTTCCGGTTTTTTCTATCCCTAACTTTTGTTCCATTTTTGTAACCGTTTGGTCTATATCTTTTTGCATGGAATCGATAGAACCGGTCATTCTGTACTTAACGAAGGTAGGTAAAATCCAAATTTTTGCTTCTGGATCTTTTTTCAGTGCATCATCCAAACCCCAAAAACCTAACTGGGCCACTCCTGGTTGGAAGGGAAGGAGGGTATCATTCATTCCACTTGTGGGTTCTCCTTCTGGGAAAAGGGCGAGTTTTCCTCCGGGAGCTGCTAGAATTTCCCTTGAAGCTTTGAGGGACTCGCGGTCTGGTGCCCCAGCTAACACAGAGTAGGCTCCTATCGATTGGATGAAGTCACCAACAAATCCATAGGCCCATTCGAATACCTCTCTTGCGGCCATATAATGAAACCGAGAACCCATAAGATTGGCTGCATGGTAGGCAATCCCAGGTTCTTTGGTGGTAGGGTGATTGGAGATATAAAGCAGCCTTTCTTTTTGAAAGGATTTTAATGTCTTTTGGTCGGTATTTGAGATCTCGATGGATTCCAGATTGTGGAGCATTTTATTGAGAACGGGAAGAGTCAGATCCGTAAACCATAAAGCAGGAAGATTGAACTTTGCAGGGATAAAGGATTTGATTGACATAGGACGAATGCTAACAACTTAATCAAAGGAAGCAAGTACGAATTCACATGGCACTTATAGAAGAACTCAACCAACAAGGCAATTTTCTCTTCCGATGGCGCTCCTACATTCCAGGAGTCATTTTGTTCCTTTCCTTACTGTATCTACCGTATGTCCCTTATTTTCAAGGTAACTATAACTCCAATTTGTATTGGCTTTGTGGCGCATTTCTTGTAAGTTTTGCGGGACTTTTTGTTAGATGTTTTACGATTGGATACACTCCCAAAAATACATCGGGTAGAAATACAAAACAACAAGTAGCGGATGTGGTCAACCAATCAGGAATTTATTCTTTGGTAAGACATCCACTTTATGTAGGGAATTTTCTGATGTATCTTGGCCCTGTTTTTATCTTGCGAGATTTTGCTTTTGCACTCGTTTACATCATGTTCTTTTATCTATATTACGAAAGGATTATATTCGCAGAAGAATACTTCCTTCGCGGAAAATTTGCAAAAGGGTATTTGGAATGGGCGGACAAAACCCCCGCTTTCGTTCCAAGACTCTCCGGTTATGTAAAACCCAAATTAGGTTTTTCTTTCCGCAATATCTGGAAGAGAGAATACCCAAGTTTATTTGGAATCATCGTTGTATTTACTATTTTTGATTTAATCCAAGTTTACTACCAAGAGCCGACACTCCGTAGCGGAGACATCACAGGAATTTGGAAACCTTTCCACACTTGGTTTTTTGGATTCGGTTTTATCTTTTATGTTGTCACACGTATCATAGTAAAGACCACCAAACTTCTAGAAGTCGAAGGTAGATAAATTTCATGAGTCGGTTGTCCAATGGTTGGAAAGTCCCAGAGTCTCTTGTCGATAAACAGGAGTTAATGGAATCTTACCAAAAAACGGTAGAGAGTATGGAGGCGGAAAATCCGCTCTCCATCTTTCGGGAACATATGGACAACGGACTTTTATTTAAGGCTGGCCTTCAAGATGCCATGAACCAACTCACAACATTTGCCAATTTGTATATGAGTATCATCGAATTAAAAGCAGAAATCGAAAAACAAACTAAGAACAATCATTCTTGAGTCCTTGTCACAGGACAAAAAAACCTTTAGCCTTTCCGCACAAATCCGCCCTTTTTAAATAACTCAAACAAACAAAAGAAAATACAACAAAGGCAGTTACTTTATTTCTTTAAGTTCTACTTCCGCAAGACAACCTTCTGTGGAAAGAATTTTGAATTCTGGTGTGAGGATATGGATATTTTTTGGGTAGGTGGTTTCTTTTTGAAATCTGGGAAGTTTAGATAGGGGAATCGAAACTTCAGATTTATTTTTTTCTTCAAACAGGTAAACAAACGTTAGTTCATCTTTAGGCATTCGCAGCTCTTTATCTACATTGATACTTTCCCTTAATAAAAAACGCATTTGGAATGCAGGTAGTTTTTCACCGGGGCAAGCAAAAACAATCAGGTTTTGAAACTGGCGAGGCAAAAATTGGGTTCCATCCCAAAAATGTGACAATTTCATTTCTAAGAAAAAATCAAAATCTTCTTTAGCGTTTTGTTTCTTTCTCCAGACAGTACCTTTATCTTTGTCTAATATAAGATGAAGTCCACCAGATCCGGTAACATCTTCGATGCGGAACGGTGGGTTTTCTTTGTATCGTTCTATACTTTTTTTTGTTCCGGAAAATAGATAATAGTTCCCGAAGAGAACAAGAGAAATGGCGAAGAGAATGGGAAGGACAATTACGGATCTCATATGAAAGAAAAATTTATGTTTACTCACAATACGGGCTACTTCTTTTTTTATGATTCTATCCGAAAGGAGATCAAATGAAAATTGGGATTCTCGGTGGTACTGGCCTGATCGGTACATCCCTCATTGAAACGGCAGTTCGTAAAGGACATCGTTTCCGAGTGTTTTCAAGAAAAACTTCCTTACCTCCCGAACTTTCCTCCTATCCTGAATTGGAATTCGTTTCTTGTCTTCTCCCACAAACCGCCGACCTGGAGGGTTTGGATGCCATCGTAAACTTGGTTGGAGAGCCAATAGCAGGTGTTCGGTGGACGGAGGAACGTAAACGACTTATCAGAATTTCTCGCGTTGATTTTACGAGGGGACTTGTAGCTCGTGTTTTGGATTTAAAGTCTCCACCAAAAGTTTTTATCAACGCTAGTGCCGTTGGTTATTATGGAATGAGTGAAGGAACTCATCCTCCTTTTACTGAAAATTCAAAATCAGGGGACGATTTCCTCGCCAAACTTTGTGTGGACTGGGAAAACCAAACTCTCCAATTAAAATCGATAGGCATTCGCTCTTTGGTTTTGCGAACTGGAATCGTTCTATCTCCGAAAGGGGGAGCCTTGGAAAAAATGATCCCTCCTTTTTTAATGGGAGTGGGTGGTTCGATTGCATCTGGAAAACAAGGGATGAGTTGGATTCATATATTGGATTTTATTTCTGCCATGTTACACTTAATGCAGTTAGAATCAGCACAGGGTGCTTATAATTTGGTTTCTCCCTTCCCTGTCAGTAATGAAGAATTCTCGATTGTTTTGGCTAAAACACTAAGACGTCCTCATTTTTTCAAAGTCCCTTCCTTCGCCATACAAGCGCTTTATGGAGAAGGATCCGTTGTCGTGACCAAAGGACAGTATGTGCTACCTGATCGGCTTCTTTCTACCGGTTATGAGTTTCAGTTTCAAAATTTAGAAAAGGCTCTTTCAAATCTTTTAGAAAAACAGTGATTTCTTCTTTTCAAAAGACAAGAAGGGTGAGAGACTGGAGCCATCCTTATCTCGGAGTAAGAAATGAACTCAAAAAAAGTCTTAGTCTCTCTATTCGCACTCACCTTCGCATTTGTGATGGTAGCTTGTGGCGATTCCAAACCAAAAGAAGAAACACCTGCTGCTGTTGAATCTAGCGCTAGTGCGGATCCTGAGCTTGTAAAAGGGGAAGAACTCTACCTTCAAAACTGCTCTTCTTGCCATGGTGAGAAAGGTGCTGGCGACGGTGCTGCTGCGGCTGCTCTCAACCCAAAACCAAGAAACTACAAAGCTCCTGCTTCTGAATGGAAAAACGGAAACACTGCTGCGGGCGTGACTAAAACATTAAAAGAAGGAATCAAAGGATCTCCGATGGTTGCTTACGGACATTTGGGTGATGATAATATTCGCATCCTTTCTAAATACGTAGAACACCTTTCTAAAAATTAATCATTCTCTTTTTCGGTTCCGCCTACGGGTCGGAGCCGAACACTTGTCTTTATGAACCAAATCATTAAAAAAGCTGATCGACCCACTTGTGATTGTGGGACCACCCGTGCCGATGAAAACGCACGTAAAGTTGTGAAGTATTCCGCCTGGGGAATGATTGCCATGGGTCTTGTCGGGATATCAGCTACACCGACCGATGTGTACTTTGTTTGCCGAAAGTGCAAACAACCCTTTGGTCGAATGACAAAAGAAGAAAGAAAATCGAAATCCTAATTTTTGTTGACCCGCGTTCTAAGTGGATTTCCCTGGAAGCTAATGATGGAAGAGTTTAAGATTCGGTTGGGATTTGAGAATGGGGGAAACCTCCCTGTGATCCATATTTCTGGCGAAATCACATCCGAAGCTGAAGAAGAAATTGTTGAATCTTACGAATCCATCCCTCAAGACAAACGTACGCGTGTCATTTTGAACTTTTCCGAAACTTCTTATATTAATTCTGCAGGAATTGCTACCCTCATCAGTCTCATTACAAAATCTTCTGAGAACCAGGGAAAAATCGAATTTGCGGGACTCAATACCCATTTTCGTAAGGTGATGGATATTGTCGGTTTGACTGATTTTGTCCTCATTCACGATTCTCTTAATTCTGCACTCACCCAAGTCTAAATTATTCTAGATTCCTAACTTCCCTTCCGTAAGATAGGAGGGAGAGAGGTCTTTTCATGAGTGAAGTGGAATTCCACGTCAAGGGCAAAACATACAAATTACCGGTCATCATTGGTACCGATGGAAAAGAAGGAATCGACCTAACCGATTTTTATAGAAAAACGGGACTCGTGACTGTGGATCCTGGTTTGTTCAACACAGCCCTTGGATTATCTAAAGTATCCAGACGTGATCCAGAAAAAGGCGAATTGACGTATCGTGGTTATGATCTAAAAGAACTTGCTTATCAATCCACATTTGTGGAAACTTCGTTTTTATTAATTTATGGAAATCTTCCCACCAAGCAAGAATTAGACGATTTTTCTAGTCGCCTTTCTAAACACTCAATGATCCACGAAGATATGTTGAATCTCTTTGATGGTTTTCCTGGTGTTGCCAATCCACTTGCCGTTCTGTCGGTGATGGTAACCTCACTTTCTAGTTACTATTTGCAAGAATATGAAGAAAAGCTAGATATGGGAGTGGACCTGATTGCAAGATTACTAGCAAAAATTCGCACTATAGCAGCTTTCACATACAAACATGCCGTAGGACACCCGTTTGTCTATCCACTGGATAAAAATCCTTACTGTACTAACTTTCTCTATATGATGCACAAACTTCCTGCGGACAAGTATAATGTTCCCGAAGAGTTTGATCGTATCCTAAATCAAATGTGGATTTTACATGCGGATCACGAACAAAATGTTTCCAACACAGCGGTACAGGTAGTTGGATCCACACAGGCCAATCTATTTGCATCGATCTCTGCAGGGATCATGGCACAGTGGGGAGCCCGTGAAGGCGGACGGCCCACGGCAGCAATTGGTCTTATCGAAGATATCATCAAAACAAAAACACCTGTTAAAGATTATTTTGAAAGATTTAAACGTGGTGGCCTAAACATTCAAACCAACGGATTTGGACAAAAGGCTTACGATGTGGTAAGCCCTCGAGCACAAGTAGCTCGCGAGATCATCCGCGAATTCTATAAAGGTAAAAAGTTAAGCCCTGTAGAAGATGTAGCTCTCCAAATTGACGAATTAGTTTGGAATGATTCTTATTTTATGGAAAATCTGCTTTATCCTAACCTTGAATACTATTCGGGACTAGTATTTCACACATTGGGAATCCCTAAGAATATGTTCTCAGTTATGCAGGTGATAGGGAGACTCCCTGGTTGGCTTGCTCATTGGAGAGAACAAAGGATGAAGGGAGACTTCTCAAAAGTTCGTCCAAAACAAATATATGTGGGCGAAAACCAAAGAAAATACATCCCTGTTCAGAGCCGCCTATAGGTTTGTTACACTAACATTTTCAATGAACTTCCGTTGGTTCGGAATGATTTGGTGTTTGGCGCTGATTTCGTGTATACCGAAAGAAGTGCCGCCAACTGCAAATAGAGGTTTTCTATCGGCAGAATCGTATTTAAATACTCCCGCAAAAACTCTGGAACTTGCGGGAGATTGGGAATACTATCCGGGCCTACTCATCTCACCAAAAGAATTTGAAACATTAAATACCAGTCGCGAACCTCATTTTTTTAAAGTGCCGGGAATTTGGTCTGAGTCTTTTTATAACCGAGGGTTTCTTGCAGGGGATGGTTATGCTACCTTTAATCTCGAAGTCCAACATGGGTTACAAGGGATTCCTCTTTCATTAAGAGTCCCTGAAATGGAGACAGCCTACAACCTGTTTATTGATGGGGTAAAGGTTGCATCGAATGGCGTTGTAGCTACTTCCTACCAAACAGGAAAACCCGAATACCGTCCCCGGATTGTTGATTTTTTTCCAAAAGAAAACAAAACGTCCTTCGTTTTACAAATTTCCAATTACCATCACAGAAAGGGTGGTCCAGCCCAAGCGATTACCTTGGGAAGAACATCGGACATTCATAACAAATATGAATTTGCAATTTTACGAGATATGTTACTCGTCGGCAGTATTTTGTTTATGGGGATCTATCATTTGTTTTTGTATTGGAACAGAAAAAAAGATCCTTTTACGTATTGGTTTGCACTTACTTGTATTTTAGTCGCATTACGGGTATTTATTACTGGCAATAAATATGTAATTCAATTGTATCCTGACCTTCCTTGGGAAATTCATTTAAAGTTAAGTTATTTAAGTTTCTTTTTGATTACACCTATTTTTGCTAGATACGTTTATTTGCTCTTCAAATCTTATTTTTCTAGAAGGGTGTATGAATTTCTGAAGTATTTGGGTTTCGCTTTTTGTTTCATAGTTTTGGTGACTAGGTCATCGTTTTACACATATTTGATGGTTCCTTTTCAGATATTTACTTTGTTAGGTGCTGGGTATACTTTTGTTGTGATTTTTAGAGCCATTCGTGATTCTTTAGCGGGCTCAGTCATCTTTTTGTTTAGTTTTGCAATCTTTATAGCCAGTTTTGTAAACGATATTTTGGTAAATAATCTAATCATTCATGGTCCTCTTATGATTCATTTCGGGATTTTTATGATGTTTTTTGTTCAATCTGTTTATATCGCTAGAAACTTCTCTAAAGGATTTGTTGAGGCAGAAGATTTGGCTCTCGAACTCTCCGAAAAAAACAATACATTACAACGAGTACAAAACCAATTAAAAGAATTAAACGAAAGACTGGAAACTCGAGTCAAAGAAAAAACAGAGGAACTACAAGGGAAACTCGATCAAATTGGAAAGGATATGAGACTTGCGAAGTCCATCATCCAAAGTGTCACAAAACTTCCTGAAGTAGATCCCTATCTTAAAGTAGATATATTATACAAACCAATTGCCGAGGTAGGTGGAGACATTTATTTCGTTAAACGAATTCAAGATTTTTATTATCGATTCTTTTTGGGTGATGCTACGGGCCATGGTTTACAAGCAGCACTTTATTCCATGATGATCCAATCAGAATTTGAGAGAGTCTCTGCTGTTGCGATGCGACCCAATGATTTATTGTTCTATATGAACCAACATTTTTACGATAAAAATGCTGACCTTCAGATTTACTTTCCTGCTCTCGTGATGGACTTTGATTTCCATCAAAAAATACTTCGTTATGCGGGGGGTGGTGTTCAAAATCAAATTCATATGAAAAAACATGGAGCCATCACTAAGTTGGAAAACACAGGCCCCATCATTGGAATTTTAGAACACTACCGCTACGGAATTTTTGAATCTAAGGTTGAGTCGGGAGATCGAATCTTTTTGTTTACTGACGGTTTGTTTGAGGAGTTAAATGAATCGGATGGAGCCCAGGCTTGGACTGATTTGTTAGAGGTAATTCAAAATACCGCATCTTTACCATTTGTCGAAGTTGTTCCGTCCATCCAAACCATGTTATTTCAGAGGATGAATAAATCTCAGTGGAAGGATGATTCCACTCTTGTTTTTATAGAAATCACCTAACAGAAAATTGTGTCAGGCGATTTCTATAAATCGATTTGGCTTCTCATTTAAAGAATGTTGTTATCTGATAGTAATCAATATTCCTAACTACCAGTCGCCGGATGCACCGCCACCTGCAGAGTCTCCGCCACCTCCGGACCAACTATCAGAACCACCAGAGGACCAAGAATCTCCCCCGCTAGACCAACCTCCACCACTGAAAAAACCATCTCCAGACCCGCCGCCACCTTGACCAAATCCAAAAATTCTTTTTAAAATCATCACCAAAATAAAAAGAAAAATGGCAACAAATAGAGCTGCCGTTCCACCAAAGATAAAAACTAACAGAGGATAGAGGACAAGAAGTCCCACAATCGTAAATACTAGTCCTCCAAAGGCAGGAATAAACATGGAAATGAAGGTGAAAATTCCGCCCACAAACCCTGAAGGTGCAACATCAGAAAAACGATCGTTTCCAGAAGTTGCTACATCATCTTCAGATGGTGCATACTCACCTCGGATCGTTGCCATAATGGCATTCACTCCAGCAGTGACTCCGCCGTCCATATCACCTGATTTAAAGCTAGGTCTAATTTCATTACGAATGATTTGTTTGGCCTGAATGTCAGTGAGGGCTCCCTCTAAACCACGGCCCACTTCAATTCGCATTTTTCTTTCGTTAGGTGCAATGAGAAGAAGGACACCATTGTTTTTGGATTTTTGTCCCAACTTCCATTCATCAAAAATCTGAATCGCAACATCTTCTATTGGTTCATCTTGTAGACTTGGCGTGGTATACACGGCAATTTGATTGGAGGTTTCCACTTCTAATTGTTTGAGATCAGACTCGAGTTTGGTGATTGTAGCTTCGGATAAAATTCCAGCATGGTCAGTCACTCGTCTTTCGAGTGCAGGAACCGGGAAAGATGAGAGAGTTGTTATGGTTTGCAAAAGAACCAAAAAAAACAACCATCCTTTCGGCTGTTTAAGAATAGAATGCGATTTAGTTTTTATAGGTTTAGGGTTGGTATTCATTACATCAATTTCCCACCGTCACGGATTTCGTTTGAGATTTCGTTTTTGTCGTCTTTCTCAATTTGGATATTGTATTTTTTTAGAAGGTCTCCACAAAAAAGAATACTAGAAACGATCCCTTCTTTTTTTTTCCCTGTTTTCATTCCTTCTATGATCAATCGAACCGCTTCCCCCCATTCAGACTTGGGAACTACCTTTGATATTTCTTTGTCTGGTAATACTCGCACGAAGTGTTCATACAATGAAATGTAGATTAAAATTCCTGTTCTATTCTTAGTTTTAAAAACTTCTTCATCTAAAAAAGCTACTTTAGCTCTTAGATCGACAAAGTATTGTTTGGCGCTTCTCGAAACCAAGTTGATTCTGATTTTGGGAAATAAGGCTGTGATGGCTAATCCAAAAAGTGCACCCACCCAAACTGACAAAACAGCAAAAAAGGATTCGCCACTCCAAACAAGACCATAGAGATTTTGGGTTGTATAAAAGGTTACGCCACTCACCCCACCCATAAGAAAGGCACCAAGCCAAGCCCATTCTTTGTAATGGTGAGAAGATTCAGCAAAATAGGGAACGATTTCTGCAGAAGTTTTGGACTCTGCCTCTCCGACTGCTTTTTTGATTTCATCCAAATCGGATTTTGAAAAATAACGCGCAAGTATGCTCATGGGCAGAAGAAAAACAGGAATTCCCGCCCAAATCAATCAAAAAACCTAGATTTTAGAATCGATGACAATAACCAAACTTACTAAAAATAAGTGGAAGATGCTAAAGAAGAAAAATCGTTTTGCCAGAATTTTATCTTGGGAAAGTTTCAATCGATAGGCAAATACTAAAATTGCAATCGTAAGAAGGATTGCAGAAACAAGAAAGAGTAATCCCATTCGATTATCAGCAAAGTAAAACCCAATGACGGAAGCAGAATAAGCAATGGCATAAAGAAAAATTTGGTTCACTGTTTTTTGAATTCCTGAGACCACAGGCATCATGGGAATTCCTGCAAATGCATAATCATCTTTTAAGAAAATCGCCAATGCCCAAAAGTGTGCCGGTGTCCAAAGGAAAATCATGAGAAATAAAACCCAAGCGGGAATGGGAAGTGCGTTGGCCATGGCAGCATAACCGATGAGTGGGCCAATACATCCAGAGATCCCACCGATCACAATGTTTTGTTCTGTTCTTGGTTTTAGCCAAATTGTATATAAAAATACATAAGCAAGTAAGGCAGAAAGAGCACAAACGGCCGTTAGTAGGTTTATGAAGTAAGTTAAAATCCCAAAAGCAAGAATAGCGACCACCACTCCCAAAATCAGTGCAAAGGTAGGTGAAATTTCTCCCGAAGGAATGGGTCTTTGTTTAGTTCTGTACATCACAGCATCCCTTTCTCTTTCAATGTACTGATTGAGAATAAAAGAAGCTGAACTCATTAGATAAGTGCCGAATAAAGTGATAAAAATTTCCCAGAGGGATGGATATCCTGTAGTTCCTAGATACATCCCTGGAAGAACTGTCGCAAGGACAAGTACAGTGACCCTAGGTTTTGTAAGTTGGTTCCATAATCGGAACATTATAAAGCCTCTTTTCCCTGAGACCGAAAATGGTAAAAAGCGGCAAAAAAACAAAACATGAATACGAGCACACCATTTAGCGTATGTAAGCCGGTAATCAGTTTCGGAAGTTGGTACAATACATTCATCGCACCTAATAGAATTTGGGAAGAGATCAAATAAGCGGCAATTTTAAGGGATTTTTTAACGTTTTCGTTTTTTAAATAGAGGATGCCGTAAGCAGAGAGTGAAAGAACAGAAAGAGCTACTAAATAACCAAACAACCTGTGTTCCATTTGGAAACGAATGGTTCCTTCCATTTTTGGAAACCATTCTCCATAACAAGTAGGGAAGTCGGGACAAGCAAGTCCTGCATAATGAGAGCTTACCTTGCCCCCAAGGAAAAGTTGATATAAAACGACAGCGAGAGTAAAAACAAAAAAATATTTGCCCGGCCTATCCCATTGAAATACCGAAGTGTTATCTTCGGAGATAAGCAATCGAATGGTAAGACAGGAAGAAAGTAAGAGAACTGCATTGAGTAAATGAAGGTTAACGGTTGTTGGGTGGAGGAGCTTTGTGACCGTCAGTCCCCCAAGGATTACTTGCGAAATTAGAAAAATTAGCGATAAGGTTGCAGCAATTCCCAGCCGTCCACGGGTCTCTTGGTTTCTCAATATCCATAGAAAACCAATCCCTACAAGGATTCCTAAAACTCCAGAATAGTATCTGTGGCCCACTTCCATAAAGATTTGGAATGTAAATTCCGGCACAAACTTCCCGTGACACAATGGCCAATCAGGACATGCGAGTCCAGAATCTGTTGCTCGTACGAGTGGTCCGTAGAGAAGATTGATAAGGATCATAGCGGAAAGGATGGTGTAAAAACGTTTGAGTGTCATACGTCTATCTGTTTCCTCCAGGTTTTGTGATCTGAGTTTGGGGAAAATAAAATTAATCTTGCATCTTTTAAAAATTGTTGGATAAAAAGAGGAGTTTTTCGTATAGACTATAACAGGTAAAATTATGCAAAACACAGACCTTTACAATAAGGGTGGCTACTGGACTTTCCTTGTCACACTCGTACTCAACATTCTTTTTTTCGCTTATATTTCCTTTGTTCATCCGGGCACTCCGGATAACCCTGGAATGGAATCGAAAAGCGTTCAATCCAAATAGGGTAACCGCCAAACCTTCGTGAACATTAGATTTTCTTTTTTACTTGGTTTGTTGTTTTGGTCTGGGGTCTTATATGCGTATGACCCTCACTCCAATCTAACTCGGGAAAACAAACTCCCTAAAGAACTTGAAAATATCGGATTCTCCGATGTCACGGGGAAGTCTCTCGATCTAGACATTCCTTTTCGTGATGAATTTGGAAAAACAGTTCGTTTCTCCGATTTTCTCTCGAAAGGAAAACCAATCCTCCTATCTCCCGTTTATTTCAAATGCCCCACTCTTTGTAATTTCCATCTAAACGGTGTGTTCCAAGGTCTAAAGGCTCTTGATTGGTCTCTGGGCAAAGAATACCAATACATTGCGGTATCCATTGACCCGAAAGAAAACGAGTCCATTTCGTTTCCCAAAAAAGGTGCTTATTTGAAAGAATATGGTAGAGAAGGAGCAGACCTTGGACTCCATCTCCTAACCGGCACACAGGAATCCATTGATGCACTCACAAAACAATTGGACTTTCGGTATGCTTGGGACGGTGAAGCAAAACAGTACATCCACGCCAGTGGAGTTTATGTTCTGACTCCTGAGGGGAAGGTATCTAGAATCTTTCAAGGGATTCAATTGGAGCCAAGAGATTTAAAATTTGCCTTTCTAGAGGCATCTTCTGGTAAGATTGGGAGTTTTGTAGACAAGTTTGCTTTATTTTGCTTTCAATTTGATCCGAGAAAAAATAAATATACGATATACGCATACAGGATGATGCAATTCGGGGGGGCGGTCACCTTACTCCTTCTCGGTGCGTTTTTATACATAAACTGGCGAAAAATAAAAAATAACAACCGTCAAGGAGTCACATAGATGTCTTGGAGCAGTCTCATTCCAGCGACCTCGTTCATGCCTATCCAGGCAACTGAAATCGCAAAAGAAGTCGATCTTCTCTATGCGTTTCTAATCATAGCAAGCCTTGTTTCGTTTGTCATCTTGATTGGTGGAATGACATGGTTCCTCATCAAGTTCAAACGTACAAGTTTAGACCAGAAATCCGCATACATTACTCACAATAATTTTGCAGAATTTCTCTGGTCGTTCATCCCTCTTGTCATCATGATGGGGATTTTCTACTGGGGTATGGTCATTTTCGAAAAACTTCGAACTCCACCAGAAGACATTGCTGCTGAAATTCACGTAACTGCAGAACAGTGGGCGTGGACTTATCGTTATGCAAACGGAAAAGAATTTTATAGCTCTGCTAACGATCCGATGATTGTTCCTGCAGGAAAGGCTACAAAACTTATCCTTACTTCTAAAGATGTCATTCATAGTTTCTATGTTCCTGCTTTCCGAACTAAACAAGATGCGGTTCCGGGAAAACTCACACAACTTTGGTTCGAACCAAAACAACCGGGTGAATACATTGTTTTCTGTACTGAATACTGCGGAACCAAACACTCTGGTATGATGATTAAAATCAAAGCAGTTCCTTCGGAGGAATATGCAGCTTGGTATCATGCTGAGAAAAAAGGTGCCGATAGCCCTGCCGATCTTGGAAAGACTCTATTTGCTCAAAAAGCTTGTGCTTCTTGTCACTCGGTCGACGGATCCAGAATTGTCGGACCTACTATGAAAGGACTTTTTGGTTCTGGTAGAAAGTTTGCTGACGGAAGCCAAACCAAAGCAGATGAAAACTACTTACGTGAGTCCATTCTTGTTTCTTCCGCAAAGATCGTAGAAGGATATCCGCCAGCAATGCCGGTATTCCAAGGCCAATTGTCTGATGAAGACGTTGCTAACCTAATTGAATATATCAAATCCATTAAATAAGGAAGAGAGATGAGTTCAGCACATACAAAAACCGAACATGGTCATTCCACTGACCATAATTACCTGAACCACGGATCTGGAATCTGGTCTTGGATGACCACTCTGGACCACAAACGCATTGGTCTTATGTACTTTGCAACAGTTTCCACCCTGTTCTTAATCGGTGGTTTCTTTGCCTTAGGAATTCGATTGCACTTAGCTAAATTTGGTGCGACACCACTTTTAGAGCCGGACACTTACAATAAGTTTATGACCTTCCATGGTGCCATTATGGTATTTATGGTGATCATTCCTGGAATTCCGGCCTTTCTTGGAAACTTTGTCCTTCCCATTCAATTGGGTGCAAAAGACGTTGCTTTCCCAAGACTAAACCTTGCTTCTTACTACATTTTCATTGCAGGAGCTGCCATTGCCGCTTCTTCGATGATCTTTAACCAAGTAGATACAGGTTGGACTTTCTATACTCCATACTCTACAGCAAAGACTTCTAATGGTGTGATTTTGCTTGTTCTGGGTGCCTTTACTATGGGTTTTTCTTCCATCCTTACGGGATTAAACTTTATTGTAACCACGCATAAACTAAGAGCACCGGGAATGACTATGGATCGAATCCCTCTTATGATTTGGGCTCTTTATTCCACTTCCATCATTCAGATTTTGGCTACGCCGATTCTTGCCATCACACTCCTTCTCATTGGTGCTGAGAAAACCTTAGGTGTGGGAATTTTTGATCCAGACTTAGGAGGAGATCCAGTTCTTTTCCAACACTTCTTCTGGTTCTACTCTCACCCGGCAGTTTACATCATGATCTTACCTGCGATGGGTGTGATTTCCGAACTCATCACTGCGTTCTCCAAAAAGACAATTTTCGGTTATCGTGCGATTGCCTATTCTTCGGTTGCGATTGCAGCAGTATCCTTTCTTGTTTGGGGACACCATATGTTTGTTTCCGGTCAGTCTACTCTTGCTGGTGTGATTTTCTCCATCATCACAATGTTTGTTGGGGTACCCACTGCCATCAAACTCTTCAACTGGATCTCTACCATGTATCGCGGAACGGTTACCTTCGAAGCGCCTATGCTCTTCGCTCTTGGTTTTATGTTCCTATTTACTATCGGTGGATTGACAGGGGTTTTCCTTGCATCGACTGGTATGGACGTTCACTTCCATGATACTTACTTCGTAGTAGCTCACTTCCATTACGTAATGGTGGGGGGAACTCTTATGGCTCTTATGGGCGGTATCTACTACTGGTTCCCGAAAATGTTTGGAAGGATGACTTCTGACCTTGGGGGAAGGATCTCTTGGGTTCTTATCTTCACTGGATTCAACGTAACCTTTTTCCCACAATTCGTACTCGGTGCTATGGGAATGCCTAGACGTTACTTTGACTACCTTCCCGAATACACTAATCTCAACCAAATCTCTACAGTGGGTTCTTGGCTCATTGGACTTGGATTTTTGGTAGGTCTTATCACTATCATCCATGGAATTTTCAAAGGGGAAAAAGCTTCTGACAACCCTTGGGGTGCAAAAACACTCGAATGGCAAACGTCTTCTCCTCCTCCACACGAAAACTTTATCAATACTCCAACAGTAACTGCAGGGCCATATGACTTCCGTTAGTTCTTCAAGTGAATTTCAACACCAACACCATTTTAAGAGTGCAGAACATCAATATGCCTCTTCCAAACAAGGGATCTGGTTATTCCTTTGCACTGAGATCCTGATGTTCGGTGGCCTATTCGTAGGTTACCTCATCTATCATTCTCTTTACCCAACTGTTTTTAAGAATGGTTCGGAAACTCTTGATTGGAAGATGGGTGCGGTAAACACCGTTGTTCTTCTCATCAGTTCATTCACAATGGCTGCGGCAATTAACTATGTGCAACGTGGTTTGCATAAGATTGCGGCCATTATGCTTGCTCTTACCATTGCTTGTGCTGGTGCCTTCATGGTTATCAAATACTTTGAATACAGCCACAAGTTTCATGTAGGAACAGTTCCTGGAAAGTTTTCTCTAGTGGATCCAGCTTGCGCTGCTGGTGGTAAACGAGTAGAGTGTGAATCTAAGATTTCCGCTCTTTTGAAAAACCCAGCGGAACTTGAGAAAAACCATGTAAATGCCGAAGAAGTATCTCGCCTAAAAGCGGTGATCTCTCAACCAAGATGGGAAATGTTCTATGGTTTTTACTTTGTCATGACTGGTCTTCACGGGGTTCACGTGGTAGCGGGTGCTTTCCTTATCTTCTGGGTTTTTATTAAAACTCTAAGAAGAAAAGTAGGACCTGAATACTATACTCCAGTAGAAGGTGTGGGTCTTTTTTGGCACGTAGTGGACTTGGTATGGATTTACCTCTTCCCACTTCTTTATTTGGTAGGATAAAAGGTATTATAGAATGGAATACGTAATCAATTACGGACTTTACTTCATTGCTCTTGTTGCAGTTTTCACTCCGATTCTTGGATTTGGAATCTTTGCTCCAGGGATTGCAACGGCTACCATTTTAGGATTTATCGTAAACTGGTTCGGTCAGTTCTTTCAAACTGATCGGTTTGCAAAATTTACAGAAGAAAACAAAGACAGCAAATTGTTAAAATTTGTTTTAGGTGATGAAGATCACAAAGAAGACCATGCTTCTGCTTCTATGTGGGTAGAAGATGGGGAAGAGGAAGAAGAACATGACCACCATGTGATTTCCATTAAAACATACGTATATGTTCTATTGGCTCTTTTCTTTGGGACATTTGTAACCGTTTGGGTGGCACAATACGACTTAGGAAAGTGGAACATGATCGTTGCTATGGCGGTTGCTACTTGTAAGGCTTTCTTCGTTTTGGCTTACTTCATGCATTTAAAGTATGATAATATGCTGAACCGTGTTATTTTCTTATCAGCATTTGCCTTCCTTGCACTCCTTTTTGCTTTCTCTTTCGGAGATATCATTTCTCGAATTGCTCCGACGACTGAGTTCCCAGCAAAACCTTTCTTCTAGAAAAAAATTGCCAAAACGATTTTAAACAAGCCCGCTCCTGTGCGGGCTTTTTCGTCTAATGAAGAATCGTGTATCAGTATTTCAAAACGATTCTCTCAAAATTTCTAGATCTGGTTCCTGAGAGGGAAGTTTATAACCAAGATTATATTATCGAATTAGACAGACACACTCGGATCATTCAAATCCCCGGAAGTATCATTGGCGTCTTTGGTATGTTAGGTTTCGCCTTTGATACGGATGCCAAACTCCACCCCGAATTTCCCGAACTATTCTACTTTCGAATTGGATTTAGCCTTCTTTGTCTTTTTTATATAGCCTTTATCCTCTATAACCACTCAAAAAAAATACATTCTTCTTGGGAAGGTTTGACTTGGGCCTATTTGGTCTATGGGTATTTGTTATTTACGGCAGCATATTATACGGGGCGGATCGCAGACGATGCCCCTTATGTTTCTGGATTTCAGATGTTGGTAATGATCCTTCCATTTTTACCACTTCCAAGAAAAACCATGTTTATCTACTATCCCATTTCTATCTTTATCTTTGTTCTTTCTGTCCTTGTTTATAAACCAAATCTAACTACTGCAGCTTCTGCTTATTCCATGCAAAACTTGGTCATTAGTTACATTCTCGGAATTTTTAGTGGGTTTATTATTGAAGGATACAGGTTCCATTCCTTTTTAAATCACAAACGCATCATCAAAAAGAATGAAGAGATTACCAAAACTGTGGATGAAATCCAGGCTCTAAAATCTCAACAAGATGGTGATTATTTTTTAACATCGCTCCTCCTCGAACCTTTGCTTGGCCATGAAGTGGATGGGAGCGCAGTTACGATTGAAACTGTAGTCAATCAATACAAAAAATTCTACTTCCGAAACAAAGAATATCAGTTAGGCGGAGATTATGTATCTGTATTTAATTTAATTTTACAAGGAAAACGTTATAAGGCATTTATTAATGGGGATGCGATGGGGAAATCCATCCAAGGAGCAGGGGGAGCCATTGTACTTGGTGCAGTCTATAATTCGATCATCATTCGTTCGAAGATGGATCCCGTTTCTTCCAACCGGTCTCCTGAACGTTGGTTACACGATTGTTTTTTGGATTTACAAAAGGTGTTCGAAACCTTTGACGGAGCCATGTTGGTGTCCGCCGTTGTGGGCTTGTTAGAGGAATCCACCGGAACCTTATATTTTATTAATTTAGAGCATCCATGGGTAATTTTGTATCGCGATGGGAAGGCTTCCTTTATTGAGAATGAAATCCACTATTATAAGTTAGGTGTGATGGAGGGATTGTCCGAAACTTTTATCTCCGTGTTTCAGATGAAAAAGGGAGACAAAATTTTTTGTGGTTCTGACGGAAAAGATGATTTGGTTCTTTCGGAAGAGGGAAGGTTCCGAGATATCAACGAGGACCAAAACTTAATATTAGAGAATATTGAAGAAGCAGGTGGGGACATGCAGTCAGTTTTGCATTGCCTTAGGCGGAAGGGAAAGTATTCAGATGATCTAAGTTTGATATCTCTACAATACAATCTGGATGCCTACCCAAAACCGGGAAAGTTTTATGTGGAAGCCCGTGAGAATATTCGTGACAAACAATATGATCGAGCTCTTGATTTATTATTATCTTATGAATCGGCCCTCGAAACTTCAATCTCCGAATTGAAGTACATCGCCAAATTGTATGAGAAAAAAGAGGACTTAGTAAAGGCGATGGAATATGCAAGCCTTGCTCTCGAAAACTATCCTTCTGATACGGTATGGATGTTCCACACATCTGTACTATATAAACGAATGTTTTCTTTGTACAAATCCCAATCTTTTCTCGGAGAATCACAAGAACTCAGTGAACGTGTTCGACTACGACAACCATCCAATGTCCGCAATTTAATTCATTTAGCAGATGTTTGTAGGTTAAGCGGAGACAAAGACAGGTTTTCATTTTTAATCAAACAAATTCAGAGTCGAGAACCAAACAATTTTAAATTGAAAGAACTTATAGGTAAAACGTAAATCATTTTATTGTTAAAGATTGTTTTCTGAATTCAATTGGTGTAATCCCTGTAGTTTTTTTGAATTCTGAATTAAAACTGGATTTTGATCCGAATCCTGTTTCGAATGCGATCGCAATCACCGATACCTCTGGTTTTTTTTTTAGAAGTTCTTTTGCTTCCTCTATTCTATAAGAGTTGATATAGGAACGAAAACTTAATTCGAGTTTAGCATTAATTAATTCGGAAGTTTGTTGGATGTTTAGCCCAATCGCTATGGACGTTTTTTCTAAATCTAGTTTTTCATCAAGGTAAGGTTTTGCCTCTTTCATCCACAATTCCAGTTTGTGTATATAATGATTGTAATCAATTTTTTCTAATTTTGATTTTGTATACTTATTGTTGAGTTGCGACTCTAGGGCAGACATCCGTTCTGAAATTTTATTTCTGTTGAGTATTAGATCTTGATGTTTTTGAAATAAATTGAACAACAGGAAAAATAAATCTAATTGGAAAGCAAAAGCCGGGCCATAGACAGCTAATAAGGTATAATCAGTGATTCCTAGATGATAAAAAATAGTAATATATCCGAATAAAAAATACAATCCCCAACTAACTAAGAAAAAAATAATTCTTTTTTCGCCCATTAGGAAAACTTTAATTCCCGTTAGTAGTATTAGAGGAATTGAAACTATATAAGTTAAATTAATTACTTTGGAAAAAAAAGAATACTCTTCGGTTGTTAAGATTCCTATGGCAGAAACAATCCCGGTGGATGCTAAAGTGATTAATATTTTATCTGCAACGGGAATTTTTGTTTTTGTTTCTAAAAATAATCTTGTGAACTGAAAAGATGCGGCAATGCCAGCAGATAAAAAGAATAAAATTGCCTTACTTTGCCACCATATTGCGTTCGGCCAAAAGCTGTGAAATGAATTACCAAATTGAGTGTTGCACCAGAGTGTATTTGTAATCACATAAATAGAATAGTAAAAAAATTCATTTAATCGAAATGCGAAGGTACAAAATATACTAATGATCAACATTACACCTGAGAAACATAAAAGTGACCAAGTTGCCGATGATTCGATAAGGATTTTATTTTGAAATTCGTTTTCGTTCAGTAATAGAATGGGAAATGAAATCAAAGAACTTGATTCTAATCGAATGTAAAAGTATTTTCCCTTTGAAACGGAGGGAATGCGAAAACTTGGATTTAAGGCTTCGGGGACAGCCCAATTTGATTTGGGAAAACTATCACCTGATTTGTATTCTGTATAAGATTTTCCTGAATTTGGATAATACAAAGTAATATGATCAAGAACACGCCACTCGAAAGAAAGGATACTTCCAGGTTGGAAGCGCACGGCCGAAACTGGTGCTCTTAACCAGATAACGCTTTTCGTATAATAAAAGTTAACTGTGTTTTCTTTCAATTGATTCCATTCAGGAACCATTTCTATTTTGGAAATTTCGATTTGATGATTCCTGTCTTCGAAAGATTCGAATTTGTTTGTGACGTTGTTTTCGTGAAAGTAGGAGCAGTTACAGATAAATAAACTAAGGCAAAGGAGAAAGCAGGACTTCGACCACATCAGCATAAGTTTTCTAAATGTACGATACATTCGGCAAGTGTAAAAATATGTCCAAAAATATAGCTTCGGACGACTGACAAACAAGTCCGCAGTAAACTCTTAGTTCCGAAAGATGGATTCATTTCCGTGGAGCGGCCCTTTGTTTAAACTTTTTAAAACATTTGTATTTTTTATGGTGATAGAATCATTCCTCGTTTGTCAGCCATTACAATTCAATAATGTTGGTGATCTCCAAAGTGAAGATCGAATGGAGTCCATCCTCTTGGAATGTTTGTTGGAAGGAAAGTATTGTAGTAATGGGTCTAAAACACGAGAATATATTGTTCCCTCATCATTGGCTTCTGGATTGTACGCTTGGTATCCACTTGATGGGAACATGAACGATCTGAGTGGGAATGCTCGCCACGGATTTTTTCCTGGAGGGGTCTGGCCTGCGACTTTAGGATCTACGTATGCTCTCAGTCGTTCCCATCTACTAAGTGGGGCTGCTTCCTTCAACGGAACGGATCAGTTATTTGCAAATAACTTTACCGCACTTTGTCATGAGGATTTTGCTATTGCCTTATGGATTTTTCCAAACTATGTCGTCCACAATGAAATCCTGGGCTTCCAAACTAGTCCGGGTCAAAATCCAGCGATCTTATTTTTTTTGGGTGCAACAGGGCAACTTGCATTTCAGTCATTTTTTTATGACGGGAGTAATGGTAATTCAACATATGGGACTTCTTCAATGGCTTTACCTGCAAATCTGTGGACTCATATTGCTTATGTTCACAATGGAACCACTCGCCAGGGAAATATTTGGGTCAATGGAGTCAGCGTAGGTGCTACCTCTGATGTAGGGGGGCTTTCTTGTTCAACATCCCAATGGTGGTCTGGAACACCATTAATCATTGGTTATTCTTACTATGGCAATGTTTCTCGTTTTTTTGCCGGAAGGATGGATGATATTTGGTTTTTCAAAGGTCGTAGGCTTACTGCCAGTGACATTTCCACTTTGATGAGTCTTCCTTAGTGTATTTATTGGTTTGTTTCGATCGCTTAAATCACCCATTCTAATTTCAAAACCATTTGAAGATAGAAATCCTGTTTACCGCTTTCATGCCGATAGAACAGTATTACTTTTTTAATATAATGATTCTATTTTGAATTTCTAGATTTTTGAATTCATATTGGTCGCGGATCCATTCAAATGCTTCCTTCGTATAAAAGAAAGTATGAGTTCTATCGTTTTTATAGTACCAGCTTTCAAAATCAATCGAATCGTCATAAGGGTAAGTGAGTATATACAAACTTCCGCCTTCTTTCAGTAACTGGGTTAGTTTTTGGAACTCTTTTTTTGGCGAATGAAAATGTTCTACAACTTCCGTGAGAATGATATAGTCGTAAGTTTGTTTTAGGTTTTCAGTGTAATTGTGAAAGAAGGGATCATATAATTTAATTTTGAAACCCACTTGATCCAATAGATATTGAACCACGGGGCCAGGGCCTGCGCCATAATCCAAACCTTTGTCCGAAGGATTTTGATTTGCGATGACCATATCCACAATTGGTTGTAAAAAACTTTGGTAACGAGGATCATATACATCATTGTTGTGTTCGGTATATCGTAACTTTTCTGTTTCCTCGTTTGGCCAAAATTCTTGATCCATAAATACCGAAAGGCAATTTGAACACCTAGAATAAGAACGAAAGCGGTTTTTATGGAAAGGAGAAGAATCAGATTTACAAAGAGGACAGTTCACAATTTTATAATATCGTTTTAAAAATTTGATTAGTGATATCAACTACGATCGACAAGAATCAGAATCATTCCGATTTCATAAAAAACCATTCTATTTTTTCGAATCGGCGTCCGACAATTAGAGTAATAGAGATCCCGGAACGCCCATGCAAAATATAGATTATTCAAGAAAGCTTAGATCCGGCCGACCCTTAGAAGGCGAGGTTTCATCCTATTCCCCCCAACCTCATTCTTATTTTAGCGGCCCGCAGAAACCTAAATCTGCATTTATCCTTCTTATCGGCGGTATTTTGCTTTTTACTTCAGGTATGGTAGTGGGAATTCAATTAGGACAAAAAGAGACCAAATTTAAAGAAAACTCTGAGACTTCCTTTTCGAATGTCGGTTCTGCAAAAATTCCTGCACCCAAATTGACCCAAACCAGCGAAGATAGCGGAAACCGAAATGAGGGCCGCACCGAAGGTTCGGATTCATCTTCCGCATCACCCTTTCCGGCTACATTGAAATTTCCTCCTAAAAATGACCAAATCAATTATATGGTCCAAATTGGGGATTTCACCCCAGAAGAAGCCATTGCCGTGGGAAAACAATTGATTGATACCCATCCATCCCTACGGGGAAGGATCTTTCGGACCTCAACTGGCAAATTATTTGCTGGATACTTCTATCGGTTGGATGATGCAAAAGAGACTTTGGAGGCTGTTAAGTCCAAACTTCCGTCTCTTACTGAGGCTCAGGTAAAAACCATTCGATTCTGAACTATTTTTATCAACTTCCTTGACATTCGTCAATTTTCAGGTATAGTAAGGGCAAGAGTATTTACGGAAGTTATTATACTTACTTGGCTACAAAAAAACTAAACGAAAAAACTAAAGAGCCTAAATTCAAGGTTGGGGATTATGTTGTATATCCCATCCATGGAGTAGGTGAAGTCACAGAAGTTGCTAAAAAGCTGATTCTGGGAAAGAAAAAAGACTGTTACAGTTTGGAAATTCAAGGTTCCAAAATGAAGGTCTCTATCCCGGTGGATCGCGCAATGGACGTGGGTATCCGGTCGATCATTGATAAAAAAGAGATCAAAAAAGTTCTCACTCTCCTAAAAAAGGATGAGGTCGACACGGAAGAGGACTGGAAGGTCCGTTACCAGAACAATATGAACAAGATCAAGTCTGGTTCCATTTTCGAAGTGGCTGATGTTTGCCGTAATCTTTACCGACGTGCCTATGGCAAAGAACTTTCCATTATGGAAAGAAAGCTCTATGAGAGCGCCTATAATTTAGTAAAGATGGAAATTGCACTTAGTAAAGGTGTACCCCAGGAAGAAGCAGGGAACATCGTCTCGGACGTGTTAGCGGCTTCGGTTCAGGGATTGGCTCCAGCACCACCTCCAAAAGAATTGGATGATGATCTAGATCTAGAATAAACTTCCGTTTTTGCTCAACTCTTTTACAAGGATTGAGTTATGAAACACTTACTTTCAGCCCTTGGGACAATTATCGTCTCTTCGGTATCGTTTTTCTTCTTATATTCGGAATCGCAAAACCTCGTTTTGGCGGGGACTCTTGCTGGAATCATTCTCCTTTACTCCCTATTCCTCGTGTTAGGTGAAAGAAAATTATTCCCTGAAATCAAAGCCGATGTTGTACTTTGTGCAAGCGTTGGAGCTCTTCTTGGTCTGTCTATTGCGGCATTTCCAGTAAGTCTCCTAAACGATTACGGATATAAATCCATTGCTATCTTTGTCGCTGTTCTTTTGTTCCTTACAGGCATTAAAACAGGAATTGCTTTTTCCAGAAAACCGGGTCTTGCCATTTTTGGCGGTGGTGCTGGCGGAGCAGGCTCTAGTTTTCAGATCCCTGGTTTGGAAAATGCAAATAGCCATATCCGCGACAAAATTCTAGACACTTCCGTTGTCATCGATGGTCGTATTTTAGATATCGCTGATACTCATTTTCTAGATGGTCCACTCATCCTTCCTAACTTTGTGTTACGGGAAATTCAACTCATTTCCGATTCTTCTGACCCAATCAAACGGGCTCGCGGAAGACGAGGATTGGAGATGTTAAACAAACTCCAAAGAAAAGGATCCATCGAAGTCAAAATCACTTATACTGATTATTCAGATACAAGAGAAGTCGATGCCAAACTTGTGAAACTCGCACGTGATACTGGCGGAGCTGTTGTTACCAACGACTTCAACCTAAACAAAGTAGCTGAATTACAAGGGGTTCGAGTTCTCAACTTAAACAACCTTGCCAATGCTTTAAAACCAGTGGTGCTTCCTGGGGAAGAATTCCAAATTTCCGTCATCAAAGAAGGAAAGGATGAAAACCAAGGTATCGGTTACTTAGAAGATGGGACTATGGTAGTCATTGAAAATGGTGGTCACTTAGTTGGAAAAGATGTACGTGTTGTTGTGACAAGTATCATCCAAACCGCTGCCGGGAAAATGATTTTCACAAAAGTGCAAAACGGTAACAATAACTACAACAAATCGTAATTTATTTTAAGTAGTCTAACGGGTATGAAACTAGTTCGTTTTTTAATTTCACGCGAAGGGTTCATATCCGTTTTTTGTTATACAATTACTGCTGTTTTTTCCTTCCTTTCCTTTGCCCCTTTAAGTTTGCCCTTTTTTGTTTGGCTGGCTCCTTTCGGGCTTTTTATCATCGAAAAACGAAACAGGGGTGAGTGGAAAAAGCTCATCTATCATGGGTTTGGTTTTTCCATTTTATTTTATTTAGTATCTTTCCATTGGGTTTACCATATGACCACCGTGTTTGGTGGTTTTGATTGGTATTTGGCGGTGCCGATTTTTATTGGTTCGGCTATCCTTTTGAATTTTAAATTCCCTGTTTACCTTTTGGTATTTTCTTTTTTAGCCAAGCGAGTGGGGCGATTTTTCCCTCTCATAGCTTCGGTTTCCATTTTATTTTCTGAATTTTTGACTCCTCAAGTTTTCCCATGGTATTTTGGCAATGTTGTAGCCGAAAATCAAATTTTGGCACAAAACGCAGAATATGCGAGTGCATACGGATTGTCCGCATTTTTGTTTTTTGTTTCGTATTATTTGTTCTATATGAGAAAACCAAAATTGTTTTTCCGATTGATTTTTAGTTTTCTCGGTAAACACAAAGCCCTGCAAAAGAAATTTGTTTTTGGTGGACTTGGTTTTTTTTTGGTTCTCGTTTTGTTTTTTGGGAACGGTTATTATTTATTTCAAAAGTGGTCGGCTGTAAAACCCATTGCGGAACGAGATGTCCTCGTTATACAACCTAATGCACCACTAGAATTTCGCGACGGTCGTAATCCCGCAGAAGAGATTCGTAACCTTATGACTCGCATAGATACCATGACAGAGATGGAACTCAAAAAAAGCCCTGTTGATCTGATTGTATTACCTGAGTCCGGAGTTCCCTTTTTTACTACCCATGATACGGAAGTCACTCGCTACAGTCGTATCTATTGGCACCAGTTTGAATCCCTTATGGCCATCCTTAGCCTTCGTCACGGAACCAATGTTTTTTATAATGAACTAGATGCCGATTTGGTTTCATCGGCAATGCCTGACCACATTTCTAGAAAGGATGTTCGAATGTACAATTCGTCCGTTCTCATGAGTCCAAATGGGGAAAGAACGAAAAGTTATCAAAAAGTTTTTTTACTCATCTTTGGAGAATACATGCCATTTGAATGGATGTATGCTTTGTCTGGACAAACGGGACAATTTGCTCCGGGAACTAGTCTCGATCTGATCCCTTATTATGAATCACGAAAAAATCCATCCTCCCAAACAAAAGACTTACATTGGGAAGATACCATGACTATGGGACCTGCCGGTGTTCGCGAATTTTATTCCAAAGATAAAGTAGAAGAAAAACAATTGGGTAGTTTTTTACCTTTGATTTGTTATGAAGTGATCATTTCTGAATTTGTTAGAAAGTTCCAAGGTGACCCTGATTTTATTGTGAATGTTACCAATGACAAATGGTATGGAAACTCGGTGGAATCCTACCAACACCATACTTTGGGACGACTCCGGGCAATCGAGTTCCGTAAATGGATTGTTAGGTCCACTAATTCCGGCACATCTGTGTTTACGGACCATTTAGGGCGAAACATTGATAATGACTTTACTCCGATTGAAACAACTGCTGTGATTCGAAAGAAAGTGCAGGTGATACCTGGTGAAATGACTTTTTATAGATTGTATGGAAATCTACTTTCCTATTTGTATATGGGAATTGTTGGTTTAGTGTTCTTATTTTATGCAAAAAGGAATTCTTAATTTTCTATTTGAAAATAGATTTTATTTTGCATTTTATATTTCTGTAGTTATCCACATAACGTTAGTTATATATTCTTTTAATCATTCCGACTCTCCCTATCAAAAAACTCTTTGTGGCCCTCCTTGGATTTATGCAACGGAGGAGGAGGAAGTCTCTTTCCAGATGAGTTTCGGTAAGCTAGGTGGTGAGTCCGGAAATGCGGAATCTTCTAATGATCCTGGCGATGGCGAAGAAGGGGAAGAGGGTGACGGAGGTGGTTTCTCCAAAGGAAAATATAAGGGAAGTCAATGGGAAGAACTGGTAAAAGATTTAGAAGGTACCTCTTCTTTACGCAAACAATTTAAAAATGATTATGACCAAATCAACGAAAACTCAGGAGTTGCGAATTCCTATATCAAACGGAATCGTGATTTTGAGGATATCATTGTAAAAGATGTACTACCCACAGTAAAAGGAATCCGAGACCCTTTCCGCGTAGATATAGAAACAGCCGAGGACAATTTATTTGTTCATAAAGAAAGAAATCGTATCATAGAAGAGTTCCGAAAAGGAGATGAATCATCTCCTCCAATTACCATGCGGATCTCGAAAGAGGGAGAGGCAGAACCAAAAACACCTCTCTCTATGCCTAAAGAAGATCGGAGTAAATACTTAGATCGAACTCTCAAACAGAAAAAAGAAAAGCAGTTGGATGAATTCATTTCTCGGTTTATGGGTTATGATCCAGACAAAGGAGATCTCAGTTTATTTGTTCGCGATTTGTATTATGAAAACTTACAAAGGTTAGCTTATCCATTTAGTGGAGATCCCAGTTATTTTGCCATTGATTACTTTCAAGAAAACCTAAACAAAGAAGATTTTCTTAGACAAATGATGGCAGCTCTCTCTGAAAATTTGGGAACGAACACTGGTACAGAGATTCTTTTTACTATCGAAAATATTTATGAAATCCAAGCAAGAGCTCTCGAACAATACTTTCAGGCAAAAGAATATTTGAAGTTAGCTACGCCAGAACAAAAACAAACTTTAAGATATGAAACTTTACGACGAGTGGATGCAAAGTACCGAAAACTTTTGCGAGATAAAAAACTATTCACTGTCAAGGATGTTGAGGAAGCTTATTCCAAAAAACGAATTGATATTATCGAAACTTTGATTTCGAAAACACCAAAAGGGTATCGAATCAAAGATGGTTATTTTGACAAAGGTCGAATCCTTTGGGAAGCCGGAATGGCTAGAAAGGATTCCAAACTTCTAACTGAGGCAATCACAAATTGGAATCGAATTTCAAATCTTCCAGCTAATGGCGATTTTTTAAATGAAAAGGCATATGAGACCATCCAGTTGTTGCTACGAGATCTTGGAAATGTATCGGATGTTAGTAGGTTATCCTCTGGATCCAAAGACCAAATCGAATTTATCTTACGAACTAGACTCAGTGAAACAATGAATAAGAAAAAAGAAAGGGAGGATAAATTGCTTTGGCCTAAATCCAAATTGCCAACGAGATAAAGAAAAAATCAAAAGAACTGACTTTTGTTTTAGGTAGAGATTTTTTTATTTAACTGTATTTTTTTAGATTTTTAAATTTTCGAGACCGTTCTCATGAAACTCTTGGGCCCACTTGTCATGGAAGGGAGTTTCTTTTTCGATTCGTTCTTCGATTGCCATTTGAGAGATAGCAGTTTCTCCGTAGTGGCGTAAAAAATCTCTGTGGGCCAGTCTTTCTATGAGTGCTTGCCAGAACACTTCGTCTTCATAGTCTTCTAAAATATCAACAAGACCACTCTCTTCCTCGAATTCCCTGGTTAAATATGGTTCTCCATTGTTTTGATCAATTTGGACAATATTCCCAAGACCTGCATGTTCTGCTTGGGAGAAGACATGGCGAACCACGTCAGCGAACCTAGAATCCGTGTCAGGTTCATCCTCTGATCTGTCCTTGGCTTGTAAGGTGGAAATGACCCAATCTCCCATATACACTAACTTGAGCAGGGTTTCGTATTGTTCTAGGGACAGTTCCATTTCCATTTAGGATCAGGTTCGGTCATGAGGTTGTGAAGAAAAGAGTTTTTTTGCACAAAGAATCGATGCAGAGGGTCGAAAATTCAGTCTTCTAAAAGGATTTCTTTATTACGGAGTGGCCTATATTTATCTCGTACAATGGCAGTTATGTCATCAATGGCGATGAGAACCTCTTGGTTCGGATCATTGTTTTCAAAGGGCAAATAAAAGAATCCGAGAATTCGTATAGAACTTTTTTGCAGAAAAACTCTATCATTTTGATCAAAATTTTTTGAAATCGAAACCGTAATGGATTTCCAGCCTCGATAATTGAGTGAGGTGAGATTCAGTTGTCTTACTTCTGCATCTTGTGATTCTATGATCAGTGTTAGGTTCCCGTTGGATTGTGATGAATAGATGGGAATGGTGATTTCTTTGATAAAGGCATTCACTTCTATGGGTTTGGGGAAGTATAAAGAAAATGGGAAATTGGCTTCTTTGGGGATTCGTAAGACCAGTGCTTGTTTGGACCCTGGAATGGGTGCTGTGAAATTTGAAGAAAGGCTGATTTCTGGAAGTTTTGTACCTTTTTCCAATTTAGTACGCAGATTTTCCCGATTGTAGTTGGATAATTCAAAATTTTCGAGTAAAATCTCCCGCCAAATTCCAGTTTCAGCCTGGATTGGAACCATTCCTAAGCAAAAAAGAAAAAGTGTAAGTTTCCCTAAGTTTCGTAGTGCATTCATGTTGACAATAATTCCTTACAGAGGGGATATATATGATTTATCTGTAACAAGGAGACTTATACAATGCAGGCGCACAAATACCTTTTGGCCATACTGACAATATCTTTCGCAGGCCAAATCACAGCACAAGTTGCTGCACCAAAAGCCACTACTTCCACAAAAGACCAGGCAGTCAAAAAAACAGAATCCACCTCTACTCAAGCCAAAGACGGTGTTAACAAAGCTGAGACAACTGTAAAAGACATTTTGGGTGACAAAAAAGAATCTGGAGTTGCTACTTCCGATCCATCTGCTCTTTTTATTACTAGCAAAACTTCTTTTTCATTAGATGCAAAAGATGAGTCTTCCACAATCGATTTTATTGAGTGGAAACCTAAAAACGGAGAATACAGAAAGTACACACAACCGATTCGTATTTCCGAAGAAGGACTTACTGAGGTTTATTATCGTTCTGTTGACAAAGTAGGAAATGCAGAAACACCAAAGATCCTTGTTCTTCATGTTGATAATACTGCTCCTCACGTGAGCCTAGTTCCTCAAGAACAGTTTTTTGTATTGGATGGAGTTCCATTTGCTTCCAAAAACAATACATATACAATTGTTGCTGAAGACCAACAAACAGGTGTTGAAAAAGTATCTTTCAGCATCAACCAAGAGGCAGCGAAAGTTTATGCAGATCCAATTAAATTGGAAAATGGTGGAGCAAACGTAGTTAAGTATTCCGCTACTGATAAATCTGGAAATTCTTCTCCTGAATCTTCTATCATCATTACTGTTGATGATGTAAAACCTTCTATTGAAATCGTTCCTTCTTTTCCTTTAGTGGACATTAATGGAAAAAACTTTCAAAGAAAAGGGAATGTATTCTACGTAAATGCAACTGATAAAGAATCAGGTATCAAAAAAGTTCTCGTTAAAATTGACGAAGAAGAATATAAACCTTATGTTGAAGCAATTGCCATTGAAACACAAGGTGACCATGTCATCAAAGCGATGGCAGTTGATAATGTTGGGAACCAATCTGATGTTGTGGAAGTAAAACTTTCTGTGGATTTGACTCCTCCAACTTCTACAATCCAAAAATCAGCAGAAGCACCAAAGGTAGAAACACCCGCTCCAGCAGCTACAACACCTTCTAAGTAGTTTTTTCACAAAAAACTGGAACCGCAAGGTTACAAAAAAGAACCCCTTTCTATATGAGAGGGGTTTCTTTTTTATCCTTTGTTTTCCCTAAGTTCTGTGTAGCTTGCGGAACCTATGATCGTTTTTCAGAAACGATGGCCGTTTGTAAACCTTGCACAAAGTTACATTACCTTCCACAAAAACAAAACATCCGAAAAAATCAGATAGTTCCTCCTCTCGATCGGTTTGTTTTTTATGACCAAGCTCTTTATTTGCAAAGGCGGGGTAGTTTTGAAAAAACTCTCTTCCAATCTTTGAAATTTGAAAATGAGAGACATCTGGCAAAGTATTTTTGTTTGGGACAAAGGTGTCTCGCAGAATCCTTAAAAGGGGATCCACCAAACCTAGCAGTCCTTGTTCCTTCCTCGCCTAAGTCGGGACCAAGGCCTTACCATGCTTCTTATGCCCTCCTCAGAAAATGGAAAAAACTCTGGAAAATCAGGGAAGATACTAGTTTACGTAAGGTTTCAGCGGACAAACAGTCTTCACAAGGGTATGAGAGTCGTTTTTTTCATGCAAAAAAGGCGGTCCAATTCATAAAAAGTGATAGAATCATGGAAGGACTTCATGTTCTAATTGTAGATGATATATTCACGACGGGTGCCACTGTAAATGAAATCGCTAGACTGTACAAACAGGCTGGTGTTCGGAAAGTGACTTGCGTCGTTTTACTGTTAAGCGGGGGTGATTGAATCGAATGGATGTTCAAGTCAAGGATGACATAAGGATTATTAAGTTTTCTGGGGCCATCCTCAAGGTTGATTCTGATGAGATTGAAAAAGAACTTTCAAAACTCACGCAAAGCTCTGTTAAAAAAATTATTCTGGATCTAACAAAGGTTCATCATATATGCTCCACTGCACTTGGGATTTTTGTTGCCACCAAGCGTAAGTTAAAGCCGATGAATGGTGATATTAAAGTGATTGTTGTGGATGAAGATTTGATCCAATTGTTTGAGATTACTATGCTCGACAAGGTATTCGAAATTTTCCCTGATTTATCTGCAGCCATGGAAGGATTCCAGCTCGACGAGGAAGATTCCCACTGACAAAGAAAACTTTAGCATTTGCTTCCGGGAGTGCACACAAATGGAAGGAAATGCAGATGTTACTTGCTCCCTATGGTTATGAAGTTGTCCTTCCTAAAGATTTAGGAATTTCTTTCTCACCGGAAGAAACGGAAGTCTCATTTACTGGAAATTCCTTTATTAAATCAAAAGAACTCTATCGACTAACGGGGATTCCCTCTTTCGCAGATGATTCTGGAATTTCCGTTCCAGCACTCGGAGGGGAACCGGGAGTATATTCTGCTCGTTTCGGCGGCCCGGGACTTAGTGATAAAGAACGTGCTAACTTCCTTTTGGAAAAGTTGGGTTCTAGTAAGGATCGTAGTGCTTATTTCAGTTGTGTTGTGAGTTATGTGGACAAAAACCAAGAAGTATCCTTTGAAGGAAAAGTCGACGGTCAAATTGCCGAAGACTATGATGAAGAAGGAAAGTTTGGGTTTGGTTATGATCCTATTTTTATTTACCCTCCTTTTGGAAAACGGTTTTCTCAAATACCTGAATCAGAAAAAAATACTGTATCCCACCGCAAAAAAGCAATGGAACTTTTTTTGGATTGGCTACAAAATCAAAAATAACAAAGGTTAGATTTTTTATCTAACCAATTTTGTCACTGCTATGAGATGCTTTTCCTATTTTCTATTTTTACTGATTTTGATACCAACAGTGGGATCAAAATTGCAGGCTCAAGTTTTATGTTTGGGTGGCGAGTGTTCCAATATTCCTTTAGATTATCAAATTCTAGGAAATTTTGCAGAACCAGTCTTTGATAAAATTTATACAAACGGTTTTCTCCGTTCCATGGGGGAAAACGCTGTTTTACAAAACTTGAATTCCAACCAGTCGGGTGGAACTAAGGTGGATCGGTATCGTTTGGGCCTTGGTTATACAGTATCTCAAGGCCAGGCCAAGGCCCGAGATTTTTATTATGAAAATTCCGAACTCAGGACTTTGCCAAAAAGCGGAGTTGCGGCATCACCTTCTTTCAGTTTTACGGCCAATTTGGGGGAGTGGATCAGTAATCCCTTGGCCAAACAATGGAATCTAACGACACATTTCTTTCCCTATGAGTTTGGGGAAGCTAATATCCCTTTTGTAAAGATTCGAAATACGGATGTGAATGGACGTGTCAACAATTTTGGTGCTGTCCTTCGTTACTTTCCTATTGATTCTGGATTTTCCTTTGGACTGGGAATTTTCCAAACCAATCAGGATATCTACTTGAGTTCTTACGACAGAAGACCTACTCAATTTAGAATTGATGGTGATAAACGTCGTTGGATCGGTCAAAATGATTTGTTTTATCAATCGAGGATTACCTCGGGTTCTATCGATTTGAAATACAACTATACCATTGGATTTTTATCTATTATACCGGGTTTAGGTTTTGTGTATAATCATGGTTATACGGCTATTCATGCTAGTCGATTTGCCGCTATTTCCAGGATGGATAATCCAGATGACTTCAGTTCTGTTCCCAGTGCCATTGGGATTCGTCTCTCCACAAGGTATAATCATAGATCAGGCTTTGGTTATGGGAGTTTGGGATTTCAGATAGGCATGGGAAATTTTATTCTAACGACAGAGTTAATGGCAGGGAAGGATATCCAATCGATCAACCTTTCCCTGCAAAAACAATTTTAAGTAGCAATGATTGCACCACCAGTAAGGCGTTTGTAAAAATCGTTTCCTTCTCTTTCCAAAAATTCTTCGTAATTTCCTTTGAAGTCTTTGATTCCTTCGGGTGTCACTTCGATGATTCTTGTACAAAGAGAAGAGATAAATTCCCTATCGTGTGAAACAAGGATCACCGTCCCTTCAAACAAAGATAAGGCGTAGTTGAGAGCTTCGATTGTTTCTAAATCCAAGTGGTTGGTTGGTTCATCCAATGCAATGACATTGTCACAAGCAAGGATCATCTTTCCAATGATCATTCGAGATTTTTCCCCACCGGAAAGAACTGTAGTGGATTTGTTTGCCATATCCCCAGAGAAAAGCATCCGACCAAGGATGGCACGAATCTCTTGCACTTCTGTTCCTTGCGGAGAGTTACGTAACAACCATTCTACGAGAGTATCTGCATCTGGTTCCATCGCCTCACGGTGGTCTTGTGGAAAAAAGGAAGTTTCTACGGAATCTCCCCATTTCACCTGACCAGAGTCTGGTTCTAATTTTTTAAGTAACATTTTGAGAAGAGTGGTTTTACCAACACCATTGGTTCCCACGATTCCTACTTTTTCTCCTTTAGTGATGGAGGTATTAAATTCTTTGATGACCGGTTTTCCATCATAAGACTTAGAAATGTTGATGGCTTCAAATACATCCTTTCCTAATGTTCTTTTGGCTTTGAAGCGAATATAAGGTGCCACACGAGAAGATGGTTTTACATCCACCATATCCCCTTTGATTTTTTCGATCATCTTTTGGCGAGAAGTGGCTTGTTTGGATTTACTTGCGTTGGCAGAGAATCTAGAAACAAACTCTTGTAAGTCGGCAATTTTTTCTTTTGCCCGTTTACTATCGCTCATTAACTGCTCGCGTGTTTGTTCTGCGGCAATCATGAAATCGTCATAATTTCCCGGGAACACTCGGATGGTATTGTAATCCAAATCGGCGATATGAGTGGCAACGGAGTTGATGAAGTGACGGTCGTGGGAAATCACAATGACCACACCTTCATAATTGATAAGGAGTTCTTCCAACCAGTGGATGGTTTTGATGTCTAAGTGGTTCGTTGGTTCGTCCAAAAGAAGGACATCGGGTTTTAAAAATAGAACTTGGGCGAGAAGTACTCGGAGTTTGAAACCGCCGGTTAAAAAATTCAAAGGCCGGTTATGGGCTGTTGTAGGGATCCCTAGACCTTCGAGAAGCTCCCCTGCCACGGATTCGGCTTCGTACCCACCCATATCAGCGAAAATTTCCTCAATCTCGGAGATTCGCATTCCGTCTTCATCGGTCATGTCCTCTTTGGCGTAGATGGCATCTCGTTCTGACATGACATTCCAAAGTTCAGGATTTCCCCGTAACACAGTGCCAAGGACCGTTTCATTTTCGTATTCGTAGTGGTCCTGTTTCAAATATCCGACCTTAACGTCCTTGTCGAGAGCGACAGAACCGGCGGAAGGCTGTAAAATACCGGCTAAAACCTTCATAAAGGTCGATTTTCCGGAACCATTGGCTCCAATCAGACCGTAACGGCATTCCGGTTTGAATTTAATGGAGACGTTTTCGAAAAGAGGTTTTTTCCCGAAGGAGACTGTAATGCCGCTAGCTTGGATCATAAGTCAATTTTCTAAGGGAATCGGAGGTTTCAACCGACATTTCGTATGGTATGGCACGGATTCTCATCATCATTCTCCTTCTTTTTGGGAACGGGCTCATAAGCTCGCAAAGTGTAAAAAATGGAATCCAGGTTTTGGAGGGGGACCTCCTGAATACGGGCCATCTCCTCCGCACGGACAAACAGGTTTTCCGCATTAGCGGTGGTGTTTTACAGGAAGAGTTGGCTTATTTAGCAGGAAAAAAGATACGGATGTTATGCGATGTCCAAGGGGAGACCTGCAGCCCTATTCGTTATGAAATGGAACCTTTTGAATCTGGCAAAACTCCAGATTGGACATTAAAAAAAATCCCTCGTTATGTAACTGGGGGCCTTTTTTCTTTCAACCCGCAGTGTACTCCTGATGGAAAAATTTTATTTTGGACGGCCCTTGTTCGCGAAGGGGGAAGATCCACTCAAAAAATTTGGGCCGCCAAACGAGACCAATACGGATTTTGGATGCAGGGAGAACAACTTCCGACACCACTCAACAATCGTTTTCCTTCTGCTGTGATTTCGGCTTTACCCGGTGGGAACGAACTATTTGTATTTGGTAATTTTGGGGAAGAGGAGATGTTGGATAACCTGAAAAAAGAGATGGTATACAAATCTCAAATTGCCTCCAGAGAAGCACAGAATCCAAAAGAGTTTCATATTGTTCTGACTAAGTTAGAAACTGAATATAAAGAACGATCAGAAAAAATTCAAAACCGCGCTCCGCTGTACAAAACACATAAAACCGAATCGGGTTGGTCAATGCCTTCCCCCATTAATTTCCCTAGTTTTTATAATTGGTATAGAAAAGCAGACAATCCCAACCAACAGGTATTTGGTGGTTCGGCTTTGGCATCCAGTGGTAGGACACTGATTTATTCAGCCCAACAAAAGAAAAATTTTGGTAAGTTAGATTTATATGTAAGTTTACAAAACGATTCTGGTGTTTTTGAGGAAGGAATCAATTTAGGAAACACTTTGAATACTGGAGAAGAGGAGATGGCTCCTTTTCTTGGGCCAGATGACAAAACTTTATATTTCTCTTCGTCCGGAAGAAAGGAAGGAATTTCTATTTTTATCTCTAGAAGATTAAATGATTCTTGGACTTCTTGGTCAGAACCTCAAGAATTATCTCCTAACCTAAGAGGTGTTAATTTCTTTAGTATCCCAGCGGTAGGGAACTGGGCCTATATGTCTAGGGAAGGGGAACTATATATGGCCGCTATCCCTCACCATTTCCAACCAGAACCTGTGGTTGTGATTAAAGGAAAGGTAGTAGATGAAGAAGGAAAACCACTTTCGGCATTTGTTCAATATGAATCTTTAACTAGAAAAAAATCCATTGGTTCAACGGTGAGTGATCCAGCGACAGGTGAGTTTAGTATCATCCTTCCCTATGATGATAATTATGGTTTTTACGGAGAAAAAGAAGGATACCTTCCTGTTTCACAGAACCTGAATTTGGTGGGTAAAGAAAAAGAAGACAAAGAAAAAACAGTCCTTTTGGTCCTTCCCAAATTAAAGAAGGGAAACCAAATTGTGATGAACAATTTGTTTTTTGCGTTCCGCTCTGCCGAGCTCACCAAAGAATCGGAACCGGAACTGGACAGATTGGCAGGAATCCTCAGAAAATCGGGCAATTTAAAGATCCTAATCGAAGGGCATACGGACAATGTAGGAACAAAATCAGCCAACCAAAAGTTGTCACTCGAAAGAGCAAATTCGGTTGCTAATTATTTGAAGTCTAAACATAAAATAGAAGAATCACGAATTGCGATCGTAGGTCATGGTCCTCAAGTGCCCATTGCAGACAATTCGACCGAAGAGGGTCGCGGGACGAACCGAAGGGTAGTCTTTAAAATTTCAGAAGAGTAATTCATGGACATCAAAAATATCAATATACCCAAAGTCAATGTAGACACCCAAAAGATGATGGGTGCGGTCGATGGTCTTGTGGATAAAATCCCATCCCAAGTCCAAGACTTACTTAAAAAAATTGCCATCTCACTTTTTGTTTTTTTTCTTATCATGGCCATTTATGTCGGTTGGACCCATGGTTGGGAAAATGCCAAACCCCAAGGGATGCAACTCGCCCAGGACACAAGAAGTTTGTTTCTAACAGAAATTGAAAGGGATTACAATAGAAAACGCAAAGATGTCCGGATGTCCGATCCTGAAGATTTAAAGTATGAATCGAATCGTAAGATGCAATTTGATTTTATCAGCGAACGGGAATCTAACGGATACACACACGATACCATCCCAGAAGAACAAGATTTTTTGGGAAAAGAATATGATTTTAGAAATCGTAAAGCCGAAGATACAACAGTTCCTCCCATATACACTCCCTCAGGTGATGGTTTGATCCCAGCTCCGATTGATGTGGTCCCTATGGTACCTAGAGAGGATTCCAAATCTACATCACCAATATCTGATTCTGAATCCGATTTACGAATGCAAAGGATGCTTGAGAGAGTGTCTGATTTAGAAAAGAAAGTGAAGGCAAAAAACGAAGAAAAGAATTTGGAAACTTTGAAGTTACCTAAACCACCGGAGTCGAATGAAGGTTTGGGAAAACCGAGAAGTTTAGAAAGAATTCCAAAGAACTTACGATGAATGGTAACCTTTTGTTTTTTACTTCCAAGTTTCTAGTTTTGATTTCTAAGCCCGGTTTCTTTGTGATCGTTTTATTTCCTATTTTGAGTATGGGACAAATCTTTCCGCTCCAAGCGCAAACGACTGAATTGTTTTTACCTTTTCCAGAAACTTGGAACAAAGATACCACAAATTCTGGAATGGAACCTTCTTCCAGTAATCCCGCAAATTCGAATGCAAGTGTCAAACCAAACACAAATTCTAACTCCAGTGTTATTTCTAATTCACAATCTCTGCCATCTACATCTACAGAAACAAATGGGGAAACTCCTGGCTCTTCTCTTGCTTCCAACAATCAAACTTCTGTTACAACCAAACCAAAGCCAGTAGAGAAGAAGAAAAAAAAGAAGGAAGTGGTCGATCCGTCACAAGCATCTTTTCAAAAGGGAAAGGCTTATTTAACGAGAGACCAAAAGAAATCCGCCGAATCTGAGTTTGCTGATTCCTATGGAAAGGAAGGGGATGCGGCAAAGTTTTCCCGAGTGGAAAACACAAACCTTTTTGGTCTGGAAGGAAAGGATAAAGAATCGACTGGCCTTGTGGAAAAACAAGAAGACCCAGATCTTAAAATCAAAACTCAGTTTGAACTCGCAAGATCTCTCGATCGTATTGGAAATCCCGATTCAGAAGAAAAAGCCTATAAGGAATACCTAAAACTAGTGACTGAGTTTCCAAAACACCCGGAGCTCACACCTAGATCGCATTATGCGGTTGCCGTCCTTCTCATCCGTAAAAAAGAATTTCGTTCGGCAGCACACCATCTGGTGAGTATCTTAAAGAATTTTAAAGAATCTGCAGAGTTCCATCCGGCGCATTATTATTTAGGGAAAATTTACGAAAGCAGTTGGGACGAGCGGGATTTGGAACGTTCCTTAAAATACTACCAACTCTATATGAATGGAATGGAGGGAAAAACACCAACGCCCGGTTATGATTTTAGAAAAGAAACCCGCGAAAGACTGCGGGTTTTAGGTTCTTCGATTTAAGACTTTAAGTTAAGCAATAGCGACATTCACTTCGATTCGTCCAAACTTGGAATATAAGTTGATGGACAAAGTTGGTTTTTTGTTAAACCGAACCGAAGTGTTATTTGTTTCTTGGATGTTAGGAGTTGTAATTTCTACAGATTGGCCTGCCGATGTAAAAATGTTCATCGCATTACCGGTGGTCATGTTGGCAATCTCACCGAGGATGTCTTTGTATTCGTTTTTTACATCTTCATCGGAAAGGCCTGGCACTAACTTACGAGACACTTTGTATGCAGCATCGAGGTTCATACTATAAACCACTTCACCACTAAAGGAACCTACCACACCAATGATAATCGCAATTTCGTGGCTTGGAGCTGGTGAGTCCTTGATTCCGATTTTTCCTCGGATGAGATCCTGTTGTAACACATCGCGAAATACGATAGTGGCTGCTTCCAGGAAAGGGTTGATGAAGTCGGCTTTAATTTGCATTTATTCTAAAGAGAGAAGGCCTTTTTTCTCTACGTTGTATTCTGCTGCTATGGACTGGTTTATTTCAAGAAAAAAGCTAAGAAGTTGCCTTTGTTTCAGAAAATCTGCAGCCTGATCCGCCGGTTTTTTGGCTGTGGTTTGTCCGTAGGTTAGAGCACCAAATTCCACATAAACCTGTTTGTCGTTGTCAGAGAAAGGACCCACGACCGTTTTTTTGCTAAATGGATCGTTAGCTAGGGTTTCCCAAAACTTAGCAGAGTTCGCCAAACGGTAGCTATTGCCACGGTTAGAGGTAACAAGTTTTAAGTCAGACAAAGAAACATTTGATACGGATTCAATGGGTTGTAAAGTTTCCTCAGCAATGGCTTCTAAAGCATTGGGTTCTGAAATTTTGGAAGCAATACGGCCTTTCCATACTTCTACTTCTTTTCTTTTGCGATCAAATTTCATTTTAGAAAGTAGGAGCGGTTTTCTTGATTCGAAACTGACAAAATTTCCAGAAGGGTCTTTCGAGAGGGTTCCGTCTTTCTTTTCTTTCTCATACTCTTTCATAAGTTCTGAATCAGAAATATTAATTTTGGCTTCGACGGCGTTCAGCAAATTGACCTCAGAAATGGCCACAATCCGAAAAGAAATTTTGGCCCGTTTGGCTTCATCTTCCAATTCCACTTCGTTTTCTGTGGGAGCGAGAGGTTGTTCCAAAAAGTTGGGGAAAAGAGCATACCCAGTGGCAGAATCGATACGGTAGTTCATCGGAGCCGAACGGTAGATTTGTTGGTAAATTTCAGTAAGAGAACGAGAGTCTTCTTCTCCGTATCCTGCTTGGGAAACCGATTCTTTATGCACTTCGCGCGCTTGTTTGGACATTTCCCGTTTGATGCTGATCTCAGATACTTGGAAGCCAACGGAAGTGGCAATGTCGTTGGCAATGTAGATTTCCCGAACGGTAGAATAGGCGCAGGAATTGAGAAGTTCCGGATTTTGGGCCGTTTCTCTTCCGTATTGTTGGTATCTATAGTAACAATCACGTTTGGCGGCGTTGAAGTAATCCACGGGAATGCTTCTACCTGCAATGGTACCTGCTTTGGTCGAATTTTGGCCTGTGATGGCACCCATTAGGCTTTGTTCTGCATCACCAGGTAAAAAGGTTATGATAAGGGTTCCGACCAAAATGAATAAAAAGAGAGCAATAATCGTACGATAAATTTTTTCTTTGAGGGTAGAGGGTTCTTCTTCGAACATAAAGGAAGCGTTTCCGTTTCCGAAACCCTTGTAAAGAAAAAATGTAATCAAGGGATTCGCAGTTTGGCAAGATAATATAGGTAGTATGTTGTTTGCAGCCTTTGCTATGATTCTTGTGGGTGTCCTATGTTTCTTGTACGTAGCCCTTTCCCCGCAGAAATCGAAACCTACGGCATACCAACCGCGAAAAGCGCAAACCCTCGGTGCCTACCGAATGCCTCAAGGCCCTTCCGTTTCTCCCCAACTGGATGAACGAATCAGAAAAGAACGTGCCATTTCGGATGACCGCCATATTTCCTTTTCATTGCCCGAAGAAGTGACACCTTCTGTAGTCCAAAAATCGGAAGTTCTGCTCCCAACAGGGGATGGAAGTTTGGAACAAGAACCACCAGCGCCCAAAGAGAGTAGATTTCAAATAGAAGGGACTTTGTTTTTGGATTATTCCGGTAAACTTACGTTTGGTGATGAGTCTTCTGATATCGATGTTATGGAAGATGGATTAAAAAATTTCAAACGAATTGGTTCAGGAAGTTTAAGTGAGGAAAATGGAAAATTTTTATTCCATTCTGGAAATGTAACTTATACCTACACTCCCGAAGAATTGGAACAAGTGGTTTTACACAACCAAGGCATTGTATTTCTTTTAAAAGATACGAAAGCCCCAAAACCAGTGTTTTTCACAAAAGACATCGATACCTTCAAAGATTTTTTAAAACAAGCTGCTTTAGTTTAATTTGACCTCATTAAAAGTTTTTCTGAGATTTTGAGATTTCTCTTGTGATGAGTTCTATTTGTTTTTCTCCTGTTCGCAGTTGGATGTATTGAATTAACTTTCTTTTTTCCTCATCTTTTGGTAGTTTTGTCCATTCAGAATCAAATAGGTTCGTATCCAAATACATGTTTTGGTTCATATCGAATTTTTTGGTTTTTGCAAAACTAGCGGAAACCAAATCAGGGTAAAAAATTTGGATTTCTTTCGATAGCATTTCCGTGTTTGTTTGACCAATATTCATTTGGTTTTTGTAAATTTCAGAAAGAATCTCAAATTTTAAATGATCGATATTGGTTTGAGATATGTCCTGGTGAATGATGAGTTTTACGTCAGTTAGATTGTAGTATTTTAATTTATTAGTAAGTTCTTTTTCTTTTGCCAAATCAATTTTTTGTCCGATGATGGTGAGTTCAATTTTTTGATTTGTGTAGGTTATTTCTTTTTCCAAAACTCTTCTGTTGTCTATGGTGATTTCATTTCGAATGAATTCTTCCGCTTTTCCTTTAAAATAAGAAGTTCGCACAATATGATAAGCGGTGAAAATGGAAGGGATGAGTAGTATGAGAGCAAAAATACTTAAATAAATTTTGACCTTAACTTCTCTTTCTTTGTAAAGACCCCAATCGACTTTAGGAAACTCCATATACCGCACAAAAACAAAGGTGGCGATGGCGATAAAAATTGAATTAATCAAGTAGAGATAAGTAGCACCAAAAAAATAAGACCAGTTCCCTTGCGATAGTCCATAACCTGCTGTGCAGAGAGGGGGCATCAGGGCTGTGGCAATGGCAACACCCGCAATGGCAGTTCCTTTTTCTTTTCTTGTGTTGGCAATGATACCCGTAGCTCCCCCAAAGATGGCAATGAGAGCGTCGTAAATTGTCGGTGAGGTTCTTGCTAATAATTCTGATTGGGCTTCATCAATAGGAGAGAGAGAAAAATAAAGAAAGGAGGTCGCAATGCTTGCGAAAGTCGCCACAGCTAAAGTACGAAGGAATTTTTTTAAATTTTCAAAGTCGTTTGTGGCAGCGGCAAATCCAATCCCAACGATTGGTCCCATAAGAGGTGATACAAGCATAGCCCCAATGATGACAGCCGTGGAGTTGACATTGAGACCGATGCTTGCAATGAAAATGGCAAAGATGAGAGTCCACAAATTGGTGCCTGTTAATTCGGCTCCCTTTTGAACGGATTCAATAGTGCCCGGCCGATCTAAATCGTCGAGTAGATGGAACCTGGGAGCCAACCATAAATAAAAGGAAACAATCGGATTCTTTGGGGATGCCATAGTTTCTTAGACATCCCAAGTTGTTTTTTAGTTTCTAGAATTCTTAGTCTTAATGAATCTAAACCCCACCCACCATTACGTGTTTGGTGATCAAATAATCACCTACCGATTCGATCGATAAATCCTTACCAAATCCTGATTGTTTGAATCCACCATGCGGTGTTTCAGAAGCTAGTGGTAAGTGGTCATTGATCCAAACGGTTCCAAATTCAAATTGTTTGGCAACTCGCATAGCACGCGCTATATCCTTAGTCCAAATCGAAGAAGCAAGGCCGTATTGGACATCGTTTGCAAGCCTAATTCCTTCTTCTTCCTTATCATAGGATTGGATGGTAAGAACCGGCCCAAAGATTTCATTTTGGACTACATCAAAGTTTTGTTTTACATCGGTGATGACAGTCGGCGCAAAGAAATATCCTTTGTCTAGGCCTTTGGGAATTGCTCCACCGGTTAGGATTTTAGCACCTTGTTTTTTGGCACGGTCCATAAAACCTAAAACACGATCCCGGTGGATGCCAGAAATGAGAGGGCCCATTTCTGTTTTATCATTAAAGGGATCTCCCACGTTCACCGCTTTCATCGCATCTACAACCGCATCGGTGATTTTTTTCTGCAAATTTTTCGGAACAATGATTCTTGTGGCGGCCGTACAGTCTTGTCCTGAATTACAAGTGGCACCAAACGTTGCTTTGGCGGCAAACTGATTGATATCCACATCATCAAATACAAGGAGTGGTGCCTTCCCTCCAAGTTCTAAATGCACTCGTTTGAGAGAATCTGCCGCCGACTTCATGATGTTTTTTCCCGTTCCCGTCGAACCGGTCAGAGAAACCATACGAACCAGAGGATGGTCTACGATGGCTTGGCCTGTGGCATTGCCACCAGTGATGATATTAATGACCCCATCCGGGATTCCGGCTTTTTTTGTTAGTTCAGCTAACATGAGAGAGGTGATTGGCGTTCCTGGTGCTGGTTTTAAAATCACAGTGCAGCCCGCAGCAAGGGCCGGTCCAAATTTCCAAACGGCCATAAGTAAGGGATAGTTCCAAGGTGCAATTTGACCCACAACACCGACTGGTTCCCGGCGCAAAATGGATGTGTATCCCGGTTGGTATTCGTTTGCACGACTCCCATGTACATCGCGAGCTGCTGTTGCAAAAAAACGAATGTTATCAACAGCAAAAGGAATGTCACCGGCGAGGCTCAAATTTTTATAAGGTTTTCCTGCATTCAGTGATTCGGCTTTTGCAAATTCTTTGGTTTTTTCTTCCAAAAGATCTGCCAATTTCCAAAGGGCTTTGGAACGTTCTGCCGGTGTGATCCCAGACCATCTTCCATCATAAAACGCTTTGTGAGCGGCCTTGGCTGCTTTGTCTACATCGGCCTTACTTGCATCTATGACTTTGGCAATTTTTTTGCCTGTGGCAGGATCTTCGATCTCCATAAGATTTCCGCCATTGGAACTTGTCCACTTCCCATCAATCCAAAGTTTAAACTGTTTCATTCTGTCTTAAATTTCCTTGAGTGATTTTGTTATGATCGCGAGGCCTTCTTTGACGATGGACTCTTCTGCGGTAATCGGAACTAGGATTCGAATCACGTTTCCATACACACCGCAAGAAAGTAGGACAAGTCCATGTTCCAATGCTTTGGCTGTGAGTTTTTTTGCTAAATCAGCAGATGGTTTGTTGGCATCACCATTTTCTACGAGCTCAAACGCCACCATACCACCTAATCCGCGTATCTCGCCCATATGAGGATAGGATTTTTTGATTTCTGTTAGTTCAGCGATCAACATTTTGCCGAGGTTCACAGACTTCTCTAAAATCCCTTCTTCTTCGATGAGATCCATGACCGCAATCCCGGCCGCACAAGCTACTGGGTTTCCCGCATAGGTTCCGCCGAGTCCACCAGGTTCTACTGCATCCATGATGGATGTTTTTCCAATCACAGCCGAGAGTGGCATACCAGCTGCGAGTGATTTAGCTGTAGTGATGAGATCCGGTTTGATTCCCGAATGTTCGATGGCAAAAAGTTTTCCGGTTCTTGCAAATCCGGACTGGACTTCATCGGCAATGAGAAGGATTCCATGTTCATCACAAATGGCCCTTAGTTTTTTTAAAAAACTAGGAGAAGCAATATAAAACCCACCTTCACCTTGCACGGGTTCGATGGCAATTGCCGCCACACGAGAGGGATCAATGTCTGCCTTAAATAAATTATGCAAAGCTTTGATAGAATCGTCTTCTGTCACCCCATGGTATTCCATCGGAAAAGGAATGTGGTAAACATCACTGGCAAAAGGACCAAATCCTTTTTTGTAAGGAACCACTTTTCCTGTGAGGGCAAGAGCCATCATGGTTCGTCCATGAAACCCACCAAGAAAACTGATGATCCCAGGTCTCCCAGTAGCCGCTCTTGCAATTTTCACTGCATTTTCTAAGGCTTCGGCCCCAGAAGAAAAAAGAATCGTTTTAGCACCCCCATCAATCGGCGCTTTGGCGTTTAGTTTTTCGCAAAGCACGATATAAGGTTCATACGGCATAATTTGGAAGGCAGTGTGTAAAACTTGGTCCACTTGTTTGTGGATGGCAGCGACTACTTTGGGATGGCAATGTCCTGTATTTTGAACTCCAATCCCACCACCGAAGTCAATAAAGCGTTTGCCTTCAATGTCCCAAATTTCTGCATTTTTTGCTTTTTCGGCAAACACTGGATAGGCGGTAGTCACACCCCTCGGAACGTTTGCGAGTCTTCTTTCCCATAGGGTTTGGTTTGTTTGTTTTTGATTGCCCGTCATGTGATTCCTCCGAGGCAGAGATATTTGGTTACTGTATAATCATCGAGTCCGTATTTGGAACCTTCCCGTCCCATTCCAGAAAATTTAACGCCCCCAAAAGGGACTTGTTCGGAAGAAATTAATCCTTCGTTAATTCCCACCATCCCGTATTCCAGTTGTTCGGCGACCCTAAAAATGCGAGCCATGTCCTTGGTATACAAATAAGAGGCGAGTCCAAAGTCAGTATAGTTTGCCAAATGGATGGCTTCTTCTTCTGTTTGAAAGGTTTGGATGCAGGAGACAGGTCCAAAGGTTTCTTCCTTTGTCACAACCATGGAGGAATTCACTGGATAGAGAACAGTTGGCTCAAAAAAATTCCCGCCTAGGTTGTGTTCTTTTCCGCCGGTAAGGACTTTGGCTCCTTTGGAAACGGCATCTTGGATATGCGATTTTACTTTTTCCAGAGCCGCCTCATTGATAAGTGGGCCTTGTTGGGCATTGGGTTCCATTCCATTGGCGACCACTAATTCCTTGGCTTTATCGGCTAATTTTTTAGAAAACTCTTCTGCAATCGAAGCCTGGACAAGGAAGCGGTTCACACAAACACAAGTTTGTCCTGTGTTTCTGTATTTGGAAAGCATGGCACCCTTAACGGCTTCGTTTATGTCAGCATCTTCAAAAACTATAAAGGGAGCATTGCCACCGAGCTCCAGTGAGAGTTTTTTTAAAGTGGCCGCAGATTTTTCCATTAAATAAATTCCCGTTTTTGTGGAACCAGTAAAACTGAGTTTACGAACTTCTTTACTTTCTAAAATGGATTTCCCGATAGCGATGGGATCACCAACTAACACATTCCATACGCCTTTCGGAAGTCCTGCTCTTTCGGCAAGGACTGCCATGGCAAGAGCAGAGTAGGGTGTGAGCTCTGCGGGTTTGGAAACAACAGTGCATCCGGCGGCAAGTGCTGGTGCAACTTTTCTTGCAAGCATAGCTGCTGGAAAATTCCAAGGAGTGATGGTTCCCACAACTCCGATAGGTTCCTTTAATACAAGGATTCTTGTATCTTTTCTATGAGAAGGAATGATATCTCCATAGGAACGTTTTGCTTCTTCACCGAACCATTCGATGTAAGAGGCAGCATAAGCAATCTCCCCCCTAGCTTCCGTTAGTGGCTTCCCTTGTTCTTGGGTCATGATGAGGGCCAAATCTTCTTGGTTATCCATCATAAGTTGGAACCATTTGCGTAAAATTCCGGCCCTTTCTTTTGCGGGTCGCGTTTTCCAGTCTTTCAATGCTTCTACTGCTGAACGAATGGCGCGGCTCGTATCTTTTTCTGTGGAGTGGGGAATGTTTCCAATCGCTTCACCGTTTGCGGGGTTATGTACTAAAATTTCTTTGTTATTTTCCGCAGGGCACCAAACCCCACCAATGAAGTTTTCTTGTCGGAAAAGGTCTTTGTCTTTGATGTATTTCATACGAAACCTGTGCTTTCATCGAAATCCCAGCTCCTAAAAATTCCTACCTTTTTTTTGAAAACCTAGGAAGTGGTTGCTTAATTTTGGGTTTTTGGTATCTAAATCACTGACATAAGTAAAACCAGGAGCACATAGGTTTATGAAATTCGATTCATACAAACGAGTGGTTTTTTCTGTTGCAGTTCTTTCGATCGCATTTGCGGTTGCCTGCGGCAAAAAAGAAACAAAGGTTTCCGAAATCGGACAAAGCGAGGGAGAAGTTTCCATCGTAGCTTGGCCGGGGTATATTGAACGTGGTGAAACAGACAAAGGATACGACTGGGTCACTGAATTTGAAAAAAGTTCTGGCTGTAAAGTCAATGTAAAAACTGCCGCTACATCTGATGAGATGGTAGCACTGATGAATGAAGGTGGGTTTGACCTCGTCACTGCCTCTGGTGATGCTTCGTTACGACTCGTTGCTGGTGGAAAGGTTCAAGAAATCAATACTGACCTAATCCCTAGTTGGAAAAATGTAGATTCTCGTTTGCAAAATGCTCCTTGGCATACAGTGGAAGGAAAACATTTTGGTGTACCTTACCAATGGGGTCCAAACGTACTTATGTACAACACTAAGGTTTTCAAAAAAGCTCCGACTAGTTGGAATGTTGTTTTTGAAGAACAAGTATTGGCGGACGGAAAATCAAACAAAGGTCGCGTACAAGCATTCGACGGTCCGATTTATATTGCCGATGCTGCTTTGTATTTAAAACAAGCAAAACCGGAACTCGGAATCCAAGATCCTTATGAACTGGATGAGAAACAATACAATGCTGTCATTGAACTCTTAAAAAAACAAAGACAATTGGTTCCCAAGTATTGGCATGATGCGATGGTACAAGTGGATGACTTCAAAAAAGAAGGACTTGTTGCTTCTTCTACATGGCCATTCCAAGTAAACTTACTTGTTGGTGAAAAACAACCTGTAGCTTCTGTCGTTCCGCAAGAAGGAGCCACTGGCTGGGCAGATAGCACCATGTTACATAAAGATTCAAAACATGTAAACTGTGCTTACAAATGGATGGAACATTCCCTTTCTCCAAAAGTTCAGGGTGACCTTGCTTCTTGGTTTGGATCGGTTCCATCGGTTCCTTCTGCTTGTAAAGGAAATGCTCTTCTTGGGGACACAGGTTGTGCCATAAACGGTTTCAATAACTTTGAAAAAATCTCTTTCTGGAGAACACCAAAAGAAGATTGTTCCGGTGGAAGAAAATGTATACCTTACAAAAAATGGGCTGAAGATTATATTTCCATCATCGGAAGTAAATAGATCCTAACATCACATGAGTTCTGAAGGAGAAGGAATGAACCAAGTTTACGATGTTGAATTTCAAAATGTAACAAGGAAATTCGACCAATTTATAGCGGTGGATGATGTCTCCTTCGGGATTAAAAAAGGTGAATTCTTTTCGATGTTAGGCCCTTCTGGGTCTGGAAAAACAACCTGCCTCCGTATGGTGGCAGGATTTCAAGATACAACTTCAGGAAGGGTTCTTTTGGAAGGTGTTGATGTCACAGGCATCCCACCTTACAAAAGAAATGTGAACACAGTCTTTCAAGACTATGCCTTATTTCCCCACATGACTGTGGCCGAAAATGTGGGGTATGGTTTAAAAATTAAAAAAACTTCCTCAAAAGAAATTCACCAAAGAGTTTCAGATATGCTCGCTATGGTGCGCCTTCCCGATGTGGGAAATCGCAAACCATCGGAACTATCCGGGGGACAAAGACAAAGGATTGCTCTGGCAAGGGCACTTATCAATCGTCCGGGTGTACTCCTTCTCGATGAACCACTCGGTGCCCTTGATTTAAAACTTAGAGAAGAGATGCAATTGGAACTCAAAGCCATCCAAAAAGAAGTGGGGATTACTTTTATCTTTGTCACTCATGACCAAGAAGAAGCACTTTCTATGTCGGATCGGATTGCTGTCTTTAACAAAGGTAAGGTGGAGCAGATTGCCACCCCAGAAGAATTGTATGACCGTCCAAAAACCGAATTTGTTGCTAACTTTGTGGGAACATCCAATATCCTCTCAATCGAAGAAACCAAAAGGCTCACGGGCCAAACGGGAAAAGGGATGATTCGTCCCGAACGAGTGCATGTATTTGCCAACGCCAAAGAGGACAATTATTCTACAGGATATAGAACTTTTAAAGCAATACTCAAAAGCCAAGTGTATTCAGGTGCCACTTCCAAAATGCATTTCGAAACACCTGCCGGTTCACGGATCATTGCCTCCACACAAAACTTAAAAATATCAGCAGAACATATTGCTGTTGGTTCGGAAGTGCTTGTGGGTTGGAAAGATTCTGACATGCACTTACTTTAAGGATTTGTAAATGACAACTACCTTTGATAAGTTTTTTACATTTCTTTTTTATCGGAAAGGCCTTGCGATTTTTTTGTTACTCGCACCACTTCTCATTTGGCTTGGTGTCGTCTACTTGGGATCGCTTTTTACTCTTCTCATCCAAAGTTTTTTCTCCATTGATTCTTTTTCTGGAGTCATCAAACGAGAGTTTACTTTAGAATCTTATTATGATCTATTTCGCCAAAGTACAAATTGGGATATCATCATTCGTACCACAACCATGGCCTTTACTGTTACCGTGGTCAGTGCCATCATTGCTTTTCCGATAGCTTATTATATGGCGATGTATGCAGGCCCAAAACTAAAACCGATTCTCTATTTGGGTGTTATGTTGCCACTTTGGTCCAGTTATCTTGTGAAAGTTTATTCATGGAAACTGATTATGGCAAAAGAAGGAATCCTTACTTGGTGTTTGGAAGAACTTGGTCTCCTTCATGTTTTAGATTCCATTCTTTCGTTACCAGTGGTTGGAGGAACATCTCTGTCCTTCTCTTACATTGGAATGTTTTTAGTTTTTGTATACATTTGGCTTCCTTATATGATTCTTCCCATCCAAGCCTCTTTGGAACGAATTCCTAAGTCTCTCCTCGAAGCCTCTTCGGATTTAGGTGGGGGACCGTCCCAAACCTTTCGCAAAGTGGTGTTGCCATTGGCATTTCCAGGAGTAGTCGCAGGATCTATTTTCACCTTCTCGCTTACGTTAGGTGACTATATCATTCCCACTATTATCGGAAATTCGAGTTATTTTATTGGAATGGCCGTTTACACCCACCAAGGAACAGCGGGTAACATCCCTTTGGCGGCAGCCTTTTCAGTGATTCCCATTATCATTATGATGGTTTATCTGATGATTGCCAAACGATTAGGAGCCTTCGATGCCCTCTAAATGGAATTTCGGAACCATCGGACTAAAAGTTGCCACCATCCTTGGTTTTCTTTTTATCCACATTCCTATTTTTATCATCATCATGTACGCCTTCTCTACAGATGAAAAAACATTCCAATTTCCACTACCTGGATTTACTCTCAAATGGTTTGGGGTGGCATGGGATAGAAATGATATTTGGGAAGCCATCATCCTTTCTTCGCAAGTGGCAACGATCTCGACTGTCATGGCCATTATTCTTGGAACCTTGGCCTGCCTTGCCGTTTACAGGAGCAAATTTTTTGGAAGGGAAGTGATTTCCTTTCTTGTGATTTTGCCAATTGCTTTGCCTGGGATTGTAACCGGTATTTCTTTACGATCCGCCATGTCTCTTTTTGGGATTCCCTTTAGTACATGGACCATTGTCATCGCACATGCAACTTTTTGTATTGTAACAGTTTATAATAACGTACTGGCTAGGCTTCGTCGAAGTTCTCATTCTATGGTGGAAGCATCTATGGATTTAGGGGCCAACCCTTGGCAAACATTTCGATTTGTCATTTTGCCAAATATCGCCACGGCTTTGTTAGCTGGTGGAATGTTGTCCTTTGCTTTATCATTTGATGAAGTGATTGTGACCACCTTTACAGCAGGGCAACAGTCCACAGTCCCTATTTGGATGTTAACAGAATTCATTCGTCCGAGGCAGAGGCCAGTCACCAATGTGGTAGCTGTATTTGTGATTCTTGTAACAACACTACCGATACTTGTAGCCTATTATTTAACCAAAGAAGATGAAGGTGGGAAAAAGTAATTCCTACTCATCTCTCCAATCTTTTCTTTAGTCTCTGATCTAATGTAGAAACTGTTACAGTTTTGTAAATTTTGACATTTATCAATGGAATTTCACTTTCCCAAATCCTAGAAGGTGGTAGACTTCTGGAATGGAAAAATTGATTCAAAAGCTGATCATCCCCATCGATGGTTCACCAAGTTCTGCAAAAGCACTGGAATTTGGTTTGGCAATTGCAAAAGCAAGCAATGCAAAATGTTACGTTGTGGAAGTGGTTGAGGATTTTGGTCCTTTGCCGGGTTATTATGACGCCGCGCCTGCTGGGAAAGATCGGGTGAAATGGATCTCCGAGCAACGTTTTGAAAAAATACATCCTATTTTAGATGAAACTTCTGTAAAATGGGAACGTGTCGTAATAGAAGGTTATCCTGCTGAAGAAATATGCAAACTTGCTGAAAAAGAAAAAGCAGATTTGATCGTGATTGGAAGTAGAGGTCATGGAATCCTCGGAAGATTCATTATGGGCAGTGTATCTGACCGAGTTGTTCACTATGCACCATGCTCAGTAACGGTGGTTAGGTGAATTTGACATAAATTTGTCAATACGTTGTTAATTTAGTTGCGCTGAATTGTATCCTATCGGAATCTACGGACTAATCCTAGAGTAGATTTCCGGTTGATACATATGAAGGTTTTTGAAAAAGAAGAACTCCCCGCAGTTTTGCCTCTCGACAAACGATACACAAGAACATATTTCCAAGACGATAGTTTCGTTTCTAATATACGAAGAGCTCTCCCTCGAATGATAACAACAGTTGTCATGGAAGAACATATCTTCCCTAGACTGAATCAGGAGGAAATTGACTTTTTACTACAATACTATGCAAAAAGACAAGATACTAGTGGGAATTATTACCAACTCAAAACAATTCCGTATCGTATCCGTAAAGAGTCTGCAGAAAGAATTTTAGAAGAGGCTGGTGTGGATGAAACACAAAGAGATTTCATCAGTACCTTCTATCATTTTGATTCAGAATTACAACAATACATTCTGAACGATAAAGTCACAGAATCAGATGAAATTCGAATCCTACAGATCATCAAACGCAGAGATTATTATGTTGGTAATGTAGAGAAGTCAATGATATCTGCAATCTTCGAGCCAATTGAAGAAATTCCTAAAAAAGATACTTTTTTTGCGAATCTTTATGTCCCAGCGGAACATAAGTTTTTTTCCCCACCCAACTTAAAACATATTTCGGGAATGCAAATTGTGGAAGCCGCCAGGCAGTTCGGAATTGCCTGCAACCATATGTATGGAAAAGTTCCGTTTGAAGGTGTCACCTTTTTATTGTTATATTTAAACTCTGAATTTTTCCAATATGCCAAGATGAATATGCCGATCAAACTTCGGGCCAGAGCCATTGAGACCAAAAACAGTAAATCTGGTTATTGGAACTACTCAAAACTCGAAATTACAGCTTATCAGGAAAATCAAGAGATTACGAAAATCGAAATGGCTGCGAGTATTTTGCCTTTAAAAGTGTATAAACGCTTAAAAAGCACACAGGAAGAAGTGTATGAAATTGATCCAAGATTTCGGATTTTAGATCAGTTTAAGAACAATATTTCTGTTAGGGAAAATGGGCGTAATATTGTCTCAACCATTGAAAATATCTCTAGTTCAGGGTTTATGGTGCGCTGCTCAGGAATCCATCCCGGTGAATTGGCTGATAGTCAAAACCTCGAATTTTTTATGCATTTTGATATTGTCGGTTTCGTTCATGGAACTTGCATTTTATTATGGGTCAAAGAAGACGATAATAATGAAGACACCTTCTTTGCCGGTTTTCGTTTTGAATCGATTTCTGAACTGGACCAGGCAAATGTAAAGGAAGCTATCAATCGGTACGGACGGTTGATTGAAGAAAGGGAAATCCAATGAGTGGAAAAAAAGTAGCACTAGTGACCGGCGGAACTTCTGGACTCGGAAGATCGATTGTTCTGGAATTTGCAAACGCTGGTTATGTGGTTGGATTTTGCGGAAGACGAAAACAAGAAGGGGAGGAAACTTTGGCCCTTCTTGAAAAACAAGGTGGCACAGGAATGTTTATTCGTTGTGATGTCACACAATCGGAAGCAGTTCGTAATTTTGTTGAATCAATCGTCGCAAAATATGGTTCCCTTGATGTGGCCGTGAACAATGCGGGGATTTCTGGAGTATTGAAAGCAACTGCAGATTATCCATTAGATATTTTTGATTCTGTGATGGATGTAAATTTAAAAGGCACCTTTCTCTCAATGCAATTTGAACTAAAACAGTTTTTGGTCCAAGGGAAAGGTGGGGTCATCATCAATGTTTCCTCGGCACTAGGTGTTCGAGGAAAAGAAAAAGCAGGACCTTATTCGATGACAAAACATGGAATCATTGGGCTCACCAAATCAGCTGCATTGGAGTATGGATCCTCTGGAATTCGTGTGGTTGCTCTTTGTCCTGGCGGGATTCAAACAGAAATGGATGATGTATTTTATGCCAATGTCCCAAACCCAGAAGAAGTCAAAAAAGAAAGAATGAAATCCTATGCTTTGGGTAGAATGGCGACTCCCGAAGAAGTTGCGAAAACTTGTGTATGGTTGTCAACTGACGGGGCATCTTTTATCACAGGAGCTGTGATACCGGTAGACGGCGGCAAAACTGCTAGATAAGGAAACCCATTGTTTACTGTAGGAAAATATAAAGCGATCAAAGAACTTCATTTAGGGAAAAGAAGTTCTGTTTATGCTGGCGAATCTCCTTCTGGCAGTCCGGTTGTGATCAAATTATTGAATCGGGACTATCCAGATAATCAAGAAATCACCCGCTTTAAAAACGAATTTGAGATACTTAGATCGATTGATTCAAATTATACACTAAGGCCGTTGGAGTTAGAATCTTATCAAAATACTGTAGCTATTATTTTTCCTAATGTTGCTTATACGGATCTCGCTAAACTACAGTTAAGTGGAAAGTATAGTAATATTGCTACTTTTTTGAATATTGCGATTGAAGTTTGTCGAGCGCTGGTTGATATTCATAAAGCAAAAATTGTTCACAATGATATCAAAGCTCAAAATATAATTTATAATCCTGATACCGGTGCACTAAAAATCATTGATTTCGGTTCAGCAACCCTATTGACCCATAGAAGTTTTTATCTTCCTATGAACCAGAACCTTACTGGAACCCTTGCCCATATTTCCCCAGAACAAACTGGTCGAATGAACAGAACAGTTGATTATAGAACCGACTTTTATTCATTTGGCGTCACCTTATACCAGTTAATCACGGGAGACCTTCCGTTTTTATATACAGACAGTTTGGAAATGGTTCATGCTCATCTTGCGAAAACTCCACTTTCACCTAAGGAAAGAAGTGGTGCTCCAAAGATTGTCTCCGATTTGATCATGAAGTTATTGGAAAAAAATCCTGAAGATCGTTATCAAACGGCGACGGGTTTGCTTTCTGATCTTTCGGCGATCCAATCCGTTCTTTTGGAGAATGGACGTGTTGCTTTAGATCAGTTCCAAATGGAACTCGCGAAAAATGATAAATCATCAAGATTCCAAATTCCAAAAAAATTATATGGAAGAGAAACCCAACTTCAAGTTTTTGAAGAGAAGTTTCTCGATGCAGCAGAAGGCAAAATTGAAATCTTTCTGATCTCTGGCCGGTCCGGAATTGGAAAGTCAGCTCTTATCAACGAGATCCAAAAACCTGTCACAAGGGAAAAGGCATACTTTACTTCGGGGAAATTTGATTTATATAAAAAATCAATTCCCTATCGTGCGATTAACCTAGCCTTACAAGGACTTGTACGGCAATTGTTGTCCGAGAGTGAATCTTCCGTAAAAGAATGGAAGAAGCTACTTTCCGAGGCCTTAGGTACAAATGCAAAATTAATCATTGATGTTGTTCCTGAACTTTCTCAATTGTTAGGTGAGAAATCGGCTCCACCAGAACTTGATAGTTTGGAAACCGAAAACAGGTTCCATTTGGTTTTTAGAAAGTTTCTTCGAACCATCTGTACAAAAGAACATCCCGTAGTTTTATTTTTGGATGATATGCAATGGGCGGATTCTTCCAGTATTCTTTTATTGAAGGAAGTTCTGACAGATCCAGAAATCTCACATTTTTTTATCATCTTATCTTATCGTGACAATGAAGTATTACCAACAGATCCTTTCTTTAGGTTATTGGAAGAGTTACGTGAAATTCAGGTGCCAATTACTGAAATTCGATTAGAGCCCCTTCGCGAGCGTGATGTTGCTTTACTTGTTTCCGAAACTCTTGTCGTACCGGAATCGGAGATCCGACCCATTGCAGAAGTTCTTTGGAAAAAAACAAAGGGTAATCCCTTTCATGTCAATGAGATGTTTAAAAACCTTTACGAAAGGTCTTATATCTATTTTGCCGACAACCATTGGTCTTGGGATAAAGATAAAATTGATGCAGTTAATATTTCCGACAACGTTATTGATTTAATTATCGATAAAATCAATCTTCAATCTGCAGAGTTAATAGATGCATTAAAATTAACTGCCTGTATCGGGAACTGGTTTAGGCATGATATTTATGCTACAATTGCTGAGAGACCATTTCATAAAGCATCCATGGATTTGGTTGCCCTTGCCAACGAAGAATTTTTGATCCTAGGAATGGAGGATGCAAACTTCACTCATGATAAAATACGAGAAGCAATTTATAAAATCATTTCTCCTGAAGAAAAAGCAAAATTACATTATAAAATAGGAAAAACTTATCTTTCTATTCTTTATAAATATAAACTCGAAGATCATTTGTTTACGATTGTAAACCAACTGAATTTGGGTGCGTCCCAAATGACGGGAAGCGAAGAGTTAGCCGAGTTACGAATCTTAAACGAAAAAGCTGGTTTTAAAGCATTAAACTCTTCTGCTTATGATGCTGCCTTTACTTTCTTCGATCGTATGGTCGGGCTCATGCGAGATGATGAATGGAAAACTGAATACGAAAACACATTAAAGCTACATTTGGCATACGCAAGTGCCGCCTATCTTTCAAAGAACTTTGAAGCAGCCGAAAAAAGTTTTAATTATATTCTAAGTTTTGTTCGTAACGATCTGGATAAAATTTTGGTCTATGAACTCCAGTCCTCTATGCTTGTGACTCAGAATAAGATGAAAGAGGTATTAGAAACACTCAAACAAGCGTTAAAGCTAGTTGGTGTTAGGTTACCTAAAAAAGCAAGCCCTCTTTCTCCTCTTCCTGAAATCCTTAAATTCAAATTGAAATTAGGTCGGCGTTCGATCGAGAGTTTAGAGCATCTACCTGTCTCAGAAGATCCAAAATATCTTGCGATCATGCGACTTTTGAATGCTTGTATTGCCCCAGCGTTTCTTGCTGAACCGAACTTATTTCCTGTCATTGTCTTAAAGTTAGTCAATCATACATTGCGATATGGACTGTGTGAGATCAGTGCCTTCGGATTTTGTGCCATGGGGATCATCCAAGGATCTGGTTTAGGAAATTACGATGATGGTCTTAAGTTTGGTCAGTTAGGTGTTCGCTTGTTAGATTCTTTGGACGCAAAACCGTTCCGATGCCGTACTTTGTTTATGTTCGCTTGTATGATTGCCCCATGGAAAAATCACGCACGAGATAGTCGTTCGATATTTTGGGAAAGTTTTCTTGCAGGAATGGAAACAGGGGACTTACAATATTCATCTTATTCTTTAAATAATATCCACTTCCAAGGTTTATTATTTCGTGAAAATTTAGAAGATCTTTATAAGAGCCAACTTCGTTATGATGCCTCTCTACTGAGTTTACGCCAAAATCATGCCTACCAAGTGCACCGCCTCAATCTTCAATTAGTTGAAAATATGAGAGGGGAGTCTCCCGATCCCATGAATTTAGAAGGTCGGTACTTTTCTGAAACAGAGACGGTCGCTGAGTGGCTAACAACAGGTAATGCAAATGCTTTATTTGATTATTATTTATGTAAGTTACGAATTGAATACTTTCTTGGTGATAAAGAAAAGGCATATGAATATTCAATCAAATTGGACAGTTTAGAGGGAGCAATGTTTGGGATGATGTTTGTGCCCGAACATGTTTTTCTGGGAGCTCTTGTTACCTTTTCATTGATTGTAGATAATAAAATTCCTATTGGTGTTACAAAATCCGACCTTAAAAAACGTTTGGTTGGATTTGAAAAGAGAATGAAAGTCTGGTCTAAAAGTTCTCCAGATAACTTTGGTCATAAATACGAAATCATTTCTGCCTTATTATTGTATCTTGCTAATCAAAAAACGCAAGCAGTGATTGCTTGTAAGGCAGCTATTTCTTCTGCACGTGAAACAAATTATATATTAGAAGAAGCGATTGCGAATGAGTTTTTAGTTCGAATGTGGAAAGAAACTGGATTTGAACAGTATAGTAACTTGCATTTGGTGGAAGCCCATTATCGATACGGGAAATATGGCTTTTTGTCTAAAGTGAAACAATTGGAACTAAATCACATTTCTTTGAAAAAATATATCGGTCGGAACTTTAGAACCGATTCTACTGATAGCCTGTCTCTTTTTAGCACAACAAAAGATATTTTTGGAGATGTAGGTTCTACTCTAGATATCAATACAGTCATCAAAGCTTCTCAAACTATTTCAGGGGAAATTCAACTTAATCGCCTTTTGGAAAAGATGATGAAGATCTTAATTGAAAATGCTGGAGCCGAAAGAGGTTATTTTATCCTTAAATCTGATTCTGGTTGGCAAGTTTTGGCAGAATCGGAAGCAGAGAAAGAATCTGTTTTAGTATATTCTGAATCTCCATTTGCGATTGATTTTTTAGAACCGGTTGCCTATGTGAATCAAAACAAAATCCCATCACAAATTATTGGTTATGTGGTTAGGACGGGTCTTGTTGTGATTTGTGGAGATGCTGCAAGAGAAGGTGACTTTAAAAATGATCCTTATGTAAAATCTACTCTTCCGAAATCTTTGCTTTGTTATCCTATCCTAAGTCATGGTACTGTGGTTGGGATTGTTTATCTAGAAAACAATTTAACAACGGATGCGTTTACTCCGGGGCGTGTGGAAATTCTTAAAATTTTATCCTCACAAATTGCCGTTTCTATTGAGAACTCCCTGCTTTATACCAATTTGGAACAGAAGGTTGATGAGAGAACTAAAGAATTGAATTTTGCTTTAACAGAAGTAAAAGGTTTAAAGGAACAGCAGGACGGGGACTATTTTTTAGCTTCGTTACTCATTGAACCATTAACCCAAAATCTTGCTACTTCATCTAACATGAATATTCAGTTCCTGACGGAACAAAAGAAAAAGTTTTCTTACAAACAATGGAGTTCTGAAATCGGTGGGGACTTATGTGTTTCTTCATCAATCCAATTACAAAACAAAAAGTATATTGTCGTTTTGAATGGTGATGCTATGGGTAAGTCGATGCAAGGGGCTAGTGGAGCACTTGTCATTGGATCGGTATTTGAAGCCATCATCAAAAGAAATGGCCAGTCAGAGGAAGTTCGAGATATCACGCCAGAAAAATGGGTGAGTAATGCATACATTGAATTACATAACACTCTTGTCACTTTTGACGGATCCATGCTCATCTCAATGTTTCTTTGTTTGATTGATGATGAAACGGGATTCTTTTATTTTTTAAATGCAGAACATCCAAGGCCAGTCATTTACCGAAATGACCATACATCTTTTTTGCCGCATAACTACGTTTGTGCGAAATTAGGACTTTTGGCTTCCAAAAAAGCTCTCCAAATCAATACCTTTCAATTAGAAAAAGGAGACATACTTTTGATTGGTTCTGATGGTCGAGATGATATATTGATTGGCTCAGAAGTTGAGATGGAAGTCAATGAAGACGATGAATTATTTCTTAAAACTACATTCGAAGGCCAAGGTGATTTAGAAGCAATTCGTGATGCAATCAAAAGTCATGGTGAGTTGATTGATGATTTATCCTTAATCCGAGTTGAATACACAGGAGAAGGATCGCCAATTCATGTTCCACCAGACCATCCGAAACATTTTGTTTATTTGCGAGCCCTCACACTCTACAAACAGAAGAAATGGACAGAAGTAGAACGGATGATTTCTGGACATTTTGATTCAATCCATGATGCACCATTGTCAGTCCAGAAAATATATTTATACACGGAACACAGGATGTCCGCATTTCCTTTGGAGTTTGCTGTCCAATATGTCCAAAAAAATCCATCTGACAGCCTAACACTTTTTTATATCGCAGAAGCTTTGTATAAAAATGGAGATTTTTCTGCGGCTTTTGATTATTCCGAAAGAGTGCAATTACGACGTCCTTACCATAAAGAAAACAATATTTTATTTGCTCGACTCTTAGAACTTCGGCGAAAATAAATCATCTTATGTTATCAGTCGGGAACGACATCGTTGAAAACCAAAGAATCCGGGAACTCCTAGAAAAACATGGTGACCGGTTCCTAAAGCGTGTTTTTACCGATGAGGAAGTGGAATATTGCCACAAACACAAAGATCCTGTCCCTTTCCTGGCTGGTCGATTTGCTTGTAAAGAAGCTGTCATAAAAGCCTTAAACCTAAATCCAGGCGAGGTTGCTGATATGCGCGAGATTGAACTTGCAGGCACAAATTTTGGTAAAAAAACGCTAGTCATCCATGGGAAAACTGAGAAGTTTTTCCGAGAGAAAGGATTTACGAAGAGTTCCGTATCCATCAGCCATGCTGACCACTACGCAACTGCGGTTGTCATTTTCTATAAGGAGCCCAAATGATCATTAGTGATAAAATGAAGGCAGTATTGGTTCATTACAACCATGCCCTTTCGTTGTACAAATCGCGAAAGTTCGCCGAAGCAAAAGAAGAGTTCAAAAAAGGATTAGCGATTCATCCGCAAGATGGCCCCACGAAACTATACATTGAACGATGTGATGATTATATCGCAGATCCCCCACCAGAAGATTGGGATGGGGTATATAATATGAAAACAAAATAGGAACTATGTCAAAAAAAGAAATGCAAACAACCATCACCGAACACGGAGTCATTGCCACTATCCTCGGAAAAGAAACAGCATTTAGCGGAACGTTAGCGTTCAAAAAACCATTACAAATTTCTGGTGATTTCACTGGCGAAATCATCTCGGATGGTTATCTTGTCATCAGTGAAGGTGCTAGAGTCAAGGCTAACATCAAAGCAGGCACCGTCGTTGTTGGTGGAACCATCATCGGAAATGTAACTGCGACACAAAGATTAGAAATGTTGTCCACAGGAAAAGTTCAAGGAAACATTCGGACAGCGAAACTTCAAATTGCCGATGGAGTTGTATTTGATGGGAATTGTGAAATGCTAAGCAGCGAAGAGACTTAGTTTGTGGCAATTTCATCCATATAGTTTACTTCTATTTCTAGCCTTCAGCTTCAATTTAGTATTGGGGCTATTCGTTTTAAAATCTTACCGCCTAGATCTTGTTAAATATTTATTAATTTTAGTTTTCGGTTCTATGATGTGGACCGGATTCTATGGGCTTGATTTCATTTTTATAAGCCCCGCTTTACACAGATCCTTTGTTGCTTTGTTGTACATTGGGGTAGCCATTGCCAATTTGGGGATGGTCCTTGTCTCTTTAGAATTCACTCAAAACAAACATTTGTTAACCAAAAGATTTTGGGTATTACTGACTATCCAACCTCTACTGATGTTAGCAATTTGTGTTCTTGATCCAATCTTTAAAACATTAACATTAGATACTTATTTAGTTAATATCAATGGTCGGATCCAATGGATCCAAGTAACGAACGATGCTGGTTTTTTTGTTTCGTATTTTCTCTCTTTTTTCTGGTCTGTTTTTGTCGCCTATTTATTGATTAGGGGAATCTTCGTCTCGAAATCTACAGAAAGACGAAGGTATTTTTTAATTCTTTTCTCTTATTTGTTTATCTGGGTAACGGCCATCTTGCATAAGTTAGGTGTTAGGCCCCTTCCTGGACTTAACGTCACAGCTGTTATGAGCACAGTTCAAGTGATTTTAATTTTTTTTGCCATTGGTTACTATCGTATGTTCGATTTAGTTCCCTTGGTACGAGGGGAAATTGTAGATGAATTAGATGAAGCAGTTGTAATCCTCGATTTTAATAATCGAATTGTGGATTGGAATATGGCGGCAGAACATTTATTCTGTACTGCCTCAAAGAACTCTACCTTACTTTCGTATAAATATTTTTTTGCATCAGCTCCAGGAATCATTTCGAAACTTGACCACTTATCGGATAAACGCACACTCACAAAATGGATTTGGGAAAAAGACGAAAAGTATTGGGAAGTGACTGCCAAACAAATTCGAGATGCTAATCGTAAAAAAATTGGAATGGTTCTTGTTTTTCGAGATAGTACTGAACAGAGAAACTTAGAAAAACAAATGTCTAACGTCAATCGTGAGTTGATGGTTGCCAATGGGACAAAGGATCGTTTTTTATCGATCATTTCTCATGATTTGCGTGGTCCCCTCGCAGGAATCAAAATGTTACTCAAAGTATTGAATGAGGATCTAAAAAAGAAAGAGGATGCTCTTGCGGGGATGACTCAATCCTTAGTTGATGCCACTGAGTCTGTTTTTTCATTATTAGAAAACCTTTTAGAATGGTCTAAGTTGCAACGTGGACAGGAAGAGTTTCGTCCCCATTACTACCGGTTGGATAATATTGTAAGGGAATGCCTGGAACTATTTGTTTTGAGTGCCTCCAACAAGGGCATTACTTTGGAAGTGGATATTCCTTCTCATGCAATGGTGTTTTGCGATGATCGTATGATCATTACTGTCATCCGAAACTTGGTTTCGAATGCATTAAAGTTCAGTCATAATAATGGAACAATTTATGTGAAAGCTCTAGATGTGGGTGATGACTGGCAAATTTCCGTCATAGATTCTGGAGTGGGTATGTCTAAGACCACACTAAACAAACTATTTAAAGTAGGGGAAGTGATAAAGTCGACAGGAACTGAGGGAGAAACGGGGAATGGGATCGGTCTTTTACTCTGCAATGAGTTTGTTTCCGTAAATGGAGGGACTCTTTTTGCCGATAGTGACGGCGTTTCTGGGTCCCGATTTGTTTTTACGATTCCTAAAAAAATGCAAGAGGAGATTTTTTCATGAAGAAGACAATTGTTGTTACAGGTGCTACTGATGGAATTGGGAGGGTCTCTGCTCATTTCTTTGCAAAGAACAGGGAAGAATTAATTTTAGTTGGCCGTAATGCAGACAAACTGGCTGCTTTAGTATATTCTTTACAATTAACAGGCGCTACAGTGCATTCCTATGTTGCCGATTTGTCCTCTGCAAAAGAAACCTTTTTATTGTCAGAAACCATTCGAAAGAACCATCCGAAGATTGATGTTCTCTTGAACAATGCCGGTGCCTATTTTGATAAACATACCTTAACAAAAGAAGGGATTGAATCTACGTTCGCTTTAAATCATTTGAGTTATTTTATTTTAGCACTAGGTTTACTTCCTTCTTTAAAAAAAGCTGGCGAAGCAAGGATTGTCAACGTGGCTTCGCGGGCACATATGGGCGTTAATTTGGATTTTAGTGACTTACTCGGTGAAAAAGAGTATTCTGGTTGGAAACAATACCAAAGATCCAAACTCATGAATATTTATTTCACCTATGAACTTGCGGAGCGTTTAAATCAAACTAAGATTACTGTGAATTGTTTGCACCCAGGATTTGTAAAAACTAGGTTTGGCCAGAATAACGAAGGTTTGGCGAAATTTCTTTTGACAGTCGCTCAGAATGTTTTTGCAATTTCCGAAGAAAAAGGTGCTGAAACTTCAATATTTCTTTCAACAGACCCATCAGTAACCTCGGTTTCCGGTAAATATTTCGTTAAAAAGCAAATCGAAAAAAGTTCGGAACCTTCGTATGAAGTGGCGGCTCGAAGGAATCTTTGGTCGTATACAGAAGACCTTTTGAAACATAAATTTAGTTTTAAATTTCCCGGTTTTTAGTTTATGGGTTTTAAACACCAAACACATCCGATCCAAATTCCAGTACCTGGTGGGAAAACTATTGATGAACATTTTGGGATTCCTTCTTCAGGGAATGCTGATATTTCTATCGCACGGATGGTGGCACCCGCCGGTTGGGGTGAACCCTTCCAGACACCTAACTTTGATGAGTGGACATTGATGGTACGCGGTAAAAAACAAATTGAAGTGGAGGGGAAATTTGTAATCCTTTCTGCCGGAGAGTCCCTTTTTATAGAGAAGGGAACTCGGGTGCGCTATTCCAACCCTTTTCCCGATGAGGCAGAATACTGGTCCATTTGTACACCAGCCTTCTCAATGGATTTAGTGAATCGGGAACTGGAAACGTAAAGATTGTATGGGTACTGAGGAGAAACCAACAGCGGACTTAAGTTTCTTAAAAAAAGAAATGAAACCCGCGCTTTTTCCAGAGGGTTCCCTTATCATTCAACAATATTCGTTAGGTGATTCGTTTTATTTTATAGAATCGGGTACAGTCGAAGTTTGGAAATATTTAGATGAGAGTAAACAAGAAGTATTAGTCATTGGAGATCTGGTCGCCGGAGATTATTTTGGTGAAATTGCGCTCATTGACTCTGCACCTCGGACTGTAAATATATCTGCTAAAGAAAACTCGGTTCTCTACAAACTAACAAGAGAAGATTTCCATCGTTTGTTGCAAACAAGTCCTGAAATGACATTAACTCTTTTGAAATTGTTAACGGCAAGAGTTCGCAATGCAGAACAAAGAGAGAATCAAGTTTTGATTCAAAAGAATATGGAACTTCGCCGTCAGAATGAAACATTGGAAGAGATGGTAAAAGAAAGGACGGCAAAGTTAACTCAATCTTTGAAAATTATTCAAGAGGATCTGGAAACAGCCAAAACCATTCAAAGAAATATTTTACCTTTGGGACTTCGACATATAGCACATTTGGATTTTGGATCTCGATTTGAACCAATGACCGAAGTGGGTGGTGATATATTTGATGTCATTCGTTTAGAAAAATCTAAAATAAGATTATTTTTAGCAGATGCGATTGGGCATGGTGTCCAGGCGGCCCTCATCACTATGGCCATTAAAGCAGAGTACGATCATATCAAACACAATGCACCAAACCCGGCAGATGTTTTGTATGCTCTCAATCAAATTTTTATTGATCGTTATGGTAAAAAATCGAATCAATTCACTGCAGTCATAGTGGACTTAAATTTAGAGGAAAATAGTTTAACTTATTCTTCGGCAGGTCACAATGAGCCTTATGTGGTTACTAAAGATAAGATCATACCTCTACCTGAGTCTGGGGTGATGTTAGGTTTGGAGAAGGATGTCGAATATTCCAATCATTCCTTACCTTTTGGGTTGGGGGCTCGTTTATTTATGATTTCGGATGGGTATTTGGAGCAGGAAAACGACGAGGGAATTCTCCTGGGAGAGGTCAAATTGCTTTCCAGTTTTGAATCTGCTAGGAGTTTGGATCTAAATCTAGTAGCTACGATCCATTTGTTAATGGATGATTTTCATTCCTTTCGGGGCAAAACATCTATGATGGATGATGTTACGATTCTTGGAATCGGTACGAGTTATTAAATAGGAGATAAACTTTGGGTTTAATCATTGCATATATTTTGTTTCTTTTGAATTTATTATCGATCATACCAACCATGTATCCGTTATACATTTGGAAGTTGGTGACAACCGGTTCTGCAAGAAGGTTTGGTGACAGGCTTCTTTTAAAGGTAGGAGAAGCATGGATTGAAAACAACTATCGAATTTCCCGAATGTTATATGGTGTTCAATTTGAAGTGATTGGAGACGCGTACAAAGAACTGAAACAAGATGGGAGATATATGATTATTTGTAATCACCAATCTTGGTCTGATATTTATATCATTCAATCGGTTCTAAATCGAAAGATTCCGCTCATTAGGTTTTTTATTAAAGATTCGTTAAGGTATGTTCCAATACTTGGACATGCTTGGCTTGCTTTAGATTTTCCGTTTGTAAAAAGAAGTAGCCGAGAACAATTGAAAAAAAATCCAGAACTTGCGTCCAAAGATTTAGAAAACGTTAAAAAAGTTTGTGAAAAATTTGTCGGAATGCCTTTTTCCATTTTAAACTTTTTGGAGGGCCACAGAAGGACTCCAGAACGAGTGCAAAAATTATTAAAGAAAAATCCTTACCAACATTTACTTCGCCCTCATAGTGGTGGGATTTCAGTTGTGTCCACGGCACTAAAGAATTCGCTTGATGCTTTTATTGATTTAACGATTGTTTATCCTACTGAAAACCCAAGTTTCTTAGATTTGATGCAAGGAAAAATCCGAAAACTAAAAGTGTTTGTCGATGTGATTCCTGCTTCCCTTGTTCCAATTGAAGAAAATGAACAATTCGCGCCGATGTCAAAAAAAATGAAACGTTGGGTAGATGAGCGATGGTCTATGAAAGACGCTTTGATTGAAAAGGAGAAACAACCAAAATGAAATACTCAGTAATTAACTTCTTCGTTTTTTCAATTCTCTTTTCTTGTCGGACATTTGCACCAGTTGCTTATGAACCTCCAGTCAAACCAGAACCGGTTGGAGTGTATGCACCGAATACCGAATTACAAAAATCTATTTTACTTGCCATTGGCAAGGTGAAAGGTTTGGAATCTTTGGATGTCGATACGGATGGAAATATTTACGGCGGGGATAAAGAGGGACGTATCATTAAGATCTCTTTAAAAGGCGAAATTAAACCAATCGCCAATACCTCTGGTCGACCTTTGGGAATTCAGTTTGATAAACAAGGTAATCTCATCATTGCAGATGCATATCGAGGTCTTCTTTCTTTGGACAAAGCAGGAAAGTTGACAGTCCTCGTTTCGGGATACAAAGGGAAACCCTTTCAGTTTACAGATGATTTAGATATTGCGGAAGACGGAAAAATTTACTTTTCTGATGCTTCGGTCTATGAACAAAAGGAATATCTTTATGATCTTTTAGAAGCAAGGCCGTATGGACGAGTTTTTGTTTATGATCCAAAAACCAAAGAAACAGAACTTCTTGCGGACGAATTGTACTTTGCCAACGGAATTGCATTGTCTAAAAATGAAGATTTCCTTCTTGTGAATGAAACTTACCGATATAAGATCACAAAACTTTGGTTAAAAGGCCCCAAAAAAGGCGCTAAAGAAACAGTCATTGAAAATCTGCCAGGTTTTCCTGATAATATCACTCGTAACGAAAATGGTGATTTCTGGGTAGCTTTGTTTACGGTAAGAAACGATCGTATGGATAATATGCATCCATCGCCTGTTGTTAAAAGAATGATTTCCTTCCTTCCTAAATTCCTTTGGCCTAAAGCAGAGCCATATGGATATGCACTTAAAATCAATGGCAACGGCAAAGTGCTTATGACTTTACAAGACCCTGGTGGAGAACACTTAAAAGAAGTAACGAGCGTATTAGAGAAGAAAAGACAGCTCTATATCGGCAGTTTGTACAATGACCGAGTGGGGATTTACGTTTTACCTTAAGGGAATAAAAAATAAATGATTTTTTGCACACCTTGGCCAAATTGGTTTGGTTAAGGTGTGCAAGCGTAATCGTATTCCACGGCCCCAAGACTTACAGCACCATCACTGCCTGGCCTTGATCCACTTCCATTATAACTGTTTGTAATGATTTGATTCGTCGATTTTGTAATCAAACAAGAAGTCGTCGGTGTAGGAGTATAATCAGTAGCGGAAACAAAGTTAGGATTGAGATTTAAATTATTTCCAAAGTTCGCGGCAAGACCAAGGGGTATGCCTATGCCACAACCGGAAGTGGTCGGGATTCCTCCGCAAAGGTCTGTATAATTAAGTGAGTTTTGTATCACCAAATTAGTACAGTTGAATAAATTATTGAATTTTATGGCTGTTTGGAGTCCAGCTCCTCCATTATGAATACAAGCATTTCCAACCGTATCGGTATTTAAAAACAAAATGTTATTTTGAATGTCTAGTGTTGAGGAACCAGAGGTAATGAATATTGGTGTTTGGTTACTGACTCCCGATCCACTACTGATTGTATTGTGATAAATTCTGACGGGAGTGAATACTCCTGAGAGCTCCATTCCTCTTGCGCGTGCGTTACTATTTCCGTTTCTAATCCAGTTGTTTGACACCAAGAGTGCACCTGGATTAGAAAGTTGGATCCCTGATACGAGGGTCGCCGTCGATGAACCTGTCGCTGTTCCTAAGCGGAAAGAATTTTCGTTGATAGTAGAGGCTGCGTTAAGTGATGCCCCACTGATTCCAACTGCGTAAGCAGTGGCTGTTGTTGAAGTAGCATTCCCCACAATGAAAACATTGTTTTCGACACTTGAGGTTCCACCGCCAGATCCAATGTAGATCCCCATAGAGTAGGCTGCAAGTGAGTTAGTGGCATTTCCCGTTTGTATCACATTTCTTCTAACTGTATGTCCAGCAGACAAATACATACCATAAGATGCGTAAATAGTGTTGGATCCTGAAGTGATAAGATTCCCTTGGGTTGGTGAACCAACTTGTATGCTTGTGGCAGATAAGAATCGGATCCCAATGGATTGGTAGGCATTAGCGGCTGTAATAATATTTCCAGAAAGAATGCCAGTTGAACTTGCTCCCGTTTGTATATCTAGTCCAATACTTAAGGAAGATGTTGTGATTAATGGATCACTATTTACTTGCCCACCAGAGAGTGTATTGCCACGTATGTTGGACACAATCAGTCCGGCAGAGCCATTATAGAACACAGCTCTAGATTCTGCATCGGCAATCAAATCATCACCCCCACCATTGATGGAATTACCTAGAAGGATGGGAGTGAGTGTTGCTGCGGAGGACATATAAACACCTGCAGACTTGCACGCAGGATTTGAACACTTTCCGCCACCAATCTCATTGAGAATTAAGTAGGGATTGCTATTTAGGGCAAATACACCGTAAGTACCGCCAGTTCCTGATCCACCATTGATTTTGTTATTGATGAATCGCATAGTATTAGTCGCATTTAGAGAGATACCAGCCATGAAGGGAGCAGGAGCTATTCCTGCTTTGATATCAAAACCAGATACTACTGTAGTTGCTGCGACGGTTCCATCGGCATAGATGGGGGAACATGGTGTCGTTGATGTAGAGGCAGCACAACTTGCGGGTGTAGTAGCCATTGTTATAATGGATGTATCAAGTGTTGTATCGCGAGTTGAAAAGTTTGAACTTAAAGTATAACTTCCATAAAGGGAGACACCTGAAACAATTTGAATTCGATCTCCAACGGCAGATGAATCGTAAGTACCAGCTTCTACTAACACAGCACAATCTCCAGATCCACATACACCAAAATCATTGATGGCTGATTGAATATTTCTTTTGGGACTAGCGGCAGTTAGCCCGTTATTGGTATCTAGTCCTGTTTGTGATACATAGCGAATATTAGATGGAATCAGGTAGAGTAAGGTTACCGAAGAAGAAAGAGGATGACCACTCACACTCAAACAATTTAGAGTTAGGGTTCTATGTCCAGTCAACCAAGAATCGGTTGCTGCTGGTGCAACGATAAGAGTGTCATTGGTAAGAGTTGTCGTTGTCACTGAGTATACTACTGGAATTCCTAAGTTAGTATTGAGTGTTCCCACTGAACCAGTGCAACTGGCAGCATTGATTTCTGCAGAAAATTGTAGACGTATACTCTCAGACGGTTGGAGAATTCCTCCATTGGAAGGAAGAAAAGACAATACGCTAAAACAATTGGCAGTCACAGAAATGGTTCCTGTCACTGTACCCCCAGTGGAATCTAAAACACATTGATGATTCGGTGGTGTTGAGACCACTTGAAGGCTGTAAGTATTATTAGTGATAATATTAGTTGGAAATCTATGCAATCCATTGGTTGGGATAGAAAGAACTTCCGAATTATTATTTCTAATAATGAGTGTACCTGAGGCGATCCCAACGGCTGTGATTTCAATGGGAAAGGCTGTGGAATTACATGCAATGGCGATGTTTGTGACATTATTGCCTGAGATGAAATTGGAACCGTTTGTTACGAGACAATTCTGAACGGGATGATTAGGTTGTGTGGTTACGGTAACATTATAAGCAGTTCCATCCAAGTAAGTTTGTGTGAACGCAAAAGTTCCTGAAGCCACTGCTACATTGAGTGTGGATCCATCTACAGAGTTCGTAAGGACAAGTCCGGTGATTCCATCTAGGCCCGTGATGGTACCACCAATCGTATAACGCAATGGATCACAATTGACAATAATAGAATTAACATTCCCAAAGCCAACGACTCCTATCCCGCCAGCTATGTAACAAGTTTGCACAGGAAGGGTGGGTTGTGTCTTAATGGTAACAGTGAAATTACTTCCTGTTGTTAGCGCTGTAATAAATTCGTAACTACCATCCGAATTGACAACGATCGTTTCTGCTCCTGAATTTAGATCAATGGCGAGTCCAGATCCAAGTAGTCCGGATACTGTGACTGAAACTTTATAGGGTCCTGTATTGACTAAACTTCGCAACTGAAGGAAGTCGCCGACTGATTGCAAAACTCCTTTGGATAGACTGGGGATACATGCCTGAAAAAGAAAGACGGGGATGAGGATGGCATTCCTAAAAAATTTTGCAGAACTCTTCATATTCTCTAGTTTATACAACAATTGAAGGGGGGAAACATTGTCATTTTGTTTACGTCTAATCGAATAAAAGTAGGATTACACTCGTGGATTTTAGTTTTTCTTATTACATCGGGCTTTCCGGAATCATGGTTTTCACTATATCAGGTGCCTTGGCAGCTCTGGAACATAAGGACCACCACCACGATCTTTTCAGTGTTTTTTTTACGGGTTTTATCACTGCTATTGGAGGAGGGACTTTAAGAGACATTACTCTTGGAAATTATCCAGTGTCCTGGGTGCGAGATGAGAATATCCTCTGGGCCATCTTCATTGGCTTTTTACTCGTCATTCTTTTGCCAGGGATTCTTACCAAACTTAGAGATGAACTTTTTCTTTTTGATACCTTGGGAATTGGGATTTATACTGTGATTGGAACGAGGATTGCCTTAGACCATGGAGTTAACTTTTTTGCTTCCGCACTCCTTGGAATGATCTCTGCAATTTTTGGAGGAGTGATTCGAGATACGCTGATGAATGAAGTTCCATTTATCTTCAGGAAAGAAATATATGCTACAGCCTGTTTGGTGGGATCTGTTTTATATATTATACTCAACGTATTCAATATAAATGACAATTGGAACTTAGTGATTTCTGCAACAGTTGTTGTTGGCATCAGAGTGGTTGCAGTTCGTTATAATTTGGGTCTTCCTAAAATCAAACTTTTTGATTAATTAGTACACAAACGTAGTAAAATCAAGGATTAAACCCTTTTGCGATTCCGTACTTACCGCAAGATTTTTTCGTTTCGCTATTTTATTGTTAAACGCTTGCATTAGAAAAATATTTACATTGTATGGAGTAGAAGTACAGCTATCAAAAATGGCCTAGGGAATTCCCTTTCGGTTCTTCTTCGTTACTTGAGGTATTATGGCAAGTCCAAAGGCTGTCACGTTAGAATACAAACAAGACTTAGGTCTTCATTCCAATATTGATAATATCAATCATCCCATTGCAGAAAATGCACCATTTCATTTTAAATTTTTTCAAATCACGGATGAGGTAGAAAATACCTTATTTCAAGTTTTGGATCGATTTTTGTTACAGCTTGACCTAATTATTGTTAGAGACTCTGTTTTGGCTGCTGTAAAAGAAACAGTTACCAATGCAATTAAGGCAAATGCAAAACGTGTATTCTTTAAAAACCGAGCAAGTAATATCGAAAACGAAGCTGAATACGAAACAGGGATAGCAGAGTTTAAAAAAACATATTTAGAAAATCGGGAACTAATTGAAGATTCGCTACAAAGAAATAATTTTGGAGTCTTCGTATCTTTCATTCATAATAAAAGTTTGATGCGGATTCGAATCATGAATAATGTCCAACTCACTCCAACAGAATCAGCTAGGATCAAGGAAAGAATTGATAAAGCAAAAACCTATAATGATTTAGCGGAAGCATTTATGGATATGTCAAACGAACAAGAAGGTGCGGGTCTTGGTTTGATTATGACACTCATGATGTTGCGTAACGATGGATTGGGTGATTCTGCATTCAAATTTGAATCAAGCGAAAACAAAACCGTATTTATGATTGATATTCCTTCAAAGGTTTCCAAAGAGAACCAACAGTTGGAAAAAATAGATCATATTATTTCTCAAATCGATAATTTACCAACGTTTCCAAAAGCCATCAAAGACATTCAGGATGCCATTGATAAACCAAACTCGAGTATTGGAACCATAGCAGAAATGATCAAAAAAGACATCGCTCTATCTGCCAATATTCTAAAGTTATCCAATTCTGCTGCTTTTCGTAGAGGGGGAAGGGTTGAAAGTTTGGACCGCGCCATCCAACTGATTGGACTAAAAGAATTACAAACTTTGTTGTATAGCCTTGGAACCAAGCAGATGTTAGAAGATAAATTTCCTGCATTTACTGCAATATGGGAAAAATCTAATGAGTCCGCATTTTACTGCAAAGCCATCGGGCAAAAAATGGGGTTGGCTAAAGCTGATCTCAGTAATTTAATTGCCGCTTCTCTTTTACATGATATTGGTGAAATTTTACTTTTATCTTTTGATAAACAACATATGTCAAAAATCAAAACCTATTCCAATTCGCGAGAAATTGCCTCCACCATCAGTATGGAAGAATCGGCGATTGGCATTACACATTCTAAGTTAGGCGCCATGGTTGGTGAAAAATGGAGTTTCCCCATTTTATACACTAAAGCAATGGAATTTCATCATAGGCCGCTTCTTGTTGACGATGTGTATTCTGATATAGTATTTCCGATTTATTTGAGTGATATGATGATCTCAATCAATGCAAAAGAAGCAAAATCCTCAGAGATACCAGCAGAAATTTTAAAACTCTGTAAGTTTCATTCAAAGTCTGAATTTGATTCTTTTCGCACTACAATTAGAGAACAATTTCTATCGTATTAGATAGTTTTACGGCAGTTAAACTATCTTTGTAACTTTTTGTAGAGTTCATATCGAGAACGGAATTCTTGGTATCTGGGAATAGAAACTCCTCTAACATAAGATTGGTTGGGATGATTTTGGATAAAATTTTGGTGGTATCCTTCCGCTTGGTAAAATTCTTTTAATTCTTGGTATTCAGTTACAATCGGATCTTTCCAAATCTGATTTTCCTGAATTTCTTTTTGAATTTTTTTTGCGATTGTACGTTCTATTTCTGAAGAATAAAAGAGAATGGATCTATAGGAAGACCCTTCATCCGGACCTTGTTTGTTTAGGGTAGTTGGGTTATGAGAAAGGAAAAAAATCCTACAAAGCTCCGCATAATCAATCTTAGCCGGATCATAATAAACAAGAACAGTTTCGGCATGTCCTGTTGTTTCTGTGTTCACTAAATCGTAACTGGGGTTTTTTGTATGTCCACCGGCATAACCTGAGACAACCTCCAAAACTCCGGGAACAGATTCAAAGATATGTTCGGAACACCAAAAACAACCTTCAGCAAAGGCTGCTAATTTTTGCCCTTCTTTGGGTTGTAGGGAGATCCTTTGTACACTACTATCTTTGTCAGAAAAAATACTGCAGTAAGAAAAAAGAAAAGTAAAAGCGACGCTAAAGCTGAGAACCAGTGGCAAAAAAATGAAAGGTCGTGTTGTTCGTATTGAGGAAACCATATCCTTTAGATTGTTTTTTACCGTAGTTAGGAATTAAAAGAAAGAGGGCCTTACTGAGGTGTAACGTCTTTTTCCTTAGGAAATTGGTCGGGGTTGGTTTCCGATCCTCTTTCTCCTCTGCCTCTATATACAAAAACACGAGATCCGGAAAGGCTGGCCATCGGTTTGTAAAAATTCTGTTTGATAAAGTAACCTAAAATTGTGACACCAAGGGAAGCAGAGTAAATCCAATTTTCAGAATGCCCTCCGTAACCAAAAACAAAAGATCCGGATAAAATTAAGCTCTGGCTAAGTAACCAAACAGTAGTTCTATTGAGAAGAAACTTGTACCAACCAATCTCAGTGACTTGATTGCGAATGCCTTGTAATAAAATTCCGACAACAGGAATTCGTAGCAAAAATCCCAAAAGACCGAAGACCACAATAAAAATCAGAAGTAACCAAAAGGATGAAAAAAATAAATTCCACCAAAAAAGAAACTGTAGTGGGGCGATGAGTCCAGAGGGCCAAGAAAAGGCAGCGGAAAAAAAAAGGATGAGAACCCAAAAGAATGTGAGATAAAAACCGAACACGAGTGAATGGAAATTTAAATCTGAAGTTCCTGCAAGAAAAATTTATTTCAATTTTACTTCGGAAAAAAAATCATTTTTAGCCCGACAATCACGGTAAAGATTCCAAAAAACCGAGATAAGGTAGTGGTGTCAATTTTGGATGCGGCACTGGCCCCAAAAATACTCCCCAATATAAAACCGGCGCTGATAAAGGCAGCGGCAAAGATATTGGTTTCTCCTCGCGTATAATAGATATAAGCTGCAACAATTCCAATCGGAGGAACCATGGCGGCAAGTGTAGTTCCTTGGGCTATTTTTTGGTTAAAATCAAAAAAATAAACAAGGGCAGGAACAAGTAAGATCCCACCACCAATACCAACAAGCCCTCCAAGGATTCCGGCTCCAACACCTAACAATAAAAATAAGATCCCAATGCTCATGATACTTTCCCACAAGCACGGTTCGCGGGTACCGCTTCATGAATTTTTTTTGGTTCGGGAAGGTTCAAATTGTCCATAATCTCTTTAAATTCAATGAGAGATTTTCCGGCAATACGAGGATTCCATTTTTTTTCTTCTCCGATGGTGGTAGAGAGAAATCCTTTGTAATCATGCCCCGGTAGAACGATTGTATCATCAGGTAAAGTGAACAGTTTTTCTGTTATGGACTTGTACAGATCGTCCGCACTCCCACCTTGAAAATCGGTGCGACCACAACCTCGGACAAAGAGTGCATCTCCTGAAAAAAGATATTTTCCGTTCAAAAGAAGGGAAATGGAGCAAGGTGTATGGCCTGGGGTATGGATGACACGAAATTTTAAATTCCCAATGTTAAATAGATCTCCATCATTTAGAAATTTAGATGCGCAAGTCGCCCCGGAATGTTTTGAGGCAAAGGACTCAGAGTTTGTTTTTTCCCTGAATACGCCTGCAGAAGTGATATGGTCCGCATGCATATGTGTGTCTATCGTCGTTGAAAGTGTGTAACCAAGTTCTTGGAGCAGTGCCAAGTCTCTATCGAATCGTTCTAAGACAGGATCGATCAAGACAGACTGTTTGGATTCTTTATCAAGTGCCAGATAGGTCCAGGTTCCTGATTCTAAATCATACAGTGGTCGGATTTCAATATTATCTTTTGAATTGGTAATCATAAAACTCTCCTTTTGCAAAATCCATTGGTCACGATGGTTTTGACCATTGGTATCATCTCGTAGGGGTTTTTGAGTGGATCTAAATACCATACCCCCTATAGTATATACTTGTATTGACGAAGAATCTGGCAACTAAAAATTAGGTGAAAAGGAGAAAGTATGAAATCTTTCCTGATATTGGGAGTTGTGATTGGACTTCTTTTTATTTTCGTAAAACGAATCCAATCGAAAGGAGATAAAGATATGGTAAAACAATGGATTCAAAATGGAGCGATCGTTGTTGATGTTCGAACAAAATCTGAATATGCGGAAGGCCACTATTCTGGTGCGATGAATATTCCTGTGGATGTTCTTCCGGCTAATTTAAACCAGCTGAAGGATAAAAAAACGAGTATTGTTGTCTATTGTCGGTCGGGTGCTCGCAGTGAACGTGCCAAACAAATTTTACAAGCGAGTGGTTATACTTCCGTGCTCAATGCAGGTGGACTTAGCGATATGCCATAGGATCATTATCTTAAAGTGCCTTTATACTACGCTGGTAGACATTTTTGATTTATACCGGTGTAGTGTGTAAAGGTCAGAAAGTTTACTTTGGTCTTCCAAAGAGAGTTCTAAAAATTCAGCTCCCATAAGGTATTTATGAAGGCCTACTTCTTCTTTTCTAATCACTTTGATTTTAGCATTGATTTCTTGGTGAGAATCAGATTCACGAAGTTTTACATCGAAGGATTCGTTTAAAGTAATGTCGTCTTCTGTATCAAAAGCAATCCCCGTAACCGAAATATTTTTCGAAATGGTTTTGAGAGTTTTATCGGGTAAAATAAATAGTAACTCTAAATTGGCATCAAATCGCAGACTACTTCTTTTCTCATTGGAATAAGCAACGATTTGGTTTTTGCCTGAATACTTAGCCGTATACAATGCACGGTCGGCGAGATCATACATATCTTCGCAGGTTTTTACTTTTTCCGGAAAAGATACAATCCCACCACTGAGAGTCACCGATTTTCCACTCAGTTGGATGGTTCGACAGGCTTCCAAAAGTTTTTCCGATGCAATCATTGCTTGTTCTTCATTGGTTTGTGGAAAAATAACGGCAAATTCTTCACCACCAATTCGGCAAGCAGTGTCTTCCATACGCAAACAGGATGTGATTTGTTTGGCAACCTTTGTAAGGATTTCATCGCCCGTTGTATGTCCATAGGTATCATTGATTTTTTTGAAATCATCGATGTCCATGATAAGTAAAGATAAGTTTTGATTGTATCTTGTGGATTGTTTGAACTCGCGAACCAGTGCTGTTTCAAAATGTCTGCGATTGTATAATCTTGTGAGTTCATCGACTAATATCAATTTTTCGGTGTCAGCGAAGAGTTTCATTTCGATGATTTTTGGATTTTTGAATTTTGGATTGATGTTTGTAAAATAATCAAACAGGGCAACGCGAAGTCCAACCTGACGATTCATACACTCAGAAAGTTTGATTTTGTTTTTTACGACTTCTTTCCAAATCAATTCGGATTCGTTTTCGGGGATATCAACGGATGCGAGGACTTTTAAAATTGCGGAATAAATTTGCCCATCTTCTAGATGATGGATTTGGCTTTCTTTAATTTGGGAGAGTAGGTTTTCCTCATGGTTAGGATCCTCTTCCAAAATTGCCGTAATGGTGTCTTCGATTCTTTGTCCGGGGCGACCGGTTAGATTGGGCTTTAACATGGCACGCTAAGGTTTATCAATTTATTTCCCACGATTTCCCAAAATTCTAGGAAAGCCACCTCTTGTAAAGACAGGTTTTACTACTAAAACTCCGTTCAGGGTAAGGGGAAATCCCTTAGGTGGCTGTTAGTTGTTTGGACTGGGTGTGGATGGCATTGATCTCTTCATAAAGGAGTTGTACAGAGTCTGCTAGCTTTTGTGTGGTTTCATCAATGACAGTGATTGCATGAGTGATTTCTTTACTACCTGACATTTGTTCTTGTGCAATCACTCCAATTTGTTCGGACAATACATGGAGTTCGGAGAAAGTGACTCTAAGTTTGGCGTTCAAACCTTCTTGTTCGGTGACGTGACCTTCCAAACTCAAAATTTCGCTTTCGATTCGGAGCAGTTCCTGATTTTGGCTTTCCACTTGGTTTTTTACTTCTTGGGAATATCTTGTGCCTTCGTTAATTTTTAGACCCGCTTCTTTCACAATCTTTGCGATGGTTCCTGCATTGGACTGAGAACGTTCTGCAAGTTTTGCCACTTCCTGAGCCACAACAGCAAATCCACGTCCATGTTCCCCAGCTCGTGCAGCTTCAATTGATGCATTTAATGCAAGTAAGTTGGTCTGGTCAGCAATTTCTGACATCATTTGGTTGATTTCTTCCACTTTAGAGAAAGCTTGATTAAGCTCTGCATAGATACTGTTGAGTTCTTCTGAAGACGTTTTTACTTTTTTGCTAAAATCAGCGGAAAGACTTACATCTTTGGCAATTTGAGTGGTTTTCGTTTTTACATTTTCACTAATATTTTGAAGAGATAAAAAGTTTTGGTCTACTATTTTGACTCTTGCTACTTGGTCTTCCACCAAATTTGCAGAACTGATTGCTGAAGAAGAAAGTTCTTCCACAGAAGCTGAGATTTCTTCAACAGAGGCAGCTTGATTTTGGGATTGGTTGTGGAGTTCATCTGACATGGATTGTAAAGTTTCTACGGAAGTGGCAAGTGTGTTTGCCGATTTCTCCATTTGATTGGATTTTCCAGTAATAAAAATTTGATTTTCCAAAGTTTCTTTCAATTTAGTTTTTAAGTCAGTTTGCATTTCTCGGATCAGAGCTACCACATAACGTAAACTAAAAATAACACCGAAGTAAAAAATAATTTTCTGAACTTCGGTTGCGACTATGATATTGTTTGCTCGCAACATCTCAAGATGTGGTTTAGCGACGAGGACTGCCCCTAATTTTGCTGAAAAATAAATTCCACCGATGTATAGACATGTGGAAATGACTCCCACGATCATCACTAATTTAGATTCAAAGAGGAAGCTGGAATAAATGGCAATGAAGACAAAAATGATATAAAAAATCCCTGCGGTGATAGTATTACTGGCATCCCCTTTTACATAATTATTATAAACATCTAAGTAAAAAAAGCTAACTAAGATTAGTAAATCGATAAATATAATCGTAAATGCCCAAGCTCTTGTGATTTCTTTTCCTTTTCGTAGGAAATAACCGGGAATAAGACCATTCAAGAGAAAGATTAGTGAACCGATAAAATTTGGAATAAAACTTTTGGTTGCAAAGTTTGCAGCCACTCCTAAAAGAAATATCGCACTCAATCCGTACTTTGTGTACACAATCAATGAAATTCCTTTGCGAAATAAAGATCTTTCAAATTGACTGATTTCGTTTGTTTCTGCGGACATTCCCTAGTCTCCTCGCCAGCTGGTCTTTTTGTCGATCCTTTATTTCAGTCAACTTCCGACCAGTTATACTGTAACACGATGTATATTCTCTATGACGATAAAAAATCTATATTTCTCGTACCTCTGGAGTGATTCTCAGTGTTTACTTAATTTTAGAACAGATTGTCTACCTAAAAGAAGAAAGAGATTGAGTATCAATTGTATTATGAGTTGTCCTTTCTAATGATTGTATATTTCTATGATTAATCAATGTTGAATTCGGCCATGTTTGTTAATCAAAAATCTATTTTATTGGTCGAAGACCAAGCCGTATTGGCAATGATGCAGATAAAAATTTTAAACTCTGCGGGTTTTATGGTTCACCATGTTTCTACCGGTGAGGCTGCTATTTCTTTTCTTGGTCATAAAACAAAACCAATCGATATCATCCTTATGGATATTGACTTGGGTTCTGGAATGGATGGAACGACAGCTGCCAAAGAAATTCTTTTGTTACATTCTATCCCTCTCGTTTTTTTATCCTCACATACAGAAGCTGAAATTATCGATAGAACTGAATCCATCACATCCTATGGTTATATCCTTAAAACATCTGGCGAAATTGTTTTGATTGCATCGATTAAAATGGCCTTACGATTGTTTGATAGTAATCAAAAAAAAACTGAGGCTCAGGAACTTTTCGAAAAAGCATTTTTAGTAAGTCCTATCGCCATGTCGTTACATGACACGAGTAATCAATTCCAATTTGTAAACGTGAATCCGGCATTTGAAAAATTGGTTGGATACGAGAAAAGGGAAGTGGTCGGTAAAACTAGTTTGGATTTAAATATGTATGTTAATGATGCAGATAGTGCAGAAATTAGAAAAAAATTCTTAACTAATGGAAAACTAACAGGGTTTAAACATCGTTTTCGAATCAGAAATGGGGAAATCAAAGAAGGAAACTTAAGTATGGAAATGGTGGAAATCAACGGAAAACCACATGCTTTGACTTTTCAAAACTTTCTTTTTTAGAAAAACTTCCCAAATGACCACCTAATTGATGTAAATCTAATTTATTACTTGCCCTAAATTAGGGAAATCGGATATTCTAATTCCGTGACAATTCGTTCCTTTTGTTTTACGTTTTCGTTCTTATGGGTCATCATTTCTTGCGGACAACCTGAAATATCTAATCCCTGCGATTTGAATTCCAAATCTTTTTTCAAAAACCTGCTTTTAAAAAGCGCCGTTGATTACACTTCACCATACTGCAAAGTAGATACATCTTTTTCATTGAGTGGAACCATACTCGGACTTAGCACATCGGGAATGGTGTTAAAGACTAATACGGGAACGGAAGTTTCGATTTCCGCTGGTTCCACCAATTTTTCGATTCCTATTTCTCTTGGGTTTGGCGCTCGGTATACTCTTTCAATTGTTTCCCAACCTAGTGCGATCGTTTGTTTGGTTTATTCTGGGTGGGAGGGTATCGTTCCCGTAGGAATCTCTGGGATTCAAATTATTTGCCATACAACCACTGCAAAGAGAGTCTACGGTCAAAATGGATCTTTTACTTCAAATAACTTTGGATTAAACGCAAATTCTCTTTATACACCCTACCAAGCCTTAGCTGATGGAAGTGGGCTTTTGGTATCAGACTTTGGGAACAACCGTGTTTTGTTTTTTTCTGGAACTGATACCACAGCGTCTTCCGTTTATGGCCAAGTAGATTTATCCTCTTCGATGATGGGAACTTCCATTTCGGAGATCAATCGACCTCGCGGATTAACAAAGGACAAACAGGGATTGTATATTACGGATGCAGATAACAGTCGAGCTTTGTTTTTTGAGGGAACTAATAGTTTTGCCTCTCGAGTGTATGGACAACCTGATTTTATTTCTGCGTCACCAAACCAAGGAGGTGCTATCTCCCCTAACACTTTAGCAACACCATACGGGATCACAAGAGATGCCAGCGGTATATACATTGTAGACCAGGGAAACAATCGTGTTTTGTATTATCTGGATGGAAATACCACCCCTTCTCGAGTGTATGGACAGATTGATTTTTTATCTAGTAACACTGGAACCACAGAGACATCTCTAGTTTCTCCTGAAGGAGTTTCTGTCAGTTCCGAAGGTGTATACATCGCAGATACAGGAAACAACCGTGTTTTGTTTTATCCGGGAACTAGTACCATTGCGACTAGAGTGTATGGACAACCGGACTTTTTTTCTAGCTTACCGAATTATGGATCGATCGGAGCGGGAACCTTAAATTCACCCAAGTCTGTCCTCGCCTTTGGGGGAGATGTCTGGATTGCCGACAGTTCTAACAATCGAGTTCTTTTGTTTTCAGGGCTGAATACTATGGCTTCGAAAGTATTCGGGCAAAACGGAAGTTTTATTACTTCTTCTTCCAATGCTACTGCCACTACTTTTTTCCAACCGCAAGGGATTTCTATCGGTCAAGATGGTATTTATGTTGTAGATACTGATAACAATCGTGTGCTTGTGTTTTGAATCAAAATATCATTACCAGTGGGAGACTCTTGCAACCTCATGCCTATTGCATTCCTTTTGCTAATAATGTTAACTTCAGAAGAAAATTCGAACTACATCAATGAGATTATAGATTTTAAGGTATAATAAATGTCCAATCAATTTAAAAAAACAGCATTCGCCTATGAAACAGTTGTAGGTTTACAAGTTTCAAATGATGAACTTTACAGTAACTACCGAAAAGCAATGACACCTCTCTTGTTAAAGTATGAAGGAGGTTTTCGTTACGACTTTAAAATTCAAGAGACTCTGATTAGTGAAGATTCTAAGCAGATCAATCGATTGTTTTTGATTTTTTTTAGAACCAAAGAACTCAAGGATCTTTTTTTTAAAGACCCTGAATATTTAAAAATTAGAGAAACTTTTTTTACTCCATCGGTGGAAACATCTACGATCCTCTCTGAATATGAAAGATATGAATAGACCAAATTAAGATAGTAGCCTTTCGTATTCTTTATTTTTCCCCAGGCAAAATCTCCTCCAAAGCCATAGCTTCTAAAATCTTTCCCCCGCGTTCATTTAAATGGATGGCATCAGTTAGATAATAGTATCCATTGGATTCTCCAAGGTCATCCCAACTGGCTTTGGAAGAATAGTATTTTAAAATGGTCCAATACATTCCCCAAGTGCTTTGGATATAGGGTTTATGCGTTTTTGTAATGGACGTTTCTAATCCTTTGGATAGTGTTTCGTGTAATGGTTTGTAGATGGCTTTTTCTTTGGTAACCACTTCCTTTGTGAGTTCTGCAAATCGTTTGGATCTTTGGAAAGGGATGGAATTTGTATCCTCTCCTAAAACAGGAGGAGAAAAAACAATAAGCTTAGCTTTTGTGTCTTTTTTTATAGTTTGGATGATCTTTGTTAGATTTTTCACAAAACTTTCTTCTGTGACAGGTTCTTTCAATTTCCAAAGAGCCGCATAACGGTTGTATTCATCGGCTGAGAGAGTGGCTTTTAAATCATTTGTTCCAATCAGAAGGAATACATAATCTGGTTTCAGTTCTTTGAGATTGTCTAGTTGTTCTAGAATTTGAACTGTTAGGCGGCTATTAATTCCTTCGTTAATTACCTGATAACTTGTTAGGTTTGGATTTTTTGCGATAGATCCCACATAATCATAACTCACTCGACCATGGGTGATGCTATCTCCAAGAAATACAATTTTTGGTTGTTGGGTGGATTTAGATTCTAAGGCAGACTTTAGATTATTTGGGGGAACTTTCGTTGCCTGGAAAATTACGCAAGATTCAAAGAGGATAAAACAAAGGATCCAAAGTTTAGAAAGTGGTTTCATGTTGATTAATCCTAACAAAAAAAGAAAAGTAAAAAAGAAAAAATTAAAACAAAATTAAAAAATCCTTAGTTTTCCTCTAATATACAGGTTTTGCTACTTTCCTATTTCCGTTCCTCGGCCTGATGAATTCTATTTCTTTAAAGTATTTAAAAACCTTTCTAACCAGGGCCTAAGATCTTGGAACTGGGGTTTTTCATGTTTAAGTAACAACCGAAAGTATAGAGTGCCGTAGAGAATATCCATACAAACATCAATCTCCACATCGGAGAGTGGTCGGATTTGTTTCGATTCGATGGCGTGTTTGAAAAATTTTTTTGCTGCCTGCCTTCTGGGCAATAAATAGTTTTCTAAAATAGCTTCTGATAGTTCTACATCTTGTTGGCCTGCTCCAATCAGAGTAGAAATGACACGTCCAAATTTACCTGAGAAAACAACAGAAAGTGCTTCCATCTGATCAAGGAGGGCTTTATTTGGCCATCGCCTATAGATTGTCGTCTTCGCAACCCCAGTTTCCAAAACTATATGATCAATGGAAAAACCATGGTAACCCTTTTTTGCCAACATCTCATACGTTATTTTTAAGACTAAAGGTTCCAAATCTTCGGACCTGCGGCGGCCTCTAAAAAGTAATCGATTCCTTTGTTTGCGTAACTGCTTTTTGTTCTAACCAACTTGGGGAGTAATTGAGAATCCATTAACGAATAGGAAAGTAAATATCTGTAATGCGTTTATCGTCTAGTTTTTCTATAGGGTTCAAATAACACTCCCAAGGTGGTTGGTTTTTTAATTTGTATGAAGTGGTGCTCACATAATCATTCAAAATCCAATGGTAAATTTTGGGTAGATTGTGGTAACTTCCTTGGTAACGAATCTGTAAATACTTTCCTCCGGGAATGGATTGGATTCCAAATCCATCTGGGAGCGGTTTTTGTAATGAACCGACAGTAATTCCTAAATCAAATCTTATCTTCCCCTTGGGTGAAATTTCTGGATCATCTTGACTAATTCCTATCCATTTGTGGTTCGAGTTTGGGGAATTCCATTTTTGTAGTAACGACTGAATGGAAAAAACTTCCTTACTCCCAGGAAGTGGACCCGGAAGTTCTTCGTAACTCCCTATATGGCGGACAAAGACAATGGTAAAGGAAGATATGGTTTTGATTTGGAATCCATATTTAGAAATACCATCTGGGATTGTTTTGTGGTGACTTAGAGAAGGATTTTTTTTCTTTTGAAATTGTTTACGAAACTCTGATGGTGTGGAACCAATCACACGTTTGAAGGCTTTTGAAAATGATTCATGGGATAAAAATCCAGCCTCTATTGCAATTTCTAAAATAGGAAAGTTTGTAATCTTTAATTCATAGGCTGCCTTTTCTAAACGTAGTCTGCGAATGTATTCCTTAACATTTTCTCCTTGAATGGATTTAAACAAACGATGGAAGTGCCAGTCACTATAGCCGGTAAAAAAAGCAATTTGATTTAGGCCAATGGTTTCCTCTAATTGTTTTTCCATTTTGTTCCAAACAGGATAGAGATTTGGCTGATGTGGCAAGGGAAACCTCTTTTTACTTTCAAGAAGAAAGATCCAAAAGGTTTCTTAATTTGTCTTCTCTATTTTAGTTAGAATTACGCTCTTGGACAATATCAATTCCAATTCCATTCGGATCCACTAAAGTAAAATGGACATCTCCCCATTCCTCTGTTGTGAGTGTTAGGTCAATGGGAGCTTTGTTCTCCTTCATTTTTTCAAATTCTTTTGTTACATCTTTAGATTCGAAGATAAACCAAATTCCTTTTCCCTGATAGGAATTTTGGAAGTAAGGTTTTCTCACCTGTGGTTGGTTAGGTTTCATGATTGCTAACTCCATCTCAGGACGATTGGGTAAACAAAGTAATACAAACCATTCGGATTCGAATTTTGTTTCTAATCCTAACCATTTTTCATAAAAGACTTTTGTTTCTGCTAATTTTTCGGTGATGATTCCCGTTTGGATTTGTTGGAATGCCATATTCTCTCCTTATTATTTTTCTAGTATACAAGGGTTTCAAAACCAAACTGGATCATTTTTGCTATTTTTGGGCGCATCGCTTACGCGACCGGGCTCTGCGCTCCAATCTTTGCTTCGCAAAGGATTTACGCTGCGATCCCTTGCGCTTCTTTATAGAGCCGAAAAAAATACATTTCTACAAAGGCTTTGATGACAAGGGTAAGGATTGGACCAGATAACGGAAGTTTTATCATCAAAACCAATGTGCTAAAGTAAAAGAATAAAAATCCAAGATAAATCAATGGAGTGTATTCGAAAATTTCGGAAGGTTTGTTTTCTGTTCCGATCATAGATTGAAATGCCTTTACCATCATTTGGAATTGATTGTTTTTGGGAATTCCTGGTGTTCCCATGGCAAGCCAGGCCCAAGAATTCTTATCATTTTTGTAGGTTTGGTTTTTGAAAAATTCAAAAATCTTTGGTAGATAACGATACAGTGTAAATAGAAAAATTCCCCAAATATAATACTGTTCCTTTGGTTCTAGAGACTGGTAGAGATCAAAAAAAATGAAATTAGCATCCAGACCTCCGGTGGTGGCAACACTCAAAAACAATTCGATCATCATATAAAAGAAAAAATTAAACCCAATGAGTAGAGAGACGATACAAAGAAGTGCTATGAGAAGGATTGCACCAAAAAAAGGAACAAATATAAAATAGAATATTTTTCCAATGATAGGTTCTGGGATATCCAAATCTTGTAATCCCATTTCTTTACTCTGCTGGCCAGCTGCATAAATTGCCGTTGTTACGAGGCGAATCATTCCGTAGCCAAATACAAAATACAGTTCAGGATAAAGAGCGAGCATTATGTTCCTTGGTTCCGATGCAAAAATGAATAGACCAAATAATGGTGTTAGATCGGCAACAAAGTCAGTCCATTCTCTTTTTGTCCAAGGGAGTAAACTAAGTAGAAAGTTCTTCATGGTGAACAGAAGATAAGGAAATTACAAAAGAAATTCAAATCTATTTTTTAGTTTCCCTTGTTGTTCAAAGTCTCTCCCCACTTTTACCAAAACAAACTTTTCGTCTTTTTCTGGGAAAGTTTATGGGCCGCATTCACTAAACCTACATGACTGTAGGTCTGGGGAAAATTACCCCATTGATTGCCAGTAATGGATTCAATGTCTTCGCTAAATAAACCTAAATGATTTGCTCGTTCAGATACTTTGTTAAACAAAATAATTGCTTCGTCCAAGCGATCCATACATGCCAGAGTTTCGATATACCAAAAAGTACAAACCAAAAATGTAGTTTCTGGTTTCCCGAAATCATCATTATGTAGATATCGATATAAAAAACCTTCTTTCGTCTTTAGATTTTTCTCAATCGATGTTAAGTGAGATTTTGCTTTATCTGATTTTGGGTCCAGGTATCCTAAAGTGATCAGTTGTAATAAACTGGCATCAAGATCCTTTTTCCCGAAAGCCTGTGTATAACAACCTAAATCTGCATCAAAACATGATTCTATATTCATTTCTGCAGCTTTCATTAAAGATTCCGATTTTTTCTGAAGTTCAGATTCTCCAAGTTGAAGGAAAATTTCCCTGGCTGCTTTGGCACCGACCCAATGGAATAAAAAAGTATAACAGTGTTTCTGTGAAAAATTTCTGAATTCCCAAAGACCTGCATCGGGTTCTGAGATTGTAAATTCAATTTTGTCTAAAATATTTTTTAATAAATTTAGATTGTGAAATCTTTTTTTTTCTGGAATTCTTTCATCCAAATATAATGGCAATAAGGAAATTAAAATTTGCCCATATGCATCATTCTGTTTATGAGTATATGCTGAATTTCCAATTCGTACTGGTCGGTTACCCATATACCCATCTAAGTTTAGAATTTTTTCTTCTAAATTTGATTCACCGAAGATACTATATAATGGTTGATATCTACCGTCGATACTAGGGGTTAAATTACTTATGAATTGGGAATACATTTCTAATTCTTCAAATTGTCCCAAATTAGTTAATGCATATAATGTATAAAATCCGTCACGTAACCAGCAGAAACGGTAATCCCAATTACGCCCAGAGTTCGGAGCTTCGGGAAGACTTGTTGTGGAGGATGCTATGATCGCACCTGTGTCTTGGAATTGGTGGAGTTTTAAGCACAATGCAGATCGGATTTGTTGTTTTTGTGCAAAATTGGGAATTGTGCAATGTTTTACCCAGTTTTGCCAATAGATCTTTGTTTTTGTGAATTCTGATTCTATAAAATCTTCGATCGGATATTCTTCAAGTAGTGTTTCAAATAAACCAACATAAATGGTTTGGTTTAAATGGAAATAATTTTCCCGTGAAATTTGGTTTAAGGAAACATTGGATGAAATATGAATTTTAAATTCTGACCTTTCTAGTAGAATATGATCAGATAGAACTTTCGGAAAAATGATTTGGTCCCCATAATCATAAGTTGGTGAGATGATAATTTTTATTTTAACATCACCTTTTAGCGGAATGATTTTCCTATATAAATTTCGTTTGTATTGTAATTTCCCTTTTTCGTAGTATCTGGGTCCAAAGTCGATTACGGCAAAAGAACCTGAATCTGTATGGATTTCGGTTCGAAGTATATTTGTGTTTTCTAGATAAACTTGCGAAGTACTAATTAGTTTTGATTGCGGTATAAGGGAAAAGGTGCCGCATTTTTTATCAAGTAGGGAACCAAATATAGGGGAACTATCAAAGTTTGGCCAACATAACCAAACAATTTCGGCCTCTGTATTTATATGTGCGATATAACTTCCGTTTCCTATGATTCCGGAATTGTATTTATGTTGTTCCATTCTTTTTCCCTCTTAAAAAAAAGATTAGATTTTTTATCCACAAGCTAACATCATCGGGACTTCTGAATCGATATTTGGCGATCGTTTCGGATTTTCCAATTTTTACTGTGGTCACTGATTCGTTCATTTCGCGAAACATATCTTCATCCGTTGTATCATCACCAAATATAAATATATTTAACTCCTCACTTGGTAAAATTTTCAATGCGGCTTTACCTTTTCCGGTTCCATACTCGCGAACTTCAATGATTTTATTTCCTCTTTGGACAAAAAAACCGGTGTTTGCGGATACTTGAGAAAGTTCGTCTAACATTTCTCTGGCGGCATTTAGGCCAATGTCTGGGTCTGCATTCCTAAAATGCCAAACAAGTGAAAAATCCTTTTCTTCAGTAAATGATCCAGGAACGCGTTTCGTAAATTCATCTAAATGGTTTTTTATTTGAGATTTCCATTCACCAGAAGACGTGAATAAAGAGTTCCATGTTTTACTATTCGGTAGTTTGTGCCATGCTCCGTGTTCGGCGATCAATTGAATTGGCAATTTTCCAAAGTTAGTTTCTAAAAATAATTTATCTCGTCCGCTAATAATAGCGATGGAAACGTTCTCAAAATCTGATAACTCCTTTAGGTTTTCAATCAACTCTGGTTTTGGTGTCGCTAAATGTGGTAATGATTCAAAGTGAGTTAAGGTTCCATCATAATCGAATATGATAAATATTGGTTTTTTTATTTTAGGTAATAGTAAATCTGAAGTTGGGGGTATCGACTTTGTTTGGAAAGATAAATTCTTTTTGGCCGCATCCTCGGTTTCTAAAAAGATTTTTTCTGCCCAATTTTTCACAGAATTTTCAGACAGACGTTTTGTCATGATATGATTTCGGGTGCGAATTTCTTCTGGCAACATTTCAATGGCTTCTAAAATTGCTTCTGCCATACTTTTTAAGTCGCTGGGATTCACAAGGATAGCTTCTGGCAGTTCCGCCGAGGCGCCAGCCATTTCGCTCAAAACTAACATTCCACAGTCTTGTGATACCAAAAACTCTTTTGCAACAAGATTCATTCCATCTCGGAAAGGGGTGACCAACATTACATGTGTATTTTTGTAAAGGGGAACTAACTCCTCGAATGGAAAACCTTTGTATTGGTATAAAATGGGTGTCCAATCTAAAGTTCCATAACTTCCGTTTATCGCTCCAATCTTTTCATCAATGGCGCGCTTCATTGTCTGATAGGAGGAGACATCCGTTCTGGAAGGAACTAATACGAGAACCAGTTTACATTTGCGAATCCAATAGGGATTCTGTTTTAAAAAAAGTTCAAAAGCATTTAATCTCTGTAATACGCCTTTAGTGTAATCTAATCTGTCGACAGAAAGTATCTGTTTTAAATCTCTATGATTGGTGTTGAGGGAACTCGCTATTTTTTTGCAATCTTCTGATTGAGAATATTTTTGGAATTGTTCAACGTTAATTCCCATAGGGAATGCGCCTGTTTTTATGAGGTGGTTTTGAAAAAAAACAATTCCCCTTTCATTTTCAATTCCAAGGCATCTAAGTAGAGCCCTTAAAAAATATTGGGTATAACTTTGCGTATGGAATCCAATTAAATCTGCGCCAAGTAAACCATGTAAAATTTTTGTTCGAAATCTTTCTGGAAGTAAACGAAAGATTTCGAAAGTAGGAAACGGAATGTGTAAAAAGAAAGAAAGGAGAATGTTGGGAAATAGACTACGCAAAATACCAGGTAATAAAAAAAGGTGATAGTCATGGACCCATACCCAATCTCCCGGTTTGTAAATTTTGCTAATTACTTTTGCAAATTCTTCATTGGCTTCCGCATATGAATCAAATGTTGTATCAGAGTATTCACAATGTGCTGTGAAATAATGAAATAAAGGCCAAATCGTTTTATTACAAAACCCATTATAAAAAGAATCCGCTAACTTTTGTTTTAAAAAAACAGGAATTGTCCCATGTTCGTTTTCCATTCGTTTGGAATACGAACTTTGTTCTTTGTCCGCGATGGCTTTCCCCGGCCATCCTACCCATAGGACTTCATTTCCTAATGACTTCCAGTGTGTTAAAAAACTAGATAGGCCCGTTGCAAGTCCACCGACACTGGGAGTGCCATCCCATTGGACTGGTAACCGATTGGATACAAGTATCAGTCTCATGGTTTCAATTAGATCAAATCAAATTGAGATGACAAGGGCTTTCTTTAAAAAAATAATTTCGAGATCATTTTAAATTTATTGCATAAACGTATTAGACTATATTTAGCTTCGAATGTCTTTAGGAAAATTATCTAATGTTTATATATTCGATACAATGCACTATTCTGGAAAAGGAGCACGATCGATCAAATCTATAAAATTTGGACAGTTTGTGTCTGGCGTTTTGAGTATTGCTACTTCTGATAGAATAGTCCCTGTTACTGTTTTAGGGTTTTTCTGAATAAAACTTATCATATCATTTACTAAATTATTTTTTAAATTCAACCTCGGGTAAATCGTAAGAATTTTTTCTAAGTTGTTTTTGCCGATCCACCGAATTTGTGGTCCACCTACAACATCAAAAAGGATTCCGGCTGCTGCGTTGGCAATTTCCGCTTGTTTTCGGAAGGCAATTTCAAAGGAAGTATGTAAGGCTATTCCATCCCAAACAACATCACACTTACTTTTTTCTAATCCATTTTTCCTTAAGAATTCTGATGCCAAATCGGCACCTAATACTTCAAATCGACTTTTTTGAGTGTTATGATGACACAATCCTAGATCATGCAATGCCGTTGTACAAAATAAAATTTCCTTATCTATGGTATTGTTTTTACTTTCAGAGATTAGAGCAGAATAGGCATGACTTCTTAAACAATGATTTGTGAGGTATTCAGGTTGTGTGTCATTTAAATACTCTAAAATTCGATTACAGAGTTCACTATCTGGTATAAAGGGATGATGTTTCATTTGGCATCCTCACATGAAATTGTATATGGTGTTTTTCTTAACATTGGCAAACCAGAGAAAGGTGATTTTAAGAATTGTTTGAATGTTTCGAACCAGACAATGAATCGAAAATTTCGATATGGAAAAACTTTTCTAAGTTGTTTCAAATATTGTTTATCAATCCCATGTAGGCGCCAGCCAGGAAAATCGATTAAATCCGCTTTACGAAAGGATTCTACAATTCTGAAATGAGGTCCTCGATAAATTTTAAGCAGATGATGATTAAATAAAGTCAGTGATGCTATGTCTGATAAATCTTCTAAACCAACCAATTTTAGATATTCAATCATCTTTTGATTACTGGTGTTTAAATAATCCCAGTTTTTATTGATAAAGTATTCGCTGTCGTGAAATGCAGAAGTGATTGCCAGTAGCCGAAACAGTTCTGGATTTCTGGAATCATCCAAACCAGAAAGTTTTAGACATAAGTTCCAAACGCGGTAAACGTGAAATTTATAATCGATTAGATTCCTATTTGATTGTTTTTCCCATGATTGGAATAGGGATTCTATATCTTCCTGAACTTCGAAAACTTTTTCTACATTCTCTGTTAAAATCATATTGAAATTATAACTGAATGGTTTTAATTTTCAATTGTCAGGAATGACAAAAATATGGTCAAAAGTGTCAAATGAATCAATTGGTAACTGTCCAGATATTTTTATATGAAAATTTTTTATTAACATCTGCCGTATCATTTTTTGATACAATAATGATTGCTAATCGTATATCCGAAGCATCCTTTCGTAGTCGGTGGCGATGGAATCCAGAATTCGTTTCAGTGAAAGGAGGTGAAATACAGTCTTCCAGTGGAATCAAGTTGAAATCAAAAGTATTCCGTAAAACCATAAAAGGTGCTATTTTGTTTGTTCCTGGATTAGATCATTTATATCCAAAAGATATTTTAAATCAATTACCAAAACTCTCGCGAGAGATTCAAACTTTAAAAAGAATTGATACTCAAATGTATGTTAGTTGTTCTTCTGGTTATTTACTAGCAGAAGCAGGGGTTCTAAATTCAAAATCAGTTGCATCCAGTTGGTGGTTACATTCCGATTTTGCAAATCGATATCCTGATGTAAATTTACTAATGGATAAACTTTTAGTTTCAGACAAAAACATAACCACTTCTGGAGGAGCATTTAGTTCCATTGATTTGGCTCTGCGGGCAATCTCAGATACCTCTAAGGAAATTCTTTCAAAATCGGTTGCCAATTTTTTGGCTGTAGATCCTAAAAGGCAGCTACAATCTCCTTACAGTCAGTGGTTACATATATCACAAGAGCCATGGCTACTTGCATTGGAAGCAAAAGTTTTAAAGGATTTATCTCATCCTTGGCAAATTGAAGATTTGGCAAAACTAGCAGAAATGCACCCCAGAACTTTTTTTCGAAAAATGAAAGAAGAAATGAGGCTGACTCCTAAGAAATATTTGGAAAAGTTAAGAATACAAAAGGCAAAACAGATGTTAACTCAAAAAAATTTTAAAATTTCAGACTTATGTTTTCATTGTGGGTATGAAGACCTCTCTCACTTCCAAAAGGTATTTAAAAAAAATGTAGGTATGGGCCCAGGAGAATATAGAAATCGTTTTTATGGTTCTGAATAAGACTTTTCCATTATTTGCAAAC